>CP134536.1:2362500-3562500 GCA_031826515.1 Flavobacteriaceae bacterium HL-DH10 | reverse complement strand
TTACTTTTGGTCTGCAATGCGAACAAAAGGGTAATCCCATTTTAAATCGCTGCTCGCAATTCTCACAAGTTTCAATGGATTTTGCCATAAAATTATTTAGTTTTCATAAAAATCTTAAAGATGAAGTAATTCAACACATTCTTATCATGCTTACAATCAATTATTTAAATTTTTGGCACGCAAATTGAAAAAGCAATAAAAATAAAGCGTAAGCCGAAAAGCTAAAAGAGTAGGCAAAATTATAAATCCTATAATTATGAAGAGAACAGTACTTTTATTTGCAGGTTTGTTAGTAGGATTAACAACTGCATCAGCAAAAACACTAACTATCAATAACATCACAAATAATTTAAATAAAACAAAACATTATAGGAATGCAGAGCCTATAACCTTTGTGGAACGTGGTGTAGAATTTTTAATATTCCCTGATGGTAGTTTCGATTTTAATACAAATATTAACAACAATCAAAATAATATTTATTATAAATCGGATTCTAAGAGAAGCTCTGTAAACAGAACCTATAGCAGCCGTAACACGAGTATTCAATATACTTCTAATTACAACAGAGGTGTAAACATAATACGAGATAGAAATGGTAAAGTAAGACGCATTGGTAACGTATTTTTAAATTACGACCGCTATGGTAAAATCACACGAGCAGGCAACGTTTTTATGAATTATAACCGTGGTCGGAACAATACATTAACCCAAGTTGGTGGTTTGCATGTAAACTACAACCGATGGGGAGAAATTATAAACATACGCGGACAAGTAAACCCTTTTAACACAAGTTGTAATACTGGCTACTCTAATAATAATACACACCAAAACAACAATTGGGATAACAATAATTATTATGAGCATGACAATAAAGACAGCTATTATTTTAAACAAAATGGAAAAGTGAAAAAGCAAAAGAAAAACAAATAATATTTTTTTGAATTAGTTATTTATTAGTTAAAAAATTAGCCCTCAAAATTTATAAGTTTTGAGGGCTAATTTTATAGTTCGTTTAAAACAACTTATTATGAATTTTTTTTAAGACTTAACATTTAATATTAAACAAAATCAGTTTTTTTTCATTCAAAATAAATACAACCTAATCTAGTCTAAAAAAACTAAAACCATTTTTTATTGATTTTCAAATACTTAAGTGTTACAATATTTTTTTGGCACACTGTTTGTAATTACAAAACCGTAGAACAATTAAAACTTTCAATTATGAAAAAGATACTATTTATAATAACAGCTATATTTTTTACAGGATTTACTGTTACAGCAGCAACTAACACCTCAGAAAACACTTCAACTATTTACAATAGAGGTTATGGTAACTCTTTCATTTTTGTAGAAGATGGTATTGAGTTTTCAGTATTTAGAGATGGTCAATTCGATTTTAATATTTTAAGAGGCAATACGCGCTTAAATGTAGCAATAGGTTCTCCTAATGTAAATATTAGTTTTAATTCTGGATACGATTATAATGCCTATGTACAATATGATGAGTTTGGGGCAATTATTCAAATAGAAAACACACCTATCTATTATGATTATTACGGACGTGTAAATCAAGTAGGTAACGTAAATATTAACTATAACAACTATGGTTACATAAATCGTGTTGGTGGATTGTACGTACATTACAATAGATATAATGCTTTTTCACACTGTTCTGGTTACATCAATGTTTTTAACAGAGGTTATATTTACAGACCTTGGCATAGATTTTACAGTATTCCTGCCTATGATTACTGTGTGGTTTATAACAGACCATACAGACAATATTACAACCCTGTTCGCTACACTTATAACAGACCATTTTACAACAACTACAGACCTAGAACTGCAATTGCTACAAGACGCGGAAACAATGTGTATAGAAACAGAAATTACGCTACCGTAAACAGAAGCTCTAGAAATGTAACTAAAATAAACAGAAACGCTAATTCTAAACGTACCATTGTACAAAACAAAAGCACCAGACGTTATGATAACAATGCTAGTAGAAACAATAGAATAAACACAAGTGGCAATAAAGAAACTACAAGACGTTATAACAATGCTACAGCAAATAATAATACTAGAATCAATAATGGTAATAACACTAGAAGATTAAATACAACAAGTACAAGAACACCTTCTAGAAGCAATTCTCAAGTGTATAATAATAAAAGAACGAAAGAGACCGTTACTCGAAATACAAGACCTAATACCAATAGCAGCAGTACAAGAACGGTTACTCGAAATAAAAATAATACGGTTACACAAAAACCAAAAAGTTCAAATACTCGTACATATAATAGAAGTAATAATAACACTAGAAATACACAACGTGTAGCTACTAGAACAGCACAAAGCAAACCTAGAACAACGGCGCAACGTACTTTAACAAAATCTACACAAAGTAGACCAAAAGTAACACAGAGTAGAAATAATTCTAGAAACAATACAAGATCGACAACAACTCGTAGAAGATCATAACAATTTTGGTTGGTTAGTTAAGAAAGCCCTTCGGTAAGTTTGCCTCAAAGCAACACCGTAGGGTTTTCTGTTTTTACAAAATTATTTAAGCTTTAATACTTTTTTTATAAGTGCTGAAATATCATCAGAAAAATTGAACCTTATTATTACAAATGTATAAACAACAGTAATTAACAATGTTTTTAAACCAATATTAATAATAGGATGAAATGGAAACTCCCAAAAATAAAACAACACAGCACTTACAAATATTAACACCCCTATTTTTAAAGTATTTAATGAAAAAGGGAGGATTTTAAAGAATTTATAAACAAAAAAAAGCTTAATAGAATTATAAGTAAAAATAGCAATGAATGTTGCTATAGCTGCTCCATTGATACCATATAATGGAATAAAAACCACATTTAAGCTTATCATTAATACTACTAAAACAACACCTAAAAGCAATACGACTCTATAATAATCACTATAAAATAAAATGGCAATATTACTCCCTAGTAGTGAATCATAGAGCTTAGCAAGACTAATTAATAATACCACAAATAAGCCAACGCTATAATCTTCAGAAATAAAAAGATATAATTGATTTATATTTAAAATAATCAATAAAAAAATAAAACCGCCAACAATGAACAGATTTAGCGAACTCCTTTTATATAGATCATCTAAAGCTTCAAAATCTTTTTCGTTTAAGTATTTAGCCGTTAACGGCATTAATATTTGATGCATAGAGCGCTGAGGAACTGCTATAACAGCCGAAATAAAAACAGCAACATTGTAATATGCAATATTGTTTATTGGAATATACTTTCCTAACATCACTTTATCTACATCTAAAAAAATCGTTGCAACAGAACCTGCAATGATTATTAAAAAGGAATATTTTAAAATACTACTTAAATTATTAATCTTTTTAAACGTAATAACAGGGAATTTAATACTGTATGCGTAAATTTTCATAACTAGCATTCTCAATATATAGACACCTACTAAACCAATCATGAATTGCTCGACATTTAAAACCTTAAAATGCAGCATAAATAATAAAAACATGGTTCCTACCCTATGAAACACTTCTTTCATGAAATTCCCAAATACCGTTTGCATCTGCACTTTTGCCCATGCAAAAAACACTTCAAAATAAGCCAAAGCAATTGCAATAACAATGGTATGCCATAAATAACCTTTAATAATAGTATTTTCTGTAGACAAATAATCCCCAATGTTTTGATGACAAACATATCCTATAAAACTTAGAGGAATTATAATAAACATGGGCAAAAACAACATGAGTGTTAAAAAACTATTTAACGATACACGTGTTTTAAATGAAGAATAAAATTTTACTAAGGTGTTATTGACACCAAATGCCATTAAAGGCATCATAACATATGCCAAAGAAAGCATAAAGCCAACCATACCGTAATAATCGTCTCCAAGAAAATTAATATATAAAAACAAGGTATTAATGGCTCCAATACCAAAACCTAAATAAGTAGATATTATGTTTTTAAAAGATTGTGAAGCTACAACACCCATTATATTAACTTAGATAAAGATTCTGTTAATGCTTTTCTATGATATTTTTGCAATCCTATGGGATGGGTTTGCAAAGTCTTATTTTGAAACGCTTTATAATGCTCTAAGATAATTTTTTTTAATGAGTCATAATCATCATAATTAAAGTAGTTCCCTGTATTGGTTTCTTTAATAATTTTTTCAACATCAGAGTTTTTAGGTCCCATAGCTAAAATAGGTCTATTAGATACAATATACTCAAACAACTTTCCAGGAATAATGCACTTCGTATCTTCAGAATCTATTTCTATCAACAATAATAATTGTGATTTTTTTTGAAATTTAATAGATTCTAAATGTGAAACATAACCTATATTATTTACATAATCACTTAAACCGTATTTTTCAATTGAGTTTAGTACATTTTCACTAACTGCCCCTACAAAAGTAAGCTGAAAATCCTGTGCAAAATCTTTATACTCTTTAATCAATTCCGATAAAACTTTCCATAACATTTCAGGGTTTCTTTTTGATAAAAGTGACCCAATATGAGATATCGAAAATTTAGAATCAAGCTCTACGCTCCCTACTTTTTCAGTATCATATCCATTTGTAATAACTGCTATCGGTTTTTTTGTTATTTGCTGAAATTCAGTTTTTGTTACAAAACTCGTAACTACTATTTGATTTGCAGAATTTAAAACCTGTGATTCTAATGCTTTATGTTTTAGTTTTGAAACCTCAGTAAGCTTTAATTGTTTGTGATAACCTATGGTTGTCCAAGGATCTCTAAAATCTGCTATCCACTTCACTCCTTGTTTTTCTTTTAATTGTATACCTATAAGATGTATACTATGTGGCGGACCTGTAGTAATAATGGTTTCTATGTTTTCCTTTGAAATATATTCTGAAAGAAAATCAACCGAAGGTTTTACCCAGCTTTTACGAGCATCTGGTATAAAATAATTACCGCGAATGTAAAGCATTATTTTTTCAACAACACTTTGCTTCTTTTGTTCTGGAATAATACCCTTACTAATGGTTTTTGATGATTTTTTTGAAAACACTCCTGCTAGTCTATAAGGCTCTTTAATAGGTTGTTTTAAAACAACAACCTCATTTGAAACTTCATCTATTAAACTCTCGTCAATAATAGGGTAGTTAGGATTTTCTGGAGTATAAACAATAGGCTGAATATTAAATTCTGGCAAATATTTTACAAATTTCAGCCAACGCTGTACTCCTGGACCTCCTGCTGGTGGCCAATAATAAGTAATAATGAGTACTTTTTTTTTATCCATCTTATATTCCCTCGAAGGAGGAAATCTTTTTAATTCAAGTTTCAATCACGAGATTTTCTCCCACTATTTTTAAACTCATAAAACAATCCGCCTAAGAACAACAATCCAAAAATTAATGAGCTTGCCAACGCAATAGCACTTCCTGTTTTAACAACATTAGGGTCAAACTTAAACTCGATAGTATGCTTTCCTTTTGGAATCAACATGCCTCTTAACGTATAATTTACACGTATATGCGAAGTTTCATTACCATCTATAAAGGTTTTCCAACCATTCCCGTAATACACTTCGGAAAAGACTGCAAATCCATCATTTGAATTATTCGATTCATACTTTAAATAATTAGGTTGATGTTTTACTATTTTAATAGACTCTAAAGAATCTAAAGTATATGTATTAGAAAGCGACTCAACTAAACCAATCTCTGGTTTTACGTAAACCGCAATGTTTTTATTATCTAAACTATCTAACTGTTTAATTTCCTCGTTTGCAGATTTAACTTCTTTTAACTCTTTAATAAACCAAGCTGCACCATTATTAGAATCATTATTATAGGTAAACACAGAACCATCCTTATCTTGAGCAATAATATATTTAGTATTAAACATATTTAGCACATTGATATTGTTTCTTGAAATATACCAATCAAAAACTTCCCGATAACGCTTTAATTCGGCCGCATTATACCCATTTAGTGAATTATGAAAATACGATGGTTTTGAACGTCCTGAAACCAAATCGTAAACCCTGTAATAGCTTGTATCTTTTAAAATCTCTTTATCTGCTTCATTAGCTTGAAATGGTTTATTTACTTGAATAGCCGATATAAAATCATCATTATTTACATAACGCCTATCAACACCAATTAAATCAAACAATAAAAGAACCGTAAAAGCAACAATAACCCAATGCTCTTTTAGTTTCTCTCTCAAAAACATAAAAATAACACCCGCCGAGAGCAATACCAAAACTAATGTTCTTATGGTATCACTTGCATAGAGTGCTTTTCTATCTTTAATTAAAGCATCAACAAATGGTTGTCCGTAGCTTTGACGATAATAGTCATCGTTAATACCTGCAAAATCAAATAGTGAAGACTTAAATAGCAAAAAAACAATCGCAAGCCCTGCCGTAATAGCTGTGGTGTATTTTAAAGCTTTAAATTTTTCTTCTTTCTTTTCAAAATCATTAAACAATCTTACAAGTCCGAATATAGCTAAAGCAGGAATACACAATTCCAGAATAACCTGAATAGAACTCACCGCTCTAAATTTGTTATAAAGTGGCACGTAATCAATAAAGAAATCGGTTAAAAACCCTAAATTCTTTCCATAAGATAACAATAACGACATGATTGTCCCACCAACAAGCCACCATTTTAAACGCCCTTTAACCAAAAACAAGGCTAATATAAATAAGAATAAAATAACCGCACCAACATAAGCAGGCGCTTCTACAATAGGCTGATCTCCCCAATACATGGGTGCATGTTTAGCTTGTTCTGCAGCTTGTGTAGTGGTTGCTCCTAGTTTTCTAAAAGCATCATAGGTTGCAGAGTCTTTACCAACATCTTCGCCATTACCACCGCCCATAAAACGAGGTATAAACAAGTTGAAAGTTTCCCAAATTCCATAACTAAACTGAGTAATGTAATCTTTATCTAAACCAGAAGTCACTTCTTTAAGCGAACCATCTACATTAATAGTAAGCTCACTTTTACCACGCGTACTTTCTTTTACATATTCTTGAGTCGCCAAAATATTAGTCGCATTTAAAGCTATTGAAAGTATGACTGCAACAACCAAAACACCAATTGACTTAAAATAATGAGGTAAGACTTTCTTTTTGTAAGCATCAATCAAATAAACGATTCCTAAAACCAATACCAATAGCATGAGATAATAGGTCATTTGAAAATGATTTGCCACCAACTCTAACCCCATACCAACTACTGTAAGCAAGAACCCTTTTATATATTGCTTTTGAAAAGTCAGCAATATACCACTTAAAACCAATGGCATATATGCAATAGCATGCGCTTTACTATTATGACCAACACCTAAAATAATAATGAGATATGTTGAAAACCCAAATGCAATTGCGCCTAAAGCTGCGAGTTTAAAATCTACTTTTAAAACCAGCAAAAGAATATAAAATCCGAGCAGATATAAAAACAAATAATCCGCTGGTCTTGGTAAAAAGCGTAATGCTAAATCCAGTTTCTTTATATAATTGTGAGGGTATTTTGCACCTAATTGATAAGTTGGCATACCAGCAAAAGCCCCATTAGTCCAATATGTTTCTTCACCTGTTTGTGCTTTAAAATCTATTTGCTGTTTACTCATGCCAATATATTGCATGATATCGCTTTGAAATAATTGTTTTCCTTGTAAAACAGGATTAAAATAAGCTAATGATAAAACAACAAAACCTATAAGAATTAGGATGTGAGGAAGTATTCTTTTAATTGAAAATTGCATGAAAATGTTTTAAAAACAACGAACGTGAAAATATGAATATTTTTTTAAGAATTATATAAATTGAAATAATATATTGAAATAATCAGTTTTTACGATTCAATCCAAATAAAAACACCTCTATTCAACTTCTTCGTAATCCACATAATCACCAACATCTTTATTTGAAGTTTTGATGTTAGGCATTTTATCTATGGTTATGTCACCTTCTTTTTTTGAAGTTTCTTGCTGGCGTTGATTTTTATATTGTCCAAATTGACCTCCAAAACGCTCCTCTGCTTTTTTTGCTGCATACTTTAACATAAAAGGCGCAAAAATTCTTGAAAGCACTTTTATAACATAATAGACTACTACAATTATAAGTATGGTTCTTATTAAACCCATAATTAAAACTTTTTATTAAATTTTAAACAAAAATACAATTCTATACGTTTAAAAAACATTGAAAAATGATAAAAAAAGTATAAAATATCTATATTTGAGAACCCTTTAAAAATCCTATTAATAAAAACACGAAATCAATTTATTAATAAATAAATCTAAATTTTTAAATATGACCCCAGTAAAATCGACCTTATTTGTTCTGCTAAGTTTAATTACAACTCAAGGTTTTAGTCAATATACAGATGTTATAAACTCTAATAGACCTGGCGTATCTCGAAGCGCCTTTTCTGTTGGCACCAATGTTGCTCAACTTGAAGTTGGCCCATACATGATAAAAGAAAAAAGAACACCAGCAATCCCGTATGAGGTTTCTGGCTTAGGTGTAGATTTTGCGGCTCGATACGGATTAATCTGGGAAGAATTAGAGTTAAATATAGAAGGTACTTTTCAAAATGATAAAAAAACTTATAGTTCAAATTTATCTGCCGAAGATAAACGTGCAAATTTTAAATTTTTAAGTATTGGAGCCAAATATTTAGTATATGACCCTTATAAAAACTCAGAAAACGATAAGCCAAATTTATACAGTTGGAAAGCAAACCATAGTTTTAAATGGAGTGAACTAATCCCCGCAATATCAGTTTATGCTGGCGCTAATTTTGACACAAAAGACAATCCTTATACTGCTTCAGGAATAGAAGGTTTTAGCCCAAAAATCATGATTGCAACACAAAATAATTTTGCTGGTGGATGGGTATTTGTTATGAACTTAATCAAAGATAGAATAGGTACTGACCAATCCGATTTTCAATACATTTTAACATTAACCCATTCATTCAATCCTAAATGGGTTATTTTTGGTGAAACACAAGGTATCAAAAGTGATTTTTATGCTGATAATCTTTTTAGATTTGGAGGCGCCTATTTATGGGGTAAAGATTTCCAACTAGACACAGCTTTAACATTTAACACAAAAGACACGCCTTCTGTTTTTGGCGTAAATTTCGGAATGTCTTACAGGTTAGACTTTCATAAAGACAAAGAAATTGATAATGGTACATCTGCTCAAGATGAAAGAGAAAGAAGATTGAATCGTAATAATGGCAAGAAGAAGAAAAAGAAGAAAAACGATACAGATAATCCTATAAAAAAACAAAAACGAGATGACACCGATTTTGGCAGCAATTAATAGTCAAAGTTCATAAATTCAATATGATTACACTAAAAGAAGTCCATTCAAAAAAAGATTTAAAGGCATTTGTTAAATTCCCTTTCAAACTATATAAAGATTCAGAATATTGGGTACCTCCTATTATTAGTCAGGAAATTAAAACCTTCGACAAAAAAGAAAACCCCGTTTTCAATGATGCTGAAGTTAGATTATTCCTCGCTTACAAAAACAATGAAATAGTAGGACGCATTGCAGCTATTACAAATTGGCTTGAAATTAAAGGTCAGAATTTAAAAAAAATGCGTTTTGGTTGGTTTGACTTTATTGATGACCTTGAGGTTTCTAAAACTTTACTAAATAAAGTGATTGAAATTGGTAAGGACAAAAACTTAGAATTCATTGAAGGCCCTGTAGGTTTTTCTAATTTAGATAAAGTTGGCGTAATGACCGAAGGCTTTGAAAGTATAGCACCTATGGTTACTTGGTACAATTACCCGTACTACGTTAAACACTATGAAGCAGCTAGTTTTAAAATTGAAAAATCATATTCAGAAAGCAAGTTTCCTTTTAAAAATGTAAAACCAGAATTTTTTTATAAGGCACAAGAACTTATTAAAAGACGCTATCAACTTAAAGCACTTAAACTTACAAAAACAGAAGAGGTTATGCCTTATGCTGATAAAATGTTCGATTTATTTAACGATAGTTATGCATCTCTATCATCCTTTGTAGCCATTAACGATGTTCAGAAAGAATATTTTAAAAAGAAATTCATAAGTTTTGTAAATCCAGAATACATCAAGTTCGTAGTCGATAAAGATGACAAAATGATTGGCTTTGCTATTGTTATGCCTGCTTTTTCTAAAGCATTAAAAAAGATAAACGGCAAATTATTTCCTTTTGGTTTCAGACATATTATGCATGCAAAGAAACACAGTAAAGACGTGATTTTCTACCTAATTGGTATTCACCCAGATTATCAAAACAAAGGTGTACATGCTGTTATTTTTAATGAATACTATGAAACCTTTAAAGAAAAAGGCATTGAAACCTGTTTTAGAACTCCAGAATTAGAAGATAATATAGCCATTCACCAAATATGGAAACATTTTCAGCCTGAGGTTTACAAGAGGCGAAAAACATTTAGAAAAGATATTACATAAAAAAAATCCGATTCATAGAATCGGATTTTTAGTTTTTATATAAAACTATTACTACTCACCCATAGCTGCCATTACAGCTGCAGATAAACGTTTGTAAGTTCCGTTTTCTAATCTATCTCTTATAGCCTCAAAAGCTGCTAAAGTTTCAGAAACATCTTCTAATGTATGTGTTGCAGTAGGTATTAATCTTAGTAAAATTAATCCTTTAGGTATTACAGGATAAACGACTATAGAACAGAATATTCCGTAATTCTCACGTAAATCTCTAACTAAAGCCATAGCTTCAGGAATACTTCCTTTTAAATACACTGGAGTTACACAACTTTGTGTTGTTCCAATATCAAAACCACGTTCTTTTAATCCAGATTGTAATGCATTTACATTTTCCCAAAGTTTGTTTTTAAGCTCTGGCATTGTTCTAAGCATATCTAATCGCTTTAAAGCACCAACAACCAATTGCATTTGCAAAGATTTTGCAAACATTTGAGAACGTAAATTATATTTTAAGTAATCAATAATTTCTTGATCTGCCGCAATAAAAGCTCCTGTGCCTGCCATAGATTTTGCAAACGTCGCAAAATACACATCAATATCATCTTGTACACCTTGCTCCTCTCCTGTACCTGCTCCAGTAGCACCAAGTGTACCGAAACCGTGAGCATCATCAACAAATAGTCTGAAATTAAACTTTTTCTTAAGTTCAACTATCTCTTTTAAACGACCTTGTTCACCACGCATACCAAACACACCTTCAGAAATAACTAAAATACCTCCTCCAGTTTGTTCAGCCATTTTAGTGGCTCTTTCTAAGTTTTTCTCTAAACTTACAACATCATTATGTTTATAAGTAAAACGCTTACCCATATGCAAACGCACACCATCAATAATACATGCATGTGCATCAACGTCATATACAATAATATCATCTTTTGCAACCAAAGCATCAATTGTTGAAACCATACCTTGGTAACCAAAATTCAAAAGATACGCTGCTTCTTTGTTAACAAAAGCCGCTAATTCGTTTTGAAGTGTTTCGTGCAGATCTGTATGACCTGACATCATTCTTGCTCCCATAGGATATGCAGAACCATACTGTGCTGCTGCCTCAGCATCAACTTTACGCACTTCTGGATGATTCGCTAAACCTAAATAGTCATTAATACTCCAGGTGATTACATCTTTTCCTTGAAATTTCATCCTATTAGAAATCTCTCCTTCTAATTTTGGAAATACAAAATACCCTTCAGCTTGAGATGCCCATTTTCCTAATGGACCTTTATCTTTATAAATCTTTTCAAATAAATCCTTCATGTATTATAATCTTATTGCTTGCTATTAAAATTTAAGACATAACTACCAAAGAGTGATTGCATTTTTAAGAAAAAACAAAAACATATTTTTATATGTTTAAGCAAGTTTCATGAAAGCTTTTTATTCTTGGTTAGTTCATGCAAAATTAAATATTTATATTGTTTGAACATAATTTTTAGCATTCAATTATTGATAAAATAAAAAAAGAGATAACATTTTATTGTTATCTCAAATATTATCACTTTGAACACCTAGTATCTATACACACTATTTTATATATTGTATGCTTTCAGAAACTTCATTTTTACTATCAAAAAAGCCTTGTTCATTCATCCATTTATCACTATAAACCTTGCTCATATAACGAGAACCATGATCTGGGAAAATAACAACAATATTATCTTCTTCATTAAACTCTCCTTGCTCGTTTAATTGTTTTATAGCTTGCATTGCTGCACCAGATGTATAACCAACAAAAAGTCCTTCTGTTCTAGCTAGTTCTCTAGCTGTATGCGCACTTTCTTCGTCAGTAACTTTAATAAACTCGTCAATAACATCAAAATTGGTTGCTGTAGGAATTAAATTCTTCCCTAAACCTTCAATTCTGTATGGATAAATTTCTTTTTTATCAAACTCTCTGGTTTCATGGTATTTTTTAAGAACCGAACCATAAGCATCAACTCCTATAACTTTAATATTAGGGTTTTGCTCTTTTAAATATTTTGCTGTTCCAGATATAGTTCCTCCTGTACCGCTACATGCAACTAAATGAGTTATTTTACCTTCAGTTTGTTTCCAAATTTCAGGTCCAGTAGATTTGTAATAAGCATCAACATTTAATTGATTAAAATATTGATTTATATAAATAGAACCTTTCATTTCACTATGTAATCTTTTAGCAACTTCATAGTATGATCTGGGATCATCTGCACTAACATGAGCAGGACAAACATAAACTTTGGCGCCCATTGTTTTAAGCATGTCTATCTTGTCTGGTGAAGATTTAGAACTTACAGCTAGTACACAGTCATATCCTTTAATAATACTTATCATGGCTAAACTAAAACCAGTATTACCAGAGGTAGTTTCTATAATAGTATCTCCAGGTTTTAAAATACCTTGTTCTTCTGCTTGTTCTATAATATAAAGGGCTATTCTATCCTTACACGAATGTCCAGGGTTAAAAGCTTCTACTTTACTAAAATAATTACCTTTTAAGTTTTTAGTTATATTATTTAATTTTATAAGAGGTGTATTTCCTATAAGATCTAACACACTATTGACTACTCTTGGATTTTCTTCCATAAAATGCTTTTTATAAGCTACAGTAATATTATTAAAATTATTTGTAACCTAAAACCTGACAAAAATAAAACTTTTTTTTTTATTACCCATGAATTCCTTCTAAATCTAATAAAAAAGCATATTCTAAGGCCACTTCTTTAAGGCTTTCGAAACGTCCTGAAGCCCCACCATGACCAGATTCCATGTCAATATGAAGCAATAATTTATTTTTATCAGTTTTTAATTCACGAAGCTTAGCAACCCACTTAGCGGGCTCCCAATACTGCACTTGTGAATCATGCAAACCTGTTGTTACCAGCATATTTGGATAAGATTTAGCTTCTACATTATCATATGGAGAATATGATTTCATGTAGTTATAATATACTACTTCATTAGGGTTTCCCCACTCGTCATACTCCCCTGTTGTAAGCGGAATGGTATCATCAAGCATTGTAGTTACCACATCAACAAATGGAACCGCTGCTAAAACACCATGATACAATTCGGGATTCATATTAATAATAGCCCCCATAAGCAAACCTCCTGCAGAGCCTCCATAAGCATATAAATGTTTATTGGATGTGTAATTTTGTTCTATTAAGAATTTTGAACAATCTATAAAATCGGTAAACGTATTTATTTTTGTTAATAATTTTCCGTTTTCATACCAATCTCTTCCTAAATACTCACCTCCTCTAATATGCGAAATGGCATATATAAAACCTCTATCTAATAAGCTTAAACGTATCGTTGAAAATGATGGATCTGTTGTTGATCCATAAGAACCGTATGCATATTGTAAAAGTGGATTTGTACCATCTAACTTAATCCCTTTTTTATAAACTAATGATATTGGAACTTTTACACCATCTCTTGCTGTTGCCCAAATACGCTTAGATTCATAATTCTCTTTATTAAATTCACCTCCCAGTACTTCTTGTTCTTTTTTTATTTCACTTTTTTTAGTCTTGAAATTATAATCTATAACTGAACTTGGAGAAGTTAACGAGTTAAATCCATAACGTAATACATCACTATTAAAATCAGGATTATTACCAATATAAGCTGTATACGTTTCAGAGTTAAAAGGCAAATAATAGTCTTCATTACCATCCCAACTTATAATTCGCAAATTATTCAGTCCGTTTTCACGTTCATTAACAACCAAATAATCTTTAAAAATTTCAATATCTTCTAATAAGACGTCTTTTCTATGAGGAAGCACTTCTTTCCAATATTCTTTCTCGGTTGTTTGCTCATTCGTTTTTAACAACTTAAAATTAGTTGCATCATCATTATTAGCTATTATATAAAAACTATCATTATAATGCGCTATACTATATTCTAGGTCTTTAGTTCTTTTTTGAAACATTTTAAATTCATCATTAGGAGTATCAGCATTTATAATTTGATACTCTGATGACAAAGTACTAGAAGATCCAATAACAATATATTTCTTAGATTTTGTTTTATAAACAAAAGTATTAAATGTCTCATCTGCTTCATAATAAACTTCGATATCTTCTTTGGTATCAGTATGTAGCTTATGTTTAAATATTTTATGTGATCGTAGTGTTACTTCGTCTTTCATTGTATAAAACAATGTTTTATTATCATTTGCCCAAGTAGCACTTCCTGTGGTGTTTAAAATTTTATCGCTATAGACTTCACCTGTAGTTAAGTCTTTAATTTGAATTATATACTGCCTTCTACTAACAACATCTGTAGAAAATGCTGCTAATTTATTATCCGGACTTATAGAAATGCCTCCTAAATTAAAATAAGCATGGTCTTTAGCCATGTCGTTGCAATCAAATAGAATTTCTTCAGGAGCTTCTAATGTTTCTTTTTTACGTATATAAATAGGGTAATCTTTTCCTGTTTCATAACGTGTTAAGTACCAATAACCATTTAATTTATAAGGTACAGTAGTATCATTTTCTTTGATTCTACCTTTCATCTCTTCAAATAAATCCTTTTGAAAAGCCTCTGTGTGCTTCATCACTTTTTTGGTGTACTCGTTTTCGGCATTTAAATACTCAATAACTTCAGGATTATCTTTATCATTTAACCAATAATAGTTATCAATTCTTATATCATTATGCTTCTCTAATTTCTTTGCTATTTTTTTAGCTACAGGAATTTTAGTAGTACTTGTATCGCTATCCATTTTAATATCTTTTTTACAGGAAACAGCAAAAATAGAACTTAACAATAAAACAAGGGTGATGTTTTTCATTTTTCATATAAATTACAATAAATTTGCACGTAACACAAAAAACTAGAATTTATGTTTGGAGATATGATGGGCATGATGGGTAAATTAAAAGAAGCCCAAAAAAAGTTGAAGACACTAAAAAAAGGTTAGATACTGTTTTAATTGATGAAGCTAGTAATGACAATAAGCTTAAAATAACATTAACAGCTAATAGAACAATTAAATCTATTACTATTGATGATGAATTACTTGAAGATAAAGAACAACTAGAAGATTATCTTATTTTAACTTTAAATAAAGCCATTGCAAAAGCAACACAAATAAATGAAGCTGAACTAGCTGCCGCTGCTAAAGATGGTATGCCGAATATTCCAGGGATGGATATGTTTAAATAATATTTTATTAGACTACATGTTTATAAGATTTTCTAATAATTTATCATGCATCTCATTTGTATAATCTAAATGTGTTACCATGCGTAATTTACCACTACCCATGCTTATAATATGAATATTTTTATCGGCTAATTTTTGAAAAAAATGGTTTTCATTAACATCATTATGCAATTCAAAAATTACAATATTCGTTTCAATAGGTTCTACTGTTTTAATCATTGAGAGTTTACTCAACTCCACACCTATCTCTTTTGCTTTTTGATGATCAATTTTTAACCTTTCAATATTATTATCTAAAGCATAAAGTCCAGCTGCAGCTAAATAGCCTACTTGTCGCATATTACCACCAAATATTTTTCGAATTCTAATGGCATTTTGCATAATTTTAGAATCGCCAACCAAAATAGAGCCTATTGGACAACCTAAACCTTTACTTAAACAGACTGAAATGGTGTCAAAAACTTCTCCGTATTGTTCTGTAGTTTCTTTCTTCTCAACTAAAGCATTCCATAAACGGGCGCCATCTAAATGAAAACCTAAATTATTTTCATCGCAAACGGTTCTCATCTTTTTTATTTCATTAAAACCCCAACATGCTCCTCCTCCTTTATTCGTAGTGTTTTCAATTTCTACTAAACTTGTTTTGCTATAATAATAAGTATCTGGATTTATAGCTTCTTCAACTTGTTTTGCTGTAAACATGCCTTTACTACCATCAATTAACTTACAAGAAACCCCACTATTAAATGATGCACCACCAGATTCATAATTATAAATATGAGCATATTTATCGCAAATAACCTGATCTCCAGGATTTGTATGAAGCTTTAAAGCTGTTTGATTAGCCATAGTACCACTAGGAAAAAACAAAGCTTGATCTTTACCAAACATTTTTGCAACTCGTGTTTCTAGCTCATTAACTGTTTCGTCCTCTCTAAACACATCATCGCCAACTTTAGCTTGCATCATGGCTTCCAACATATATTTTGTTGGTTTGGTTACAGTATCGCTTCTAAGGTCTATAATCATATATTCTTTATTAAATTTATCACTCTTTTTTTCTGTTTGACGTTTATCAATGCTATTTAACCAAAAAAAATATATTAGTACTATATTTAAACTATTTTGGTGTAAATTTTATTACAAATAAATTTAAAATAGCTAATAAAAAATGAATATTATTATTTCTGAAATAATTAAAATCAAACAAAAACTAAATAAAGATAAAATACCGCATTTTATAGTTGCCATTTATATTTTAGTTGCCTTTTTATTATGTGGTGTTTTTTATATAAACAAAAAATTTAATATCCCTTTTGAGAAACTTACTGGAGACCCTGCGTTAATTTTTAAGTCTCATCCATTCATTGGTTTTTTATCTAATATAGGCATCCTATTATGGTGTTTCACGGCATCTATTTGTTATTTTTCTGGAATTATCTTATTTAAAGTTAATGATACAAAAAAAAGCCTTTTTTTTCTTAGTTCAGGATTATTTACTAGCATACTTTTAATAGATGATTTTTTTATGTTCCATGACTATATCTTTTATTCATTTGAAAGTTTTAAAATAGTACAACCAATAACATTTGCTATATATGCCATGTTATTGCTTTGGTATATAATTAAGTTTTATAAAATTATTTTAGATAGTGTCTATGTTTTTTTAGCACTAGCCGTTGGTTTTCTAGGTTTATCTGTATTAATAGATTTAATATTTGAAAGTAGCGGTTTAGAATATTTTATAGAAGATGGATTTAAATTTATAGGAATAATAAATTGGATGCTGTTCTTTTCTATAACTGCTTATCAAACTATCTTAACTAAATTAAAATAATCTAAATATTTAACATCCTTCTAAACTTAGAATAAATAATATAAAAATATTTACTCCCTTTTACTTCAAACAAACAGTTTATTAAAAAAGGTAAAAAATTACTATTTGTTTCTGGAATTAAAATAGATAATTGGTTTGATTCTCTTTTCATTAAAATAAAAACAAGTTTCATTATAAAACAAATTAACCCCTAAACATATTTTTAATTTTATAATAAATGATAAAAAGAAGAGGTAATGGATCCTTCAAATAATATTTTACTGGTGTATTATTAAAAATAAAATTTAATCGAAATAAAAATAATCCATTAGTTCGTATTGTTTTACTCAACCCTTTTAAATTTAAATATTTGACATGTTTATATTTTGGCAATTCAAAACTTAAATTTAAACTCGTTAAGCAATGTAAATATGGAAAATTCACACCTGCAATTTCAGAACCCTCCGTTGTTTCCCAATACCTTGGGTTTATTTCTATTACTTTAAACTTTTTATCACTCTCATCATAACGCATATCTATATGTGCTACCCCAGACCAGTTAAGAGAATTCATTAATTTTTCGACAACATTATACAAATCTTCCTCAAATAAAAAATCTAATCCAATATTTGGTACAAACTCACTGTCTCCTGCTAAAGTTCCTTTTTGTATAGTAAATGCCAAAATATCGCCATTTTTACACAACACACTACAATCTATATCATACCCTTTTATATAATTTTGAATTAAATAAGGATAATCAACTTTGTTTGATAAAAAAAAACTTTTTAATGAAGCTTCATCATTAAACAAATTAATACCCTTTCCTCCACCTAAACCTTCCAAAGGTTTCATTAGTATAGGGAATTCGATAGGAGGCTCTTTGCATATTTCATTTTTATTATATAAAACACTTTTTGGTGCTGGTATATTAAATAAATCTAAGTGCTTTGATAAGCGACCTTTGTTATTTGCCAAATAAAAAGCATCCAATTCAGGTAATAAAACTAACTTATCACTTTGATGCAATAAATCTTTATATTTTATTAAAGTAGATATACCATACTCATCTATTGGAAGTATTAAATCAATTTCAAACTTCTCAAGTTCTTTATTCAAATTTGAAACCCATTCTATGTCATCAATAGTATTTGGATAATACGATATATTTTTAATTTTTTTTGATCTGCCTACCCCTTCGTTTTTATTATTTGAAATTACATATATATCAACACTTTTAACTTGGGATAAACAATTTACAATAAAAGGTAATAAATTGATATGTCCTTTTAGCACTAAAACAGAAATTTTTTTTTCACCAACATTCATTCTAGCTCGTATTTATTAAAGATTATTGATATTTAAATATGGGAAAATTATTTAATAAAAAAAAACTTTCCTTATCAGTAGAAGTAATTATCTATTAACTACAAATAAAAACAAATGCAATCACTAAATCTTTGCCCAATAAATTCTATTTTTGTCCAAAACAAATTCTACAAATGATAACATCCGATCAAATTAAAGATCTCAACACCCGCCTTGACAAACTTAGGCACTATCTTTGACATAGATAAAAAACGTATTGAAATACAAAACGAAGAAGAACAAACCTTCGATCCTAATTTCTGGAATGACTCTAAAGCTGCAGAAATTATAATGAAATCACTTCGTGTAAAAAAGAAATGGGTTGAAGACTACAATGCAGCCAAAACACGTATTGAAGACCTTGAAGTTTTATATGAATTTTACAAAGAAGGAGAATCTACTGCCGAAGAAGTTGAACAACAATACCAAAGTATCGTAACACTTCTTGAAGATATAGAGTTTAAAAACATGCTTTCTGAAGAGGGCGATAGCTTAAGTGCCGTTTTACAAATAACAGCTGGTGCTGGTGGTACAGAAAGTTGCGATTGGGCAAGCATGCTTATGCGTATGTATTTAATGTATGCTGAAAAAAGCGGTTTTAAAGTAAAAGAACTAAACTTTCAAGAAGGTGATGTTGCTGGTATAAAAACGGTGACTTTAGAAATTGAAGGCGATTTTGCTTTTGGTTGGTTAAAAGGTGAAAATGGTGTGCATCGCTTGGTGCGTATTTCTCCTTTTGATAGTAATGCTAAGCGTCATACTAGTTTTGCTTCTGTTTATGTCTATCCGCTAGTTGATGATACCATAGAAATAGAAATTAACCCTGCCGATATTGAAATTACAACAGCGCGTTCTAGTGGTGCTGGTGGACAAAATGTAAATAAAGTCGAAACCAAAGTGCAATTGGTGCATAAACCTACTGGCATTCAAATTCAGTGTTCAGAAACACGTTCGCAACACGATAACAGGTCTAGAGCTATGCAAATGCTTAAATCTCAATTATATGAAATAGAACTTCAAAAACAATTAGCACAACGTGAAGATATTGAAGCCGGTAAAATGAAAATTGAATGGGGAAGTCAAATCCGTAATTATGTCATGCAACCCTATAAATTGGTTAAAGATGTAAGAACGGCTCATGAAACAAGTAATGTTGATGGTGTTATGGATGGTCAAATTGACGGCTTTTTAAAAGCCTATTTAATGATGATGGGACAAAAAGTTGAGGACGACGGACAATTATGACTAAAATAGACACCATAATTTTCGACTTAGGTGGTGTTTTAATTGATTGGAACCCCGAATACGTTTTTCTTGATGCTTTTAATGGTGATAAAGAAAAAATGAAATGGTTTTTAGAGAATATTTGTACGATGCAATGGAATGAAAATCAAGATGCAGGGTATCCTACAAAACAAGCGACTAATGATTTGGTTTCACAATTTCCTGAATACAAAAAATACATTAAAATGTATTATGGAGAATGGGAGCACATGCTTAGAGGCGAAATTAGTGGAACGGTTAAAATTTTAGAAGCACTTATAAATTCTAATAATTACAAAGTAATCGCACTAACAAATTGGAGTAGCGAAACCTTTCCTATTGCACAAAAGCATTTTGAATTTTTAACTTGGTTTCAAGGTATTGTTGTTTCAGGTAATGAAAAAACAAGAAAACCTTTTAAAGAAATTTATGAGATTACACTTAACAGGTTCAATATAAATCCAGAAAAAGCCCTTTTTATTGATGACAATATAAGAAATATTAAAGCTGCCAATACACTTAAAATTAAAGGCATTCATTTTAAGAACCCAGAACAACTTCAGAACGAATTAACAACATATAACATTTTTATAAAATGACAAAAATATATCATAATCCACGCTGTTCTAAATCTAGACAAGGTTTAGAAATACTAACTAAATCAGGAAAACCTTTTGAAGTTATCAAATATTTAGATGAGAATCTTTCTACTGAAACTTTAAAAGACATTGTTGCGCTTTTAGGTATTAAACCAATTGATTTAGTAAGAAAAAATGAAGCTATATGGAAAAGTGATTTTAAAGGTAAAACTTTAACTGATTCTGAAATTATTGAAGCTATGGTTAAAAACCCAAAACTTATTGAGCGCCCAATAGTTATAAATGGAAACAAAGCTGTAATTGGTAGACCTCCAGAATTAATATTAGAAATTTTATAGCTTATTAGCTATTATAAAACGTATCTGTCTTTCAAGTACTAAATATCATTTTGCCAACGGTTACTATGTTTTTTTATTTAACAAATATTTAACGACTAAAACATTAAACCACCCGCTGCTATTATAGTCTAATAGAAAAAAATTCAATGAAAAACCTAACAACCAGTATTCTATTTATTTTATTATCCCTAACTTCTAATCTCGTAAAAGCTGAATCAGACAAAAACATTACCGTTAGAGGCAAAGTTATCGATGCAGAAACAAAAGAACCTTTAGAATATGCTACTGTTTCTTTTTATAGCCAAGTCGAAAATAAAATTATAGATGGTGTTATTACAGATGTTAATGGTGAATTCAACCTTAAAGTAGCTAAAGGTATTTACAATATTAATATTGAATATATATCATATAAAACAGCAAAATTAACGAACAAAAATATTACTCAAGATTTAGATTTGGGAGTTATATCATTAAAAATTGATTTTGAATCATTAGAAGCTGTTCAAGTTGTTGCCGAACGTACCACTGTTGAAATTAAACTTGATAAAAAGATATATAACATAGGTAAAGATCTTACTACTGCAGGTGGAACGGTAAGTGATGCTCTTAATAATGTACCTTCCGTTTCTGTTGATATTGAAGGAAGTATTAGTCTACGCGGAAATGAAAACGTTAGGATTTTAATTAATGGCAAACCGTCTGCTATGGCTGGTTTTGGAGATACCAATGTTTTAAGTCAGTTACCAGCTGAAGCTATTGAACGCGTAGAAGTTATCACATCCCCTTCTGCAAGATACGGCGCTGAAGGTACAGCAGGAATTTTAAATATTATTCTTAGGCAAAAGGAAACTTTAGGATTTAATGGATCATTAAATTTAACCGCAGGTAACCCTGATAATATTGGTGTTTCTACAAATATAAATTATAGAACAGAAAAATTTAATCTGTTTTCAAACTTTGGGTTTAGATACTTTAACTCGCCTAGAAATAGTTTTAACGACACAGAATACTTTGATAAAATAATAAACAATGTTTCTACAGCTCCAGAATATGAGAGAATACGAGAAGATGCAGAGGTAGAACGCCTTAATAGAAATTATAATGCTAGTTTTGGCATGGAGTACTTTCTATCTAAAAAAACATCATTAACTGGTAGTGTTTTTTACAGATATGGAGAAGATAGAGATACAGCTCTAAATAATAGTGACCGTTTTAATAATGGTAGTATTGTTGAACAAACTTTACGAACTGAAAAACAAAATGAAGATGGTAATAACTATCAGTTTGCATTAAATTATATTACAAAATTTAATAACGATGGGCATCAACTAACAGCTGATGTTCAATTTGAAAAAGGTTCAGAAGAACAATTCACATATATTAATGAAGATTATTTAGTCACAAATCAAAGTAATCCTGAACCTTTCCAAATAGAAAAAGTAAATGAAATAGAAGACGAAAAAGAATCTTTATTTCAAGTAGACTATGTTCTTCCTATTGGGAAAAACACTAGGTTTGAAGCTGGATATAGAGGTAACTTTGAAAACAGCATAAAAGATTATACATTAGAACAAGAAGATATAAATACTAATACCTTTTTTGTTAATGATACCATTTCTAATATTTTTGATTATACTGAAAATGTTAATGCGGTTTATACACAATACGGAACAAAATTTGGTGAATTCTCTTTTCTATTAGGATTACGATTAGAAAATACACAATTAAAAGGTAAAATAAATTCTACACTAAGTGATGCTGAACTTGAAGATTCATTCGGTTTTCCTATTGATACAGATTTCAATAAAAACTACTTGGGTCTATTCCCTACTCTAAACCTTATATATAATTTATCAGGTAGTGTGGAAGATTCAGAAGAAAGTATCACTTTAGGGTATAACAGACGAATTAATAGACCACGTGGTTGGTTTATTAACCCCTTTCCCTCTCGTTCAAGTCGAACTAATATATTTCAAGGAAACCCGAATTTAAATCCTGCTTTTGCTAGTGCTTTCGATTTAGGCTATTTAAAACGATGGGACAAATTAACTTTAACAACTTCTGTTTATTATCAACATGAAACAAATTCTTTTGAATATGTACAAGAAAACACAGGTGAACAAACATCTGATGGCATTGATATTATTAGAACTATTCCAGTAAACTTATCTACAAATAAAAGAACAGGAGCAGAATTTGGTATGCTTTACAACCCTGAAAAATGGCTAAGATTAAACACAAGTTTTAACTTTTTCCAGTTTAAAACTGAAGGAGAGTTTAATGATGTAGATTATGGAGCTAAAAACACTAGTTGGTTTGCTCGTTTTAGTAGCAAAGTTTCTTTACCATCAAAAATAGATTGGCAAACAAATGCATTTTATAGAGGTGCAAGACAAAATGCACAAAGCGAAACCGAAGGCATCTTTTCTTTAGATTTAGCTTTTAGTAAAGAGATTTTTAATGATAATGCCACAATCTCATTAAATGTTAGAGACTTATTAAATTCAAGAAAACGAAAATCGTTAACAACTACAGAGTTCTTTTCAAGATATAGTGAAAACCAATGGAGACAACGTCAAATAAACCTATCGTTTAGATATCGTTTTAACCAACAAAAAAAGCGTAACGAACGTAGAAATAACCAAGGTGGAAATGGTGATGATATGGATTTTGAAGGTTAAAAATCAAAATATTCAAAAACAAAAAAGGAAGCTAAAATTAGCTTCCTTTTTTGTTTTTATTAATTATATCTTAATTATGCTTGACGCTTAGCCTTCTTTTCTTCTCTAATTTCTTTTAATCTTTCAATTAAAGAACCTCCTATCCAATAAGGAATTACAAAGGTTAATAAAAATATCATTAACCAAAATCCTATTGTTAATATGGTTAAAAATGCTAAAAAGCCTAAATATTGGTCAAAATCAAACATAGTTGTATGTGTCTATTAAAAATCTGAAGCAAAGATAATGCAAAGGTATTTGTTATACAATATCAAAATTAAATTTATTAACAGAGTTTTTAACTAATGTTAAATTCTACTTATAAACATGGTATCAAATCAATAATCAGTCAATTAAAAAAACTTATAAAAAACTGACACTTATCATACTAATAAAAAGCATAAATCAATTAACTTTACATCTTCAAATTTAATCATTACTAAGATGAGTTTTAGAATAGAAAAAGACACCATGGGTGAGGTAAAAGTACCTGCCGATAAACTTTGGGGAGCACAAACAGAACGCTCTAGAAACAACTTTAAAATAGGCCCTTCTGCGTCTATGCCTCTTGAAATAATTTATGGATTTGCTTATTTAAAAAAAGCAGCTGCCTATACTAATTGTGAATTAGGTGTTTTACCAATTGAAAAACGCGACTTAATAGCTGCTGTTTGTAATGAAATATTAGAAGGTAAGCATGACGACCAATTTCCTTTAGTTATTTGGCAAACAGGTTCTGGTACTCAAAGTAATATGAATGTGAATGAAGTTGTAGCTAATAGAGCGCAACAATTAGCAGGAAAAATTATTGGTGAAGGAGAAAAAGCTATTCAACCAAATGATGATGTTAACAAATCACAATCATCTAATGACACCTTCCCTACTGGCATGCACATTGCTGCTTATAAAAAAATAGTAGAAATAACCGTCCCAGGCGTAAAGCAATTACGAAATACATTAAAGAAAAAATCTGAAGACTTCAAAGAAGTAGTTAAAATAGGTCGTACACACTTAATGGATGCAACACCTTTAACGTTAGGACAAGAACTTTCAGGATATGTTGCTCAATTAGATCATGGACTAAAAGCACTAGAAAACACTTTACCTCATTTAAGTGAATTAGCATTAGGAGGAACTGCAGTTGGTACTGGACTAAATACACCAAAAGGCTACAGTAAACGTGTTGCAGAATATATTGCTGAATTTACAGGTTTACCATTTATTACTGCTCCTAATAAATTTGAAGCACTTGCTGCACATGATGCTTTAGTAGAAACACATGGTGCTTTAAAACAACTTGCTGTGTCTTTAAATAAAATAGCTAATGATATTAGAATGATGGCGTCTGGACCAAGAAGTGGTATTGGTGAAATTATTATTCCAGCTAACGAACCAGGTAGTTCTATTATGCCAGGAAAAGTTAACCCAACACAATGTGAGGCTTTAACTATGGTTTGCGCACAAGTTCTAGGAAATGATGTTGCTATTTCTGTTGGAGGCTTACAAGGTCATTATGAGTTAAATGTATTTAAACCAGTTATGGCAGCAAACGTTTTACAATCTGCTGAATTGATTGGAAATGCTTGCGTTAGTTTTGATGAAAATTGCGCTATTGGAATAGAACCTAATCAAGAAGTTATAACAAAGCTATTAAATAACTCACTAATGCTTGTTACTGCTTTAAACACTAAAATAGGCTACTATAAAGCTGCTGAAATTGCAAATACTGCTCATAAAAATGGAACAACCTTAAAAGAAGAAGCTATTAATTTAGGTTACGTTACGGCAGAAGATTATGATGCCTGGGTTAAACCAGAAAATATGGTAGGAAGTTTAAAATAAACGTTCTTAAATACAACATATAAAAAAACAGGTAAATAATTTACCTGTTTTTTTGGTTGGTTAGCTATCAATCCTTTGTATTTATATTAAAAAGGAGATCAAGACAAATATATCATTTAACCAGCTTGGTGTTATTAACAAATGTTAATAACACCTATTTTTTTTCTAATTCTACTTAATTGTACCGCTGTTATTCCTAAAAAAGAAGCAATATGATATTGAGAAATTAACTCATCTATATTAGGATTTTCCTTTCTTAATTCTAAATAACGCTTTGTAGCATCCATTGAAATTAACTCCACTAAACGCTTTTCGTATTGAGTATACAACATCCCTAAAATATTGTTATGAAGACCTTTAAGCACTAAATTACTTTCACATAGCTTCATTAACTCATAATAATCTACTTCATAAACTTTACAGTCTGTAAGTGTCTCGAAAGTAAAAAAAGAAGGCTTCTTTTCTCTTAAAGCTGTTAAAGAGCCAACAAAACTTGTTGGTAAATAAAAACTTTTATTAAATTCTTTTCCTGACTCTGTAGAAATATAACATCTAATTACCCCATAAACTAGCATATAAATTTTAGATGTCATTTCATCTAACTTTATTATTTGGGTTCCTGCAGGAATTCTTTTTAATTTAGAGATGCTTTGAAGTTCTTCAAAAGTTTCCTCAGAAATCTTCGAAATAGAATTCAGATAATCAAAATTTATTTTCATTCTATTTATTGGCTAATGGACATATTAAATACTTTTTTAACAAGAGTTATTTTAGTGTCAAAAACTAAATCGGAAACATCTTCTAATTTCATTAACAAAAATACTTCTGTAAAATCAAAATTACATCTTCTATCTCAACTTTTATTAATTTGTCTATTATTTGCTAATAAATTTGTTAACATGTCTTACTAAGTATTGCTTTTGATAATTCCGTATAAATTACCTGATAAACTATATATAAAAAAGCCTCAAGTTAATAACTTGAGGCTTTCCCTTTAAGTAATATAAACGTTCTTATTTCAAAGTAAATTCAGACGTTGAAACTAAATCTTTTTCATTAAATACATTTACTATATAGCGTCCTTTTGCAAAATCGCTATTTCCTTTTGATGCTACGAACTCACAAATATTAAGACTTGAATTTTCATAATTAAACTTACTAATAATACTATAGTTTAATGTTTTTTCATCAAACTGTACTTGTTCGTTTAATCCCAAAGTATTGTTTTTAGGATCTATTACTTGAACATATAACTCTTGCTCTCCTTCTTGTACTAAAGTGTTTTTAGCGACAGTAAAACAAACTCTAATTTTATCTGTACGACTTGCTCTTTCAGTAGGGATTAATTTCCCAGAAGTTCTTTCTATAACGCCAAATCCTTTTAATCCTACAGTATTTAATAAGGATGCATTTTCAACAACTTCGGCTAAAGCTGTATTTTGGACTAGTAGAGAATCTGTAAACATATTACGCTCTTCTAAACGAACACGTGTACTGTCTAAAGATGTAGCTAAATATGAGTTCTCTACTCTTAATGAATCGTTTTGAGCCAATAAAACATCCATTTCTTGTTGTAAAGACTGGTATTTCTTTTTATATCTCCATAAGCTCTTTACATTTGTTTCAGAAATTTTTAAAGAGTCAATTAATCCTTGAATTCGTTCTCTAGCTTCAACTAAATTAGCATTAGTAACTGTATTCTCGCTAATAGCATCATCATATTGCTTAGCCATAGCGTTTAAATCGTTCATTACTAATTGTTTTTCTTCTGTTAATTGCTTTTGTGTATCATTACTTTTTTTATACAAATTCATTGTATAAAATGCTGTTCCTAAAAATAAAACTAAAGCTACTCCCAAAGCTATTTTAAGGCCTTTACCACTTGTGTTGTTTTCCATAATTACTTGTTTTTAATTCTAATGTTATTTAATCTATAATACTTGTTTTTTTATAATGCTTTAAATAAATAATAACGTATTTTTAGTCTTCAAAATTTATTTACTCTTATGGATAAACTGGTTTTATTTAATAACACTACTCGAAATAAACTATTAAACAAACGCTCTGGTGAATCCAAATTTGGCGAACATGTTAAAATATTAACCAGCATTTCCAATATATACGAACAACTTAATAATTTGGATGTTACACATGTAATAATTGGTTTTCCTGAAGATGTTGGTGTATTCGCTAATTACGGAAAAACAGGAACTTCAAATGCTTGGGAGGCTACTCTTAAAGTTTTATTGAACATTCAAAGTAACCAATTTACTAAGGCTAACAAGGTTTTAATATTAGGGCATTTAAATTTCTCTACCGAGTTATCTGAAATCTCAACACTAAACCAGTCGAAAAAAAAAGATATAGAAAAAGCTAAGAAAATAGTTTCTAAAATTGATTCTTATGTGTCTCATATTATTCATCAAATTGTTTTAGCTGGTAAAAAACCCATTATTATTGGTGGTGGACATAACAATGCCTACGGAAATATTAAGGGAACATCTTTAGCTTTAAGTAAGCCTATAAATGTGATTAATTTTGATGCGCATTCAGATTTTAGACCTGAAGAAGGGCGCCATAGTGGTAATGGTTTTAGTTACGCTTACGCGGAAGGGTTTTTAGAAAAGTACTTTGTGTTCGGTTTACATGAAAACTACACAGCTGATACATTACTGCAATCTTTAAAAAAATTTAAATTTATTAAATACAATACCTTTGAAGCTATTGAAATTAGAAAGGAATTAAAATTTAAAGCAGAAATGGAACGCGCTTTAAAACATATTGAAGAAAAACCTTTTGGTATTGAAATAGATTGTGATGCTATACAGAATGTACCAAGTAGCGCCATGACTCCTAGCGGATTCAGCGTAAATAAAACCCGAACATTTGTAAACTATTTTGCAAAACATAAAAATGCTAGCTATTTACATATTTGTGAAGCAGCTCCAACAAAAAAAACAAAAACTCAGGTTGGAAAATTGATTACTTATTTAATCACCGATTTTATTAAAGCACAGGACAATTAGTATTATTCCTTTTGAAAAAACGTTTTACAAATAGAGTTGGTTACACTCCCTTTTTTATGCAGAACGTTGCAATATCATGATAGAGTTGGTGTTTTAATGGTATTGTCATGTCGAACAAAGTGAGATATCACATTACAAATGATTGATGAGTATTGATGAGATTTCTCCTGTCGTCGAAATTATTCAAGTTTACTAATTCCCACTAGCCTTCAAAGAATCAATCTGTTTTTGTAAACGGTCAATGGTTTCTATTTTTTCATCTATAACAGGCATTATGCTAACAGAATCTTTTAAAGTTTCAGGTAAATCAATTTCTTTTGTTTCTTCAACAAAATAATAACCAATTCCTTCACTAGAACGCCAAGCCTCATTAAGTTGGTCGTAAACCGTTTTATCCCATTGACTTGGGTGCTTTACATCAATCCAAACCACATCGCGATATTCACTATCAATAAGTGCTAAATCTGGTGTTGCAGACCCATCAAAATTATCTGAACCTTCACGAATTGCCGAAATAGTACCTAAAAAGAACATACGTTTTCGTCCTGCTATATTTTTTATATAAGGCCTAAACTCAACAGGCTTGTTAACACTCCAGTCAAATTCTTTACGTGATTCAATTACTTTTAAAGGCATTGCCGAAACTCCTGCATACCCTTGTTTTTTCGAGGCATGATCGTAATAATATAATTTATCTGTACCATCTGAAGGTATAAAAACACTATAGGTTAAACTGGTACGCTCATCACCTACTGGTTCTAATCCGAACCAATGATATAGACCACTATAAGCATCTGTATTAGTGTCTGAAAAATCAAAATCTGTTACAAAAGGTTGTTGGTTTTGGTCGTCTGGTAAATTCGGGATTTTAACCGCTGTTTCCATATTCCAAGGCAACGGATCTGAAAATCCTCCAATAAATTTTAACGATTCGGCTTGCAATCGTGATACTTTTTCAGACAAGGTATTCTGACGCGTTAAATACGGATGATTTTTCATCTCTTCAGGACTAATGAAAGTTCCCATACCAATTAAAATACGTTCTAGATAATCGTTAAAATCATGTTCTCCGTTTTCTATCACCATAACACCACCAAAAGTAGGATATGGAAACAAAAAACCTTTCCATTTAATTAAGCTAACAACTTCTACCCACTGTCCTGTATCATTCTTCATGTAAAAGGTATCACTCGGTTCGTAATTAAATAACATCCAAGGATTAAAACGCTGTACTACGGCATTATATGTATTCCGACTAAACTTTAAAGATTCACCTATAGAAAAAGTTACTGGGATTCTATTTTCACTAGAAAATCTTGGAAAAGGTGTGGTACTAGATACTGCAAAAACCTCTTCGGTATTATCGGTCATACCTTGCCACATGTATTTCTCGGTAGGTTGAATGGCCATAGTCCATTTATTTTCATTTTCAATTCTCACCAAGTGAGGTAACGATACGTCTTTGGTTTCGCCTACACTTTCATTTGCCATAGAAAACACATTACGTAATGGCTGGATACGTTCGTTTTGTGTTAATGGTAATTCGTTTATTTCAACCTTATTCAAATTATTAAAAACGTTATATGTTTTCATATAATCGTACATTTTAAAGTGCCATCCTACAGCATATAGAATTCCGAAAAAAACCGCCAATAATGCAAGAACACCTAGTCTACTACCTGTATTAGATGATTTTCTAAATTTTCGTAAACCAAAAAACAACACCGTTCCACTTAATAGAATGATAAAAACAAACTTTCTAACAAATAACAAACCAGGTTGATAATCGTCTCGCATTACAAATAATACGATAAGCAAAATCAACAAAACAATGACTGTTATTCTTTTTTGTTTTTTTCCTTTATTCCAATAGTTTTTAATCATTTTATACTTTTTTTACCAAGAATTCACTAATATTTTAAACTGAATACTGTTGACTGCCACTGTAGACTTTACAAAAGCCCTTTATCTTTCAACCGTTCTCTGGCACTCTTTTCTTCCTTCTTTGGGGCTTCTTTTGGTTCTTCAATCACTTCTGCGTCTTTAGTTTTTAAATCCTCAATAAAATCTTTTCCTTTTTCTATAGTATCGTGTACTATATCTTCTAAAGAATCACTTTTTTCTTCAATAACTTTAGAAGACCTAATTACAAAATTAGCAATATAAGTACCTATAAGTGTTCCAACGGCAAATGAAGAAAATGCCGAAATACCATTATAACTTCCGAATACAGAAACTGGTGTTAAAAATTCTAAAATCAAAGCAAAGACTAAAACAAAACTTACAACAAAAACTAGTCTGGGTAAAAAGGCTTGTTTAAAAACAAAACCTTTTGGGTTGTCAGCTGTCATTTGTAGTTCCTTACTATTAACTAATTTATTCAAAAATCGATATGCACCATTACCATTAGATTCTCTCCAGTATAAAAAGATTCCAAATAATATGGCTACAATAAAAATCACTAATTCTAGTCCCATAAGCTTGTCTATTTTATTTATTCTCCTCCTTTTTTATGGAGGAGTGGCTTTCGATTTCTTAAAATCGGAAGACGAGGTGGTTATTAAACCCTTCCGTCTTTAATTCTTTTATCAAATTAAATCCACTTTCCCTTAAAAAGGGAAGGAATTTATTAATTACTTTATATTAAGTTAGTCTATAAATTTTAAATATTGTTACTAATGGTTTCAATAGCCCAATCTTTTAAAGATTCGTCCCATGTTTTAAAACTGTTATAAAATGCTTCTTTATGATACCAATACCAGAACAATACATCTTTTGATGATATGTTAACTAATAACATCCATATTAAATCTTGATGCTTAGCTTCTAACGATGAATGTGGCTGATGCAAGGCTTGAAAAAGTTTTAAATCGACTATATCGGCTATTTTAAATTCATTACTTGTCTCTATTTTTTCAAGATAACGTTCTACACTCATTACCTTTTTACGCGATTCTATATCTAATTTATTTAAGTAACTTTTATACAAAATAGGATCGTTTAGAATGTCTTTTATAGGGTGTTGTGTCTTTTTCAAATATAGAGACATTTCAAATTTCTTGATGCGATCGTATCTATTTGTCTTAACAACAGTTTCTAAATCATACTCAATAATAACGTGGTCGCGTAATTTATCCATGAGTTCTGGTTGCTCAATATGATAAATCAACACATCATAATTGGTGTTTTTTATAGCTTCCTTATACCATGTTTCATCTTCGAAAACAACGATAGGTGTTATAAAGTCTCGCAACACATAAACACCTCCAAAGCCTCTAGTATAAAAAGAATCAGTAGTGTACTGAAGTTCATGCAATTCTAAATCTCTATGACGTAAATCGCCATATGCTTTCGCAGAATTTAATAATTGCTCATGTATCGTTTCATCAATAAAATTATTATTTCTATTAAAAATATCAATCAGTTCTAATTGCTCCTTTTGAATATTGACTAAATCATTTATTAAATGGAAATGAATTGTAACCTTATTATACTTTAAAACATCTAAAGGCTCGTAAAAAGCATCAATACCTTGATCGAAATCCAGACAGATAGCACAATCGCGTGTAATATCTTTTATCTTTTCTTCATGAACTTTAAAAACAAATTTCATGATATCTCTATCAAACGTATGAAAAGGTAAATACACAGGTTTCCCTTTTTGTAATGGTGAAATAATAATTCCACAAGGATTTGCTTCTCCATTATTTAAATAATGAGGTTCTTCCTTTTCTTTAGCAATTTCAGGACTCCAACCTATTCCATCAATAGAAAACGATTGTAGTTTTGTTTCTGTAAAACCGAGTTTCACTAAGCACTTGTTATAACGTTCAACAAGTTTTCCGCTTACAGGAATAAGTTCACTTCTGTATAAATTGGATGCTTTTAGTTTGTCCATTTCTATTGTAACACTGAGATTCACAGAGAAACACAAAGTTTCACTATGGTTATATATTTTCTGTGATTTTCTTTACAGCTCATTTAATTTCACTAAATCTATTTTTCTAAATTTTCTCTCTGAGAAACTCTGCGAAAACTCCATGTTTCTCTGAGAAATAATTAATCTCCTAGCAACTTATGAATCATCGCATATTGCAACAACACAATGGTTCTAGTATCTTGAATATCTCCATTATTAAGCATTGTAACCGCTTTTTCAAAAGGGAGTTCTAATACTTCAATATCTTCGTGTTCGGTATCTAATCCGCCTCCATCACTAACCTTCATATCATCGGTGTATTCACCAACAAAAAAATGCATTTTTTCTGTCATAACTCCTGGTGATGAATAAGCTTCATATACTTTTTTAACTTCTTTTAATCGATATCCAACCTCTTCTTCCGTTTCTCTAATAATACAGGCTTCTGGATTATCTTTATCTAACATTCCAGCAGCAATTTCAACTAAAAAACCATTTTCATTATCATTTTGATAGGTTGGCATTCTAAACTGTTTCGTTAAAATAACAGTTTGCTTTTCTTTATTGTAAAGCAAAATACCCGCACCATCACCTCTATCATACACTTCTCGCATCTGGTTTACCCATTTACCATTACGCATTAAATAATCAAAACGTAACTTTTTAAGTATATAATAATTGTCTGAAAGTAAAGTACTTTCAATATTTTTAATGCGATTATCACTCATATTCTATTATTTTCCTTTTATCAGTTTTTAATGTGTAATACTTTTTTTCTTTTCAAGAATTTAAAATAATGATGTATAAATAAATTGGAATAAATAAAGTGCCTATGATATTCAAAATTATCTTTTTTCGAAAAATTAATTGAAGAATAAAATCTATGAATAAGGCTGATGAAATTAATGCGAAAACCAAAGCTAAGGCAACAATACCATAACCATCTCCTTTTGACACTTCATCCCATTTCATAATACCATATACCAGTAAAAACAAATATCCTGTAATTACAGAAGAATTTAAAACGGTTAATGAATATTTAAATTTAGACATCATTATTATCGTCTTTCAAACGTTTGTCTTGCTTCAGTTTCTATATTTAATTGATTGACTCTTGCATCTACTTTTCGTTTAAAATCGGTATCTGATATTGTAGCCACATTATCTAAATAACGCACCACTTCTTGACGACGAATTTCAGAAAAATTCAATCCTTTCATATTAGCACGCATCAATTCTTGAAGCATATTAAACTTCTTATCATAATCTTGTTTGAAATATATTTCTGGGTTTTCAAACCAATCTTCTTCCAAATCAAAATCTGTTAAACGTAATGACACCGTGCTTTGAATATTTCTAACATCGCGTGATGAAAAGAATGGAAACGCCTTTTGCATCTCCTTATATAAGTTGGCATAAAACAAATGCTGATTCGATTTAAACTGTTTTTCTACCCGATCATAAATATCATGAACACGTTCTTCGCTTGGTTTATTACTCACATTTAAGATTTCACCCATGTTTTTAGCCAAACCTTGATCTTGTAAATAAGCATAGTTTTCTGGTCCTTGCATGTTTACAAAATCAGGCATCGTTTCATCTAGTTTACGCCACCATAAATGATCTTGGTCTAAAAAATCATGTTCTGTTCGTGCGCCATCAATTTTAAAACGTCCTTGCACACGAGAAATGACTGCCTTATCTAACATTTCTGGAAGATTGGTAAATAAACCGATAGAACTATTACCGTAATTTACGGCATAAGCACCTTCTGTATATCTTAAAAACACACCTATAACTTCTTTAACACCAGCCGAAACACCTTGGGCAGTACGTTCTTGCAAATTATTTTCGGCATCATCAATTGGCGCAAAAATAAGTTTGGTAGGATCTTGTAAAGGTTTCATCCACTCCACCATTTTTTCGGCAGAACCACCTTGAAACGTACTTATTAAAGTATCTGGCATGGGATGAAACAAAAACGGAATATCTAATGTATCACAATGCTCTTTCAATCTGGTTGCAATAGCAGCAATAAGCATACTTTTTCCTGTTCCTGGAATGCCATAACCCATAAATACAGGCATAAAACCACCAAGCTCTTGAAAGGGATTTTTTTTTGCTGTAAAATCGTAACTCAACATACGTTCGGTTAAACGCCGTGCAAAATGCTTTGCATCTCGATTACCTACAATTTGCTCAAACTTAATTTTATTAAATTCTATGCTTTTAGCCGAACCGGAAAATACGTTATTCCAACCTGATATTGCAAACTCAGACTTTTCAAGTTTATAAGTTCTGTCTTCAATACTGGTTGTATATTCTAAAGAACTTTTACGTAACTGAATTTCATCTATTAAAGCTTCAAAATAAACCACCGTAAAATCAATAACATCTTTATCAGACTTTACAATTTCTGGGTGCCCTAAATATTTATCATAATAAAACAAACTACATGACAACCCTTTTAAAGGCGTCATTAATGATACCTCTGGAATGCCTGCAAATTTTTGCTTCATTACAGATAAATCATCTGATGCATGTGGTTTTAAATCGTTTAAAATTTTATACGAAGCTGCAAATAACATAAAGGCTGTCGCTGTATGCATTTTACTTTCAAACTCGCGCTTTCCGTTGGTATCTAATGCGGATTTATTTTCGTTTAAACCGGATAATCCTGAAGCATCATAATAACTATCTTTTATCCAAATACCTAAAGTAATACCTTCCTGAACGGCATAAAGCGTCTGATTTAAATAAATAGGAATGGCCACCGAATCTGGTAATAAGCGCTTTTTTAAAGCCAAAATGGTTTTTGAAACCGATGTTACTTCAGTAGAACTACCATTATTAGCACGTGATAAATACAATAAAATAGATTCGTTTTTAGCGTCCTTATCTTTATTCTTAGCACGAGATCCTTGCTCCCATTGTATGCTTTTTAAATAAGACGCTGCTTCATCACGAAGCATATCAAGTTCGCTTAATTTTATTGGGAATGTTGAGTTGTGTTCCATTATTAGTCTTCAGTATTAAGTTTGCAGTTTACAGTAATGACTACTGCTACTGTTTCACCTCTTTAAATCTATTTTTAATCCTGCAATTTCAATAGGCCCTTTTGCTAACCCATTCATAATCTCTGGTGTTTTATTATATAATAATTGTATAATTCTATGCGGAGCAAACACATATTTTTGCTTAAACACATCGTCCCATTTCTGAAGGGTTTGCTTATTAAAAAAACTGCCTTCTTTAAATTCACTCCCCGACTTTACCTCATCTATTCTTAAGGAAATGGCATACGACTCTAACTGAATTTCTTTTTTTCCAATACTTTGCAAAATAGCATGTGTTATTACATTTTCATCTTTAGCAAACACATTATGCATGGGACCTAAATCAATTCGCTTTATGAATTTGGGTGATACTTTTGGCAATCGTTTATCAATTGTATAAGCCATGGTATCTAAACTCATTTCTCTATCAGACGTGGTTTTTAAGACTTCATAAATTTCATCTTTATAATCATTTATACGATTTCCGTCATAATTAAAATACATAAAACAAATAAATGGTCGGTTATGCGATACATCATAAAAACTCCAACTTGTCATAAAATCTGCATCAGAATCTTTTGGTGCATTCAAAATTTTACCCTGAACAAATCGGTTAAATATATATTCCTTTTTTACCGAAGAATAATACACAATAGAAGACGCTTGAAACAACTTACTTTTTTTAATAGGCTGTTTTTTATGCATTAAAGTTTCTAAAAATTCTTCTTTTAATGTCGCAATGGGCGTCAATTTACCTAAATACTCATCACGCAATTCTAAATCGTTAAATAAGTATCTAAATTCTAAATAATTAGGAAATCCAGATTCGGTTAAATCAACTTTCATATTATCCTCTTCATCATACATATATTTAATACGCATGGCTTCAATAGAATACAAAAGCAAATCGCAATATTGTTTAAATAATAACACTTCTTGCCCGTTACAAAGTTGTTCTCTTTGTACAGTAACAATCAATTCTTTAAAAGCAAAATCTATCATTTCATGATAAAAAACATAATGCTCTTTGGAATCGAGTATGGCAGAATCTAAAGGTGTTACAATGCTGTTTATGGACATGTATTCAGTATTCATTTGCAGTATCCAGTATGCTGTTTAGCCACGAATACACTAATGTTTTTATCTTTAATTAATTTGGGCGTTACCTTTCAGGTCAGGCTTTCGGCAGTCGCTCTCTTCGAGGAGCTTCAACAAATGCCTCAATCCTTAACGCAAAACAGAAATACTATTAAACTTAACGTTTTATTTACTATTATTTTAAGACAATAAATCTTCGTCATTAGCTTCAGGTTTTGGTTTTCCTGCAGGCTCACCATCATCTCCAGAAGGTACATTTCCATCTGCTTTATAGTAATCTTCAAAAATTTCTTTCATATCGATGCCATAACGCTCAGCAAAATTCTTTTGAATTGCTCCATCTTTTGCACGAATTTCTTGTAAAGCTTCAGCATAACTACTATAAACACCTTGCATCACTTTTTCGTGAACAGGAATATTATCCATCATATCTTGACGTGCTTTAGCACTAGCTGTATGCATAGATGCTAAGGTTTCCCCAATATGCTCGTCGGTTTTAACTCCTAAATGCTCTAGAATGGCGGCAAATTCTTGATCGGTTCTGGCTTTTAAAGCCACAACATAACCATCGTAATATTTCAAGCGTTCTTCGGTATCACTTTTTAACTTAGCACGATGTGTTTGTAAGTTGCTACGTAAAGACGTTAACACTTTAATAGTTAAATTGTGCTTGTGTACAAAGCTATCTTTACTAGCAGCCAAAGTTGTATAAGCATTTTTAAGACCTTCAAGCTCTTCTACTTTTTGCTCTAAAGCGGTCATTTTACCAATGGCTTCAGAATATTCGGTAGATTGTTTATCTGCAATATCTTCTAACTCTTGGCGTGCTTGTTTTAATAACGCATATTGTTCTTCAAGCTTCGCTTCAACTTCTTTCTTCTTTTCTAAAGCTTTTGTGTGATTTTTAGAAGCTTCAACAATAGCATCTTTTAATTTTTCTTCTACTTCTTTTATCTCTACTTCACGATTTTTTAATCGTGTAACAGCCGCTTGACTCTTATACGACAATTCACTTAAAAGCGTTTGCACATCGGCACTTTCAATACGTTCTTGAAACATGGCTTTTGCTTTATTATCGGCTCCTGCTCGTACTTTCTCAGCAACTTTATATTCTTCTTGCTCTTTTTTTATTTTACTTTTACGTCCCCAAAGGTTATTCCACCAAGTATCTGGTTTTTCTTCAGCATCTTCCAACTCTATTCTAGCACGTTCTAAAGCTTTTTGAGCATCATCTATTACTTTTTGCTCTGTAGCATTAAGTGATGAGAATTTCTCAAACATAATACCGACTTCATCTTGATAATCGGTTAAATCTTTAATAGCATCTAAAAGTGAAGTTCTATCCTTTTCTGCCATATGTACTACATCATCTAAAGTAGCATTCAATATTTTTTGGCGGACTTCAGGATCGTCTTCTTGAGACAATTTAGATTTCATAGTGTCTATGGCTTTGCCCCAATTAACATCTACTTTTTCGGTTTTTTCATTTGAAGAGGTTTCTAATAAATCAAAATCATCGGACATGTTGATACGCGTTATTTAAAGTTGAACTTATTTTATGGTAAGCAATTTCGTTAAAAAATATCATTTCTAAAAGTAAATAAATATTTACTTTTTAAATAATAATTCTTCAACTACTAATGTTTAATCTATTGGTATATCAATCTGTTGAAATGTTACAATTTAATTAAATACTTTGATTTATTGTAAGATAATGATGTGATTAAAGTAAGACATAATAATTTTCTTATTGATTGTGCAATGATTAAAATATGCTATATTTGATTAGTTATTAATCCTATTAATGCATTAATTATGCTATTTACTGCTTACCCTTTATCTATATTACTAATCGATCAAGCTACTATTGTAACTATGTTAAGTATAGTAACTGCCTTTTTTGCTATTATTTTGGTTTTAGGAATTAGAAAATCTTATAAATTAAAAAAAGAAAACAAACGTCTTGAAGAAATAAGCGAAAAAATGGCAAAAGAAAAAGAAGAATACAAAGATTTTACTGATGGCCATATGTATGGCGGTAATTAAAATATATGAACAAAAAAAAGCCTGCAAATGCAGGCTTTTTTTGTGTCCAAATTTGAAATATATTATCGAACCAACTTCTTATATTTAATTCGTTTTGGCATTAAATCTCCACCAAGACGTTTCTTTTTGTTTTCTTCATAATCAGAAAAAGAACCTTCAAAGAAATACACTTGAGAATCACCTTCAAAGGCTAAAATATGTGTACAAATTCTATCTAAAAACCATCTATCATGCGATATTACTACAGCACAACCAGCAAAGTTTTCTAAACCTTCCTCTAATGCACGTAATGTGTTCACATCAAGGTCATTTGTAGGTTCATCTAAAAGTAACACATTGCCTTCTTCTTTTAAAGTCATTGCTAAATGCAGACGATTACGTTCTCCACCTGAAAGCAATTTCACCTTTTTATTTTGTTCGCCTCCAGAAAAGTTAAAACGACTTAAATAGGCACGAGAATTAACTTCTTTTCCGCCCATTAAAATCAATTCTTGCTCATCACTAAAGTTTTGCCAAATGGTTTTCTCTGGATCTATATTTGAATGTTTTTGATCTACATAGGCTAATTTAGCTGTTTCACCAACTTTAAACTCACCTTTATCTGGAGTTTCTTCACCCATTATCATTCTGAAAATAGTCGTTTTACCTGCGCCATTTGGTCCAATAACACCAACTATTCCCGCTTGAGGTAAGCTAAAATTTAAGTCATCATAAAGTAATTTGTCATCATAGCCTTTTGCAACACCTATAGTATCAATAACATTAGTTCCTAAACGAGGTCCATTAGGAATGTATATCTCAAGTTTTTCGTCAAGTTGTTTTTGATCTTGACTCATTAACCTATCGTAACTATTTAAACGTGCCTTTTGTTTGGTTTGACGCCCTTTAGCTCCTTGACGTACCCATTCTAACTCGCGTTCTAATGTTTTTTGACGTTTAGAAGCTGTTTTGCTTTCTTGAGCCATTCGCTTAGATTTTTGATCTAACCAAGACGAATAGTTTCCTTTCCAAGGAATACCTTCTCCTCTATCTAGTTCTAAAATCCAACCTGCAACATTATCTAAAAAGTATCTATCGTGAGTTACCGCTATTACAGTACCTTTATACTGCGCTAAATGGTGCTCTAACCAATGTACAGATTCTGCATCTAAGTGGTTGGTAGGTTCATCGAGCAACAACACATCGGGTTCTTGTAAAAGCAAACGACATAAAGCCACTCTACGTTTTTCACCACCAGATAATACGCCTATTTTTTTATCACCATCTGGCGTACGAAGTGCATCCATGGCTATTTCTAGTTTCGTATCTAATTCCCAAGCACCAGCGGCATCTATTTGATCTTGAAGTTCTGCTTGACGGTTCATCAGTTTTTCCATCTTATCAGCATCAGAATACACCTCTTCTAAACCAAACATGTCGTTTATTTTATTGTATTCATCAAGAATTGCAACCGTTTCAGCTGCTCCTTCTCTTACAACCTCGATAACCGTTTTATCATCATCAAGTTTAGGCTCTTGCTCTAAATACCCAACCGAATAGTCTTGTAGAAAAGTAACATCACCTTGAAAATTCTTATCAACTCCTGCTATAATTTTAAGCAAAGTCGATTTTCCAGAACCATTAAGACCTAAAATTCCAATTTTAGCTCCATAAAAGAAACTCAGATAAATATTTTTTAAAACAGGTGTATTTGCACCTTGAAATGTCTTGGTTAAACCAGACATTGAAAAAATCACTTTCTTATCATCACTCATTATACTCTACCTTTTAATGCGTTAAATACCCATGCATTAGCAAAAAAACCTACTCCTACAGCAGCAAAACCCCAGCCTGCTACATCATCATACCTAAAGGCACCAAGTGCGATTAAACTTAAACCTACAAAAATCATAATCCAAGTTGCCCATGATAACACGGTATTTTTATTCATTGCCATAATTAATTTATTTTAGTCTTAGGGCGCATCCTTGTTTCTCAACAAGGTTAGGTTATACATGACATCTTTTAATACATAATTTAAAAAAATGCCGCTTCAACCCTTTGCGCAAAATTTAAAGGACAAATATCGCACTTTTAACAGGAAATGGAAAACATATAAAATAATATTATTTCTATGTTAACTTATATCTATATCCCGTCTATTTTTTCTAATTCATTATTAAAGCAAAAAGTCTATCATATTACATTTTTTCCCTGGAAACTATTTTGTTGTAGATTAATTAATTTTCCTAGGAAAATAATTAATTAAAATGAATAAATTAGGAATTATATTCAAAACTTCTTAATTAACATTTTATTCACCATTTATAATGTCACAACACTGGTAATTACTACTACTTTTGTCATTTGGTTTTCACCTGAAACAAATTATAAAACCATTATTTTTATGAATAAATCCTTACTGTCTTTAGCCATTGGCGGATTTGGAATCGGGCTTACAGAGTTTGTCATCATGGGTATTTTACCCGATGTTGCCTCTGCTTTTTCTATTAGTATCCCGCAGGCGGGACATTTTATATCGGCCTACGCACTTGGTGTGGTTATTGGGGCGCCTTTACTAACGGGTTTAGGCAGCAAATGGCCAGCAAACAAAGTGCTATTAGGTTTAATGCTTTGGTTTACGGTGTTTAACACGCTATCTGCTTTTGCTACAGGTTATACCTCGTTCTTAATTTTAAGATTTTTATCTGGTTTACCACATGGCGCCTTTTTTGGAATTGGAGCAGTAGTTGCTGGGAAATTATCGAAATCAGGAAAAGAAGCTCAGGGTATAGCTATTATGTTTAGTGGTTTAACGATTGCCAACCTTTTAGGTGTACCGTTAGGTACTTATTTAGGAAAACATTTTAACTGGAACATCTCATTCTTAATGGTAGGTGTCGTTGGAATATTAGCAGTTACTAGTGTAAAACTATGGATGCCAGTGTTAAAACAATCCTCAGAAAACAGTTTCGTTAGTGAGTTTAAAATATTTAAACGTCTAGAACTTTGGTTGATCATTCTATTAACCACTATTGGAACAGGAGGATTCTTCGCCTGGTATAGCTATATCGCGCCGTTAATTACCGAAGTTGCCGGACACCCAGACGAAATGATTTCTCTAGCCATGATTCTTGCAGGATTAGGTATGGTTATTGGTAATTTTATAGGAGCAAAAATGTCGGAGAAATTCGGACCTATGCAAGCCATTATCATCACTTTAGTTCTTATGGTTAGTGCCTTGGCTCTTAACACTTATTTAGCTCATGATAAAACTCTTGTTTTAGTTATGACCTTCTTAATAGGTACTATCACCTTTTGTATCTCCACTCCTATTCAAGTGGCGATTATTAACGCTTCAAAAGGTTCTGAAACCTTAGGTTCATCACTTAACCAAAGTGCCTTTAATATAGGAAATGCTTCTGGTGCTTATTTTGCAGGGCTACCAATTGCTATGGGCTTTGGCTATACGGCAGCCGACTGGGTTGGTGCTGTTATGGCGGGGACAGGAATTTTTATTGCATTAATAATTATGGCATTACGCCAAAAACAAACCAAACGAAAAAAAGCCTTAGAAGCATGCTATTCATAGGGTAGTTATGCATATTTCATAAAAAAAGCCCGACCAAAATGGCCGGGCTTTTTGCTATTAATAAACACTTTTAAAATTCCATAGGTACTTCTATAAATAAAATACTGGAGTCTTCTTTTGTTTCAATATTGAAATCGGAAGTTTCAGAAACACCTATTGCGTCTCTGGTTTCTAATGTCTTTTCATCCACAAGAAACTCTCCAAATATATTCATCACATAAACACCATGCTTATCACTTTTTAGTTTATAATTAAAGGTTTGACCTTTATCTAAATCAATTCGGGACAATACCGCATCCTGATGAATTTTCAAACTGCCTTCGTGATCTTCATCTATTGAAGTTACGAGAGTTTGAAGCTTGTTTTTTCTTTCTTCAGCGTCAAACACTTTTTGACCGTAACGTGGTGCTACATTTTGTTTATCTGGGAATACCCATATTTGAAATAAGCCTAAATGTTCTTCGGCAGATCCGTTAATTTCTGAATGCTGCACCCCTGTTCCTGCTGACATCACCTGAACTTCTCCTGGTAATACCGCCTGCCATTCGTTATGCATAGAATCTCGATGTTTCAACACACCTTTTAACGGAATAGTAATGATTTCCATATTATCATGTGGATGCGTACCAAACCCCATCTTTGGGGCAATCATATCATCATTCAATACGCGTAACGCACCAAAATGCACTTTTTCAGGATTGTGATAACTGGCAAAACTAAAGGAATGATTCGCCTGTAACCATCCGTGGTTTGCAAAACCCCTACTATCTGATTTGTGAACTATTGTTTTCATTTTTCTTTCTTTTTATCTCATCTTATCTAACAGATTACTTAATAGCTCTGCTTCCTCCTCAGTAAGATTCTTAATTAAATGTTTATTAAAATCGTCTGGTACTGAATCTAAAAGTTTCAGTCCCTTTTCGGTTATAGCTATTTTAACCACGCGTCTGTCATGTGTACATGGCAAACGTTCTATAAATTCTTTAGCACATAGCTTATCCATCAATCTTGTTGCATTAGGCGCACGTTCAATCATACGGTCTTTAATCACCTGCACATTTAAAGGTTCACCAGCGCCTCTTAAAATCCGAAGAATATTATACTGTTGTGGTGAAATACTATAAGATTTGAAAAACTCATTTTGACAACTCGAAATCCAATTCCCGGTATACATAATATTCACCAATGCCTTTTGTTTATTGGTGGCAAACTTCGAGTTGATCTCTTTCGCTAAATCGCCCATAACCTAATTGAATTATATCTTAAACTAAATCGTTTCTACCTCAAACTTTGTTTGAAATTGTTGAACAGCATTTTTCAATTGATCATCTAAATCTTTGTTTACTATTTTACCATTAGAAAAGTTGTCATCAAAAAATGGTAAAGAAAATATCTCTATAATGTCTGCATCATGCCATGGAAATCTACTCTTTGCTAAATCTAACACTGATGCACCTCCTCGACCTCCTGGTGACGTCGCCATTAACAACATTGGTTTATCGAAAAATGTTTTACCTTCAATTCTAGACATCCAGTCAAACAAGTTTTTAAATACTGTTGTATACGCACCGTTATGCTCAGCTAATGACAATAGAATACCATCCGAATTTTTAATAAACTCTATAAATTTATAGGCGTTTTCAGGAATACCATGTTCGTTTTCATAATCTATTCCATATAACGGTAATTCGAAATCATTTAAATCCAATACGTTTACATCAGCCCCTTCCACCAGACTTGCTGCGTAGGTTACTAACTGTTTGTTAATGGATTGCTTACTATTACTTCCCGCAAAGGCTATTATTTTTTTCATAACTATATTTTATATCTTAATTCTTTATCAAAGATACAATAAATAATTTTAGTTTCCAAGGAAACTATTTCTAAGGAATATATTTTAATACAATATTAACATTAGCATTAAGTTTAATTTGAAACTTTTGTATTTTAGCCACAAACTATTATTACATGGACATCAACTTCAATAAGAATGAAGATCATAATAAGCTTTTTATTTCTGAACTTAATAAGAGACTAGCAAAAGTGAGTTTAGGTGGCGGAAAAAGCCGTATTGAAAAGTTACATAGTAAAGGAAAAATGACCGCTAGGGAGCGTATTGATTATCTGTTAGATGCAAAAGCAAAATCTATAGAAGTTGCTGCTTTTGCAGGTGGCGATATGTATAAAGAACATGGTGGTTGCCCTTCGGGTGGTGTGGTTATAAAAATTGGCTATATAAAAGGGAAACAATGTATTGTGGTAGCAAACGATGCCACCGTTAAAGCAGGTGCATGGTTTCCTATTACTGGGAAAAAGAATTTAAGAGCTCAAGAAATCGCTATTGAAAATAAACTCCCAATTATTTACTTGGTAGATTCTGCGGGCGTGTATTTACCATTGCAAGATGAGATTTTCCCAGATAAAGAACATTTCGGACGTATATTTAGAAACAACGCCATTATGAGTAGTATGGGAATTACTCAAATAGCTGCTGTTATGGGGAGCTGTGTTGCTGGAGGTGCCTACCTCCCTATTATGAGCGATGAAGCTTTAATTGTTGACAAAACAGGAAGTATTTTCTTAGCAGGGAGTTACCTAGTAAAAGCTGCTATTGGTGAAACTATTGATAATGAAACTTTAGGAGGCGCAACTACACATTGTGAGATTTCTGGAGTTACAGATTATAAAGCTAAAGATGATAAAGATGCTTTAGATACTATTAAGAATATTATTGATAAAATAGGCGATTACGATAAAGCCGGTTTTAATAGAACGGATGCTAAAAAACCTTTAGAAAACCCACAAGATATTTACGGCATTATTCCAAAGTCTAGAGCAGACCAATATGATATGTATGAGATTATTAAACGTTTAGTTGATAACTCTGAATATGATGAATATAAAGCAGGTTACGGACAAACCATTATTACCTGTTACGCTAGAATTGATGGTTGGGCAGTTGGTATTGTAGCTAACCAACGTAAACTCGTAAAAACAAAAAAAGGCGAAATGCAATTTGGTGGTGTAATTTATAATGATAGCGCCGATAAAGCCACTCGGTTTATTGCCAATTGCAACCAAAAGAAAATTCCGTTAGTGTTTTTACAAGATGTAACGGGCTTTATGGTAGGCAGTAAAAGCGAACATGGTGGCATTATTAAAGATGGCGCTAAAATGGTGAATGCGGTTAGTAATTCGGTAGTGCCAAAATTTACAATCATTATTGGAAATAGCTATGGAGCAGGTAATTATGCTATGTGTGGAAAAGCATACGACCCAAGGTTGATTGTTGCTTGGCCAAGTGCAGAACTTGCTGTTATGAGCGGAAACTCTGCCGCTAAAGTATTATTACAAATTGAAAAAGCTTCTTTATTAAAAAATGGTGAAGAAATTACACCTGAAAAAGAAGCTGAATTATATAATAAAATTAAAAACAGATACGATAATCAAGTATCGCCGTATTACGCCGCTGCTAGAATTTGGACTGATGCAATTATTGACCCATTAGATACCAGAACGTGGATAAGTATGGGCATTGAAGCTGCTAACCACGCTCCTATTGAGAAACCTTTTAACCTTGGAGTGATACAAGTATAATTGGCTTTTGTGCTTTATTTTTTGTATCTTATTGATTGAAAATAAACAACTTTTAATTATGGATACAATAAAAACACTTAATAAGTGGGCCAACGCGCATACTTATTTGCCTTTGGATATATTACGTGTTGCCCTTGGAGTCTTTCTATTTATTAAAGGCATTAGTTTTATATCTGACAGTATGATGCTAGTTGAACTTTTTAAACCTATGCAAAACTGGGCTGGAGGTATGGTTACCATACACTATGTGGCACCTGCTCATTTTATAGGTGGCATGCTGATTGCTTTTGGTTTACTTACCCGCTGGGCAATTATTGGACAATTACCTATTTTAATAGGTGCTATACTCATTAATTTTGTTGGAGAAATGCATTCCGGAAATTTAATTCTTGCACTTATTACGTTTGTAGTGTGTATATTTTTCCTGTTCTACGGTTCGGGAAAACACTCTTTAGATTATTACTTTAAAATGCAACAATAAAAAAAGAGCGACCAAATGGTCGCTCTTTTTTTTATTATGTTTTTATCTTTTTCAACCTATTATTTTTCCAATTATTACAACAAGAATTATTAGTCCAAAAAATACACCCATTACTAAAATCAACATTTTACTGATATTCCTTTGAAAACTAAAATCAGTAATCATTAGAGATTCCGTTGTTGCAACAATTCCTGTTTCTATCAACACTAGGCCTACGGTTTTCATATCTGAATCAAGAAAAAAATACCTAATCCCTCCATCAATTGATGGCTGTTCGTTAATATTTGAGTAATACCTGACTCCCCTACTTCTTAATTCCTTTTCGAAAATGATTTAATCTTTCAATAGTACATAAAGTTTATAATGCTCTTTTAATTTTATGTCGAAATTATCTTCATCTATTCTCGATGTCATAAAAACACTTATTTAATATCTACATTATAAGGTAATAATAACTGAATACCCTTACGTTGTGTCGTAGTTTTTACTTGCTTTAACAAGTTATATGCCTCTTCACCTAACTCATCTTTCATAATATCTTCTTTAGCTTCAGCTAATCCAAATTGTCTTAAAATTTTGTCTAAATCTCTCTTATATATTGGAAACTCTTTAATATTATATTCAGAAATTCCTGCCGCTTCAGCTGCATATTTAAGCGCTAAATCCAATCCACCCAACTCATCTACCAATCCAATTTTTAAGGCGTCTGATCCTGTCCAAACACGACCCTGAGCAATTTCCTTAACGGCATCTTGCTCCATACCACGACCTTCAGCAACACGACCTGTAAACAATTCGTAAATACTTATAATTTCTTCTTTAATAAAATCATGTTGCGCATCATTTAAAGGTTCAAAGAAACTGTAAGTCACCGAATTTTTATTAGTAGATACCTGCTCAGCGTTAATACCCATATTAGTGGCTAAAGCATTTCCGTTTGGTAACATTCCAAACACACCAATACTTCCGGTAATGGTTGTTGGTTCAGCAACAATTTTGTCGGCATTACAAGCTATATAATATCCACCAGATGCTGCCACATTACCCATAGATACAATAACTGGCTTTATCTTTTTTGTCAATTCTATTTCACGCCAAATTAACTCGCTCGCTAAAGCGCTTCCTCCAGGTGAATTTATACGTAATACGACAGCTTTAATTTTATCGTTATTTCTGGCTTCCTGAAGCGATTTTGTCATGACACCTTGACCAACAGCACCTTCATCGCCTTCTCCGTAAATAATTTCTCCTTCAGCATAAATCACGGCTATTTTATTTTTGCTGTAATCCGTTAACATATTTGTAGCAGCATACTCAGCATAATCAAAAATCGATACCATTTCCTGCTTTTTGGAAGGCTCTGTACCCGTCGCCTTTTTCAAGCCTGCAAGATATTCATCATGGTAAGCTATCTTATCTATTAATTTGGCTTGCTGAGCCAACGTTGCGTTACGCGCCAACAAACTATCGGCAATGATATTTAATTGTTCTGTTGAAATCCCTCTACTTTCTGAAATTTCAGATTTAATTTCAGACCAGATAGAATTCAAAAACACTTCTACCTGCTCCCTGTTGGCTTCACTCATTTCGTTTTCAAGGAAAGGCTCAACGGCACTTTTATACTTTCCGAAGCGCACCACTTCCATTTTTAATCCGGTTTTTTCCTGAAAATTTTTAAAGTATAACTGCTCTGAAGACAAGCCTTTGAATTCCATCATACCGGCAGGATTCATAAAAACAGTATCGGCAACCGAACTTAAATAGTAATCCTTTTGGGTATAAATATCGGCGTAAGCCACAATAAACTTACCAGATTCTTTAAAATTCATCAAAGCTTTTCTTAATGCTTTTGTTTGAGAAATACCCGCATCAATAAAATTATTATCTATTGAAATGCCTTTAATTTTATCATCTACAGCTGCGTAATTTATAGCATCAATAATATTAAAAAGACCATTTTTTTCATCATGATTTAAAAACGGATACGCTTCGAAAACCGTTTTACCTGCATAATCTTTTATTGAAAAATCTAACTTTAATTCTAAAACAGAATTATTCTTAACTTGAACAAGATCTTCTGAATTTGAACCAAATAAGACTCCTAAAACAATTAACCCTAAACAACAGATAATTAGAAACAAAAAGATTCCTGTAACGGTTGATAATACACGTTTAATGAAATTCATAAATACTTTTCTCTATTTGTATTGAAAAAGGATACGGCGTTACAATTTTATTTAAAAATTTATAGCTTTCAACGTTTTTTTTCTATGAATCTTTCTTGAAGAAGTTTCGATAAATTTATCAATAACCAATACTTCTTTTGGTTTTTCATATTTTTCTAAGTCATCAAATATTGAAGTATCTAAATTATTTGATTTACTCTCTAAAACTAGTATCAACTTGTTCCCTAATGTGTCATCAGGTATTGATGTGATAAAAAACTGTTCTTTTATTTTACTCCTAAGTTTTCTTTCTATTTGTTCTGGATATAATTTAATACCTCCAGAATTGATAACATTATCATAGCGTCCTAACCATTCAAAACTAGTATCAGAATAAATTTTCACTAAATCATTAGTAACGATTTTTTCGTCAGAAAGATATGGCGCATTAATGACTAAACAACCTCTTTCATCGGTTGAAATCGTAACATCTGGCAATGTGTTAAAACTTGAATTATATTCAAACTCAGAATCATCAAAATTATTCAACTTTTTTACTGCGATATGAGATACGGTTTCGGTCATTCCGTAAGTTTCATAAATATGAGGTTTTTTGTCTTTTATAGATTCTATAATGGCCTCAGATACTTGTCCGCCTCCAACAATAACCGTTTTAATACTCTTCAAATATTTAGCAAAGTTTTTAAGTTGCATGGGCGTGAACGCACAAAAAGCATAATCCTTTTCATAATCGATTGGAGGAAGCGCTAATGGTTGCACCATATCTAATTCTAGGCCTAAAACAATGGCTCTAACAATCATCATTTTACCAGCAATAAAATTTGATGGCAAACAGTGCAATACTTTATCTCCTGGTTTTAATTTAAAAAAATCGCCCGTAGCTATAGCTGAATTTACCATAGCTTGTTTTTTGATTTTTATTTTTTTAGGTTTTCCTGTAGACCCTGAAGTTTTTACTACTACATATTCATGATTATCTAGCCAATCGAGCAAAAAATTACCTAATTCTTGTTGATAAGGCAATCCCTCTTTTACATAACTATAAGCAACCTCTATAAGGTCTTCATATTTATAACTTAAATTATCTAGCTTAAATTTTAAATGTACATTAGTGTAATTTGGTATCATAAATATAATTTATTACTGGAAATCGCTCCCTATTTCGTCAATAAATTTATAGTTTTCTTTTGATGGTTCAACTACTTTTCCGAATAATTTATCCTTCCAATTGCTCCATTTATATATTTTGGAAAGAATAAATAGTAAAATTGGAAAAATAACAAAAACGGGAACAAAAATTTCAGAAATCCCCATTTCTGATGGATCAGACATATCTTTTAAAATAGAATGAGTTTGAAACGCCGTCCAATCTGCTGTTACTAAAAGTGCTGTAAATAAATTGTTTGCCGCATGAAATCCCAGTGAAAGCTCTAAACCCTCATCCATTAAAGTCATGATTCCTAAAAACAACCCTGTACCTATATAATAAATCATAATAACAGAGCCTAACTTTTCAACTTCAGGATTCATGATATGCATTAAACCAAAGCCTACTGAAGTAATTAAAAGAGGCGCCCATTTATTTCTAAATACAGATCCAATTCCTTGCATTAAATACCCTCTGAAAAAATATTCTTCAAAACTTGTTTGTAATGGTATTAAAACAATCGCTATAACACAAAGTATTAAAAATGGCTGCAAATTAAAGTTTACTTGATAATTATCTGGACTCAAATAATATTCAATTAACACAAAGCTACTTGATATAATACCCCATGTTATAAACATGAACCAAAACCGCTTCCAATCTATCTTTTTTCTTGAAGTTGTTAAACTTGTTATAGATTGTTTGTGAATTACTTTTGAAGACAGAAACACACCAAGCAGTCCGAAAGCAAAAGAAAGTAACATTAAAAATAAAAATAAATTACTCCCCAAAATGTCACTCATTTGTGGAATAGTAGTTGGTACCATACCAGTACCAATAACTTTAATAGCTATACCAACCCCTAAAGGAATCATTCCAATAAGTTGCCAAGAAAAAAATATAATGACTAAACCAATTAAATAACGCCACCATTCGTGCAAGCCTTTAAATGCCTGAGCTATATACATACTTTATAAATTAAATTTCCAATCACTTTTTTTATTGTATTGCAATGTACCTTTTTTTACTTGCAAAGGGCTTTTAAAATTATTAGTAAATAAGCTCCCAGTACCAAGTCCTTGTGGTACATCATGCTGTTTTATATAAGTATATTGTGCAATGGCATTAAGCCCCACATTACTTTCTAAAGCACTTGTAATCCACCAGCCTATTTTATTTTTTTCGGCTATGTCTATCCACTCATTACTTCCTTTAAAACCACCAATTAAACTGGGTTTTAAAATAATATATTGTGGTCTTATGTTTTGTAATAATGATTCTTTATTAGTTACAAAAAAAACGCCTATTAATTCTTCATCTAAAGCGATTGGTAAAGGTGTTTTTTCGCATAAGTTTGCCATAGCTTCTATTTGACCTTGTTTTATAGGCTGTTCAATAGAATGCAAATCGAATTCAGATAATATTTTTAATTTTTCTAAAGCTTCAGAAGGTAAAAAAGCACCATTAGCATCTACACGTAATTCAATATCTTTTGAGGTGAATTCATTTCTAATCGATTTAATAAGATCAATTTCAGTTTGAAAATCTATCGAACCTATTTTCATTTTAATACATGTAAAACCTGCTTCAATTTTTTCAACAATTTGTTGTTTCATAAAAACTTCAGTACCCATCCAAATAAGCCCATTGATAGGAATTGAATCTTCTCCATCTGTAAATTTCGAAGGAAATAATTCAAATTGATTTTGACTTTCTAAAGATTTAAAAGCCATTTCTAATCCAAATTGAATACTTGGGAATTCCATTAATTCACCTAATAAAACCTCCAGGCCTAAATTAATATTTTGACAAGTCCATTTTAGCTTTTCTTCGTAATCTGGTCTATCATCAACAGACAAGCCTCTAAACAAGCCACATTCGCCTATACCCTTTTTTCCATTAAAATCGAGAAGAAGAAACCACGTTTCTTTTGTTTTTAAAACACCACGAGATGTTCCGCTAGCTTGTTTAAAATTGAGAATGTATTTTTTATGGTAAGCTTTTATCATTTACAATTCTATAGATTCTCCTATTTCTAAAAGCATTAAATCTTTATTTTTTTCGAAGAATTTTCTTTTTGCGACTTTATGGTCTATTTCAATATATCCAAAAGTATCGTAATGGTAACCTAAAATTTTATCGCATTCAATAAAATCACTAGCTAATATAGCATCATCAATTCCCATAGTAAAATTATCGCCGATAGGTAAAATAGCTAAATCTAGCTTTGTTTGCATAGGAATCAGCTTCATGTCAAAAGTTAAAGCCGTATCTCCTGCTATATAAATATTTTTATGTTCACCTTCAATAACAAAGCCCCCTGGTTGTCCACCATATGTACCATCAGGAAAAGATGATGTGTGAATAGCATTTACATATTTAACTGTTCCGAAATCAAAATCCCAAGTACCTCCATGATTCATTGGGTGTCCTTCAAGCCCTAAACTACCATAATGTGTAACAATTTCATAATTAGAAATAATAACTGCATTCGTTCGTTTTGCAATTGCTTCAACATCTAAAATATGATCTTGATGCGCATGTGTTACTAAAATATAGTCGGCTTCAAGTGAATCTATATTAATGTTTGAAGCTTTTGGGTTTCCAGAAATAAAAGGATCTACAAGAATATTAACATCATCTATTTTAATGCCTAAACTAGCATGACCATAAAAAGTAATTTTCATAACATTGGAAATTAAAAGATTAAAATATAATATACAAAAAAACTATAATAAATGACCAGTACCCATTAAAACAGCTAATAAAACTGTTGTTAGTGCTAATTTCTTTAATTCAGGATCTAATAACTTAGACTCTGTATTACTATGCACGGTTTTTAAATGAATTAATAAAGGAACATAAGCAATTACAAAAATTAAATTATAAGGAGATGTATAGTACAATATTCCAAATAAACTAGAAAGCACAATAGCTAAAATAATTAATGTTTTATGATACAATTTAGCTTTTTTGCTACCTAACTTTACTACCAAAGTAATTTTATTTGCTTTAGTATCTGAAGCTATATCTCTCATATTATTAAGGTTTAATACAGCTGTACTTAGTAATCCAACAGTTATAGCTGGTAAAAAAACCACATGATCTATTTTTTTAGCATAAAGGACATAACAACCTATTATACTTACTAATCCGAAAAATATAAAAACAAAAACATCGCCTAAAGCTTTATAACCATACGCATTATTTCCAACTGTATAACGAATGGCTGCAATAACAGAAAAAGCTCCTAACAGGAAAAATATAATCGTTAACAACAAATGTTTTACACCAAAAGCACTAAAAATTAATGCAGTGGATAATCCGATGCAGATTAAAACATTTATTTTAATAGCATTAAACATATCGTCTGGTGATATAGCACCTGATTGAATGGCACGCTTTGGCCCTATTCTATCTTCATTATCTGTACCCTTTAAACCATCTCCATAATCATTTGCAAGGTTAGATAGTATTTGAAAACTTAATGTGGTTAAAATAGCTAAGCCACAAACTTTTAAATTAAATAATCCATTATACTCAGCAAAACAAGAAGCAAGAATAATACCTGAAATAGACAAAGGCAATGTTCTTAAGCGCATAGCTGAAATCCAAAGAAAAATATTTTTCATTTAGTTTATATCTGTTGTTTTTAATTGATTACATGTAGACATCTATTTTGATTATTTTATTGAGTATCAAAATTTAGTATTTAGATGTTTTACATTATGGAATCCATTTTTTTACAAAATTAGGTTTACGCTTCTCTAGAAAAGCATTTCTACCTTCAACAGCTTCATCAGTCATATACGCTAATCGAGTTGCTTCTCCAGCAAATACTTGCTGTCCTACCATACCATCATCGGTTAAATTCATAGCGAATTTAAGCATCTTAATAGAGGTTGGCGATTTTGCTAATATTTCTTGAGCCCATTGGTAAGCTGTACTTTCTAATTCATCATGAGGAATAACGGCATTAACCATGCCCATATCAAATGCTTCCTGTGCAGAATAATTTCTTCCTAAGAAAAATATTTCACGTGCCTTTTTTTGTCCAACCATTTTGGCTAAATATGCCGATCCGTAGCCGCCATCAAAACTAGTAACATCGGCATCTGTTTGTTTAAAAATAGCATGTTCTTTACTCGCTAAAGTCAAATCGCAAACTACATGTAAACTATGTCCGCCTCCTACTGCCCAACCGGGTACTACAGCAATAACTGCCTTCGGCATAAAACGTATTAAACGTTGTACTTCCAAAATATTCAATCGATGATACCCATCTTCTCCAACATAGCCTTGTTTCCCTCTTGCCTTTTGGTCTCCTCCACTGCAAAAAGAATACACACCATCTTTAGTCGAAGGTCCTTCAGCAGATAATAAAACAACACCTATATTGACATCTTCATTGGCATTATAAAATGCATCATAAAGCTCACTTGTTGTTTTTGGTCTAAAGGCATTACGCACATTAGGTCTGTTAAATGCTATTCTTGCAACACCATCACATTTTTTATATGTAATGTCTTCATATTCTTTAACTGTTACCCAGTTTACTTGGTCCATTTTGTTTATTTTAGTCAAAAATAAATTTTATTTTATTAATAGCTATGTTTAATTTAAAATTTAAGCCCTTAAAAGCTAGCTTTTCTATAAATATTCAATATTCTTTTAAGTTCTACATTATGAAAAAATATACTTTTTTATTTGCATTTTTATTAACGATACTTTTTTCTTTCTCGCAAGAAACTGCAACCAAAAAATTAACTATTGCCGCAGAGCAACCTTATATATTCACGCCGGTAATAGAATTAAATACTTCTCCAGTTAAAAACCAAGGAAACACTGGTACATGCTGGAGCTTTTCCACTTCTTCTTTTATTGAATCTGAAATTTATAAAAACTCAAAACAAGATATTGATATTTCTGAAATGTTTAATGTTAGAAAAACATATGAAGATAAAGCATGGAATTATATAATGAGACAGGGAAAAACTCAGTTTAGTGAAGGTGGTTTAGCTCATGATGTTACTAACTCTATAAAAAAATACGGATTAGTTCCCGAAAGTGTTTACAATGGTTTTGTAAATAATGAAAATTTATATAATCACTCAAAAATAGTTCCTGCCTTAAAAGTGGTTTTGGATGCCTACATTAAAAATGGAAAAAATTCTAAATACCCAAATTGGAAACAATCAATAGATTCTATTTTAAATATTTATATAGGAAAAACGCCTGATACTTTCAATTATAATGGTAATGTGTATAGTCCAAAATCATTTTTAGAAATGACAAAGTTTAATCCAGATGAGTATATCACTTTAACATCATTTACTCAAACTCCTTTTTATTCTAAATTTATTTTAAATATTCCTGATAATTTTTCAAATGGCGCCTATTACAACATCCCTTTAAATGAATTAACTGAAATAACTGACAATGCTATAAACAAAGGCTACACTATAGCATTAGATATAGATGTATCTGAAAAAACGTTTTCTCAAAAATATGGAGTGGCAGTAATTCCTAAAAATATAGACGATAATAAAAAAGCTTTAACATATGTAGTTAAAGAAAATAACATAACCCAAAAATACAGACAAGAAGAGTTTGAAAATTATAATACTACCGATGACCATTTAATGCATATAACAGGTATTGTAAAAGATCAATATGGAAAATTATATTACAAAGTGAAAAATTCTTGGGGATCAGCTAGTGATAGAATAGGAAATGGAGGTTTCATTTATATAAGTAAGGCATATTTTAGACTTAAAGCTATTTCAATTACTATACATAAAGATGTACTCAATAAAAAAACTCACAATATTTTATTAAAATCACAAAAACTGTAAGCTTAGTTTAAGCATTTAGCATAAATTTAAATAAGTACAACTACTTATTGTTCTGTAGTCTTTTTTTTAGTATTTTTGTTGTAATATGTTTTTTTTTCGATTTAAAAATTGCTTTTAATCGTTTTTTTAAGTAATTTGCCGACACAAATCCCAAAACCTATGCTATTAACAATTACTATTTCAATTTCAATTCTGGTAGCAATTAATTTTTTACTTCTAATGTTTAGTTGCAACAAAACAGAAAAAAGAGTAAAAATTGACAGAAAACCTGTTGTACTTAGAACACAATTAAATTTTGAAGAAGAACATCATTTAGCCCCTACTGGTAGCTAATTTTATTCAAAAAAACACAATAAAAAAGTAAACGCATACATGATTTTGTATCATGTATCTATCATATTATATATAGATTAGAATGTGACTGCAATACTTATATTTTATAATTGCTTACCTATTATTTTAACGCATATTTGAGAATAAAATAAAAAGTACAATTACCAAGATATCAATTTCTTATCTATTTTTTTTAGAATCAAATTAGTTTTACTAAAACACTTATTTCCAAACCAATACCCTCTATTTGCACTTAATGGAGAAGGATGTCCGCTAGTTAAAATATAATGCTTGTCTTTATCTATTAATTTTTCTTTTTTCTTAGCAAAACCTCCCCAAAGTAAGAATACTATATTTTCCTTTTTCTCACTAACAACTTTAATAATTGCATCTGTAAACTGCTCCCAGCCTTTTTTTTGATGACTTCCTGCTTGATGTGCTCTTACAGTTAATGTAGCATTTAATAATAAGACACCTTGTTTAGACCAATGCGTTAAATCGCCACTTTCAGGATACGGATTACCTATATCTGTTTCAATCTCTTTAAAAATATTAATTAAAGATGGTGGATGCTTTACATTCTCACTTACTGAAAAACAAAGTCCATTGGCTTGACCAATATCATGATATGGATCTTGCCCTATAATAACAACTTTAACATCATTAAAAGAACAGAAATTAAACGCATTAAATATTTCGTTTTCAGGCGGAAAGCATTGATGGCTATGATACTCATCTGTAACAAAACTTAATAAATCTTTAAAATAAGGTTTATCAAATTCGTTTTGTAAACGATGCTTCCAACTTGAGTGGATCTCTAAATTCATTCTTAAAAATTAAAATCAAACTAAAATAATACTATCTTTAATCCTAATAAAATATTTTCCGATTGAAAAAAATAAAATTTCCAACAGCTCAAACTATATTAATTATAATCGCAGGGTTAGTCGCCATCTTAACATGGATTATCCCTTCTGGAAAATTCGATTCCTTGTCTTATAATAAAGAAGCAAATACGTTTACCAAAACTAGCTTAGGAACATCAACAACTTTAGTTGCTACACAAAATACTTTAGATAGTTTAAACATTAAAATTCCTTTAGAAAAATTCACCAATGGTGATATTTGGAAACCTATTAGCATCCCTAATACTTACAAAGAAGTTGATAACACACCACAAGGAGTATTCGCATTCATACAATCACCAATAAAAGGAATCATAGAAGGAGCAGATATTATTTTTTTAGTGTTATTTATTGGAGGTCTTATTGGCATTATGAATTACACAGGCGCATTTGATGCTGGAATTTCATGGCTAGCCACCGCTTTAAAAGGAAAAGAGTATTTACTAATTATTCTAGTAACATTACTAATTGCCATTGGCGGAACGACTTTTGGATTAGCTGAAGAGACTATAGCCTTCTACCCCATTCTTATTCCTATATTTCTTGCTGCAAAATATGATGCCATGGTAGCTTTAGCTAGTATTTATATAGGGTCTTCAATTGGCACAATGTGCTCCACAACAAATCCGTTTAGTGCTATTATAGCATCAGATGCTGCTGGTATCAATTGGACAACAGGTTTAACAGGGCGGTTTGTTATGCTTATTCTGGGAACACTTATTTGTATCATCTACATAATTAGATATGCACAACGCGTAAAAAAAGATCCTTCAAAATCTGTTATTTTTGATCAAAAAAACGATATAGAACGTATGTTTGGTAGCAATACCAATTCATTAATTATATTAACTTCACGCTTACGCCTTATACTTTTCATCTTTATTATGTGCTTTATAATAATGGTTTATGGCGTATCCCAGCTAGATTGGTGGTTTATAGAAATGACAGCTGTATTTTTAGTGGGTTCTATCATTATTGGGTTTATAGCCAAAATAAATGAATATACCTTTGTTGAAACTTTTATTAAAGGTGCTAGTGATTTATTAGGTGTAGCTATAATTATAGGAATTGCTCGTGGTATAACCGTTTTAATGGATAATGGACAAATAAGCGACACGATGCTTTACTATGCAAGTAATGCTACAAACGGAATGAATAAAGGTTTGTTTATAAATGTGATGCTTTATATTTATGGCGGTTTGTCCTTTTTTATTCCATCATCTTCTGGAATGGCTGTGTTAACAATGCCTATTATGTCTCCATTAGCCGATGGTGTAGGTATTGGTAGAGAATTTGTTGTTAACGCCTATCAATACGGTATGGGTTTATTTGCTTTTATAAATCCTACAGGGTTAATATTAGCATCACTAGCTATTGTAAAAGTAGGCTACGATAAATGGCTGAAGTTTGTAATGCCTTTGGTTATTATACTTTTAGTATTCACCATGCTTGTACTTACTGTATCTGTATATTTATAAAGAGACAAATAACTTGTTCTCGATACGGTTTTCTATTAAAAATGGGCAGAACTGACATGAAATTTAAGTTATAACTTAAAATATGCAACAGGTTAACTAAGGATTCTAACAAGTAATTCTTTCAACAAATCACCCTGAGGAACAGCATTAGAGCCTACGCCTTTACTTTTTACGTCAAATTCTCTGAGCGTTGAAACGACCATACTCACCTTTCGCATCGGGAAATTTCTAGCAGCTGTTATATATTCATTTACAAAATACGGATTCACTTTTAATGCAGAAGCAACATTTCTAGGCGACTTATCCTTTAACCCATGAAAATGAAGAAGTTGCGAAAAGAAATTAAACAATAAAGATACGGTTACCACCATTGGATTATCCTTGGGGTTATTAGCAAAATAATTAACAATTTGATAGGCTTTAATCGTATTTCGCTCCCCAATAGCTTTACGTAATTCAAAATTATTAAAGTCTTTGCTAATGCCTATGTTTTCTTCAATAACTTCTGGTGTAATTTGGCTACCTTGTGGTAAAACAATTTGAAGCTTTTCTAATTCATTATTAATCTTACTTAAATCGGTTCCTAAAAATTCTACAAGCATTTGTGCTGCTTTAGGCGAAATGGTATAACTTTTAGGTGATAAAACCCGACGAATCCAATCGGCTACCTGATTTTCGTAAAGTTTTTTACTCTCATAAACAACACCTGTTTTTTTAAGTGTTTTATATAAACTTTTACGTTTGTCAATTTTCTTGTATTTATAATTAAAAACGAGAATCGTTGTAGGTTGCGGGTTTTGCGCATAAGAAACCAGTTTTTCAATAGTACGCGATAAATCTTGAGCTTCTTTAACAATAACAACCTGATATTCTGCCATCATAGGATAACGCTTTGCATTTTCTACAATATCATCAATAGTAACATCGCGTCCATACAACACCATTTGGTTAAACCCACGCTCCTCTTCCGACAAAACACTAGCCTCAATATAATCTGAAATCTTATCAATATAATAAGGTTCTTCACCCATTAAAAAATAAATAGGCTTCAATTTTCCTTGTTTTATATCAGTAACTAATTGTTTTACTTCGTCCAAATCAATAAAAATTTCTAATTATAAATTCCAAATACCAACATTTTTAGCTTGCTGTTTGGTTTTTGGTTTTTGTAGTTTAACTTTGAAAAAAAATAAGTGTGCATTGATGCAAGCATTAAACTTCCCTAAGTTTTCATTTCGATTCAAAAATAGCGAAAATAAAGTTTCTATTTTTGATCCTATTCGTAAAAAGTTTGTGATTCTACAACCAGAGGAATGGGTGCGACAACACTGTGTTTTATATTTAATAAAAGAAAAAGGTTACCCAAAATCATTAATAAATGTTGAGAAAGAACTCACTATTAACGCATTAAAAAAACGATACGATATTGTTGTTTTTAATACAGATGGTAGCATTCATATTATTGTAGAATGTAAATCGACTAAAATTAGTGTAGACCAAACCACATTCGATCAAATTGCACAATATAATTTAACCCTAAATGCTAGCTATTTAATGGTTACTAACGGATTAAATCATTATTATTGCCAAATGGATTTTGAAAATGAACGGTATCAGTTTTTAAAAGATATTCCAGATTATAAATAATGCAATTTGCCATCGTCATATTAAATTGGAACGGAAAAAAACTATTAGAACAGTTTTTACCATCGGTTATTGAGTTTTCTGAAGAAGCTGATATTTATATTGCCGATAATGCCTCTACCGACGATTCTATCACCTATTTGAAAACAACCTTTCCTGCTGTAAAAATTATTCAGAATAAAGAAAATGGCGGTTATGCCAAAGGGTATAATGATGCTTTAAAATACATAAAAGCAGATGTTTTTTGTCTTTTAAATAGCGATGTAGAAGTTACTAAAGGTTGGTTGCCTCCCATTGAAGCGACATTTAAAAGAGATGCAAACACAGCTATTATTCAACCTAAAATATTAGATTTTAAAAACAAAGCCTATTTTGAATATGCTGGTGCTGCTGGTGGATTTATTGACAAATACGGTTACCCATATTGCAGAGGTAGAATTTTTGATACTATTGAAAAAGATTTAGGCCAATACAATGATACCTGCGAAATATTTTGGGCATCTGGGGCGTGTCTTTTTATCAGAAGCCATGTGTTTCATGAATTAAATGGGTTCGACGAGTGTTTTTTTGCGCATATGGAAGAAATAGACCTTTGCTGGCGAGCAAAAAACTCTGACTATTCTATAAAATATGCTGGTCAATCTACAGTTCATCATGTTGGTGGTGCTACTTTGAATAATACAAACCCTAAAAAAACATACTTAAACTTTAGAAATAGCCTTTATACCCTTACAAAAAATGCTAAAGGCAATTTATTTTCCAAAATTTTTGTCAGACTCATTTTAGATGGTATTGCAGGCGTAAAATATCTAATTAACTTTAAATTTAAACATACATTAGCCATCCTAAAAGCACATGCTAGTTTCTATTGCCATCTAAAATATTTATTAAAGCAAAGAAAACTTACAAAAAACAAAGTAGAATACTACCAAAGAACCTCTATAGTCCTTGATTATTTCCTAAATAAAAAGGACAATTACAAAAGTTTATAAATAGTTAGTAAAAGTTTTGTTAAAATGTTAAAAACGGCTAATTTTTGTATATTTTTGTTACATTAAACATTAAAAGTTAATTCGATAATAATTATGAAAAAAGTTTTATTACTTAGCGTATCTGCAATGATATTATTAAGTTCTTGTGTATCAAAAAAGCTTTACACAGATCTTCAAGCAAAACAAAAAGAAACTCAAGATTTACTTAATTCTGCAACTGTAAAATTAAACTCGTGTTTAGAAGACAGAGCTTCAGCTACAGCTAAAGTATCACTTTTAGAAGGCCAAGTATCCGATTTAAAAAAATACAATGATAACTTAACAGTTTTATCATCTAAAGGTGCATCTAATGTTGAAAAAACATTAGAAAGCATTAAAGAAAAAGAGTTAAAGATTACACGTTTACAAGATGCTTTAACTAAAAAAGATAGTATTACACTTGCTGTAGTTACTAGCTTAAAACGCGAAGTAGGTATCAACGATCCAGATATCGAAATAAATGTAGAAAAAGGTGTTGTATTTATCTCTATTGCTGATAAATTATTATTTAAAAGCGGAAGCTACAATGTAACTTCAAGAGCTAAAGAAATATTAGCTAAAGTAGCTAAGGTTGTTAACAGCAAACCAGATTTCGAATGTATGGTTGAAGGTCACACAGATAGCGTACCTTACAAGAAAGGAGATATTTTATTAGACAACTGGGATTTAAGTGTTAAACGTTCTACATCTATCATTAGAGTATTACAAGATTTAGATGTTAACCCAGGACAATTAATTGCTGCTGGTCGTAGTTCTTACGTACCATTAGTAGATAATGATACTGCAGAGAACAGAGCTAAAAACAGACGTACTCGTATTGTTGTATTACCTAAAATTGACCAATTCTACGATATGGTTGAAAAAGAAATGAAAAATCTTTCAGCTGGAAACTAGTTAGATTTTCAATATAAAGTCTTAAAAGCTCAACTGTAAAGTTGGGCTTTTTTTTATGCATAAAATTTATGCGCTCCCCTTTTATCTTGAATTAAGTTCAGGAAAAGATCAGGCTTGAAGTTTATATTTAGTGAAGTCGAAAGGCTGTAGCTTTCGTTTTTGTCATTCCTGCGCAGGCAGGAATCCACTCCAAAGTTAGAAGTGTTTTTAATCATGAGGATGCCGCTACTATCCTTAACGCGGGCTTAGTAACCAGGTTGTTACTTTATTATAATATTTTATAATATCGATTCTACTTATCACTTTACTTTATCAGAAAAAACAGCTAACTTCGTTTAACATTGGATATTAAACATTAAAACGATTTCATATCAAGTCGTTAGCAGTAAGCTGAAAACCGAACTAAAATTGAAAACTAACTAAAATTTGAAATTATACGATACTCTGCCTAACATCATTGAAAGTGAAATTAAAATGGCAAACGCTAACTCAATGATTGATATTCATAAAGGTGAATATCTTCTTTTGCATAATAATATTAATATTAAAGTAGAAGGTAGGATATACTTTTGTTGGTTTCCTAGTCCAAGTGTTTATTTCTCAGGAATTTTAACGTCAAAAAATCTTGAAATAACGGAAATTATAGATTCAGCAGAATCTTTTACTATAATAGTCAATGAACTTGAGTTTGGAGAAGGACTTATAACGAATACTACTATAAGTAACAATGGTGACTTAAAAATTAAAGGTATTTCACCTCACCAATCTGTATTGGGTGATAAAACAATTTCAGTAGAAAAAATCACTTTTTGTATACCTAACTTAAGAAACTTTTTTGGTGATTCAGTAAAAAAGATTTCTCAAAAAAGTAAATATAGCGGAAGAAATAGAATAAAACTCGAAAATGAAAAATACAATATTTTAATTGATAAATCAATAACCTATGGAACGCTAAGAGACGAATTAAAAGAAAACGGAGGTTATCACATTCTATACAATGGAGAAATAACGAGTAAGAAAAAAACAATAACATTCGAAGAATTAAATGATGTTTTTCATTGCCTAGATACATTTATGACTTTTCTAAATGGTACCAGAGTTTGTGCTTTATTTGCAACTGGATATTTTGAGAACAAAGCGATTTGGACTAATTATAGTTATCATCATGTTGACATATTTAAATATTATCCTTCATGGCCACAAGATTTTTCAATTATTGGAATAGAAGATATCTGGGTAAATTTCAGTAATCTTTGGAAGGATAAAGAAAATAAAGATTTCTTAACATCTGTAGTTCATTGGTATGTTGAGGCTAATAAAAACTCAGGCTTTGTAGAAGGTGCCATTATTATTTCGCAAACAGCTTTAGAATTATTGTACAATTGGTGGGTAATCGAAAATAAAAAAATAATTTTAGGCAAAGACTCTGAAAATTTAAATGCATCAAATAAAATCAGATTACTTTTATCTCAATTAAATCTTGATTATTCTGTGCCTAAGGAGTTCAAAAATTTACAAGAATTTGTGGATAGTGACAATCAAATACTTGATGCATGTGATGCTGTTGTTCAAATACGAAATGCGATAGTACATTCCCAAGAAGAAAAAAGAAAAAAACTAAGATCTATATCGTTAATCGCTAAGTATGAAGCTTTACAACTGTGCACATGGTATATTGAAATAGCCTTATTGGGAATATTAGGTTATTCAGATAAATATTACAATCGGATAAGTAAATTAGAAGAATTTGTTCCTTGGTTTAAAAAGATAGAATAAAGCCTACTGTTAACACTGTATAAAAATAATACGTATTTTAATACAAAATCAAAAGTTAGAGCGCATTTGGTCACTCTGATTTTCCTTCGGAAAATCCTCGGACACAAAACAGCACTATTCTTATACTAACCGTTAAACGAACACTCTCAAAAACAAAACAACTTCAAGCTAGTAAAACAAACGTGTTAGGGATTGCAGTGAAATATTTACATTCATGAGTTCAATAATTTAGAATAATAACTAACGAATAAAAGCCCGCCACCTTTTTCGGGGTAACGCCCAAAAAAAATTAAAATTATTAAGATTCCTGCCTGCGCAGGAATTTAAAAAATCTCCAAACTCCCCTTACCTTCTCTAACAATAATAGGCTCCTCTTCAGACAAATCAATAACGGTAGACGCTTCATTATCGCCATAACCACCATCAATAACTAAATCGACTAGGTTATCCCATTTTTCAAGAATAAGTTCTGGGTCTGTTGTATATTCTAAAACCTCATCTTCATCACGTATAGATGTTGATATTATAGGGTTCCCTAACTTTTTCACAATCTCCAAAGCTATATTATTTGATGGCACACGAATACCTACCGTCTTTTTCTTTTTAAACGGATTGGGCAACGATTTAGAACCTGGAAGAATAAATGTATAAGGCCCAGGAAGTGCGCGTTTTAATATTTTAAAAGTAGACGTATCTATTTGCTTTACATAATCACTTAAATGACTTAAATCATGACAAATAAATGAGAAATTAGCTTTTTCAAGCTTTACTTGCTTAATTCTTGCAACACGCTCTAAAGCTTTTAAATTAGTAATATCACAACCTAAACCATAAACGGTATCGGTTGGATAAATAATTAAGCCACCGCGTTTTAGAACAGCCACCACCTTATCAATCTCTTTCGGATTGGGATTTTCTTCATATATTCTTATAAATTCAGCCATAGTTCTTCTAACTTCTAACTAATTTACCCAATAACTTCCAACTTAGCAAAACGCAACAGTAATTTCTTTACGCCACCATGCTGAAAACTGATTTCGGCTTTAATATCGGCTCCTTTGCCTTCTATCTTTAAAACTTCACCAGTTCCAAAACGAATATGTTTTACAAGATTCCCAACAGTTAGTGTATCATCAAATAAATTTGAGTTATTACTTTCATCTGTAGCACTAACACGTTTTAAATTTTTAGGTGTGGTTACTTGAAACTTCGTTTGCTCTTGCTTAATAGATTTCGTAGGCTTTTTTAAAACCGCTTGTTTTGCTGGTTTATATCTAATTTTATTAGGTTCTACATCTCCAAAAATATCGGCAGACAACATCGGGTTTATGCGTCTTTCAAGTTTTGGTGTTACATTGTCTACAAACTGCTCGTCTATTTCTTCAATAAAACGGCTAGGCTCAGAATCTACCAATTTACCCCAACGATAACGCGATAAGGCATACGTTAAATACGCTTGGTTTTCAGCTCTAGTTAAAGCGACATAAAATAAACGACGCTCTTCTTCAAGCTCACTACGTGTATTCATACTCATAGCACTAGGAAACAAATCTTCTTCTAAACCAACTACAAATACATGATTAAACTCCAAACCTTTTGCTAAGTGAATGGTCATTAATGCCACAGCATCTTCATCTCCTTTTTCGTTATCTAAATCTGTTGCTAAAGCAACATCTTCTAAAAACTCAGCTAAATTACCTGTGGTATCGGCTATTTCTTGTTGACCTTCAACAAAATCTTTAATACCATTAAGCATTTCTTCAACGTTTTCTAATCGTGTAACGCCTTCTGGAGTGCCTTCTTTATTAATTTCTCGTAATAAACCAGTGGCTTTAACAACATGCTCTGCTAATTCAAACGCAGTTGCCGTTTGGTTCATTACCTGAAAACTTTCAATTAAAGTAACAAAATCTTTTAGTTTATTTTTAGCTCCACTATTAATGTTAATATCTACTTTATCTATATTCTTAAGGACTTCAAAAATCGTTCTTTTGTAACCATTTGCTGCAACTACTAACCTGTCAATTGTGGTTTGCCCTATACCTCTTGCCGGATAATTTATAACCCGTTTTAAAGCTTCTTCATCTGCTGGATTTAAAATTAATCGCAAATAAGAAATAACATCTTTAATTTCCTTTCTCTGATAAAAACTTAAACCACCATAAATTCTATAAGGAATATCTCGTTTTCTTAAAGCATCTTCCATAGCACGTGATTGTGCATTGGTACGATATAAAATAGCAAACTCGCTATTACTCAATTGATTTTGCATTTTAGCATCCCAAATAGTGCTTGCTACATATCTACCTTCATCTCCATCAGTTAAAGAACGGTGTATTTTTACTTTCGGACCTTCTTCATTAGCAGTCCAAACCACTTTATCTAACTTGGTTTTATTATGTTCTATAACAGAATTTGCTGCACCTACAATGTTTTTAGTAGAACGGTAATTTTGTTCTAATCTAAAAAGCTTCACATCGTCATAATCTTTCTGGAAATTTAAGATATTATTAATATTGGCGCCACGGAAAGCATAAATACTCTGCGCATCATCTCCTACTACACAAATATTTTGAAAACGATCGGCTAAAGCGCGAACAATTAAATACTGACTGTGGTTTGTATCTTGATACTCATCGACTAAAATATATCTAAATCGATCTTGATATTGAGCTAAAACACTAGGGAAACGGGTAAGCAATTCATTCGTTCTTAATAACAAATCATCAAAGTCCATAGCACCCGCCTTAAAACAACGGTCTACATATTCTGCATAAATCTCTCCCATTCTAGGACGACGTGTCATCGCGTCTGCCTCTTTCAATTCAGGGTTATTCATATATGCTTTTACAGTAATTAAACTGTTTTTATAAGACGAAATTCTACTATATACCTGCTTGGTTTTGTAAATATCCTTATCCAAGCCCAGTTCTTTAATGATAGACCCCATAAGTTTTTGAGAATCTTGAGTATCATAAATAGTAAAATTACTAGGAAACCCTAAATGATGGCCTTCAAAACGTAAAATTTTAGCAAATACCGAGTGAAATGTACCCATCCACAGATTTTTGGCTTCGCTTGTTCCAACTATTTTCGCAATACGCTCTTTCATTTCGCGTGCTGCTTTATTGGTAAATGTTAATGATAATATGTTAAACGCATCAACACCCTGACTCATTAAATAGGCAATTCTATATGTTAACACACGTGTTTTACCCGATCCTGCACCCGCAATAATAATCATAGGGCCGTCTTTTTGCAAAGTAGGCTCCAATTGCGCTTCGTTTAACTGACTTAAATATTCCTCCAAACTAATTTCAATTTTTAAAGGATAAAAATAACCATTGTATTGCGTTTAACGACATGTAATTATTAATAATTATAAACAATTAACTTATAGCTTTAGCTTTACTAAAATTTAAATATCTTTAGCATTCAATTTTAAAAATTCAAGAATTTTATGTTCGATTTTTTATCAAATATTACTTGGTGGGGTTGGGTTTTAATCGCTTTAGCTGTTGTAGGTTTGCGTGATGTCTTTTTTCAAAAATCACACACTATTAGTCATAATTATCCCATAGTTGGACATTTACGTTACTGGCTAGAAAGTATTGGACCTGAAATGCGCCAATATTTTGTAGCAAACAATAGAGAAGAATTGCCTTTTAACCGCATAGAACGAAGTTGGATTTACGCTTCAGCTAAAAAAGAAAACAATTATGAGGGTTTTGGAACCGATAGAGATATTTATGCGCATCAACATGTGTTTATAAATAATGCCATGATACCTTATAAACTACCTGAAAATCATCCAAATAAAATTGATAAAACATTTTTACCCTGTGCCAAAGTTATGGGTGAATTTAATAAACGTAAAAAGCCATTTAGACCAGCTTCTATTATTAATGTATCGGCCATGAGCTTTGGATCACTTTCTGCAAAAGCCATAGAGTCTTTAAACAAAGGTGTTAAATTGGCTGGTGCTTACCACAATACAGGCGAAGGCGGATTATCGCCTTATCACAGCCATGGTGGCGATGTTATTTTTCATATGGGGACGGGGTATTTTGGAGTTCGCGCTAAAGACGGTGGTTTTTCAATGGATAAATTAATAAAATTAGTTGAAGAAAACCCGTTTATAAAAGCCATAGAAGTGAAGTTGTCTCAAGGTGCTAAACCTGGAAAAGGCGGTGTATTACCTGCAGCAAAAATAACTAAAGAAATTGCCGAAATTAGAGGTGTTGAAATTGGCAAAGATGTATTATCACCTCCTAATCATTCAGCATTTTCAAACGTTTCTGAAATGGTTTATTTTATTGAAGAAATAGCTAAAGCAACGGGATTACCCGTTGGCATTAAAGCTGCTATTGGTAAACTTGACCAATGGGAAGAACTAGCAGATATTATGCTTAAAACCAATAGCGGTCCCGATTTTATAACCGTTGATGGTGGCGAAGGCGGAACTGGAGCTGCACCACCAAGTTTTGCAGATCATGTAAGTTTGCCTTGGGTTTATGGGTTTAGCGATTTATATAGATTATTTAAAAACAAAGGATTATCTGAACGCATCGTGTTTATTGGCAGTAGTAAACTTGGTTTTCCTGCCAAAGCAGCAATGGCCTTTGCTATGGGAGCAGATTGTGTTAATGTAGCCCGCGAAGCCATGATGAGTATTGGCTGTATCCAAGCTCAAATATGTCACACAAACTGTTGCCCTAGTGGTGTTGCCACGCAAAGCAAATGGCTGCAAAATGGCATTGATCCTACATTAAAATCGGAACGCTTAGCACAATACTTTAAAACATTTAGAAAAGAGCTTATAGAAATTACGCATGCTGCTGGTTATGAACATCCGTGTCAGTTTAAAATGAGTGATATTGAAATTAATGTAGACGACCATAACCTCTCTAAAGAATTAAATAGAACTTACATGTATGAAAAAACAGTAGTCCCTTTTAAATCTATGCAAAACTTAAAAGATTGTTTATATTTGGGAGGTAAAAATTAGTTGACCGTCGCAGTTTGCAGTATACATCAATTATTAAATGAAAATCTTAATAAAAAACAGCTTTTTTAGAGACACTTACTTAACCAAATTATACCTATTATGGATACCCAAAGAATAATTGACCTCTTTCTTTTTGCAATTCCTTCATTAATAACAGGAATTATAGCCTATTATTTTTTTAAAGAACATACCAAAAATGAAGATGGCAGAAGACGTTTTTTATTAAAAAAAGATATGCAAGTAAATGCTATGCCCTTACGTCTACAAGCCTATGAACGCATGGCCTTATTTTTAGAACGCTTATCTCCTTCAAAACTACTTATTAGAATACAACCAATATCTTCAAATAAAGAGGATTATGTTAACTTACTTACACAAAGTATTGAACAGGAATTCGAACATAATTTATCGCAACAAATCTATGTTAGCGAAAGATGCTGGAACATCATAACTACTGCTAAAAATGCTACGATTCAATTAATTAGAAAAGCAAGTTTATCTGATAAAACAGATACTGCGAATAAACTTAGAGAAGTTGTTTTAACAGAAATGATGGAACGACACTCACCTAGTGATGCCGCTTTATCTTTTATAAAAGACGAGGTTTCTGAGATGTGGTAACTTAATCTATTTTAAGTTCGTTAAATCTTGCTTGCTCATATTTTTTTCTAGCATTATTATAGCCTTGTTCCCACCAAGAAGTCATTAGTTTTTTATTAAAAATCAAAGAGTTTTCTGTAAGTTTTGATGGTGTGTAGTATAAATTAAGTTTTACATTATTATTTTTAGCCGCTAGCTTTCCTATAGTAATATCGTTTCTTTCAACTTGATCTAATAAATGCCCAAACAAATTAATCATTAATGAAAATGGGTTCTTTCCCAAAACCTTATTATACTCCATAGTTTCAGATTCTAAAACGATGGCATCAATTTCTGTTGCACCTCTTAATATAGCTTCACGAATTGGCACCACACAGCCTAATCCACCATCAGCATATTCAAATTCATTCTTCTTAACCAAAGACATAAAAGGAATGTAATTACATGAAATCCAAATCCAATCGCAAAACTCATCATAGCTAAAGTCTTTAATTGACTTATACTCTACTCTGTTCTTTGACAAATTAGAAACTGTAACGACAACATCATGCTTTGTCGTTTTTATTAAATTATACTCTTCAATTGTAAAATGTTTTTTTATGTAACGTCTTAGCGCTTTACTTTCTCCAAAAGTGCGCTTCATTTTAATAAATTGCCAAAGTGAATTTAAAAAATCTATTGACACATACTCCCGATCTCCTTTTTTACGTATCACAAAAGGATTGACACTAAATATATTGTACTGATTGACATTTGTAAATACCTGCTGAATTTTATCAATCTTTCCAGCCGCCAAATGTGGTACAAGTAAGCTCCCAGTAGAGGTTCCTAAAAACATATCGTAATCATTACCTTTTTCTTGCATTAAATATTGGGCAACACCCCCTGCATATGCTCCTTTACTACCACCTCCTGAAATTACTAATGCTTTCATAGACTAATCTTCTAATTGACTAATTTCTTGATTTTTAAATTTAGCAAAATTAAAACCACCCTGCCACCATTCTGTCATTTTCTCTTTATCAAATATCAATGAATTAGTTGTTAAGATAGTAGGCGCATAATAAAAGTTAATAATAGTATCATGGTGTGATGCAACGAATTTACCAATTTTGATATTTTGAGACTCTATTCTATCTAACATAAATGCAAAAATATTGGTAATTAATGAAAAGGGATTTCTAGAAGACATTCTATTTAATTGACTAACTTCGGTTTGTAAAATAATCACATCAACCTCTGTAGCTCCTCGCTTAATAGCCTCCTCAATAGGCACCATGTTACCCATGCCGCCATCTGCATATTCACAGCCGTTTATTTTAACTAGAGACATAAATGGTGTGTAATTACAAGACACCCAAATCCAATCAATAAACGCCTTGTAGCTAAAGTCTTTTATGGATTTATACTCAACTTGATTAAGCGATATATTAGAAACAGTAACAACAATATCTAAGTCGGAATTTTTTAATTCTAAAAACTCCTCTTCTAACAATGTTTTTTTAATCAAGCTTCTTAAATTATAACTTTCTCCAAAGGTCTTACTTCCTCTAATAAAATTTAAAACAACAGCTAAATGCCTAATGCCGATATTTTGAGTACCATGCCTTTTCTTAATTACAAAAGGACAAACATTAAAAATACTTTCATTAGAAACATTGGTGTAAACCGATTTTATTTTATCAATTTTATTTAAGGCTAAATGAGACACGAGCAAACTACCTGTAGAAGTACCAATAAATAATTGATATTGCCGTTTCAAATCCTCTATAAGATATTGAGCAACGCCACCTGCAAAAGCACCTTTACTACCACCTCCTGAAATTACTAATGCTTTCAAACCAAAAGTTTTTATTTGTAAATATAATCAACTAGCCATAGAACATGAAAAAATTAAAAGACTTAATAAGGTTATTCATTATTATTACCTTTTAACCCCAATACTTGGTGTTTTACATAAATTTAAGAATTTAAATCGTTTTAGAATGCTCTTGCCTTAAAAAGAATATATATTTTAGTGACAACTATTAATATAATTACACTACATGAGGAAGGTTTCTTTTCTTACCATATTATCTTTTTTTATAATTAGTGTTTCAATTTTTGCCTTAAATAAAATTGACACTAAAAAAGAGCACACAAAAACGCGAAGTTATTCTATATTAAATTTAGATAATGCCCCACCACCTACAGCAACAATTTCTGGTACAACACAAGTTTGTAAAGATGAAAATCCAGCTCCAAAAATAACATTTACTGGCTCTGGCGGCGATGCGCCTTATACTTTTACCTATAACATAAATGGAGGGGACGACCAAACCATAAGTACTTCTGAAAATAATGCATCTGTTTCAATAACGGTAAATACTAGCATTGCTGATATATTTACCTATAATTTAATATCTGTGGAAGATGATAAAAATGACATTGAAAATGTATCAGGAAATGCTACAATAACTATAATTAATTCTCCTGATGGTAGTTTAGGCGGGACTGGTTCTGGAACTACTTTTGAAGGAAGACCAGTTTTCAAACAATGTAGTAATACAACATCAACTTTTACTTTCACAAATACATCTACTACCCCTTCTTCATTAAACACAAATTATTCCATTAATTGGGGAGACGGTACAACAAATTTTATTCAATCGAATTGGAGTACAACTACACATAGCTACGCAGTTGGTATATATAACCTTATTTATACAATTGAAGGCAGTAATGGATGTAATACCACAACGAACTATACCGTATTTGTTGGTTCCAATCCAGCTGTATCATTAGGCAACCCTGGAAATACTGACATCTGTAATTCACGTTCACTTACATTTCCCATTACTGGAACAGAAAACAATCCTCCAGGAACTACTTATACTGTAACGTTTAATGATGGTTCAACTCCTCAAGTATTTAATCATCCTCCACCATCAGATATTACACATACTTTTTCTTCATCTTCGTGTAATACTACTAGCTCCGATGGCAGTAATTCTTACGAAAACTCCTTTTCTGCTAATATAGTGGCATCAAACCCTTGCAGCTCATCATCCGTTGGTGTAGTTCCCATTTATGTTTCAATCTCTCCAGAAGCTGAGTTTTCAAGTCCAGATACTAGTTGTACAAATACCAATACTTGTTTTAGCAACATGTCTATTGGTGAAGAAAACCTTGGAAGCGGAAGCGTATGTGATACAAGTCCGAATATCATATGGGAAGTTTTACCAAATTCAGGATATAATATAAGTCAAGGCTCTTTAGGAAATGATTTTGGATTAGCAGACGGCAACTCATGGTTATCTGGTAGTGATGACCTTTGCCTGAATTTTACAACAGCAGGCACTTATACTGTTACACTAAAAACAGGAAATAGATGCGGGAGTGATAGTATAACCAAAACCATTTGTATTGAACCAGAATTAATACCAACGTTTACATTAGACACCAATAGCGGGTGCGCTCCACTTGCAGTACAAACAACAAACACAACTGACTTAACCGACAGTTGTGGTGGCGAAACCCACCTTTGGCAAGTAACTTACATTTCTAATTTTTGCGGAACAAGTCCTGAAACCTGGAGCTTCACAAATAGCACAGATGAAAATTCTGCATCTCCTTCAATAAATTTTGTTACTGCTGGCACTTATACAGTAACTTTAATTACTACCAACTCTTGTGGCACTAATAGTGTCTCTCAAACCATAGAAGTTAAGCAACCTCCAACAGCAACAATTAATGCCATTCCTGACACTTGTGGTTCTGTTTCTATAAATCCTGTTGCTACTATAGCTTCTTGCGCACCTAATTCAGAAACTTTAACATATAGTTGGAGTTTCCCTGGAGGAAATCCAGCAACAGCAACTACTTTAGATCCTGGAACAATAACTTATGCTACACCTGGTAGTTATCAAGTATCATTTAGCATAACAAATAGTTGCGGAACGGCTACAGATACTGAAGATTTTATAGTAAATCCTATTCCAAATATCACAAATACCAATTTAACACAAACCATTTGCTCAGGAACGGATACTGCTGAAGTAATTTTAACCTCAGACATCACAAATACAACTTACTCATGGACAGCTACTGCGCCCTCAGGAGTTACTGGTTTTGATGCTTCGGGAAATACCGATACAATTCCTGTGCAAACTATTTTTAATTCTAATACAACTTCAGAAGATGTTACCTATACTATCACACCATCTGTAGGAGGTTGTGATGGAACTAGCGTAAACCTTATAATCACAGTAGATCCTGCTCCATCATTTACAAGTCAACCACAACCTGAAACCATTTGTGTCAATGGCGCAATAACTCCATTGTCTGTTACCGTTAATGGTCCAGGAACACCAAGTTACCAATGGTACAGTAATATTGTTGATGATAATTCAACTGGCACATTAATTACTAATGAAACAGCTTCAACGTATATACCTCCAAACACACCTGTTGGTGTTACTTTTTATTATTGCATTGTATCTTTTACATCTGGAGTAGGTTGTAACGAAATTACAACCAACACAGCTAGAATTGAAATTGTTGACGGTATTCAAATTGACACAAATCCTATACCATCACAAACTATTTGTAATGGTGGCGATATTCCATCTGTGCTTTCTGTAACACATTCTGGTGGTACAGGTATTATGTCTTACCAATGGTATAGCAATACTACTAATACGTATACCGGAGGAACTGCTATAACTGGAGCTAATAATATAGACTACACGCCTCCTACTTTTAACACTTCTGGTAGTTATTATTACTATGTTGTAATCTCACCAAACGGAAGCGGTTGTGTAGATGTAATTAGTGATGTAGCAGAAATAATAGTTGTAGACGATCCCACAATTACAACACAACCATTAACAACACAAACGCTTTGTCAAGGCATTACGCCTCAAGATTTAGAGGTAATCGCTTCTGGAGGTTTAGGCACTATTTATAATTATCAATGGTACAGCAATTCTACAAATACAAATTCTGGCGGTACACTAATCCCAAATGAAACAAATAATATTTTTACACCACCAACAATTGCCATAGGAACACTTTATTACTATGTTGAAATAACCCAACCAGGTGCAGGTTGTAGTATAATTAGTAATACTTCAAAAGTTAATATTAATGCCGCTCCTTCATTTACTATGCAACCTATTTCAGAGACTATTTGCTTAGGCGAAACATTCAATACGCTTTCAGTATCTTATTCAAATGGCGTTGGCACACCAAAGTATCAATGGTATTCTAATGCTGTAAATGACAATTTTACTGGAACCGCAATAACAGGTGCTGTAAATACAAATTACACACCGCCTTCGGGAACTGTTGGTACTGTATATTATTATGCCGTCATTACATTTTCATCTGGTGGTTGTACCGAAATCACCTCGCAAGTTGCTGAAAACACAGTAAATCAAACACCTAACATCAGTACTAAAACAGAAACTATTTGTAGTGGCATCACATTTGATATTCCTCCCAATGCTTCAAATGGTGATGTTGCACCAGCTGGTACAACATACATTTTGACAAACCCTGTAATCAATCCTTCAGGAACAATAACTGGTGCTTCAAGCGAAACAACGCCACAAACCAGTATTAGTCAAACTTTAACAAACACCACTACAAATCCAGCCACAGTATCCTATACCGTTACTCCTGTTTCAGGTATTTGTACAGGCACTGATTTCTCAATTACAATAACCGTTAATCCTTCTATTAGTGTAATAGAAAACATAACACATAGTAGTTGCTATTTATCGAATACTGGTTCTATTGAAATATCTATTACTGGTGGCGTTCCATTTACTACAGGAAATCCGTATCAAATTTCATGGACAAGGCCAAATGGTTATACTAACAGTAATGAAGATATTTCTAATTTAGAACCTGGTAATTATGAAATAACAATCACCGATGATGGCGGTTGCCCATATAAAAACACATTTACAATAACCGAACCTGACGAATTAGTATTTAGCAATATTGATTTTGACCCTGAAACTATATCTTGTTTTGGCGCTAATAACGGTAGCATTGGTATTGATATTTCTGGAGGAACAATGCCATACACTTATAATTGGACACTAAACGGTAATCCTTATAATAAATCTGAAGATTTAACGAATCTTGCTCCAGGAGATTATGAAGTTACTGTCATTGACGCTAATAATTGCAGTCCAATTGTTAAAAGTTTTGAAATTATTGAACCACTGTTATTAGATACTAGCTTAATCAATCAAACAGATATTATTTGTTTTGGAGATGCTACAGGAGAAATTAACATTAATACCGTTGGCGGTAGACCAATTGAAATAAATCCAGGTGTCTTTGATTATTCATATTCTTGGACAGGACCAAACGGTTTTACAAGTAGTCTTCAAAATTTATCTGGTTTAATTGCTGGAACTTACAATTTAATAGTTACCGACAAATCGAATTGTACAGATACACTTGAAGTCGTTTTAAATCAAACCGATGAAATTATAATAGATTATACATCTACTGAAATTGAATGTTATGGAGACAACAATGCCTCTATTACAATTAATTCAATTACTGGCGGAAATCCATCTTACGCTATCGCATGGAGTAATTTAGGTTCAGGAATGATTCAAAACAATCTATCGGCAGGAACTTATATCATTACTGTAACTGATGATACAAATTGTGAAAAGCAAGCTGTAATTGTTATTGATGAAGCACCTTTATTCAGAATAACACCAGATATTACTCAAGTATCTTGCTTTGGCGAAAATGATGCGCGTATTATACTAAATTTAGAAGGCGGTATTGATCCTATCAACCTTGTTTGGGATGACGATGCTACTGCTGGGATAGAGCGAAATAATATTAGCCCTGGCATATACACCGTTACGATTACCGATGGCACACCTTGTGAAATAACCGAAACATTTACTATTACTGAACCTGATGCTTTATCCTTGTCTGCAAACACAATAGATGCTTTAGATTGTGAGGATGCTAATAGCGGTGCTATTAACCTTATTGTTACTGGCGGTACGTTACCACATAGCTATTCCTGGTCTAATGGAGATACTACTGAAGATTTAACCAATATTCCTCCAGGAGATTACTCTGTAACTATTACAGATGCTAATAATTGTAAGATTTCTGAAAGCTGGACTATCAATAGATTTGAACCATTAACCGCTAATGTTGAAACTGTAACAGAATTTGATTGCGAAACACGGTATGTTAACCAAACGTTTGAAGCTAAAATAAGTGGTGGTGTTCCCCCATATCAATTAAGTTGGTCTAGTGGAACTATTTCTGGAAATAATAATCAATTTATGAACACCACGCAAAATGGGTTAGTTATTTTAGACGTTGTGGATAGTTATGGATGCAGTACTAACTATTCCTTAAATGTAAACGTACCTGTATTAGGAGATGCCACTTTCAATATAAACGCTTCTATATTTAACACTTATGGCTTTTACTCAAAATCAGACCCTATTCAGTTTATAAATACATCCATTGGGGATTATATTTCTATATCTTGGGATTTTGGTGATGGCAATTTCTCAAGTGAAGAAAGCCCTATCCATACCTATGTTAGCGAAGGTAATTATGTTGTTACTCAAACTGTCACATATCCTTTTGGCTGTATTTACACACATGATATTACGCTTAATATTGAAAAGGGATATAGCCTAATAACCCCAAATGCCTTCACTCCTAATAATGATGGCTTAAATGATTATTTCGTTCCAGAATCTATTGCATTAAGTAATATGACTCTTAATATTTATAACACTTGGGGAAGCTTAATTTATTCTGAAACGGGTGAAAATTTAAAAGGTTGGGATGGAACCACAAACGGTACAAATGCCGAAAATGGCAATTACTACTTTACACTAACCGCCAAAACCTTCTATGGAGAAACCATAACTAAAGAAGGTGCCTTTGTATCAATTAAATAAAAGCAATCTACTACATGAAAATTAAAATATCAATTCTAATCATTATAAGCTGCTTTTGTTTAAAAATAAACGCTCAAGACCCTATTTTTACACAATATTTTCAAGTACCAGAAACTATAAATCCTGGTTTTTCTGGTTTTGAAGATGCTACATATTTAGGTTTAATTCACAGAACACAATGGCCTAGTCTAAATTTAAGAGTAGATACTGAATATGTTTTTTTTAATACATGGGTTGAAAATATTGGAGGTATAGGTGTTAGTATTTTAAATCAGCACGAAAACAACACCAATTACAACCATTTACAAGGAAACATAAACTATTCATATCATGTGAAACTTGCAAACGATTGGTTTTTTAGACCTGCTATTGAAGTCGGTTTTGGCACAAAATCATTTAATTTTAGAGGTTTAGTTTTATCAGACCAAATAAATATTAACAACGGAACCATAAGTTCAAACACATCAGACCCCTATGCTTTAAATGCTAATAGAAATATTGCTTTTCTAGACTTTACTGCTGGCTTTGTTTTCGATAAAAAAAACACTCGAAACGACACCGATTTGTGGTTAGGCGCTACCATTAAACATTTAAACAAACCCAATATTTCATTTGTAGAAAATGGTAATGTACCCTTAGATATTTTTTATTCACTACATGCCAATTATAAATTTCCTTATTTTGATAAAAACGATATGCTTATCTCTGCTAATTATATGCAACAAGGTGATTTTAATAGACTAGATATTGGTACTACTATAAAGTTAGAAAAATTAATGTTAGGCGCTACAGCTGTTACAAATCCTGCTAAAAACGACACTAATAGTCATTTACTAACATCTATAAATGCTTTTGTAGGCTTAGAATTCGAACAATTACGTTTTGGGTTTTCATACGATATGAATACAACTAATATTGGCAGAACCAATGGTGTTTACGAACTTTCCATCACCTATTTAGCAGATTGCTTAATTTGTAGAAACCCATCGAATACGGAACGAAGAAAGTAATTATGCTCAATTATGTAGTTTAAATAAAACCTGTCATTTTAAATAAAAGTTATATCTAGAATCAAATCTTTAGCTTTTAAACCTATTCGCAATACGATTTTCTATTGAAAACCACTCGAACTGACAATCAATTTAACCTTATATCTAAAAACACATAACCAGTTAATTATCTGTTTTTCAACATCTCTTTTGCGTATTTTGAAAACTGCCAGTAATGATGTGTTGTTGCTTGCTTTAAATTTTCTTCACAATTCTCTGCACAAGAGCTTATCCATAACAAATATTGGAATGCATTTTGCCTAATGGAATAATCGTATTTAGGACTTGTATAATCAGTTAATTCTTTAAAATAAATTGCTTGGTTCTCTGGTTCAAAATCATCAGTCAATAATGCTAAAGTAAGCCACAGTATGTGTATATTTTTATCATTAAACCCGTAAATCCCTTTTGTTTTGTTTAGATATTTGTTTCTGTCTTCGGGAAAATTATTCCATAAATTAAACAAAGCCACTTCAATAGTTACGTAAGATTTATCATTTAAAAGTGATTCGTAATCTGTTTTTAATTCTGATGGAATTTTGTTTAATGATTTTGCAATGACTTGACGAACCTTGATGTCATTTGAGTTTAATGCTTTCCTAAAAACACTATCATGCATAATATTAATTTCAGCTTTAGAAAACAAATGTGCCTTTATTTTCGAACTAGTAGCCTTATCCCAATACCTAGTTACACTATATTCAAGCGAATGAGAGGAAAACATTAATTCTTGATCTAATTCGAACATTCTCGATATTTCTTTTGAATGCTGCTTTAATGACTCAATACAATCTTCATAAAGATAGTCTTCATTTTCTAACCAATATTTAACAAAGTCATCTAAACTTTCACCACTCGCCTTCTCTACTTCACTAATAAAATCATTAGTTTCAACATTTTTAAATTGATGATTTAACAAATAATTCTTAACACCCTTTTTAAAAGCTTCATCTCCTATACGCTCTCGTAACATATGCAATACCCAAGCTCCTTTTTTATAAAAAGTTGTACTACTAGATTTCGGATTTAAAAGCGAAGTACTTCCACCTACCTTATCTTGCTCTAATAACTCTTGAGCATATTCATAAAGTTGCCAATAGTAATAATCATTTCCATATATGTTACGTTCTGCTAAAAGCGCATAATACGTCGCGAAACCTTCTTGCAACCAATGATGCGTTCCAGAAGTTTCGGTTACCAAATCACCAAACCATTGATGCGCAAGCTCGTGAGCATTTATATTCACAAAATTTCTATCAATAAAGGCTATGGAATCAATTACAGATGCATCTGAATAAATATTAAGACTTGTGTTTTCCATCCCTGCATACAAAAAGTCTTTAACAGGTACCATCTTATAGTTTTGCCACGGATATGGAACACCAATTTCTTCTTCAAGAAAATCAAACATTTGCTTGGTGTAGCGGTATGTGGGTTCAAATTTTAATGAATCGTCTGGATAATAATACATTTCTAAAGGAATACCACTTTTAGAGTATTCTACTTTTTTACCGTATTGCCCAATTACTAAAGCGACTAAATAGCTTGACATTGGTGCTTGCATGTCGTAACTCCAAGTTATTGTCGAATCATTTGTTTGCTTATTTGTTAATTTTCCATTTGCAATAGCGTCATAATCTTTATCGAATGTGATATTTAAATCAAATTCGATTTTGTCATTCATATCATCTATAGATGGTAACCAGTTACTGGTGTATTTCCCTTGTCCTTGAGTCCAAACTTGCCCTGAGTTTGCCGAAGTGTTAAGCCAATCAATAAAGTACAATGCTTTTTTAGGTCTAGTTTTCCAGACAACTTCAACTTTATACTTACTGTTAGCTATAAAAGGGTGTTTTATAATAAGTTGTTTTCCATTATATAGGCTATCTTCAAATTGCCCATCTAACCTATACCTGATTTCATCAAAATTATTAGCATCAACAAAAACGGAATCAACATCTTTTAGAACTTCAAATTCATAAGAAATTATTCCAGATACTTCTTTTTGGGTTAAATCACCAAAAACAATATCTGCTTTTGCCGTTTTAAAATCAACGTACTCTGTTTGCTGGGAGAATCCCAAAAACGTTACAAATAAAAAGAAAAGTGTTTGCTTAAATTTCATGTGCTATACTATTTACTTTTTATTGGTCACATGTAGCTTCCATAATAGGCATCACCTTAGACATCAAACTCTTGTTATGGAAGTTTCATATGGTTAATATAGCAAACTTCAAACCAAAATACAAGACACTACATACTATGAAACTCAATTAAGTTCGCTTCATAATATTGATCGCCTAACTTAGATAATAAATTTTTAATCACATTACTATCCCCATCTATAGCTATAGCAGAATACCCTGTGTCGTTCAATTTCCCTAATCGTAAATCTATAATATTAATATGCTTTGAAGCTAACGCAGACAATAATATCAACAGTACTCCAGGCGCATTATGATGCTTCGTTAAAATCACTTTTTCGCTCAATGTTAAATTTAATTTAACACCATCCATTTCCAATAAATAAACACCTTCCCCATAATAATTTGGCAATTCGGCATGTTCTTTATAGATTAAATTGTTAAAAAGACCCGCATCTGTACCATTTATAAACTCTATAGCACTTTTAACATTTTCATTTCCGCCATCAATTGACAAAAAAGCCATCGCTGTTCCATCATTATTAGATTTTAACCTTGCAGTTTCAACATTAATCCCTTCTGAAGCCAACGTATTAAAAAGTGAAGAAATAACACCTGGCTGATCTAAATGCTCAGAAAACAACCCATTTACTATTTTAGTAGTCAGTTTAGGAATTTCATTAGTAACTGTAATAGATTTACCCCATTTTCTAATTCTAATCGCATTATAATCACCCATTCCTGTTGAGTTTTTATAAATATCTACAAATTCTGAAAAATCACCTCCAAAAGAAAAATCTGGAATAACTCTTCGTTGGTCACTATCTAATCGCTGGTTCAAAAGCTCAATACCCTTATTTAAAACCGTGTATTTTACTTTTAATTCATGGTCGTCAAAAATGGTTCGGTTTTCTGGAATTAATTTTGAATAACTCACATAACTTTCATAACCAGCTTCCTGAATATATTCTAAACTTTCTTTATAGTTTAATCCGTAATAGCGCACATGATGCGTATCGGTACCAACACATACAGGAATTTGAAGTTCATTAGCCCTTCTTAAAACACTCTGAACAGGATACACACCAACCCCTTTAAACTTACCAGCCATATTCACATCTAAAGACAGATTTCTATCTGCAATAAGTTCTAGAAGCGTTCTAAATTTATTTGCCAAAGGATGTGCACTCGTTTCAAAATTAACCAAGGCTTCTGGCATATCCACATTCAATTTTGGTAAATCTATATGTCCAATAATTTGAATCATATCTCCAAAACATTCAATCATCTGAATCATTTCATTGAAATAGCCATCCCAATACGCTTCTAAACTACCACGTATTTTCAACAATTCTAGTGCTTCCTCTTTAGAACCATCATACGGCAAACCTTCAGGAGCAAAATGCACTGAACCAATCACATAATCGGCATCTTCTGCCTGAAATATTTTAGATCGACTCCATTGCAAGCCTAAATCGGGTCCCATCCATTCTAACTCAACGCCATATTTTATATTAATTTGTCCGTCGTATTTTTCACGAAGATTAGCAATACGTTTCGGGTAATTTAAATAGGATTTATTACCTCTAATAAACTTAACATTAGTATCTCGTTCTGCTATATAACGAAAACTCGTTAATCTAGGTGAGTGAATTATAAACGTAATACTTGGGTTACCAGCTTCAATAGCCTTATCAACAATATCTTCTAACCTATCAATACCATGCTTTACATGATCTTGTTCTGTACCTGCATGAATACCATGTGTTTCCCAAATAAATTCGTTGAGCTTTCTCATCAATCAGTATGCTTTAATTATGATTTTAAAAAATCAAATTTAACCATTGAAATAGAATTATTCACTAAAAAATGATTGTTTTCAATATTTTTTAAAAAGAAATCTTTTATTGCATTAAAAACACCCAAAATCAAAGCCGATATTATGAATTCAACAAAACAAAAAACTAATGGCTTCTTTTAAATATTAAAATTTTAATTGAATTGCTTAAATTCGCTTTTATGTCTGTTAACCTTCAAACCCCCATAGATTATTTAAAAGGTGTTGGCCCTAATAGAGCCGATTTACTTCGTAAGGAGTTAGGCATTCACACCTATCAAGATTTATTAAATTTATTTCCAAACAGATATATAGACCGTACACGTTATTACAAAATCAATCAGTTACAACGTAACAATGCCGATGTACAAATTATAGGCAAAATAACAGCGTTTAAAGAAGTTGCTCAAAAACGAGGCAAACGTTTAGTAGCAACCTTTCAAGATGACACAGGCACCATGGAACTGGTTTGGTTTCGCGGACAAAAATGGATTAAGGAAAACTTAAAAATTAATACGCCATACGTTGCCTTTGGAAAAACCAATTGGTTTAGCGGAAAATTTAACATGCCACATCCAGATTTAGAACTTTTAGCAGATCATGAAAAAAATCTGAGAGTTGGTATGCAACCCATTTACCCTTCTACGGAAAAATTATCAAACAAAGGAATCAGCAATCGGGTAATGAGTAAAATCATGCAACAATTGTTTATTGAAAGCCAAGGTAAATTTGTTGAAACATTATCTGATAATTTACTTTCAGAATTAAAATTAATTAGCAAAAAAGAAGCACTTCTAAATATTCATTTTCCGAAGAATTTAGAGCTGCTTTCTCGGGCTCAATTCAGGTTAAAATTTGAAGAATTATTTTATATTCAATTGCAATTAATTTTAAAAAATCTGATTCATAAATCAAAAATTAAAGGCTTTCCTTTTGAAAAAGTAGACAGCTATTTTAACACCTTTTTTTCAACCTATTTACCCTTCGAATTAACCAATGCCCAGAAGCGTGTTTTAAAAGAAATTCGAGCCGATTTAGGAAGCAATGCGCAAATGAATCGGCTTTTACAAGGTGATGTTGGCTCTGGAAAGACCATAGTTGCGTTCATGTCAATGCTCATAGCACTTGACAACGGTTTTCAAGCCTGTTTAATGGCGCCGACTGAAATTTTGTCAGTCCAGCACTATAACGGGTTACTTGAATTGTCTAAAAACCTAAATATCAGAATAGAAATACTCACAGGTTCAACAAAAACTTCAAAAAGAAAAAAAATTCACGAAGCCTTAGAAAATGGCGAATTACAAATACTAATTGGCACTCATGCTCTTCTTGAAGACAAAGTGAAATTTAAAAATTTAGGGCTTGCAATTATAGATGAACAACACCGATTTGGAGTCGCACAAAGAAGTAAATTATGGAAGAAAGGCCCTCCTCAATCCTCCCATTGGGAGGAAGCAAAATCTATTCGCAAAAAATATATGACTGCGCGTCCATCAACCTATAAATTATTAAAAGAACTTCAGGTTGAAAACAAAAAAAACAGCACACAATCTGAATCTATTTTATGGGAATGTCTAAAGAATAAAAAGCTAGGTTTTAAATTTAGAAGACAACATATTATTGATGAATTTATAGCTGACTTTGTTAATCTAGAAAAGAATGTAATAATTGAAATTGACGGTGGTTATCATAACACTATAGAACAAAAAGAGGCAGATGCTTTACGAACGCAAATACTAAACGAAATTGGTTTTAAAGTTATACGCTTTACTAACGAACAAGTCATTGGTGATATTGATAATGTTTTACGCTATATTACGAACTACTTGGAAAGTCTTCCCTCTGGGGAGATTAGTGGGGCTCACATTCCACCTCATGTTTTAGTTATGACTGCAACACCAATTCCGAGAACCTTAGCCATGTCTGTTTATGGTGATTTAGACATCTCGATAATTGATGAATTACCACCAGGAAGAAAGTCCATAAAAACGGTTCACAGATACGATAATAATCGCCTAAATGTTTTTAAATTTATTCGTGATGAAATTTCAAAAGGACGGCAAATTTATATTGTTTATCCGTTAATTCAAGAAAGCTCTGCCATGGATTATAAAGATTTAATGGATGGTTATGAAAGTATCTCCAGAGACTTCCCTATGCCCGAATATCAAATTTCTATTGTGCACGGAAAAATGAAACCTGCAGATAAAGAGTTTGAAATGCAACGCTTTATCAAAGGGGAAACTCAAATTATGGTAGCCACTACGGTTATTGAAGTTGGCGTCAATGTGCCAAATGCTTCGGTGATGATTATTGAAAGTGCCGAACGCTTTGGATTATCGCAACTACATCAATTACGTGGACGCGTAGGTCGTGGTGCCGAACAAAGCTATTGCATTTTAATGACTAGCCACAAACTAAGTAGCGACAGTAAAACACGATTAGAAACTATGGTTAGAACCAATGATGGTTTTGAAATTGCCGAAGTTGATTTACGTTTACGAGGTCCTGGAGATATCATGGGAACGCAACAAAGTGGGGTTTTAAATTTAAAAATAGCCGATATTATTAAAGATAACGACATTTTACAAAGTGCTAGACATTATGCAAAAAAAACACTCCATAACGACCCTAGCTTGACTTCAAAAGAAAATGAAGCTATACTTAACACATACATATCATTAGGAAAGTATAAAAATATCTGGAATTATATTAGTTAATATGATTTCTGTTTTTAGTTTTTAAATTATAATTACATTTGTTCAACAAACTATTCATTAAAACATGCTTGGATTAAAATTAGCAACCGACCCGCGTTGGGTAAATATTGTAGAATCGAATATTGAAGAAATTTTGACCGATCACGCATGGTGTGAACAAAAAGCAGCAACCAACGCCATTACTATTATTACACTAAACTCTGAGCATACTGATTTAGTGACCGATTTGCTAGCACTTGCCAAAGAAGAACTAGAACATTTTCAAATGGTACATGATATTATTAAAGCACGGGGCTACAAGCTAGGTAGAGAGCGCAAAGACAGTTATGTAAATGAGCTTTACAAATTCATGAACAAAGGCGGAAACAGAGTGCAATGTATGGTTGACAGGCTGTTATTTTCTGCTATGATTGAAGCTAGAAGTTGCGAACGTTTCAAACTTTTATCTAAAGAAATAAACGACCCTGAACTTTCTAAATTCTATCATGATTTGATGATAAGCGAAGCAGGGCATTACACAACTTTTATAGGTTTTGCTAGAAAATATGGAAAAGAAGTTGATGTAGACAGACGCTGGCAAGAACTTATTGATTTTGAAGCTGAAGTGATTCAAAATTACGGAAAATCTGAAACCATTCATGGATAAAAAAGTTCAACCAATAACATTGATTGAACTTAATTAAAAACAACTGATAATAGTTTGATTGATGGTTTTTATTTATGCGTTCAATATACATACTTATCTAATACACAGATGTTAGCATTTTGTTAAACAAATTTTCAAAACTGTTAATTAACTATTTACTAATAAGTCTTTAACAGCCTCAACACATCTCAAAGAGAATATGTAACTTTGCGATTCCTATTTTAGATTTCAAACAAAAGAATGATACACATTCACGAAAAAACATTACAAGATTTAGAATTTCCAACTGTTTTACAACAAGTAAGTGACCATTGTGTAACACCTCTTGGAAATGAAAAGGCTTTAAAAATTTCACCTTACAACACTAAGGAAGAGTTGCTTTTTGCTTTAAAACTCACTAACGAATATTTATCATCTTTTTACAACGATAACAGAATTCCTAATCACGGTTTTGACACAATTGCTAAAGAATTAAAATTATTACGCATTGAAAACACCTATTTAGAAGTTCATAGCTTAAAAAAAATAGTCTCTATTTCTTTAACAGCAAACGAGGTCGTTAGTTATTTAAAAAAGTTTAAAGAATACTACCCTGCACTTAACGACCGTGCATTTCATATAGAAGTCACTAAAATAATTATTGAAAAGATTGACAGTATAGTCGATCGTTTTGGAGATATTAAAGACAATGCCTCAAACCTACTTTTCGATATACGTCAGTCTATAAACCAAGTAAAAGGTAAAATTAACGCCAGTTTTTCAAGCGCATTAAACCAATACCACAGTTTAGAATATTTAGATGATATTCGCGAATCTGTAGTAGAAAACAAACGTGTACTCGCTGTTAAAGCTATGTACCGACGTAAGGTAAAAGGCTCTATTATGGGTAGTAGCAAAACAGGGAGCATTGTTTATATAGAACCAGAAACTACACTTCAACACTCTAGAGAGCTTAATAATTTAGAATTTGAGGAAACCGAAGAAATTAACCGAATTTTAAAAGAAGTCACTAATTTTATTCGTCCGTTTTTACCATTACTAGAAAAATATCAAGACTTTTTAATAGATATTGATGTGATTTCCGCGAAAGCGAAATATGCCCGTTCTATGAACGCCATACTTCCTGAAGTATCAGAAAATAGAAACTTCTTATTACGCGATGCCTACCATCCTTTACTGTATTTAAACAATTTAGAAAAGAAAGAAACCACCTTTCCACAAACTATAGAATTAAAAGAAGATAGTCGAATTATAGTTATTTCCGGACCTAATGCTGGCGGAAAGAGTATTACCCTAAAAACCGTTGGGTTATTACAAACTATGCTTCAAAGTGGGATGCTTATTCCGGTGCATGAACGCAGCAAAGTTTGTTTGTTTGATAGAATTTTAAGTGATATTGGAGATAATCAATCTATAGAAAATCATTTAAGCACTTACAGCTACCGCTTAAAACAGATGAATTATTTTTTAAAGAAATGTAATAAAAACACACTTTTTTTAATTGATGAATTCGGAACAGGAAGTGACCCTGAACTTGGCGGTGCTTTGGCAGAAACGTTTTTAGAGGAATTTTACCATCGTGAAGCTTACGGTATTATTACCACACACTACTCCAATTTAAAAATATTAGCCAATGAGCTACCAAATATGCTTAATGCTAATATGCTGTTTGACGAACGTACTTTAGAACCGTTATTCAAACTTGTTATTGGTCAAGCCGGAAGTAGCTTTACTTTTGAAGTCGCACAAAAAAATGGCATCCCATACAGTTTAATAAACCGAGCAAAGAAGAAAATTGAACGCAGTAAAGTGCGTTTTGATGCTACCATTGCTAAACTTCAAAAAGAACGCTCTAAACTTGAAAAAACAGGACAATCTTTAAGGCAAAACGAAAAGAAAAAAGGAGAAGAAGCCGATAAGCTTGAAGAAATCAATACTAGAATTCAAAAGAAACTTGAAAGCTATCAAGAATTATATGACAGTAATCAACGCTTAATTTACTTAGGACAAAAAGTAAATGATATAGCCGAAAAATACTTCGAAAACAAACAGAAACGTGAGTTAATGGGTGAATTATTTAAATTGGTTCAAATTGAAAACTCAAAACGCAAAAAAGTTTCCACGAAAGCGAAAAAAGCAATTAAAGCTAAAGAAACTCAAGTTAAACAGGAGGTTGAAAAGAAAGTTGAAGTCATTAGAGTAAAGAAAAAAGAGGCCAAGAAAAAAGCTATTGAACAACCTAAACCCAAAGCTATAATTAGAATTGGAGACCGTGTTAGAATGGAAGACGGCAGAGCTATTGGTACTATTGATAAAATTGAAAAAAACAAAGCTGTTGTTAATTATGGCATGTTTACGACTAATGTAAGTATTGACCAACTAGAGTTAGTTGAGGCTATGAAGAAGTAAGACTATTAATTCCTTAAGCCATATCTTTACAATATGAATTTCGTGTTACCCAAAGACAAAAAACTAATTCTATTTGATGGTGTTTGTAACCTCTGTAACAGCAGTGTACAGTATGTTATTAAACATGACAAAAAAAACCTGTTTATGTTTACCGCTTTACAGAGCGAAGTTGGACAAGAAATTATTAAAGTACACAACATAAACACTAACAAAATAGATTCAATTTTATTATATACTCCAGAAAAAGGTATTAATTATAAATCTACAGCGGCTTTAAAAATAGCTTCCCATTTAGGTTTCCCAAACAATTTAATGGGCGTGTTTTTCATCATTCCTACTTTTATTAGAAATTGGGTTTACGATTATATTGCAAAAAATCGTTATAAATGGTATGGCAAAAAAGAGGCTTGTATGATTCCTACACCTGAATTGAAGAGTAAGTTTTTGGAGTAATTGTTTTTTAGGTATTTTTTAAGAATTTTCAAACAAACACGCAACCATTTTTAAGTATTTACATCTTAAAAGAAACCGTAAAAAACATGAAAAATAAATTAGCCTACCTCCTATTTATCACATTATTTATTAATTGCAAATCTGATGAGAACATACCAGATTGCTCTACGGTACTTTGTGCTGCTCCAATGGTTGTAATAAATTTGGTTGATGACACCTCTAAAGAAAATTATATCATTCAAAATAATATTAAAGAAGAAAACATTGAAATACGAGATGCTTTAGAAAACCCTGTTGAATTCACAATAAACGAAGCTAATGGATTATTATTCGTTATAAAGCACAATACAGAAGACGCGTTAGAAATTCAAATAGATTCAGAAATAATTGCAACTATTTCATACAATACATCAGCCCCAAAAACTAACGAATGTTGTGATTATGGCGACCTCATAAATGTATCAATAGACAATAAAGCATTTAAAGTAGAAGATAACATAATCACTATTTACCTCTAAAAACTAGTTGATTATGTGATTTTAATCCACATTCGAAATGATTTATAAATTATGACTCACTCGCGTAAGTCTTGTCGAAATGAGGTGCGATTGAGACATCTCATAAATTATATAATCACAAAACCTAAACTAACTCTAACGACTATTTCACGCTTAAAACAGCATGCTTTACGCATTATAAATTTTTCATTTTGTATTGATAAGATAGTTTTATTAAAAATTAAAACCATCTATCATGAAAAATCTATTATTCTTATTTCTATTTGTAACAACATTTAGTTTCTCTACAAATCAAAAACCGACAGCAACGTCTATTAATGAAGTTACTGTATATGTTAATGGCGCTCAAATTACTAGAACTGCAAAAATTTCACTTCCCATTGGGACGACGACATTTAAATTTGATAAACTTTCGCCTAATATTCAAGAAAGCAGCATTCAAATATCAGGATTAAAATCGGCTTCCGTTTTATCAATAAATTACGGAATCAACTATTTATCTAAACAAAATAAATCGGAAGATATTGAAGCGTTACAAAGCCAAATAACACTATTAAACGACAACATTCAATTTGAAAACGATTTAATTTCAGGTTACGAAGAAGAGCTAAAGGTTATTCATGACAACAGACATATAGGAAACGAAAATCAAGCTGTTACTCTAGAAAAGCTACAACAATTTGCCGATTATTACAGAAAACGCATTACTAAAATTAAAAACCTTATCCATGCATCATCAAAAAAGAAACTAGAATTTAACGAACAAATTACAGAAATACAAAAGCAACTTATAGAGTTTAATGTTGATGATAAAGTACAAACTGGCGAGATTACAGTAAAGCTAAATTCAAATCAAGTAAGTCAACTAAACTTAATAATAAAGTATAATGTAGATAATGCAGGTTGGTTTCCGATATACGATATTAAAGCAGATAAAATTAATGCACCACTACAACTTGCATATAAAGCCCATGTATACCAAAGCACAGGAAGCGATTGGAATAATGTAAAGCTAATTCTATCTACAAACGACCCCAACACGAATAACGAAAAACCAGAAGTAAATCCGAAATACTTGAATTTTATAAGTAGATATAGTACATACAATAGTACCAGAGCAACTAAAAACTATAATTATAAGTACAATCCGTTTATTCAAACAGTAAGCGGTATTGTAACCGATGAGTCAGGGTCTCCAATACCTGGAGTTAACATTTTAATAAAAGGCACTAGTAATGGCGTTACAACAGATTTTGACGGCAAATATTCTATACGAACCAACGGCGGCAAAGAACTTGTTTATTCTTATTTAGGGTACAAAACTGAAAGTCTCCCAATTCATTCTAGCATTACAAATCTTAGTATACAAGAAGATGTTTCGATGCTTGAAGAAGTTGTAGTAGTTGGCTACGGAACACAAGACAAAAGAAATACAACAGGAAGTGTTTCAAGCATAAATATGGAATCAAAATCTAACAACTATCAAAAGCAAGAAGAAAACCAAACCTCCAATGGCGATATTATTGAAGAAGGCATTACCAACCAAAGATTCGAAATAAAAAAACCATACACGATTCAAACAAACGGAGATATTACGGTTATCGAAATCGACAAATATTTAATTCCTGCTAGTTTCTCTTATTTTACAGCACCTATAATTAATGAAAATGTATTTTTAACTGCTAAAATGGGCGATTGGGAACAATATAATCTATTACCTGGAGAGGCCAACATTTACTTTGAAGGTAGTTATTCAGGCAAAACCAATATTAATCCACAAGCCACAACAGATAGCTTAACCATTTCTTTAGGAGTTGATCCTAATGTGGTTGTAAAACGAAACACCATCAATAATTTTAAGAAGAACAACTTTACAGGAAGCAATAAAATAGTAAACAAAACTTATGAAATTGAATTAAAAAACAACAAACAATCTTCTATAAGTTTAATCTTGGTAGATAGAGTTCCCGTAAGTCAGGACAAAGATATTAAAGTAGATGATGTTGAAATTGGCACTGCCGAATACGATTCAAAAAAAGGCTTATTAGAATGGAAATTACAGCTTAACCCTAATGAATCTAACACATACAAAATATCATATACGTTGAAATACCCCAAATACAAACGGGTTAATTTGTAGACTAAGAAAGAAACCTCTAAGTTCTAAAACGCTTAGAGGTTTTATTTTTACAATAAACTGTAATTGTTAAAAACTTTGTGCGTAAATATTGTATTACATGTCGATTTTATAGGTTTTAAAACTTTAAATTAGCTTATAGGTTGATTTAAATCATTGAAACGGATTCTTATCTTAATCGCTGTACTTAATACGAAGAATGAACAGACTAATACTAATTGGAAACGGATTTGACCTTGCTCACGATATAAAAACCAGTTTTAATGACTTTATATCTGACTATTTTTGTAGTGCAGTTAATTCATTCTTTGACAATGGTTATTATTCTGATATTTTATTAGAAATCAACTTTAAAGACGACTTCAGTTATTACGACCCAAAACCAAAACCAGTCACAAATGAGACAGTTTATGACGTAGCAGACAAGTTAAATAAGTCTAGAGATATAAACTTTAAATTCAATTCACTTTTATTAAGCAAAGTCTATTCAAAAACTTCAATTTTGAAATGGGTTGATATTGAGATAGAATTTTTCAATGTATTACTAGCTACAAAACACGGTTACAAAGGACCTAAAGAAGTCGAAGCAATCAAAAAAGTTAATGAACAGTTAGAATATCTAAAACTAAAATTAATTGAATATCTATCAAAACAAGAAAGCCAATTCAATAATACTTCAATAAAAAATCCTTTGGCTGATAGTTTTCGTGAAGAAATAAAAAAACACGAAATAGTAACTATTAATCTTACAGAAGATAAACTACCTAATAATTTATACTTTCTAAATTTTAATTATACTAAAACATTTGAAGATTACTTTAAGATTTGTCAAAGACATATTCCATCAAAATTCAATTACATTCACGGAAATTTATCTGGAGAATATGGAAAGCCAATCTTTGGGTTTGGTGATGAATTTGACAAAAAATATTTGGAATTTGAAGATGAAAAAAACAACGAACTTTTCAAACACATCAAATCATTTGAATACCTACAAAACTAAAAATTTCTATGACTTAACTAGGTTTATAGAATCTAACGATTTTCAAGTTTATATCTACGGACATTCTTGTGGAATTTCCGATAGAACAATGCTGAATCAAATTTTTGAACACGAAAAATGTAAATCAATTAAGATTTTTTACTACCAAGTGAGTGAAGAAATGAACGATTTCACAGATAAAACTTACGAGATATCGAGACATTTTAAGGATAAAACAATGCTTAGAAAAAAACTAGTTCCATTAGAATTATCTAGACCAATGCCACAACCCCACTAGCGCTCGTTAGTAACAAGTGCCATTTCTAACTGGTTTAAGAAAATAGTTCAACTATTACCTTTAATAACTAACTAATTATGTGATTTCTCTCTACGTTCGAAATGACTTAGAAATTATAATTAACACGCGTAAGTCATGTCGAAATGAGGTACGATTGAGACATCACATAAAACATTAAGACAGTACACTTACTTTTTTAACCACATTTTTTAGAAAACCTATTCTCCAACCAAACTCCCCCACTCAGTCCAAGAACCATCATAAACAGAAATATTTTTATACCCTGCGATGGCAGCTCCCAATGCTAAAACACAAGCCGTAATACCAGAGCCACAAGAAAAAATAATAGGATCATCTTTAGTAGCAAGCTCTCGAAAAGCTTTTACTAAGTCTTCTTTAGGTTTTAACACACCATCTTCTAACAAATTGGTAAAAGGTAAATTAACAGAGTTCGGTATGGTTCCCATACGTAAACCTTCACGTGGTTCTGGCTCGGCACAGTTAAATCGTCCAGCTGAACGCGCATCAATAATGGTATGTGTGTTGTTTTTTGAAGCTGTTTTAACATCCTCAAAAAATTTCATGGTTTCAGGCTTATGATTTACAACAAAATCACCTTCCGCTCCTTCATAAAGTTTCATTGACTCGGTTGCATAATCCGCTTTTAACCACGCTGGAAATCCGCCATTTAAAACAGCAACGTTAGTATACCCAAAAGCTTTAAACATCCACCAAACACGAGCACTAGAATAAATGCCTTTGTCATCGTAAACCACAATAGCAGAATCTGAATTAATCCCCAACTCTCTTGCCGATTTCTGAAATTGTTCAGCAGAAGGAAATGCACTGGGAAACGGATTCGACACATCGCTGAACTTCTTCTTTATATCAAAAAGGCGCGCCTTAGGTATTTGTTTTGTTGAAGCATCAAATACTTTATTAATCGTGCCATCTAAAATAACTAAATTTTTAGCATGCATATTCGAATGCAGCCATGCAACTGAAACTATTGGCGATTCAATATTTATATTAGAATTCATAAAAAACTATTTTACAGCTTCATAATTATCATCCCATTCTTTTGGTTTGGGCTCATGTAATTTCCCTAACGACTTAGCTACTAACATAGACACTGTGGCATCTCCTGTTACATTTACAACGGTTCTACACATATCTAAAGGTCTATCTACCGCAAAAATAAGCGCTAAACCTATTGGTAATAATTCGGCTGGAAATCCAATAGATTCTAATACAATAACCAGCATCACCATACCTGCACTTGGCACAGCCGCACTTCCAATAGAGGCTAATAATGCCGTAGCAACAATGACTAATTGATTTGTAAACGTTAAACCTTCGGGCCAAATAACCTGCATAATAAACACTGCTGCAATACCTTGATACAAACTAGTGCCATCCATATTTACGGTAGCACCAACGGGTAATACAAAACCAGAAACTTCTTTGTCTACCCCTAAATGCTCTTCAACACGCTCCATAGTTACAGGTAAAGTCGCCGCACTACTACTAGTTGAAAATGCCAAAAGTTGCGCTGGACTTATTTGTTTTAAAAACCACATAGGTGATTTTTTAGTGTACACACTAATTAAAAGAAGATAGAAACCTATCATGATAATTAAACCACCTACCACACAAAATGCGTAATAAAGTAATTTAATTAATATCTCTACATCATCAAAAGCAATGATGACATTAGCAAGCAATGCAAATACAGCATACGGAGCAAAAAGCATAATTAAATCGACCATTTTCATGACAACTTCATTAAGTGAATCAAAGAAATTAACCAATGGCTTTGCTTTCTTTTCTCCTATTAGCAATAAGCAAACACCAACAAATAATGCAAAAAAGATAACTTGAAGCATTGACGCCTCGGCAAAGGATTTAAAAATATTACTAGGAAAAATATCAACTAAAGCTTGTAAAGGTCCTGCCTCTTTTTGAGCAGATGCCTTGGTTAACTTATCCATAACACCAGCATCATTTGCGTATTTTAGCTTGATTTTTTCGATAGTATCTTGAGGCATGCCATCGCCTGGCTTCAATGTGTTTACAATAGTTAAACCAATAATAATTGCCACTAATGTAGTTGCAATATAAATACCTATAGTACGCAAACCCATAGACTTTATTTTGGAAATATCTTTTAAATCGGATATCCCCTTTATTAAAGAGGCTAAAATTAAGGGAACCGCAATAAGCTTAAGAAGATTGATGAAAATGGTACCAAAAGGCGAAATCCAATCGGATACAAAACCTTTTCCGCCATCAACGGTATTCATAATAAATCCAAAAATGATTCCGAGAATCATTCCTATAATAATCTTCCAATGTAGTGCTAGTTTTTTCATAGAGTCTCTCCTAACCTCTCCAAAGGAGAGGAATTAATTCGTTTTTAAATTACGAAAGCAAGATAAGTATTTTTGATGTTTTTCCTTTACTTAATAGTATACTCATAGAGACAAAACAAATTTCAATGGTTTTAAAAAATGGATTCCTGCTTTTGCAGAAATGACAAAACTGCTGATTTAACGCATATCGCCCTTAGTCTTATATATTTAGTAAATAACTAATAAATAGACCATTACACGCTTAACTTACATTATTTTTGATCTTGTAGACTCCCGCGTTCACAGAAATGAAAAAATAGCAAATAGCTTAATCCCAGTTGATGCCCATCAACTGTACTCAGGATAAACTGCTCCTTTTAAAACTTAAAAAGAACTATCAATGAATAGAAATAATGTTCAACAGATTACCACATCCCTCACTCCTTGTAATGACGGTTTAAAAAGATAGAGTGAAAAAAGGGGAATAGCCTCTAAAGAACAGTTAATTATAAAGCTTGTTTATTAAGTAAAAATCTGCAATAACTAAGGCTGCCATAGCTTCTACAATAGGCACGGCACGTGGCACCACACATGGATCGTGACGTCCTTTTCCTTGCATTTCTACAGTATTTCCTGCCTTATCTATGGTTTCGTATTTTTGAATAAGCGTTGCTACAGGTTTAAAAGCCACATTGAAATAGATATCCATACCATTGCTTATACCGCCTTGAATACCACCTGAGAAATTGGTTTTTGTTGTACCGTCGTTATTAAACGAATCGTTATGATCGCTTCCGTACATGGTGCTTCCATGAAATCCGCTACCATATTCAAAACCTTTTACGGCATTTATTGATAACATCGCTTTACCTAATTCGGCATGTAATTTATCGAAAACTGGTTCACCTAATCCAACAGGTACATTTTTAATAACACAACTAACAATACCACCAACAGTATCACCTTTACCGCGCACCTCTTTTATATAAGTCTCCATGTTTGCAGCCATATCTTGATCTGGACAACGCACAATATTTGATTCTACTTTTGTAAGATCTAATTCGTTATAAGGCTTATCTAATTTCATGGTACCAACACCAGAAACATAGGCTGTAATTTCAATACCTTTAAGCATTTGTTTAGCGATAGCACCAGCAACGACACGACATGCGGTTTCACGCGCAGAACTACGTCCACCACCACGATAATCTCTTACACCATATTTTTTATCGTACGTATAATCGGCATGACTTGGTCTGTAACTATCTTTTATATGTGAATAATCGTGAGATTTTTGATTGGTGTTTTCTATAACAAATCCAATAGAAGTTCCTGTAGTTACGCCTTCAAAAATGCCAGAATGAAACTTAACCGTATCGGGTTCTTTACGTTGTGTAACGATAGCAGATTGCCCTGGTTTTCTTCGATTTAATTCATTTTGAATTTCATCTAAATCTAACACGATTCCAGATGGACAACCATCTATAACGCCTCCTAAAGCAGGTCCGTGAGATTCACCATAAGTTGTTAAATTAAATAGTTTTCCGAAGGAATTACCAGCCATAATTACAATTTTTGGCTAAAATAAAGCTTTTTTCGAATTCACCTACCCTAAATACACGGCTATAATACTATTTTTTGAAATTATTAAGAATAAAATTTACTTAAAGCTTTATTTAGATTCCCGCATTATTCATTGTTTAAATTTTATAGTAAAGTATTCATGAACCTACCGGTTTCTCGGAAATGACAATTTCAATGGATATTTTTTTCGAATAATGCTATTCCTAGAAATAAGGAAATGAAATCGTATTTAGCTTTATAAATTCCGCTATAACCATGCATAACAATTACTTAACAATATACTGATATATAAATAATTATGTCATAATGATTACATAATACTAAAATATGTTATTTGTAATAACAAAAGACTTCTAACTATTGAAGATTAAAAGAAAAATAGAAATCGCAGTCATATCGGATGTTCATCTCGGAACATACGGCTGTCACGCAAAACATTTACTGACGTATTTAAACAGTATCGAGCCTAAAAAACTCATTTTAAATGGTGATTTTATTGATGTTTGGCAATTCAGTAAACGCTACTTCCCTAAGTCTCATTTAAAAGTTATTAAGAAAATCATGGACATGGCTGCTGATGGAGTTGAAATCATTTACATTACAGGAAATCATGATGAAATGCTTCGCAAATTCAGCAATACAACGATTGGCAATATTTCTATTGTAGATAAAATGATTTTAGATTTAGATGGTAAAAAAGGATGGTTTTTTCATGGTGATGTTTTTGATGTTTCTATACAAAACGCCAAATGGTTAGCCAAACTTGGTGGTTATGGCTACGATTTACTAACCTTAATTAATCGTGCATTTAACTGGTATTTAGAAAAACGAGGTAAAGAGCGTTATTCCTTATCTAAAAAAGTTAAAAATGGTGTAAAAGGCGCTATTAAATATGTAAATGATTATGAAAAAGTAATCGCGGACTTAGCGATTGAAAACGGTTATGACTATGTGGTGTGCGGACATATACACCAACCAAAAATGGAATATATTGAAAACAAACATGGAAAAACCATGTACTTAAACTCTGGTGATTGGGTAGAAAACTTCACAGCCTTAGAATACCAATTTAAACGTTGGAAAATATACAATTATAATAATGACAAACTAGCTCCTTTTGCTGTTGATGAAGATTATAACAATATGAATATTAAAGATTTAATAGCTGCTATAACTATAGTTGACAAGCATTCTAAGTAAACATAAACTATTTTACATTTAAATAATGTGATATCTCAATCGTTCCTCATTTCGATATGACAACCAATCCTACCTACTGATTACTGCTAACTAAATACAATCAACTAAACAAGAGCTTCTTTTAAAATAGTAATTGGGTGTTTTGCTTCCCTATTAGTTCCGTCCTTGATTTGATGCCTGCAACTGGTTCCATTTGCTGAAATAAGAGTCTCTTTTGAAGCATTTCTAACGGCTGGAAACAAGGTTTGTTCCCCAACATTCATACTGACTTCATAATGTTCTTTTTCATAACCAAAACTTCCTGCCATACCACAACAACCACTAGGAATAATAGTCACTTTGTAATTTTTAGGTAAATTCAACACAGCAAAACTTGAGAGTTGATTACTCATCGATTTTTGATGACAATGTCCATGAAACATAATGGTTTTAGCTTCTAAAGTAAATTGTTCAGGCTTTATATTTCCTTGTTTAATTTCTTGTTGAATAAACTCTTCAATTAAAAACGTGTTTTCCGCAATCGCTTTCGCGGAATTTTTATCGTCTGCCAGCTTTATATATTCATCTCTAAACGTTAAAATAGCAGAAGGTTCTATACCTATTAAAGGGGTTGCTTGTGAAACTTCATTTTTAAAAATAGCAACATTTTTATCTGCACATTCTTTAGCCTGTTCTAATAATCCTTTAGACAAAAAAGCACGACCAGATTCGGCATGTTTAATCAGTTTTACATCATAATTCAAAGCTATTAAAAGTTGAATAGCATCCATACCAATAGAAGCGTCTAAATGATTTAAAAACTCATCATTAAAAAAGTAAATTGTTTTTATTTTATTTTTTACATCTACCTTATTTTCAATTGATTGAAATTGCTTACTTAAACTTTTATTTGATAATAAAGGCAAGCTTCTTTCTTTAGCTATAGATAATGATTTCTTTAAAATGGAAGACGTTATTTTATTAGAAAACACAAAGTTTGTAAGCTTAGGAAACTGACTTCCAAAATCATTTAATTTATTATTATAAGCAAACAATTTAGTACGTAAAGACACGCCGTTTTCTTTTTGATATTGATACAAAAATTCAGCTTTTAAACTCGCCACATCTACGCTACTTGGGCATTCACTTGCACAAGCTTTACAACTCAAACATAAATCGAAAACCGTTTTTAATTCTTTATGGTTAAACTTATTTTCTTTATCAGAATTTGTTAAAAATTCGCGCAAAGCATTAGCTCGTGCTCGCGTGGTATCTTTTTCATTTCTAGTAGCACGGTAACTAGGACACATGGTACCACCAAACTCTGGTAATTTTCTACAATCGCCAGAACCATTGCATTTTTCAGTTTCTCTTAAAATACCTTGTGATGCCGAAAAATCAAGAAGTGTTTTTATTTCTGGTTCTACTCGATCTGTTTCATAGCGTAAGGATTTATCCATCGGGAATGCATCAACAATTTTTCCAGGATTAAAAATGTTATCGGCATCAAAAACGGTTTTTATACGCTTCAGGATTTCATAATTTGCTTCCCCAATCATTAACGGAATGAATTCGGCACGTACAATACCATCACCATGCTCACCACTCATAGACCCGTTATATTTTTTCACTAAATGCGCCACATCGGTTGTTATTTTTCTAAACAAAACAACATCTTCAGACTTTTTTAGATTTAAAATAGGTCGTAAATGCAATTCGCCAGCACCAGCATGTGCATAATAAATAGCATCTTGCTTATAAGCTTTCATTAACTTCGAAAACTCCGAAATGTAATTCGCCAAATCTGATAAAGCTACCGCAGTATCTTCTATACAGGCAGCTGACTTTTTATCGCCAATCATATTACCAAGTAAACCTAAACCTGCACTTCTTAAATTATTGGCTTTATTTACATCATTTCCTATCAATTTAGGATATGCATAACTTAATCCAGAATCTTCAATAGCTTTTTCTAATTTATCTGCTAAAACACTAACGTCTTGTTTTGTTTTTGCACGTACTTCGCACATTAAAATAGCTTGCGGATCACCTTCAATAAAACTTCTATTTTCTTGTTGTGTTTTATTATGCTTTGTACAATCTAAAATGGTTTTATCCATCATTTCACAATTGTACAAATCGTGTTTCATAGTTAATTCAACCGCATTCAAACAACTTTCAATACTACTAAAATGTGCTGCTACCATAATAGATTCTTGTGGTGGCAACATATCTAATTTTAAAGTAATTTGTGTTGTAAACGCTAAAGTCCCTTCGCTACCAGAAAGCAGTTTACACATATTAAAAGCTTCAGTAGTTTCAGAAAATACGTCAGTTTTTATTAATTCATCAATTGCATAACCTGTGTTTCTTCTATGTATTTCTGGCTTTGGAAAATTATCTGTAATTTGATTTTGAACCGACTCTGAAGCTAATTCTGAATAAATGGTTTTATAAATTCGACCTTCTAACGAGACTTCTTTTGTTTTTTGTTGAAATGCTTCTGATGACAACTCCTCAAATACAACTTCGCTCCCATCACTTAAAATGGTATGCATTTCTAAAACTTTATCTCGTGTAACGCCGTATTGAATAGACGTTGTTCCAGACGAATTATTCCCAACCATACCACCAATCATACACCTATTAGATGTAGATGTATTGGGGCCGAAAAACAATCCATAAGGTTTCAAATAATTATTTAAAGCATCTCTAACCACTCCTGGTTGTACCGTTATGGTTTGCGCTTCCTCATTAAATTCAATAATTTCTGTAAAATATTTAGAAACATCAACTACAATACCTTTCCCAACACATTGTCCAGCAAGCGATGTCCCTGCTGTTCTTGGTATTAATGAGGTTTTATAAGTTTTAGCAAATTCAATTAGTTGCTTTATATCGTCTTTATCTTTTGGATAAGCGACAGCTAGTGGCAACATTCTATAAACGGAAGCATCAGTAGCATATAGAGCTTTAATTAAATCATCGAAAAATAATTCTCCAGATATTTTTCTTCTTAACTCCTGTAACTGTGGGCTTAATGACATATATTGATAAATAAGTTTACAAAACTAACGAGATGTTAAATATAATTACATTTTTGGCGTTATTTTTGTAAAATAATTCACCGAACAAAAAAATGGTCTTTTTTAACAAATTGACCGTATATACTATTAATTTAAAACTTTAAAATTTATGAAAAAATTACTTTTATTATCGATTGCTTTAATTGGTTTCGCATTTACATCAAGCGCTCAGGATATCGCTAACAATGCTATTGGATTGCGATTAGGGGATAGTGATGGCTTTGGCGCTGAAATTTCATACCAGAAAGCATTAGGCGAAAACAACCGGTTAGAGCTAGATTTAGGTATTAGATCTGGGAATAATTTTGATGGTTTTAAACTTGCTGGTTTATACCAATGGGTATGGGTTTTAGAAGGCAACTTCAACTGGTACGCTGGTGTAGGTGGAGGTTTAGCTTCTTATAGCTTTGATAAAGTTCCTGATGGTATTGATGATAGCGAAACATTTGTTTTTGCCGCTGGAGATATTGGTGTTGAATATAATTTTAATATTCCTTTGCAATTATCTCTTGATTTTAGACCAGAAATAGGTTTTGGAGGTGATTATTATGGTAATGATGATTTAGATTTTGATATTGCATTAGGTATTCGTTATATGTTCTAAACCTAATAAAAACATATTTTTAAAAATAGAAAAGCGCCTTTTAGGCGTTTTTTTTATTTGAAATAAATTCAAGGATTAGCGAACAGAAAACATTATTTCAATTCTACATTACTATACTTAGCATTTATAATAATTGTTTTATTGCTATCTAAAATATTATTAGAAAATGAAGACACATTTTCCTTTGAAACCTTTTTAGGGTGATAAAAATGGGAACGCGTTCCTTTATATTGCAAATTATAATCAACTTTTGGGAGTGCAATAACAACATCACTATTTTGAATGATAATATTTAGATTAGTAAATACATCGTCAATTTTTAAAATCTTTAAATCACCTATACTCCCATCAATAATAGCATTACCAAATAAGTTTCCAACAGTAATGTTTGATGAATTAGAGGTTAAAATTAAGTTATTTACATGATCTAAATCAACATCTTCAACATACTTTAAATTTAATTCACCTAAATTCCAATGATTTACATGAATTGGTGAATATGAAGCATTAATGGAAGTAGAACTACCATTAATGCTATATGCTGAAAATTTTGTATATGATAAGTCTGCTTTTAAATCATCTATATTAGAAGTAAACTCTAGTTCGCCATGGCGCACATTTACTTTTAACTTAGCACCTTTAGGCATTTTGATTCTAATTGTTTTTTTTACTTTAGAATTACCTGATTCACGGTTAACCATTTTCTCAACTAAAACACGACGTTTACTTTCTAGTTTTTCTCTTTCTTTTTCATGTTCTTGGCGTGCAACTTCTACACGCTCTCTCCTTTTCTCTACAAGCTCTCGTTGTTTATCTGCTCTCTGAACTTCATTTTCAATTCTTTCAGCTCGCTTTTCCATTTGTGCTGCAAAGCGTTCTCCCCAGACTTCCATTTGTGCTGCATATTTTTCACCCCATCCTTCTCCGAATTTTTCTCCCCAAGCTTCCATTTTTTTAGCATAGTCCTTGCCAAAAGTAGATTCAAATTTTTGAGTATACTTTTCCAAATATTTCTCTCCATCTTTTTGATAAGCCTCATAATCAAATTGAACATCATTAACACCTTCAGGCAATTCTGGTAACTTGGGCATTTCTGGCATTTCAGGAAGCTCAGGCATTTCTGGCATCTCAGGTAAATCTGCCATTACAAATTTTAATTCATCTAAAACAGCATGTACAACATCATTATTTTCATGAGTATAATTGTAATGCCATACATGATGAGTATCAGACTTTGTTGAAATTGATACACTATCAAAAGAAGCGTCAATATCTACATCCCATTTTTTTAAAGCACTTTCAAATTCTTCATTACTTAAATCTTCACCTTCTATATATGCTTCAATTTCAATAGTTCCTTTATTCCAAGTATCGAAAATAATATTAGTATGACTCGTGTTTAAGTCGATAGTTACATCTTTATTAACCTTAATTGTTTGTGATATTTTAGTTAACTTTTGTTGTGCAAAAACACTTCCTACAATAAGAAAACTTAAAATAAATAATTTGACTTTTATAATTGATTTGTTCATTTTTTGATTTTTAACTCATTAGTTCTACTTCGTCGACATGAGTTTCAGAAGTATTAAATTCTTTTAATTGTGATCGCAAACGATACAGAAGATTTAAACGAAATTTTAAGTTATCGATTAACGCATTAATGGTTAACTCTGTTGGACCAGACTCTGTTAATTCAAGCGACAACCGCTTATACTCTTCATCTAACTCTCTTAACTGCAGCAAATACCCATCAAAAACATCTTTGGTTTCTGGTGTATATTTCATTTTAGACAACTCTAAATTTATACTCGCTAAATAATAATCTTCAACTTTTTTTAACCCGGGAGACACATCACCAAGTGTTTTTGTTTTAATAGCTTGAGTAGATACTACTACTGAAGAGTTTTCTATATTGGGTTGAAAATAACTATACACTCCAAAACCCAGTCCTAAAAACAAGATAACACTAGCAGCTATCCCTAACCAATTAAAATGATGCTTTTTAGGTTCAACTGGCAAAACTTCATCTAATTTTTTTAGAAATCGGTCTTGATGATTTTCTGGCATAGTTTCAAACGCTACCTTATCATCTTTAAATAAATCTCTAATATCTTGTGCCATTTTTTTTAAGTTTTAAGAGTTCTTGAAGTTTTGTTTTTCCCCTAGACAATTGAGTTCGTGATGCGACTTCAGAAATATTTAATATTTCTGAAATTTCTTGATGATCATACCCTTCAATCAAATAAAGCATTACTACATATTGATATTTTTCTGGTAATTTATCAATAGCACTTTTCGCTTCATTAATTGTAATAGCATCATCTACTAACCATTTGTCATCACTTTCAATATCAATTACTTTAAGGTGCACCTCTTCCAGCTCAATAAGCTGTTTTTTAGATTTTAAAAAATCGATACTTTTATTAACAACAATACGTTTTAACCAAGCTCCAAAAGTTACTTCTGCTTTGTATTGATGTAGTTTTGTAAAAGCCTTTATAAAGGCTTCTTGCACCACATCTTCTGCATCATGAGTATTTTTTAAAAACCGTTTTGCAACAACATACATACCGTCGCAGTACTGGTTGTATAACTGCACTTGTGCTTTTCGATTGTTTTGTTTACATTTTTCAATAATGTCAACTTGAAACATACTCGTTTATACTTTTGGTTATAAGTTAGTTCATTATTAAAGACGACAAAAAAAGTGTAGTGTTGCAAAAAAAAATATTTTTTTAGCGGCTCATAACAAAACTAAAGAAATCTACGTTTCAATTTTATTAATTATTACATTTTAAAGTATCTTTATACCTTAATTAAACTCTTTTTATGAATACCTTTTTAAAACGCCTTTTAATCATTTTATCAATTATTGCACTTGGTTTATTTTTATATTCCACCTTTGTTGAAAATATTTTTGAAAATAGATTAAGTCCTAAAGACACTGTAAAATTTGAGTTGAATGATTTAAAACTAAAAGTGTTTTACAATAGACCTTCTAAAAAAGAACGAGACATATTTGGAGCTTTAGTACCTTTTAATCAAGTTTGGCGTACTGGTGCTAATGAAGCGACTACTTTTGAAACCAATAAACCTTTAGAAGTCGCAGGCATACGATTAGCTACTGGAAAATACACATTATGGACTGTTCCTAAAGACTCTGTTTGGACCGTTATTTTTAATTCTAAGCAGTATTCCTGGGGTGTAGATTCTGAAATGAAACCCATGTGGGATCCTAATTATGATGTTTTAAGCATTGATGTACCTGTTGAAAAGCTAGACCACACTGTTGAACAATTCACAATTGCATTTGATAATTCTACTGATAAATTGTTTTTAACAATGGCTTGGGATGACGTAAAAGTGTCCGTGCCACTAAAATAATTTATTAATCTGTATCGATTATTTAGAACTAGACTAACATTTATTTTAATCTTTATAACACTATTTTATTAGTACGATTAATTTTTTAATTTGGGATTTTCATAAAAATAGACACGTCTGTTCTCAATATAATAAATACTTTTTTTATTGGATTTAGGAACTATCTCCTTTTTCTCAACTCCATATGTTATTTATTTAATGCTTATTCCGAATAATTATCATGTTCCTGCATTCATCTTTAATATGCCTAACACAAAGCATCAAAAAAAAAGACGAACTTAGATTTCAAATTCAAATTGATGGAGAATTTTTAGTTACCTATTACTATTTCAATACTTGAAAAGACACTAAACGTAATCGCTTAATTATTTACAAATCTTTTTATTAAATAAGTCCCCAATTTATAAAATAGAAAACCAGAAATAGCTCCAAAAGTTAGGCCACAGAAAATATCTAACGGATAGTGTACACCAACATAAATTCTACTATAAGCCACAATAGCACTCCAGAATAATAAAATAAATATTAAGTTTTTATAGTAAGGTTTTAGCATTAAACCTGCAAAAACAGCTGCTGCCATAGAATTAGACGAATGCCCCGAAAAGAAACCATACTTACCACAGCGGACAGCAATAAACCGCATCTGATTTATTAAATCGGTTTCACCACAAGGTCTCGGTCGCTGAAAACCACGCTTAAAAACATTTGTAATCTGGTCGGTAAACGTAATCATTAACGCAATAACCACAACAAAAATAAGTAATGATTTCAATCCGAATTTTTTATATAATAAAAATAATAAAACAGCATATAAAGGTACAAATGTTAACTTTGCTGTGATTGCTAACCATAATCCATCCCAAGTTTCAGACCCTAAATTATTTAAAAATAAAAATAGTTCAGTATCGTATTTTAAAAGCTCATCTATCATATATAATTTATTTTTGGCTTTCCCACCCTGTCTAGATAGCTATCGGTACAGGATGGGCGGGCTTTCCATTTTAATCTTTTTTATCGTTTCTCAAAAAAGGATTTCCACTACAAATGCAAAGCATTCATGATTTCATTAATTTAAAATATTAACCAATGAATAATCCCTAACGCAATTTATGCATCATATTTAGCTATTTCATTGTCGTAAAAATCTGTAGCTAATTTTATAGCATTTTCAGTTTCTATTTCAAGCTCTTTTTGGTCTTCATCATCAAAATCTTCAAACCATTCAACTTCATCGTCTTCAAGATTTATAATAAATCTAGGAAATTCGGTATGTATAACAAAAATTGCATTTGGAAATTCGGTATTATCACCTAATATAAATTTTGGAAGTGTCATTTTTAGTATTTATTATTAACTTTTTAGTCTGTGTTATTTTATATTCGACAAAATTAACTTTTTAGTCAAATAATTAAATCGAATATACAATAAAATAGCGGCAGTTGTTAAACCAGATAGTAATCCTAACCAAATACCAAAACTTCCGTAAGCATCTTCTTTTCCCAAATACCAACTTATTGGAAAACCAATAAGCCAATAAGAAATAAAAGTTATCACAGTTGGTATTTTAACATCTTGTAATCCCCGTAAAGCCCCTAGAACTAATACTTGTATACTATCGCTAATTTGAAAAATAGCTGCTGCAATTAACAATTTAGACGCAATACTTATCACTTCTGTATTGTCAGCTAAATTTTCAGCATCATCAAAATCTACATATATTTTTGGTAAATAATCATGAAAAACAAAAAACAAAACAGCAAAACAAGTCGCCAATATTACACCTAAAAGAAAAATAGAAAAGGCTATACGCCTCAACTCAACATAATTTTTTAATCCTTTTTGATTTCCAACTCTAACCATTGATGCCACACTTAATCCCATAGCCACCATAAAGGTCATAGACGATAAGTTTAAAGCTATTTGATTTGCAGCTTGTGGGTTTTTACCAAGCAAACCGCTTAACCATATAGCAGCTGTAAAAATGGCTACTTCAAAAAACATTTGCATTGCGCTAGGCGCACCTAAATTAAGCAGCTTTTTGAGCTTAAATTTATTTAAATCAAAAAATTTAATATTAGTAACATAAGCTTTCGATTTTTCTTTACTTTGTAACAAAAACCATAAATACCAAACCATTATAACTCTTGATGCTAAGGTTCCATAAGCAGCTCCTACAATACCTAATTCAGGAAACCCAAACTTTCCAAAAATTAATAGATAATTTAAAACTATATTTATAATGTTTCCTAAAATAGTAGCATACATAGGATATCGTGTCATAGACAAGCCATCGCTAAACTGCTTAAAACCTTGAAAAACAATTAAAGGAATTAACGAAAAAGCTACCAAATCTAAATAAGGAATAGCCAATTCAACAACCTCTTCAGGCTGCTTCATTAAATACATTATAGGCTTAGCAAAAAACACTAATAAAAACAATAACACACCTAAAACAGTACATAAAAACAAACCGTGTTTGAAAAACGATTTACCTTTAAGAAAATTTTGAGCCGCATCTGCTTCTGCTATTAGTGGTGTTATCGCTGTAGAAAAACCAATCCCTAAAGACATCGCAATAAACATAAAGCTATTACCCAAAGACACTGCCGCAAGTTCGGCTGTCCCTAATTGACCAACCATAATATTATCAACAAAACTAACAAAGGTATGTCCCAACATTCCCAACATGACTGGTGCGGCTAGTTTCCAATTGTACTTAAATTCTTTGGTGTAATCTGTTATTTGCATTTTGCAAAAGTAACTTTAAAACTTTGCTTTTTATAATTTAAAAAGGGCTTTTAATTTTAATGTAATTATGAAATTTGTTAATAACTTAAAACTGAATTTTAAAAATTAAAAAACTGATTTTCATACATTTGACAAACATAAAGCATGTTTTTTTTAAAAATGTAGAAACATTTTACTTTTATATAAAAGGGATTTAGAATATTAAAGTTTATCGTTTCTATACAAGAAAGGAGGAAAAATATTTCCCTCCTTTCTTGTTTAATATTTACTGATTTATATATAACTTTTTACAATAAACATACCCTTGTTTTAGCCTCTTCAAACTCTTTTATTATATCATCAACAATTTGAGCAACAGGTTTTATATCGTGAATTAACCCTGAAATTTGACCAATTTCTAATTCCCCCTCTACTAGATCCCCCTCAAACATACCTTTTTTTGCACGTGCACGTCCCAAAAGTTCTTTAAGCTGTTCAATTGTAGCACCTTCTTTATAAAGTTGCTGAACATCATTGTAAAATTTATTTTTAATTAAACGCACAGGCGCTAACTCTTTTAGAGTTAACTGTGTATCTCCTTCTTTTGCATCAATAACAACTTGTTTAAAATCATCATGTGCAGAACTTTCATTACTAGCCACAAACCGGCTCCCTATTTGAACACCATCAGCACCTAAAACCATACAAGCTAACATCGCTTTTCCTGTAGCAATACCTCCAGCAGCTATTAAAGGAATTGTAATTTGTTCCCTAACCATAGGAATAAGTGCTAACGTTGTTGTTTCATCTCGTCCATTATGACCGCCAGCTTCAAAACCTTCTGCTACTATAGCATCTACTCCAGCTTCTTGAGCTTTTAATGCAAATTTCACACTACTCACAACATGTACAACAGTAACGCCTCGTTCTTGTAACCAAGACGTCCAAGTTTTTGGATTTCCAGCTGAAGTGAAAACAATTTTCACTCCTTCTTCAATAATAATGTCCATGATTTCTTGAACATTAGGGTATAACATGGGTACATTAACGCCAAAAGGCTTATTGGTCGCTTTTTTGCATTTTTGGATATGAGTTCTCAAAACTTCAGGATACATAGAACCTGCTCCTAGTAAACCTAATATTCCAGAATTACTTGCAGCTGAAGCTAGTCTCCAACCGCTATTCCAAACCATTCCTGCTTGAATTATGGGGTATTTTATATTAAATAGTTCTGTGATTTTATTAATCATTTACTTTTTAACAAGCTTTATTGTTTTAGATATATTCTTGGATTCTATTTTTGAAATATAAACACCTTTAGATAATGAAGATAAATCGATTTGATTATTAACATTAGTTACTTCAGCACTTAGAACTTGCTTTCCAAAAACATTATAGATAGTAACAAATACCTCATGTTCATTATAAGGGAATTTAAAATAAACACTTCCCGTGGTTGGGTTTGGATATACTTTTAAAACTTCATATCCTTCAATATCTTTAACAGATAATGTTCTATTAAGTGCTAATTGCAAATCTGGGATACCATATCCTAAAAAGTAATCTGGACTGTTATATTGAGAAGCAGATTCTCGAACTAACTGCATAATTTCTGCATTAGTTTTATTTGGTAAAGCCTGCCACAAACATGTAATACCTCCTGCTATTATAGGTGTACTAAGCGAAGTACCTTCAAGTGTTCCTATGATGACATCATTTCGATCAATAACATAACTCTTTAATCCTTGGGCAACAACATCGGGTTTTTGAGTAGGTTGAATGGCACTACCTACCGAACTAAAGTCAACATAACTTCCTGAAGCATCTACTGCACCAATTGATAAAACATTTGGTGAATCAGCAGGAGCATATACACCTGTTTTCCCTTTATTTCCTGCTGCGATAACTAATAGCATACCTTTCTCAAAAGCAATATTAGCAGCCTTTGTTATATAAATTGTATTCCCATCATAATCAGTAGCATCATATTTATAATTGGTATTATCATACCCCCCCATATCCTAAAGAGGTGTTTATCACATCTACGCCTAAACTATCTGCCCGTTCAGCTGCCTCTACCCAATAACTTTCTTCCACTGGATTTTCTTTTTTACCATCTTCAGTTATAAACAAATAATATGATGCGTCTGGTGCTGTACCTACATATTCATTTTCTATATATCCTGCCATGGTACTTAACACCCATGTGCCATGATCACTAGCAGTATTGGTATACACATCGTCATCTCGATTTACAAAATCGTAATCATCTAGAATATGTCCTGCATCTCTTAATCTCTGAAAAGAAGTCATCGTGTTTACATTAGGAAAACCTCCGTCTAAAACTGCCACAGTCATACCAGTTCCTGTATAATCTAAAAGATGTAATTGGTCTCCATTAAACATTTTAATTTGGTTAGCTGTATCCCCATAATTAAACGCTGTGAAGGTTTCTTGAAACTTCGATTCTTTTTTTTCTAGAGTCTGCTTAGACGTATTCATAGTCTTGTCTGCAAAATCAATAGAACTTACAAAACTTAAACTTGAAAGCGCATTAATATCTGTTACTGTTCCTCTTACATGAACAGCATTAAACCATTTTGATTTTGCCATTACAGTAATTCCAGTAGCACTTTTAAGTTGAGCTATATATGATTCATTTACAGGAACATCCCGTTCATCAATAACCACACCATGTGCTGCTTTTCTATCAATTGCTTTTTGAGATAAAATAGAAATAGGATTAGCAATAGAATTCGCCACATCTTGTTTATCTGTTATGTAAACCCAAGCATCTTGTTGGGCATGACTAAAGGTTATTGTGAAAAAGACTAACACTAATAAACTTAATAATTCTGATTTAAGACTTCTATTTACTAACATATTCTATATTGATTTTAAATACTTTTACAAAGTTTGTAAGAATGCAAATTGAAAACTATGATTTTTATCACATATTAATTTCGTGCAAGCTATGAAATTACGCCAGAACCTACTAATTCATCATCTAAATACCAAGCAGCAAATTGACCTTCGGTTATAGCGGATTGAAAATTTTTAAATTCAATATATAAACCACTTTCAACTTTATGCAAAATGGCTTCTTCTAAAGATTGTCTATACCGAATTCTTGCCATAACCTGCATGGTTTCACCGGTTTTTAAAGCTAAATCTGGACGAACCCAATGTAACTCTTTATTGGTTATAAACAACACTTTTTTATACAACCCTGGATGATTTTTTCCCTGCCCTGTATAAATAACATTTTCTTTTACATCGGTATCAATTACAAATAATGGTTCTACGGTACCCCCTACAGCTAAACCTTTTCGCTGACCTTTTGTAAAATAATGAGCACCTTGATGTTTCCCAACTACTTTACCTAAATCAACTTTGTAATCAATTTTACGAGATAAATATTCCAACTCTTCCTCTTTAGAATGAAATTGAGGTGTTTCTTGATTAAAAACACCTTGATTACTAGGGATTTCAACAATAATACCTTCTTTTGGCTTTAGTTGCTGTTGAAGAAAATCTGGTAATTTCACCTTACCTATAAAGCAAAGCCCTTGAGAATCTTTCTTTTCGGCAGTTACTAAATCTAATTCCATCGCAATTTCTCGCACTTCGGGCTTCGTTAATTCTCCGATGGGAAATAAAGATTTTGCTAATTGATCTTGAGACAATTGACATAAAAAATACGATTGATCTTTATTGTCATCGACACCAGCTAATAATTGATATATTTCATTCCCGTCTTTTTCAATAGTTCCTTTTCTACAATAATGACCTGTAGCAACATAATCTGCTCCAAGCTCTAAGGCTATTTTCATAAAGACATCAAATTTTATCTCCCTATTGCAAAGCACATCTGGATTAGGTGTTCTACCCTTTTCATATTCATTAAACATATAATCAACTATGCGTTCCTTATATTGTTCGCTTAAATCAACAGTTTGAAAAGGTATTCCTAGTTTTTCTGCCACCAACATAGCATCGTTACTATCATCTAACCATGGGCATTCGTTAGAAATGGTTACAGAATCATCATGCCAATTTTTCATAAATAAACCTATAACTTCATAACCTTGCTGCTGTAACAAATAAGCTGCAACACTAGAATCTACACCTCCTGAAAGTCCAATAATAACTCGTTTCATTATAAAAAATTTGGATGCAAAGATACATATAATTGATTTGTTTATACATTATAATGAAGGGTTATCAGGTTTTAAACATTATACTATTGTTTAATTATTTTAAAAAAAACTTAAACATTAATAAGGTTTTTGTTTAATTATTTTGTATTTTTGTTAAACAATAATAAAACTAAATAATAATACTATGAAAATTTTAAAAAAATTATCAATCCTTTTCTTAGGATTAATTATGTTCACTTCATGCAGTGATGACGATGATGTTATCGCATTTGTACCAACAAATAACATTGTAGAATTAGCACAAGCAACTCCTCAATTATCAAGTTTAGTAACCGCACTTACAAAGTATCCTGATTTAGTAACTTTACTTAGCAGCGATAATAGTTTTACCGTTTTCGCACCAAACAATGATGCATTTCAAAAACTTTTAACGGCGATAGGACAAACAGATATAAATGATATTCCAGAAGATGTACTTAAAAACGTATTACAATATCATGTTTATGCAACTGCAGCTCTTGAATCAAGTGCTGTAACAAGTAGTACAATAACTATGGCAAACGGAGAAGAAGCTGTTGTAGTTGCAAACAGTAGCGGCGTTACTATTGCGAATGCACAAGTAATTGCTGTTGATGCCTTAGCAACAAATGGCGTTGCTCATATTATTGATAGTGTTATGGTTCCGCCATCAATCCTACCAATTGTTGGAACTATAGTTGCTCCTGCTTATTTTAATAAAAACTTTTCTACACTTATAGCTGCCGTTCAAAACGCTAATACTGATATCTTGAGTTTGCTTTTAGGCAATGGTCCTGGAGGAAATGGCTTAACTTTATTTGCTCCAACAAATGCAGCATTTGAAGCTGCAGGAATTACTGATGTAAATGGTGCTGATGCTGTTTTAGCCTACCACGTTATTGATGGAACCATTATGGCTTCTATGCTGCCAACAACATCTGGTTCTGCTGCAGAAGTAGCAACTTTAGGCGGAAATATATACTTAACCAATGCTGGTGGAGACGTTTCAATTAATGGTACTTCAACAGTTATCGCTACAGATATTACTGGATCTAACGGTGTTGTACATGTAATTGACAGAACTTTAATACCCCCAACAAATACGATAAACGAAATAGTAGCAAGTTTTGCGAGTGGTAATCCTGCTGAATTCTCGTTATTAGCAACAGCTTTAGCAAGAGCAAGTTTAGGTGATTTCTTTGCTGGTGATGGTCCATATACAGTATTCGCCCCAACTGATGCTGCCTTTATAGCTGCTGGTTTAACCGAATCTGTAATTAATGAGACAGATCCAACAGCTGTTGCTGGTATATTAACTCATCATGTCGTTGAACCTAATGCATATGTATTTTCAACTGACTTATCTGATGGTGCAGTACCAATGTTAAATGGTCAAAATGTTACAATAAGCTTAGGTAATTTAACTGTTCAAGATGCTGCAGGAACAAATCCACCAGCAGGATTAGTAGCTTCCCTACTAAATGTTTTAGCTACTAATGGTGTAGTGCATGTAATAGATAAAGTTTTATTACCTGCCAATTAATAAATTTAGTTTGTTTGGTTTTTGTTAATTGTAGACAATTATTAATTCTTTTTTTAAATTGTCTACAAGAAAAAGGGCTCCCTAATAATTCAAGGAGCCTTTTTTATTAATTATCTTTTTTTATGAATTTAGGGCTGTAAGAGAAATCTTTTTCTTCTTTTAAAACGCCGTTTTCATAGAATTTCCAAATGCCATCTTTTTTCCCTCTTTTATACTTACCTTCTGCTAACAATACTCCATCAGGACTATAATATTTTGACATTCCGTGTAACTCACCATTCACATAAAAAAATGCTTTTAAAGTTACTTTATCTTCAGAATACAAAAAAGATGCACCTTCTAGCTTACCTTCTTTATAAAACTGTTTCTCTGCTATTTGTCCGTTTTCATAGTACACCAAACGTTCTCCTTCAAGCCTTCCTAAATCATCATAGTGTTCTAAAATTAATAAGGCATTAGAGTTTTTTTGATAATATTTCCAAGTACCAATATAGGTTTTACCATCCATTTGACCTTCACTAATAAGCTTACCCTTAGAAGTATAAAACTTAGCAGTAGCCATAGAATTAGCCTCATTAAATTCCCTTGTAGCTGCTAAAACAGCTTTACCATTTATGTTTTTGTAAAACTTAAATAGCCCTACTTCTTTTCCGTGTAGAAAAGCACCCTCATATCTTAATATTTTGGTGTTTTCAAACGTTTTTCTCCAAATACCATCACGTTTTCCATTGGCATCAAATTGATTGATACTTTGAGCAGTCATAATGGTACTGAACAACAAAACAAAACTCAACACTATATATTTCATATCATTTAAATTAAAACAGATTATGGTCTATAACTACAAATTATAAACGAAATTATTATTTTCAAATTGCATATAACAAAAAAGCTGCCATTTAATATTAATGACAGCTTTTTTAAAAATTTACAACCGTAATTATTTACGTTTTTTCTGTGCTTGTTTTTGTTGTTCTGCCTGCTCCATCATATCTGCCATTTTCTTTTGAAACTTATTCTGCTTTTTAGGCTGCTTCTTTTTCTCTTGAATTTGAGCATGAATTTTATCTTCATCAAGAATATAATTCTTAATAACCAAGATAATTCCAATACTAATTAAGTTAGATATAAAGTAATACAAACTTAATCCAGAAGCATAGTTATTAAAGAAAAACAACATCATTATTGGTGAAAAGTACATCATATACTTCATCATTTTACCCATATCTGGCATCCCCTCTTGTTGCGGTTGTGCTTGCATGTTTTGCCCCGTTGTTAAACGCATATAGAAGAAAATTGCTATAGATGCTAATAACGGAAATAAACTCACATGATCGCCATAAAAAGGAATTTTAAATGGTAAGTTAGCTATGGTGTCATACGATGATAAATCTTCTGCCCATAAGAAACTTTTCTGTCTTAAATCAAATGCCGATGGGAAAAACTGAAATAGCGCATAAAACACAGGTAACTGTATTAAAGCTGGTAAACACCCAGCCATAGGACTTGCTCCTGCCTTAGTTTGCAACGCCATAGTTTCTTGTTGCGCTTTCATTTTATTGTCTTTGTGCTTTTCGCGAATAGCATCTAATTCTGGTTTTAGAATTTTCAATTTTGCTTGCGACAAGAACTGTTTATATTGTACAAAGGACATTAATAATTTTATAGAAATAGTCATAACTATAATGGCTATTCCGTAAGGTAAAAATCCGCCTAAAAATGCGAAAAAAGGCATAAATAAGTATCGGTTAATAAAACCAAAAATACCCCAACCAAAAGGCACTATTTCATCTAAATTTCTATTATAAGCATTTAATGTTTTGTACTCATTAGGCCCATAATACCAATCCATGGTTTGGTTAATTTCTCCACCTTGTAATTCTAATGGAATAGATGCTGAGAAATTTTTAGTATAAAGCGTATCGATATCTTCATCTTCTACTAAATTCTCTGCTTTTATATTTGCCTTTTTAAAAGGTGTATCTGTTAATAATACTGAAGAAAAGAAATGTTGTTTAAACCCAATCCAAGACACATCTTCTATATCCTCATCGGCATCTCTGGCTCCTGTGTAATCGTCTTTTTCTGCTTCGTAAGCATAATGTATATCCGTATATCTATTTTCATAAGAAATACTTTTTGCATGACGATATCCTTTAAGATTCCAGTCTAAATTAATAGCTTGAGACGCGTTTATTACATCGCCTAAACCTTGAGAGCGGATGGTAAAATCCATCATATAATCACCTTCTTTTAACTCATAGCGATATTCTAAATACTTACTTTCTGATGCTTTTAGCTTCATAGAAACCACAGTAACATCACCAGTTTTAGTAACAGATGGAATAAAAGGCAAATCTTTAGTATTTAAAATTCGGCTATTTGTCGTACCAAAATTAATATTGAAAGATGCATTATTATCTTTTATTAAATAAATAGGAACAGAATCGTAATTTACAAACTGTTTTAGCTTTACTTCCGAAAGATACCCCCTTTATTACTGAACTTTAAAGCCAATAAATCACTTTCAACTACGGTTTCTTCATTAGAAGAATGCATTGCTGAATAAGCAAAAGCACCTAATTTATTTTTTAATTTAATTTGTTGAAGAGAATCTACATTAGAACCGACTAAAAAATCATCGGTGGTTACAACTTTTGTTTGCTCTTGTGCTTTATTCTTTTGCTCTGCCTCTACCTGCTCTTGTTTCGCTTTTTCTTGAGCTTCAAGTTCTTCTGGTGTTGGCTGATTTTGCCAAAGCATGTAAGCTAAAATTCCGAAAATAAGTACAAAACCTATTATAGAATTAATGTCTAATTTCTTTTCTTCCATGTATTTCAAATTTTAGACCTGTTAAGTCTTATAAACCTAACAGGTCCTTTAAATATATATAATGATGTGTTTAGTCAAAAATGTGTCCAATTTTAATTTTGTGACATTCTGACATTTGCATGCTTCTTTTTATAAGTTAATGCGGCCTTAACAAAGGCTACAAATAATGGATGTGGATTGGCCACCGTACTTTTATATTCAGGGTGATATTGTACACCTACAAACCAAGGATGCTCAGGAATTTCTACAATTTCTACTAATCCTGTATCCGGATTTAAACCTGTAGCTAATAAGCCTGCCGCTTCCATTTGCTCTTTATAATTACCATTAAACTCGTAACGGTGTCTATGGCGTTCTTTAATACTTTCAGCTTTATAAATATCGCGAACAACACTTCCTATTTTTAAATCACAATCCCAGGCTCCTAAACGCATCGTACCTCCTTTGTCTGTAATTGTTTTTTGGTCTTCCATCAAATCAATCACTGGATTACTTGTATTTTCATCCATTTCAGTAGAATTTGCATCTTCAATTTTTAAAACATTTCTAGCAAACTCTATAACTGCCATTTGCATTCCTAAACAAATTCCTAAAAACGGAATATTGTTTTCACGCACAAATTTAACAGCAGTTATCTTTCCTTCTATACCACGTTCTCCAAAACCAGGAGCCACTAAAACAGCATCTAAATGCCCAAGTTTTAGCTTAATATTATCATCATTCAAATATTCGGAATGTACAGATTCAATCTCAACTTTAACTTCATTCTCTGCCCCTGCATGAATAAAAGCTTCTAAAATAGATTTATAAGAATCTTGTAATTCTACATATTTACCAATTAATCCAATAGTAACAGTAGTTTTTGGATTTTTATAACGGTGAACAAATTTATTCCATCTAGAAATATCTGGTAACGAACTATTTAAAGCTAATTTTTTAAGAACTACTTTATCTAAACCTTCTTCTAACATTAAATTTGGCACATCATATATAGTGGATGCATCAATAGATTGTATAACAGCTTCTTCCTTAACATTGCAAAATAAAGCTAGTTTTTTACGTAAATCTTTTGGTAAATTGTGTTCTGTTCTACACACTAAAATATCGGCTTGCACACCACTCTCCATAAGTGTTTTAACACTATGTTGAGTTGGTTTGGTTTTTAGTTCTCCAGCAGCAGATAAATAAGGTACTAATGTTAAGTGAATAACGATCCCATTATCTTCTCCTAAATCCCAACGCAATTGTCGAACAGCTTCTATGTATGGCAAAGATTCTATATCACCAACTGTTCCTCCTATTTCGGTAATAATGATATCATAATCACCAGATTTACCTAAAATTTGAATACGTTCTTTAATTTCGTCTGTAATATGAGGTACTACTTGTACAGTCTTTCCTAAAAACTCTCCACGTCGTTCTTTTTCAATTACACTTTGGTAAATACGACCTGTGGTTACATTATTAGCTTGACTGGTAGGCACGTTTAAAAAACGTTCGTAATGCCCTAAATCTAAATCAGTTTCAGCACCATCTTCTGTTACATAACACTCTCCGTGTTCGTAAGGATTTAATGTTCCTGGATCTACATTTATGTATGGATCTAATTTTTGAATGGTAACTCTATATCCTTGAGCTTGTAATAGCTTAGCTAGAGATGCTGCTATAATACCTTTTCCTAATGAAGATGTAACCCCACCGGTTACAAATATATATTTTGCTGTATGTGTCATGTTGCGCTTATAAACGCAGGCAAATTTACAAAATTAAAACAGTTATTCCCGAATAAGTTTTTAGTTATTTATCGTTAGTTTTTAACAATAGAAACGTAAGAATATTAGCAGTTTATTAGTTTGTCTTTTAATTTAATTCACTACTTTAGTTTAGCTTTCAGTTTTGGTTAATCAAAGCCTCTGTATTGAGCTATTATACGTTATACCAGCAGAATAAGCAATTAATAAATTCTCTAAAGAAAAAAATATTATTATGTCAACACCTATTTCCGAATGTTTATATTGTCAAAACAATGACACATTACATAGTTTAATGATTAAAATATGTGACTTAAAAGTATCTCAACTGTTTTTATTTAAAGAACAATCCTATTTTGGTCGCTGCAATGTAGTTTATAATAATCATGGTGTTGAATTTCATGAATTAAGTAATGAGGAGCGCAATGCTTTTATGAAAGATGTAGCAACTGTAGGAAAAGCTATTACCGAAGCTTTTAACCCAACAAAGGTTAACTACGGCGCTTATTCAGATACGCTATCACATTTACACATGCACATTGTACCAAAATATAAAGACGGATATAAATTTGGTGGTGTTTTTGAAATGAATCCCCAAAAAAGTATGCTTTCAGATGCTGAATATTTCGAAATTATTGAAAAAATAAAATCGAAACTATAATAATAGCTTAGACTTAACATGAAATTGTTTTATAGGTTTCATGTCTATTTATTATATCAGATTTAACTCCTTCTGAATTTCCAATGAAGGACACAAGTGAATTTAATATGTTCACAAACTTCAAAAATTATTTATATTGCATTTAATAAAACAAATAACCTTTTGAAATTATTTAAAAAAGCTATTCGGTCTATAAACAAACTTAAAAGAAAGCCTCTAACACTAATAGATCAGGATTTATTGATTGAAGCTAGTACGATAAGCAATAAAATTAATGTTTGGTTAGGTAATGAAATACATGAAAACATATCATTTGGAGAAAACTGTAATACCTCTACATATTTAAAAAAAACATCTAATAAAAATGCTTCTTACCCGTTTGATTGGATATTTTCTTCTCCCGAAATTATTTTACATGCGATAAAAGATGATTTTAAATCATTTCTAGATAAAGACCAAATTTTTCAAGTAAATAAAAAAAAAGCAGGACACCGCTTTTATCATTCAAGGATGTTTAATCATAGAAGTCCTCTAACATCTGATGAAGATTATAACTACTATGTTAGAGCTGTGAATAGACTGAGACTTGTTTTAGAAAACCAAGAACATAGTGTATTTGTTATCACAGTAATAAATGAACCAGAAAAGAGATTAGATTGGAGTAACGGATTTGATATGGAAATAGAAAAACCAATTCATCAATCGTTAGAAAGTTTTAACCCCTTAGTTTCATATGTTAAAAAGACAAATCCTAATTCTAAATTTCTGTTTTTAAGTCAGATTACCGAAAACAAACCCAGCATCAATTTAAGTTATATGGATGACACCATGCTATGGGTAGATTTTACATCTCAAGGATCTTGTTCTGGCACAAAATATAGAGATAGAATTGACGATACTATTGCGAAAATTATTTTTCAAGGTTTAAACAATAGACCTATTAAATAATTATTTAGGATACTGCTTTTTAATATTCCTAATCAACTCTTCTAAACCATTTAATTTAAGCTCGTAAACCTGTTTAAGCATATCGCCTAACTTTCCTTTTGGAAACCCTTTTTGATTATACCAAACCACATAATACTCAGGTAAATCTATTAGATAACGGTCTTTGTACTTACCAAAAGGCATTTTAGTATGTGCCAAAGTTATAAGGAATTGTTTGTCTGGAATCATAGCCTATTGTTTAACCTCAACAATAGCTAAATCGTCATATTTTACTAAATAAACAGTATCGTTATAATACCCTCCATAGAGTTTCTTTTTGTAAGCAAACTTATTTTCAACATACTCTGTTAGTTGTGCATTGTTTACAGAAGCATATAAATCTTCGGAAGACACCAAGCGCAATACAACATCCATTGTTAAATCGAAACCTTTTACCGCCCATTTATTAGGTGTGATATCATATAAACGGCTGTAGTTTTTTACAAAAGTATTGTTATCAGTTTCATTATAAGCTTTTGTACTACTCGCAAAATGAAATTGAAGTTTTGATAAATGTTCGTTTGAAACCTCATCACCTTCAAATGCTGCATTTTTATTGGTAGTAACCAAAATAATATCGATAGCTTCTAAATTTTCTTCTTTATTTTCCTCTTGAATTAAAGAAGCCAAAACACTGGTAACATTAGATACAAAACCAGAATTTTCGGTTTCTAAAAACACAATATTCGCCCCAGGTTTTAATACATCTTTTATATCATCAACAGATACATAATACGCATCCTTTCCAGTTTCCTTATCCTTTCTAGATTCTATTAAAGAAGCAAAATTAAATTCACGTTTAATGCTATTAGCCACTTCTCGATTTTTAGTATCTGAAATAGCTATAATATGTTTAACTAAGGTATCTGTTCTTACATAATTTATAATCTTACTTTTTAATAAATCATCAGAAGGTCTAGATTGAAATACATTATCATACAATTTTAAATTTGTTCCTATAGGAGATATTATCGGCACATGATATTGACGTAATTCTGAAGCTGCCTTATCAAAACTAAGAGACGTTAAAGGTCCTATAACAGCATTTACATCTTCAAAATTATTGTCCGCGATGATTCTAGCCACCTCACTTTCTTGCCTTTTAGTATCATACACATCAACTTTTAGAGAAATACCTAATTTTTTTAACGAATCAATGGCTATTAATACACCTGAATGAAAATCTAATGATGCATTTAAATAAGGGTCGTTTTTAATACTACGTTTAGTATCGGCTACTGAATCGAAATCAACACGACTCAATCTAAAAGGTAACATTACAGCAATATGTTTAGAACTGAAATCTGCAATACTATCTGCTAAATTAATTCTACTAGAATCTACTTCAATAATGCCATTTGCTAAGTTAGAATATGGTATTTTTAAAATCATCCCTTTTTTCAATCCTGTTTCTTTCAAATCTGGATTTAAGGCTTCTAACTGAGACTGCTCTAAACCTAATTTAAGCTTTAGCCTATAAAAACCTTCTTTGGGTAATACTTTGTAATAACTATATTGTTCGTCCACTACTTTTTCTTCAGTATCATCAAGATTTGGAACGTTAATTTCCTGTCCTTCTTTTAACACATCACCCATTTCTGGATTTAATAATTCAAGTTCTTCCAGAGTTATTCCAAACTTGTAGGCAATTCGCCATTTGCCTTCTTTAGGCAATACTATATATGTTTTAGTGGCTGTGTTTTCTTCTACAACTTCAGTAGTTTTGAATCTAGGAATTTGAAGTTTATCACCTTTTCTTAGTGGATTTGCATATAAAAACTTATTATATTTTTTTATATCATCTTCACTTACATTATATAATTTAGACAAACTATATAATGTCTCTTTCTTTTTAGTTCTATGATTTTTAAAGCCCTGTAATTCTTTTACAATACTAACTTTCGGCTTATTTGCTTTAGAAATAGGGATTATTAAAACGGTATTTGGTTTTAATCCTTTCTTTGCATCTGGATTTAGACTATAAATATCGAAAGGCGTTACATAATAACGTTTCGCTATACCTTCTATGGTTTCTCCTTTTTTAACTTGATGGGTGCTAAAGTTTTGTGCATTTACTGTATTAAAACTAAATAACAGTACTAAACATAAAACGGAAAAAAATTTAATCATCTAATTGTTTTTTTTTATTGCGTTAGAGATAGCAGTCTTTTCGACTGCGCACACAGGATGAACGTATCCTTTTATTTTTTATACTATATAAATACATATAGCGTGCCAAAAAAACAAAAGACAAAACGAACAGTCATCCAAATATTTTAAGTTGACTTATTTATATACGTTCATTTTGTAAAAATAAGTCAACTTATATATAATAAATATATTTTATAAATACTTGAACGCTCAAACACTTTCAATAAAAGTAATTGAAGTACTATACTTTATAAGACTCAGAACAGATTAAAAAGTCACGATTGTTTATTCCCACTCAATAGTTGCTGGTGGCTTAGAACTAATATCGTAAACTACTCTATTAACGCCTTTTACTTTATTTATTATATCGTTTGATGTTTTTTGAAGAAACTCATAAGGTAAGTTTACCCAATCAGCAGTCATTCCATCTGTACTTTCTACAGCTCTAAGTGCAACGCATTTTTCATAAGTACGCTCATCGCCCATAACACCAACACTGTTAACAGGTAGTAACATAGCGCCTGCTTGCCATACTTTATCGTACAGTCCCCATTCTTTTAATCCGTTAATAAAAATAGCATCAACTTCTTGAAGCATGGTTACTTTTTCGGCAGTAATATCTCCTAAAATACGAATTCCTAATCCTGGTCCTGGAAATGGATGACGACCTAAAAGTTCTGGGTCGATTCCTAAAGTTGCACCAACACGTCTTACTTCATCTTTAAAAATAGCACGAAGTGGCTCTACAATTTTAAGTTTCATAAAATCAGGTAATCCACCAACATTATGATGACTTTTAATAGTTGCCGAAGGGCCTCCTGTTGCAGAAACACTCTCAATAACATCTGGATAAATAGTGCCTTGAGCTAACCATTTAACATCTTCTAACTTATGGGCTTCATCATCAAAAACTTCAATAAATGCATTACCAATGGCTTTACGTTTTTTCTCAGGATCTTCAATACCTTTTAAAGCCTCTAAAAAACGGCCAGAAGCATCAACGCCTTTTACGTTAAGCCCCATACCTTCATATTGATTCAATACACTTTGAAATTCGTTTTTACGAAGTAATCCGTTATTAACGAAAATGCAATATAAATTTTTGCCAATAGCTTTATTTAGAAGTACTGCTGCTACTGTAGAATCTACACCTCCCGATAACCCTAAAACAACTTTATCATCTCCTACTTTTTCTTGAATAGCGGCTACCGTTTCTTCAACAAATGAATCTGGTGTCCAATCTTGATGTAAACCTGCTATTTTTACTAAAAAGTTTTCTAATAATTGTTTTCCATCAGTTGAATGATAAACTTCTGGATGAAACTGAATAGCATAAGTTGTCTCGCCTTCTATTTTATAAGCTGCATTTTCAACATCATTGGTACTTGCTACTAATACACCATTGGTTGGTAATTCTTTAATAGTATCGCTATGACTCATCCAAACTTGGCTTCCTTCATTTATATTAGTAAAGAAAGGCTCATTACTTTTTATAAATGACAAATTAGCACGACCATACTCTCGTGTATTTGATGGCGCTACATTACCTCCAGAAAAGTGGGCTAAATATTGTGCGCCGTAACACACTGCAAGTATTGGTTTTTTTCCACGAATTTCAGATAAATCTGGATGTAACGCGTCTTCCCCTCTTACAGAGTTTGGACTACCAGAAAGTATAACAGCTTTATAGCTTTCTATATTGGTTGGAATTTTATTAAATGGGTGTATTTCGGAATATATGTTGAGTTCTCTAACTCTACGGGCAATAAGTTGTGTGTATTGCGATCCGAAGTCTAAAATTAATACCTTGTCATGTTGCATGCGCAAAAATAGTAATTGATTTTATATTGACGAATTTGGACTCATTATTTTTTTGATAATTTTTATTTCATAGAATCTAAAATCATTTCAATGTCTTTTTCGGTGGTGTCTGGATTAATAAAACAAAAACGAGATACTGTTTCAAAAGTATCACCATTTTTCCATTTAGTTGGTGTTACTAAAGCAAAACCTTTTTTATGATTCTCATAAGTCCAATGCGTGTAATCCTCAGGCTTCCAACCTATTCTTCTATATAAAACACAAGATAAACTAGGGGTTCTTACTAATTCAACATTCGGATTTTCTTCAATCAACCTGCCTGCAATTTGAGCTAATTCAAGACCACGCTCTACAGCTTCTTTATATCTATCGGTACCATGCATGGCTAATGAAAACCAGAGAGGCAAACCTCTAACACGACGGGTTAATTGTATTTGATAATCGGTTGGATTAAATCCATGTGCGCCTTCATCTTTAAAAATATCTAAATAAGCCCCTTCTTGAGCATGTGCCTTTTTTGCTAATTCTGGTTGTTTATAAATAACGGCACCACAATCATAAGGTGAAAACATCCATTTATGAGGATCTATAGTGATGCTATCTGCTTTTTCAACACCATTAAATAAATGTCTTACAGAATCGGCCGCCAATGCACCGCCTCCATAAGCAGCATCAATATGAAACCATAAACTTTCTTTTTCACAAATTGTTGCAATACCATCTAAATCGTCTATAATACCTGCATTGGTAGTTCCTCCAGTTCCCACAACTGCAAATAAACGTTTACGTTGGTTAGGAGTTAATCCATCTATTTTACTTTGCAAAGCATCTGCATACATTTTATCTTCTGTTTCAACAAACAGCACATCTGCATCTACAACTTTTGCCATGGATTTAACAGAAGAATGCGCCCCAATAGAGGTGATAATCAATCCTTTTTCAACTTTATTTTGTTCATCTAAACTTCTCCAATACTCTCTTGCTGTAACAATTGCAGAAAGGTTTGCAGCCGTTCCTCCACTAGTAAACACTCCAAAAGCACCTTCTGGCATTCCTGTTAAAGACACAATCCACTTCATGGCTTCATTTTCACAAAAAATACCTCCTGCTCCTTCCATCCAATACGCGCCATGAATACTAGATACTGAAGTTACCAAATCGAACATAATAGATGCTCTTGTTGGAGAAGCAGGTACAAAAGCAAGATGTCTAGGGTGATCTATAGGCACATTAGCTTTCATTAAATGTTCTTTCCATAAATTAAAGGCAAACTCACCACCAATGCCTTTTTCGGTTATAGTCTCTCCTACTAAAGCTCTAAGCTCTTCTTCTTTTTTTGGTTTTCCTATTTTAGGATTCGTTTCAGAAATTCTATTAATAGCATATTTCATGACATCCATGGTCATTTCTACTAATTCAATATCTATTTTGTGCATTGATTATAATCTTATTATGATAAATTCACTTTTTAAAGGCTCTAGGTTTTCTATAAGTTTTGGAATTAATTGATTGCCATATTCCAAATAAAATTCCGAAAAATTAGTATTACGCTCTTGTAAACTTTGATTTGGGAATAACTCATTTTGAAGTTCTGTCATTCTTAAAACCTGATCTGAAAGTTTTCTTTTTTGTGCCTTTAACAAGCGTTTTTCAAGATTATCCAATCCTTTCAACTGCTTTACTTCTTGCGCTTTTACTGCTCCTATAAATGATTCATCCGTTTGTTCCGCTAGTTTATATAAACTTTGAAATTGTTGTACTAAATAATCTTTTTGTTCTGAAAAATCTATATCTATATTTGATATATCTCTAACTTTCTTATTAATAAAAGCATCACGTTTTAAAAAAACATCTTCATCAAGAATATTTAATTTTTGAAGTTTTTTAGATTGACTCTCTGATTGAATTAAAACCGAATTTCTTAAAAGCAATACTGGAAATGGCACATTCACTTTATTAAAAAACTGCTTTAATTGAAACCAATACGCTATTTCACCACCACCTCCAATATAACATAGGTTTGGTAAAATAACTTCTTGATACAAAGGACGCATAATCACATTAGGAGAAAACCTTTCTGGCATCTCATAAAGGTGGCTTAGTATGTCTCTCTTGCTCCAAACAATATCTGTATTAAGTACTTTATAAACACCATCTTCAAAAACGATACGTTCTCTTAAATTTTCTTTTAAATAAAATAAATTTATTTCTCGTGGGTTTACCTGAATACCATAAGGTTGATTTGGTAATTCATTAATTTTTTGAATCGTTTCAGATACGTTATTAAAAGATGTTTGATTTAGCAATTCATCTTCTATAAAAGGAATAAATTGCTTTTTTAAATCTTTATCATTAGCATCAATAATTACTAGTCCGTAATCTTTAAATAATTCATTAGCTAAAAAACGGGTGGCATCTGCTAAATTTTGATTCTTTACATAAGCATTTTCAAACAGTGTTTTTAAATAATTTGCGTTTTTGGTTGTCCCTAATTCTTTGGATAATAAATTAAAAACATCTTCTAATCCTTCTGTAGATAATTCTCCAACCGCTCCACTTGACGCTTTATTCCAATGGACTTTCTTTCCTTTAAAATTGAAATAATTTATTTCTTCAAAATCATGATCTTCTGTTGCCATCCAGTAAATAGGCACAAAATTAGATTCTGGGTACTTTTGTTTTAAGTCATTAGTTAAGTTTATTGTTGATACAATCTTATATAAAAAATAAAGCGGTCCTGTAAATAAATTTAGTTGATGCCCAGTTGTTATAGTAAATGTGTTTTCTAATTGTAAACGTTCAATATTTTGAAGTGCTAACTTAGAAGTATCAATATTCTGGTATTGTTTTTTTAAACATTCAACTAAAACAGTTCGTGATTCTAATTGAAATGACACTTGCTTTTCTTCTATCTGAAATTTAAAATTATCAAGATTAGGAAAATGATTGTAAAACGGTTTCAATTGAGGATTTTCATCTAAATAGTTACATATTAGTGATGAAAAATAACCTGTTTTAGAAAATGGAATATATTTTAACTGCATGTTTTATAATAATCCTGTAAATATACAGCTATTCTAATTTTTGAAATCTAAAAAATTCGTTAAGAATTCAATTTATACAACTAAAACAATAAATAGTAATCCCTAACTAACATCAAATTAAAAACACCCCTTTTATATTAACCTTAGCTTAATCTTATTAACCTTAGGATGACTCTAAGTTAATAAAAGCATCTTAATTACATAACAACGGTCTTTAAATCAAATTATAGTTTTGAAAAAAATTAACTAATCAAAAATTATAATTTTATTATGAAAAAATTACTTAAATTATTTCTATTACTTTTTGTTTTAACTTCACCTATTATCATCCTTGTTAGTTGTGACATTGAAGATGGAAAAGATGGTGTGAATGGTGTTAACGGAAAAGATGGAGTTGATGGGAAAGATGGAGTTGATGGAAAAGACTTTGCTCCAGCTGAATTCCCTTCTTTAACAGCTTCTAAAACTCCGCTTTTATTAAAAATTAATCCTGATTTTTCTTCTATTTCTGTAAGTCCTATTTTATCTTCTGAAGATGTTATTGAAGGCACTCCAGATTTCGTTTACGGATCTATGGCTGATGGTAATGGTTTATTGGCTGAAGCTGATGGCACTTTCACATTAATAAACAACATTGAGAATGATTACTCAATAGCTAGAATTAGATTAAATGAAAACTTACAACCTATACACGGAGAGTATATTGTAAATGCATTTGCCACAGCATATACGGCACAATGTTCTGGCACATTAATTACTCCAAGTGAACATGGTTTTGGACCATTATATCTTTCTGGAGGAGAATGGGGTGGCGCTTCAAAAGGTGTGTTTGCGACTAACCCATACAAATCTGCTGATAATGCAAGTTCTGCTACCATGCTGCCAGCATTGGGACAATGGTCTACAGAAAATGCAGTGCCAATTGGTAAAGATGCTTATTCAAACAAAACCGTTGTTTTTATTGGTGATGATCATTCTGACAATTCTGTTCCTTCTGGTCAATTAGGAATGTATGTTGGAAATAGAGGGGATTTAAGCAATGGTAAATTATATGGTTTAAGAGTAACTTCTGCTGGTGTAAATTTTGAAATGGACATGGCTGAAGGCATTGAATATGATGCTGATTTTGTTGAATTAGAAGAAACTGAAATTAGCTTATTAGATGCTGAAGCTAAAGCTAAAAACGTAATGGGATTCTCTAGATTAGAGGATATTGATTGGAGAAGAGGTTCTGCCGCAAACCAAAGAGAAATCTATTTTTGTGTTACAGGTCGTAATAAATCTGGCCTAGTTGGAAAAGGCTCTCTTTTAGGTCGCGTTTACAAAGTGGTATTAAACGATACAGATCCAACAGGTACTGCAAAAATCACCTGTGTATTAGATGCTGATAAAGCAGGTGGTAAAGCAGATGGTTTCCACTCTCCAGATAATATTGTAGTCACAGAAAATTATGCTTATATTCAAGAAGATCCTAACGGATATGCTTCTTTAAACCCAAATATTACTGGTTATGCTAAAATGTACCAATACAATTTAGCTACTGGAGATGTTAAAACCGTTTTAGAATGTGATCAAGATAATGCTGCAACTCAAGGATATGGGACAACAAGTAGAAACTGGGAAATTACAGGAATGACTGATATTACAGATGTAGTTAACAACGGAAAAAACACCTTCTTATTAATTACACAAAACCACGGATGGGAAAACATTGCGTTTACAGACCCAAAAGCAAATTCTGCAAATAATGCAGCAAAAGAAGGATCTGTTTTACACGTAATCACTGGTTTAGATAGATAAAACACCATGAATAACATCTTATTTTTAATAAGAGCAAAGACATATACTATAGGTATATGTCTTTTGCTTATAACAAGTATAGCCTGCAAAAAAGAATTAACAAAAACACAAGCAACCTCAACAAACAAAAGAATTGAAAGTTTATACACCAAAGAGTTAGACATTTGTATTAACTATCTTGATTCTTTATCGGCTTCAAAAAATATAAAAAACAACATTGATTTTTATAAAAAGGCTAGAGAACACTTTAAAACAATTGAACCTATTTTAGCTTTTACAGATCAAAATAATTATAAATCGTTAAATGCGCCTAACTTTTTACAAATTCAAGAAGAAGATCCTACTGACATAAAAATTAGAACCCCTTTTGGTTTTCAAGTCATTGAAGAGTTACTTTTTGCCCCAAAAACAGACCCTTTAAAAATTCATGAAATCGTTTCAATTACAAAAAGCAGGTTAAAATTGATTCGAAAAAACACACGTATCAACTTTAAAAATCACCATATTATTTGGTTAATAAGAAACCAAATAGTTAGAATAGCAACTACTGGAATAACGGGTTTTGACTCTCCTGTTTTAGGACAATCATTACTTGAATGCCAGTACACTTACAAAACATTAATTAACCTGCTTGATATATTTCAAGACCAATTTAAATCAAAACGAGTTTATACTGATTTAAAAAAGGCTTTTCAAACATCAATAAATCATTTAAATCATGATTTTGATAGTTTTGACAGATATGCGTTTATTAAAACAAATACAGATGCTCAATTAAAATTATTAGTTGAAGTTCAAAAAGATTGGAATGTAAATTTCCCGTTTGAAATGGCATTATCTAATACTATGACTTCTCTTTTTAGTCCAGATGCTTTAAATCTAAATTATTTTACTGATTTTAAAAGTGATACCATTAATTTAAAGCAAAAAGAATTCTTAGGTAAAAAGTTGTTTAATGATAAAATGCTTTCTAAAAATAATGATCTTGCTTGTGTTAGTTGCCATATTAAAGATAAAGCCTTTACCGATGGTAAAGCTGTATTTGATAATAGGCAAACTCGAAACTCGCCAACACTACCCTATTCGGCATATCAACAATTATATTTTATGGATGCGCGTTCGGGAAGTTTAGAAGGACAAATTGTAGGTGTAGCTAATAATCATAATGAGTTCAATTTACCTATGGATTCTATTGCTAATCGCATTAAAAATAATCCTGAATATAATAAGTTATTAGACTCTTTATATAATAATGCTAGATTTGAATTTAATATTAGACACGCTATAGCGTCTTATGTAAGAAGTTTAAATCCATTCAATTCAAAGTTTGATAATAATATAAATGATAAAAAAAGTTCTCTTTCCGTTAAAGAGAAAACAGGCTTTAATTTATTTATGGGAAAAGCAGCATGTGCCACGTGTCATTTCCCTCCATTATTTAACGGAACTGTTCCACCTAATTTTAATACTACCGAATTAGAAATAATTGGAGTTCCAGAAACTAAAGAAAATAAAATGCTCGATGATGATTTAGGTGGTTATTACCTATTTAATACTAAAGCAAGAAAAGGGGCTTTTAAAACTCCAACAATTCGTAATATAGAAAAAACAGCGCCTTACATGCATAATGGAGCATATACTACTTTAGAAGAAGTTATAGATTTTTATAATGATGGTGGTGGTGTAGGCTTAGGTTTCGATTTACCCCATCAAACCCTGCCATTCGATAATTTAGATTTATCTGAAGAAGAACAAACAAGCATCATAGCTTTTATGAAAACCTTAACGGATGAGGTTTACACAAACACAAAATAGCACACTCAAACACCTAAAAAGCAACCATTTATAGTTAATTTTAACTTAAAAAGCCTTACCTATGAGGCTTTTTTTGTATATTATATTCAAATCTCTAAAATCTAGAAATCATGAAAATTAATTATAATATTTTACTGACATCTCTCATGGTTTGTATGCTTTTATTATGCGGTACAAATTTTATTAACGGACAAGAAACATCTCATTTTTCTGAAATTAAAGGCACTGTAATCGATGAGTTATCTAAAAAACCTTTAGTGTTCTCTGATTTAGTAATAAATGATACAAACATTAGTACGGTTACAAATAATGATGGTGAATTTATCCTAAAAGTACCTCAAGAATTTTTGGATGGCACCTTAATTGTTTCATATTTAGGCTACGTGAAAAAAGAAATTAAAATTTCTAAAATAAATAATAAAATCAAAATAGCATTAATTCCTGCTATTACTGAATTAAATGAAGTTAGCATTTTAGCACTACCACCAAATGCTAAAGACTTAGTTATTGAAACATTAAGTAAGAAAAGCACCCTTTACAATAATAACAATACACTAATGACTGCTTTTTATAGAGAGACCATAAAAAAGAGACGAAAAAATGCCTCGTTATCTGAAGCTGTCGTAAAAATACACAAACAACCTTATAATAACTTAAGAAAAGACCATATAGAACTTATAAAAGCTAGAAAAAACACAGATTATACTAAACTAGATACTTTAGCTTTAAAATTACAAGGAGGTCCTTTTAGCAATTTATACGCCGACATAGTAAAATATCCAGAATTTATTTTTACAAAAGAAGATATAGAACTTTACGATTTTAGTTTTGGAGCACCCACAAGCATTAATAAAAAGCTCGTATACGTTATAAACTTTAAACAGAATAAAAACATAACAGAGCCCATGTATTATGGTAAACTTTACATTGATGCTAAAACCAAAGCACTTACTAATGCTGTTTATAATTTAAATGTTGAAAACAAAGAGCTTTCTAGTCAAATATTTGTTAGAAAGAAACCTAGAAAAGTAGATGTATATCCTATTGAAGCTTCGTATAAAGTTAACTACAGAATTCAAAATGATAAATGGCATTATGCTTACAGTAATATTTCACTAACTCTTAAAGTAAATTGGAAAGGCAAACTTTTTAACAGTATATATACTTTAAATAGTGAAATGGCTATAACAGATTGGGAAATTAGTAATACTAAATTTGCAAAAACAAGAGAAAACATTATTCGGCCTACTACTATTTTAACAGACGAAACTTCTGGTTTTTCTGATCCAGAATTTTGGGGAGAATATAATATAATTGAGCCTGAAAAATCAATTGAATCTGCAATTAAAAAAATCCAAAAGCAGCTGAAGCGCTCTTAAATTATAAAACAAAAAACTACAATACGAGGCATTTAGCTAAAGTATCTTCATAAATGGCTTCGTATTGTGGTACTATTTTATGCAAATCGTATTTTAAAGCTTCTTTTCTAGCACACTTTTTAAAAGTGCTTAAACGCTCTGAATCACTTAAAATATACAAGGCGTTTTTAGTCATATCTTCTATATCACCAACAGGACTTAAAAATCCCGAAACACCATGAATATTAACTTCGGGAATACCTCCTGTATTACTTGATATAACGGGTACACCAGATGCCATAGCTTCTAATGCCGCTAAACCGAAACTTTCGGTTTCAGAAGGCAATAAAAACAAATCACTAAAGCAAAGAATTTTATCAATTTCGTTACTTCTTCCAAAGAAAATTACTTTATCTAAAATACCCAATTCTTGACAACGAATTTCTATTTGTTCTCTATCTGGTCCCTCACCTACCAACATCAATTTTGCTGGCATTACTTTTTGAATGTTATAAAAAATAGAAATAACATCTTGCGCTCGTTTTACAGGTCTTAAATTACTAATGTGTGTAATAATTTTTTCATCATCATTCGCCATCATAGCACGTTGACAATCTGTAAAATGATGATTATATTTATCTAAATCTATAAAATTAGGTACAACAGAGATATCATTTTTTATATCGAACAAACGTATGGTATCCTCTTTTAAACTTTGTGAAACCGTAGTAACTGCATCCGATTTATTAATACTAAAAGTAACTGCTGGTTTGTAAAACGGATGACTTCCTACTAAAGTAATATCTGTACCATGTAATGTTGTGACTATAGGAATATGAACACCTTCTTCTTGCAACATCATTTTTGCCATATACGCTGCATAAGCATGAGGTATAGCATAATGTACATGCAAGATTTCAATTTTATGCAATTTCACCATATCTACCAATTTACTTGATAAAGCTAACTCATAAGGTTGATAATGAAATAAAGGATATTCAGGTACATTTACTTCATGATAATGTACATTATTACTTAACAACTCCAACCTTACAGGTTGGTTGTAGGTGATAAAATGGACTTCATGACCACGCTTAGAAAGCTCTAAGCCTAATTCTGTAGCAACAACGCCACTACCTCCAAATGTTGGATAACAAACAATACCTATCTTCATAATTATTAATCTTCAATCGCTTCATAAATTAAGCGTTGTATTTCTGTTCTAATATTTTTTTTTAACAATAAATTGTTTCCTGCCTTTGGATAGGTTCTATTTGCTAAAAACACATAAATAATATCTGCTTCTGGATCTGCCCAAGCATAAGTCCCTGTAAAACCAGAATGCCCAAAACTAGTCATAGATACACATCCACAAGTAGGGCCTTCATCACTTAATTGAGGCTTATCAAACCCAACTCCTCTTCTATTATTATCTTCACAAAAATAACACGTATTAAATTTATCAATAGTTTCCGATCTAAAATACCGTTTACCACCATAAATCCCTTTTTGTAAATACATTTGCATGATTTTAGCAACATCATTAGCATTACTAAAAACGCCTGCATGGCCACCTACACCATTTTGCATAGCAGCTCCCATATCATGAACATAACCATGAACTTCTTGATTTCTATAATAATCATCAACTTCCGTTGGCACAATTTTTTTATTACTTATGCGTCTATATGGATTATACATGGTATGATTAGCTCCTAAAGATTGATAAATATGCCCTTGCACTAATTCATCAAGTGTTTTGTCGTAATGTTTCTCAATAAATTTCTTTAAAATATAATAAGGAAAATCGCTATAACGATATCTTAAGGTTTCTAAAAGGTCTGAATCTTTAATTATTTTCTGTATAGAGTCCTGATAATCTGAACGTAAATACAAGTTTTTAGAGACTTCTATATTAAACTCATCACTGCGTTCACTTCTATAATATTTTTCACTTGGAAGCTTCGTTACACTATCTAAAGTATGATAATAAAAAGGCTCCCATGGTCTCAATCTTGCATAATGAGATAGCATGCGTTTTATAGTGATACTTTCTTTATTAGACCCTTTGTAATCAGGTAAAATTTCAGACAACTTATCGTCTAAAGAAACAATACCTTGTTCTTCTAATTCCATTAAAAGTGGTAAGGTTGCTAGTATTTTAGTTAAAGAGGCCACATCGTATATATCATCAAATAACACCTGCTCTTTTCCTTTATAGGTATGTTTTCCAAAACTCTTATTATAAATAACTTTGCCTTCTCTAGCCACTAAAAGCTGAATACCTGGTGTCATTTTTCTATTAACAGCCATTAGAGCAATAGAATCTATTTTATTTAATTTTTCCGAATTCATCCCCACACGTTCTGGTATGGTATACCCCAACCGTTTTATGGAGTAACTATCAATGCCATCGCCTACATTAAAATTAGCCCCAGCTGATACTGGTAAATGCCCTTTTGAAGCCAAAGCACCAAAAATAAGTTGCGCCGATTTCTCTTGAGCTATTTTACTGTTTTGATAACTAACAACAATACTTTCAATATTCTCAATAGTTTTTAAATCCATTAAAGCATAAGGTTTTGCAAAAACATCCAAAACTACAGTATGCGTTCTTGCTATTTCATATAACCATACAAGCTCTTTTTCTGTAAACTTATAACCTTTCCAAGGACTCGCATTCGATTTATGTAAACCAATTACAACCGTATTATATGTTTGTAAACGCCCCATTAAATCGTCTAAATTATCTGCTTTAATTTCATGAACTTTCATGTATTTTTTTAGTTCATTAAAAAATACAGATCCATCGTCGTCTCCCATTTTAACATAGGCCATAGTTTTTGTCTCTAATTGACGAAATGGCACTAAATCTCTATCATTTTTTACAACAGTAATAGCATTTTCTAATAACTCTTCATATAGCATATCATCTTTTAGTCTGTTTAAATCTTTAACCAAATTATGAATACCAATAGGTTCGTAATTATATAATCCCGCTTTATATTTTGCTTGAAGTACTTTTTTAACCGAATGCGACAAACGTGCTTCTGTGATATCGCCTTTATTATAAGCTTCAATAATTTTAGTAACTCCAACAGCAACATCTTTAGACATTAACATAACATCATTACCTGCTTTAAAGGCAGCCAAATCAATTGCACCAGTTTCATTAAAATCGGCTGCTCCTTTCATGTCAAGTGCATCAGTAAATATAAGGCCTTGAAACCCTAGTGAATCTTTTAAAATATCCGTCACAATATGCTTTGACAAGGATGATGGATAGCCTTCTCGTGGTTCTAAACTAGGTACATTTAAATGCGCGACCATCACACTAGAAAGTCCTTCTTTAATCAATTTTTTATAAGGATATAATTCTATAGAATCTATACGTTTTTCGTTGAAATTAATGGTTGGTAATGTTTTATGAGAGTCTTGATCGGTATCACCATGACCAGGAAAATGTTTGGCATTAGCTAACACACCAGCACTTTGCATCCCTTTCATAAAAGCTAATGCTTTTTCGGTAACGTTATCACGGTCTTCTCCAAAAGAACGATTTCCTATAATTGGGTTTAACGGATTGGTATTAATATCAACCACTGGAGCAAAATTAAAATGAACGCCTAAACGTTTACAATGCTCCCCTATTTGTCTTCCTGTTTCTTCTATAAGTTTATTATCTTTTATAGCACCTAATGTCATGTTCCAAGGAAAAGCATAAGTAGAATCTAAACGCATACTTAAACCCCATTCTGCATCCATTCCTATTAATAAAGGGATTTTAGAAAGCGTTTGTAATTCATTATTTAATTTAGCTTGTTTAACAGGACCGCCATTTGAATAAATAATACCGCCAATATGATGCGTGTTTATGAGTTTAATAATCTTATTTTTGGTAGCATTATCTTGATTAGACATAACCTGTACCATATACAATTGCCCCACCTTTTCTGGTAAAGTCATAGAGGCATAAACACTATCCACCCACTTTTTCTGAGACTCTGCATCAACGGTTTTTAGTGGATTCTCTGTTTTTTGAGCAACTACAGTAAGAGTTATAAAAAAAGAAAAAAGTATATATAAATTATGACGCATAAAAAAGTATTAGTTAAGCCTATTATTAGTATTCATTACAACATTAATAATCATGCCAAAATAATACTTTTAAAAAGAAGATTAAAAGACTTTAAGATAGATTTATAATAAGGTTGTAAACAAATTTAATCCATTTCAAACTTAAATCCCGCCGAAATAATACCAGCCGTTAAACCTGTATTTCTTTTGTAGTTAATGTATTTTAAATCGATACTTTTTAAACCAAACTTCGCAATATGCATTTTAGCAAAAATATCTGTATAACCTACACCAAATCCGTATTGATTGGCATTAAACTCAGACAAATTATAATCTGAAGTATAAAACTCATTAGTAGATCTGTGGTTTCTAAAACATGTTTTTCATATGTTGTTGAGAGAATACAGAAATACTTATTATAAAAATAAGAAGAAGGGTAAATGTTACTTTTTCTACAAGCATTTAAATATGAAACAGGAAACGCAAGTTTTATTCTATGACTTTCTAATACAGAAGAATCAACAACTATTTAGCTAAAAACCGACTATGCCAGCTATCACTTGCAGGTACTTCCCAGTTTTCTTTAAATTCGGCAATATTATTTACTAAATTATTAAATACAATGGTGTTTTTTGAAATGGCTTTTTGTTTTGCCATCTTTCTAAAATCGGTAAGTGTTTTATAAGCAATGAATTCTCCTTGTTTATAAGATACATTCATTTTGTCCATTAAATCTATATTGTATTCTTTCTCTAACTGCTGAATAAAATGTACTGAAGCATCAATAGAACAACCTGTTGCTTTATTCAAATCTTGATTTAACGCAATTACTATAAATCGCTTATATTTAATTAAATAACCAGCTTCTAAATCGCCTCCATGAGCCGTCCAGTTTTCAATAAAAAGTTCTATTTTACCTTGTATTTCTTCAATTTCTTGTTCGGTAAGCGAACGGTTTGCTTGGTATATCCAAACACGAGATTCTTCTGGTAATGTATTAAAGTCTACTAACATTTTAATAAATTGTATAAAAGTGGATTCCTGCCTTTAAAGAAAAGACAAAAACTATAAATTTTGAGCATTAGCAATTAATTCAGCAACATCTAAAACGGTTACTTCTGCTTCTTTTTCTTTAAATTTTACACCATCGGTCATCATGGTGTTGCAATACGGACAACCTGTAGCGATTACACTTGGTTTTGTTTCTAGAGCATCTTCGGTTCTTAAAACATTAATATCTTTATCTCCTTTTTCTGGTTCTTTAAACATTTGAGCGCCACCAGCACCACAACATAATGCCGTTTTTTTATTACGCTTCATTTCAACCAATTCTACATGCATTGCTTTTAACAATGCTCTTGGAGCTTCGTAAACACTGTTTCCACGCCCTAAATAACAGGGATCGTGAAATGTGATACGTTTACCTTTAAAACTATTTTCTTTTTCTATAATTAAGCGACCTGCATTAATTAATTCTTCAATAAACTGTGTATGATGTTGTACTTGATAATTTCCACCTAATTGTGGATACTCATTTTTAAGTGTATTATAAGAGTGTGGACACGCAGTAACTATACGCTTCACACCGTAAGCATTTAAAACTTCTATATTTGTAACGGCTTGCATTTGAAACAAAAACTCGTTTCCTGCACGTTTAGCAACATCACCAGTACAACTTTCTTCGGTTCCTAAAACGGCAAAATCTACATTAGCGTTGTTTAGTATTTTCACAAAAGCTCTTGTTATTTTTTTAGCTCTATCGTCGTAACTTCCCGCTGAACCGACCCAAAATAAAATTTCTGGTTGTCTGCCTTCTGCCATACATTCTGCCATGGTTGGCACTTTTAAAGCTTCGCTCATGTTCTTAATATATTAAATTGTTGTACTGTGCGTTAGGGATTAAGCAATTGTTGGAGCTCCTCTTTTTTTGAGAGCGACTTGCGAAAGCCCGACCCTTTATGGGTAACGCCCTAATTATTTAATTATTCGTCTTTCCAGTTTAATCTGTCCATTTGATTATATGGCCAAGGTGCGCCATTGTTTTCTATGTTAGACATCATGTTGTTTAACTCTGTTGGTGCTGCACTTTGTTCCATAACCAAATAACGGCGCATTTCTAAAATAATAGATAAAGGATCAATACTAACAGGGCAGGCTTCTGTACATGCATTACAGGTTGTACATGCCCAAAGTTCTTCGGTGGTAATATAATCGCCTAATAATTGCTTATTATCATCTTTAAACTCGCCTTTATTAGCATCGATGTTTTTACCTACTTCCTCTAAACGATCGCGGGTATCCATCATTATTTTTCGTGGCGATAGCTTTTTACCTGTTAAATTTGCTGGACATTCGCTTGTACAACGTCCGCACTCGGTACAGGTATAAGCATTAAGTAATTGTACCCAGCTTAGGTCTTGTACATCGCTGGCTCCAAATTTCGCAGGTATTTCTGCTTCGGCTCCTTCGGCTGGTGCTGCAAATGGATCAATATTTGGATCCATCATCATTTTCACTTCTTTGGTAACTGCTTCTAAATTATTAAGCTGACCTTTTGGAGCTATCTTACCATAATAAGTATTTGGAAATGCCAATAGTATATGAAGGTGTTTTGAAAAATACAGGTAATTTAAAAAAATCAAAATACCTATTATATGCCACCACCATGCTGTTCGTTCTATTAAATGAAGTACACCTTCTGATAAATTACCAAACCAAGGTGCTATAAATTGACTGATTACATTTCCTGAATTTAGGTGTTGAAAATGAACATCTGTAGCATTCATGACCAAAAACAAGGTCATTAAAACCATTTCGAAGTACAAAATAAAATTTGCATCGTTTTTTGGCCAACTGGTCATTTCACTTTTCCAAAAGCGTTTTAGCTTTATAACATTTCTACGAATCCAAAAAAGAGTAACAGAAACAAATACTAAAACGGCTAATATTTCGAAAGAACCAATTAAAAATCCGTAAACAGATTCTGGTAATATTTTTAAACCAATTCTGTGCGTGCCAAATAAACCATCTATAATTATTTCTAAAACTTCAATATTTATAATTATAAAACCTACATAAACTACAACGTGCAAGAATCCTGCAATGGGACGACGTACCATTTTACTTTGTCCAAGCGCAATCATCGCCATGTTTTTCCAACGTTGCGATTTATGATCACTTACATCTACATCTTGCCCTAACTTAATGTTACGAATGAGCGACTTTACATTTTTAGCAAAATATCCAATTCCTAGAATTAGTATAATTGCAAAAATAATGTTTGGCAAATAATCCATTTAGTTATTAATTAGTTTCTTCGTCTTGGTAAGGAATTTCTTTTTTAGATAAAATTCTAAAATAGCGTTTCGGGTGTAATTTTATATCTCTAAGCAGTTCTTCCATTTCTTTGGTAGCGCCTTCTATATTGTTATATAAAGCTTCATCTTTTAGTAGTTTTCCTAAAGAACCATCGCCATTATCTATTTTAGTGAGTACATTATTTAAGTTATCTAATGTTTTGTTTAAAGATGCAACTGTATTACCAACATTGGCTGCTTTTAATTCTGATGTTAAAGCGGCTAAGTTTTCACTTGATGTTTTAAATTTTTCTAGAATAGCAGTAATATTTCCATCGTTACTCGAAATAAACCCATTAATAGAATTCGACGTGTTTTTAAACGATTTTAAAGTTTCATTTAATTCTGAAACCATTTGTTTTAATCCACTATCAGATTCATCTGTAACAAATTCATTTAAACTTGTCATAAGTGTATCTGTAGATTTTAAGGTCGCATTTAAATCGGTACTTAATCCAGAGAAGTTTTTTGAAAGACTTGATATAAGCCCTACTTCAACCGTAGATTTTAACATGTCTCCTGGCTTTGCTGGTTCGCCGTCGTTACGAATAATTAATGCAAGTCCGTTACCACCCATTAAACCCGTTTCATACATTCTAACAATACTGTTTTTTGAAAACTTCAATGCTTCATTTACAAAAAAAGTAACACGCGTTTTACCTGTTTTATAATCGTATTCTATGTCTTGAATTTTACCTACCGAATTACCTTTAACAGTTACAATTGATGACTTAGATAATGCATTATAATCAAACTCTGTATAATAAACATTGGTTGATTCTAATAAATTTCTACCTTTTAAATAATTAAATCCAAAAATAAAAAGGATTATTCCCGAAATAACTAATAAAGCAACTTTAACTTCTTTTGATATTTTCAAACTATGTGTTTTTAGATGTACAAATTTAAAATAAATTTAAAAAGAACTTGCTTAATTACTAGTTGTTTTTAAAGCATCGGTTAGTGATACTTTTTTATCATCTTTAAAAGCAACAATAAAGCAAGTAGCATAGCCTTTATTTTTAGCATCATCAGCTAATTTTTTTGTTTCATTATAATTTGAAGTACTTCCATAAAAATACTTATATAAGCTTCCTTCTTTAACTCTAGATATATTGCTCAAACCTTTGAAATTATACGATTCAGTTTCTAGTTTTTTTGAACTGGCTGCTATTTGAATTTTGAATGTAATGTCGTTAAAAATGCGTTCAGGCTCAATATTAGACTCTTCATGATTATCTTCATAAACAAAACCACCTATATTGCTCTCTACTGTTTTTTTATATTTAAAAACCCCATCTGCAATTTGCTTAGCTATTTCTATTTGACCTTTATTAGAATTTAAATAAGCACCTTCTTTTTTATTAGTTAAAAAACCTGTCTCAACTAAAACACTTGGCATAAATGTAGCATGGAGTACCCAAAAAACATCTTGCTTTACATTTCTATCTTTACGCTTTAAATTAGTAACTAAATTCTTTTGTATAAGACTTGCTGCCATTATACTTTGATCTAAATATTCTTCTACAATTAAAGATGAACCAATTAAAGATTCTGGAGAATTAGGGTCGAACCCACCATATTTTTCTTCGTAATTATCTTCAAGTAAAATAACGGCATTCTCTTTTTTAGCAACACTAAGGTTTTGTGACATCTTTTTTATAGCCATAACAAAAGTGCCAGCTCCATAAGCTGATGTATGATGAGAATCACAATGAATAGAAACAAACAAGTCTGCATTAACTTTATTTGCTATTTTAGGTCTTTCATAGAGTTCTATAAAAACGTCTGTCTTACGCGTATAAACAACTTTTATGTTAGAATTTTTCTCAAGTTCCTTACCTATAGCCAAAACAATCTTCAAAGCAATATCTTTTTCTTTGTAACCGTTCCCAAGATTTCCTGGGTCTCTTCCACCGTGACCCGCATCTAAAACAACAACAAATTTATCTCTGGTAACATCACCAGCCTCATTTACAAATGAAGAAAATGTTAATACTATTATAAAGGATACGAAAAGTAATACTGTATTCGTTTTCATCTTGGTATAAATATTGTGTTTAATCGAAATTATGCAACATCAAATATAATTTTACTTTGCTTGAAATTATAAAACTGATGAAGTATTAGTGTTTTAACGACCAAAAAACTCGGTTTATTTTAATTTTAAATTTTTAACTGAATAATAAATCAATCACAGAAAAATATATGTAATTTTGGCTTTTCAAAAACCGAGCCATACTTTTACAAAAATACATTTAAAAGCGTTGCATACAAACAACTTTAAAATACTTTTTGCATTAAGTTTTACAGTGTTTATTAACACGTTAAGCTTCGCCCAAGATATCCCAGAACCAAAGGAACCTATAAAACCTAGCCTTAAGGAGACTGTTATTCTAAAAACTTCAGATAGCCTTATCGCCCCTCTTATTTCTGAGAAAAGTCAAGATTCTACTCAAACAGACTCTATAAAACCTAAAAAAGATCTTTTAGAGTATATTGTAGATTATCACGCCAAAGACACTACAAAGTTTAACAGAAAAAAGCAGAAATTATTTTTATACAATGAAGCCATAATAGATTATGGTGACATGAACATTACAGCGGGAAGTATAATTATTGATTATACTAAAAACACCGTTTATGCTAAAGGGATTATTGATTCGACTGAAGGTTACACACAAAAACCTGTATTTACCCAAGGAAATAATGTTGTAGAACCAGATTCAATAATTTTTAATACGGAAACTAAAAAAGCACTTATCTATAATTCTAAAACCGAGCAAGGTGAAGGACACGTTATAGCTTCTATTACAAAAAAAGAAAATGATTCTGTTTATTTTTTAAGAAACGCAAAATATACAACTGCCGAAGACCAAGAAGATCCAGAATACTACATCAGACTTCTTAAAGCTAAAATTGTTCCTGGTAAAAAAATTATAACAGGTCCAGCTGGATTGTATATTTATGATATACCAACGCCTATTTGGCTACCTTTTAGCTTTTTTCCGCAATCTGAAAAACACACCTCAGGTATTTTAATGCCTAGTTTTGGAGAACAAAACGAACGTGGTTTCTTTTTACAAAATGGTGGTTATTATTTTGCCATAAATGACCATGTAGATTTAGCTGTTGTTGGAGACTACTACACAAATGGAAGTTACGGACTGCGAACAGAAAGCACTTATACAAAACGCTATAAATTCAGAGGTAATTTGGGTTTTAGATATGAAAGCTTAATAACAAGCGAGCGAGGTTTTCCTAATTATGCAAAAAACACGATTTACAATTTACGGTGGTCTCATAGTCAAGATTCTAAAGCAAATCCAAACTCTCGTTTTTCTGCTTCTGTTAACTTAGGGAGTAGTAAATATTATAGAAACTCCATTAATCAAATAAATTCGGGTGCTTTTTTAAATAACACCTTATCATCATCAGTTTCATATTCAAAAACTTTTCAAGGCGAACCTCAGGTTAATTTTAGCCTTACCGCTACTCATTCACAAAACACCAACACACAGCAAATAAACATGACACTCCCTACTTTTCAAGGAAGTGTAGGCAGGATGTATCCATTTGCATCAAAAACTGGTTCTAAGAAAGGGATTATACAAAATATAAACTTACAGTATAACATAAGAGGAGAAAACAGAATACAAACTACCGATTCACTTTTCTTTAAAAAAGAAATGTTTGATGATGCAAAAACTGGTTTTCAACATACCATACCATTAAGCACCAATTTTAAAGTGTTTAAATATTTTAGTTTAAGCGCAAGCACTAATTTTAATGAAGTTTGGACGTTTAAAACTATCAACAAAACATTTGACCCTATAGAAAGAAAAGCTGTTACTGAAACTATAAATGGTTTTGATTCCTATAGAACGTATAATTTTAGCACGAGTTTAGGAACTACCGTTTACGGTATGTTTAACTTCGAAAAAGAAGGTGAAGATCGAAAGATAAAGGCAATAAGACATGTTATTCGTCCTTCAATTAGTTACAATATTAATCCTGCTTTTGATAAATATTATGACACTTATGAAGTTGTTAGTGCCGATGGACTAACTACAAATGATGTAGATTACTCCCGTTTTGAACAAGGTGTTTTTGGTGTTCCAGGAAAAAACTTCTCAAGTTCCATTGGTATGTCTGTTTCAAACAATATAGAAGCTAAAGTTCGAGATAAAGATAGTACCGCTACAGAAGCTAAAAAGATGATACTTTTAAACAATTTAAACTTTTCTACAGCTTATAACGTTGCAGGGGATTCGCTTCAATGGAGTCCTGTTAGAATGAGTGGTAGTACCCAAATTCTAAATAACAAAATGAGCATTAATTTTGGTGCCACTTTAGATCCATACGCATTAGACAACAACAATAATAAAATTGATAAGTTTAATATTGAAAATGGAGGTAGCCTCTTTAGATTAACAAGTGCCAACCTAACAACAAGCTATTCTTTTTCTAGTAAAAAAGGAGGCAAAAAGGATAAAAAAGACTCAACAGAAAGTGGTATTCAAGAAAACTTACGGAGCGGTGGTCGTGGTGATGATATGTTTGGAGTAGGCGAAGATTTTGCAAATCAGCAAATTAATGATAAAAATGATGAAAATGAAACCCCAAGTGAATTTTATAATTATCAGGTGCCTTGGAGTTTACGTGTTGCCTATGCCGTAAACTACTCGAACTCCAGACGGCAAAATGAAATATCTTCTCATTCACTTATGTTTTCTGGAGATATTAGTTTAGGAGAAAAATGGAAAATAGGCGCTTCTTCTGGATACGATTTAAAAAATGCAGGGTTTACCTATACCCAATTGCGTTTTGAACGTGATTTAATGAGTTGGCGTATGAATTTTAGCTGGATACCATTTAGCACACGAGCGTCTTGGAATTTCTTTATTGGTATAAAATCTAGTATTTTGCAAGACTTAAAATACGAGAAGCGCAGACAACCAGATATTCAACTTTAAGAGTTAATAAAAGGATACATCATGATACATTCATACCTAAATTATACATATTCTAGGAAATGATTAAATTAATGTTATATGTGACTAATAAAAAACAATTATTATAAACACATGAAAAAAATTATTACAACACCAAAAGCTCCCGCTCCTATTGGACCTTATAATCAAGCTGTACTTAGCGGAAACACCTTATACACCTCTGGACAAATAGCTTTTAACCCAGAAACAGGTGTATTAGTTTTAGACGATATAAAATCTGAAACAGCACAAGTTATGAATAACTTAAAAGCCGTTTTAGAAGCAGCAGATATGACTTTTGAAAACGTGATTAAATCATCTATTTTTATTAGTAATATGGATGACTTTTCAAAAATTAATGATGTTTACGGAAGCTATTTTAACGACGCTACAGCACCAGCTCGTGAAACAGTACAGGTAGCCAGATTACCTAAAGATGTGAATGTAGAAATAAGTATGATTGCTGTAAAATAATTTTAAGCAGAAGCATCTTTTTTATCGGCATATTTAACCAATAATTCTTTAAGCTTATCAAGCTCTATTGGTTTTGCTAAAAACTCATCAATTCCAGCACGTTTTGCATTGGCAATATCTTCCTCAAAAGCACTGGCAGACACCGCAATTATAGGCGTATTAGTCACTCTGTATTTTTCAGTATCCTTAATCGCTTTTGTTGCTTGATAACCATCCATATCTGGCATATAAATATCCATAAATATCATATCGAAATCTAAGATTTTATATAGCTCTACAGCTTCAAAACCATTTTTCACAAGCGTACAATCGGCTCCTTGTTTTTCTAATAAAAACTTAATCACTTTTTGATTCATTCTATTGTCTTCAGCTACTAAAACACTAAACTTTTCTTGCAATATTGGAACAAATGCTTCATCCTCTGTTTTTACATTAAGTGTCTTTTTTAGTTGTAAACTAAAATAAAATGTAGACCCTTCATTTTCTTTACTTTCAAGTTTTAATTCGCCTCCCATTAAACTAACAAGTTGACGAGAAATAGACAATCCCAAACCGCCGCCTTTATAATCTTTAATTACATATGGATTGAGAGCTGTAGAGGTATTTAAAAAGTGTTTTACTTCGTTAACATGCATACCAACGCCTGTATCTTTAATATAAAAGGTTACAATTTGATCATTATCTATACCAACTGTTTGATCTATAATAATTGATATTTTTCCAGAGTTTGTAAACTTAATCGCGTTATTAATTAAATTAATGATAACCTGTTGAATTCTCACACTATCTCCTAAAAGTGAAAACTTACTATTCTTTTCTTCAAATAAAAATTTATATTCAAATTCTAATCCCTTTTCCCATGCTTGGTATTCAAAAACTTTAAAAATATAGGATAGACTAGATTTTAAATCCATCGCTAATAAATTCAATTTAAAATTACCAGAATCAACATCTGCATTATCTGTAACCATATTTACTAGTTGCAATAAATGCCTTGAAGAATATTCAGCAATTTCAACTTGTGCTTTTTGATCATCTCCTAATTCGGTTTGTTTCAACATTTTTAACATTCCTAAAACCGTATTAAGTGGCGTACGTATTTCATAACTCATATTAGCCAAATAAATAGATTTATGATCGGCTAATTCATTAGCTTTATTAACACTTTGTTCAAGATCCTCTATTTGATTATTCAGACTAGAAACTATGTAATCATTTTTTATTTGATTTTTAAAAAAATATTGTAACGTTAAAACTTGTCCGATAACGATAATAAATAGAAACAGTACAATGATTTCCAGATCAATTATATTTTCAATAAAACTATATCCTAATAAAAGAATACTAGCTATTGACATAAAAAGAAGTATGGATAAGAGTCTTCTTTTTTTTATAGATTTAATGGACTCTGGGAGAAATTTCATTTATTTGATTAGGTTTAAAACAAACTTATTTATAAATATTCTAATTAACAAAACTATTATATGTATTTATAGGCAATAGTTATTTGAAATTTATTAATTTTCAAATTCAAATGTCATATTACTAAAATAAAGATAACCTAAAATACATATGCGAATAGAATACGATATAAAATTAGGATTTAAGGATGTAATGATTCGACCTAAACGGTCTACATTAAAAAGCAGATCGGAGGTTAGTTTAGAACGTGATTTCAAATTTCTACATAGTCCGTTAACTTGGTCTGGCATTCCAATTATGGCAGCAAATATGGATACTGTTGGCACTTTTGAAATAGCTAAAGCCTTATCTGAAAAAAATCTATTTACAGCCATACACAAACATTATTCAGAAAATGAATGGACTGAATTTATTTCTAATTCCTCTGAAAACACCTTAAATTATATTGCAGTAAGCACTGGTATAAGTGAGCAAGATTCTATAAAACTAGCAGCCATAATTACTGCAAATCCTCAATTAAAATTTATATGTATTGATGTAGCCAATGGCTATTCTGAACATTTTTCAAACTTTGTAAAACAAACACGAGAACTTTATCCTGACAAAGTTATCATTGCAGGGAATGTTGTTACTGGTGAAATGGTAGAAGAACTTCTTCTTTCTGGTGCCGATATTGTTAAAGTCGGTATTGGACCAGGATCAGTTTGTACGACTCGGGTGAAAACGGGTGTTGGCTATCCGCAACTCTCTGCCATCATAGAATGTGCTGATGCAGCTCATGGTTTAGGCGGACAAATAATTAGTGATGGTGGTTGCTCATCTCCTGGCGATATAGCGAAGGCTTTTGGTGCAGGTGCAGATTTTGTTATGCTTGGTGGTATGCTTGCCGGACATGATGAAAGTGGTGGTGAAATTATAGAACGTAATGGAAATTCTTATCGTAAATTTTATGGTATGAGCTCGTCTACAGCTATGGAAAAACATGTTGGTGGCGTTGCCGATTATAGAGCTAGCGAAGGTAAAACCGTTGAAGTTCCATACAAAGGCTCTGTTGAAAATACACTACAAGATATTTTAGGCGGATTAAGAAGTACATGTACCTATGTTGGTGCAGCTCGTTTAAAGGAACTTACCAAGCGGACAACTTTTATTAGAGTTAATGAGCAAGAAAATAGAGTATACAGCAAATAGTATACTCGTAAATGTGATTTGTTCTAACAAGAATGCTTTTGTTAATATTAAAATTCATAAGCCTAAAATCATTAAATCATCATTTTACACAAGCAATATTTAAAATCTTGTAAATATTTTAAACAGAGTATTCTCTTTTAAAGTTAAAAAGCTTTAAAACATAAAATTAGTTTATTTTTATGTTAATATATTTTGCTCAATTTAATCTAAATCACACAATTTATGGCGTTAAAAATTGTAATTTCTCATAAAACAACATACAAATACGATAGACCTGTATCACTTTCACCACATATATTTAGATTACGACCTGCACCACACAGTAGAACACCTATTGAAGCTTATTCAATTAAAATTACGCCAGAGAATCAATTTTTTAATTGGCAACAGGATCCTTTCGGAAATTATTTGGCACGATTAATTTTTCCTGAAAAAACAACAGAATTATCTATTGATGTTGAAATTATAGCCGATTTAAAAACCATTAATCCTTTTGATTTTTTTGTTGAAGAATATGCTGAAGAATATCCGTTTACATACAAAGAAACCACTAAAAAAGAATTATTACCCTATCTTGAAATTACCGATAAAGGTACGTTGTTAGAGGATTTTATTAAAACTATTGATTATACGCCTAGAAAAACCATTTACTTTTTAATAGATATCAATAGAAAAATATATGAATATTTAAATTATAACATTAGAATGGATCCTGGGGTGCAGACTTGCGAAGAAACCTTAGGTCAAAAAAACGGTTCTTGTAGAGACTATGCTTGGTTATTTGTTCAAACATTACGCCATTTAGGATTTGGAGCTCGTTTCGTATCTGGTTATTTAGTACAATTAAAATCTGATGAAAAGTCTTTAGACGGTCCTTCTGGTCCTGAAGAAGATTTCACCGATTTACATGCTTGGGCAGAAGTATATTTGCCTGGTGCTGGATGGATAGGTTTTGATGCCACGTCTGGTTTATTAGCTGGCGAAGGTCATATTCCTCTAGCCTGCACACCTTCATTTGAAAGTGCAGCACCTGTTTCTGGTGCCACAGATGTTTGTGAAACAGAATTCGAATTTGAGAATTCTGTAAAACGAATTTTCGAATCACCAAGAGTTACAAAACCGTATACAGAGGAACAATGGAATGCTATATATAAACTAGGTTTTAAAGTTGAAAAACAACTAGAAAAAGGCGATGTCCGTCTTACCATGGGTGGAGAGCCAACCTTTGTTTCTATTGACGATATGGAGGCTCCCGAATGGAATACCGATGCCGACGGTCCACACAAAAGAGCCTTGGCTAAAGATTTGTCAACTAGATTGTATGATGAATTTGGTAAAGGAGGTATTCTACATCAAGCTCAAGGTAAATGGTATCCAGGAGAGCCTTTACCACGTTGGTCTATTGAAATATGCTGGAGAAAAGATGGTAGAAACATTTGGCATAATAAAAACCTATTCTCTTTATTCTCTGAAAACACTGAGATTCCAGAAGATGCCGATAAAAAATTCTTAGAAACACTAACAAAGTATTTAGGCATTTCCGACAAACATTTAGTTCCCACCTATGAAGATGCCTTTTATTTTATGTGGGAAGAAGGTAAATTACCCGTAGACATTGACCCAACAAAAGATGATGGTGCCTTATTAGTAAAAAATAAGTTAAAGGAGATTTTAAATGATGGCAAATCTAAAACGGTTGGTTATGTTTTACCATTAAACAACTCTATGGGCACTTGGTATACCTGCGACTGGAGTTTTAGAAGAAATCATTTGTTTTTAATTCCAGGGAACTCCCCTATTGGTTTACGATTACCTCTAGATTCCTTGATTAAAAAACCAGAACATGGAGAGTTTCCAAAATACGATCCTGATAATTTTTCAACAAAAGGAAGGCTACCTAGCTTTAAAAAAGTAGCTAAAACACGCTATGAAGACATTGAAACGAATGGTCCTAAAGAAAGCCAAAATATGTTTTTCATACGAACTGCATTATGTTCAGAAATTAGAGATGGGAAACTATACTTGTTTTTACCACCTTTAGATTCTGCTGAAATATTTTTAGACTTAATCGCTTCAATTGAAGCTACTGCTAAAGAACTTAATATCCCCATTGTTTTAGAAGGTTATGATCCACCTAAAGACCATAGGTTGGAGTCTATGAAAATAACACCAGACCCGGGTGTTATTGAAATTAATGTACATCCAGCAAAAAACTGGGAAGAGCTTACGCATAATACGTTAACTTTATACGAACACGCTAAAAAATCACGTCTAGGAACAGAGAAATTCATGCTAGACGGAAAACATACAGGTACAGGTGGAGGAAACCACGTAACACTAGGAGGCTTAACCCCTGCCGATAGTCCGCTACTTCGTAGACCTAGCCTATTAAGAAGTTTGCTTACCTTTTGGCAACATCATCCGGGACTTTCTTATTTGTTTTCTGGAGCGTTTATTGGAGCTACCAGTCAAGCACCTAGAATTGACGAAGCTCGTATGGAAAACCTATACGAACTAGAAATTGCTTTCAGTCAAATTCCTAAAAATGGCGAAGTGCCTTTTTGGTTAACCGATCGATTATTTCGTCATTTATTAACAGATTTAACAGGAAATACACATCGTGCTGAATTCTGTATCGATAAATTATACTCTCCAGATTCATCCTCAGGAAGGTTAGGTATTTTAGAACTTCGTGCGTTTGATATGCCTCCGCATCCACAAATGAGTTTGATGCAAAATCTTTTAGTTAGAACGTTGGTAGCATGGTTCTGGAACAAACCTTACGAGCATGATTTGGTTCGTTGGGGCACAGAATTACATGATAAATTTTTAATAGAACATTATGTAAGAGAAGATATTAAAGATATTGTAGACCAACTAAATCGAGCAGGTTATCCGTTTAAAGAAGATTGGTTTAATCCGTTCTTTGAATTTAGATTCCCGCTCCATGGTATGGTTGAAATTAACAACATCCATTTAGAATTACGGGCTGCCATAGAACCTTGGAATGTTTTAGGAGAAGAAATGACAGGTGGTGGTACTGCCAGATATGTAGATTCTTCTGTAGAACGTATACAAGTAAAGGTGAATCATTTTATTGAAGAACGTTTTGTACTAACCTGTAATGGGGTTAAAGTACAATTAAATAATACAGGAGTTAAAGGTGAATATGTTGCAGGAGTGCGATATAAAGCTTGGAATCCATATTCTTCTTTACATCCAACGATTGAGCCAGACACCCCTTTAGTGTTCGATATAATTGATACATGGAATAAGCGCTCTATTGGCGGCTGTACTTATTATGTTGCTCATCCAGGTGGACGATCATACGAAAGCTATCCAATAAACAGTTTTGAAGCAGAATCAAGAAGAATCAATCGTTTTTGGGAATTTGGTCATACCCAAGGTGATATTGCAGAAAAAGAAATAATAAATCAAGATAATTCGGGTTCAAAAACAGTAAAAAAACAAGGTAGTTCTAAAAAGTTCAGTTATAAAGAACTTCCAATAAATTTTGAATTCCCATATACACTCGATTTAAGAAAAAAATAGCATACCTTTATTAATACATGATTATAGATCGTAATATATTATTTCGAAATTATTTTTCTAATGCCAAAAAGTATGATGAAGTATTGAAATCTGATATGTCTATTAATTCCAATTGGGAAAAGTTACTTAGTAATCTTACCCAAATTGGAAAAGAAAATTTATTAGCTAAGCAAGACGAAATTAATTGGTTAATGGACGAAAATGGGGTTACATATAATGTTTATAACGACCCCAAAGGGATGCAACGTACCTGGAATCTAAACATTGTGCCATTTCTTGTACACCAAGATGAATGGAAAACTATAGAAAAAGGCATTACCCAACGGGCCGAATTAATAAACTTAATTTTAAAAGATATTTACGGTAAGCGTGAGCTTATAAAAAACGGTATCATTCCACAAGAAGTTATTTTTGCACATCGCGGATTTTTAAGGCAATGTGATCAAATTCAATATAAAACGTCTAAAAATCTACTGATTTATTCGGCAGATTTAGCTAGAGGACCAGATGGTCGGATGTGGGTTGTAAGCGATAGAACGCAAGCCCCTTCTGGTATGGGCTATGCTTTAGAAAACAGATACTCCTTAAGTAGAGTGGTGCCTAATATTTTTCAAGATATTAATGTGAAGCAACCCTCTCAGTTTTTTTATGAGTTTAATCAAATGCTTATTGAAGCGGCTCCACAAAATAAAGAGAATCCTAACATTGTTATTTTAACACCAGGACCGCATAATGAAACCTATTTTGAACATGCTTATATGGCATCGTTTTTAGGATATCCATTAGTTACGGGCAACGATTTAGTGGTTAGAAATGGTAAACTCTGGATGAAAACCTTAAAACAACTTAAACAAGTTGATGTGATTTTAAGACGTGTAGATGATGTTTTTATGGATCCGTTAGAACTTCGAGAAGATTCTTATTTGGGTGTTGCTGGCTTATTAGATGTTGTTAGAGAACAAAAAGTAGCCATAGTAAACCCTGTAGGAAGTGGTATTTTAGAAAATTCTGGACTCATTCCTTTTATGAATGTTATTTGCAAATATTTCTTTAAAGAAGATTTAATATTGCCTCAAATAGCCTCTTGGTGGTGCGGACAAAAGAAAGAACGTGATTATGTACTAAACCATTTAAAAGAATTAGTAGTTAAACGTATCGATCGATCGAATAGAGAAAACATTTTTTTCTGTGAATTTCTAGATAAAAAAGCATTAAACGCATTAAAAAAAGAAATTCTCTTAGCGCCTTACCAATTTGTAGCTCAAGAAAAAATATCATTTTCTACGGCACCAAATCTTGTAGAAGATATTTTAGAGCCTAGAAAAATTATGTGCAGAACCTTTGCTATCGCTAAAAATGACAGTTATAGTGTAATGCCTGGTGGATTAGTACGTGTTGCTGCCGAACGCGAAAACTTATTTGTATCTAATCAACGTGGTGGTATAAGTAAGGATTTTTGGGTGGTTTCAGACGATACACAAACCAATATTCAAAATTATTCATGGGATAGTTCTTGTAGAATTTCCATTTCAGATATCAATGATTTACCTAGTAATACCGCCGAAAATTTATATTGGTCGGGACGCTATTTAGGTAGAGCTCTTGTTACTGCTAGGTATTTACGCATGGTGCTTAATAGAATGAATAATGTAGAATATAATGAACGTAATGAATCCGAAAGTTTAGTTTTTCTATATCAATCAATAACACATATTACTTCAACATTTCCTGGTTTTGTTGGAAAAGGTTCCGAAGACGTTCTAAAAAATCCGCTTAAAGAAATTATTTCTTTAATAATGGACGAAAACAGACCTGGAAGCTTTGCTCAAACCTTATCAAGCTTTAACAATGCTTATTATTCCTTACGAAGCTTATGGTCTAAAGATATGTGGCGTGTTTTTGATGGCATAAAAAAGCAATGGCGAAAATTTATAGAAGACGACAAATACACTATCGCCGATCTTTCAAAATTACTAGACCGCATTATTACGCGTTTAATTGCCTTTATGGGACTTATTGAAGAAAGCATTTTAGTAAGCCAAGGATTGTTACTGTATTTTATTGGTTTACAATCTGAACAAGCCATGATGAACGTTGCTAAATGCCGTTCTTTACTTGTTTTTAACCTAGATGAACAGGTACAATACGACATTTTAGAATCCTTACTTACAAGTCATGAAAGTCTAAATATTTATAGATACAGTTACCGGTCTTACTTAAATATAGAAAATGTTATTAATTTAATTTTACTAGATAAAGAGTATGCAAAATCTTTAACTTATCAAATTAGACGTATACAAAAAGATATAGACCGATTACCAAATTCTGAAAACTCTGAAAGTATTTCTATATGTAAAAAACATATTTCTGAGGCCAATACTAAAATTCAAAATTTAAATGTCATTTCGCTTTTAGAATTGAATCATGATAGAACTTTAAGACAAAATCTTGATGATGTATTAGCAGAATTAAGTGACTTATTACACGAAACCTCTTTAGCGGTTTCCGATACGTATTTCAATCACGCTTATCAACAAAAACAATTGGTAAATCAAAATTTCCCACTTTCGTAAAATGACCTTTCAAATATCACATACAACAAGTTATAATTATGAAAGTGGCGTTACATTTTGTCACAACATAGCCACTTTAAAGCCTAAGCATATGCTTGGACAAAAGGTTTTAGACTACCGTTTAGAAATAAGCCCTACACCTACCGAATTTTCAGAGAAATTAGACTTTTTTGGTAATACTGTGACACGGTTTTCTATACAACAACATCATAAAAAACTAGAAGTAACTGCTTTTAGTAAAATTGAAAGAGACTACACTTTAGAACCTAATATAAACGATTCTGAAACAGGTAAAAGCCTTACTTTAAACGAAGCATTAGAAAGTTTAAAAAAAGCTGACCCAGAATTATTAGATATCAAGCAATTTATTTTAGAATCTATTCTAGTGGCTAAAATTACACCAGAAATTAGAGCCTATGCCGAAGTATCGTTTAAACCAGAACGTTCTATTTTTGAAGCTGCATACGAGCTTATGCAACGTATTTATACCGAATTTGAGTTTAATACCCAAGTGACCAATGTTGCCACACCCATACATGATGTTATACAAGATAAAAAAGGTGTGTGTCAAGATTTTGCTCAAATTGCTATTGCCTGTGTGCGTTCGGTTGGGTTGCCTGCCAGATATGTAAGTGGTTATATTGAAACCTTACCGCCTCCTGGAAAAGAAAAATTAGTGGGCACCGATGCGTCTCATGCATGGTTTTCATTATACATACCAAGCTTTGGATGGGTTGACTTCGACCCTACCAACAACCAAATACCAAAAAACCAACATATTACCGTGTCTTACGGACGCGATTATTACGATGTACCACCACTTAAAGGCGTTATTTACAGTACCGGTAAAAACAAAATGCATGTGGCAGTAGATATTAGACCTGCCACTGATATTTAAAAAATACTTTTCTATTTGTTATAATACGCATGTTGGATTAGCAATTATTTTTTCATTTCAATGTCAGGATAGTTTATTTTTTATTTCGGGCAAAATGTCCTTCTTTTTTTAACATTAAATAGGTCCAAGCACCTCCTAAAAAGTCTATTACAGAGATTATTATTATTCTAGAAGATACTAATTCTAGCATCACAAATGCAGTAAAGAAAACAATTACTGTAAATCGAATAAAAGCAGTTGTCTTCAAAATCAAAATAAGCTCATATTTGGCACCAATGAAATAGAAGATGGCAGTTGCCATTAATAAAATCCCCTCAAATCTAATCCAAACTTCACTAGTAGGTTCGATACCAAATAAGTTAAGTAACACATTAGGTACAAATAATAGCATTAATCCAATAAGCGACAAATAGATAGCATAAATGAAAACACTTTTTGCTGATTGACTCATTTCTTATCCAATTTTATGATTTATGTCTCGTATAAGAATAGTGCGGTTTTGTGTCCGAGGATTTTCCGAAGGAAAATCAGAGTGACCAAATACGCACTAACCTTTTGATTTAGGATTAAACTTAAGCATTATTTTTATACAATGTTAGCAACCGTTTTTTATTTCATTCAATTTGTCAATTAGGTCTTTAGGAAACAAATTTAGTTTTCTTAATGCTTTAAATAATGTCGTGAAATTTATCACTCGACTAGTATATTTCCTATTATAAGCCTCATTCAAAATTGTTTTACCGCGCCTTGTAAATAACCATTTCGGATAACTCAATTTAATTCCATTGGAATACTCAATTTCAATTCTTTCTGTCTCTGTATTTTGATTAAAATCAGTAAAAATATTGACCAAATCAGGCTCTATGTCTGAAATAATTGAATCTGCAACTTTTTGCAAAATTTCTGCTGATAAGGATTTAAGTTTGTATTCTTCTCCAACAGAAAAGTTAACATCATCAATTATAGGATTCACTTCTTTATCTATAAGAGCTGCATATACAATTATTGGGTCAGTCAAGTAATTTTCAATACTATATCTATCTATTTTATATACACCATCAGATGTTATGTTTCCACTATCAGCATCAATTAGACCGTGAATAATGTTTACTATTCCAGACTCTTGAAGTTTTGTAACCCAATTTTGTACAGCATCTTTTCCCCCTGATTTGTCTTTAGTAGAAGCAGAAATAAACACCAAGGGAATATCTGCATTAATTATATTTTCCAAGGTTAATTGATTATAAACAAAAGAATAAAACGAAACATCATCGCTATCTTCGACTAAAAAATATTTAGTTCCTTCTCCAACATAAACCAATCCTGCTGTTAATAAAGAAACTGAATGATTTTTAGATGGAGATTTGGCTATTCTTGGTTCAACTCTGGACATTTCAAAAACAGAATCATTTGGAGCAAGCATAACTGTTGAAGGAGAGTGAGTAGTCATAATAACCTGAACTCCAAACTTATCTACTAAAACATTCTTAACAACGTTTAAAAACTGCTGTGACATTGAAGGGTGTAAGTGAGCATCAGGCTCATCAAGTAATAGTAATTTTGGAAAAAGCTTTTTCTCTTGGGAATTGTACAAATAAAAGACTAGAGAAATTAGTACTTTTTCTCCTGAAGATAAGTCATTAAAATTAACTTCCTCATTTAAAATTTGATGGGTAAGTTTTAATTGAAAGCCATCTCTAAAGCCATTTGTTGAAGGGTCATTAATTTCAAAAGGGAGTTTAGATTCTCTAATTATTTCACGAAGAACAACCCAAGGTTTTTCTCCAATCTCAAGCTTAATATTTTCTTCTTTTTTTTTGTTTGCTAATAGTTCTATTTCTGATAAGCGGTAATTATAAAAGACCTCTCCAATTTTTTGACTTAATTGACTTTCTTGTTCAATTAATATTTCTGGAAAATTTTCATAGAATTCTTCTTTTGATATTTGATTAAATTGTTTGCCTGTTTTCCGTATAATTTCTTGACAAGCTGAAAAAATATGTATCTGATTAGGTTGAATTTGACGATAATTACCTCCTTTAAAATTATTATAATGAGCATCCATTTGTTGCTGAATGTTGGAGAGATTTACGTGAGAGGTATTTTGTAATTGCCATTCGCCTTTAAGAAAGGTTACTTCATTAGGTTTTATAGATTTTCCAATTATTGAAACTCTTTCAGTAGTTCTATTTTTATTGATAATCGTGTTATGTATTAAATCTAGTAATTGAGATTTACCTGTTCCATTAGGACCAGTTATAACTACAAAATTTGGAATTTCAGTCCAATTAAAGCTTGTAATTGATTTGTATTTTCCTTGAAAATTTATTTCCATATCTAGGTTGATTGTCAAATGGTGGCTAACTTGTTATATAGTAACTTTTATTACTCATATCCCCTAAATAAGTCAGGATATAGTAAGTTTTTGTTACTGTTATACTGTAAAGATAAAACTTTACAATAAACCACGTTTTTTATTACAAAAAAACATTAAACAGTTATTAACTTTCCAACAGAACCCGTTTGTTCTGGTTCTAACTCATAAATAAAATCTGGCTTAAGAAGCTTTTCTTCGTTTCTGTGGGATACATACAAAATGGCTGTGGTGCTTTCGGTGGCTATTTTATTGACCAATTCTGCGAATATTTCGGCATCAGCATCATCTAGTCCGTTAGTAGGTTCGTCTAAAATAAGTAATGGCGGTTGTTTTACCATGGCTCTTGCAATTAATACCAAGCGTTTATGCCCGTCAGATAAAAACTGAAAACTCTTATCTTTTATTTCATACATATTTAAAATGCGTAACCATTGATGCGCTATTAAAATTTGTCTGTCCGACGGAAATTTATACAATCCTATAGAATCCAGAAATCCAGAAATAATCATATTTTCAATAGAATCTGAACGCATAAAACCTCGTAACATTTCGGAAGAAAAATAACCGATGTTTCTTTTTATTTCCCAAACACTTTCGCCACTCCCCTTTTGCATCCCAAACAACACCATGTCTTGTAAATACCCTTTGGGGTTATCGCCAGTTATAAGCGTTATCAATGTGCTTTTACCCGATCCGTTAGGACCAATTAATTGCCAGAACTCTCCTGGTTTAATTTCCCAACAAATAGCATTGACTATAACACGTTCGCCATAAGTTACTGTTACATTGTTAAGCTTTACTAAGTTTTCTACGTTAGTATCAATAGGATTGTATGGTGGTGGTAAATCTTCTATAAATATCTTTTTTTGCTTAGAAACATCCATTGTGTTAAGCAATTCCAGTTTCCCTTCTTTCCAGTGATAGATAGTATTTATAAACGGTAAAAGATCGCGTTTTCTATTGGTAATCTGGATAATTAATGTAGACTTACTTAAATGTTCTAAAGTGTTTTGAATGGTTTGTTGAGCGTTTACATCCAGACTGTCAAAAACATTGTCAACAATAATGTATTCTGGATTTTTCGCTATAATATGGTTTAATAAGGCCTTTTTTCGCTCGCCTTGAGACGAATTTTTTAAACTGTTTTTAGTCTGTGTGGTTACATCAAAATGTCCGTGACGCGTTTCCTCTAAAATAAATTTATTTAAAGCTATTTCTGAAAACAGTGCGCCTTTCAAATTTGTTAAATTGCCTACTAGAGCTTTTGTTTGAATGCTTTCAAGAAGTTTATGCTTATCGTCGTTATTAGAAATGTAAATGGCTATATGTGTCTCCAAAAATTTTTAAACTTTTTATTTAGACTCAAATTTACAAAAGAACTCGTTCAAACTTTTTTGATTGAAGCGAAAATTAATCATTTTGTACTCTGTTGAAGACTCTTTTGAGTTGTATAGCAAGATTACGGAAGGAAGTAAAGAAAAAAACCTTTAAACATATTTCATGCTTAAAGGTTTTTTTCTTTTTATTAATCTAAAGTTATTATAGGTCTTTTGTATGAAACCCTACTAAACCTTCAATAGGTCTACGTTCAAAATTACCGACAGTAAAGCCCATTTCTTCTGCAACTTGTTTAATTTCATCTTGAGCAAAATAAGCTATAGAGCCTGCAAAATGTACAGGAACATTTTTTAATTCTTCTTTGTATTGAAAAATCATAGTATTTGCAAATAAACGAATACCCTTTTTTATAAGTTCGATAGTATATTCTGAATCCTTATGCAAAAACATAAATTCAGCAAAATTTGCTAAATAAGCATTAGGATTGGGTTGTTTATATAAATTATACTTTATATAATCAGGTTCCATATTAAACTTACTTCCAAAAGCTATTTTCACATCTTCTGGCATCATATTGAAATAATAATCTCTAATAAGTTGCTTACCGTAATAGTTACCAGAAGCGTCATCCATAAGTGTATAGCCTAAAGAGTTTACACGTTGATGTAACACTTCGCCATCATAATAGCTACAATTAGAGCCTGTTCCTAAAATACAAACAACAGCAGCTTCCTTTGGATGATTAATTGTTGAATACACAGCAGCCAAAGTATCTTCGTTAACTTCTACATGAGCATTAACAAATATTTCTTGTAACACCTCTTTTAATAGCTCTCTAGGTTTTTCTGTACCACAACCTGCACCATAAAAAAAGACGTGAGAAACAATCTTTCTATTACTCTTTAAATGCTCGTCACTTTTAATTATTTTATGAAGTTTCTTTTCCGTTAAAATGGCAGGGTTAAGTCCCTTTGTGCGCATTTTTTCTAATAATTGGTTTCCATTATTATCTACGGCGATCCAATCAGATTTTGTAGAACCACTATCAACAATTAAAATCATAAGCTTGAAAATAAAAAAAACCCCACAAACATACAGTTTAATGTACTTTTTGTGGAGTTTTAAATTAATAATATATTAGATAGAACCGATATGTTGAGCTAAATCAATTAATTTAGTTGAATAACCAAACTCATTATCATACCAAGATACTAATTTTACAAAGTTGTCATTTAATGCCATACTTGCGTTAACATCAAACGTACTTGTTTTAGGCTCAGATACAAAATCTTGAGATACAACACCTTCTTCAGTGTATCCTAAAATACCTTTTAACTCACCTTCAGAAGCTTCTTTTAAAGCAGCTTTAACTTCATCCCAAGATGCGCTTTTTTCTAAACGACATGTTAAATCTACAACAGATACATCAACAGTAGGAACTCTAAAAGCCATACCAGTTAATTTTCCGTTTAATTCAGGAATTACTTTTCCAACAGCTTTAGCTGCTCCAGTTGAAGCAGGAACGATGTTGTTTAAAGATGCACGACCTAATCTATAATCTTTTCTTGATGGTCCATCAACTGTAAATTGAGTTGCAGTTGCAGCGTGAACTGTAGTCATTAATCCTTCAACAATACCAAATTTATCGTGAATTACTTTTGCAAGTGGTGCTAAACAGTTAGTTGTACAAGATGCATTAGATACAATAGTATCAGCAGCAGTAATATCTTTATGGTTAACCCCCATAACAAACATAGGTGCATCAGCAGATGGTGCAGAAATTGCTACTTTTTTAGCGCCAGCAGTAATGTGTTTTTGAGCACCTTCTAAAGTTGTAAAGATACCTGTACAATCTAAAACAACATCAGCTCCAACAGCATCCCATTTTAAATCTTCTGGGTTACGTTCTGCTGTAATTCTAATTTCATTTCCGTTAACTACTAAGTTACCATTATTTGTAGAAATGGTTCCATCAAATTGTCCGTGAACAGAATCATATTTTAATAAATAAGCTAAATGATCAACATCTAACAAATCGTTAATTCCAACTACTTCAATATCTGGTCTAGAAGCTGCTACTCTAAAAGCAATTCTACCTATTCTTCCAAATCCGTTAATTCCAATTTTTAATTTTGACATATTCTTGTTTATAAATGTTAAGTGCTCATAATATCTGAGACACGCAATAATTCTAAGTTTATTTTTGTTTTTCCTTTGATAGCACTATCTAAGGGTGTTAGTTCCATTTTGTTATTTATAAGTCCAACCATATAAGTGGTTTTACCTTCTAATAAAGACTCGACTGCCTTTACACCCATTCTACTGGCTAAAACACGATCAAAGCATGACGGTGCACCACCACGTTGCATGTGCCCAAGTACAGACACTCTAACATCATAGCCTTCCATGTTTTCATCCACATAATCTTTAAGTTCAAAAATATTTTTACCTATTTTATCACCTTCAGCAACCACCACTATACTCGATGATTTACCCGATTTTCTACTTCTATTTAAAGAATCTACAAGTCTATCTAAACCTAAATCTTCTTCTGGAATTAGAATTTCTTCAGCACCACCAGCAATACCTACGTTAAGAGCAATATGTCCAACATCGCGTCCCATTACTTCGATAAAAAATAGTCTATTATGTGAACTTGCAGTATCACGTATTTTATCAATAGCATCTACTACCGTATTTAAAGCAGTATCAAAGCCAAGTGTATGAGAGGTTCCTACAATATCATTATCAATAGTACCAGGGATTCCCATCACTGGAAAATCAAATTCTTGATTAAAAATCATGGCTCCGGTAAAAGTTCCATCACCACCAATAACTACTAATCCGTCTATTTCTGCCGCTACTAGTTTTTCAAAGGCTTGTTGTCTGCCTTCTTTAGTTCTAAAAGCTTTAGAGCGTGCAGATTTTAAAATCGTACCACCTTTATTAATAATACCCCTTACACTACGAGCATCCATAGCTTTAAAATCCCCTTCCATTAGGCCTTCATATCCTCTGTAAACAGCAATACATTCAACATTATGATATGCACATGCTCTAACTACAGATCTTATGGCTGCATTCATTCCTGGAGAATCTCCTCCAGATGTTAAAACAGCAAGTTTTTTTATTGTTTTTGGCATTAAGTTTCTAAATTTTGAGGTAAAATTACTAAACAAAAACTATAAAACGATAGCAATTATGATATTTTAATATGACATGCAAAACTATAACGTTTTAGTTAATAAAAAAAATGAATTATTGAAGAATTGATATAAAATTAAGGTTCAAAATAATGAATTATTTTTCTGATGTTGTTTTTAAAGTTATAAATTCAGGTAAGGCACTTTCGTTTTCTTCTGTATTTTTTTCTTGAATAATGACTTCTTTTTTTAGATTTTTTAAAAAACCTTTGAAGTAATTCTTTAAAAGTATCGAAATCTACATTATATGAAAGTCCAACACCTTGCGTATACCCTATAGCCTCACCAAAATTTCTTATGCTATTTTCTCTATTAAAAACTTTTGCAGTTAATGTTCCTTCTTCATTTAATAAGAAATCTATTTCAACATCACCAGCAACAACTGTTTCACTGGCACCACTTACAGGCACACCTACTTTTCCATTTATAATTACACGGTCACTTATTCGGGTTTGCAAGGTTACACCAACCCTATCATCTGTTTGATAATCGGGTCTGTTTTGTCCGGCTTCATAGTTAATACCAACATTAAATTTCCCATCACCATTTGTAAAAATCCCATTTATGATACCATTAAGTCTATCTGCAATGGTACCAGAAAAATTTAATTCATTTAATCCTCTTGAAAAAGACCCCGTAGATAATAAATAAAGTGCTTGGTTTTGTCTGTCATCAGGTGACTCAAGGCGATATTGAAGCTCTGATTTTATGGTTGAATTCACATTAGGAAACTCAAAACTAAACTCAGGGTTAGGCTGTTCTAAATCGCCTGTTAAAGCTATATTTAATTCTACAGAAATACTTCTGTTTATTGGGTTATCTAATAATGGTGATGGATTCGTTTGTTCTTTTAAAATAGCTAACATATCTATTTGTGCCTTTAACGGATCTCCTTCCCAAGCAATTGTACCACCTGGTTGTACTATAAATTCCTTTTGAACCAATCCGCCATAGGCAAAATTATAAACGCCTTCAAAAACAGAAAAATCGCCCCACATATTAAATTTTCCATTCGTGTTTATTTCTACTAACAATCCTCCAACACCACGACCTTTTAAAGAATGTCCTGTACTTTTGTCTATAATAATTTCTACTTCGGCATCTTCTGTTACGTCTAAATCAAAATCTAATTCTAAACCTCTTATTTCATTTATTACAAAATCAGTCCCATTTTCTCTAGCTTCTTTCTGCTCCTTGGTAAGAAAGTTAATAAACGTATTATCTCCAAAAGATTCTGCATCATTTAAAGGTATTTTAAAAACTGTACCTGCTTTTGTCTCTCCTGCGACACTGATTACTAATTGATCTGTGGGTCCAAAAATACTAGCTCTACCACCAATAAAACCAGTCCCATAATATAAGGCGTCTTCTGCTTCTTTAGTATCTAAAACCAATAGTCTTGGTGTATTTAAATCTAATCCTAAACTCCAATTAGAAAAGTTTATATGACTTAATGCCCCTTTTAATTCTCCCTTAGATTTATACTTAGTATCTGTTAATTGTATTTTATTAAATATAAAACTTTGATTTTTAAGTGTTACTGAGGCGTTATCTGCAAAATCATAATCTACATTTAAATACGGGATTCCTAGTCCCGATTTATTCAAAATAAGATCTCCGTTCATTTCTGGACGCTTAAGACTCCCTATTACGTTAACTTCCCCTGTAATAACACCCCTAATATTTGATAACACATCCTCTAACAAAGGGTTTAATGGATATAAATTAAACTCGTTAAATTCTAAATCGACATCAATATTCGCTTGCTTACCAATAATACTAATATCTCCTTTGGCCGTAAAGGATTTTAAAGCATCGTTTTTTATATTAGCATTTACATTATAATTAGTTAGTGTTTTATTACCAGTTATTGTAGCATCAAACGAACCTAACGGGAAATTATTCACTTCCAAATCGTTAATAACAATAGTAGAATTAGGTAAATAACTTCCGTTTTGCTGTAATATATTTAATTTACCATTAACATTTCCTGCTAAGGATAAACTATCTATATCTGGCGTTATTTTAGCAAGATCTACATTTTTAAAATTAAGTTTTAAATCCTTTTGAGTGGAATCCTTTATAAACCCAGAAAGCTTAATTTCTTCGTTGTTATGATTTACTTTAAAACCATCTATTTTGAATGAGGTTAATGCTTTATCGAAAGATACCTTATTAAATCTATCTTTATCTTCATTAATATACCACTTATTATCTTTTATTGTAACATCCGATTTTTTAAAACCTATTACAGATTCATTATCTTCATTAATGGTATGATAAAAACTCAAATTAAAACTATCATTATTAAGTTTACCCCCATTAAACTCAGTCCTTATAAATAAGGTGTCATTTACGGTTACATTTATTAAATTAAACTTGGAAACATCATAATATTTAGTATTTAAACTATCTATTTCTACATAGGTGTTAAAAAGCGGATTACTATTATCTACTTGGAGTTCTATATTATTAGCAAAATTGTTTGCTAACTTAATTTCTGGAGATTTAAATGTAAGTCTAAACTTTGTCTCATCGCTCTCTACTCTACCACGGATAAATGTATTTTTCCCTAATTGAATTTCTGGGTAAATAACTTCAATAATTTTATTATATATTTTGAAATTAAAATCGAAACTTTGATTAGTTTCAACCTCGTGAGGTACATAATTTGTATAAATATGCCCTAATGAATTTTCAAAAAGTTTCTTTAAATCTTTAAAACGAAATCGTCCTTTTAAATCGCCTTCTATAATGTCTGGAGAATTAATTTCTATAAACCTTAAACCTTCACTAAACCTTGAAGAAATATCAAATTCATTGAAGTAGTATGTATCATTTTCATTTTTATAAGATGTTTTTCTGAATGAAATTTTACCATAAGCATCATCATAGCTGCTGGCATTCATATTCATTTTAACAATACTCTTTAAAACAGAAATACTATCTTTTTTAACAAAGTTTAGTACATTTAAATTGGCATAATCAACTTGGGCTTCAAAATCATATTTATTTACTTGTTCTGAAAAATCTACCAAGCCATTAAAATTCAACTTTAAATTTGTATCATTTGTAGTTAAATTGCCATCAAATATGTTGTTACGCACATTTCCTGCAACTTTAATACGCTTGTAATTATAATTATTAAACTCTATTTCAAACACATCGCCTTTAACCTGAGTATTAATATTCTCTGTTAAAAAGCCGTTTCCTTTCACATCAAAATTTAAAGATGCAAGCCCTACATCTGGAGCATTTAAAAAGGTACCAAAATCAAACTTTTCAAATATAACTTTACCCTCATACTTGGCATTATCTATATCATTTATTTTATCTATTTCTAGATTGGAAATAACAAAACCTAAATCGGTATCAATTTCAATATCTGCAATAACTTTTGATGATGTTACTTGCGAATTCCCTTTAATAGTAAACCGTCCTAACCTATCAAATGATGTAGGTATCGCTTCACCTAAAACATTTGGCAACAACGCTGTTAAATCTTTATATGTAGAGGTTAGATTATTAAAATCGCCATTCATATAAAAATTATTTTCTTCTTTGTTAAATAAATTTTTAAAATTAATATTACCGTAAACCTTTGTATTTCTACTTGTATTTAACTTTAAACTATTTACTCGCAAATCATTTAAAGCTCCTGATAGATTAGCACTAAAATTTGCTTTTTGGTTGATTCCAAACTCATTATAAAACGTATTCAATTCATCTAATTGAACACTAGAGTCTTTAAAATTAGCTGCAACTATAACCTTATCTGTAAAAAACTGTAAATCTTCTCGCTTATAAAAAAAGCTTAAATCACCTTTTAAAACTGACTTTGGCGTTTTTATTTCCAGATTATCAAACGTCATACCTGAAGGTGTATATGAAAAATTAGTCATTAAATTTTTCATAACCAACCCTCTACTATCTTTAAAAGCTAACGTATTTATTCGCGTACTTACATCGCTACCATTAATTAAAAAATTGGTAGCATTAATATTTAAATTTTTAAATTCTAATAGCTTGGTTGTTTCTCTATTTTCATCTAAAAGCCTAAATATTCCATTATAAATAGAGACATCGCTAGATGATAGCAGAAAACTACTCTTTCCTGTTCTAGGATTATCATCTTCAAATCGATTAACAAAAACATCTAAATTAGTTTCTCTTGAGTCTTTATAGGTTTTTATATTAAAAACTAAATCTATAATATCAATATCACCAAAAGTTAATTTGCCATTTATTAAATTAGAAACATTTATTATCGATGTATTTAATTCGGCTATATTTATAAGTGTATCCTGCTTATAATCTTCTATATAAATATTTTTAAGTTCTACATCGCCGTTAAATTGCAAGCTCACTTTATCGATATTTATATTGGTTTTAAACTCATCGTTAAGACGCTTAGTAGCATAATTCCCCAAACTTGTTTGAACAAAAGGAATAGAAAGCACCAACACCAAAATGATGAAAAGCAGCAATAAAATGCCTACTATTTTTGATGCTATTTTTAAGATTTTTTTGATACTTTCTAAAGTTATAATTTTATTAAGAATAAACTAGGTTTCCTTAGTAATTGCATATTTTAAAAACTTTTATCTAAGGCAAACTACTTAAACTATTTATATTTCATTACAAAAATAAATGAGTAGTTTTGTAATTACAGATAAAGAGCATTAATAGATGTTCTTTCGTTTTCAAAATTAACAATTATTATGCCTAATTTTCATTAATGGGTTCACAAAATATTTATATACTAGGAATTGAGTCGTCATGCGACGACACAGCCGCTTCTGTAATACACAACGGTAAAATTTTAAGCAATGTTGTAGCTAATCAAAAAATACATGAAGAGTTTGGTGGTGTTGTACCAGAATTAGCTTCTAGGGCGCATCAACAAAACATTGTTCCTGTAGTACACCAAGCACTTAAAAAAGCAAATATTACTAAAGAAGAGTTACATGCCATTGCATTTACACGAGGTCCAGGTTTAATGGGATCTTTATTGGTTGGAACATCTTTTGCAAAATCACTGGCTTACGGATTAAACATTCCGTTAATAGATGTAAACCACATGCAAGGGCATATTTTAGCCCATTTTATAGATGAAGAAGGTTTTGAAAAACCTCCATTTCCTTTTTTAGCGATGACTATTTCTGGAGGTCACACACAAATTGTGAAAGTTGTAAGCTATTTTAATATGGAAGTCATTGGCGAAACCATTGATGATGCCGTTGGTGAAGCTTTCGATAAAAGTGGAAAAATTTTAGGCTTAGGTTACCCTGCAGGTCCCGAAATTGATAGACGTGCCAAATTAGGAAACCCAAAAGCTTTTCAATTTACGAAACCTAAAGTAGATGGTTTAAACTTTAGCTTTTCTGGATTAAAAACGGCTATTCTTTATTTTATTCAACGTGAAGTAAAAGCAAATCCTAATTTTATTGAAGACCACCTGAATGATATTTGTGCGTCTATACAGTATACAATTATTGGGATTTTAATAGATAAACTAAAACTAGCTTCAAAACAAACAGGTATTAATCATATTGCAATTGGTGGTGGTGTTTCTGCAAATTCAGGTATTAGACAAGCATTGAAAGATGGCGAACAAAAATTTGGATGGACCACCTATGTTCCTAAATTTGAATTCACTACCGATAATGCTGCTATGATTGCCATTGTTGGTTATTTAAAATATTTAGAAAATGATTTTGCTGAGCAAGATGTGATGGCTTCTGCTAGGTTAAAAATTTAACATCAAACGAAGTTATAAACACCCGTTTCTTAAAACTTATTTTTCTAATATCTGCATATTACCGTAATCCCATTAAATTTAAAACCAAATTCAAAACCTACTTTATGTTTAAACAATTACTTATTTTATTATTTATTAGCTGCTCAGCCATTTTAAAAGCTCAAAATACCACAGAAAAAGAATTAGAAACCATTGAAACTCCAGAACAAATTAAAAGCTATTTAGAAACTAAAAATTCTAAAAAGAATAAATTAATTACTTTTAATGAAGAAAAACATAAAACACGACTAACAAAAGAACTTTTTAAAATGCATGTTGGTGGCACAAAAATAAGTGAAAATGAATTTGAAAAAACCTATTATAAAATAGCCGATAAAACAAAAAAAATCTATTATAGAGTGTCTTATATTTATTTAGATGGCACCAAATACAAACTTGAAAAAATCACTAATTTAAGAAACTTAATTATTAATAAATTTAAAAATGGAGCCTCTTTTGATTTCTTAGCAAAACAATACTCAATGGATGACAACGCTAATAAAGGCGGTGATTCTGGGTGGTTTTTAAAAGGAGATATGCACCCTGACTTTGAAAATAGTATAATAAAAGACTCCCATGAAATACATGATATTTTTACGATAGATATTCCATCTAAAAAATGGTATTACGTCATTTTAAAAACATACGAACCAAAAGAAATTTCTGAAATTGAAGTTTTAAAAATCATAGAACAGGTAAATTAATGCAACTTTTTTACAATCCAAACATAACCGAAAGCACTTCTCAATTTACTTTTGATAAAGAAGAAAGCAGACATATTGTAAAAGTGTTACGTAAAACCATTGGAGACACCTTGCATATTACAAATGGAAAAGGGTGGTTATTTAATGCCGAAGTAACTGTTCCAGATATAAAAAAATGCATGGTTACCATTGTTTCTAAATCATTACAACCTAAACGAGATTATAATTTACACCTTGCCGTAGCACCCACAAAAATGAACGACCGCTACGAATGGTTTTTAGAAAAAGCTACCGAAATTGGCATTGATAGCATCACGCCTATTATTTGCGATCATAGCGAACGTAAAATAATCAAAACAGAACGTTTTGAAAAAATCTTGCAATCGGCAACAAAGCAATCTTTAAGCTGTTACATGCCAAAACTTAATGACGCTATTGCTTTTAAAGACTTTATAAAACAGGATTTTAATGGCGATTTATTTATTGCGCATTGTGAAGAAACCCATAGAAAATCGTTAAAAAACGAACTAAAACCTAAAACAGATATCACTATTTTGATTGGACCAGAAGGTGATTTTTCTGTTAAAGAAATAGAATTAGCACTCAAAAACAACTTTATTCCTGTAACTTTGGGAGACACTAGATTACGCACAGAAACGGCTGCTATTGTAGCGTGCCATAGCGCTGCATTTATAAACGAATAATTTTATATGAAGTTATTTTTTATTTTTATTTTTTCACTTATATCTATTGGTGGTTTTTCTCAAGAAATAGCCCTATTAAAATATCAAGGTGGTGGCGATTGGTACGCAAACCCAACATCTTTAAAAAATTTAATTAGGTTTTGCAATGAAAATATTGATACTAAAATAAGTACAAAACCTGAAACCGTCGAAACAGGAAGTAGCGATATTTTTCAATTTCCGTTTATTCACATGACTGGCCATGGTAATGTTTTTTTTAGTGAAACTGATGCCGAAAACCTTCGTAATTACCTGATTTCGGGTGGATTTTTACATATTGATGATAATTATGGTTTAAAGCCTTATATCACCAAAGAACTAAAAAAAGTATTTCCAAATAAAGATTTAGTAGAATTACCAGCAAATCACGCCATTTTCAACATAGTATATAAATTCCCGAATGGCTTACCTAAAATTCATGAACACGATGGCAAGCGCCCACAAGCTTTTGGAGTTTTCAATGAAAACAGACTTGTTTTACTATTTACTTTTGAAAGTGATTTAGGTGATGGATGGGAAGATTCCGAAGTGCATAACGACCCTGAAAATGTTAGAGAAAAAGCTTTAAATATGGGAGCTAACATTATTAAGTATGTTTTTGAAAATTAAAAATAATTATGACGCTTTATTATTATTGTAGTTCTCAATCTTGTAAAAAAACAAATTCAATTAAAGTTAAATCTAATAATAGATATGATTTAAAATGCGAAATTGGTATTGAAATAAATGAAAGGTGTAAACATTGTGGAAACCATACTAAAAGACATATAAATAGATTACATGCAGAACCTAATAATTTTATAATAATTGCGGGTGTTATTGCTGCAATTTTATTTTCGGTTTTATTTTGGGATTTAGGATTCCTTACTACTTTAAGCGGCACAGTCCCTATTGCTATATGGATGAGTGAAAACAAGAAAGCTAGTAATTTTAATAAAGTATTGATTAGAGATTAGTAATTTTACGAGACAAACAAATAAACGCATAAACCTAACTTGCAACTCACACATTACAATACAAACTTTAACAAACGTAAATTTCCAATAACATTAGTTTGCGACAACGTTACTAATGCTCCCAATATTGGTAGTTTATTTAGAATTGCCGATGCCTTTGGCATTGAAAAACTTATTCTTTGTGGTGAACAAATAACTATTGGACGAAAAATCACAAAAACCTCCAGAGCTACTGAAAAAGTGGTTAATTATGAAATAAACGAATCAGCTTCAAAAGTTATTAATGATTTAAAAACTAAGGGTTATCAAATCATTTCTTTAGAAATAACAAGTGAAAGCAAACCTATACATACGGTTCAGTTTTCAACAGAAAAACCGATAGCGTTAGTTATTGGTGATGAAAATTTTGGTGTATCAGAAAGCATTCTAAACATTTCAGATACCATAATTCATATTGATATGTTTGGACAAAATAGCAGTATGAATGTGGTTCAAGCTACCAACATTGCTTTATATGAAATAACAAAGCAATTCCTTTAAGTCATGCAGAAATAAGTAACGATTGAAGCTCCTCAACAATCATAACAAACCCAATTTAATTTTTATACTATATGGCTTTCTTCAGTTCGAAATGACCCTACAACTTATTTAGCCTCATTACAGACAAATTATTATATTTACTAAATGAATTCTAAATCAATTTCAAACGGTATTTTAAGAGCAGTCAGTATTATTTTAGGCATTGCCTTATTGCTTTACTTTTTATATCAAATACAGTCGGTTATAGGCTATATTGCTATTGCTGCTGTTATATCATTAATTGGCAGACCCATTGTGCTTTTTTTAGAACGCAGATTGAAATTTAAAAACACCATTGCAGTAATTGTTACCATGGTTATCTTACTAGGTATATTCTTTGGCTTAGTAGGTTTATTTATTCCTTTAGTGGTAAAGCAAGGTCATAATTTATCGCTGTTAAATATTAATGAATTACAAAGTAATATTGAAAATTTATATATTAAAATTATTGAATATTTTAATATTCATCAAATTGATATTGAACAGTCTTTAAAAGAATCGAATCTCTTAGCTAAAATAGATTATTCATTAATTCCAGACTTTTTAAACTCGATTATTAGTGGACTTGGAAGCTTTAGTATTGGGTTGTTTTCGGTACTTTTTATATCCTTTTTCTTTTTAAAAGACAGCAGACTCTTTGAAAGTGGTATTATGACTTTTATACCCGATAATAAAGAATCTCGTTGGAAAAACTCTTCAGAAAAAATTAAAGACTTATTATCAAGATATTTTGTCGGCTTAATTTTTCAAATACTCATCCTTTTTATTATTTACACCATTGGCTTACTTATAATTGGTGTAGAAAACCCCATTGTAATCGCTTTTTTGTGTGCATTGCTAAATCTGGTACCTTATGTTGGTCCGTTAATTGGAGCCTTTTTAATGCTTACACTTACAATGACCAGTAACCTTGGCGATAGTTTTAGTCATGTTATTTTACCAAAAACACTCTGGGTATTTGTTGTATTTATGATTGGACAACTGGTTGATAATTTTGGTAGCCAACCCATCATATTTTCTAAAAGCGTAAAATCGCATCCTTTAGAAATTTTTCTAGTAATATTAATAACGGGTATTTTATTTGGTATTATCGGACTTATTCTTGCTATACCTGTCTATACCTCTATAAAAGTTATTTTAAAAGAATTTTTATCTGAGAACAAAATTGTTAAAAAACTTACCAAAAACTTATAGTTTCACTTGAACACATTAATTTTAAATACTGAAATACAGGACTTTATTAAAAAGAACTTAAATTCAGACATTTCATCGGTACTATTAAAAGGCACGAATTTTTATTCGGTTGAAACCAAAGCTATTATTGAACAAATTGAAGCGAAAAAACGTTGCGAAAAGAAATTACCAACTTGGTTTCATTGCAAAAACATATATTACCCTAATAAATTAAATATTGAACAAACGTCCTCTGAAGTTTCTGCCAAATACAAATCCGATTTAATTAAAGGAGATTCAATAATAGACTTAACAGGTGGTTTTGGAGTCGACTGCTTTTTCTTTTCAAAACGCTTTAAAACGGTTGAACATTGCGAAATAAATGAAAGTCTTTCTAATATTGTTAATCATAATTATAAACAACTAGAAGCTAATAATATTAAAACCATTCATGCCGATGGTATTGACTATTTAAAAAGTACTAATCAAAATTTTGATTGGATTTACATAGACCCTTCAAGGCGACATGATAGCAAAGGAAAAGTCTTCTTTTTAAACGATTGTTTACCTAATGTGCCACAACATTTAGAAATACTTTTCAAACACTCTAAAAACATTCTAATTAAAACATCGCCCCTACTCGATTTATCGGTTGGTATTAGCGAATTAACACATGTTAAAACTATACACGTAGTAGCTATAAATAATGAGGTTAAAGAATTACTTTGGGTTTTAGAAGATGGTTTTGAAGGAGATATTTCTATTGAAACGGTAAACATCAAAAAAGACCAAAATGACTATTTTAATTTTTCGTTAGAAAACGAAAAATTGATAGATTCTATATATAACCAACCGCTTGCTTATTTATACGAACCCAATAGCGCTATTTTAAAAGCTGGTGGATTTCATTCCATTACAAAGCAATTAGATGTTTTTAAGCTTCATAAACACTCTCATTTATATACCAATAAAACAGAAATAGATTTCCCCGGCAGAGCTTTTAAAATTGAAAACATTATAAACTACAACAAAAAAGCGTTAAAAAAACTAAACATAACTAAAGCGAATATCACAACCAGAAATTTTCCTGAAACTGTTCAGCAAATTCGCAAAAAATTCAATATTAAAGATGGTGGAGATTCCTTTATCTTTTTCACTACAAATATTGACAATGAAAAGATTGTTATCATTACCACAAAACTATATTAAACAAAAAAGCCTCACATTTCTGTGAAGCTTTAAGTGAGCCCTGAAGGATTCGAACCTTCGACCGCCTCCTTAGAAGGGAGGTGCTCTATCCAGCTGAGCTAAGAGCCCGTAGTTTTTATGTTTCTACGAAAACAGTGTCGGGGTGGCAGGATTCGAACCTGCGACCTCCGCGTCCCAAACGCGGCGCGATAACCGGGCTACGCTACACCCCGAATTGAAATAGAATGAACATAATATTGGGAATTCAATTCTACTTTTAAACTTGCGGAGAGACAGGGATTCGAACCCTGGGTAAGTGTTTCCACCTACGACGATTTAGCAAACCGCTCCTTTCGGCCACTCAGGCACCTCTCCGTTAATTTTTAATGAACTACGCACTTTGTCTTAAATGCGGATGCAAATGTAACTTTTACTCCTGTATGACACAAACATTTTTTTTACTTTTTTTTGACTTTTTTTATTATTCTGGATATTCTATACGTAAGTGATAGATATTAGCCAACTTATGCTTTAAAACTTTTTTTATAGACTGGATTTCTTTAAATGTTATATTAGCATTTAAAAACTGACCTTCTTCTATTTGCTTATCTATAATATTTTCTACAAATGCATCAATTTTAGTAGATGTTGGTTCTTTTAAACTCTTTGAAGCCGCTTCAATACTATCACACATCATTAAAATAGCGGTCTCTTTACTAAAGGGTTTTGGTCCAGGGTAACTAAATTCAAGTTTATCTACGTCTTCATAATCATTTTTCTCTTTCATGTAAAAATAATAAACGACACTTGTGCCATGATGTGTTCTAATAAAATCAATAACCCTATCGGGTAAATTATGCTTTTTAGCTATTTCAATACCATTAATAACATGATCTGTAATAATTCTTGCGCTTTCTTTTGAAGATAATTCATCATGCGGATTAATACCTGTTGATTGATTCTCTGTAAAATAAGTTGGATTTTTCATTTTACCAATATCATGATATAATGCTCCTACCCTAACCAACATCGCATTTGCACCTATCTCATTTGCTGACGATTCTGCAAGATTAGCCACATTTAATGAATGATGAAATGTTCCTGGTGCTTTATTAGAAAGTTCTTTTAGTAATTTTGAATTGGTATCTGACAATTCTAAAAGTGATACATCAGACACTAAACCGAAAAGCTTTTCATAAATATAAATTAATGGTTGGACAAACAACGTTGCCAATCCGCACAAAACAAACCAAATAAACGTCTCCCATTTTATAGTTTCAATAGTACCTTCATGAATTACAAAAAAGGCAAAATAAGCGACTATATATATCAAAGTTATCTGACCTACTGAAATAAACAAATTAGCGCGTTTATAAAGCTCTGAAACCGTTAATATTGTTACAATACCTGCAATAATTTGAAGAAACATATACTCATAACTATTAGGCACTATAAAACCTAATAGCAACACTGTAATGACATGAGCAAACAAACCTAATCTCGCGTCGAAAAAGGCTTTAAAAACTAATGGCAGGATACAAATAGGCACTACATAAATATATTTAGCATTATAATTAATTACTAAGGTTGTAATTAATATCATTAAAAATATATTGAAAAATATAAAAGTAACTTTTGTATTATTTTCAAATACGGTAACTCTATATTTTCTTAAAAAAAGCAATAACATTAATAATGCTAATGCTACTAATAATGTATAAGCAAATAAAACCCAAATATAATTGGATTTACTCCAAACTTGAGATTCGTATTCGGACTTAAGCGAGTTTAATTTTTGAAACTTATCACCCTCAACAACTTCTCCTTTTGACACAATTAAAGTCCCCTTTTCTATACTTCCTCTTGCATAAGAAATCTTGTCAAGCTCCTCTTTTAAAGCTCTTTCTGTGAATGATTTATCAAATATTAAATTAGGTTCTACTAAATCAAAAAATAAAGAAACAAAATCTGTTTTTAAGTTTTCTAAATTATTATCAATTAATAGTTTATCAATAGTTTCTTTAACAGCATCCTGTTTTATTAAATTAGAAAAAACGGTCTTTTGTTTTTCAACTCGACCATCTAAAATAACAACCGAACTCTCTTCAGAGACATCATAATTTTCATTTAAAACGCCAAAAGCATATAATTCATTAATTATAAGCTCACCTAGATCATATATTTTAGGCAATTCTTTTTTAAAAATGGAATCATGAAATACTTCTCTAAATTCATTTTTATACGCCTCCCTAACCTTTTCTACAACAGTCTCATCAACATTAAAATATAAAACTGAGTTATCTGTGATAACCTTTTTTTCAGCACTAATTTCCTCTGCTGTTTTTTTTATCGCAAAATCAAAGGGAGCATATAAATTTTCAGACTGCCAAGGCTTTCCTTTCTCAAAGTTATACTTGAATTTTCCGCTTTTTGGAAACAAATACACTATTAAAATAGTGGTACTCACAAACAAAAGTCCTTTATAAATTAAAGAATGATTTCTATATAGGTTGTTTATAAAGTCTTTCATCTACATGTTTTTATTTCTTAAGTATTACCAAACTCGTTTTCAATCACAAATGTTTACACACTATTATTCATAATACTAATTTCAAATGTAATAAAATTATAAGCTCCAACCATTTTTTATAATGGGTGAATCTTTCAAATTTCTATTAAAAAATCATTATTTTCGCTTTACTAAACGAATTGGTTTAATTATGAATAAAGAAGTTGTTATCGTTGCTGCTGCAAGAACTCCAATTGGTAGTTTTATGGGTAACTTGTCTACTATTTCAGCTCCAAGACTAGGTGCAGTAGCTATAAAAGGAGCGCTTGATAGAATAAATTTAAAACCAGAATTAGTTGAAGAAGTAATAATGGGCAATGTAGTTCAAGCTGGTACAGGACAAGCGCCAGCAAGACAAGCAGCTATATATGCAGGAATACCTAATACGGTTCCTTGTACCACTATAAATAAAGTATGTGCTTCCGGCATGAAAGCTGTTATGCAAGCAGCTCAAGCCATAGCTTTAGGCGATGCTAACATTATAGTTGCTGGAGGTATGGAGAATATGAGTTTAATTCCGCATTATTTATATGCGAGAACAGGCACTAAATTTGGACCAACAACTTTAATTGATGGCATGCAAAAAGATGGACTAGTTGATGCTTACGACCAAAATGCTATGGGAGTTTGTGCTGATGCATGTGCTAATGAATATGAGTTTTCTCGCGAAGACCAAGATGCTTACGCCATACAATCATATACGAGGTCTTCTGAAGCATGGGAAGCCGGAAAATTTGATAATGAAGTTGTACCTGTTGAAGTTCCTCAAAGACGAGGAGAACCTATTATAGTTGCAAAAGATGAAGAGTTCACAAATGTGAAGATGGATAAAATTCCGCAATTACGACCTGCTTTCACAAAAGATGGCACGGTAACCGCTGCTAATGCCTCAACAATTAATGATGGTGCAGGTGCCATGATATTAATGAGTAAAGAGAAAGCTAATGAGTTAGGATTACAGATTTTAGCCACTATTAAAAGTTATGCGGATGCTGCTCATGAACCAGAATGGTTTACAACTGCTCCTTCCAAAGCATTACCCAAAGCGTTAGATAAAGCAGGAATAAAGATAGAAGATGTTGATTTTTTTGAATTTAACGAGGCGTTTTCAGTGGTTGGTCTAGCTAACATGAAAATTCTTGGCTTAAATGACACTAATGTAAATGTTAATGGAGGAGCCGTATCATTAGGACATCCACTAGGTTGTTCTGGTGTTAGAATTTTAATTACTTTATTAAATGTTTTAGATCAGAATAATGGTAAAATTGGTGCAGCTGCTATTTGTAATGGCGGAGGTGGTGCATCAGCAATTGTTATAGAACGTAATTAAGCTTATTTAATGCAGTACGGTATTTGTAATTTAAGCATTGTTCCTCTTAGAAAAGAAGCCACTGACACCAGTGAACTTGTATCTCAAGTGTTATATGGCGACATTTTTAAAATTTTAGAACAACGTAAAAATTGGAGTAAAATAAGACTTGCTTTCGATTCTTATGAAGGCTGGATAGATAATAAACAATACTTAGAAACTACAGAAGAACAATACAAATATTTACATAAAGAAACTCCGAAACTTTGTATTGATTTAGTTGAATTTATACAAGACACTAACCAGCAATTACACCCTATTGTATTAGGGTCTACACTAAATGCTTTATCTATTTTAAACCATTCACATGATGGTAATATTGTTGAAGGAAAAGCGCCAAAAGAAAATATAATACAATCAGCTTTTTTATATTTAAACGCGCCTTATTTATGGGGTGGGAAAACGCCTTTCGGAATTGATTGTTCTGGTTTTACACAAATGGTATATAAACTTAATGGCTATAAACTATTACGTGATGCGTCACAACAAGCTACTCAAGGAGAAGCCTTAAGTTTTATTGAAGAAAGTGAACCTGGAGATTTAGCTTTTTTTGATAATAACGAAGGTGTTATAACCCATGTTGGCATTATCATGAAAGACAACTACATAATACATGCTCATGGCAAAGTTAGAATTGACAGATTAGACCACTCAGGCATATACAATGTAGATAAAAAAATGCACACACATAAATTACGTGTTATTAAAAAAGTGATATAAAAAAAAGCCGCTAATTGCGGCTTTTTTTTATATCTACAAATAAGAAATAAAGATTAGTTTGCTTCTAAAGCATCAACGGTCTCTTTAAGACTCTTATATTTATCTGTTTCTCCTAAGATGCTATAAATATTCATCAATGTTTTTGACGCACTAAGGTTTTTAGCATCAATTTCTATCGCTTTTGCTAAATAAGGAATTGCTTCTCTATAAATATTTTGACGCTGATCTCTTAACTCATCATATCTTTTATCATCTGCTTTTGAAGTTCCTAAACCATTCATCTCTTTAATAAGAGGCTCCTCTCCGGCTAATACTAGAGCAGATAAATTTATGTATGCGTTAATATAATTAGGATCTAATTCGATAGTTTTTTCATAGTATCCTTTAGCCTCTTCTATATGATTAGCTTCGGCAGATACAACACCTAAGTTATACTGAAGCTCTGCATTTCCAGGATCCATTTGAGTCGCTTTTTCTAAAAGCTTTTTAAACTCATCCATATTTCCCATTTTATAATGAACATTCGCTTCACTAAGAATTAAGTTAATATCATCAGGACTTTCTGCTCTTGCAGCTTTCATTGCTTCAATAGCTTTTTCATTATTACCTTGACTAACATAAATAAGTGCTACATTTTTAACAATTTCTGGTTTTTTAGACTCTGTTAAACGTTCTCCTGGATTAATATGACTTTTTGCTTTAACATAAAGATCTCGTGTTGATTTTTCTAAAACTTCTTCTTCTCCAGTTTCATTATTTGTTGCAAAATATTCTTTTTTAACACCTGTATAACCTAAGTTTTTTAATTCTTCATATAAACCTAAAGCTCTATCAAATTCTTGAACATTAACAGCTGTTGCTGCTGCATAATAAAGAAATAAAGTATCTTTTTGACTTAATCTATATGATTTTTCAAAATACTTAGACGCTAAAGAGTATTCTTTTTTCTCATAAGACTCATTCCCCTTAGTCAACATTCCATTTACCATCTCTTGCTTTAAAGTAGCAATCTCTGAACCATAAGCTCCTTTTGCTTTTTCTAAGCTTTCTAAGGCACCATCTACATCCTCCATTGATCCTGCACCGCCTGCATAAAGAGCTTGCCCCAATAAATAATAATACTTTGTCTTACTTTTCTCGTCCATTTCAGACATTAAGCCTTCAGCTTGTTTTAAAGCTGCTTTAGCTTCTGCATAGTTGCTTCCTTTAATAGCTTTTTCAACCGCCTTCAATTCTTTTTTTTGCGCAAATGAAAATGCACTTATTGAAAATGCTAAAGCTATAATAATTTGTTTTTTCATTTTAATAATATTTAATTTAATTTTCAGTGTTAATATCTTCTTCTTCTTGATTATTATCAAGAGTTGTGCCACCTTCTACATCTCCAGTGTTCTCAATAGGTTCAACGGCTTCAACTTCATCTTCATCATGCATTACTTTTGCAACCGCTGCTATAGAATCATTACCTTTAAGGTTTATTAATTTAACACCTTGTGTTGCTCTACCCATAACTCTTAAATCTTGAACCGCCATACGTATAGCAATTCCTGACTTATTAATTATCATTAAATCGTCTTCGTCAGTAACATTTTTAATAGATACTAGATTTCCAGTTTTTTCAGTAATAGAAATGGTTTTCACTCCTTTTCCTCCACGATTAGTAATTCTATAATCCTCTAAGCTAGAACGTTTTCCATAACCGTTTTCAGAAACCACAAGCACATCGCTTTCCATATCATCAACAGCAATCATTCCAACAACTTCATCAGTTTCCTCATCTTGTAAACGAATACCTCTTACTCCTGAAGCACTACGTCCCATAGGTCGTGTTTTAGCTTCTTCAAAACGAATAGCTTTACCAGATTTTAATGCTAACATCACTTGACTTTCTCCAGTGGTTAACTTAGCTTCTAATAAAACATCATCATCTTTAATTGTAATGGCGTTAATACCATTTGTTCTTGGGCGAGAATATTGTTCAAGTGATGTTTTCTTAACCTGACCTTTTTTAGTCGCCATGATTACATAATGACTATTAATATACGCTTCATCTTTTAAATCTTGAGTACAAATGAAAGCCATCACTTTATCATCTTGTTCAATATTTATAAGGTTTTGAATAGCTCTTCCTTTTGATGTTTTACTACCTTCTGGAATTTCATAAACACGCATCCAGAAACATTTTCCTTTTTGAGTAAAGAACAACATATACTGATGGTTTGTACCAACAAATAAATGCTCTAGGAAATCTTCATTACGAGTTGTTGATGCTTTTTGTCCAACACCTCCTCTGTTTTGTGTTTTATATTCTGTAAGTGAAGTACGTTTAATGTAACCCGCATGTGAAATAGTAATAACCACTTTTTCATCAGGAATCATATCTTCAATACTTAAATCTCCACCAGCATACTCAATAATTGAACGACGCTCATCACCATACTTTTCTCTAACGACTTCTAATTCGCCTTTAATAATATCCATACGACGATCCTTCCTGTCTAAGATATCTTTTAAGTCGATAATGGTTTTCATGATCTCATCATACTCAGAACGCAATTTATCTTGCTCTAAGCCTGTTAATTGACGCAGACGCATCTCAACTATAGCTTTTGCTTGTATTTCAGATAGCTTAAAACGTTCAATTAAATTATTTCTAGCTTCATCAGCATTTGAAGAAGCTCTAATTATTTTAATAACTTCATCTATATTATCTGAAGCAATAATTAATCCTTCTAAAATATGAGCACGTTCTTCCGCTTTACGCAATTCGTAAGTTGTTCTTCTTACAACAACTTCATGTCTATGCTCAACAAAATAATGTATTAATTCTTTTAAGTTTAACAACTGCGGTCGTCCATTAACCAATGCGATGTTATTCACACTAAATGAGGATTGTAACGCCGTGTATTTATATAATTTATTTAACACGATATTTGGAATAGCATCGCGCTTTAAAACGTACACTATACGCATACCATTTCTATCAGATTCATCACGAATGGTAGCAATACCATCCATCTTTTTTTCATTAACCAAATCAGCAGTTTTCTTAATCATATCTGCTTTATTAACTTGGTATGGAATCTCATCAACGATAATACACTCGCGTCCATTAACCTCTTCTATATTGGCTTTTGCACGCATAACAATACGTCCTCTACCAGTATGAAAAGCTTCCTTTACACCATCATAACCATAAATAGTTCCTCCTGTTGGAAAATCTGGAGCTTTAACATGTGTTATTAACTCATCAATTTCAATATCATTATTTTCTATATAGGCAATGGTTCCATTAACAACCTCTGTTAAATTATGAGGAGGCATATTAGTTGCCATACCTACTGCAATACCTGAGGCTCCATTAACTAAAAGTCCAGGAATACGAGTTGGTAAAACAGTTGGTTCTTGTAAAGTATCATCAAAATTTAATTTATGATCTACAGTTTCTTTATCAATATCTGCCAACATGTCTTCAGATATTTTACGCATACGTGCTTCAGTATAACGCATTGCTGCTGGACTATCTCCATCTATTGAACCAAAGTTCCCTTGTCCATCAACCAACATATAACGTAAACTCCATTCTTGAGCCATACGCACCATAGCATCATATACCGATGTATCGCCGTGAGGGTGATACTTACCTAAAACCTCTCCAACTATTCTTGCCGACTTTTTATGCGCCGTATTTGCTCTAACACCTAGTTCGTGCATACCATAAAGTACACGTCTGTGAACAGGTTTTAAACCATCTCTTACATCTGGTAAAGCACGTGACACAATGACCGACATTGAATAATCAATGTAAGCCGATTTCATCTCATCTTCAATATTAATAGGGATCAATTTTTCTCCTTCTGCCATATATAATTTAATTAAGTTTTTATCAATATTTCAAAACGTGCTAATATACTAATTTCATGAGTGAGAATAGATGACAAATGTTTGTTTTTTTGGTACTTTTTATTAACAATTCAACTATGCTTTTTCGTTGATAAGTATGCCTAGTAAAATTTTGATTTTTTAAAGTTTTTTTCGTCAATTAGCAACTTTCACATTAATTTAAGGTATAGTTTTTGCCTTAAGTAAAATGTTTTAGTATTTTTAATGCAGAAAGGAACCCTATTATGGATGATAATTTTTCCCCAAGAGTAAAAGATGTAATTGCCTATAGCAAAGAAGAAGCTTTGCGATTAGGTCATGACTTTATTGGTACCGAGCATTTGATGCTAGGGCTTTTACGTGATGGAGACGGCAAAGCTATTAGTATATTAAATGCCCTAGATATTGATTTAAATCATTTAAGACGTAAAGTAGAAATACTAAGTCCTGCAAACCCTAATGTAACGACAACTTCTAATCAGAAAAAGAATTTACACCTTACTAGACAAGCAGAACGGGCTTTAAAAACAACTTTTTTAGAAGCTAAATTATTTCAAAGTACATCAATAAATACAGCGCATTTACTGCTTTGTATTTTAAGAAATGAAAACGACCCCACTACCAAGCTTTTAAATAAGCTAAAAGTTGATTACGATAATGTTAAAGAACAATTTAAATTTATGATCACAAACGACAATAACTATATAGAGCCCAAAGCAGAATCTTTTCAAGATGATGATGCGGCTACTGAAGGAGACGCTTCAAAAGACAATATATTTAATGCGCCTGCAGGTAAAACTAATAAGAAGTCTAAAACACCTGTTTTAGATAATTTTGGACGTGATTTAACAGCTATGGCTGAAGAAGGTAAGTTAGACCCTGTTGTTGGTCGTGAAAAAGAAATACAACGTGTATCTCAAGTTTTAAGTAGGCGAAAGAAAAACAATCCGCTTTTAATTGGAGAGCCAGGTGTTGGTAAATCTGCTATTGCCGAAGGATTAGCGCTTAGAATTGTAAAAAGAAAAGTATCTAGAATCCTTTTTAATAAACGCGTAGTTACTTTAGATTTAGCAAGTTTAGTTGCTGGAACCAAATATCGTGGACAATTTGAAGAGCGTATGAAAGCCGTAATGAACGAGCTTGAAAAAAATGACGATGTTATTCTGTTTATTGATGAAATTCATACCATTGTTGGTGCTGGAGGAGCAACAGGAAGTTTAGATGCTTCAAACATGTTTAAACCTGCTTTAGCTAGAGGTGAAATACAATGTATTGGTGCAACAACCTTAGATGAATACAGACAATACATTGAAAAGGATGGTGCTTTAGAACGTCGTTTTCAAAAAGTGATTGTTGAACCTACAACAGTAGAAGAAACAATAGAGATTCTTAATAATATAAAAGGAAAATACGAAGAGCATCATAATGTTGATTACACACCTGAAGCTATTGAAGCCTGTGTAAAGTTAACAAATCGTTATATGACCGAACGCTTTCTTCCAGATAAAGCTATTGATGCTTTAGATGAAGCAGGATCACGGGTTCATATTACTAATATTGAAGTGCCTAAACAAATTATTGAATTAGAAAAACAACTTGAAACGGTTAAAGAAACTAAAAACTCGGTTGTTAAAAAACAAAAATATGAAGAAGCTGCAAAGCTTAGAGATGATGAAAAACGAATAGAAAAAGAACTTGCCATTGCGCAAGAAAAATGGGAAGAAGACACGAAGCAACATCGCGAAATAGTAACGGAAGATAATGTTGCTGATGTCGTTTCTATGATGACTGGTGTACCAGTAAACAGAATTGCTCAAACGGAAATTAATAAATTGGCTGAACTTCCAAATCTTATAAAAGGTAAAGTAATTGGTCAAGATGAAGCCGTTGCTAAAGTAGTTAAAGCCATTCAGCGTAATCGTGCCGGACTTAAAGATCCTAATAAGCCAATTGGATCATTTATATTTTTAGGACAAACAGGTGTAGGTAAAACACAGTTAGCTAAGGTATTATCTCGTGAGTTATTTGATAGTGAAGATTCACTTGTTCGAATAGACATGAGTGAATACATGGAGAAATTCGCTATTTCTAGATTAATTGGCGCACCTCCAGGATATGTAGGATACGAAGAAGGAGGACAACTTACCGAAAAAGTAAGACGCAAACCTTATGCTGTCATTCTATTAGATGAAATTGAAAAAGCACATCCAGATGTTTTTAACATGCTCTTACAGGTACTAGACGACGGTTACTTAACAGATAGTTTAGGTAGAAAAATAGATTTTAGAAATACTATTATCATTATGACTTCTAATATTGGAGCTCGTAAAATTAAAGATTTTGGTACTGGTATTGGTTTTGGAACTGCTTCACAAAAAGCCCAAGAAGACGCTAATACTAGAAGTATTATTGAAAATGCTCTAAAAAAATCGTTTGCTCCTGAATTCTTAAATAGAATTGATGACGTTGTTGTGTTTAACGCATTAGAAAAAGAAGATATCAATAAAATTATCGATATCGAATTAGAAAAACTTCTTCTTAGAATTAAACTTTTAGGCTACAACTTAACAATTACAGAAAGTGCTAAAGATTATATTGCCGACAAAGGTTTCGACAAACAGTATGGAGCGCGTCCTTTAAAAAGAGCCATTCAAAAATATGTTGAAGATGCTTTAGCTGAAGAAATTGTAGCATCCAATCTTCAAGAAGGCGATAATATAAAAATTGATTTAGATAAAGAATCTGAAGAATTAAAAATTACCATTGATAAATCTGAAAAACCAACAGAGTCTTAAATTCTGATAGTTTATATTAATCAAAAGCCCGAAAGTTATTTCGGGCTTTTTTATGCTCATAATCCCCTTATTAAATTGGAACCGCGTACGAATTCTTAATCTCACCCATTACAAAGGTACTATGCGTACTTCCAATGTTTTTTATATTCCCCAAATAGTCTAAAACAAAATTCTGATATTCTTTCATATCGCTCACTAATATTTTTAGAAAGAAATCATAATCACCTGAAATGTTGTAACACTCCACCACTTGTTTTAAAGACAAAATATCTTTCACGAACTGGTTTCCTATATCCCGCGTATGCTCCTTTAAGGTAACATTACAAAACACCATCAAACCTTTATTTAGTTTTACAGCATCCAAAACGGCTATATAGCGTTTTATGTACCCCGCTCTTTCCAACTTTTTTACACGTTCAAAAACAGGTGTGGTCGATAAATTAACTTTAACCGCCAATTCTTTTGTGGTTAGATTAGACTTGGCTTGCAACAACTTTAAAATTCTATTATCAATCTCATCAAGTTGGATTGGGGAATTATTTTCTATTAAACTCATTTTTTATTCAGATAAAAGATTAATAATCTTAATTATCATTCAAAAGTAGTTAATACAACCAAAATATAATAGTTTTTATGTTTTTATATTCTATATATATAGTTTTGAACAGAATAAAAAACAAAAACATTTATGAAAACTACCATTTTAGGTTATCCAAGAATTGGCGCTCAACGAGAATTAAAAAAAGCCTGCGAAGCGTTTTGGTCAGGAAAAATTGAAGAGAAAAGCTTGTTAAAAATAGCCGCTAACATAAAAAGACAAAACTGGCTGCAGCAAAACGAATTGGGCATCGATTTAATCCCATCAAATGATTTTTCGCTCTATGATCAAGTTTTAGACACCTGTTTAACACTAGGATGTATTCCTGTTCGCTACAAAAACATCAACAAAAATAATGCTTTAGAGTTGTACTTTTCTATGGCTCGTGGTTTACAAAACAAAAACATTGATGTAACAGCTATGGAAATGACCAAATGGTTTGACACAAACTATCATTACATCGTACCAGAGTTTGAAAAAGAACAAACTTTCAAATTCTTTTCTAAAAAAATCATTAATGAATATAAGGAAGCATTAGAATTAGGCATTAAAACAAAACCCGTTTTAATTGGTCCCGTTACCTTTCTTTTATTAGGAAAAGAAAAAGAAACTGGGTTCCACAGATTAGATCTTTTAGACAAACTATTGCCTGTTTACCTTGAAATTATTCAAGAATTAACCAACTTAGACGTTGAATACATACAGTTTGATGAACCCTGCTTAGCATTAAACCTTACCGACAAGGAGCGTCAAGCCATTAAATTAACTTACACAACAATAAACACTAAGTTTCCCAAGTTAAAAATATATCTGGCTAACTATTTCGATTGCTACGACAAGAACTTAACTACCGTACTCCAATTGCCTATAGATACCTTACATTTAGATTTGACAAGATGTTCTATGCAACTAAGTGATATTTTAGAATCCGAGCATTTTAACCCGAGCATTAAACTTTCTTTAGGTCTTGTTGATGGAAGAAATATCTGGAAAAATGATTTTGAAGCTTCATTAAAAACCATTGAGAAGGCTTTAACAAAAGTGTCTTCTGATAATTTATGGATTTCTTCTTCATGTTCTTTATTACACACCCCATACGATTTAGATTTAGAAACTAATCTACAACCTGAAATCAAGCAATGGCTAGCTTTTGCCAAACAAAAATTAGAGGAAATCAGCACATTAAAAAACCTCTCTTTACCAGAAAACGAACCTTACTTATCTCTTTATGAAGAAAACAAACTAGCCAATATTAACCGTAGTAATTCTAAGTTAATTCACAATAAAGTGGTTAAGGAGCGTGTTTCTGGACTTAAAGAATTAGATAGTCATCGCAAAAACAACTTTACCGTAAGACAGTCTAAGCAAAAACAAGCCCTCAATTTACCCCTGTTTCCTACAACTACAATTGGGTCGTTCCCCCAAACTAAAGAAGTTAGAAGTTGGCGGTTAAAGTTAAAAAAAGGGCTTTTATCACAAGAAGAATACGATATTCTAATTGCAAAAGAGATTAAATACTCTATTTCCTTTCAAGAAAGCATTGGCTTAGACGTGATTGTGCATGGCGAATTTGAACGTAACGATATGGTTGAATACTTTGGTGAAAAGCTTAATGGTTTTGCATTTAGCGATTTCGGATGGGTACAAAGCTACGGCAGCCGTTGTGTAAAACCCCCTATCTTATTTGGAGATGTATCCCGAGACAACCCTATGACGGTTAAATGGTCTACCTACGCACAATCGTTAACAAAACGACCTTTAAAAGGCATGCTAACTGGACCTGTTACTATTCTTCAATGGTCCTTTGTTAGAAACGATCAACCTCGAGAAACCACATGTAATCAAATAGCCCTAGCGATTAGAGATGAAGTAGTTGATCTTGAAAAAAACGGTTTAAAAGTTGTTCAAATTGATGAACCAGCCATTAGAGAAGGATTGCCATTAAGAAAAGAAGAATGGACCAAATATCTAAACTGGGCAGTAAAAGCCTTTAGAATTTCAGCAAGTGGTGTACAAGACGATACCCAAATTCATACCCATATGTGCTATTCCGAATTTAATGATATTATAGCGAGTATTGCCAACATGGATGCCGACGTGATTACCATTGAAACCTCACGCTCTGAAATGGAGCTTCTTAATGCCTTTGTGGATTTTGAATACCCTAATGAAATAGGTCCTGGTGTTTACGATATCCATTCACCACGTGTACCCTCTCTTGAAGAAATCGAGAATTTACTTTTAAAAGCAAAAAAGGTTTTACCTGTAGAGCATATTTGGGTTAACCCAGATTGTGGTTTAAAAACCAGAGATTGGCCAGAAACAAAAAAAGCTTTAGAAAATATAGTGCAAGCAGCTAGGAACTTAAGAAAACTTGAAATATAATTAACTCATCTTAAAGTGATTATTTAAATTGAAAACTGCCTAAATTCTGATTCATTTTTACTCAGGGTTTAGGCTTCCTTTGTTTCTTTGGATACTCTCAACAGTAAAACAATATCCATTAAAAAGAAAACAAATAAGAAGAAGATCGCATTTCGCATGATGCCAGTAATTCGATCTATAATACCATAAATAATCATACCTATAACAATCCTTATTTTTTCTGAAACATCAAAATATATAGCTACCAACATAATCGTTTGAACGGTCATACTATAAACAAAAAAGGCATTTAAAAAACGTTTTAATCTTAAATTCTGATAGTTTTTATTAATAATTATTATCTTAGACTTATGAGAAAAACCTTAACATTACCATTAGGCACTTTTTATATTTACGACAATTATTTGATAGTCGAAATTAATGAAGGAGAAACCATTACTACAGAAAACAATAAAATCCTTGAGAATATTGCTATCACTTATTTTAATACTAAAAAATTTATATATATAACGCATCGCGTTAACTCCTATGCAGTCGATCCTGCTATATATAGAAAAACATCACTGATAGAAAATTTAGCAGGATTTGCCGTAGTTGCAACAAACAACATAGCATTAAGTAATGCTGATATAGAAAAATTATTCTTAAACAAACCTTTTGAGTCCTTTACAAAACTTAATAAAGCCATAGAATGGGGGCAATCTATTCTTAAGCAGAATAATATAGATATAAAAAACCCATAAACTATAATCGATATTTTTTTACTAAATAGAATCGTAAAGTGTTATATTTTCTACTTATGTTCTAAACCTTCCTTAGGCACTCTCAACAGTAAAACAATACCCACTAAAAAGAAAACAAATAAAAACAAAATCGCATTTCGCATGCTGCCGGTAATTTGCGCTACAAAACCGTAAAGAAAAGTCCCAATTACAATACCTATTTTTTCAGCAACATCATAAAAACTAAAAAATGAAGCAGTATCTGTTGTTTCTGGTAAAAACTTAGAATATGTAGATCTTGACAATGCCTGAATTCCTCCCATAACAATTCCCACTAAACCAGCAGCTATATAAAAATCCAAAGGAGTAATTACAAAATAAGCATACACACAAATAATTGCCCAAAATATATTTATAACTATAAGTGTTTTTATATTTCCAAAAACTCTAGAAACTCTAGCAGTAACCATAGCACCCATAATAGCAATGACTTGAATAACTAATATACTAACAATAAGTCCCATTGTACGATCTGCATCTGTTCCCCAATCTATTTCTTCTTCACCAAAGTAAGTTGCTATTAGCATAACTGTTTGTACCGCCATGCTATAGACAAAAAAGGCTCCTAAATAACGTTTTAGCTTTACATTTTCTCCCAATTGATTCCAAACTAATTTTAACTCTTTAAAACCATTAAGAATAATATGCTTTTTAGGATTCTCTTTCTTAATACCTTTAGGTAAATAAAAAAAAGTGTATTGACTAAAAACTATCCACCATACACCAACAGAAACGAAAGAATATTTCATAGCCTTAATTTCTGCTACACCATCAACATCTGTAGTAATTCCAAAAAAATCAGGCTTCATTACCATTGCTAAATTAAATAACAAAAGAATTACACTCCCTACATACCCTAAAGAAAACCCTTTAGCACTAATGCTATCTTGCTGTTCTGGAAATGCTACATCTGGCAAATAAGAATTATTAATTGCGAAACTTACCCAAAACCCAACTAATCCAAAAAAATAACACGCAAGACTAAAATAAATATGCTCTAAAGAAAACCAATACAATCCTATACATGAAACCCCTCCTAAATAACAGAAAAACTTCATAAACATTTTTTTATTCCCTAAATAATCAGCTACACCAGAAATTAATGGTGTTATTATAGCTATAAATACAAAAGCCATAGAAGTTGTATAACTTATTAATGGTGCCCTTGCAATATCGCCTCCAAAAACGGTCACTTTTTCTATTTCTGCAATCCTAAAAAGTGCTCCATAAAAAATAGGAAAAATTGCAGATGCGATAACCAAGCTATAAACTGAATTTGCCCAATCGTAAAACGCCCAAGCATTAAGAAGTTTTTTACTTCCTTTTTCTAATACTGCCATAATAAAAAAACTGCTCTTTTATGAGCAGCTTCGAAAGTAAACAAATATTTCTATTTGAATAATATTATATTATTATCTAAATGTTGTTACACCAAACTTAGCCGCCTCTTCTTTAGCTTTTGGTGCCAAAGCTGTAAGATTTGCAATTCTTGAATCATTTGAAGGGTGTGTACTTAATATTTCTGGCGGTGCTTGTCCTCCACTATTAGCTTTCATACGTTTCCATAAGTTAGCAGCTTCAGCAGGGTTGTAACCAGCTATAGCCATTAAATATAAACCGATTTTATCAGCTTCAGTTTCATGACTCCTACTAAAAGGCAACATAACTCCAACTTGAGATCCTATACCATAATATTGATTAAAAGCATTTCTAGATTGTTCATCCTTAATGGCAATATTTCCTGCAACTGCTAATCCTTGTTGCACCATACCTGCACTCATACGCTGTTGCCCATGATTTGCAAGTGCATGCGCTACTTCATGCCCCATAATAGCTGCCAATCCTGTCTCGCTTTTTGCTATGGGCAAAATACCCGTATAAACAACAATTTTACCTCCTGGCATACACCAGGCATTTACAGTTTCATCATCAACTAAATTATATTCCCATTTATAATCTTTTAAATACCCTTGATGTCCATTAGCACTTAGCCAACGTTCAGCAGCTACTGCAATACGCTGTCCTACTCTAGTAACCATAGCAGCATCTTTAGTCCCTATTACAACTTTATTATCTGTTAAAAACTGGTCGTATTGTGCAAAAGCCGTTGGAAACAACTGAGAATTAGGCACTAAAGCCATTGTTTTTTTTCCTGTAAACGGGTTTTCTGCACAAGAAAACATTATAGCAGCAACTCCTAATAGAATAAATATATTTTTAATTTTCATTGTTATTTGTTTATTTAAGTTATAAAAATACAATAATTGTTCTCTTTAATATTTTTTAGACACAGATTTTTTTTATTGATCACTAAATAAAAAATTCATTTTTAATAAAACGTTATGTTTTACAGATATTCTCGACAGAATATAAAAACCTCTTGTAATGAAAAAATTAATAGTTCTAGTAATATCATTTTTTATTTTAAGCTGCAATAGTTCTGCACAAAAGCAAAATCAAAAAGAAACAAAAACCTACAAAGTCAACAAAACTGATAGCGAATGGAAAGCACAATTAACAGAAATGGAATATTATGTGCTTAGAAAATCTGGAACAGAGCCTGCTTTTTCTAGTGCTTTAAATAAAAACTACGAAAAAGGTGTTTATGTTTGTAAAGCTTGTAATACACCGTTATTTAAAAGTGAACATAAATTTGATTCTGGCAGTGGCTGGCCTAGTTTTGATAGAGAAATTAAAGGACATGTTGATTTTTCTACCGAAAATAATTTAGGCTATACAAGAACCGAAGAGCACTGTGCTACTTGTGGCGGACATTTAGGTCATGTTTTTAATGACGGGCCAAGAAAAACAACTGGTAAACGACATTGTATAAATGGGGTTGCTTTAAGATTTATACCAGAAAAATAAAATTATCTTTGTTAAATGAATAGCTATTTAGGAAGTATTATTAAACAATTTGAATATTATAAAAGTTTAGGCGATAAAACTTTTGCTCAGCTTTCGTTTGAAGAAATGCAATGGCAAAGTGATGAAGACTCAAACAATATATCAATAATTGCAAAACATATTGTTGGCAATATGCTTAGTAGGTGGACTAACTTTTTAAATGAAGATGGTGAAAAAGAATGGAGAAACCGTGATGATGAATTTATAAATAGCTATAATACCAAAGAAGAAATTATCGCTTCCTGGGAAAGTGGCTGGTCGTGTTTATTTAAAGCTATTACTCCTTTAGAAACTGTCGATTTAGAACGTATTATTTACATTAGAAACCAAAGTCACACCGTTACCGAGGCCATTAACCGACAATTAGCACATTATTCCTATCATATAGGTCAAATGGTATTTTTAGGAAAACTTTTAAAGGGGAAAGATTGGGAATCCTTATCAATCCCGAAAGGAGATTCTTCGAAATATAATACTAACAAATTTAGCAAAGAAAAAGGTAGACGTCATTTTACTGATGATTTATAAAAAAAGGACTTCAAAAATATTTTTGAAGTCCTTTTTTTATAATTACAATTTGTTTTATTTCTTCATCATCTGAGCAGCTGTATAGTAACCTGTTTCATAAATAATCTTACCATCATCATTAAAACCATGAACTAGCATTACAGGAATAGTTATTTTTTTGTCATCAGACTTCCTTTTTACTCTAAAATTCCACCAGGACTGCACTAATTTACTGTTACCTCTTTCATATTCTAAATAATCAGGGTACCCTCGAACATCGATAGCTTCAATATCCCATTTTTCCAACATTTTTATAAAATTTGACTTTTCATCTTCCAAAGTATTAAATTCGTCAGACTTCATATCAAGATTAGTAAACCTTACATCTTCTGTAAAATAATCATGACTAAACGCTTTTTCTACATCGCCATATTCTAATGCAGCAACCATTTTACGAACCGTATTAATGTTTTCGTGCTGGTCATAAAGCTTGCCGTTTGTTCTTGTAGAGAACCCTTGTCTTAAAGTTTGAAAAACCGTCCCATCATCATAAGTTATCATGGTTAATATCTTGTTATCATCATCAACTTTAAATAGTCTATGAATTGGCATATTTAACTTTACGCCTGTTTTATTATGAACGCCTTTTAGCTGGTCCCAGGTTTGAACCCAAACACCGCTCTCATCATATTCTAAAGCGTCTGGATAAGCGCCTTTTGACCTTTTAACACTCAAATAAGAAGCATTGTTTACCCAAAAAGCAGATTGCCTTAACATATCTTCTTTTGAAACCCCTTTTGAATCTGGATTATCATTCATACCATTAAATGCTTTGAAATCATCGTGTAAAGCATTCGAAAGCGCTATGGTATCGCCCTTTATCAAAGCTTGTTGCATAGCCTCAACGACTCCTATTGCAGGGTGTTCACTGTAAATTTTTCCATTTTTTTTCTTTTGGGAATACATGACGATAGAGAGCATCATCATGACAATAATGACATGTTTTTTCATTGTTAAAAAATTTTAATGGTTAATTAATATCTTTAAATTTAACCAAAATAACTGAATAACAACGATTTATAACTCTTTATTTAATACCTAGAACACTTTTATTTTGTATTTAATTTCTTTTTAAACGGACGAATAATTAAACGTGCTTCTCTATCAAAACGAACATAATTATAAACCCAGTTTATAAAAACCACCATTCGGTTTCTAAAACCAATTAAGAAAAAGAGGTGTACAAACATCCAAACATACCAAGCAAAAACACCTTGGAATTTAAATTTAGGCAAATCTACTACTGCTTTATTTCTACCTATAGTAGCCATCACTCCTTTATCTTTATAAACAAAAGGCACCATAGGCTTCTGCTCTATCAGTTTTAAAATATTGTCACCTAATTGACTGCCTTGTTGAATGGCAGGTTGTGCCATCATAGGAAATCCATTAGGAAACTCATCAGTTATCATTGAAGCAATATCACCAATAGCAAAAATGTGATTATATCCTTTAACCTGATTAAATTCGTTTACTAAAAGCCTGTTGCCTCTAGTTATTAACTCTTCTGCCTCTAAGCCTTTTATAGTAGCTCCTTTTACGCCAGCTGCCCAGACTAAAGTTGCTGTTTCAAAAGTTAAATCGGTATTTGTAGTAACCGTTTTCCCATCATAATTAGTAACTCGAACATTTTTCCAAATATTGACTCCAAGTTTCTCTAAAAAATCTTCAGCTTTAGCAGAAGCTTTATCACTCATTCCTTTTAAAATACAATCACTTGATTGTATAATATGTATTTGAGCTAATCGTGTATCTAAATCGGGATAATCTTTTGGTAAAATACCTTTTTTAATTTCAGCCAAAGCACCAGCAAGTTCAACGCCTGTTGGTCCGCCTCCTACAATCACAAAATTCATTAATGCATTGCGTTCGTTTAAATCGGAAGTTAACAAAGCTTCTTCAAAATTTTCAAGTATTAAACTTCTAAGATTTAAAGATTGTGGTATGGTTTTCATTGCCATACTATACTTTTCAATTTCAGAATTTCCAAAATAATTTGTTTTAGAACCCGAAGCAACGACCAAATAATCGAATTTTAATTCCCCTATATCTGTTTTAACAAGGTTATTTACGCTATCAATTTCATTCACTTCAGCTAAGCGAAAACTAAAATTAGGAAAGTCTTTAAGAATTTTCCTGATAGGATATGCAATAGAATCAGGTTCTAAGCCACCTGTAGACACTTGATAAAGAAGTGGTTGAAAGTTATGATAATTATTTTTATCTAATAAAACAACTTGAACCTCTTGTTTAGATAATTTTTTTGCTAGTGCTATTCCTGAAAAACCACCACCAATAATAACAACTCTAGGAAAACTCGTTCTTGATATATTCATATAATGATATTGCAAAACAAAGGTAGTAAAAGATATAAATTTATAGGTTTCTAAAATTTATTATTCAAATTCGATTTCGTAAATTCGTAGCCTAAAAAATAACACATGAGTAAATACGATATTATTGTTCTTGGAAGTGGACCTGGTGGATATGTTACAGCTATTAGAGCTTCACAATTAGGTTTTAAAACTGCTATTGTTGAAAAAGAAAGTCTTGGTGGAGTTTGTCTAAATTGGGGTTGTATCCCTACAAAAGCCTTATTAAAATCTGCTCAAGTTTTTGAATATTTAAAACATGCAGGTGATTATGGGTTGTCTGTTAAAGATTTTGACAAAGATTTTGATGCTGTTGTTAAACGTAGCCGTGGTGTTGCCGATGGTATGAGCAAGGGTATTGAATTTTTAATGAAAAAAAATAAAATTGACGTTATTTCTGGTTATGGAAAATTAAAACCAGGCAAGAAAATTGACGTTGACGGCACAGAATACAGTGCTAATAACATTATAATTGCTACAGGTGCACGTTCTCGCGAATTACCAAACTTACCTCAAGATGGTAAAAAAGTAATTGGTTATAGAGAAGCGATGACCTTACCTAAACAACCAAAAAAAATGATTGTGGTTGGTTCTGGAGCTATTGGTGTTGAATTTGCTTATTTCTACAATTCAATGGGAACAGAAGTTACTATTGTTGAATATTTACCAAACGTGGTACCTGTTGAAGATGAAGACGTATCAAAACAATTAGAACGCTCATTTAAAAAGAGTGGTATAAAAATAATGACTTCTGCTGAAGTTACTAAAGTTGACACTTCAGGAAAAGGTGTTAAAGCTACCGTAAAAACAAGTAAAGGAGAAGAAGTTTTAGAAGCTGACATTATCCTTTCTGCTGTTGGTATTAAAACTAACATCGAAAATATTGGATTAGAAGATGTTGGTATTGTAGTAGATAGAGATAAAATATTAGTAAACGATTTTTACCAAACAAACATTCCTGGATACTATGCTATTGGAGATGTTACTCCTGGTCAAGCATTAGCTCACGTTGCTTCTGCTGAAGGTATTCTTTGTGTTGAAAAACTTGCTGGACAACATGTAGAAGCTTTAGATTATGGCAATATTCCTGGTTGTACGTATTGTTCTCCAGAAATTGCTTCTGTAGGGTTGACTGAAAAACAAGCTAAAGAAAAAGGTATCGATATTAAAGTTGGTAAATTCCCTTTCTCTGCTTCTGGTAAAGCGAGTGCTGGTGGAAATAAAGATGGTTTTGTAAAAGTTATTTTTGATGCTAAATATGGCGAATGGTTAGGTTGTCACATGATTGGAGCTGGTGTAACCGATATGATTGCTGAAGCTGTTTTAGGCAGAAAACTTGAAACTACAGGACATGAAGTATTAAAAACAGTGCACCCTCACCCAACTATGAGTGAAGCAGTTATGGAAGCTGTAGCTGATGCTTATGATGAAGTGATACATTTATAGATACTTATAAATTTTAGATATAAAAAAGTTCCGATTTTATCGGAACTTTTTGTTTTTAAATGAAATTATAATTTTTTAAAATTTAATTTTCGAACCTACTGTAAATGACGTTTTAGTTCCGAAAGTATAATCTGGAATTATAGATGATCCATTTGATAATCTATAATTAAATCTAGCTTCTAAGAGTGTGCTTTTGGAAACATCATACTGAATACCAAAAGTAGAATACAAAGACACATCTTCAATCTTGCCATCTGTTTTTAACACGTCTACTTTAGTACCAAATAAAACACTAAATTTATTACTAATTTTATATTTAACCAATAAGGGGTGCTCTATAAGTGTATAGCCTCCAAGTAAGTTATTATTACTTCTTTCTAGCATTTCCATTCTAAAAAACCAATTTTCATTCAAATGATACTCAGAAAAATAATTTCTATAAAACTGTGACGTATTTAATATATTAACATCGTCAGTTACACCAAAAGAGTTTGTTTCTCTTTTTTCTTGTGAAAAAACAATACAAGAACTTATAAAAAAAAGTATAAAAGTAATTTTATTCATCACTATAGGTTTCGTTTTATTGATTAATACAAAACAAATCTAAACGAAAGTCTTCTTAAAATTCTCACAAGTAAATTATAAATTAAACAAAACAATAAGTTAATTTTATGTGAAAAATCTTAATTATAAAAAATGCGATTCAAATATTTGAATCGCATTTTTTATATATAATTTAAAATAACTTTAAGCGCACTTTATTTTCACATGAGTAAAACTCCCTCCCTTTTGATGAGGCTAAGTGCGGCATATAAAACTTTGAATGGCCAACTCATAACTTTGTAAACCAAAACCTAATATAACACCTTTAGCATTTGGTGAAATAAATGATTGATGTCTAAATTCTTCTCTATTAAACGTATTAGAAATATGTACCTCTACAACAGGGGTTTCAATAGCTTTAACAGCATCTCCAATACCTATAGAAGTATGCGTATAAGCTGCAGCATTTAATATAATACCATCATAACTAAATCCTACTTCATGTAACTTATCAATAAGTTCTCCTTCTATATTAGATTGAAAATAATCTATATCTGCATCTGGGTATTTTCCAACTACTTCATCTAAAAACTCTGTAAAAGATAAACTTCCGTAAATATTTGGTTCTCTTTTTCCTAATAAATTTAGGTTGGGGCCGTTGATTATGATTAGTTTTTTCATTGTGTAAATATATAAAAAAACACAATGAAACGTTCTAATTAACATTCTTTAAGATAACTGTTATAGGTGTCTGATTATTTTTAAATTAAAAAATTTAAAAAAACAAAATACCCTATAAAGATAATGACCATAACTAAAAAAAGGAAACACTTAGTGCTTCCCTTTCCATTTTAAATATCAATTTAATTTAAAACATATATCCGACTGATAGCTGGAATACCCCATTATAATTTTTCACATCTCCAAAATCGAATTCAGTACCCATTATTGTCCCATTATTATCGTTAATATTTGAAATTCCAAAATTATATCGAGCTGCAAAATTTAAACCATTTTCAAGAATATAGCCTAAACCAAGATCTAAACTAAAATCAATATCTTTAGTTATATCTTTTATATCAACAGATATTCCTGAAGCTTTACCATCTGCTGATAATAAAATTCCGACTTGTGGCCCTCCTTCTATACTAAAACCTTCCGCTAAATAATATTTAACCAATAAAGGAATATTTAAATAGTCATATTTGATTTCCATATCCATACCATCAGAAGAACCCTTAGCGCCTTGTGAAGAGTATAATATTTCTGGTTGAAATGAAAATTTATCAAAAATCTCCATTTCCACAACAACTCCTACGTGAAATGAAGTTCGAGTATCAACATCTTCTGTATCATCTCCTGTTATAGTTGCAAAGTTCACACCTGCTTTAACTCCAAAAATGACACCTGTTGAGTTTTCTAATTTATTTTGTGCACTGACTGTAAAACTGTAAACAATCAAAATTGCAATAAGAATAATTTTTTTCATAATTAAATGGTTTTTAACTAGTTAATATTATGCTCTATACAATTTTAACATTTAATTAGAACGCAGTAAATGATAATTATCAGTTTCATTTTTAGTATTGGCAATTCATTTTTATACAAAAAATGCTTTATGTATATTATAGAGGTTATCTGAATTTACCCTACTTTTACTTTCATGAATTGGCAAAATGCACTTAAGGACTATCAATTATATTTAAAGATAGAACGTGGACTATCTAAAAATTCCATTGAGAATTATGCTCTCGATGTAAAAAAATTAATTTCCTATTTAGAAATTAATAACATGAGCATATCTCCTATTAAAATAACACCAGATATCATCCAGCAGTTTATTTATGAAGTCGCTAAAAATGTAAATGCACGTTCTCAATCTCGTTTAATTTCTGGATTACGCAGTTTTTTTAGCTATCTAGTTTTCGAAGATTACAGAGCATCAAATCCTTTAGAATTAATAGAATCTCCTAAAATAGGTAGAAAACTCCCAGATACCCTATCTGAAGAAGAAATTGATAGCCTTATTTGCGCTATCGATTTAAGTAAACCTGAAGGTGAACGTAATCGTGCTATACTTGAAACCTTATATGGATGTGGTTTACGTGTTAGCGAATTAATAAATTTAAAACTATCTGATTTATTTTTTGACGAAGGTTTTATTAAAGTCACTGGAAAAGGAGATAAACAACGATTTGTACCTATTGTTGAAATTACTCAAAAATTCATAAACATATATAGAACTGAGATTCGCAATCATATAAATATTCAAGCTGGATTTGAAGATACTTTATTTTTGAACCGCCGTGGCAAACAATTAACCAGAGCCATGATTTTTACTATCATCAAACAATTAGCAGAAAAAATCGGACTAAAAAAGAGCATTTCTCCTCACACTTTCCGGCATTCCTTTGCTACACATTTATTACAAAACGATGCCGATTTACGCTCTATTCAACTCATGCTCGGACATGAAAGCATTACCACAACCGAAATATACGTGCATTTAGATAAAAGTCATTTGACTAAAGTTGTTGAAAAATTTCATCCTAGGAAATAACAGTTAGCAGTTAGCAGTTAGCAGTTAGCAGTTAGCAGTTAGCAGTTAGCAGTTAGCAGTTAGCAGTTAGCAGTTAGCAAAACTAAAAAATCCAGCTGACGCTGGATTTTTATATTTATGAGATTCCTCCTGTAGCAGGAATAATAATTATTTAGCTATATTAACTGCTCTTGTCTCTCTAATAACAGTTACTTTAACCTGACCTGGATAAGTCATGTCTGTCTGTACTTTTTGAGATATACTAAATGATAAATCGGCTGCTTTTTGGTCGTCTACTTTTTCACTTTCAACAATAACACGTAGTTCTCTACCCGCTTGAATAGCATATGCTTTTTTAACGCCTGTAAATCCAAAAGCAATATCTTCTAAGTCTTTTAAACGTTGAATATAACTATCTAAAACTTGACGACGAGCTCCTGGACGTGCACCAGAAATAGCATCACAAACTTGAATAACTGGAGAAATTAAAAATTTCATTTCAACTTCATCATGGTGAGCTCCAATAGCATTACATACTTCATCTTTTTCACCGTATTTCTCAGCCCACTGCATTCCTAAAATAGCGTGAGGTGTTTCCATATCGGCTTCCGCATCTGGTACTTTTCCTATATCATGTAACAAACCAGCTCGTTTTGCTAATTTTGGATTTAAACCTAATTCGGCTGCCATAACGCCACAAAGTTTAGCTACTTCACGTGAGTGTTGTAATAAGTTTTGTCCGTAAGAAGAACGATACTTCATGCGGCCAACCATCTTTATAAGTTCGGGATGTAAATTATGAATTCCTAAATCTATAACGGTACGTTTACCTACTTCAATAATCTCCTGCTCTATTTGTTTTTGAGTCTTTTTAACAACCTCTTCAATTCTCGCAGGGTGAATTCTACCATCAGTTACTAATTTGTGTAATGACAAACGAGCAATTTCTCTACGCACAGAATCAAAACACGACAAGATAATAGCTTCTGGTGTATCATCAACAATAATCTCAACACCGGTAGCCGCTTCAATAGCACGAATATTTCGTCCTTCACGACCTATAATACGACCTTTTACATCATCCGATTCAATATTAAAAACAGATACACAGTTATCTACCGCTTCTTCTGTTCCTATACGCTGAATCGTATTAATAATAATTTTCTTAGCATCTTGTTCTGCTGTTAATTTAGCTTCTTCTGCAGCACTTTGAATAAATGCCATCGCATCATTTTTAGCTTCACCTTTTAAAGATTCTACTAATTGTTCTTTGGCTTCTTCTGCAGAAAGACTTGAAATAACCTCTAACTGTTGCACTTGATTTTTATGAAGCTTATCTATCTCTTCTTGCTTCTTTTCAAGGACATCAATTCTATGATCATAGTCCTTAATTTTACTATCTAAACTTTGATTGAGTCTCGTTGTTTTTGAAAGTTCACTAGAAACTTGTGATTCTTTATCACGAGTACGCTTTTCGGCTTCAGCCATTTTTTTATCACGAGAAAGAATCACTTTTTCGTGTTCCGATTTAAGTTCTAAAAACTTTTCTTTAGCCTGAAGTATCTTATCTTTTTTAATTGATTCACCTTCGCTATTAGCTTCTTTAAGTACTAAAGCTGCATTTTTTTTTGCTTCTTTTACAAGTTTTGAAGCATTATTCTTTTCAAGTGTTTTAGCTATAATAAAGCCAATAATTAATCCTAAAATGACACCGCCTACTGCAAATATAATTGAGTTATCCATCGAGTTTTGTTGATTTGTATATATAAAAAAGCCTACACCAGTATAAAGTTTTGTATAAACTCCTTAAAAACAAGTTTAGGGCTAACAAGCTGATCAAGGATCTGCTCAAGGCAGCCTGCTTTTACAACTTAAACTCACCCTTTTTAAAGAATTAACGTTGAGTTTATCAAAAAAAATAACCAATGTAGGCAGTAACTTTTAGTTTATTTTAAAGAACGTATTAAGAGACTAAATAAGAATGTAACAAATCATTTAAAGCATTTAGCTTTTCTTCAACATGCTCATTTACATTTTCTTTATCTATAGACTTCTGCTCTACTTGAGATGCAAATTGTAAAGCACACATGGCTAATACATCTTGTTTATCTCGAACAGAATAACTTTGCTCAAATTGTTTAATCATAACTTCAATGTTTTTGGCCGCTTTACGGAGTCCTTCTTCTTGACTCGCTTCAATAGTTAATGGATATACCCTATTACCTATAGACAACTTTATTTTAAGCTTTTCTGACATTGAATTTTTGTTGCCTTATTCAGAAAGTTGACCAATACAATGATCTATATCTCTAATTAATGCATTTATTTTAAGCTTAGTATCTCTTTTATTATCGTCACTACCCAGTATTGAATTTGCAATTTTTAGAGCTTCATACTTTTCTTCCCAAGTTGCTATATGCGATTTTTGGTTCTGAATTTCTTTCTTTGAAACTTCTAATTCTTCACTTAATTTAAGATTAGCTTGCTTTAAAAGCTCTAGTTTGTGTAATACTTTGCTAATTTTGTTTTCTAATGAATCTACAATATCTTCAATATTACTCATTTACAAATTTCAATACTTATCTCACAAAGTTAACATACCTAAAGATAAATTACAATTGTTTTTTCATAAAATTTCAAATTAAAGTATTATTCCTCATACTCAATACAATGGCTTGATTTTTGTTTTATTCTTTGCGTTCTCATATCAAATTAATATTTTAGCACTTATACTTACTTATGCGATTAATCCTTTTTGTTCTTTTTATTTCCTCATCACTTTTAGGTGCTCAAAATAATTATCCACAAGATTACTTTAGCAGCCCATTAGAGGTTCCGCTTATACTTTCTGGTACATTTGCTGAATTACGCTCTAACCATTTTCATTCTGGATTAGATATAAAAACACAACAACGCGTTGGTTTAAAAGTGAAAGCTATTGCAAATGGCTATGTTAGCCGAATAAAAATATCTCATTTTGGCTATGGAAAAGCATTATATATAACCCATCCTAATGGTTACACAAGTGTTTACGGTCATTTACAAAAATTTTCTCCTGAAATTGAAGCTTATATTAAAAAGCATCAATATGAAAAAGAATCCTATCAAATAGAATTATTTCCTTCTTCAGCAACATTACCTATTACAAAAGACAGCTTAATTGCGTATAGCGGAAACTCTGGAGGATCTGGCGGACCACATTTACACTTTGAGATTAGAGACAAGGCTGAACGCCCTATGAATCCCATGCTATTTGGAATTAACGTAGAAGATAATATAGCTCCAATTATTAAATCTATTTATGCTTACCCTATTGATGCCAATTCTTTTGTAAACAAATCGAACACCAAACAAAAACTAAACTTAATTCCTATTGAAAATGGTAATTATGTAATTAAAAACATGGAAGCTTATGGGCATATTGGATTTGGAGTTGAAACAAACGACAGGCAAGACCTAGCGGCAAATTCTAATGGTGTTTATAATATTCAAACCTTAGTAAATGGAAACAAAAATTTTGAGATAGATTTTAAAAGATTTTCTTTTGATGAAACAAAACATATTAATCAATTAATTGATTACGAAATTTACACCACTAAAAAACAACGTATCCAAAAATTATTTAAAAAGAATAATCCGTTAAGCCTACTTAAGCCTGTTTTAAATAATGGGTTCTTAAATATTGAAGACAGTACTTATTCCGTTTATAAAATTAGAGTAGCCGATTATAAAAACAATGAATCTTGGGTTACCATTAATATAAAAGGCACAAAAAATAGCATTATTGAAACTATAGAACATAAAGAAACAACGCCATATTTTATAAAAACGGACCAAACCGTTAACTTAAAAAAAGAAAATATTGCTGTCAATTTTTATAAAGACACTTTTTATGATGATTTCTATTTAGATTTTGAAGTAAAAAATGACACCTTAACACTTCATAAAAACACCATAGCAGCTAAAAAAAGTTTTAATATAGCTTTTGATATTAGTAAATATAATGATGAAGACAAGCAAAAATTATATATCGCTCGTTTAATAGGCTATAATAAATACCCTATCTATTCTAATACAAAAAGAAAAGGAAATCTTTTAACAACTAACACAAAAATACTTGGAACATACACACTCGCTACTGATAATATAAAACCAACTATTTTGCCTATTAATTTTAAGAATGGCCAATGGCTTAGTAAGTATCGCTATTTAAAAATTAAAATTGACGATAAAGATTCGGGGATTTCTAATTACAGGGCTACTGTTAATGGAAAATGGATTTTAATGGAATATGATTACAAAACAAAAACACTGACTCACGATTTTAATGATGGCCTTATAACCGACACCAAGAATAATTTAAAGGTAATTGTTACTGATAATGTTGGAAATAATTCTACTTTTGAAACGTTATTTTACAGAAAATAAAGCACAAACCATTTGAAAACAAAATTCTCACTTTTCACTGTATTATTTTTATCAATATTTTATATAGGTTATTCTCAAACTGGTACCATCCAGGGTATTATTTTAGATGCCGATAACTTCCCGATTTCTAATATAAATATAAAAGCTGGAGCTGATGGCACAAAAACCAATAGCAATGGATTTTACATTATTACTATTCCGGCAAATCAGGATATCACCGTTGAATTCACGCATATATCATTTAAAAAAATTATAAGCACTTTTCATTTAAAAAATGGGGAAACCATAGAGTTCAACCCAGTAATGAGTACATCTATTGAGCAAATAGCAACCGTAATTGTAAATAGCAACCGAAGAAAAGATGTTGAAGGCGTTATTACATTAAAGCCTGAAACCATAAGAAAAATACCTGGCGCTAACGCAGGTGTTGAAAACTTATTATTAACACTTCCCGGAGTTAGTAACAATAATGAGTTAAGTACACAATACAATGTTCGTGGGGGAAATTATGATGAAAATCTAGTGTATGTAAACGATATAGAAGTGTATCGTCCGTTTTTAGTGCGTTCGGGTCAGCAAGAAGGATTGAGTTTTGTAAATACAAATTTGGTTCAAAACGTCGACTTTTCAGCAGGTGGATTTCAAGCTAAATATGGCGATAAGTTATCTTCGGTTTTAGATATCACTTATAAAACACCTTATAAGTTTGAAGTCAATGCCGATTTAAGTTTATTAGGAGGTAGTCTTTCTGTAGAAAACATAAGTAAAGATTCAAAATTTTCAGGAATCGTTGGTGTTCGTTACCGAGATAATAGCCTACTGGTTAATGCTAAAGAAACAGAAACCAATTTCACCCCATCGTTTGCTGATGCTCAAGGGTATTTCACGTATAAATTTTCAAATAAATTTCATTTAAGTTTTTTAGGAAATGCGTCCTTCAATAAATATAATTACCAGCCACAAACAAGACAAACCAATTTTGGAACACTTAGCGAACCTATTGCACTGCTTATTTTTTACGAAGGACAAGAAAAAGACCAATACCAAACTTTATTTGGAGCTTTTAAAGGCTCCTATTTTGCTAATGACAATTTATCGCTTGATTTAATTACATCAACATATCACACTACAGAAGAAGAGTATTTTGATATTTTAGCTCAATACAGACTTGGAGAAGTAAACACTAATATTGGTGAAGAAAATTTAGGTGAAGTTGAATTTAGTGAAGGCGTTGGCAGCCAATTAAATCATGGACGTAACGACTTAGATGCACTTATAACTAATATTGAGCACAAAGGCCATTTAAAAATTGATGATAACCGTATTGAATGGTCTGTAAAATATACTAATGAAGATATTCGCGACCGCTTAGTTGAATGGGAAGTTATTGATTCGGCTGGATTTTCAATCAGACCACCAAAAACAGTCCTTACAAACGAGCAGCCGTACACACCATATAGCGGTCCTTTAGAAGCGTTTAATAATGTTCGTACAACAAACAATACCCAAATAAACCGATTACAAGCTTACGCGCAATGGAGTAAACGATCAACTTTAGGCACAAGTGATGTTTGGTATAATGCAGGTGTTAGAGTACACAATTGGTCTGTTACCGGCGATGGCATTGCGTCATCAAACCAAACTGTTTTTAGTCCGCGTGCACAATTCACAATAAAACCTTATTGGGAAAAAGATATGCTGTTTCGAATTTCAACAGGCTTATACTATCAACCTCCTTTTTACAGAGAATTACGTGATGCTAATGGTATAGTACAACCCAATGTCAAAGCTCAAAAATCGTTTCATATTGTATTAGGAAACGATTACAGTTTTAAAATGTGGGATAGACCATTTAAGCTAACAACCGAACTTTATTATAAAGGTTTAACTGATGTAAATCCATATACACTTGAAAATGTTCGTATTCGGTACAGTGCCAATAATAATGCAGAAGCTCGTGCCTATGGCTTAGATATGAGATTGAATGGCGAATTTGTTCCAGGCACAGAATCCTGGTTTAGTTTTGGGTATTTAAAAAATGAAGAAAATATTGACAACAGAGGTTATATCGCTAGACCAACAGATCAACGTTTAAAGTTTGCGGCCTTATTTCAAGATTATGTACCTAGTGTTCCAAACATGAAAATGTATTTGAATTTGGTTTATAACACAGGGCTACCTGGAGGCTCTCCTAGCTATGTGGACCCTTACGACTATCAAAACAGATTACCAGACTACAAAAGAGCCGATTTAGGGTTACAGTTTGTAATTGTAGATGATAAAAAACAATTTAAAAGCGGTTGGAAAAAACCATTTAAAGCACTATCCTTTGGATTTGAAATATTCAATATGTTTGATGCACAAAACTCCATTACCAACACTTGGGTTAGAGATGTTTATAGCAAACGTCAATACGCCATACCCAATTATTTAACGCCTCGTGTTTTTAATATAAGAACGACTATGAAGTTTTAATTATTAAATAAATTCCTTTAATACTCTTATAACATAATCAACTTCTTCTTTAGTATTATAAATACTAAATGAAAACCTGACAGATGGTTTTTCTAAATCTTCATCCGTTAAGATTTCAGCTAATACATGCGAGTTTTGAGAGCTCCCGCTTTGACAAGCACTTCCTTTTGAACATGCTATTCCTTTCAAATCTAATTGAAATAATAACATTGCAGATTTCTTAGGAGGCACAGGCAAACAAATATTTACCAAGGCATAACTACTCTTTTCTAAATCGTCCGATTGCCCATTAAATGTTGCTTCAGGAATATGTTTAGTTACAGAATCTATAAAATATTGTTTTATGCTTTTTACGTACGCCTCTTCTTCTTCAAAATTATTATTGGCAATTTTCAAAGCAATTTCAAGTCCAACTATATTATGCACACTTTCTGTACCAGCACGAAGTCCACGCTCCTGCTCGCCTCCAAAAATTAAAGGTTTTAAACCTGTGTTTTTTCTAACAAAAGCAAAACCAACGCCTTTTGGCCCATGAAATTTATGTGCTGATGCTGCTAAAAAATCAACTTGCACCTCTTGTAAATCTATTTTATAATGCCCAACAGACTGCACTGCATCGCTATGAAATAAAGCATTATTCGCTTGACACAAATCACCAACACGTTTTATATCTAATACATTTCCTATTTCATTATTTATATGCATTAAGCTAACCAATGTTTTCTCTTCTTTTTGCAACAAAGTCTCCAAATGCAAATAATCTACATCACCTTTTTTATCTAAATTTACATAGCTAACATCTATATCATATTCCTTCTGCAATTGATCGACAGTATGTAGAACAGCATGATGCTCGATTTTTGAAATTATAATGTGTTGAACACCCAAATCTCTAACAGCACTATTTAATATTAAATTATCAGCTTCTGTACCACCTCCAGTAAAAAATATTTCACCTGCCGAAACATTTAAACAACTCGCAATAAGCTTTCTTGATTTTTCAATTAGAACTTTTGACGACCTACCAAAACTATGTGAAGAAGAAGCATTACCATAGTAATTTTTCATAACTTCTGTCATAGCAGTAATCACCTCATCTCGTATCTGAGTAGTAGCAGCATTATCAAAATACACTTGATTCATCTCTTTGTTTTAAAGCACAAAAATACTTGAAATAAAATTATTATTAATATAGTACGTTATAAATAACAATTCCTTTATTTTTGCCTAAAACCCGAATACAAATGCGTAAGTTATTTTATATCCTTCTTCCTTTAAGTTTATTAAGTTTTTACACTTGTGATGATGGCGATATTATTACAGTTGAATTTGATTTTGACAAAACCTTAGAGTTATGTCGAGAAGGAAATATTGACAAATTTGTTAATGGAGATAACTATGTTTTATATGATACACACAAAGACCCATATGAATCGCTTATTCTATTATTTCCATTTGCAAATAATAGTGACATATTTAATCCAACAGTAGCTAATACTGAAAAAACACTTGTAGTAAATGGTTCTAGTATTGTTTTTAACTACAGAACTTATGACGGAGATCCTAGCGATTTAATTTGCCAGGACATTCCAGGTTCAGAAACTAATATTACAAATGATTATAATGCCGCTTCTGGTGCTAAAGTTAATTTTTTATCAACTTTTACTGATGATGATGGTGATGGTGTTTCTAGTGAACTAGAAAATCAAGACCCTAATGGTGATGGTGATTTTTCAGATGCGCAAGATACTGATGGTGATGGCATTCCTGATTATCTTGATGAAGATGATGATAACGACAATGTAAAAACATCTTTAGAAAAACCAGATGAAAATGGTGATGGTAATATTGATGACGCCTTAGATACTGATGGTGATGGTATCCCTAATTATTTAGATGTTGACGATGATGGAGATGGTGTAAATACCATAAATGAAGATGAAAATGGAGATTCCAATCTACTTAACGATACTGATGAAACTTTACCAGTTCAAATTGCTAGATATTTAGATAAAGACGCTAAAGATTCATTTCCTAGTGGATCGCTACTTTCTAACTCCTACAAAAGAACGATAACAGTTTCTATAACGTTATTAGATTTTGATCTAGGCACTATACAAAGCGATTTTCTTGATTTTGGTACATACTCTAGAACTATTACCAAATAGTATTCTCAATTAAACATTTTGGTAAACATAAACTTCGGTAGCTCCTAAACCATATTTTTGGTAGTTGGCATCATAAAATTTTATGTTATTATAACGTCCAAACAAATATTCTAACTCAATTTTAAGAACACCTTCACCTACGCCGTGAATAAAAACAATTTTCTGAATACGTTTAGATATTGCCCAATCTAGCTTGTGTCTTGCTGTATCTAATTGAAGGGTTAACATATCATGATTAGACATGCCTCTTGATGATTTTACCAACTGATTAATATGTAAATCTACTTCCATAGTAGGTTCAAACCTATCTTTAGCTTTTATACGTTTTTGTTGCTTTCTAGTTGGCTGCTCTTTTTCTGAAATAGCAGTATTAGATATCCTCGCTTTCTTCAAAATACTTTTTGAAGTATCCTTTATAAGTTCATCACTTTTAAAATCCAACAAGAAACCATCTTCAGTTTCTATAGAAATAGAAGTTCCAACAATGTTCTTAACCACACCAGACATGTTCTCATCTAAAACCATCACATGATCTCCTATTTTAAAAACCATAACTAATTATTTTTACCATCATCAACAGCATCTTCATCTTCATCATTTTTACTTGGAATCGTTTTTGACAATCTATAAACACCAATCATAAGCAAAACAATACCACCTATTAAAACATACTGATTTTGTTCTAAACCACTTTTACCATACATGGCTACAAATGCCCCAATAATTATTAATAAATAGTTTAAATATTTCATGAGTTATATTTATAATTTAGACTGCTAAATTAAACTAAATAAATCAAAATAAACTAACTGTAAATTAAAGAAGGGTATGGTTTAAAATAAAAAACCAATAGTAGGTTTTGACTTATGTTTATTTTTTAAATTTGTTGAAACTAATAACTATTACAATTGCAATCTCCAGAAGAATACATGCTACCTTGCTTAAATAAAAAATTTTTTGGAATAGAATGCATGGGGTGTGGCATGCAACGATCTGGACTTTTAGTGATTAAAGGCGAGTTTGTTGACGCATTTTATATGTACCCTGCTATTTATACTTTAATACTTCTATTTGGATTTATTGCCCTAAATACTTTTAAAAATTATAAATATGGTCATAAAACAATTCTTATTTTGGCGGTATTAAATGCTGTTATAATAATAGGGAGTTTTATAATAAAAACATTTTTAATCAATTAATAACACAAATATGTAACAACAAAAATTACCTAATGCAACACTTATTTTAGTTTTCGGAATATTATCAATAGTTACTTGTTGTTGCTATGGTATTATAGGGTTGGCACTTGGTATAGTAGCTATCGTTTTAGCTAAAAAAAGCGACACAAATTTATGCTGAAAACCCAGAATTATATACTGGAATCCAAAATGTAAAAACAGGTAAAATATTAGCTATAATTGGCATTGTTTTAAGTCTATTATACATCATATTTGTTATTGCAATGATTGCGATGTTTGGATTTGAAGCATTACAAGACCAAGAATTGTTGCAAGAAAGAATGAGAGAATTTATTGGACAATAATCCGATTTTCGATTACTTATAAATAAACAAAGCGACCAAGTGGTCGCTTTGTTATTCTATACTAAGAAAACATTCTACTCTTCAAATTGTTTCAATGTATTTATAATAATACTAACACAATCTAATAATTGTTTTTTAGTCATTACTAAAGGTGGTGCAAATCGAATAATATTACCATGCGTTGGTTTCGCTAACAAACCATTATCTCGCAAGGCTAAACATATATTCCAAGCCGTATCACTATCTTCTGAATCATTAATAACAATAGCATTAAGCAACCCTTTGCCTCTAACTAATTTAGCAATATTACTTGTTTCTATATAACTATTTAATTCACTTCTGAATAACTCACCAAGTAACTCGGCGTTTTCTGCTAACTTCTCATCTCTTACAACTTCTAAAGCCGCAATAGCAACAGCTGCAGCAACAGGATTACCACCAAAAGTACTACCATGATTTCCTGGTTTAATAACTTGCATAACGTTATTATTTGCTAAAACAGCACTTACAGGATAGACTCCTCCACTTATGGCTTTACCAAGTATTAAAATATCTGGTTTTACATTTTCATGATCTACCGCTAATAACTTTCCTGTTCTAGCAATACCAGTCTGTACCTCATCTGCAATAAACAACACATTAAATTGTTCGCAAAGTGCTTTGGCTTTTACTAAATAATTTTCACTTGGCACATAAACACCCGCTTCCCCTTGTATAGGCTCTACTAAAAATCCTGATACATTTGGATTGCTTTCTAAAGCTTCTTTTAAAGCTTCTAAATCATTGTATTCAATTTTAATAAATCCGCTAGTAAATGGGCCGAAATTTTTACGAGCCACAGGATCATTACTAAAAGAAATAATGGTTGTTGTTCGTCCGTGAAAATTGTTTTCACAAACAATAATTTCAGCTTTATTTTCATCAATACCTTTTACTTCATAAGCCCATTTTCTACAAAGTTTCAAAGCGGTTTCTACAGCCTCTGCCCCTGTATTCATAGGTAACAACTTATCAAATCCAAAAAACTCGCAAGCAAATTTCTCGTATTTACCAAGTATATCATTATAAAAAGCTCTAGAGGTTAATGTTAATGTTTGTGCTTGTTCCACCATAGCATTAACAATTTTTGGATGACAATGCCCTTGATTTACAGCAGAATAAGCCGATAAAAAATCATAATATTGCTTACCATCTACATCCCAAACATACACACCTTCTCCCCGGTTTAAAACCACTGGAAGTGGATGATAGTTATGAGCTCCATACTTGTTTTCTAATTCAATTAATTGCTGAGAATCTAATTTTTCTAAAACAGCCATTTTTATTTATTTTTAATTAATAAAATAACCATTCCTTCTGTACCTTTATTCTTCCGAAGATCCGAAAAAGCAGCGTGGGAGAGAAATCATCCCTAGGGCTTGCAAGTTAACAAATATTAGTTGCTTCAAAAAATATTTAAACAAGCTATTGCTTTTAAAAAATTGAATCAAAAATTCATAAATCATATTCGATAATCGTAATTCCTTTCATTACTTTTGCAGCATGTCTAGAAGAAAAGCAAGAAAACAAGTTTTTGAAAACGTAGAAGTCATTGATGCAGGAGCTAAAGGAAAAACCATAGCCAAAGCACCAGACGGAAAAGTAATTTTTTTACCAAACGCTGTACCTGGTGATATAGTCGATGTACAGACTTTTAAAAAGCGAAAAGCCTATTACGAAGGAAAGGCAACAGTTTTTCATACACTTTCTGATAAAAGAACGCAACCTGCTTGCGAGCATTTTGGAGTTTGTGGTGGTTGCAAATGGCAAGATATGGCATACGAACATCAGCTATTTTACAAACAAAAAGAAGTTACTAATAACTTAACCCGCATTGGACACATAGAACTTCCTGAAGTAACACCTATTTTAGGTTCTGCTAATCAATATTTCTACAGAAATAAAATGGAATTTTCATTTAGCGATAGCCGTTGGTTAACCTTAGAAGAAATTCAATCTGATGACGATTTAGGAGATAGAAATGCTTTAGGTTTTCATATTCCTGGTATGTGGGATAAAATTTTAGACTTAAATAAATGCCACTTACAAGCAGATCCATCAAACGCGATAAGAAATGCTGTAAAACAATTTGCTATTGAAAATGAATTAGAATTTTTCAATACGCGAAATCAAACTGGGTTATTACGTACCATGATGATTCGCACCTCAAGTACAGGCGATATTATGGTGATGCTTCAGTTTTTTAAAGAGGATCAAACCAAGCGTGAATTGCTATTAGATTTTATTGCTGAAACTTTTCCTGTAATAACATCGTTACAATATGTCATTAACGGAAAAGCAAACGATACCATTTACGATCAAGAAGTTATTTGCTATAAAGGAAACGACCACATATTTGAAGAAATGGAAGGCTTAAAATTTAAAATTAATGCCAAATCATTTTATCAAACAAACTCCGATCAAGCTTTTGAGTTATATAAAATAACGCGTGATTTTGCAGGTTTAACAGGAAACGAACTCGTTTACGATTTATATACAGGTACTGGAACCATTGCACAATTTGTTGCAAAACAAGCTAGTAAAGTTATTGGTGTTGAAGCTGTACCAGATGCTATCATAGCTGCCAAAGAAAATGCACAATTAAACAACATTAATAACGTTGAATTCTTTGTTGGCGATATGAAAAATGTATTTAATGCCGATTTTATAAACACACACGGAGAGCCCGATGTTATTATTACCGACCCTCCACGTGATGGCATGCATAAAGATGTGGTGCAACAAATATTAAATATAGCCCCTAAAAAAGTGGTTTACGTAAGTTGTAACAGCGCAACGCAAGCCAGAGATTTAGCTTTAATGGATACGCAATATAAAGTAGCAAAAACCCAAGCTGTCGATATGTTTCCGCAAACATTCCATGTGGAAAATGTTGTACTTTTGGAAAAACGATAAAAATTTTAATGAAAAAAATAAGCCTACTTGTCATCATTATAATAACAACAATCGCCTATATAAGTTGCGAACGTGATGATATTTGTCCGGAAAACACACCAACAACACCTAATTTAATTGTTAATATTTATAATGCTGAAAATATAGAAAACAAAAAAAATGCGACCAACTTACTCATAATTGGAGTTAATAACGAGGAAGCCTTAGGCATATATACATCTACAAATAATATTGTATTGCCTCTAAATACGAATGAAGATACTACGCAATACATACTTCATAACAACTATAAAGTAAATAATAATGGCACACCAGATGATCCTAGCGACGATTATGCTGAAGGCAATCAAGATATCATAACTATAAATTATACCAGAGAAGACGTATATGTATCTCGTGCTTGTGGTTACAAAACCGTTTTTAAAAATGTAACATTTAATATTGAACCAGATACCGATAACTGGATAGAATCAAGTCAACCCACAAACGATAACCAATCTGTAGAAGATGAAGAAGAAGCACATTATATCATATTTTATTAGTAGCCTTGTACTTCTACTTCTTTTTTGCGCTTCTGCAACCGCACAAAATGATAGTATAGCTAGTACAGAAACGGATTCTATTATAATTAAAGAAAAATACGGACTTCGGGTTGGAGCAGATATTAGCAAATTAGTACGCACTTTTGTAGATGATGACTATACTGGTTTTGAGATTGCTGCAGATTACAGATTAAAAAAGCGTTTATACATTGCTGGTGAAATTGGTACCGAAGAAAAAAATACCATAACCGATTATCTAGATATTACTACTAAAGGAAGCTATATTAAAGCAGGTATTGACTATAATATGTATGTAAACTGGTTAGACATGGATAATATGATATATACTGGGTTTCGAGCAGGAGCGAGCTCCTTTAGTCAAGACCTTAACAGCTATAATATTTATAATACCAACCAATATTGGGAACCTCAGTTCACTTCAAGTGATTTAATTGAGTTTAACGATTTAACAGCTGTTTGGGTAGAACTTATACTAGGTATGAAAGCTGAATTATTCAATAATTTATATCTCGGACTTAATGTACAACTCAAAGTTTTAGCTAGCGAAACAGAACCAGAAAACTTTCAAAATGTATATATTCCTGGATTTAACAAAACGTTTGACAGCAGTGGTATAGGCGTTGGTTACAGCTATACCCTTTCGTATCGCATTCCGCTTTACAAAAAAGATAAATAATCTTTTCATCATCTAAATAAAGTTAGTAAAAACAAACACTAATCACTTTTTTAAGCATTATTGACGGTTTTTACCATCAATAACAATTCTTTCATATTTCGATTCAAAATATTTTTAGTAAATTGCATAAGTAAATACTAACATTAAAAGTATTTAAACATGTTAATTATGGTAAATACTAACATTAATTGGGTTTCAATGAGTGATAAATCCATCATTGAGACTATAGGAAACTATATTAAGCAACAGCGCTTAAATCAAAATAAAACCCAGGCACAAATAGCAGAACATGCGGGCGTTAACCGCTGGACTATTAGTCAAATTGAAAACGGAGAAGCTATCTCATTAACTTCGCTGATACAAATACTTCGCGCACTCGATTTACTTCATGTTTTCGATACCTTCAAAATAGAAACTCAAATAAGTCCGTTAGAGCTGGCTAAACTCGAAAAACAAAAACGGCAACGTGCCAGAAGTAAGGACAAAAACAATCAAACCGAACCAGAATGGTAAACACTAAAACTGCCTTTGTTAAAATATGGAATCAAATAGTTGGTGCTGTTTCCTGGGATGAAACCACAGGTATTGCCAGTTTTGAATACGAACCCAAATTTAAAGCAACAAATATCGATTTAGCGCCTATTAAAATGCCCATTCACTCTGGAACACAAATATTTTCATTTCCCGAATTACGCATGTTAAGGAATGGTGGTTATGATACGTTTAAAGGCTTACCAGGATTATTAGCCGATGTGTTACCAGATAAATATGGAAATCAACTTATAAATAGCTGGTTAGCACAACAAGGACGTCCAGAAAACAGCATGAACCCTATTGAACAACTATGCTTTATAGGTACCCGCGGCATGGGAGCTTTAGAATTTGAACCCACACAGTTAAAACCCAATAAACGAACCTTTAAAGTAGAAATACACAGTTTGGTTGAAATCGCGCAACGCATGCTTAGTAAACGTGAAGGATTTGAAACCAATATAAATAAAGACGAACAGCAAGCCATGTTAGATATTCTAAAAATAGGAACCTCTGCAGGTGGTGCTCGACCAAAAGCCATTATTGCTTATAATAAAAAAACAGGACAAGTACGATCTGGACAAACAAACGCACCTAAAGGTTTTGAACATTGGCTTATAAAATTAGACGGTGTAAGTGATGCACAATTTGGAAAAAGTAAAGGCTACGGCAGAATAGAAATGGCGTATTATAATATGGCAAAAGACTGCGGTATTGATATGATGGACTCTATTTTACTAGAAGAAAAAGGTCGCGCACACTTTATGACCAAACGTTTTGACAGAGAAGCAAACGATACAAAACACCACATACAAACTTTTTGTGCCATCCAGCATTTCGATTTTAACGACATGCAAAGCTTTAGTTACGAGCAACTCTTTCAAACCATGAGAATATTAAAACTCCCCTATCCGCAGGCCGAGCAAATGTTTCGAAGAATGGCTTTTAACGTTATTGCAAAGAATTGTGACGACCACACCAAAAATTTCGCTTTCAGACTAAAACAAGGTCAACCTTGGGAGCTTGCTCCCGCTTACGATATTTGCTATGCATACAGACCAGATAGCTTTTGGGTAAGTCAGCACGCTTTAAGCATCAATGGTAAACGAAAAGATTTTACACGTCACGATTTATTATCGGTAGCCAAAAGCATGAATATTAAAAAAGCAGACAACATTATTACTGAAATAAATCAAGTCGTCTCTAATTGGAACGCTTACGCGGAAGACGTTAATGCAAAACCTGAATTACGAGATAATATTGCAAATAATTTGCTGTTGCTGTAAAATACATATCAATGCGAGAAATGAGGCATGAATGATGAAGCAATCTTATGGTGCCGTCTCAAAACCTTATTTACAACAAAAATATTAACAATAAGCTATTAACAATAAGCGTACATACTTACTGATAATATTATAAGAAAAAACTACCTTAGCATATCGTTTAATTTATACATTCTAACGAAATCATATTACCGCGTTAAACACAAGGGAATAACATAACAAGAAAAAACTATGAAATTAGAAAAGATATTAGACAAACTTGGATCATTAGAAAAAAACTCGTTTATAAAAATCATTGACAATATCATTTCAAAAAACCCGAAAAACAGCAAAGAAATCAACAAAATATTGAGCTCTTCTGATAAAGGACTAAAATCGGTTGACAATCAAAATATAAGTAAAATTTTCGCTTTAACTTCAAACGAATTTCTAGAACACACAAAGTGTGAGTTTCAAGAAATCACTTCACAACTTGATATTTTAATAGACATTATAATTCGCGATGGAAATTGCATAATGAAACAAGATTGGTTTTCAAGATTGTACGAAACCGAAATAAAACAACTAAAAAACAAAATAAAAGCCTTAAATACAGATTTTGAGAACGAAAAATCAGAATTAAGTGAAACAAGAAAAAGAGATTACAAAATTTATAAATCATGCTTGGATACAGCATATTATAACGATGAAGAAAACAATCGCGAAGCTAAAATCTCACCTGACGAACTTTCAATAATTCTTACACTTTCTAAGCAGCTTGGACTTTCGCAAGAAGAAATTAAACTAATTAATTATTCCATATTACCAATCAAAAAATTAGATATTCAAGATGTTATAAAAGGGCTTAAAAATATTGGTGTAATATTTTATTCTACAAAGGAAAACACAATTTATGTTGCAGATGAAATGGTTAGGCTTTTACGAAAAATTCGCAAAAAAGAAATTGCAGAAAAATTCTATCGTAGAACTTTAAAACTTTTGAGAGAACCAATTATAAATCAAATCTCAAAAGACCACAATATTGACAGAAAACTGACTTATTCCCAAAAAATTGAGGAAATAATTAAAGAAGGCATTTCGTTTACCGATTTATTATTGTCAGATATCTATAAAGCAGGAAGCACCTTAACTGAAAAGAAAAAAACTTTAAATGAACTTTGCGAAAAAGGACTTAATATTAAAAATCTAAAAGGAAGCACATTAGATGATAAAATCAGTAGTTTAATTACTTATTTTGATAATATAGAACGTGATGAAAAAGTTGGCATTTCTGTTGATGGTTTTGATAAACTTCTATCAGAATTGAATACATCTTTACCTAAATTAAATAAACAGATAAAAGAACAGTTTGAACTTCAAGACGAATTTGTTTTAAAAGCAGACTTTCTACTGGATTACAATATAAAACCAAGAGATATTTTAGACTTAATAACAAAAGTCGACAGAACAAAATTCATTAAAGATAACGGGGTAAAACAAAGAGGAGATGATATTTTAAATATTCTCGAGCACTATAAAGATGTCGAAAACTTATATTTAGAAAACTATGAAAACGTAGCATATAGAAATCTAAACCTACTTAAAGAAAACGGAATCATAATAAAAGAAAGCGAATTAGGATTAAAGTTTGAGGAACTTACTTGTGTGATTTTTAATGGACTTGGTTTTAATGTTGATGACACCTTTAAAAATCAACTAAATACCAAAAAGGATATGATGGATATTCTTTTGAATTTAGGTAATCAAGAAATTATTATTGTAGAATGTAAAACGAGTAAAGAAAGAGGTTATAATAAATTTAGTTCTGTTTCAAGACAATTAAAGTCCTATCAAAATTTAGCATTAAAAAACGATTTAAGAATTGTAAAAATTTTACTTATAGCACCAGAATTTAGTGATGATTTTGTGACAGATTGTGAAATGGATACAGAAATGAACTTGTCTTTAATTACAGCTTCTACTCTATCGAATATCTTTGAGGCTTTTAAAACATCAAAATATTCAGAATTCCCACATGTACTATTTAGAGATATTGTAATTAACGAAGAAAGAATATTAAAAGCAATAAGTAAATAATATCATACTAAACTCATAAATATAAAAGCATCACCAAAGTCATTTCGACGCGAGGAGAAATCACATAGAGAAACTAGAAAAAAGCATGAGCTAAGTTACAATTATTTATGAGATTCCTGCCTCCTCAGGAATTTTCAATTCCATTTCCAAACATAAAACAGTAACTTTACTTCCAAAACCAAACCATGGCAACCACTTTCGCTGCAATAGATTTTGAAACCGCAAAAGGACATCACATTTGCTCTGTTGGTATTGTAACGTTTAAAGATGGTGTTATTATAGACGAGTTTCATGCGTTAATACAACCACCAAACAACGACTATAATTGGCACAACCAACAAGTGCATGGTATTACAGAAGATGACACTAGGTTTGCGCCGAAATTTAATGCTGTATATCCTGAAATTAAAAAACGAATTTCTGGCATTGTTACCGTGGCCCACAACGAGTCTTTTGACAGAACTGTTTTACTAAAAACGATGAAGGATTATAACATTCCGCAATCCGATTTAATTATGAAAGACCGTTGGGAATGTACACTTAAAATTTACCGCAAAAAAGGCTATAAACCTGCAAAATTAGATGCGTGCTGTAAAGTGCACAATATTGCTTTGAAACATCATGATGCGTTGTCTGATGCACGTGCCTGTGGCAAGTTGTTTTTAATTGCTCAGTTTGAGCGTTTACCTTTGTTTTAGAGGTATAAAAAACATTATTACTTACTGATAGTCAAAGTTAACACTAGACTTGTTTTGCGTTCCTTAGTCATTTCGACGCGAGGAGAAATCGCATAAAAATGTTTAACACAGAGACTGTGATTTCTCCTTGCGTCGAAATGACAAATCGATTATTTTAAACTTAGTAGCTAACTTTATTAAGATAACTTCCCCTTAGCTATCAAGATTCTTAAAAATCTAGTCTCTATCCATATACTTGCCTTTCTTACTCCCTTCATACATAACATATTTAACTAAACGCGATTCAAGTTTTGCATTAAATAAATGTATTTTTCTAGAAGGTCGTAACCCTACATGTTTTAAAGCATCTAAATTAGATGTAATAAACCATGCATCGGTACCTGGGTAATTCTGTTTTAGGGTATCGCCAATACTTTTATAGAATTCTTCCATATCGATATTTAAACGCTCACCGTATGGTGGGTTAAACACCATGTGTAGTTTCTCGTCGCCTCCTTTTTGAGTTTTAAAGAAATCTTCGTGTTTTACTTCTATAAAATCTTCTAATTGGGCATTTTTCACATTTTCTTTAGCTTTGGTCACCGCACTTGGTGCTTTATCGTAACCAATAATTTTATGATGAAAATCGCGGGTTTTCCCCAATAATGATTCTTCTATTTTCTCGAATAAATCGACATCCCAATCGCTCCAACGTTCGAAAGCAAATTCTTTACGCATGAGGTTTGGGGGTATATTACAGGCTATCATGGCAGCTTCAATAAGCATGGTTCCCGAACCACACATGGGATCCATAAAATCGGTTTGTCCATCCCATCCCGATAACATAATAAGTCCTGCAGCCAAAACTTCGTTTATAGGTGCAATATTAGTAGCTGTTTTATAACCACGTTTGTGTAAGGAATCGCCAGAAGAATCTAGCGAAATAGTACATTGACGTCTATCGATATGCACATTTATTTTAAGGTCTGGAAATTTTAAATCGACATTGGGGCGTTCGCCCGTGGTATCTCTAAATTTATCTACAATAGCATCTTTTGTTTTTTGTGCTATGTAAAGCGAATGTGAAAACAAATCGGAATGAATAGTCGCATCTACAGCCAAGGTTCCTGTTTCTTTTAAATACAGTGACCAATCCATAGCATAAATTTTATCATACAAATCTTTTTCACTATTTACAGTAAAGCTATGTATCGGTTTTAATATTTTAACAGCGGTACGCAGCGCTAAATTAGCTTTATACATAAACCCTTTATCGCCTGTAAAAGAGACGTTACGCGTACCTTTTTTAATGTGTTGCGCCCCTAGTTGGGTGAGTTCTTTTTCTAATAATTCTTCAAAGCCAAAAAGGGTTTTGGCTACCATTGTAAAATTTTCTTCCATTTTTCTTATCAAATACCTTGCAAAAATAACGTAATTTTGCGGCAAACGTTAAAGTTTATTGATAATTCGGGTTAAGGATTGATGCGGCATCCTTTTTTGAGGTACGAGAAAAAGATATAGCGGAAAGCCTGACCTTATGTTGTAAAAACAACATAAGGTAACCCAAAAAAACAACTATGACCAAAGACACTAAAAAATGGTTTACCTCGTGGTTTGATACGCCATTTTACCATACTTTATACAAAGATAGAGACGATACGGAAGCACATGCTTTTATGGACACACTTACCGATTATTTAAATATTCCGGAAGGTGGTACTATTTTAGATTTGGCTTGTGGCAAAGGGCGACATGCTTTATATTTAAACAAAATAGGCTACCATGTTACGGGTGTAGACTTAAGTGAAAACAGTATTGATTACGCGAAGCAGTTTGAAAACCATTCGTTGCATTTTGATGTGCATAATATGTGTAATCCGTACCACAAAAAGTTTGATGCCGTTTTTAATTTGTTTACTAGTTTTGGGTATTTTGAAAAAGATGAAGACAACCTAAGCACGATTAAAGCTATAAAAGAAGACCTTAACGAATTTGGTTTTGGGGTGATTGATTTTATGAATAGCGAATTTGTTATTGATAACTTAGTGCCTGAAGAGATTAAAACGGTTGATGGAATTGAATTTCATTTAAAGCGTTATGTAGAAAACGGTTATATTGTAAAAGATATTAATTTTACGGTTGATGGGATTTTATATAATTTTCAGGAACGTGTAAGAGCCTTTACTTTAGCCGATTTTGAAGCGCTTTTTGAAAAAGCTGGTGTGTTTTTATTGGATGTTTTTGGCGATTATAAATTACGTAAGTTTAACACCAAAACATCCGACAGATTAGTCATGATTTTTAAATAGTAATAATTTACAATAAATTATACTCACACTTGTGGGCTTTATTTTTTTAAATGAATAAATTTATTTTCCCTATTCTAGCGGTTATTTTAGGAGTTGTTATTGCAACGGTAACTAATAACAAAAAATCTTGGAATACTAAGCTATTACTCTCTTTTAGTGGTGCTTTTTTACTGGCTTTAACCCTTTTTGAATTACTACCCGAAGTTTACGAACACTTAGACACCAAACTTACCGGACTTTTTATTATGTGCGGTATTATGTTGCAAATAGTTTTAGAGTTATTCTCTAAAGGCGCCGAACATGGCCATGTACACATACACAAAAACGAAACGGCTTTTCCGTGGCTATTGTTTATTAGTTTGTGTATTCATAGTTTTTTAGAAGGCTTTCCAATACATGAACATAATGATATGGTTTATGGTGTATTGGTACATAAAGTGCCTATTGCTACTTTAGTAAGTATGTTTTTATTTCAGTCGAATTTTAGCAAATTACAAGTTACAGCCTTTTTAGTAGTTTTTGCTGCTATGACACCATTGGGAACATTAATTTCTAATACATCGGGGATACCAGATAATTATGTGCATATTATTAATGCTATAGTCATTGGCATCTTTTTTCATATTTCTACTACCATTTTATTTGAAAGTGGCGAAGGACATAAGTTTAATTTATCGAAATTTATTGCTATTATTTTAGGTGTTGGTATTGCTTATATGATATAATTAATTCCTGCGAAGGCAGGAATCTCATAAATTTAAACAGAATTAAAGAAAAACAGATTCCTGCCTGCGTAGGAATGACAAAAATTGAAATAATAAAATTGATGAGATTCCCTTGTTCAAGGGAATTTAAAAGACAACTTTTTGATGTTTAGTAAAGAAGAATCACGCAAATTAAAACAAGAATTTTGGACAAGTTTTGGGAAATCATTTCCACGGAAATGGATTTTATACAACACCAAACTTAAAGGTTTAAGTTTTAAATTTCATTTTGATACAAAAAGTGCTTTAATAGCTTTAGATCTTGAAGACGATTTAGAAAACCGTATTAAATACTGGGAAAAACTAGAGGCTTTAAAATCTATTTTACTTGATGACTATATGCCTGATGCTATTTTTGAAGAAACCTATTTTTTAGACAATGAAAAAGAAATATCTCGTATTTACTTGCCTTTAGAACAAAAAGTATCTATTCACAACAAAAACACTTGGCGTGATGTTATGGAGTTCTTTAATAAAAACATGGGCTTATTTGAAGCTTTTTTTGAGGAATACAAAGAGGTTATTGAGGGGTGAAATTGATTTTTGATTAACGAATTACAATTGGTGATTTTTGAATTACTGAGACTGTAAACTATATTTGTTTCTCCATCTCATAATCATCCATAACAAAACCATTACCAATATCTTCAACTGTAGATGCTGTTTTTACAAATCCCATTTTTTCATAAGCAAGCATAGAATTGGCATTATACTTATTTACATTAAGTTTTATAATGGATATCTTTTGAGCCTTAGCCATAGATTCTATATATAACATGACTGTTTTCGCTATCTTTTTTCCTCTATATCCTTTTAAAATATATAATTTACTAATGTATAAATAATCCGATTTGTTTTCAATGGCAGTATAACCTACAGGTTCGTCATTATAAGTCAGCCAATAAAACTTTACACCAGCTTTAACACGTTCTTCAATACTTTTTACAGAATTATACTTTTCAAGCATATACTCTATCTGCTCTAAACTAATTATTTTTATATAGTGCTCATGCCAAATAGTATGTGCTAACTTTGAAATACATATATAATCGGCTTTTGTGGTTGCTGGCTTAATTTTAATCATTTTAATCATTTTAAACACTATTAAATTACATAGAAAAATATCATAAAAAAATGAAATACAGCACCTGCTAAAACAAACAAATGCCAAATAACATGATTATACGGGATTTTTTGAATGGCATAAAAAATAATACCTACAGTATATGCTAATCCACCAGCAAAAAGAAACAAAATACCATGGCTTCCTATAATTTCTGATAATTTAGAAAAATCGAATACAATAAGCCATCCCATTACTAAATATAGTAATGTTGAAAAAAGTTCAAAGCGCCCAGTATAAAACAGTTTTAAAACCACACCAAAAACAGCGATTCCCCAAACGACCCAAAAGAGTGTCCAACCACTACTTTCACTAAGTGTAATTAATAAAACAGGCGTATACGTACCAGCAATAAGCAAGTATATGCTAATATGATCTACAATTCTGAAGTAATGTTTCTTCTGTTTGTTTTTTACAGAATGATATAAAGTAGAAGCTGAAAATAAGACAATAATAGATATCCCATAAACAATAACGCTAAACAAACTCCAATTGGTTTTATAGCTATTAAAAATGATAAGTAACACAAGGGCTGCAATACAAAACAAAGCACCGATAGCATGCGTTAAAGCATTTAACTTTTCTTCTGACGCTGTTTGAATACGCATACGTTATGGGGCTTTAGAATGCTGTAACCATTTATTGGTTAAATCGTAAAAATCAAATGGAACAGCAGACTTTTGACGTACTAACCGTCCGCTTTGAAAATTACGTTGCAAAACATCTTCAATTAAATAATCTTCTTTTTCATTAACAGGGTCGAATTCCTTTTTTAAAGAAATATCAAACATACTCGCTGTTGTATTATACCAAAAGGCACGCCAGCCATTGCGTAACTCTTTTACTAAATTAAAAGTAGTGCGTCCGGTTTGTCTGTGTATTAACTTCACAAGAATTTGACCTTCTGTACGTGTCATCTTTTTTAATTCATCAGAAAACTCCCCTTCAATATACTTTTGAATCATCTTGGTATAACGTCTTTTATCACGAGCTTTTGTCATTGTTTCCAAACGTGTATTTAACGAATCTAATCTATCTGCAGCCATTTTAGCATATGGATATACTTTTATCGTTTTTCTACGTAAAATTAAATAGCGAATACGATCTTTTTTACTATCAAACTTTAACTTATGCAAAAGCATAACCTCGTCTAAATCTATAGACGTTCTTGGAACCGAATCACCTGCTATAATAAGATATTTAACCTCTGTTGAATCTTGCACAATATCTGATACTTGTGCAAAAAGCAAAACAGGAAAAAACAGGAATATATATTTAAAATATGGCATCGATAAAAATAATGGGACTCTAATAATTCAAAATTACTAATTTCCATTGTTTAAAACATTTTTTTTGTATTTATATTATTATTTTAGTGCAAAACTTTTATACATGGCAAAGAAGAGCATTCTGAATAAAAAGTCGATGGACTTTCTTGAAAAATATTTAAACAACGCTGCACCTACGGGTTACGAATGGGAAGGACAAAAACTATGGATGGACTACCTTAAACCTTATGTAGATGAATTTATTACAGATACTTATGGTACTGCTGTTGGCGTTATAAACCCTAAAGCAAAATACAAAGTGGTTATTGAAGGACATGCTGATGAAATTTCGTGGTATGTTAATTACATAAGTGATAACGGACTTATTTACGTGATAAGAAATGGTGGTAGCGACCACCAAATAGCACCAAGTAAAATTGTAAATATTCACACAAAAAAAGGTTATGTTAAAGGTGTTTTTGGATGGCCTGCTATACATACAAGAAGTAAAGAAAATGAGCAAGCACCTAAACCAGACAATATAACTATTGATGTTGGAGCAAAAGACAAAGACGAGGTTGAAAAAATGGGGGTTCATGTTGGTTGTGTTATTACTTATCCAGATGAATTTCATATTCTAAATGGCGACAAATTTGTATGCCGTGCTTTAGACAATCGTATGGGAGGTTTTATGATTGCCGAAGTAGCTCGTTTACTTAAAGAAAATAAAAAAGAACTTCCTTTTGGCTTATACATTACTAATGCTGTACAAGAAGAAATAGGATTACGAGGTGCCGAAATGATTACACAAACCATTAAACCTAATGTGGCTATTGTAACCGATGTAACGCACGACACTAGCACACCAATGATTGAAAAGAAAACACAAGGTGATTTAGAAATTGGAAAAGGTCCTGTTGTTGCTTATGCGCCAGCAGTACAACAAAAGTTACGCGATTTAATTACGGAGACTGCAGAAGCTAAGAAGATTCCTTTTCAACGTTCTGCTCTATCACGCGCTACTGGAACAGATACCGATGCTTTTGCTTACAGTAACGGCGGTGTTGCCTCTGCTTTAATATCTTTACCGCTTCGCTATATGCATACTACCGTTGAAATGGTACATAAAGATGATGTTGAAAACGTTATAAAACTAATATACGAAACACTACTTAACATAAAGGATGATGAATCTTTTAGTTATTTTAAATAATAATTTTTACGATTCCCGCTTTTGCGGGAATCTTTTTTTAAAGTAATTATTTTATGGACGAATACATAGATATTGTAACTAAAGAAGGTAAGCCCACTGGTAAATCTGAACTTAAATCCATTATACACCAAAAAGGATATTATCATAATACCGCTCATATTTGGTTTTATACTGCAGATGGCTTTATATTATTATCGCAACGATCTGCTAAAAAAACAATTTGTCCATTAATGTGGGATGTCTCGGTTGCTGGACATATTGATGCTGGAGAAACTATAAAACAAGCTGCGATTAGAGAAACTGAAGAAGAAATAGGTATACCCATTTCTGAAACCGATTTAAAAAAAATAGGGGTGTTTGAATGTTTTAAATCTTATGGAACCGACATTAAAGATAACGAATTTCATCATACTTTTTTAACAGAATTAAAGTTTCCTATTTCTCAATTAACACCACAAGAGGAAGAAGTTGAAGCATTGAAATTGGTAACATTAAATGAGTTTAAAAGGCTTATTGATACTATAAAAAATAATAAGAATCATTTTGTTCCTTCAAACAAATTATATTACGAATTTGTTTTACAAGAAATAAAAAAAACTTTAAGCTAAATGTATTTATATCGAGTTATTACAACTCATAGCTGTAATTATTTTGTTTAACTATTACAAAGCTAATTATGTAAAATAATCCAAACATTTACTTATTTATAGATTTTATACTTGGTTTTTGGGCTGGCGTATTGGTATCTTTATTTATTGGTCTTGTTTTCTTAAGAACATCTATTAAGCGATATCGAAAATAATTCGAATTTTAATATTATTCATTAAAAAAAGGGAGCCTATTAACTAGCTCCCTTTCTAACTTATAACCTTTATAAAAAACGATACTTTAAAATTAACCTTATTAAAATAGTTTTTTAAAACAAACAACCCTAATTGCATTTTACTTTCATATTACAAAACTAGACTGTAACTTTTCCCAACCCTTTGAAAGTAAAATAAACAGGTAGTCATGTGAGATTATAGTTACTGATTAATAGCTCTGCAAATTTGATAAATCACTTTGATTAAAGCATTATTCAAGACTACGCATTTATTACGCAAACCTTTAAAACAAAGCGATTAAAGCCTTTTTACTTAAAAAAAGTAAAAAAAATCTTAGGACAAAAAAATTAAAAACAAATTAAAATGTAGTTTCAAGATGTTCGGATAAAGTTGTATTATCAAGATTGATTTTTTTAGTAATACGATAGCGTTTACTCTCAATAGCTCTTACAGTAGTGTTTAAAAAAACAGCTATTTCTTTATTTTTAAAACCAATGAATAAATAATAACAAATAATGACTTCTGAATTATTTAATTGCGGATATAACTCATGAATTTTTTTAAAAAAACCTACATTCAAATCGTTAACTAGCTCTAAATGGCTTTCTGTTTTATCTAAAAGTGTTGAAGAATTAAGGTGTAATTTTTTGTAAAAATCTTTAATACTTTGTCGTAAACTTAAAGGATCATTAATAGCAGCAATTGTTTTAACTTCTTTTTTTAAATTTACGATATACTCTTCCAATCCTTGAACTTTAACAGTTAGCTTTTCGTTATTAGACTTTAAATACGAAAGATCACTTTCTTGATTTGAATAACCACTTAATTTGAATTTATTTTTTCTGTAAAACAAAAGGTATAAAAATCCGATAAAAATTAATATAAATATCAATACAACAACTAATACACCATTAAGGAACTTTTTTTCGCTTGCTTTTTTTAACTCTAACTCAACTTTTGAAAGCGTATCATTAATAACTAGACTAGCTTTAAGGGTATTTTTATATATTTTTTTCTCATACATTGATAATGAATCGATATAAGCCTTAGAAGCATTCATATCTCCTGAAAACTTATAAGCATCCGAAAACATCTTATAGTAGTTCCCGATTTTTTTACCTCCCATGTAATCAAATAACTTCGACGATTTGTTTAAATAAAAAAATGTAGAGTCTATTTGTTTGTCTTTAAAATAAACATCTGCCTTGCATAAATTTAAAGCGACTTCAAAAGACAAGTAATTATACTGTGTAAAAGACTCATCATTCTTTAAAGCTTTAAAATCATTAAAATACTTATTCGCATTTTTATAATCATTAAGATTTAAAAAATTAGAAGTTAACATGTAGGTAGCAAACAAATAAAAATACTTATCGTCTATTTTTTTATATCTATCTATATTTTCTAATATCAACGTATTACAAGCCTCATAATTTGCATCCATAAACTCAACATAAGCATACGTTTGCTCTACTTCTATTAGACCATACTCATAATCACAAGATTCATAATGTTTCTTTGCGCGTTCTAAATATTGATAAGCTGTAGAATCCTTATTAACAAAATACATGTTACAAAACAACTCTAAACAAGCTTCTCCAGCTACTCTACAATTATTTTCTTTTTCAGCATATTTAAGTGCCAAAATAAAGTTTTGATTTAACTCTGAATATTCCTTAAAATCGTCATTAATAAGAGCCTTTATTGAATAATAATCGGCTAAACTTCCTTTAATATTTTTTGTTAAAGGTTCTGGGATAGAATCTAAAAAAGCCAGTGCTTTTTTAGAACTTATATCAATATAAACATCTGCTGAATCAACAAAACGGTGATAATTTTCATTTACCTGACTGAAACCAGACAAATGCAAAATGATAACAAAGAGGTATGAAAATAATATTTTAAAAGAATAAACATCTTTAGTCATTACTGAGTACTATACTATTATTTTAATAAATATACAAAAACAGGTAAAACTAAGTTAAAATAACATACAAAACATTACAACTTGTATAAAACTAAAAATTCAATATTCGTTGTATTATGCCCATTATTTGGTTTTTTGAATTGTAGATTTGATGTATGTCTAACCGAATATCTAAAATCAAATTGCACCTTACCCATATTATAACTTAAACCTAATCCAAATATATCTGAAAAGGCATATCCCTTTGCTAGTCTTTCGGTAGATTTATTAGATATCATAGGACCTATACTTCCAATAGCATACCCACTAAATGTTTTAAAAATATGATACCTAGCTATAAACCCTAAGTTTAACCCATACTCTTTAATAGTTCTTTTTTGAGTGTACAATGCTTGTTTTTCTAAATAATCATCACCATCAGTAGGCTTTATAAAATATTTATTTAGTAATTGATGCTCAACTATATTATAACCTGGTTCTATACTTAGTTCATAGTTCCAATGTTTTTTTTCTAATATCTTATAATTAATTATCGCTTTATAAAAAGTAACATCATGACTATAGTCTTTTGAATTAAAAGGAAATCTACTTTGCCCCCCAAACCATAAGAAATTCCTATTTTTAAATTTTCTTTTTTAATTTGGGCAATTATTACATTATTTGTTAATAAAAATAATACAATTATACATTGTAGATTAAACACTTTTTTCATTTATAACACCTAACCTTTTACAATTTCAGCATGATACATAAACGAATCTTGCCAACGTTCAAAACGAGCATCAAATTTATCTGAAAACACTAAATATTGACATTTACTAATACTTTCTGGAGTTCTAGTTACTTCACCAAAATTATTGTTTCTAAATAGAAACTCGGCATCTTCAACAATACACATTTGCAACTTATTGAGATTAATCCCATTTAAAAAAAATATTTTATTTAACCGCTTTGGTGTTGCAATAACAATATCGGTTCCAAAATAAATTTCGTCCTTTTGGTCGTCTATACTTTTTTCATCGTAAGCGCAATACACGCGTAAATTGGTGCCTCTTTTAAATGCATTAAACTCTAACTCTAAATCTAATGCCGCTTGTTTATCTTTTACAAAAATCAATGCACGTGGTGCATCTTCAAAAGCATGCTTTAATTTTTGAATAACACTTATAACCAAACTAGACGTTTTTCCAGAATCCTTTGGAGCAATTATAAACAAACTTGCACCTCCTTTTATTTTTGAAAGAATTTGTTTTTGTAATGGTAAAGGAGCATCAAACCCCTTGCTCTTAATAATATCTTTAAGTGGCTCAATTAACTTTTTGAATGGCATAGATCGTGTTTTTTTTCAATTGGCATCAAATATAAGGTTTTCAAAATCCATAGTTGGAATGTTAAAAACAAAAAAAGCGTTCATTTCTGAACGCTTTTTAATATTAGTCACTCTATAATTTAGAATTCCAAATCTGCTACTAAATCAAATTCATCGTAAATAGCTTTATCTTTTAAGTCATCAAAGAAACTACCAGACTTATATTCAATTCCGTATTTAGTTCTATCTACTTTTAAAGAAGTAGTTGCTTTATTTCCGTAAATAGAAATCACAAAAGTTATTGGGTTTGTTTTCCCCTTAATTGTTAAATCACCTGAAACAGTATATGCATTTTTTCCTGAAGCTGTTACCTCTTTAAATACTAAAGATGCTGTTGGATGATTTGTTACTCCAAAAAAGTCATCAGATTTTAAATGACCATCTAATTTCCCTTTATATTCGCCTTGTAAATCTGTAGAGTTTATAGTAGTCATATCAATAACAAATTCACCGCCAACTAATTTATCTTCTTCAAAAACTAAATTACCAGATTGAATCGCAATAGTCCCTTCATGAGATCCTGTTACTTTATAACCTTTCCAAACCACTTTACTTTCATCCTTTTTAATTTCCTTTGTTTCTTTTTCAATATTTGTAAAAGAAGCTGATACTAATGCAACGAATGCAACGAATACTAATTTTTTAACTGTATTTTTCATTTTAATGTAACTTTTAAATTTAATTAATTTTTATACTCCAAAGGTATGAAACATCTTATGAGCAAAAAATAAGGTAGGTTATAAAATAATGTTAATTTAGTTTAACATTTACTATTCTAAAACAAGCTGGCTTTTTATTTTACTTAAAAATTCTTTTGTAATACCAAGGTAAGAAGCTACCATATATTGCGGAATACGCTGTTCTATTTCTGGGTATTGCTCTCTAAAAAGTAAATATTGTTCTTTCGCAGCTAAACTAAAGCCTCTCACAATTCTTTTTTGAGAAGCTACAAATGCCCGCTCGGTTATTTGTCTAAAAAAACGTTCTAGCTTAGGTATTTCTTTGTATAATTCTTCATTAACTTTATGTGAAAACATAACAACTTCAGTATTTTCTAAACACTGAACATTAAAATCTGCTGGTGTTTGTGTTATAAAACTCCCCATATCGGAAGCCCACCAATCTTCAATTCCAAACATAAGAATATGTTCCTGTCCGTCTTTATCCACATAAAATGTTCTGGTACAACCCGATAAAATAAAACATCCATATTGACAAACATCACCTTGTTGCAATATGTATTGTCCTTTTAAATAGTTTCTAATAGTAAGTTTAGACTCTAAAAAAGTAATTTCCTCATTAGTTAAATCAATATATTTACTAATGTATATTAAAAGTGGTTGTAGTTTTTTATTAATCATTTTACGAATCTAACAAATGTGTATGGTAATTAATTTGATCAAGGTGATAATTTAAATAGACTACTAAATGGTTTAAAAAATATTTAGCAGTTAAAGTAAAAATATAACTCATTTTATTAGTATCAAATTTAGTAATAATAACATTGTTTTATTAAATGATTATTGGGTTTTTATTCAATTAAATTCTTCTAGGTTTGCGTTATGCAAAAAAATAATACATTCAAGTTAGAATTTGTTGCTCTTATGGCAGCTTTAATGTCTACAGTAGCACTTTCTATTGATGCACTACTACCCGCATTACCGCAAATAGGGCATACATTAGGTGTTACTAACCCCCATGACAATCAATTATTAATCACCATGATTTTTCTTGGACTGGGATTTGGGCAATTAATATTTGGACCTTTATCTGATAGTTTTGGCAGAAAACCTATTGTTTTTATAGGTTTTGCTGTATTTATTATAGCTAGTATAATTTGCGTTACTACCAAAAGTCTTGAAATTATGATAGTTGGACGTATACTTCAAGGTATTGGCTTATCATCACCAAGGAGTTTAAGTATATCTATGATTCGTGATGAGTATAGTGGTGATTATATGGCAAAAATTTTATCTATTGTTGTCATGTTTTTTATTTTAATTCCAGTGATAGCTCCTACCCTTGGTCAGTTTTTACTCAACTTTTTTAACTGGGAATCTATTTTCTATGTCAATCTTATTTTTGGAGTTTTAATAATGATTTGGTTTTGGCTACTCCAACCTGAAACCTTACCTAAAGAAAAACAAATAAAATTTACACCACATTTGTTCATCGATGGCATTAAAGAGTTTTTTAAACACAAAGAAGCTGTTGCTTTTACCTTAGTTTCTGGATTTATTACCGGTTCATTCATGGTATATTTAAGTACTTCTCAGCAAATTTTTCAAGAACAATATAATCTTTCAGATATGTTTCCATACATCTTTGCTAGCTTGGCTATTTCTATAGGCTTAGCTACTTTTTTAAACAGTCGTTTTGTTGTAAAATATGGTATGATGCGTATTGCGTATGCTTCTACAATTGCTTATGCTACTATATCTATTTTATATGTTGTTTTATTTTGGTCTGGACAAAACCCAAGTATTTTTATTCTATTAAGTTTTTTTGCTTTACAGTTTTTTGCTGTCGGATTTCTTTTTGGGAATTTAAGAGCTTTAGCCATGCAACCTTTAGGACATATTGCTGGTATTGGTGCTGCTATTAATGGTTTTATTTCAACGGTTATGGCTGTACCTATAGCAAATTACATAGGAGGTTTTGTGAAAATTTCGGTATTACCCCTATTTATTGGATTTTCAATTTTTGGAATTCTATCACTTTTAGTTTTTATTATTTTGAACCAAAAAACTAAATTAGTTACTATTTAATTTTTTCTCTTCCTTTAAGCTAAACTTACAAAAGGTACTTTAAAATAAATTTAATTATTTACAGCATATCACGCTTTAATTTGAATATTTTTATAATATTTATTTATATTGAGCAACATGAAATGCGCAATCAATATCACTAGATAAACATATAATTTTAATGAATACAAATAATTCACAATTCACAAAATATGAAGACAACAATAATGTGTGGTTGTCTCAAAAAAACAATCAAGAATTTAACTTTACTGATTATGGCGTAACACCCACCATTCTTGAGAGTGAAGCTCAGGTTGGTCAGTCCATGTTAAATGAGCTTTACAGTACAGCAGCATCAAAAGAAGGTGATATTAATATTGCGCTTCTTGGAGGAAGAGGTGCTCAGGAGCTACACCGGTTGTTAGGAGCGTTAGCAAAATCGACAAAAGAGGATTCGCTACTCGCAAGACTGAATGTATTTACTCAAGATGCTCTTGCTCCAATGGGCATGAGTAATGGTTTTAGTTTTGTTAGGGATTTTGAACGTATTTTGGGCGATGACTTTTTCAAAAAAATAAAAAGCTTTACTCCAATGCGAACAGACACAAAAGATTTAGAGTCTGCACTTATAGAATATTTAAATAAATTGGAAGCATTAGGCGGTTTAGATATCTTTTTTATCGGTCATGGTCCAGAAGAAAACCATGCATCACACCTTGCGTACATTAAACCTTTCTCTGGCGCACAGAGTCACCATGTTGCAGGAATAATTCCAATATCTAGCAGTATTTTAGAACACCATATTAGCAAGTTTAAAGCTGGAGGAAGCGTTGTGAATACAAGTGATGAAAAGGAATGTCGATCTGCTAAATACATCCTTACTTTAGGACCAGCAGCAATATTACAAGCAAAAAAAATAGTTCAGTCTGTAGTAGATGCCGATTCCTCTCCTGCTAAAATAAAAACGTATGCAAACGTGCTTAATACTCAACTTAGTTCAAATAAAGAAGAAGCAATGCAGCAATTAAATACAAATCCTGGGTTATGGATAAAGTTACATCCCAATGCAAAATCTTTTGTACTGCCTAGTTTAGGTCTGTAAGTTAGAAAAACAAGAAAATTAGCTGAACACCCACTTAAATTTTATATAACTTTATAAAATTTAAGTGGGTATTTTGGTTAGTAACCCGAAATCGTTTACTATTAATTACTCTATACGGTAAACAAACAGCGCTCTAAACTTTTAAAAACACTTCTAAATCTTAGCTTGATACGTATACAAATCATAATACCTGCCACCTGAAGCTATCAACTCGTCGTGCGTACCTCGTTCAACAATATGTCCAGCTTCTATCACTAAAATCTGATCTGCTTTTCTTATAGTACTTAAACGGTGAGCAATCACAATAGTAGTTCTATCTTTAATTAATTCAGCTAAACTTTTCTGAATTAATGCCTCACTTTCTGTATCTAAACTAGAGGTTGCTTCGTCTAGAATAATAATTTTAGGATTTGCTAAAATAGCACGCGCTATTGCCAATCGTTGACGTTGTCCGCCAGATAATTTCACACCCCGCTCACCTATCAATGTATCTAACCCTTCATCAAACCTATCGGTAAACTCATTTACATAAGCAGCTTTTACAGCGTTTTGTAATTCTGCTTCTGTAGCATTGGGTCTCGGAAACATAATATTTTCTTTGATAGTACCTTCAAATAAAAACTCATCTTGTAACACCACTCCCAAATACTGGCGATAACTACTCAAATTAACCTTAGATAAATCTTGATTATCTATAGTTACTTTCCCTGATTTAGGCGTTAAAAACGTAGCTGATAATCCTGCAATAGTCGATTTTCCAGAACCTGAACTTCCTACCAAAGCTATTACCGATCCTGCTGGTGCTTTAAAATTGATGTGATTCAAGACCTCTTTCCCTTCTTCATATGAAAATGATACATCATCAAATTCAAGATCGCCTTTTAAAGTCTCTAACTGTATATTTCTTTCTTGTGCATCTTCCTCTGCTGTCATATTCATAAGCTCTTCGGTTCTATCCAAACCTGCTAAAGCTTCGGTTAATTGGCTTCCTATGTTACTCATCTGCACAATAGGCGCTATCATAAAGCCAAGTATTAACGTGAAGAATAGAAACTCACCTGTAGTCATTTCTCCTAAAATCATATAATAACCACCAATACCCATAATACCTGTGGTGGCAACACCTATTAAAAAGGTTGAAGAACTCGTCATAAATGCCGTGGCTGTTAAACTCTTTTTTACATTCTGAAATAGTTTATCAACTCCTTTTTCAAACACGTCGTTCTCTTGTTGTTCGGCATTAAACGCTTTTATAACACGAACGCCTGATAAGGTTTCGGTAAGACGCCCTTTTACTTCGGCATTTATTTTCCCTCGTTTTCTAAAAATAGGACGAATGTATTTAAAAGCTCTAAGCGCAATATATCCGAAAATAGAAAGTGGAACAAACACAAAAAGGGTCATCCACGGATTTAGTTTTATTAAAATAATTAAAGATACAATGGCTGTAAACGATCCGCCAACCAATTGTACTAAGCCAGTGCCAATAAGGTTTCTAACGCCTTCTACATCGCTCATAATTCTAGAAACCAAAGCACCCGACTTTGTATTATCGAAAAAACTAATGGGTAACGACAGTACTTTTTTCTGTACTTGAGCCCGTAATTCGCTAATTAAATATTGCGCTTGTACACTTAAAATACGAGTGAGTAAAAAGGAGGTTACAGCCTGAATTGTAATAGCAGCTATAACAATACCTATTAAATAATAAAGTTGTGTATAATCTTTATTTGGTACCACTTCGTCTAACAATACTTTACTTTGCCATGGTAAAATTAAACCCGATAAACTTCTAATAACTATCAAAATTAAACCAATAAAAACCAAATTTCGCCTTGGCCAAATAATAGTTTTAAAGGCTTGTGCCATGGTGACTTTAGACTTTGTTTTGGTTTTATCTTTAGGAGATTCTTTTAAATGTTGCATTCCAATATTTTTAATAGAAGTAGTAAGCGAAATTAACTATTCTTTACAACGAATCATATAAATAGTGTTTAATAATTAAAAGTGTCTAGTTTTTAAAAGTTTATACTTTGCACATAAGTAGAAGTTCTTATTGTTTTTTTAGTAAGAAAATTCTACTTTCGCTTATCAACTGATATAAGTCATTAAAACGGACGTGTATTGTTAAAGTTGTACGTGATTTGACTTCCGAAAAATAGCTATGAATAAAAATTGTATTTGGTGTCTTAAAGATGAATCTGAAGTGCCTTTTGAAAAAAAGGCTCACACAATACCAATATCTTTAGGAGGAGAAAATTACTTTAAAAATATTTGTGATAACTGTAATTCATATTTTGGGAATAGAGATAGTACATCAACTAACTATTCTATCGAAGAAGCTTTAAAAGAAGCATTTAACATTTCAAGAAAACGACTTTTAATCCCTGAACGAACAAAAAGAAAAGTTGGTAGATTCAAATCAAAATTTTTTGAAATTAAAGAAAAAAAGGGAAACTAAAACTGAATGTGAAACTTTCCTTTAAATTTACTTCTGGCTTCCAAACAGAACTTTGTAGAAACTTCAAGAGAGGTTTATATAAAATGGTTTATGAAGAATTAAATCGTCAAAATAAAATTGAAAAAGAATTAAACCATGAGATAATTCGAAAATTTGCAAGATACAATCAAGGAGATTTACCTGTTATTTATTTCAATCGTACTTTTGGAGCTATCTTTCTGATGAAAGAAGAACCTGCTAAAACAATACTTTACTTTGAGAGAATGAATTATTTATTTTCAAATGAAAAATTTATTGAAATTGAGTTTTTGGGTCACGTTTTTGGTTTTCCAATAACAAAATTCACTGAAAACGAGTTTAAAGATTATTTAAATCATTCTATAAAATTAAAAAGAGATTATTTTAACAGTTATGTATTAATTAATAAAATGACTGACATTGATATTACATTAAGTATTTTGAATTAATAAAAAAACGTACTACAACGTATAAAAAAATTACTACATTAGTGCTTAATAAAAGTTATTTGCCCTTTTTTTTGTTAGCTTCTGATTTTCCTTTGGAAAATCCTCGCACTTAAACACGCAACAAACCATATAAAACACGATAATCAAACCCTACTCCACCCGCTCAATCCGAGCGCCAATAGCACGTAAACGTTCATCAATGTTTTCGTAACCACGATCTATTTGTTCAATATTTTGAATGGTAGATGTTCCTTTTGCAGAAAGTGCTGCAATAAGTAATGAAACCCCCGCACGAATATCTGGTGATGTCATGGTAGTTGCTTTTAGTGTCGATTTAAAATCATGACCAATAACGGTAGCTCTATGCGGATCGCACAATATAATTTTAGCGCCCATATCAATCAATTTATCAACGAAAAACAAACGACTTTCAAACATTTTTTGATGTACTAAAACACTACCTCGTGCTTGTGTTGCTACAACCAAAATAATGCTTAATAAATCTGGTGTAAACCCTGGCCAAGGTGCATCAGAAATGGTTAAAATAGAACCATCAATAAAACTTTGTATTTCGTAACCATCAGTATGCGCTGGAATATGAATATCGTCACCTTGTTTTTCAACCGTAATTCCTAATTTTCTAAATACGTTTGGTATCACGCCTAAATCATCCCATGAAACATTGGTAATGGTTAGCTCACTTTTAGTCATAGCCGCTAAACCTATCCAACTACCAATTTCAATCATGTCTGGTAGCATCGTATGGTCGGTACCGCCTAAACTTTCAACACCGTCAATAATCAACATATTAGAACCAACACCACTAATTTTAGCGCCCATTCTATTCAGCATTTTACATAATTGCTGTAAATAAGGCTCGCAAGCTGCATTATAAATAGTGGTTTTTCCTTTTGCTAAAACTGCTGCCATAACAATATTGGCAGTTCCTGTAACTGATGCTTCTTCTAGAAGCATATAGGTTCCTGTTAAATACTCAGCTTCAACACCGTAAAACTGGTCTTCTTTACTGTATCTAAATTTAGCACCTAGTTTAATTAAACCTTCAAAGTGCGTATCTAAACGACGACGACCAATTTTATCACCTCCTGGTTTAGGAATGTATCCTTTTCCAAAACGCGCTAATAAAGGTCCAACAATCATGATAGATCCTCGTAAACCACGTCCGTCTATTTTGAACGCATCCGATTCTAAATATTCTAAATTTAGTTTATCAGCTTGAAAAGTATAAGTCCCACGAGACAACTGCTCTACTTTAACACCTAGTTTCTTTAATAAACTGATGAGTTTATTAACATCTACAATGTCTGGAATATTATTAATTGTAACCAGTTCTGGAGTAAGTAAAACCGCACATAAAATTTGCAAAGCTTCATTTTTTGCTCCTTGAGGCTGAATACTCCCTTTTAATTGGTGACCACCTTCAATTTTAAATGTTCCCATACAATTTTTTAGTAGCGTTTTCTTTGGCGATTACTTGGGGTATTCTTTTTAGAATGTCCTCCTTTTTTGCTCGTACTACCATATTTAGTTTTTGTACGAAGCAAACTTGTAGAATCTGACAACTCTTCTTTAGAATTTCTTAAATCTATTTTTCCTTTTGACAATTCAAATAAATGACCAAAAATAACATCATCTTCAACAGTATCTTTATTCCAATTTAAAAAACACTTTTTCATGTGATTTGCAATGGTATATGTTAAAGCTTCTTTTAGCTCGCCATCTTCCCATGTGTTTGCTACATCTATCATCGTTTTTATATTATTTCCGTAAAAACGATATTTTGGAAAATTCTGTGGATATTTTAAAGGATCTGGACGTTCTTCATAAATTTCCTTTGTAGGTATTTCGTATGGAGAGTCAACATCTAATTCAAAATTAGACATAATAAAAAGTTGATCCCAAAGTTTATGCTGAAAATCTGGAACATCCCTTAAATGAGGTTGCATGTTACCCATTACCGATATAATAGCTTTAGCTAATTTATCGCGTTCTTCTTTTGTTTCTCTGCTTTTAGCGTAATTAATCATTTTCTGCATGTGTCTTCCGTACTCTGGAATGATTAAATGCTCACGCTCTGTGTTATATTCTAAATCGTCTATCAAAATTTATTGTGTAGAGTTAAATATTTTTGCATGTAGTTGTTATGCTTGCGCAAAATACAAAAAAAAACTAAAGACTTATAACGCCCTCAACCTTTTCTGCAACTTCTTTATATTTACCTATTACCGCATCGGGGTTTCTCATTAAAACATTAATAGATATACTCGTGTATTTTCCGTTTTTAGATTCGGTTGTATGTATAACAGCCCCAATATTATTAAATAAGGCTTCAACTAATGCTATTTTTTCATTATCAGATTTAACAATGAATTTATACAAATACTCAGACGGCCATTGGGATGTATCGTATAATTGTATTTTTAATTTTTCGTAAAATTCTTCTGAATTTGGAGGTGTACTCATACTATTTTTTTATAAGTTACAAATATACTATTTTCATGTGTTAATCTTTATAATTTTTCAACTGACGCATATAACATTCACACAATATTAACTATTTGGTGTAGATGTTTTCACTTGTATTTTTTTTATCGGTGGTAAATCCCGAATTTTACAGCTAAATTATAGGCATTGAACAGCAAAAAAATTGTTATTACAGGAGGTCCAGGTACTGGAAAAACATCAATTATTAATGAATTGAAAAATCAAAATTATCATTGTTTTGATGAAATTATACGGGAACTAACTTTAGAAGCTAAAAACGATGTTGAAGCAGACTCACAAATTTCAAACCCTATTGCCTTTGTGAACGACCCACTAGATTTTAACACCAAATTATTAAACAGTAGATTAAACCAATTTAAACAAGCGGCTGGTTTAAATGAATCGCTCGTTTTCTTTGATCGAGGTATTCCTGATGTTTTAGCTTATATGACTTTTTTTAATCAAGAATATGATGATGAATTTTTAAAAATATGCGATACAAATAGATATCACCACATTTTTTTGCTTCCGCCCTGGGAAGCTATTTACAAATCTGATAACGAACGATTTGAAACTTTTGAGGAAGCTGTTAAAATTCATGAAGCATTAAAACATGTTTATAAAAATTTAGCATATAATATTATTGAAGTTCCTTTTGGAACCATTGAAAAACGTATTGATTTTATAATCAACTATCTTTAATATATTTTTTTGGAACATCCCATTAACATATTAGAACGCTACTGGAAATTTACAGCATTTAAGCCTAACCAAGAGGCTATTATTAATGCTGTACTTGAAGGCGAAGACACATTTGCATTGCTACCTACTGGAGGCGGAAAATCGTTATGCTTTCAAATCCCTGCGCTAGCCAAAAAAGGAATTTGCATTGTTATATCACCTCTTATTGCTTTAATGAAAGACCAAGTAGAATCCCTTAACAACAAAGGGATTAAAGCTATGGCCTTAACCAGTGGTATTACATATAGTCAATTAGATACGCTTTTAGATAATTGCATTTACGGAAATTATAAATTTTTATACCTCTCGCCCGAACGTTTACAACAAGAGCTAGTACAAGAACGTATTAGGCAAATGAACGTTAATTTAATAGCTGTAGATGAAGCCCATTGTATCTCGCAATGGGGAAGTGATTTTAGACCCGCTTATAAAAACATTGTACTATTACGCCAATTACAACCTACGGTTAATGTTATTGCGTTAACGGCTTCAGCAAAGCCTGATGTTGTAAATGATATTGTTAAAGAACTCGATTTTATTCAGCCTAAAATATTTAAACACTCCTTTTACAGACCCAATTTGGGCTATATGGTTTTTCATGAAAACGATAAGCATTACAGACTTGAAACTATTTTAAAAAAATACAAGGCATCTTCTATTGTTTATGTTAGAAACAGAAAATCTACCATAGAAATCAGTTCGTTTTTAGAATCTAAAAATATATCTGCAACCTTTTATCATGGCGGACTAGCAAACAATGATAAAGACAGTAATATGGATGCTTGGATTCATAACCAAAAACAAGTTATGGTAGCTACCAATGCCTTTGGAATGGGCATTGATAAACCCGATGTTAAAACTGTTATCCATTTAAATTTACCAGAAAGTATAGAAAGCTACTTTCAAGAAGCTGGTCGTGTAGGGCGAAATGGCGATAAAGCTTTTGCTGTTATTCTAAAAAATAATAGCGATGAAATTTTAGTTAAAAACCAGTTTTTAAAGGTGTTACCCAATGTAGATTTGGTTAAACAAGTGTATAGAAAACTGTGTAATTATTTTCAAATATCCTATGGTGAAGGTGAATATTTAACATTTGATTTTGACTTTAATACTTTTTGCAAAACCTATAATTTCGCAAGTATTTTATGCTACAATGCCTTACTTTTACTAGATAGAAATAGTATTATTACACTTTCTAAACAATTTAAAAATAAAATATCTGTTCAATTTATTACATCAAATGCTTCGCTTTTTAATTATTTAGAAACACACCAAGATTACAACATAATAGTAAAATCGATACTTCGAATGTATGGTGGTATTTTTGATCATGACACTACCATTAACCTTTTTAAAATAGTAGAAAGAGCATCGGTAAAAGAAAATATTGTAATTAATACGTTGCAACAATTAGAAAAAGATGGGATAATAACGCTTCATTTATCTAAAACAGATGCACAAGTTACATTTATACAACCTCGAGAAGATGATAAAACCATCAACAGAATAGCTTCAATTATCGAGCAGCAAAATGAATTAAAACAGCAGCAAGTTAAAGCTATGCTTGATTATGTTGAGAATGATTCGGTTTGTAAAAGTATGCAACTACTCGCTTATTTTGGTGAAAAAGACATGAAACCATGTGGCATTTGCTCGGTTTGTATCAGTTCAAAAAAAAGTATTAAACCTCAAAATATAAGCACACTAAAAAATCGTATTATAGAATTATTAGAAAATGGCGATTTATCATCTCGAGCAATCAGCGCTAATATTAATGCAACAGAAGAAGATATTAAAAAAGTTTTAAAACTGTTGTTAGAACATAATATCGTTTCTATCACACAAACAAACACATATAAATTAAGTCATTTATAAAGCGAATTACATCTGACATATAAAAACAATAAATACGAAAAAATGAAAGATTTAAGAATTGTATTCATGGGTACGCCAGAATTTGCTGTTACTACATTAAAAGCACTAGTAGAAAACCAATACAATATTGTAGGCGTTATTACAGCACCCGATAAACCTGCAGGTCGCGGACGTAAACTAAATGAAAGTGCCGTTAAACAATATGCAAAATCTCAAAACTTACATATATTACAACCCACAAATTTAAAAAACGAAGATTTTTTAGAAGCTTTAAAAGCGCTAAATGCTAATCTTCAAATTGTAGTCGCTTTTAGAATGTTACCAAAAGCTGTTTGGCAAATGCCCGAATATGGTACATTCAATTTACATGCTTCATTACTTCCAGACTACCGTGGTGCTGCTCCAATTAATTGGGCTATTATAAATGGAGAAACAAAAACGGGAGTTTCAACATTCTTTATTGATGAAAAAATTGATACGGGAGAAATGATTTTACAAGAAGATATTTTAATTGATTCAGAAGAAAATGCAGGAAGCCTGCATGATAAATTAATGCTACTTGGAAGTAAACTTGTTTTAAAGACCGTAGCTTTAATTGAAAAAGGATCTGTAAAAACAACACCGCAACAAGAAACTACTGAAACTAAAACGGCTAACAAACTTAACAAAGACAATTGTAAAATTAACTGGACCGATACCATAGACAATATATATAATATGATTCGTGGATTAAGTCCGTACCCTGCTGCTTGGTGTACACTAATTAATGGAAAAGATGAATTAGATATTAAAATTTATGCTGCTAGAAAAGAGTATTCTAATCATGACTCCGCTATTGGTAGTATTATATCTACGAAAAAAGAATTAAAAGTAGCAGTAACAAATGGTTACATAATTATTGAAGAAATTAAGCTTCCAGGAAAAAAAATGATGGATATAAAATCGCTATTAAATGGGTATGCATTTGCAGCAGACGCAAAAATGCTCTAAACCCTTATTAACACTGATATATTAAAAAACTCGACAAAATACACTGCCTTTATTAACAAAAGCAGTAAGTTATCAACAATACTAGGTATTTCCCTTGCTATTACTTGCATGGTTGCATAATCCGTATAAATTTGTAGTAGGATTTAACAAAAATGTTTAACCAATTTATTAATAATTAAATTTTACATTATGAACAAAACAGATTTAATCGACGCAATGGCAGAACACGCAGGAATCACTAAAGCAGCTGCAAAAAAAGCTTTAGAGTGTGCAATCATTGAAATTGAAGGAGCTTTACAAAAAGGTAACAGAGTTTCTTTAGTAGGATTTGGATCTTGGTCAGTATCTAAAAGAGCTGCAAGAGAAGGAAGAAACCCTCAAACTGGTGCTACTATAAAAATTAAAGCTAAAAACGTTGTTAAGTTTAAAGCTGGATCAGATTTATCAAGTGCAGTAAACTAAGATTTACTTCTTAATAATTCAAAAAAAGCCTTCAAGTTATTGAAGGCTTTTTTATTTAATATTAGCAAAACAGTTGCTTATTAAATAAATAAATGCTAGATTTAGTTACTAATTCCTCAAAATTATGGTAACATCAAAACCTAAAAAAGGTGATTTACTAATCGCAGAACCTGCAATAATTGGCGATGTTTCTTTTAACCGCTCTATTGTTTTATTAGCAGATCACACCGAAGAAGGATCTATAGGCTTCATATTAAATAAACCTTTAGAATACACTATTAATGACTTAGTACCAGAAGTAGACGCTACTTTTAAAGTGTATAATGGCGGTCCTGTAGAACAGGATAATTTGTATTTTATTCATAAAATACCACATTTAATACCTGACAGTATAGAAATTTCTTTAGGTATTTTTTGGGGTGGTGATTTTAGTAAAGTTGCCGAACAAATTGCCAACAATACCATAAAAGAAAATGATATTCGTTTTTTTCTAGGGTATTCGGGTTGGGATACCAATCAATTAAAAGAAGAGCTAAAAGCGAATTCTTGGGTTGTAACAGAAAATATTTATAAAAAGAATATTATAGAAAAGGATTATGAAACCTTTTGGAAAGAAAAAATGCTAGAATTTGGTGGCGAGTATAGTATTTGGTCTAATGCACCAGAAAATCCAAGTTTTAATTAATTTAATCTTATTTTTATATTTAATTTCTGTAATAAATTTATAGCGACTTCGTTTGTAAACGTCTTTTTTCTATATTTTGTTACAGACTGTATCCCTACAATAACATTTGTTATAAAAATTTCATCAGCCTTTTGAAGTTCAAAAGGTGATATAGAATCTTCAACCAATTCATATTCTGGAATACCATTTATTAATTCAATAATTTGTTTTCGCATAACGCCTTTTAAACAGCCTTCATTAACTGGTGGCGTTTTTATAATATTTCCTTTTACTAAAAAAACATTTCCGTTAAGCGCTTCCACAATTTTTTTATCGGTATTTAAAACAAAACAGTTGTGTAACTTATTTTCTTTAGCATAAATGCTTCCAACAACATTTAACGCTTTATTATTGCTTTTTAAAGTTGACAATAAACTTGGTGATACATAAAAATCTTTAAACAAATCTACTTCGTAAAAACCTTCATTGTGTACATATAAATCATGTTCAATAGCTTTTACAGTAATAAGGAAACTCACATCGTTTGTATTGGGTAAATACAAGCCTCCTTCGTTTCTAAAAACGGTTAACTTAATTCTTGAAGACTTATTACCTAATTGATTAGAATCTAAAGTTTTTTGTATTTGAGCTTCTAAAAATTCCATGGTAAATTTCATAGGAATTTCCATGCGCATAATTCGCATAGATGCCATCAACCTAAAATAATGATCTTCCCAAAACAACAACTTACCATTGGATATTTTAATAGTTTCAAAAAGCGCATCACCATATGTAAAACCTCTGTTTTGAATAGATAATAGTGTATTGTTGTCTAAGATATTTTCGTTAAAATTTGTCATAAAAAAAGCCCATTCTTATCATTAATTAAGAGTGGGCAAATATACTTTAAAATATATTTATATTTTTAAGCTGAACCTAATACTTGTTTTAAACTAGAAATTTGATTCACCCAAAGCATTTTAGACTCGTCAACTTCATCTTCTTCAGCAAAATCTGTAACCATTAATGATACATCTTTAGTTATTTCATCTACTTGAATTCTAATTTCAAAATAGCATTGTAACCCCTCTTCTTCGTCATCAATCCATCTAAATTTAACACGCTCGCCACTTTTTTTGCTTAACAATTTAGCTTGTTCTTCACTATCATCCCAAATAAAAGTAAACAGCTCGCCTCTAGAATTTACATTATCTGAAAACCATTCGGATAAACCAGACGGTGTAGATATGTATTGATATAACAGTTGAGGAGATGCTTGAATTGGGAATTCTATATCAAATTTAATTTTATCGTCCATAAAGTACTTTAAGTTTATGTTGCCAATATATACATAAATTGATAAGTATAACAATAATTTTAATAATATTTTCCCTTAGTATTGTTTGCGTACAACAATAATGTTTTTATATTTGCAGCCTCAAATTATGGCGAGGTAGCTCAGCTGGTTAGAGCGTCGGATTCATAACCCGGAGGTCGGGGGATCGTGCCCCCCTCTCGCTACAAGATAAACAAAGGAAAGTCAAGAAAAAAATTTCTTGACTTTTTTATTTGCTAAAACATAGCTAAAACATTTTGCTCTTTTTTACGCTGTTATACCAAACATGCACAAATCATATCAAATTCTATTAAACTCTTATTATTTTCTTATATTAAGTCTTTAGAATAGAAAAAATTAGCTGGTAAACCTCCTGTATGCCAAAAAAGAACATTGGAATTCTTTTTTAATTTTTTGTTTTCGAGATGATCCAACATCCCATAAAATGCCCTTCCCGAATAAACTGGATCAAGTAAAATACCTTCGCTATGGGCTAATTCTTTTATTGCATTTTTTTCATTTGACGTTACAACGCCATATCCCTCTGAATCATAGCCTCTAATTAGTGTCGCATCTTCAATTGTGTATGCTTTTTCAATACCCAATGTTTTCTGTCCTTCAAGCAATAGTTCCAGTACGGCTTTATCTAATGTTACATCTCCGTAACCCAATTTATCAATACTTATGGGCATTAACTTTACATCAAGTCCATATAAATCTGTTCCAAGTTTGAGTCCAGCCTGCGTTCCACCAGAACTAGAAGCAAAGAATATATAATCCATCTTCAAGTTCAAGTCGGATAGTTGTTTTTTTAACTCTTTTACAGCATCTACAAACCCATAAGCGCCAAGTAAATTTGAGCCTCCATACGGTACTACATAGACTTTTTTATTTTGTTCCTCTAATTTTTGCTTTAAAGAAAATAAATCTTCACCCTTTCTATTGTCACCAGTAAAATGGATATTGGCACCCAGTAAATGGGAAAGCAATAAATTACCTGTGTAATTTTCTGGTTTATTGCCACCTAACAATAAATGGCATTCTAAACCTGACTTTGCACATGCTGCTGCGGCTTGCCTACAATGGTTGGATTGTTGAGCTCCTGCCGTAATGATTGTATCATATCCTTTATCCAAGGCTTCATAAATAAAAAATTGTAGTTTCCTTACCTTGTTACCTCCAGACGCTAATCCAGAATTGTCATCGCGCTTGATATATAAATTATAATCAGGATATTTTTTTGATAAGTTTTCCATCTTCTCCAATGGCGTTGGGTAAAAACCTAGAGGATATTTTTTTGAAAGCATCATGGTGTTTTTATTTAATACTAAGATAAAACTTCTTTAATTGCAAATAAAATATTATATTAATATTTTGTAATTGAACACTTTAATGATTATTATACAAAAAAAATATCATTATACCCCAGAGTATGAATATTCCTCATCAATGCATTGGATTGTACTTTTCATGTGCATTGTTATTAGTATTATAATCATCTATCAAATATTCAAAATTTCATTAAACAAGAAAAAAGCAAATAGGACATCTTACAGATATCTATATCTAGCTATCCTCTTTTTACTATATAATTTGCTGAATGGCTTATTGCCCAATGAATCATTGCCCGGTCCATTATTTTTTCAATACATTGCCACTTATAGCATATCAATTTTTATGTGTATCTATCTTGTATGGTATTTATATCAGGAATTTAATATAATAACTCCGAATTCATTTTTCAAAATTAAAAACCTTGCAGTTGCTTTATCATTGTGTTTTTTATTTCTTTTCATCGTACCTTATTATTATACTAAGTCTCTTGATTTTGCTAGAAGTCTATTCTTGATTATTCCAATATTCTTATCCGTCACATTCCTTATTTACTTTTTTATGACTATCAAAAAAGAAGTAAAGCGCCAGCGTTACTTCAAAATACAAACCTATTTAGGTTTAACTTCTATACTATCTATAATTCTTTTGCCATTACTAACCTACTTTGGAGATTTTCAACCCGTAACCCAACCATTAGTAACCATGGCCTTTTTTTTAGTTACAACTATGGAAGTAAACAGTTATATATATAGATTAAAAAACTCTTATATTTTAAAACGGAATATTGGTGAAGAATACAATTTTACGAACAGAGAAAATGAAATTGCTATCCAAATCATCAAAGGAGCTAGTTATAAAAAAATATCTGAAAACATGTTTATCTCTTATGGTACAGTTAGAAAACATGCCTCTAATATCTTTATAAAATCAAAGGTTTCTAATAGAGAAGGCTTGATGAAAAAATTTAGAAAATAGTAAATAATTAATAAATGTGAAGAAAATTCACATTTAAAATACACACAAAATACACAGGTTTTGATTTGATTTTATTGATATTTTTAACAAATTGTTCTAAGAAATAGTGAATCCAAAATAAACCGAATCAATTGAAGCCTATAAAATGAACGAAATTTGTTTCTCTCATTTCCTTCACCTATAATGGTCATATAAATTTCAAACTCCTCTCACTAATTACTATTTCTGCATTAGTTTATCGCAATGGATTTTGAAAAAAACAATAAAGAACTTATTAAGAAATTGGATGATGTAAAATATGAATCCAATAACATTGTTGACCGTTCCAATCAATCAATTATTATCTGCCGAAATTATCTAAATAACTACAAAAAAGAAGTTGTTAAAAACGGATTTCAATCAATTGATAAAGAAATTGAGTTTTTCAAAAGAACAAAACAGACTCCCTTGACTCAACTTATCTATTACTCAGAAATCCGTTCTTTCGAAATTCAATTTCCAAAAGTAGATTTAAACCAACAACGAAAATATGTAAAAAAGAAAATGAGCAAACTAAATCGTTTTTTTCTGTACAATATGGACTTTGCACAATATATAAAGTCAAACCAAACACATCTTGACAAGCAATACTTTACAAGGGATTATTTTGATAATCTTCCTATTACTTCTTCAAAATTCTACTTCCAAGATCCAGATTTCTGTACACCATATGATATGTTATTAGGTAAACTCACAGCATATAATAATTTTATTTCTTACCTCCAAAACAGATTAGTTAACTCTAAAAAATCAAAACACTACAACGATTTAAAGGTGACGAATGAGGTGGAACTACAATGGACTTCAACAAAAACAGATTTAACTGAATTAATTTATGCACTACATCACTGTAGAGTCATCAATAATGGCAAATCTGATATCAAGGAGATTGCTAAAGTTCTTGAAGGAGTTTTACATTTTGAAATTGGGGATTGTTACAAAACATTTGCCGAAATAAAAACAAGGAAAATGAGTCGTACAAAATTTTTAGATGACCTATCGCAAGGCCTACTTACATACATAAATAATTCTGAGGATTAATACTTCAAAATCACCATAGTCGGGTATACCTCCTGTAATCGCTATTTTCTTTGCGGTTTTTTCCTTTATTCAAATTAAATAGTTTATAAAGGACCTCAAAACCCAGCAAAATCCATCATTTTTAAAACTGTTAAATTTTGACCCGACTACGGTTAAACTACTGCTTAAAGACCATCAAAACTTATCAAATTTGCTAAATGAAAGTCAAATACCATCATAAATAATAATGCAATAAATCCAATCATGCCAACAAGTATCATCACTACAGACGACCTAAGAGATTTTAAAATTGAATTACTCAGTGATATTAAAAAGTTGCTGATAAAACAATCAGGTACAGGATTAAAGAAGTATTTAAAATCGTCTGAAGTCATGGATTTACTGAGCATTAGTGCTGGAACTCTACAAAATTTAAGAATGAATGGCACAATTCCACACACTAAAATGGGAGGTATCAATTTTTATGAAGCCGATGAAATCCAGAAAGTTATGATAGCAAATAGAGTTCAAATAAAATTGAGTAAAGATGTATGAATTATATAAAACATCTCAACGCCATATTTCAGCAATTTGCTATGGATTCTAATCTGAATCCTACACACATAAGCTTATACATGGCGCTTTTTCAATTTTGGAATATCAATCGATTCCCAGAAACCTTTTACATAAACCGTGAAGAAGTGATGAAAATGGGAAAAATAGGATCTAAGGCAACATATCACAGATGTCTTAAAAACTTGAATGATTGGAAATATATACACTATTTACCATCGCATAATCCATACAAAGGAAGTCAAATTAAGATACTCAAATTTAATACAAGTAGTGAAACAAGTACAGAGACAAGCAATGAACAACCTGTGGGACAAGCATTAGTACCTAATATAAACATTAATAAACAAATAGAAAATAGTATTAAAACTAAGCTGCCTAAAAATGAAAATGAAGTTTTAGATTTTTTTATAAAAAAAGAATGGACTGCTATTGAAGGTAAAAAATTCTACAATCATTATACATCTATTGGATGGAAACTCGGTGGTAAAATAAAAATTGTTAACTGGCACGCAACCGCTGAAAATTGGATGTTGAAAGCAAATGAAATAGAAAAGGTTGAAGCAGTGTCTCAAAACAAGGACAACCTTAAAACCACTAAAATCAAAGATTATGGTCAACCCCTCTAAAATAACCGAAGGTGGTGTAGAATTTTCCATTGGTACATTCGATGGAAAAGCTGTTACCTATGATTTTCAGAAAATACTAATTTATCTGGATGCTAAAGGAAAACTACTCTTTGGTAAGCATTTTAAAATATACGAAGAAGACCATAATGTCATTATGAAACTTTGCCATTATTTTATAAAAGACATTGAGAACTGCGAGCGACATGATATCGATCCAAACAAAGGCATCTTACTTTCTGGTCCAGTTGGTTGTGGCAAAACCAGTTTGATGCGACTTTTAAAATTCATTGTCCCACATCAACGTCCATACATTGTAGTACCTTCTCGTAACATCGTTTTCGGGTTTAACCATGTAGGCTACAAAACCATTGAAGATTATGGTAATAGTCAGTTTTTTTGTTTTGATGATCTGGGTGTTGAACCCATTGGCAGGCATTATGGAAAAGATTGCAATGTCATGGGAGAAATACTCTTATCCCGATATGAAATTTTCCTAAAACACAACATAAAAACCCATGCCACAACAAACTTGAATGCCGAGGAATTGGAACATTTGTACGGAAACAGAGTACGGAGTAGAATGCGCCAATTATTCAACCTCATTGCTTTTGACAAGCACACAAACGATAAACGAAAATAAAACCAAAATATCATGAAAATAGCAACCTTTAACGTCCAGAATTTATTTCATCGCGATAAAAGCTTATTAGAAAAACCTTTCGGAAAAAATTTAACCGATTGGATAAACGAGCTTGATGATTTAATGCGAAAACCTTCCATTTCTTTAGTAGATCAAACCCGCATTCGGGAACTCTCCTTTTTAACAGGTTTTGAAAAATCCAGTCCGCGACCTTATGCTGTTCTGCGTAGAAAAGCAGGTTTTTTATATATGAAAGGCTTAAACTATTCCACCGATTCCAAGGCCAGCGACCTCACAAAATGGAATGGTTGGATAGAATTGCAAACCACTCCAATTAGACCTGAAGCTACTGATAACAAAGCACGCGTTATTGCAGCTGTTAATCCGGATATATTATTGCTTCAAGAAATTGAAGATAGAGCGTCTTTGGAAGAATTCAACCAATTGATTTTGCCAAAATTTAATTGCAAACCTTACGCACAATCTTTTGTTGTACAAAGTGATACACTTAAAGGTTTGGAATTGGGTATTTTACTCCGTAAGGATTACAAACTAGTTTCAATAAAAACACATCCTATAAATTGCCTTGTTGAATATGAAGTTTTAACACCAAATAATTTAACCATTTATATTTTATCAACCCAATTACAAAAGCAAACAAAAGACAAAGATTTCACAGATGCCACAAGAAAAAAACAAGCAAACTACATTGCAACCATCTACCAGGAACGGATAGCTGAAGATAAAACCAATATCATAATTGCAGGAACTCTTAATGCGCCGTCCTATTGCGATTCTTTATCGCCCCTGCTCCAACATACCAATTTAAAAGATATTACGAAACACTTGTCTTTTGAGGTAGATTGTGATGCTGGAAATGATGCTACTTACCACCGATTAGGAGCGTATAGAAAAGGTGTTAACATCAAGCAAAAAGATTATATGTTACTATCTCCCGCCCTATTTAAAACCATGGAAGATAGTGGATTAAACCGTAAAGGGGTATGGCCAGAAAACCGACCACAATGGTCTGTTTATAAATCTGTAACTAATAAAAATATTGCTGCTAGCGAACATCCTTTGGTTTGGGGGAAGTTAAATAAAAATATTATTAAGTATTGATAAATTTTCGCCACAAAAAAGGAAATGGTAATTCTCGATGATATCTACTTGTTATTGTAAAAATTAAATCAAAACCAAACTTTAGAACACTAAAATCCTTTTCTACAGTAAAAAGTTCAATTTCTTCTTTAACCTCTTTTTTGGTAATCTTCAATTAAACTATAGAGAGTAATTGAATGTTTAACTTTACCCGACTTTCTGCTATAGCCATAATTTAAATAATAATCTTCTGTTTCAGACTTTGGAAACCAAATTTGTAAGTTCAATTTATTATCAAATAATTCCATAATTTTTTGAAGGTCGTCGTAAGCCTCCTTGTTATTTAATATTGCAGACCAATCAGCTAGCAATGTAAGAAGCATCGAAGATTTTTCATCTTGTTCTTTGGAACCAATATAATAATCCACTAAGTTTTCATAATTTGACCTGAACAGGGGAAAAAAATCTTTTAATATTTTAGCATCATGAATGCCAACAACTAATCTCCTTAACCATTTTACACATTGTTCTTTAAAACCTACCAAATACAAAAATCTTAAAGCTGGCTCAATATCAATAATATGGTCATCATATAAAGGATAATGAGATGGTGGATTTGTATTAATTAAAGAAATAAGTGTTTCTGCAATTGTTATAGTTGACTTTTCATAAATATCACTAAAACTAGGGTTTTTAGGATCGAAATGATATTGATAATGTTTTATTTCTGTCAATCCGATGTTAGCAATTATACCAATTTCTTCCCAAACTGTCAAGCTGTACTCAATCTGATTACGAGAATAGCGTTGTAAACTATGTTCAACAAAATAATGTTCGTTTACTTTGTTAAAGTAGGCAATACCTATTTTACGCCTTAACAAATGAATATTGTAAAATTCTAAATGACTAAATTTTTCTTTAAAATGACCTTGACTATTTAACCATTCATATGATTTTAAAATAGTCTTGTCAGCAGCATATATTGCTGATTTAATATAGCCGTTATCTTCTGCCCATTTAAAAACAATACTTAAACATATCTGTAATAATTTTAATCTTTTAAGAAGTGGTTTTTTTGTTTTTATGGGCTTTTCTAATATTAAATCTACTAATTTGTTATAATGGTTTAAGTCATAGTCTTTAAGTTCTTGAAATGCCAATGTTTTCTTCAATAATGAACGCATTTCTGAATTAAATAATCTTTCTGAAAGTAGATTATCAGAAACCATTTTAGATATGTCATCTATACCCCAAAATTCGTATTCAACATCATTTTTATTGTAGGTTTCAGTGTATTGCACCCAGCTTGTTTGTATAGTTTGCTCTAATTCACCGTTAGTTGCTACAATAATTTTTTTTGGAAGTTTCTTTTGACTTCTTGTCAATGATATATTTATATATGTTTCTCTTATATCATTTAATGACTGGCGAACACTAGTAGGACTAGAATCCCAAATCACCCTTGTGATATTTCCTTGCTTGACAGTAATTAAAAATAATTTTTCTAACCCATCTTTATCCTTACCAATAGCGGCTATATCTACACCATATTGTCTTCCTTTTTGAGGTTTAGAAATAGGAGTTATTCCTTTACTTATCAAAATATCGATAAGTAGCGCATCAAGTTCACCATCTTCTTTTAAAAGAGCTATATATTCACTAGTTAGGAAGTTCATCTCGTTTTATATTTTGCCACATTAACCTAAGTTTTTCTTGCCCTATTTCATCAATATATTGAACACGAGCAACTTCGACACTACTTCTGAAGCTCTGCATTTCTGATTCTTGGGAATATTCCCCTTTATATTTTGAGAAAAAAGACTTACCAGCCCTGAGGTTTATACTAGTAAGCATATCCAAAAAGGAATCTTTTTTTCTATCAGAAGCATCCATTAATTTTTGCATTTGAACATTTTGTTGTTTCAAAAAATAGTTCATTCGTTTATCGGAAGGTTCAAATTCGTTTATTAATTCCAACTCAGAAACTTGTTTGTAGTAATGTTCTGAAGAATCTATAATTTGGTCAATAATTGAAGATATTATTTTATTTGCAGTTTTTCTTTTATTTTTTAAAATATCAGTTACTGAATAATAATTTATTATTAAATACTTTGCGAATAGGCTTGCTATATGATTTCTTATTCGCTCATTTTTATAGTTCACTTCTAAAATATTATATAGCATTTCTGATGCATACTTATAATCTAGAATATAGCCCACAATCATAAACACTATATAAAGTGAATCTGTTTCTGATAAGTTTTTTAATAACTCTTTAGGAAGACAAATAATATCGACTTTAGAGCTTAAATCACTAATTACAAATTGTAGTGCAATTTTATATGAATTATTATCTGAATTCAACCAATCTAAAAATAGTTTTTCTATAGTTTTAGGATGATTAGAATATAATTCGTGTATTAATACTTCCAAAGCAGTTATGCTTTTGAGTTTTCCTCTATTGTTCTGCACCCAATTATTGATAAAACCAATAATTATATCTGGTTGAGTAAGTAAAGTATCTTTTAATCTATAGTTAATTGTGCTATATATACCTTGATATTTAACTTCAGTAAAAGTCAAAAGATTTAAGCTTTTTTTAAAATAGTCTGGATCGTCTTCAAATTTAAATTCAGCATTGAGAGACCTTGCCACTTCGTTTTGCACATCTACATTTTTTTTCTCTAATAATAGTATAACTACTTCCTTTGCATTAATGATAGTATTTAAATACTTATTATAGAATCTAGCTATAATACCAAAATTCATAATAGAATCCCTTTCAATAATTTTGACTAAATTTTCATGGACTGCATTTAAGAACTTTAATTTTTCCTGTTCATTTTCAAGCATGATTTGATAGGCTGCACTAATCCCAGAATGAACGGTATATTCATCTGAGCTCATAATAAAAGACAAGATTTTATCTTTATAAGGGTAATTAGTTTTACTTTGTGATAAACCACCAAATATTGAGGCACTGAAATCTAAAGTTTCTAATGTCCCTTTTTGTTCTATCATTTCTAATATAACAATCGCTTCATCTGGTTTTTCCAATGCAAATTTTCTAATTGCGTCGTATATAGCATAATTTGCCATATCATTCTTAATCCTATTATATAAAAGAGGCAAAGTCTCAACAAAATACTCTTTATCTTGTATTTCAAAATTTTTACAGTACACATGAAAATCTTGCCAAAATTCATGGTAGTCAGGGTTTTCATTTAATCTTTTTAAAAAGATGTTTTCCTTATTTTTCATTAAATATTTTTACAATGATAAATATAAGTTTTTGGATTAACTTTCTTTAAATATCATTATGATTTGTCTTAAACTAACTATTCTTTTTTACCTTTCTGATATAATATTTCATAGTTCCTCTTTTTTAAATAATTCTTGCATAATCAATGCTACTATTTCAAGTCTATCGTTTCTAATGAAATATTTTTCTTCATCCCAATTGCTCAAAAACCCAAATTCCACCAATACAGTCGGACAATGATTAGTTACTTCCCGCAAAACCTGAAAATCTCCGTACTTCACCCCTCTACTTTCAAAACCAAGCTTAATTTTCATTTGGTTTTGTAGTACATATGCTAACTGAATAGACTCCCTTAAAAAATTACCACCTATAGCATTCACATAAACTTCTACACCCCTAGCGTTTGGATTTTCAGACTGATTACAATGCAACGAAATAAATAAATCTGCTTTTAGTGTTTTTGCTAATCGTGTTCTGTCCGATAACGAAATTAATGTGTCTTTATAGCGTGTTAAATAGATTTCAAAATCACTTTTGGTATTTTTATTTAATCGAACCATCTCCTTTGCAATACTTAACACAATATCCTTTTCCATTATTCCATTTAGTCCAATAGCTCCAGAATCGGTTCCACCATGCCCAGGATCAATAACCACAATTTTTTTGCCTTCCATATTTTGGGAATTAAGAGATAAAACCATGAGACATAGACTCATGGTCAATAGTATTTTATAAAATGGTTTCAAAATGTTCATCTTGATTCTTGTTTGAACAAAATTCAAGAAATCAATCCCAACATTAAGAATCTTCCAAAGTTTAACATGAAGTTGCGTTAAAGTTTAGTTTTTTTCTTCCATAAGCTTCAATTCATAATAGATTTCGCAAAAGTCTTAGCAGACGGTGAAGTATGACGTACTGCACGGATACTAAAAATTTAAAATCTATTTCTTATGAAAAAATCAATTCTACTTTCAACTTTTCTGTTATTACTATCTGCTCCAAGCTTCGCGCAAATTGGAGGTATTGAAGACTCCGTAAATGATGTTTCAGACACCATTAGAACCATTTTCCCAATCATCTTGGGTGTTATTTTCCTGATCGGGTTTCTATTTAATGCTGGTCACTTCTTTGGTGAGAATGCTGACCTTAAAAAAGGCATTACGCGTGTATTAGTATTTGTACTCATAGCTGGTGCGGTAGTAGGCATTTTCACTTACTTGATAAGCATCGTGGTATAATGACCCTCATTGAGGGTTTTATTGGAATAGCTTTATGAAGAAATACGAAGTCTATAAAAACATAAGAAAACGGGCGATTATTTTTGGATTGCCTATTTCACTCTTTGCGCTTATGATGATTGCCATTGTAGCATCACTTTTGGTTATCATTTTCTCGTTCAGCTTTATAGTTGTTATTGGTGTTTTAATAGGTAATACAACACTTTATATAGCATTAACAAAGTTTGCCCACAATCCACAACTACTACAAGTTGCTAGAGTTTTCCCTAAAATAATCAGCAATAAAAAATCAACAACTTATGAATAAAATAAATCTGCTGTCCTATTATCCCATTGTAGATATTCAAGAGCATGTTGTTTTTGCTAATAATGGCAATGTTGTTTTATGCTTTAAAGGCTCGTTACCAGAAATTTATTCGCTTTCAGAAAAAGATTTTGAAGATATCCATGGTGCCTGGTTTCAAGCCATTAAATCACTTCCAACCGGATGTGTGGTTCATAAACAAGATGTTTACTTAAAAAAGAAATATACTTCTGAGCAATTACCCAACAAAAGCTTTTTGGAAAAAGCAACACATCAGCATTTTAAAGGTCGTGAATTTATGGAGCATCAGTGCTACTTGTTTTTCATTCTAACCAAGAACAACGCTCTTAATAATAGTAAATATGTAAATCCTTTTAGAAAAGTATCAAAAAGTATTGTTCAAGAAATGGATGATACCATAAGCTCTTTTATAGGCTCGGTTAGTGATTCTGTTTCTTTCATAAACAACAGCAGAAAAATGACTTTTACTCCCATGGATGCCGTTGGCATTCACGCATTAACAAATAACTTTTTTAACGGTTTTAATCATGGTTTTGATACTGACATTCTTTTGGAAAAAAATAGCACCAATATTGGAGAGCATTATTTTGACGTACTTTCAGTCAATAGCGAATTATGTTTCGGGGAAAGTGTCCAAACTAGCAAAACGAATGAAAAGTTTACTTCAGACGATTTTGTGTTTCATCAAGGGTTTATAGACGGTATGGGTTTAACACTGAATGAAAACCATATTGTGAACCAAATTATCTATTTAGATGATAAACAAAAATGGCGCAAACAGTTAGACAAGAAAGTTGAAGAACTAAACAAGAGTTCCAATTTTGGTTCGCAGAATAAAGTGGTGCTGAAAAAAATTCAGCATATACTCGACCAAATTAATGCAGATGATAAAGCACGGGTTATTCGTGGTCATCTCAATATTATCTATTGGGACAAAAAACCAGAAAATTTAGAACGTATTGCTTCTAAAATCAAGACTGAGTTTAAGGAATTGGATATCATTCCATATTATCCTCGTGGTGAAGAACGTAAAAATTATATTCTAAATAGTTATTTCTGTTTCTCATCCAATTTCTCAAATGATGATTTATATGTGACTGATTTAAAACACGCTTTGTGTTTATTAATCAACAATAGCAATTATAAATCTGATAAAACGGGTATCATTTTTAACGATAGAGAACATAACATTCCTGTTTTAAAGGATGTTTGGGATGAACAAAAGAAACGCATTAAAGCTAGAAACTTTGCCATTTTCGCACCTACTGGGGAAGGAAAATCCTTTTTAGCTAACAATATTCTGCGTCAATATTTTGAAAGTGGTGTACGCTTAGTGGTTATAGATTTGGGCGGTTCTTACACCAAATTTGCAAAGCTATACCCCAAGCAATACACGGTTTTACGTTATGAAAGCGGCAAAAATTTAGGCATCAACCCATTTTATATTGGTAATATAGAAGATCTTACTCCGGAACGTCTAGAAGATTTATCGGTGTTCCTGTTTGAATTATTTGCTTCTGATTTAAAAGTCACAAAAGCACAATCTGTTTCGGTAAAGAAAATATTGCGCCATTACTACCACCAAATATCGGAAGACTTTTCACTAAATAGTTTTTATGAGTTTATTGAAACGAATAAAGACAGCCTTTTAGAGCAATTAAAAATCCATGAGGACTATTTCAACATTACCAACTTTCTGCACATTATGTCTGAATATGTCGGTGATGGCTTGTACAGTTTCCTTTTTGAAGTGAGCGAAGACCAAACCTATAAAATTGAAGACAAACGTTTGATTGTTTTTGAGCTGGATGAAGTTAAGGACAATAAAGAGATCTTGTCCGTTATGTTGAAACTCATAAAATCTGCCATACAGCGTACCATTTGGAAAAATAGAGCTGAAAAAGGCATCATCTTATTTGATGAATTTGCAAAGCAACTCAAATTTGAAAACGTACTGGAAAGTGTGGAGTTTTATTATCAAGCTATTAGAAAACAAAATGGTGCTATTGGCATCATTCTGCAATCCATCAACCAATTGCCCAATAATTCGACATCTGCAAGTATCCTTGAAAACACTCAGGTTATTTACAGCCTAAATAATGAAAAAGGTTACCATGAACTTCAAAACCGATTGAATCTCTCCAGCCATGATTTAAATCAATTAAAGTCCATTAAGAACAACTTAACTGGACCACGAAAATATACTGAAATGTTTATCAAAATTGGCAAAGAGAGCAACATTTTCAGGTTGGAAGTTCCTAAACAAGTCTATGCCGCTTACCTGACTGATGGTAAAGAAAATGAAGACATCATGCAACTCTATGAAAAACATCAAAACATGGAAAAAGCAATCACTGAATACACATCTTAAAACAAAAAATTATGAAATCGAAGATTCACGAATACCAAAACAAATTTTTAGCTATGAGCAAAAAAACAATCTTAATTCTAGTAATGGCAATCTTCTTTAGCTTCAAAATAAGCGCTCAAGGTATGCCGGTTTATGACAATACGAATTTTATAAGTCTTGCCAAATCGCTTATTGAATCGGCAAAACAAACGTCTCAATTATTAAAAACAGTGGAGTTTTTAAAGACACAGAAAGATAATATTGAGAAAGTAAACAATGTCATTCGACAATTGAAAGCAGTTAGAGAATTGTCCCAAAACAATCAAAAGCTTTTTAATGTAGTTAGAAATGATTTACGAGATATTCTAAACTCGCCTTATATCAAGCCTGAAGAAGTTACCCGAATTTCAGATTCGTTCAACTCTATTATTGAAAGCTCATTGGAAGATCTTGATTTTATAGAGCAAATACTATCAAATGATTTTTTGAAAATGACTGATGCCGAACGTGCCGATGTTCTAACTAAAAAAGAAGAAGCATCAAAAGAAATGGTAGCCGAAATCACAAAGAAAACGGAGCGCTACAGAGATATTATTTCTTTCAGAAAAATGCAGGATAAAATAAATAATCGAGAAACAAACTATTAAAAAATGGCAGCCACATTCTTTTTAGGGATTGGACTTGAATATATCGATACGGTATTTCAAACCATAAAGAACAGTGATTTTTCACAATATACCATTGCAGGAATGAAAACACTTGCTGTTCTGTTCTTTTTAGTCAATATCCTAAAAAAATATAATGAAGGTGTTACCAATAAAGATGGTTACACTTGGGGATTGAGTCCAAGCGAACTAGCGAAGAATTTTGCTGTGGTTCTCCTAGTTATCTTTTCAACGCAGATACTAGGTGTTTTCGATGGGATTCTTGTTGCCATTGAATCTCAATACCGTAATACGGCTCCCGCGCTCCTTCCGCTTCAAATGCAAGACATACCTATTGAAGAAGATGTGGGCGTGTTGGAAGCCACCAAAAAAGCTATGGCACTCCTATATGATGCTTTAGTAACACCATTATACGGTTGGAAGATTATATCTTTTATTATCAGCCTTGGACTTTGGATTTTAGACTTATTCATTTACCCCTTGTTTTTAGCCGAACGCTATTTTCTTTTGGGCATTATGCAAGCCTTTTTTCCATTAATACTAAGTCTAGCCGTTTTTGAAAAGTTTCGTTCTATGGCATACTCTTTCTTTAAACTTTATGCGGCGGTCTATATGTTAGTCCCTGCCTTCTTTTTAGTGAATGTGTTTATCAATGCCATTTACACAGAAATCAATACCAATTTTTGGGTCAACCTTTTCGGAACTGATGTTGGGAGTCGATTTTTTGCTCCCGTAGTACAGCTCGGTTCAGTGGTATTTATTGTGTTTTTAAAATTCAAACTCTACAAGCGTGCTACCTCATTTACTTTAAGGCTATTCACTTCTTAAAACTAAACCAATTCAAATGAAAACATCATACAAAAACATATATACTATTTTGAACATCAATCGATTCATTGTTGTTTCTGTTGTTTTATTTGCATTAGGTTCTAGTACTTTTTCAGGATGGATCGTTTATGATATTCATAAAAAAGCACTCAATAACGCCTTTGCAATCAACACAGATGGCACCGTTATCCCTTTAAAATGGGTCACTCAAAAAGAAAATTTTCAAGTGGAAGCTTTAGCGCACTTAGAATTATTTCATACTTACTTCTACAACATTGATGCTAGTAATTATGAAAAGAATTTGAAAAAAGCTTTATGGCTTGGAAATAGTTCTGTCGATAATCTCTATCGTCAAAAAAAAGCAGATGGGGTTTATAATCGTTTACTGCAATATTCATTAATACAAAAAGTATTGAGTATTGAATCGCAGCTAGATATTCAAACTGAACCTTATCAATTTAAAACAACAACTGTTTTTGAAATAAACCGGGGAACTATTGTTGATACTTACGAGCTGGTTTCAACGGGAAACTTGTTGGTTGTTGATCGTAACTACCCTAACAATACTCACGGCTTGTTAATTACAAATTACTTTGAAAACACTTTAAAAAAGGTCCAAAATGGACACCAATAATTATGAAAATAGAAAAGAATAAAATCGTTTTTGGATCTGTATTAGCTGTTATTTTAATCTTTCTTATTTCCTATTCTGTTTTACTAATGGGAGATGATGAAAAGCAAAATGATAATCTTAAACAGACCCAAGTACCAGAACTTGAACAAGAACAGGAAAATTACACATCAAAGTTAAAAGCTATTGACGACCTGAAAGAAGTACGCGAAACCAATGCTCCTAGCATTTATGATGAAAAACTAATAGATTCATTAGGTTTTTATGACCCAGACTTATTGGAGAAGGACAAAATACGTATTGTTGATAGCATTTATAATTTGGGAAGGATAAACTATACTGAAAACCAATATCGAGAAACAAAGCCAAAAACTTTAGATATAGCTTACGAAAAGAAAACCGATTCTATAATTTCGAATAACTACAAAACCATAGCCCCAAAAGAAATTGGATTAGAGCATCAACTATTCTTTGCATCTAATCCTAAAAAGAATACAAGTTCAAATATTTTAAAAACAGATTCCACGATATATGTTGTAGTGAACGGAAACCAAATAGTCAAGAAAGATTTTCGTTTAAAAATGCGTTTGGAAAAAGATGCTATCATCAATAACCAAGTTATTCCAAAGAACACCGCTGTTTATGGCTTCATTAGTTTTAAACCTAATAGAGTAATAATAGACATTGAAAATATATTGCATCAACCCGTAAAATTAAAGGCATTCGACTTTCAAGATGGCAGTGAGGGCGTTTATGTAGAAAACAATTTTAGGGCTGATGCTACAAGCGAAGTTATTGAAGATGCTGTTGACGATATTAACATTGCCGGAGTGCCTCAAGTTACGGGTGTAAAAAAAATATTCCAACGTAGTAATCGGCAAGTAAAAGTTACCATAGTTAATAACTACAAACTCATTTTAAAACCACAATTATAAATTTAAAATTATGAAAAAGCACTTAATATTATTCAGTTTTATTTTGGTCTCTACATTTGTAAAAGCACAACCAAAAACAGTTATAGATACCATTTATGCTAATGACCATAAAAATGTTGCCTTATTCTTCCCTAACCCAATCCGTCAAGGCATTACGGGTTCAGAAAATTTCGTTTTTACTTATAACAGAGACAAAGAACAGTATTTTGGATTGCTCCAAGCAACACCAGGGAAAGAAAGCAATTTACTGATAATCAACAATAATGGTTCAATTTTTTCGTATATTGTAAGGTATAAAGAGCAAATTGAAACTTTGAATTATTTCATGCCAGATTCGACATCTATTGGTAATGAAAAACCATTTACCGGGGCAGCTGATAACGAAAATAAACCGATTGAGCTCTTTGACTTTAAAACCAATTATTATGAGCGCTTTTGTTCTTATCTGGTTAAAAGAAGACAACTCATTGGTAAGTTTAAAAAACGACATGATGGTATTATTCTGAAGATTGAAAATATCGTTTTTGACAAAGACGAATTATATTTTGTAATGACTATTGAAAATAAATCGTCTTTGGATTATGATGTGAATTTCTTGAACCTGAATATTCAAACACGCCAAAAAGGAAAGAAAAAATCATTACAAAGTCTTTATTTAAAACCTGTTTTTGAATATAATGTTCCATTAAAAATTAAAGAAAACCAAACTGCAAAGTTGGTATATGTAGTTCCAAAGTTTTCTATAAGTGATGAACGAAAGGTCATTTTAGAACTCAATGAAAAAAATGGAGAGCGCAATATAAAACTTATCATATTAGATAAAATCATTAATAACCCAAATTAAAATACCATGAAAAAGATGATTATTTATTTACTGATTTCATTTGTAATGAGTTGCGGTCAAACCCAATTATCACATACGGATACGGCAAAGATTGTTGTTGAGAGTTTTTATAAAAATGACAATTCAAAACTAAAAAAGTACACCACTCCAGAAAGTTATGCTTCATTTATGGCAATTCAAGCTATGGTTGCTCCTGGTAATGATAGTCCGTCAAATTTTAAATTGATTGAAGAAACTGTTGACGGCGATATTGCTTGGGTAAGGTTCTCAACCTCCTATGAAGAAAAACCCGAAACCTTTAAATTGGTAAAAGTTGACGAGCAATGGAAGGTTGCTGAAAAAGGATTGAGGGAGAAAGCGCCTTTTTGACAATTTTATTTTCTAAAGAGATAAATTGCTCAACTCTTGATAATCAATTTTGCTGATAATACTTTCAATATTACTATCAACTTTAGGGCTGAATAAATCTTTACTTACAGTGTAAGCGTCTAGTTTAGATTCTGGATAATTACCATTCACAAGTTCTCTTATATCATCTTGTGTTAATTCCGAAGACAACCAATTATCAATGACATCATCATCTAAAATCACTGGTTGCCGCTTCTTTAAATTATGAATTTTAGCAAACATAGGAGATGCTTCTTTAGTTAAAATTGTAAAAGTAATATAGGTATCAATGACAGAATAAATACCTGCTAACGCTAAAGGTTCTTTCTCTTTTTGGGATATGTAAAAAGGATATTTTTTCTTCAAATGTTCATGAGGTTCAAAAAAACCTGAAACAGGTATTATACAACGTTTAGACATTGCTGATTCTCGGTATAAAAAATGATTAAATAACTTTTCTGATTGAGCATTAAGACCTCCACCAAATTTTACAGCCTCTTTATAATAGTCTTTAATTTCATTTGAGGCTTTATTTGAAGGTACAATACCCCAAACTCCTGGAGCTAATACATCTGATTTCTCTTGTGGAATTACTAACATATTAGGATGTCCAAATCCGTTTAAATGATAATTTGGCTTATCAAATATTGGGCGGATATTATCAGAGCTTAAATTCACTTTAAAATGTTCTTCAAGCTTTTTTGTCTTATGAAGAGTACTGGTATGAAAGCACATGCAATACTATTTTATAGGCTAAAGTTAAAAAATAAAATGTTTCCTTTTTAATTTAAACTTCTTGGGTCTTGTAATAGTGATAGCTTTTTAGTCCATATTATATCTAAGCTACAAAAATCAAACTCTTCAACTATCTTACCACAACACGCATAAACTCCAAAACCATTTATTGGGTATTTATCTACGACTTGTGAAAAATGAACCGTATCAAAATAATCCCCTTCCTTATCCGTAAAAGTGCAAAAACGCATTAATTTTTCATTAGAACCTTTATGAAATCTTGTATTTACAAGGACACCATAAAGCACTACTGTTTTGTTTATATACTTTTCCATGTCTTTTGCTTTAATGTTCTCAATGAGTTCATCATTTATCATTTCAAAATAATTACAAAGAGGAAAACCTAATAATTCCATTTGGTCATAAGCATCTTCAATCCAAGTTGTTTTTAAACTTGGTAACTTAAATTGTTTATGGTTTGGTTTAAATAATTTTGATTGTGTAGTTTTTGCCTTACTGGTATTTAGCTTAAATATAGCTTGCCATAATAATTCGGTTTTAGATTGTTTTGTAAATCGAAAGGCATCTATTCTAATCAAGATGGTTAATTGCTCAATGCTGATAACAACTCTATCAATAAAATCATCTAAAGACATAAATGCGCCATTAAACTGCCTTTCTGTTAATATTCTTTTTACGGTTAATACTTCCAAACTTTTCAAATATCCAAAGCCCAAATAAATAACCTTACCTATTATGATATTGGGATGGTCACTTTTATTGATACATGGAGCCTCAACAATACCACCACACATTTTTGTTTCATGTATATAATGTTCAGCACTATAAAACCCTCCTCCATTATTAAGTACTGCCACCATAAATTCCAAAGGGAAATAACATTTTAAATATAAACTTTGGTAGCTCTCGACAGCATATGAAGCCGAATGTCCTTTAGCAAAAGCATAACCTGCAAAGCTTTTTATTTGATTCCAGACTTCAAAAGTCAGTTCATCAGAATATCCTTTGGCTTTACAATTATTAATAAACTTTTCTTCCACCGCTGCAAATTCAGCTCGTGATCTAAATTTCCCACTCATTCCTCGTCGTAGCACATCTGCTTCACCTAAATCGAGTCCAGCAAACTTATTGGCTACTTTAAGCACATCTTCTTGATATACCATAATACCATAGGTCTCTGGCATTATCTCCAGCAAAATGGGATTGGCATCTTTTCGCTTTTCAGGTTGTCGTTGTCTTATTATAAATTCATTTTTCATTCCCGAACTAGAAACACCTGGTCTTATAATAGAACTGGCAGCTACCAATCCCAAATAATCCTGTGTTTGTAGTTTTCTCATTAAACCACGCATTGCTGGAGATTCCACATAATAAGCTCCAATGGCTTTGCCTTGCTTCAATAAGTTATTGATATTAGGGTCTTTTTTAAAGCTTTCTACTTGTGTAATATCAATTGGTGGCAATTCAGGTCGATTGTATTTTATAATTTCTATAGCTTCTTTAATCTTAGCCAATCCACGCTGACCCAAAATATCAAACTTAAAAACTCCTACATCTTCTGCAATAATCATATCAAACTGAACTGTTGGAAATCCTTTAGGTGGCAAGTCGGTAGCTGAATAGTAATGTATAGGCTTTTCTAAAATTAACACACCACAAGAATGCACACTTAAATGATTTGGAAACCCTTTTATAAGCTCACCATACTTTAAAACCAATTGTGATATGTCGTCCAAAGTCTTAACATTATAACTGCCTGAACTTAGTTTATCTATTTCCTCTTTTGGTAATCCAAATACTTTACCCAATTCACGGACTACTGCCCTATACTTAAAGGTATTATAGGTTGCTAAAAGTGCTACGTTTTTAAATCGTTTAAAAATATAATCGGTAACATCCTCACGTTCTTTCCACGAGAAATCAATATCAAAATCTGGTGGTGACGCTCTAAAAGGGTTTATAAAACGCTCGAAATACAAATCTAACTCTATGGGGTCTACATCTGTAATACCAATAATATAGGCTACAATACTATTTGCCCCACTACCCCTACCAACATGCACATATTCCATTCTTTTAGAATAAGAAACAATGTCATAATTGATTAAAAAATAAGACACAAAATTCATCTGTCGAATCGTTTTTAGTTCCGTTTCTAAACGTATTCTTACCTTTTTGTCCGGTTTACTATAGCGTTTGTGCAGATTGTCTTCGCAAAGTTTCTTTAATAACTGATAATCTTCTTCTTCTGTATTTAAATAAAGGGATTGATTTTGAGAGATTCTGTGTTCGCCAAAATTAAAATCAATAACACAACTATTAAGGAGTTCTTCTGAATTAGTGATTATAAAAGGAAACTCTGAAAATTTATGTTTTAAATCTTCAAAAGGAATCATTTTATCATGTTCACGACACTCTTCTATCTTTTGCAGCTTACTTAAAAGTGTATTATTATCAATAGCTCTTAATAATCTATGTGCATTAAAATCTCGTTTATTCCTAATAGTAACCTGTTGCTGGATGACTAATTTATCTATATATGATTTGTAAATAGAAAACGGTATTTTTTTAATTTCTTCTATTGAAATACCAATAAACTCATTCTCCTGAAATGTTTTTTTCTCTAATTGCATAACACGCTCTAATGGATAAATAACATAGGCATTATATAAAGTAGGTGCTATATCGGGAAGTGGTATTTTATTGTGTGAGTGATGCGATAAAAAAGTATTCAATTCTTGAAAACCTTGATTGTTTTTTGCCAACCCAACATATAACTGTTTAGTACCATTTCTAAAGTCAATACCAATAACTGGTTTAATATTAAATTCCTCTGATTTACGAATGAAATTAAGGCATGCCGATGTATTATTAATATCCGTTAAAGCTAAAGTGCTTATTTCATTCTCTTTGGCGAGCTGTAATAATTCAACTTCTGAAAATGTACCATATCGCAAGGAATAATATGTGTGACAATTTAAATACATTATTGTTTTCTATGTGCTAAAATAATTGGAGGTTCACCATTAAAAGGATTATGTGAGCCACCAATAGATTTTGCTCCAATTGAAGCTGCTTTTTGTACACTTAAATCTCCATAGCGATTGCGAATGGTATCTAAGGCGTTGTACAAACTAAGCATCTCTTCTGTATCATCAAACAAGTTGATTTGATAACTTCCACTTACCAGATTACTGATTTTAACTCCCACAAGCCGTATCAACAAACGTCTTTGATACAAACTATCAAATAATTCCAAAACTCTAGGAATGATTAGATGATCTGCACTTGTATATGGTATGTTCACCTGTTTGGAATAAGTATTAAAATCTGAATATCTAATTTTTACACTGATACAAGAAGCCAATTTTTGACCTCTCCGTAATTGATATGCTAAATTTTCTGCCATTGCAAAAATGGTCGTTCTTAATTTGACCATATCAATAGTGTCTTTCTCATAGGTACGTTCCATAGAAATGGATTTTCGTTCATGAAATGGAATTAAAGGCGGATTATCTAAACCATTGGCTCGTTTCCAAATGGTGACGCCATTTACACCCAAAACACTGCTCATCATTTCAACTGGCATTTGTTGAACAACACTTACTTTATCAATGCCTAAATTCCTTAGAATTTGATACGTCTTATCTCCTACTGATGGTATTTTTTTTATGGATAGCGGTGCCATAAATGACTTCTCAAAACCATAATCAACTCTAAGTTGGTTATTTGGTTTAGCCTCTCCTGTGGCCACTTTGGAAACAATTTTGTTTGAAGACAAGCCGAAAGAAATCGGCAACCCAGTTTCCTTGATTATTTTTGATCGTAATTCAGAAGCATATTTATAGCTTCCAAAAAATTTATCCATGCCACTCAAATCTGCATAAAACTCATCAATGCTAGCCTTTTCAAATACAGGTACGCTTTCCTTTATGATATCAGTAACTAAATGTGATTGTTTGGTATAAATTGATGAATTTCCCCTTATAACAACTGCCTCCGGACATAAACGTCTTGCTAAACGCATGGGCATACCAGAATGCACACCAAATCGTCTAGTTTCATAACTACAAGCAGCCACTACGCCTCTATCTCCAGTACCTCCAACTAACAATGGTCTCTTTTGTAAACGGCTGTCAATTAAGCGTTCACAAGACACAAAAAAGGTATCTAAATCTAGATGTAAAATATTTTTATTCATGTCACAAAATTAGCTACATATTCAAGTAATTATTGCTTATATTTGTAGTATTATGAAAATGATATCAAAAAACATCAAACATTTAAGGAAACTCAAAAACCTCACGCAAGAAGTGCTTGCTGATGAATTATCAGTATCACGTTCTAAAATTGGTTCTTATGAAGAAGGTCGCTCCGCTCCTACTATCGAGTTTCTAATTGGTATATCCGATTACTTCAAAATACCTATTGATATTTTACTTAGAAATGATCTGACCAAATCTAAGGATTCGTCATTCATTGAAATTGGAAATCAACGCGTACTATTTCCTATTGTAGTCGATTCTGAAAATGAAAATTTAATTGAGGTTGTTCCTATTAAAGCTTCAGCTGGTTATTTGGCTGGTTATGATGACCCTGAATACATTGAGCAACTGCAAAAAATCAAGTTGCCTTTTTTACCCACCGGTAAACATCGTGCGTTCCCCATAAAAGGAGATTCTATGTTACCTATGAAAGATGGCTCGTTTGTTATAGGTCGCTTTGTAGAAAATAGAAATGAAATAAAAACAGGAAGAACGTATGTTTTAGTGACATTGAATGATGGTATGGTCTATAAGCGTATTATGAATAATATTGATTTTAATAATTCATTATTATTGATGTCAGACAACAAAAAGTATAATGATTACAGTGTACCCATCAATGAAGTATTAGAAATATGGGAGTTTACTTGTAGCATAAATACACAAGAGTACAGTGAAGAAGAACTTAAATTAAGTAGTATCATTAATATGTTTAACGAGCTAGGTGTTGAACTAAAAGCCTTAGAAAAATTAGTGTAATGATATATACTGTAATCGATGTTGAAACAACTGGTATTGGAAATAAAATTACTGAAATCTCCATTTTCAGATATGAAAACAATGTATTGATTGATGAGTTTACATCCCTTGTTAATCCAGAACGGCTCATTCCCGATTACATAACAACTTTAACTGGAATTGATGATTTTATGGTTGCTAAAGCGCCTGTATTTTCTGAGATTTCAGAATCTATTCTATCCATTACTAAGGATGCCATTTTTATAGCACACAGCGTTAATTTTGACTACAATGTCATTCGTAATGAGTTTAAATCCATTGGAGTTCATTTTAATAGAAAGAAACTTTGTACTGTTAGACTATCCAGAAAATTATTACCTGGTCATAAATCTTACAGTCTAGGAAAATTATGCGATACATTAGATATACCTATTGTTGGTAGACATCGTGCCAGAGGTGATGCGGAAGCCACAGTTATCCTTTTTAAATTATTATTAGAACAACCAAATTCCCAAGAAGTTATTCAATCCTTTTTTAAAAAAGACTCCAAAGAGACTACGCTACCTCAACATTTAAAACAAGAAACTTTTGACCAACTTCCCAACGCTACAGGAGTTTATTATTTTAAGGATAAAAAAGGGAAAATTATTTATGTTGGAAAAGCAAAAGATATTAAAAAGCGAGTATTAAGCCATTTTTACAGTAAAATAGAAAAGGAACTTAATCTATCTAGAGAAACTACTGATGTAGATTTTGAACTCTCAGGAAGTGAAACAATTGCTTTATTAATGGAAGATGCCGCTATTAAGCATCATTTCCCCAAATATAATGAAGCTGCCAAACGCATTCCAAAAGCTTATGCCATATTTAGTTACCAAGATAGAAATGGCATTATTCATTTAGCTTATAATACTCATAAATCAATACCACATGCCATACAAATATTATATAGTATTCAAGAGTGTCGTTATTATATGGAATCCATTTGTAAGCAATTTAATCTATGTCCAAAATACTGTCATTTACAAGAAGGTGTTACGTATTGTTCGCATTATTCAATTAAATCTTGCAAAGGGGTTTGTAAAGAAACTGAATCTAAGGCATTATATAATATTCGTGTTAATCAAGCCATAGATTATCTTAAAAACATGTCCAAAGATGTTATCTTAAAACAACAAGGTAGACATGAAAATGAAGAGGCTTTTATTATGATTCAAAATAGCATTTATCGTGGATATGGTTTTATTGATAAAAATGAACAAATTAATACTTCGGAAGATTTAGAGCTGTTTCTCATACCCCAAAAAGATAATGTTGATATTCAAAGGGTCTTAAAAAAAATGGTATTGGAAAGTCAAAATTAAAAACCAACTAAAATCCTTTAGCTAAATTGTAAGAAAGTAATTACATTAGCTTATTGGATATATTGAAACACAATAAGAATGGAAAATAATTTATAAAAGTATTGTTATCCTTCTCCATTAGAATCTTATATGATGGTCAGTAATCCATATAACTAAGTTAGCCACAATTAAAAAAAACAACACTAATGAGCGATTTCACATATGAATTACCACCTGAACAAGACTTCTTTAAGACCTTAATTGAATATGTGGAACACAAACAACAAAATGACATAACTGAATTATTAAAAAAATGTACAATGTCATTTCAAGAAACCAGTAATTTCACAGAGAAGATATGGAATACATATTGGTGTTCAATCATTTTTTCACTTCCTATTTCAGAACTTCCGAACATAAATCAAAGAACACATGCTATACTTAAGGAATATTGTGACCAATTACTTCCGACAAACTGTGGTTTTTTAATTAAAGAAATAAATTTCGTGCCTCAAATAGTTCAACACCCTGTTGAACAACCTGCTGACGTAGAAGTCGTTTTTGAAAAACAAAAAAATAAAATAATTGAGGTTATAAAACAAGCAAAGTTTACGATTTGGATTGCTGTTGCTTGGTTTACATTAGATGAAATTTATGATTTACTTGTTGAGAAAAGCAATGAAGGAATTGATGTTCGAATTATTGTGAGTAAAGACGAAATAAATAAGAAAAAATACGATAAATACAAGGACAAACTAAACATAAAAGGCTATCCAAAGTTTGGAGCATTTAATGACAATTTAATGCACAATAAATTTTGTGTTATTGATTTGCAGAAAGTTATACACGGCTCTTATAATTGGTCAAGAAGAGCTGAATATAATAAAGAAACTGTTGAAGTTGTTGATGATAGAAAAGTAGCAGAAGAATTTGCCGAACAGTTCAAACAACTACAATTGGAATTAAATAAAGAATAATAACTGTGGCTAACAACATATATAAAAAATAGCGGTTTAAGTGCTTAAAACAAAGTGATTTCCGTAAATTTATCGTCAATACAAAACCGAAAAGTCCGTGAGTAAAATCCGCTACTTTTCATATACAAGACCGTTAGCCACAAGCTGAAAAAATGAACGAAAAACCAATCATAAGTGATATTTTGAGAATATTTATTTATCCTATTGTAACATTCGATTGTTTTTGGATATTTCTTAAATACACAGATGTAGAACAATTTGAAAAAAAAGAAATTCTTTCAACATTGATTTCTGTAATATCAATAATTATAGCAATTATTGCAACCTACTTGTTTTCAAAACTTTTTGCAGAAAAGTCAATTAAAATTGAACGAAAAAAGAAAATAGACATATTATCATCGAAAATCACCTATTTAAGAAGAATAGCATTTCAAATCAGAGGATTACACGAATTTTGGAGATTTAATGATGTTAACATAAAATCTATTGTTGACCATAGATATGAAGATCTTACTTACGAGGAATATCGAGGTTACGATTTGTCTGGTCATAGAAAATTTACTTATGAGGAGTCTACAAAAATTAGTGAAGAAATTTACGGAACAGATGGACAAGCATATCTTGCGCTAAAAGGACTTGAAGACGGAGACAACAGTTTTACCTTTTTCACAGAATTTAATCCAAAAAATTACACCTTAGAGGAAATTGCTAGATATAAAGAATATGCTGGGTCATTTTGGTATTTTCTTGACAGGTCCAGCGACGACATCGTTAATTTTAATGGTTGTTCAAGATATAGGATGAATAGGATTGATGAACTATTTCAAAAAATTACGGGAAGACAAATTGATAAACAAAACTATAAAAGAGAACTCAAAGACTTACTAACTGAATTTGATTCAGTAATTTTTGAAAAGCATTATTATTTGAACTCACTAAATTCCGGAAAGCTTCCTAAATTTTATATTAAAGGCTTAATTAATATGGTTGTTTTTCTAGTTCTTTTAATTGTTTGTGTTTTTGCTTTTGTTCTTAACCTAAATAAATGGACTGATTTTACTCTAACAATAATTTTACTTTCATTTTTTATATCAAATACAACTGACTTGATTTTAATTACAATTCAGTCCATAAGAAATGAATTAGAAATAAATGAAATTTACAACATATAAGAAAAGCCAGTGGCCGTGTATAAAAAATTGCTAGTTTTAGCTAAACCAAAGTTTGTTGCGTGTTTGCTGGCTTCCGATTTTCCTTCGGAAAATCCTCGCACGCAAACACGCAACTTTCCATACAGGAACACGTTAGGCAACATTTGAGTAAACCACAGAAATGGAGGAAATTAGAGAAAAAGTAATAAAAGAATTCAGAAGAAGAAAATATGCTGAATCTACTATTCGAGGTTATTCGAATACTCTTTTTAGACTTTTTGATTTTTATTCTGCTCATAATCCAACTGAATTAACAAACAAACAAGTAACTAGCTACGCTAAATCCTTAATTAATCAAAAAAAATCTCATACAACATTACGAACATTAATCTTTGTATGCAGAATATTTTTTGACCAAATGCATAATAAAAATCATGGAATCTATCCATTTAAAATTCCTGATTCAGCAGAAAGGTCAGCGGATTTTTTTGAGCAATCTGATGTGTTAGAATTAATAGACCGAAAAGAAAATTTAAAACATAAAATAATTTTTCTTTTAATGTACTCTTGTGGTTTAGAAGCAAACGAATTGTTGGAAATTAAAATTCAAGACATAATCTCTAAAGATGAAAATCCATTTATAATTTTACACGACAGTAAAGGAAATGAAAAGAGAAGAGCCTATTTATCAAAAAGAGTTATTCCTTTATTATCAGACTACTACAAAGAATATAAACCAGAATCATATTTCATTTATAGTCAAAATGACAAGAATAAAAAGTATTCTTACACAAGTGTTAGAAAATTATTGATTGATTCATTAAAAGAAATGGAACTCAATCCTGCTTTAACTGTAGCCTATCCCTTTTTAGGACACCTCTAAATTCGACAAAAAATTGCTTTCTCGCTCGGATTTGGAGATTAAATTTATTTCATCTTCAAATCTGGGCATAAATTCTACAGGGGATTTGTTTCCCAAGGATTTATGCGGATGATTATTGTTGTAATCGTGCTTCCATTGATTGTTTAACTTTTGTAATTGATAGATGTCATCAAAATAATAAGCATCCAGTATATCTTCCCTGTAATGCCTATTAAATCTCTCAATATATCCATTCTGCATTGGTTTGCCAGGTTGGATATACTTGATTTCGATAAAGTTCCTTTCACACCAATTGGCAAAGGTCTTTGATATAAACTCGGGACCATTGTCACATCTAACGTACTTAGGAACACCAATTTCCTCTTTAAGTTGCTCTAAGGCCTCTACAACCGCTCTGGCCGGAAAGGACAATCCAGCCTCTACCAGTAATGCTTCTCGATTGCAATCATCTATAACGTTCAACACACGAACCTTTCTTCCATCACCAAGAACATCGCCCATAAAATCCAAACTCCAACAAATATTCAATGATACTGGAGCTTCTAAAGGTTGTTTGACCCTTGTTGCCAAACGTTTCTTGTGTTTGCGCCTTAGTTTAAGTTTCATGTTCCTGTATACTCTCAGTACACGTTTTCTGTTCCATTTATGACCTTCGCGACGGATTCGGTTATAATACTCATCAAAACCTCTGGTGGGCAATTGCTGGGCAAGTTCAGAAAGCTTGTCAATGACTTCTTTGTCATTTTTCTTCCTTTGGTAATACCACATAGAGCGTGTCATCCCCATAACTCCACAGGCCCGCTTAACGGACACTTCGTACTGTTTGATTAGATATTTGGCACGGAATCGCTTGTCGGAAGGTCTTAGGACTTTTTTGACAATACGTCCTTTAGCATCCGAATATCAAGAGAAGCATCGGCATACATTTGCTTTAGCTTAAGGTTTTCTTCTTCAAGCTCCTTTAGCCGCTTTAAATGGCTCGCTTCCATGCCACCATACTTCTTGCGCCAATAATAATTGGTACTCTTGTCGATTCCCAGTTCTCGGGCCAGTTCAGGGATGCTTCTTCCTTGTTCGTTCTCCTTTAGGATCTTCACAATCTGTGTCTCGGTAAATTTGCTTTTTTTCATGTGACAGTTTAAAATTTAAAATTAGTAAATTCGAATTTTACGCTGTCCTATTTTTAGGGAAGGCTACATAACAACTAGAGCATTCAAATATTCATACATTAAACATCTAAATCAATTAGGAATCCCATTAATAAAAATTTTAGAATATCTAAAAATCAAGGAATTTGATTCCCATTTTCAATATTCAAAATTAATTCACGAAGAACAAGTAATAAATTTTACACCTTATGATAAATTAATCACCACATCTGAAAAAACTGAAAGTTTTGATGATTTAGAATCTTTGGTTTTCAAATTGAAAGATTTAGATGAAATCGATTATCTATTGGAAGGGATAGATTGCTTTAGAAATGGAAATTTAAGAGCTGGAGTAATTTTTATTTGGTCATCTGCCATAAAGAATATTAGAAAACAAATACTAGAAATAGAAAAACTAAACATAATAAACGAAGAATTAATCAGTATTGACTCTAGAGCAAAAAAAATAAAAAACATTGACAGCTTTGAATATATAAAAGACGAAACAACAATTCATCTAGCGGAAAAAATAGGTGTTTTTAGTAAGTTTCAGAAAAATGAATTAATAAATAATTGTCTAGGTTTGAGAAATAAATGTGGACATCCTTCAAACTACAAACCAGAAATTCAAAGAGTAAAATCGTTTGTGGAAGAAGTATTGAATATGATTTATAAAGATAAACGTTAGCTATAAGGCAAAAACAGAACTAATAAAACATTAATGAATAAAGAAAGAGCAACCACATATAGTTTTTTAGCACATATTAGAAATACTGGAACTTTAGCAAAAGGCCCAATAGATATTTTTATTCCACTAGTAAAAAGAGCTTTGTCCTATATGAACTCAAAGGGCATACACAAAGGAAAAAGCATCCTTGAAATAAAAGCTGTAACTGATGAACTTTACGGATTAGACTTTCCAGTCCCTGCTTTAAAAAAAGTATTAGATGCCATTTGCATTGAGGTAAATGATAAAGAAATTACTCGTTTTATTTTACATAAAGACCTTTCATTTAGCATCAATGAATATACTTTTGACGAATTCGACGATGTTTTAAAGGAACAAGAAAGAGATATTGAAGAAGTAGAACAACTTTTTAAGCAGTTTTGCAAAAATTCAGACCTTGATATAAAGAATAGTGAGTCAATATTTAAATTTATAGAGAAGAATAAATTTAATCTTTCTAAATACATTTCTCACAATCAAAATGTTAATGGTGAGGATTATACTGCTGAGGCTCAGTTCATAGATTTTTTTAAACGTATTCCGACAGTATACGAAAAAATTAAGAACATTTACTTAGGTTCAATTATATCTGGTTACATAGAATATGCGCCCGATGAAATTAAACGTGAGGTAAAGCTTCTTTTAGACACTAATTTTATTGTCGGCTTATTAGATTTGAATACACCAGAGTCAACTCATACTTGCAGAACCTTATTAAAAATAGCAAAACAACAAGGCTACAAGGTTACAGTTCTTATAGATACTATAAATGAAACAACTAACCTACTTGAAAAAAAAGCAGAGTATTTTGACAAATCATTTTTACAGAAGAAAGTAAACACAGAAGATGTATACAATGCTTGTGAGAGGAGAAATCTTTCTAAAATTGACTTGGAGAGAATAGCGGATAATATTGGAGATTCGCTAAGAGAATTTGGAATATCAACTATTCCGTATACTGAAAAATTAAAAAACGAAGCAAAATTTACAGATGAATATAAAATCTTGCTAGAATATAGGTCAGCTAAAATAGCAGCTCTACACGATGCGATGGCCATTCTATTCATAAGAAAAGAACGGAAAAACAAACGTATTCAGGATTTTGATAAAGTCAATGCGTGGTTTGTTAATAACACAGCGACTTTAGAAGGTGAAAATTTTCATTTAAGAGAAGGGTTTCAACCAGAAATCATCAAGGCTGACGATTTACTCAATATCCTTTGGTTGAGTAACCCACAAATAACTAATTCTATTGAAGGTGGAGATTTAGCCGAAATAGGTCTTACCTCTACAATCGCACTGACTTTAAGTCAAAATCTTCCAAAAGCAAAAATATTAAGAGAACTAGACGACAATATACATAAGTATGCCGAAGAAAAAATCAGTGATGAAGATATAATTAGAGTTGCAACTAGAATTACGAACAAACAACTTAAGGATATTGAATCCTTGAACTTACTTGCAGAGCAAAATAAGGAGGAATTTATTAAACGTCTAGAAGATGAAGCTAAAAAGCAAAAAGAAATAGAAGATACACGAATTAAAAATCTGGAAAAGGTGTTTAATAGTTTATCCATAAGAACTGATAATCTAGAAAAAAGCAAGAAAAAATATGAAGAAAAAAGTAAGTCTATAGATGCTATAATCGCAGAAAAAAGTTCTGAAACGGATAAATTAAAAAGTGAATTACTAAAGGAAAAAAATGAAGCAAGAAGAGTTAAACGCGATGCATGGATTGATAATGAATTAGTGAAATGGAGAAGAAAAAGTTGGGTTTTATTTTTCATAAGCCTAGCAATATTCATCGGAATAGCACTTTACTTACTATATCAATCACAATGGAACATTAATTTAGCTATTCAGAGATTTCAGAATTGGCAAGCTGATTTTATTATTGGCAATATACTATCAATACTTTCATTTCTATTTATTGCCATAGTGTTGTATTTAATTAAAGACAAGTATTGGAATCATAGTAATATAAAAAGCTTCAAATCTGAATTAAAGATACCAGATGAATTAAAAGAATTAGAAAAGCCCAGTCGCTAAGGCGTATACAAAAAATTGCTAGTTTTAGCTAGCACAAAGTTAGTTGCTCGTTTGCTAGCTTCTGATTTCCTTCGGAAAATCCTCGCACGCAAACACGCAATTTTCCAAGATACAAATAAACGTTAGCTTTATCATTGAGGTTCTATAAGTCCATTAAAATATTCTGGAAGTTTATCATCATTATATGCCTTAACTTCAGATTCTACTCTAGCTGCAATTAATTCTTTAACGGTAGTTCGCTCGTTTTTAACAGCGATTGCAATTTGATTTAGAATATGGCCAATCCATGGAGCTTTTAATTGAATATATAGAAGTGGTTTAAAATCCTAACTTTTAAAAATGGACCTCGCCTCCTCATAAATCGCATCAAAATTTGATTGTAAATTTGCCTCGGAATATTCTTGTTTTTTTATTGGCAAACTTTTTTCAATCTTAGAAAGTTTAAATTGTACCTTTTTATCTTCACCGTCAGCAAACGTTATAAACTCCCCTTCCTTTAATCTAAAAAAAGCATCTGCTCTTATTTTTGCTACTTCCCGTTCTCCAGTGGTGATCCGCGTATCAAAATTGAGATTATGACCTCGATTCACACTGGTGGTTTCTTTTTTTACAATTTCAAAAAACCGTTCGTAATATTTCGCGGTATCAGGATCATTTACCTTTCCGAAGAATTGATATGACAAATTACTCAAAATAGCTTTGCTTGCCTTTTCGCCATACATCATATCATTCTGTATCTTGTCTTGCATAACATAAATGGTAGCAATATCATAACTTCTTAAAGTTGCTGGAATACGGTGCATATTCAATAGCCTAATTGTTGGTGCTTCTTCCATCATCAAAAATGAAGAATTGGCATTTCTAATGCTCATTTGCTTCGTAATGGTATGAATTATGGTGGCTATAATTGGAGAATATGCTGTTTCATATTTAGGGTTGTTCACGACTGATATCACTAAGGGCTGTTCCTGATTATTAATATCAAGTGACACATCATCCGAAGATAAGGTCATAAAAATACGCTGCGTAGATATCTTCTTCAGCGCATTCGCCAAAGTGCTTTTCACACCAGCTGTTTGTCTATCCGAATCCTTACCACTTATAAAGGCATCTGCCATGGCTCTGGAGGTTGTGTTGGAGCTCAAAAAAGCAATAAGGCTATCTGTGTCCAGAAATTGGTATATGGCTATCAAATGTGGTAAGGTGCAGTATTGAGGATAATTGGTTTTTAGTTTCCAAATCAACCCACCAATAAGTCCTTCTGCTGCATCATTAAAAAATTTTGTTGTTCCTACACTTCCTGATTCCTTTTGCTCCAATAGATTTTCAATAAGCACCCTGGCAACCTCATTGACGCTTTCTTCATTGGTCATATATCTTGGTGCTATAGGATTCACTCTATCATAAATAGTATCAAATGAAATCACTCGAAAATCAATCTCATTTTTCTCAAATAAAGGGAATGCCATTTCAGTGATTTCAAAATTCTTGTAATCATGGATGACTCCTGAAAATTTATGCTTGCTGAAATGCTGAAGAAAACTAAAAACAACACTTTCTGTTTTTCCGCTACCTGCAGAACCAATAATGGAAGCACCCCGTTTGACGTTATCTATTTTAAAACTTCCTCGCTTTACTTTAAATTGAACTTGGTATTTATTATTGGAATTGAAAGCTTCATTTTCAGTGTGCAGAAAAACATATAAAACCGTATTGATTAACAATAGCGGACATCCAATATAAAGTGTGGAAACATACCAATTCAATGTAAATACACTCATTTTAAAAACCATGAATAAACTTATAATAATTAGCAGCAGGTTTAGAAAAAATCCATTGCGAGTTATTTTGAAAAGGATTGAAAACACCAAGAACATTCCAAATAATAATCCAATCGTAAATGTGATTCCTTGTATTTCCATGTTATATGCCTATTGAACCTGATTTAATTGCTACGTCCACACCACGTTTTAAATATCTTATGGTTTTAAGCGCTAACTGCACTTGATTGGTTGGAATACTCGCAATAGGCACTCCAGATTTTGCAAGCATTTTAAAAGCTATTGCTTTCTCACTAGCTGGCAAACCTAATAATGTTGTGAAATACAGCTTTGGATTTTTAATAAAATCTTTCTTCGATTTGTACGATTCAGCATAGTTGCGTTTGTAACCAAACGTTTTATCAAAAGAGCTTTCAGCTTTTGTGAAAAATGCATCCCTGTCGAATCCACGTTTCACTATTTTACCATGCATTTCTACTTCTGAAGCTTTGTGTTTGGATCCTGGTGATAAGCTCACAGAATTAGAAGCATCCTTTCGACTCACGATAATATGAACATGACTTTGGTTACCTTCCTTTTTCGTGCCTTGAACAATACGTTTTCCGTTTTGTTGGTGTGGTGCTTCGGCTTCAAGTTTGGCTATTTGAGTTTTCATTTGCTTTATATTTCCTTCCAGTTGTTGGTATTCTATTTTCCTAATGTTGTTTTTTAACTCAAGTATTTTAGTGGCAAAAGGTTGATTTTCTCGCACTTGTTTGTCGGTGCCTTTAAACGTGCGTTGGTGTTCAATTTTGGCAAAATATTTTATATCGTCTACGGTTATTGGTTTACCATTAATTTCCCGATTGAAAGACGTTGCATAATCCTTCATGATGGCTCTAGTATATGTCTTTAAATCTTCAGAACTGTTTTGTAATTTTCGAAGTTCAGATTGACTTGGACTTACAGTAATTGAATAAAACTTAGGTTCCCTATTTTTGAGTTTTGCAGTATTGCTATCAATTTCTTTGACCACTTCTTTAGCATCTATTTCATCGCCATATTGGTTAAAAAAATGTTCTATATCCTCTTGCTCCAAACCCTGATTTTCTTTCTCTAAGTAATCAACAAAATCCGTCGAACTCTGTGAATAGTTGCCTCCTAATTTTTGTGCAGTGATTGTTATGTACATTATTTTATAATTGATTATTTGATTCTTTTTTTTCTACAAACTGAACTTTATTTTCTTTAGGATCTTTTTCTAAAATGAGCTTTTTATCCTTAGGTTCGAATTCCATAAATAAGGATTGCAGCATCGCTGTAGTGGGTTTGTCATGGTTCTTTTCAATGTCCTTTATAATGGCTATTACAGCATTGATTCGTTTCTTAATTTCGCTCTCCAAGGTTTGCATATTTGGACCCATAGTTTCATTTGGTGAAATCCCATTCTCCTCAAAAAAGTCAAGCATCAGAAGCAATGTCATGGATTGGGACTTTGACATTTTTTTACAAAATTTCCGAAATCTTTTTGCCACCGAAACTTTAATCCCGAGCATCTCAAAGCGTTCTTTTTCATAACCTTTATCCATTTTTTCTGAAAAAATTTGTTATTTTTATTGGTCTGAGAGGTTTTTTTCTGAAAAACGATGCTAAAAACTCATTAACTAAAACATTCAATCTCTCAAAACCATTGATTTTACTAGTGTTTTGTAAAAACTAAAAACTGAAACATCGCGCTAGCGTGTTACCCTCTTGCTATTCCTTTTCGTCCCGATTTACCGGGACAAAAAAATACCATTACATCTAAAAATGTAATGGCTTTTGCTTCAATAAGAATAGAAATTCGATTTTTTAAGAGTGTTTAATTTGAAGTTTAAAATAATTCTTTGCAATCCACTCTTTTTATTGCAAAATCCAAAATAACAGAACAAAAAAAGGACCTTTAAAAACTTAAAGATCCTGGGTTAATAATTAGCTTTTAAATATTGAAAACATAGTCATAAGAATACAAATTTTTTAGAGCTTCTTCTTCCAAAAGCGTTTCATATTTTAAATGATGTTCTTTGGCGTATCGTTTCAAATCATTTCCAAATTTCTGTTCAACATCTTTTTTGGAAATCGAAACCAAACGTTCTTGGGTTTCGTTATCGAGGTTTGTATAATTGAGATATACCATGACCAAAAAAATCAGTATTCACTGGGAAGCATCAGTGTATTATCAACAAAAAACAATCGCAATTCATCCAAAGGAAAATCAGTTACATTGTACCTATGCGTTTCAAAAATGTTATCATTTCCATCGCTATAATTAATGATAGCTTCACATTGTTTTTCTGCTCTTTCTTTTTCGGAAAGCCGTTTAAAATCGATGGTTACAAAATAGCTTTTAGTCATTAAACTTTTTGCTATTACTGATGCATCGGTCACTAACCAAAAGCACTCAGCTGTATCTGCCAAATATTTTATCCCATCTGTAAATTTAGTTCCTATTAAAGGAATTTTATAAAAGGTTTCTGAACCTATAAATTGTTGCAGATCCTCTTTTATTTTGTTAACTTGTGTCTTCATTCTGATTCTATTTTTAGAAGTTAATAATGAAAAAGAGGGCGCAACTTTCCACGGGAACGCCCTCTTTTAATTTTAGTTATTTACTAGTGTTTCCATCACCTTTAATTCCCATAAGAAGAATTTCATTGGCTACCACTTCGGTAACATATCTTTTCTCTCCCTCTTTGGTTTCATAAGAGCGTGATGTCAATTTGCCCTCTAAGGCAACTTCTTTTCCTTTGCCTACATATTTTTCTACGATTTCGGCAATTTTTCCCCATGCTACGACATTGTGCCATTGGGTGTTTTGTTCTTTCTCGCCATTTGAATTTTTGTAAAACTCATTGGTAGCGATTGAAAATTTAGCGACTTTCTTTCCGCTGTCTAGGTTCGTGATTTCTGGCTCGTTCCCTACGTTACCAATTAACTGTACTTTGTTTTTTAGAGTACTCATAATTAAAAAATTTAAAGATTAATATTGACCTTTCTGAACCCTTCAGAAAGACTTTGTTATTGATTTACTTATTATATCCAGAGCGTTTTCCTTCTTTTGTTTTTTTAACTTTTGTTCCGCTTCCTTTTTATTGATTTTGTAAGATTTCATAAGATTTATTTTAGATTTACTTCCCATAGAGCCGACGCTGTTACCTTTTTTTGTTGCTTGGCCCTTTCAATATTCAGGTTTGTGTAGACATATAAAAAGTGCGAAGCATGAGCCTGGTTATGCTGTCGTTCAAAGCTGAATGTTGTTATTTTGCTGTCAAAAAAAGGTTTAGCGGTGTTGGCTCAGGATATAAGTCTAAATTCTTTGTGAAATACAAAAACATAGGAAGTGGAACGAAATGCAAATACATTTATATTCCTATAAAGCGGACTTAATTCACGCTTTTTTCTTGGAATAGAGTGTTCCTTTCAAGCCCCGAAGTTTCGGGATGGAAAGGGTTAACGGAATGAAAAGTAAAAAGTGGGGATTGTGTCCAAGATTTATTAATGAAGCGCTTTTCCCGGAATGGCGCTTTTCGCAAAATGTAGGGAAATGTGCTGAGTGGATTTATCGTCTTAGCGCAAAATGAGATTTAAACTGTTTTAATGTCCCGTCTTTGGGTTCAAAAAATGTTATCGTAAACCAATAATCGTCAGTAGGTAATGGTTTTCCATTATAGGTTCCATCCCACCCTAATCCAGAGGGACTTAATTGTTTAATAAGCTTACCATATCTATTATACACTCTGATTTCAGCCTGCAATTGGTTAGAAATTCCAACAATATTCCAAGTATCATGTTCTCCATCTCCATTAGGTGTAAAATAAAGGGGGTAGTCCATAACAACTATATTCTTGCTAGATGTGCCACACCCGTTAATATCTCTTGCTTTTACAGTATGTTCTCCGAAAGACACGTTATTAAATGTTCCTTCTAACTGCCAAGGACCGCCATCTAAATTAAACTCGTAGTCTTGAAACCCCTCTCCAAATGCCGTTGCAGAAATAACATTTTGTTCTATAAACGCATGAGAAGTGACTGAAGCAGAAACCGTTGGCGGAGAACTAATATTAACCACAGTACTTGACATATAGGAGCAATTAGTTGTTAAATTCAGGACTTCAATAGTGTATACTCCTTCTTGCGAAACTATCAGTGTGCTTTTACTTTCATTTTGCAAAACAACATTATTAAAGTACCATGTAAATTGATATTCTGTATTACTTAATCCTGTATCAATAATTGGAGGAGTACTTATTTCTTCTGTACCGTTTAAGTTTACACAAAAAATATAATTGTCTTCTAATATAATCTCTGGGATTGGATTCAATTTTATATTAAATGAACCTACTTCAAAGCAAACTATATCATTTGATGTTATATTATCAATTCTTACATAAATGATTTCTGAAATCTGAGTATTTATATATAAAATCGGCAATTGATTTTTAGCACTATTTGCTTCTGTTAAACTAGAATAATATGATACTGAATAATCTAATGGGCTTAAGCCATTTAGCACTTTTGAATCCATAAATCCTAAATCAAATACTTCTAAACCGTCATTTTCAATATCACATAGTGAATAGTCCAAAATAGTAGTAGGTACTTTAGGTGTTTCTAAAAAAAACACATTAAACTGCAGTTTTTCAATTAAAACATTATTGACATCAAAAACTTCTACTCGATATTCATTTGAGGTATTCACTTCATAGGTTTCTGTATTAGCGCCATTAATTATTTCAAAACCACTTTGTACATTTTCGTTTTTTTCATACCAAATATAACTCTCTGCGTTTTGCGTTATAGCATTTAGTGTTAAAACATCTCCACTACAAGCTTTCTCTTCAACAATATTATAATCTTCTAGAAAAATACAATTTGTCGTTGCAGAACCTGCTGTTTGGGTTACCGTTATAAAACCAGGGGCTAATGAAAAATTAGTTATTAAAAGGAGATAATACTCACCTGCACTTGTGCTTGGAATATTAACATACTCAACAAAATCTGGTAGATAATTACAATCTACAATATTCTCAAACGTTAAATCTACAACACATGGTTTTTCAGGGTCATTAAATGGACCATAAATAACAAAATCCACATCTAAATCTGGAGTTCCACCAATGGTCGTACTTTGTTCAATTTTGAGTTGAATATCACCATCTTGGGAGATTTGCATATAAAACCAAGAAGGGTTTAATTGAGCCAGAACACAACCATAGTCTGGGCCACTTTCAGCGATGCTATAACCAGAGCTGTTAGAATAATAAAATTGACTGGCACCACAAAGAGGTTCAGCATTTATGCAAAATTTTCCGCTCCCGCTTTGACCATTAGCATATAAATTGAAAAAACAGTAAACTAATAAGGTCAGAATTATGTGGTTCCAAATATCCATTAGTCAGAACTTGTATATTAAAAAGCAAATATATTCTTCATGCATTTTCAAAATTATATATTAATAGCTTACACGTATAAATAAATGACTTTAATCCAAACCTATGATTAATCTTCAAAAGGAATCAAAGTATAGGTGTATATATAAACACCTGGTTTTACCCTAAACTGTTCATGCGGTTCTGCCCTAAACGACCAAGTATTATCACCGCCAACGCCCATTTGAATATGATCGATATTTACTGTTAAAATATCTCGATTAATCAATTCATTAGTATGTTTCGCCGTTTCAATATTATTGAAACTAAATGGCAACACACTAAAATTTAAAGGAGTTGCACCTGTTACTAAAAGTCCCTTTCCTGAATTATTCTGAACCTTAAACCAACGGGTATCCATATGGTTGCCGTATTCTTCTGGAACTACATAACCGTAACTCATGGTGTTTGCATCACCTTTATAAATATTTACAAAAGCACCGGTTTGCCTGTCCTGGTAATTGGCTTGCGGCCCTTTTCCAAAATATGTGATATTTTTATAGGTATTCGCTATATCAAACTGCATGCCTATCCTAGGAATATTGGGTGCATTTTGATTAATCCGACTCGTATAATCAACCTGAACTTCTCCATTTCCAAAAATGTTATACACTAAGTAAATTGCTGTTTTTGGGTTTTCAATAACACCTTCAATCTTCACGATAGCTTTTCCCACTTCAGCAGAAATAACTTCTACTTTTTCAACTATAAAACTGTCCCCAGCTTTCATCCAATCGCGTTCGTTGGTTTGTTTTTTTGCTTTTCTATAAGCTGCATCATTTTCAGTTTCCGGTCTCCAAAAATTAAGTTTTAAGGGGCTTTTGAAAAACTCGGTACCTTTGAATTTATAAGAAGAAATAAGTCCTGAGTTTTTATCCACTTCAACGTGCATTGATTTGTTGTTCACTATAATGTTATCTGAAGTTTCATCAACAACTACAGAAGGTTGTTTTTCTATTTTTTCTTTTGATTTTTTAACTTCAAAAGGCAATTGGAACTGTTCTTCAAAAACCACATAACCTTTATTTGCCCATAAGGTATTATTTTTAAGTTTTCCTTTAATATTAATAAAAAACACGTCATCAGAAGCTGCTTTTTGGGTTTTAAAGGGAATTCTGATTTTATCAATTTGATTGGGTTTTGTTGTTAAAGATGTTAAAGTTCCAGATTGAACCTCTGTCCCATTTTTTGACAGTTCCCAAACCAAATCATACTTTGACAAATCAATGGCATGATGGCGGTTCAAAATTTCAAATTCGCCGTTTAACCCATTGACTTCTGAAATAACAACTGGTTGATTGACTTTTTTACATTCGTAAATTTCCGGTTTCGGAGTTCTGTCGGCTGCAATAATGCCGTTGAGACAAAAACTGCCCGAATTTGGCATATCCCCAAAATCGCCACCATAGGCTAAGAATTCGGTGCCATTTTCATCTTTTTTCAAAATACCTTGGTCAATCCAATCCCAAATATAACCACCCAAAGCTCGGTCGTTTTTATAAACAACATCCCAATAGGTTTGCATATTTCCCAAGGAATTCCCCATGGCATGGGCATATTCACACATCAATACGGGCCGCTTATCAAAACTGGTATCATCAATTAAATCTTGTAGTTCTTGTGGTTGTGGATACATTCTGCTTAACATATCCACCCATTTTGAATCGGTTGGGTTTCCTTTGCCAAGGTCAAAATAATTCTTTTTATAACGTGCATCAGTAGCATCGCCCTGTGCGCCTTCATAATGGATATAGCGAGTTGGGTCCATTTCTTTAATCCAACCTGCCATAGTAGCGTGGTTGGGCCCCATACCAGATTCGTTACCCAAAGACCATATCACGATACTGGGATGGTTTTTATCTCGTTCCACCATGCGCACGACTCGTTCCAAAAAAGCATTGGACCATTCTGGCACGTTAGATAGTTTACCGCGAGTACCGTGGGTTTCTAAATTCGCTTCGTCCATAACGTAAATTCCGTATGTATCACACAAATCATAGAAATAAGGATCGTTAGGATAATGTGACGTTCGCACAGCATTAAAGTTGAATTGTTTTAAGAGTTTTACGTCGGCTTCCATATCTGCCCTAGAAACAGATTTTCCGTTTTTCATGTGGTGATCATGACGATTAACACCTATCATTTTCACGGGATTACCATTAACTAGAAACCTTCCTCGTTCATCAATTTTTAATGTTCTAAAACCAACTTTAGTACTTGTGTATTGAATGGCGTTTCCTTTATCATCTTTAAGTGTAAATAATAAGGTATATAAATAAGGACTATCTGCCGACCATTTTTTAGGTGCTTTGACTTTGGTTTCAATCAATGCAAAAGGCACATTATCGCGCTGTGGGTAAATTTCTCCAAAATATTTTTTAAGTTTTGTATTTGTAACATCACCAACAGGATTGCCGTTAGTATCTATTAATTGCGTGCTTAATGTCCATTCATCCACTTTTGTGTTTAACGGTGCATCTCCAAAATGTCCAACTTTTTCAACATATTTATCAGCAATGTTCGCAATAAACTCTGGACGTATTTGTAAAAGCGCATTTTCATAATTTTCATCTAATTCAGTTCGAATTGTAAAATCCGACAAACGCACTTTAGGAAGGGCCTGCAAATAGACTTCACGCTCAATGCCACTCATGCGCCAATGGTCTTGGGCTTCTAAATAACTACCGTCACTCCATCTGTACACCTTTACGGCTATTTTATTAATACCATCCTTAATATGTTTTGTAATATCAAATTCTGATGGTAATCTAGTGTCTTCACTATAACCCACAAACTCACCATTCACCCATACATAAAACGCTGAAGACACGCCACCAAAATGAAGAATAACATCTTTATCTTTCCACGATTTATCTGCTTCAAAAGACTTTATATAGTGACCAACTGGATTATCATTATAGTTTATAAATGGAAAATCGCTAAAAAAAGGATACGTTGAATTCGTATAAATAGGTTTACCATAACCTCTCATCTCCCAATTTGAAGGCACATCTATAACATCCCATTTTGAAGCATCAAAATTGACTTTTTGGAAATCTTTAAAAGCTTCATCAGGTTTTGCTACCCAATTAAATTGCCAATCGCCGTTTAGTGATTTGAACAATGATGACTTTTCTCGAATGTTTTCCTTAGCTTGACCCAACTCACTATATGAATAAAAAGTAGTATGTGCTGGTAGTCTGTTTATGTGATTTACATACGGGTTTTCCCAATCATTTTGTTGTGCTATCAAGATAATTGGTGTTAAAAAAAACACTATGAAACTATATTTTTTCATTTTATAAAGTTAAAATTAAACTAAAAGCAAAAGTTAAAATTTATTAATAACTCTTAAACTACAATTGAATATATAACCACCACATATGTCTTAAATTAAAATGCTATAATAAAAAAGAAATCGAATAAATTCTTATTTACTATTTAATTAAATAAGTAAAAATCATGATTTTTACAAATCACTGTGTAAAACAATTTTTAACATTATTTTAATACAAAATACATATGTTGTCTCAAAAAAATCATTTGTCATCCTTCTCTGAGTTGATTTTAAACAATTTTGTAACTCATAACTTAAACTAAATAAAAATATGAAATTCCAATTGTTTAAAAATTTTAAAACGAAAGCTTTTGTGTTTACGCTCATTAGTCTTTTCTGTTTTAGTGTTTCTTATGGGCAATCTAAGAAAGTTACCGGCTCTGTAACTTCGGCAGGCGAGCCTTTACTTGGTGTAAATATTAAAGTAAAAAACACGAACCAAGGGGCCGTTACTGATTTTGATGGTAACTTTGAAATTAATGCTTCAGCTAAAGATGTATTAGTTTTTAGTTATTTAGGCTATCAAAACAAAGAAGTCACCGTAGGTGACAACAAAGTATTAAAAATTGTCTTACAAGAAGATGCTTCTAAACTAGATGAAGTAGTTGTTATTGGCTACGGAAGTGTAAAAAGAAAAGACTTAACTGGATCCGTAGTGTCTTTAAAGGCTGAAGATTTAGACAAAGTAAAGAGTGTTTCTTTTGAAGGTGCGCTAGCTTCGAAGGCGTCGGGTGTTCAAGTTGTAAGTTCAGAAGGTGGACCCGGAGCAGGATTTAAAATAAGAGTGCGTGGTGGATCATCTATTAATGCTAGTAATGACCCTTTATATGTTATTGATGGTTTTGCTATTGATGGAACCGCTCAAGGTACTGGCTTAGGGCTTGGAAACAGTTCTACGAGTCCATTAGCTTCAATGGACCCAAGTACCATAGAATCCATTGAAGTATTAAAGGATGCTTCGGCAACGGCCATTTATGGTTCTAGAGGTGCGAACGGTGTTATCATTATTACCACCAAACAGGGTAAAAAAGGAAGAGCAGATTTCAACTTTGAAACTTATACCAGCTTTGGGAATATTTCAAATAAAATAGATTTACTATCTGCACAAGAATTCGTGGATTGGAGATATGAATATACACCTTGGGATCCTAACGATCCGGGAGATCAATTTGTTGGTGCTTTTAGAGATCAATTTGGTAATGATTTGAATTTATTGGATCCTAGGGTCATCCTTACAGATTGGCAAGACGAAATAACTAGAACGGCCGTTACAAAAAATTATAAAGTATCTTCTACAGGTGGCTCTGATAATAGTTCATATTCGGCTTCTTTCTCATATATCAATCAAGAAGGAATTATTAAAACATCAAGTTTTGAAAGATATAATGGAAACCTTAGACTTGACCAAAATATTGGAGAAAGAATTAAAGTGGGTGTAAATGCTAACATGGGTTTTAACAACACAGGCGGTGTAGTATCCGCAGCTTCTGAAAATGCAAATGGACGTTCTGGTATTATTACCAATGCTGTATTATTTAGCCCAGTACAAGGATTAACTAGATATGGTGATGCTGAATACGATGATGACGGCCGTTTAATATCTTTAAGAAGTGGTGATATATCCAATCCAAATGTTATTTTAGAAAGCGATATAAACTCAGGTACGCAACATAACATATATGGTAACGTATATGTACAGTATAAAATTGCTAATGGTCTAACTTTCAAATCATCACTCAGGCTTAATACTTTTGGTGGTAAAAATAAAAGGTATTTTTCAGAAAAATATGGGTGGGGTAGATCTGCGAATGGTAGAGCTTTTGTAGGAACTTTTCAAGGACAAGGCATAACATCTGAGCAAAACTTAAATTTCAATAAATCTTTTGGAGATCACTCTTTAAATGTTACTGCTGTTTATGAACAACAAGCCACATCATTTGAAAATGTAACGTCGGCATCTACAGGTTTTGATTTGCCCAATATCAATTTAGATAATTTAGGAAGTGCTACGGTAACTTTACCAACACAATCTACGTTTTCAGATAATTCACTTAAATCTTATTTAGGAAGAATACAGTACGATTACGATAATAGATTTACCTTAAACGTAAGTGCTCGTTATGATGGTTCATCTAGGTTTGCCGAAGGAAACAAATGGGGATTCTTCCCATCTGCTGGATTTGCCTGGAAAGTGAACAACGAAAAGTTTCTAGAAAATGTCGACTGGCTAAATAGCTTAAAACTAAAAGTAAGTTATGGTGAAACTGGTAATACCTCTATTGGCTCTTACCGTTCTTTAGCATCGGCAGGCTTAGCGAGTACTATTTTTAATGGTAATAATTTAGTTACTGGTGTAGCGGTAGAAAGATTAGCAAATGAAGATTTAACATGGGAAACTACATCGCAAGCCGATGCCGGTATATCAATAGCGCTTTTTAACAGCCGTTTAAGTATTGAAGCCGATTATTATGAAAAAGAAACAACTGACTTACTATTAGAAAGACCCTTACCGTCTACATCTGGTTTTAAAACAGCTTTCCAAAATATAGGCGCTTTAGAAAATAAAGGATTTGAATTTGCTTTGCATACCATTAATGTACAAACAGATAACTTTACTTGGTCTTCAGACTTTAATATTAGTTTTAACAAAAACAAAGTATTAAATCTAGGAGATGCTAACGAGTTTTTCATAAGAGCTATTGGAGATAACCAAATTCAGGATGATTATGTAGTTAGAGTTGGTGAATCTTTAGGTTCGATATATGGATTACAAGTTGATGGTGTTTATAATTATAGTGATTTCGCTGCCTTTGATGGACTTACAGATGCTCAAGCTGCTGAAAAAATTTATGCTGACGCTGCTGCTCAAGGTGTTCCTTACTATGATGTGGTTTACACATTGAAAGACGGTGTAGTAATATCATCTGGACAGCCCAATATTAATAATTACAGACCTGGGATGCCGAAATTTGCAGACCAAAACAATGATGGTATTGTGAATTCTGATGACAGAACTATAATTGGTAGAACCGTTCCAGATCATTTTGGTGGATTTACTAATAATTTTTCTTATAAAAATTTCGACCTATCTGTACTTACCTCATGGTCTTATGGCAATGACGTTTATAACAAAAATATAAAGCAGGCAACTTCTCAAGCTATACCTTACTTTAATAAATATGGAAGTGTTAGAGATCGCTGGACACCAGAAAACCCTAACACCGATGTTCCAGTAATTTGGGGTAATGGTGATGCAGGGATTTCAGGTAATGCTTATTCAAATTACGTAGAAGATGGATCTTTCATTAGACTTGCCAATGTTACTTTTGGTTACAGTTTGGATAAAGAAGTCGCTAATAAGTTAGGATTAAAAAGCTTTAGAGTTTATGGCTCCGTAGATAATTTATACGTTTGGACAAACTACTCAGGGTACGATCCTGATGTGAGTGTTGGTAATAATCAATTAACGCCAGGATTAGATATCGATTCTTATCCAAGAGCAAGAACGTTTAGAATTGGTTTAAACGTTGGTTTTTAACCATGTGTATGTTAACATTAATTATTAAAATGAAAAAAATGAAAACGAAAAAAATAAGCAGTTTGTTGTTGTTATCAATTATGATGGCATCAATAACTTCATGCAATGACGAGTTTTTAACCGAAAATCCATCGACATTTGTAACACCAAATGCACTGTTGGTAGACAAAAAGGGTGCAGAGACCTATTTGATAGGGGCTTATGATGCTGTACAAAAAATAGTGAGCTCTGGTGGCAACGGTGTTGATGGATGGGCAATCCATTGGGGAACAATAGGTACCGACGAAGTAGTTGTTCCGCCATGGGGTGGCGATCGTAAATTAATCTATTTACAACAATTAACACCAACAAACAGCACAGTTAGAAGTATTTGGGAAGACTTGTATGTGGCATTGAATAAAGTAAATAGTGTTGTAGATCGGATTGGTGCTATGACTGCCGATCAAATTGACATAGAAGATAGAGACAATTTTGTAGCACAAGCCAAATTTTTAAGATCAACCATAAATTTTGCCTTGGTTTCCACTTGGGAAAATGTACCACTTATCAAAAATGAAGTAACCAGTTTAGATAATTTAGAAGTACCACAAGCTGCTCCAGAAGATGTTTATGCTTTTATTATTGAGGATTTAAAAGCAGCTGCAGCTATCTTGCCAGCAGAACAAGGTGGTGGTAGAGTAACCAAAGGAGCCGCTCAAGCTTTGTTAGGAAAAGTATATTTACAAATGACGGGGTTTCCTTTAAACCAAACCGATAAATTTGCTTTGGCCAGTGCCATACTTAAAGACGTTATGGACAGCGGTGTGTATAATTTATTAGCTAGTTACCCTGATGTTTTCTCATTAGATAATGAACAAAGTGTAGAAATGGTTTATTCTATAGGAATGGATGGACCTGGTAAAAATGAAGGTGGACTCTTAAGTACATTTTACGGACCAAACGGAAATGTAAACAATGGCGGTGGCTGGGGAACATGTTTCATCAACCAAAACTTTGAAGCCAGTTATGATAGGGATGATATTCGTTTGTTGAACAATGTTGCAAAGCATAATGCTAATGACTGGTCCCCGGAAGACGGTATGAATAACCCAGATGCATGGACGGTTAATAAAAACAACTGGAGAGGTTGGAAATGGCACGCATCACAAGATGGCGCATACCCTAATGACACCCCTTTTGACAATCCGTACATTCGTTATGCAGATGTACTATTAATGTATGCAGAAGCTTTAAACGGTCAAGGTCTGTTGACACAAGAAGTTATAGACATGACTGTAAATAAGTTAAGAGCAAGGGCAAGAATGAACCCTGCCGCTGTGCCAGACATGGTATTAGGTACTAAGGAAGAAAATGCAACCGCATTGTTAGATGAAAGACGTAAAGAATTATGTCTAGAAGGTTGGAGGCGTAATGATTTAATTCGTTTTGGAAAATACAAACAAGCTATCTCTGGAATTACACAAGGAGGCCCTAATGCTGGAGATCCGGGTACAGAATATCAAGATTTTGAAATTAGATGGCCCATTCCAAATTCCGAAATTCAAATTAATCCGAGTTTAGATCAAAACCCAGATTATTAATTTAAAACTATTAATATTATGAAAAAAAATAAAAATATAGCTTATAGTTTCATATCAATGCTTTTAGTATTGCTAGTAACTACCACAGCTTGTGTAGAAGACTCTAATTTATTAGATGGTATTAGAGCCGGGAGCTTTAAAGCGACTGCAAACAAGCTATTAATTACAGAAGGTGAATCGATTACCTATACAGATTCTTCTCAGACAGTAAGTTCAAGAGTTTGGACCTTTGAAGGTGGTAATACCGCAACATCAACGGATGAAGTTGTTAACGTTTCTTATCCAAGTCCATCCCCTTCAATTGGAACTGGACAAGCTAGAGAAAACCAAGGGTTCAGTACAACTCTAGAAGTTACACACGAAGATGGTTCAGTTGAAAGCAATTTATTCAAAGTAAAAGTATTTCAAAAAGTAGTTCCTGATTTTGAAGCTGAAAAAACATCTGACTTATTCGGAAGCACCATTCAGTTTTTTGATAGAACACTTGACGGACAATCTACATTTGAAGAAGGTAGATTATTGGACACCATTTTATGGGAATTTGAAGGTGGCAACCCAGCAACTAGTACCGAGAGGAATCCTTTTGTTACTTATGCTACTCCTGGGGTATATTCTGTAAAATTAACAGTTAGTCGTGGAATCCCTGCGAGTATGGGAACTACAACAAAAGTAGATTACATGAACATATTGTTAGTTCCTCTTTGTGATGAAACTGTAAACCTAATAGATTGTGGTAATAATGATGGAGAGATTGCTGGTTTATCCAATTGGGTTGCTAGAGGAAATAGCGGTGAAGATAGAAACGCTAATTTATCCGTTTCAACAGAACGTTTTTCAGAAGGTACTGCAAGTTTAAAATATTTGTATGAAGAACCAGGTGCAGGTGCATTTACAAACAATACCTTAAGAATGGAAAATTATCCGTTTACCGTAACCACAGCAGGCTCATACACAGTTTCAATGGATACTTTTGGAGATCTGATATCGACAACACATCCCGATTATGTATTTGAAATATCAACACCTTTAGCTGGCACAACAGCTGATGGCCCTACCAAACAGTTTTTCCGAACTCCTGGAGGCGCTTGGTTTGCTGCTTCAAGCACAAAAACCTTACAACCAGGTGATTATTATGTTCAAATTAAAATGTGGAATACACCATTTCACACCGACCTAAATATGAATCTTTTTATTGATAACATTCAGGTAATTAGAAATTAAATAATTTAAATAGTAGTTTGTTTTAGTTTTAAAAAGCCTTTTTGTAAAAAACAATTGGGCTTTTTTCAATTTAATAATTTCAGTACCTTTCCTTATGAGTATTTCAAAAAAAATTATAGTTATCATTTTACTGGTTTATAGTTGCAAGCAAGACAAACTGGAAACAGAAATCGAATCCAATTCAACTAGCAGTGCTGTTGAAAATAATACGCTATTTATTTTAATAGATTCAAATCAAAGTAACGTCACTTTCAACAATCATATTGAAGAAAATTTTGATAATTTCTTTGCTGTTTTTAATTATGTTTATAATGGTGCAGGGGTTGCCATTGGAGATATAAATAACGATGGATTATCTGATATTTACTTTACAGGAAACGAAGTTCCAAATAAACTCTATTTAAACAAAGGCAATTTTAAATTTGAAGACATTACTAATTCTGCTGGTGTTTCTGGAGGAAATGGCTGGCATAATGGGGTGGTTATGGCAGATGTTAATGCCGATGGTTTTTTAGATATTTATATATGCCGCGGTGGCAAACAAGCTACAGATACTGACCGCTCTAACCTACTCTATATAAACCAAGGTGATGCAACCTTTATAGAACAAGCTAGTGCCTATGGTTTAGACGATACTGGTTATTCGATTATGGCTTCTTTTTTTGATGCAGATAATGATAACGACTTAGATATGTTCTTGACCAATAGACCCAACACCTTTTTTATGGGTTATAAACAGGTTTTAATAGGAAAAGAAAAACAAGATGGCCGTTTTAGAGACAAACTTTACATAAATAACGATGGTAATTTTAAAGAAGTAGGGATTCAATCGGGTATAAAAAATAATTTCGGATACGGTTTGGGGTTAGCGACCACAGATATGAATAATGATGGTAAAACGGACATATATGTGTCTAACGATTATTTAGAACGCGATTATCTGTACATCAACCAAGGAAAAAATAGTTTTAAAGATGAATTGACAACGCGGCTTAACCACATTCCATTTTATGCCATGGGCGTTGATGTTGTCGATTTTAACAATGATGGTTTTGAAGATATTATGCAATTGGAAATGATGCCAGAAGATTATGAACGTTCCAAAACCACTATGGCATCAATGAACACCAAGCTGTTTAACGACATGACCACAAATGGTTTTCATTATCAATATATGCACAACATGCTGCAATTAAACAGAGGAAAAGGCATTTTTAGCGATATTGGGCAATATTCGGGATTATCGAAGACCGATCGATTGGAGCTGGTCATGTTTAGGTAGTGATTTTGATAACGATGGCTTTCGAGACATCTATATTACCAACGGTTTTAAAAGAGATATATGGGATAAAGACGCTAATGTTAAGTTTCGAGAATATATGAAAAGCCCGCAAGCTAGAAATAGCACAAACGAACAGAATGCCCAACACATCATCAATTTATTTAATGAAAATAAAATACCAAACTATATATTTAAAAATAATAGTGATCTAACCTTTACCAATAAAATTGAGGAATGGGGTGTTAACCATAACAGCTTCTCAAGTGGTGCGGCAGTTGCCGATTTAGATAACGATGGCGATTTGGATATCGTAGTAAACAACATGAATGCAAAAGCTTTTATTTATCAAAATACTTCGGAAAATCTTCAAAATAATTATTTAAAAATCAAGCTTATTGGTCCTGAAAAAAATACGACAGGTTTGGGTGCAAAATTGAGCATCTATTATAACGACAAATTGCAATACCACGAATTTAAAACCGTAAGAGGTTATTTATCTTCTGTAGAGCCTTTAGTTCACTTTGGTTTAGGAAAAACAGAAACTATAGATTCTATTAAAGTAGATTGGAATAACGGAAAAAAAAGCATTTCAAAAAACATAAAAGCAAATCAGCTTATAACTATCAATTATAAAGCGGCTATAAATGTTAATTACATTAATGATATTACAAAAACATTGTTAAAAGACATTACTTCCAAAGTATTAAAAGCCCCATTTATTCATAAAGAAAATAGTTATGACGATTTTAAAGATCAAATTTTATTACCTCATAAACTATCGCAAAACGGCCCATGTATTACCGTAGGTGATATAAACAACGATGGTTTGGATGATTTTTTTGTAGGTGGTGCTAGTCAGCAAGCAAGTGTCATTTATCTTCAAACTAAATCAGGCACTTTTATAGAAAAAAAACAGAGTATCTTTTTAAAAGATGCTCCTCATGAAGATGTTGGTGCAACATTTATTGATATTGATAACGATTTGGATCTAGATCTATACGTAGTAAGCGGTGGTAATGAATTTGATGCCTACTCCCCTATTTTACAAGATAGATTATATATGAATGATGGTAAGGGCAATTTTTCCAAATCCAATGACTTACCAGAATTAATCGAAAGCGGTTCTTGTGTTATCCCCTTAGATTTTGATGATGATGGTGATTTAGATTTATTTGTTGGCGGTAGACTCATTCCAAAAACCTACCCATTTGCACCCAAAAGTTTTTTATTAGAAAACAATAAAGGCATATTTACAGACGTAACGGAAATTCTTGCACCAAAACTATCAAGAATAGGCATGGTAACCTCCGCAGTTTGGAGCGATATAGATGGTGATAAACAAAATGAACTTATTGTTGTTGGAGAATGGATGCCTATTACTGTTTTTAAAAAAGAACAGAATATTTTTAAAAACGTTACCAAAACTTATAATTTAGATAAAACTAGAGGCTGGTGGAATACAATAAAAGCTGCCGATTTGGATGCCGATGGGGATACTGATTATATTATAGGAAATCTAGGTTTGAATTATAAGTTTAGTGCGAGTCCAGAAAAACCATTTATTGTATATGCTAGCGATTTTGACCAAAATGGCACCAACGATGTGTTTTTAGCCAAACATTATAAAGACCGAGTGGTTCCTATAAGAGGAAAAGAGTGCTCGTCGCAACAAATTCCAAATATTTCAAAAAAATTTAAAACATATAATGAATTTGCCAAAGCAGACATTACACAAATTATAGGCAACACTGCCAATGAAGCCCTAAAGTATGAAGCACAAGAATTTGCTAGTATTATTCTAGAAAATGACAATGGCAAATTGAAGCTTAAAAAACTACCCATGGAAGCCCAATTATCTGTTATAAACGGCATTGATATTTTAGACATTAACCATGATGGAATACTTGATATTATATTAGCAGGTAATAAGTTTGAAGTTGAAGTTGAGACTACAAGGGCCGACCAATCTATTGGGGGGGTATTATTGGGAACAAAAAACGGAAACTACCATGTTTTGAGCTATTTAGAAAGTGGTTTTTGTGAACCATCAAACGTTAAATCCATAAATCAAATAAAAACAATCAATAATAGTGTAGGTATTATCTTAGGTGTAAATAACAAATCCCTCAAAATCTATACTGTTGACGATGATTTTAAACACCTAAACAAGTAAAACCATATGTTATACTAAAAAAGTCATGTCACTCAATTAAAAGGAGGTAACCCCTTTAAGTTTACATCATTAACTAAATATATAAATTTTTAATTATGATGAAAAAATTACTATTACTGGTCGCCCTGATCACAACCTCATTTACCTATTCACAAATTGTAACTGTAGATTCTGCTCCAGCTTCGTTAGAACAAGGAGAAGTTTTTACTATGTTCGGTTCTTTTGATGCTATATCTCCGGATAGTGTTGAAAACAACCTTGCTTTTGTATTAAGACTTTACGATACAACAACCAACAACTACGTTAGTCAAATTGCATTCGGAAGTGTGAACAAAAATGGGATTACAGCTGGGTCAAATGTTGAATCGGCTCCTATGACTGTTCCATCTGATTTAACACCAACGGCAGATTTACCTGCTGACAGAGAATATCGTTTAGTGGTTTCATACAAAAGAACTATCGCTGGAGATTTTCCAAATGCTACGCAAGTTGTAACAATTACTGAAGCAGTAGTACCGACAATATCTTATAGCTCATTACCAACTGAGATTACTTCTGAGGGCGCACCTAATCAACCTGGATATGGTTATGGTGTTTTACCATACGAAGTAACTTGGTCTAACCTGACTGTGACTACACCTGCATCGAAAATTTTTAATCAATTAAAAGATGCTGGAGGCGCACAAGTTGCTGGAACATCATTTGATGTAACTACACCTAATGGTTCTATGACATTATCTTGGGGGTATTTTGGAGGCGGACTCCTTGTGGCTGGAACTCAAGCGGGAGTATTTTCTCAATACTCTGGTGGCGGAGCTAATAATATTACTGCAAAAATAAATGTTGTAGCAACTTTAGGAACAAAAGATTTTGAAATTAATAAAGTTTCGGTTTATCCAAACCCTACCAAGGATTTAATTACTATTTCGACACAATCTAGTTATAAGTCGATTTCGGTATATGACCTAACTGGAAAAACAGTTAAAACATTTGGAGAAACTAAATTACTTAATGTTTCAGAATTTTCTAATGGGATGTACTTTTTAAAAACCGATACAGGTTTACAAGCTAAATTCATTAAACAATAATTAAATATTTAAGAATCACGTGAAGCTTATCACTTATCACTATATGATTCACACTTTCAAATAAACAAAACACCAGAGAAGATAATTTCTCTGGTGTTTTGTTATAATGTAATTTCTAGTTTGAATTGATAGTAATAAATTTTTATAATGAACAGCCCTTTATTACTTCTTTACAAATTTACCTGTATAAGTACCCTGTTGAGATGTTACTTTTATCAAGTAAATCCCTGCTGATAAATCCTGTACAGGAATGGCTGCACTCGCTGTTATTTCTTTAGATGAAATAGATTTCAAAAGGTTTCCCATTATAGAATAAATTTCTACTGAAGCTTTATCAAGATTTTGATTATCTGAAAATCCAATATTCAAAAAATCACTTGTTGGATTAGGGTATATTTTTAAACCCGTAGCCACGTCAAATTCTGAAACGCTAAGTGGTTCTCCTGTATCTTCAATAGCATTTACGCCAGCAGTCCACATCGTGCCACCTCTTTCATAGGCTCCTATGTCTGGCGCGCTGCCCTTATAAGGTTTAACAAACCCAGAAATAACCATGGCTTGATCTACCACGACACTACCCGACTTTGGCATAAAGTCCAGATTATTGGCATCTTCAAAAGGAGAAACGGCGGTTATCAAGTTATCCTGTATATCAAACTCTGCTGGTCCATTACCTGCAAACCAAGTTCCCGTACTCGCAAAATTATTATATACTTTATTGTTTTGTTGCGCATAGCCATTTACCCATGAATCCATGGCACGTTCGGCATCCCAAATGGTATTATGGAAAAAGTCCAAATCAGTATTATTCCAATTCACCTGATAACCACTCCAAGACACATTCCAAACCACGTTATGATGAACTGTATATCCTTTACTGTTATTATCTAAATAAATACCTGCTGCTTTCCCAGGCCCGCCAACTTCATGGGAATAGCTTGGTGCAGTAGCATCATGAAACCAGTTATGGTGTATTTCTGTATTCTTTAAAGTCGCTCCTCCTACCGTATAAAACACACCTGAATCACTATTTATCAATTCCGAAAAAGACACATCATTATAGGCTACTTCACAATTATCTCCACTCACATACATACCGTCTCTTCCAGCATTAACAATGGTGTTTTTTAATACTTTAACATTATCGGCTAGCGAACGTATTGGTGTGGTATGTATTCCTAAATAATCAATATTGCTTATGTAGTTTTCTTCTATAGTTGAGTTATGTGCGCCAGACCATTTTTCTACAGTTATGCCATTTGCAGAACTATGGTTTATGGTACAGCCTTTAACCCATGTGTTTGCTCCTCTAACTTCTAGTGCAGCATTTCCCATATTTGCAGAAGTGTTGGTTAAATCATCGTGTAATGCCGTGCCATGTGTAATGGCATTGTTCACAAAATTATTATTAGTTCCTTTAATTAGTACGCTTCCTCCAAAAAAATCAATATCTTCTACTTGTATATAGTTCCCGTTTAATTCCGCTGCATATCTTTCGGTTGTAAACTCCACTTCGCCATCTATGGGCATAGTGCCATTAGCAGATTGAAAATAAAGTGTTTGAGTAGCGCTATCATAATACCATTCTCTGGCATAATCTAATGCTTCCAATTTGTTAAATAAATAGAGTTGTCCTCTATTATTGTTTGGATAGTTTCTCCAAACTCCAGGATTATGTGGATTAAAAGGCCAAGTGTTAATATTTACTCCTGTATGGTCTATTCTAGATGTTGTACTACTGGTTATGGTTCTTGTCCAACTTGTTCCAGAATGTGCTCCAAGGTAATAAACCAAGCCGCCAGTCCAATCAATATTAGGAATACCACTGGCAAGAAAATGCGACCCATCTCCGCCAGTTACAGGTATAGAATTAACAGTCCATCGATTATTATCTATGTTATTTGGCCATCTTGCCAAATCCATAAATTCGTCATTATGAAAAACTGCACGATACCTACTCGTAATAGTCATATTTACATTCGCCTTATAAATATTCCCGGCATGTAATTGCCACCCATTTACTTGAGAAGTGGCTCTGATTTCTACATTTTCACCACTAGCCGCTTTAAAGGTTAAATAGTTTCCTGCGCTTCCGCTTTTGTTTACTAGGAGTTTTTCCTCATAAATACCACCTCTTATAATACAAACATCTCCTGCAAACATTACCGAAATAGCTTTATTAAATGTTTTGTATGGGCTCCCAATAGAACCATCATTAGAGTCGTTACCATTGGTTGCCACATATACGTTTTGTGCAAAAAGCATAGCATTTAATGGTAAAATAATAAGGCATAAAAATTGTAGAATTTTATTCATTTTAAATATTTTTTAGATTTAAAATAAAACTAAGGCTTAAACTACCCAATCTATTGTTTATAAGGCTTTATTAAGGCAACTTATGTCTAAATTCAATAAATATGTTGACCTAATACTTTATTTATAATTAAAACCTTTAACCAACAAAACTTTTAAACTTTTACATGTATAAAACCATATGTTATATTAATAAAATCATGTGTTGATATTAAAGATTCAAAACAATAATATTTTTACATCATACATTAATCCAAAAATTTTATATATGATGAAAAAATTACTCACATTAACTTTAGTATTTCTATTTGCAACTTTTGCAATGCATGGACAGATTGATATTTTTGACATGGAAATTACGACTCCTGCAACCAAACCAGACGTTGTACTTGAACCTTCTGGACCTGGCGCAGCAACAAAACCCACTGTAACATCAGTGCCCGACCCAGATGGTACCCGAACAGGAAACAGTGTTGAATATGTTAAGACCACGGGCTGTGGAGGATGGAATGCTTTACAGGCAAAATATGATGGAACTACAGAACTGGGTAGTTATAATTTGGATACAACTAGATTTTTCAAATTTAAAGTCCGTTCTAAAGATAAGACAACCTTTGCTATACAAATTCAAATAGGCAGCCCTGATCCTGGTAATTTTATTATAAATAAAACTGTTACAATACCATTGGATACATGGGTAGAGTATGAAATTAATTTGAGTGGAACTCCTGGAAGTCCTGTAGATTCTGATGTAACAATTAATGCTCCAGCTGCATTTAATACTTTTACTAGATTTCGTTTTGACAGTACAGTTGCCGGAGCTGGAGAAACTTACTACATAGATGATGTTTCTGCTAGTTCTTCTGCAACTTTAGGAGCTAAAGATTTTAAGTTAACTAATGTTTCAGTATATCCTAACCCTACAACAAATAAATTAACAATTTCAACTAAAGAGCAATTCAACTTTGTTAGGATTTATGATATTATTGGTAAAACAGTTAAGACATTTAACAATACTAAAGTATTAAATATATCTGATTTGAATACTGGTCTATATTTCTTAAAAACCGATACAGGTTTACAAGCTAAGTTTGTGAAAAACTAAATAGAGTAACGTATCTTTCTCAATAAAATGCCTGCATTGAAATAATGCAGGCATTTTCCATTTTAAGGCATGTTACTAAATGTACAGTAAATGTTTATTCCGATAAAACCTTAAACACAAAAGCATGCTTGCCAACCTGTTTTTCTGGTAAATAAATATGCAACCCATCTGCTTTTACATCAAATTCTATGTTCCCATCATAACCTAATAACTCAACAGTTTTTATTGTTTTGGCATAGTATTCACTTCCATGTTTTAAATTTGAAATAACAGTCTTATTATTTTTTGGCCAATCTAAAACGGTGGCATATAAAATGTCTCCTTTTGTCGTAAAACGAATATCATCAGATGTGTTATTTGGATTTTGATTTTCACTTAAATGCCCTTCAACGACTTGGGCTTTTCCTTCGCCATAAATTTTAAAGGGTCGTGTGCCATAAATAGCTTCTCCATTTATCTTTAACCACTCGCCCATTTCCAATAAACGTTCTTTAACAGGTTCAGGAATTTCACCATTGGCCTTGGGCGTAATGTTTAACAAAACGGCTCCATTTTTACTTACCACATCCACTAAAAAATCGATGAGCCTATTGGCTGATTTATAATTGGGGTTACTGATATGTGACCAAGATTTCCAATCGATGGAATCATCAGTCAACCACGGAAAATCTTGTTTTTCGCTCATCCTAGACCGCTCTAAATCCAATACGGCACTCCCTTTTGCAAAGTCATAAAATTTATAGGTTGAAACCACCTCTTGTTTATTTTTTTCAGCATGATTGTAATAGTAACTTAAAAAATCTTTTCTGTAAGATTCACCAATTACATCCATTTTATTATCAAACCACACCAAATCGGGGTCATATTTATCAACAATTTCTTTTAATCTAGCTAACCATTCTTTATTAAATTTTTCATCAGCTAAAGGGTAATATTTTTCAATACCTGCATCAATGTCATGAGGATTTGGTGGATATTGAAAATCGCCTTTTTTCATTTTTGGGCCATATAAACCAGCATATTCTGGATTTGATGCATCTGTTGTTTCATCCCAAGTCGGATACCATCCCAATAACCAATGCCTGTGAAACGTAGCGATGAATTTCATATCTCGCTTTCTGATTTCCTCAGCGAGTTCCCCCATGATATCCCGTTTGGGCCCCATGTCTTTGGCGTCCCAAGTTGTTAAATCACTATCCCACATGGCAAAACCATCGGCATGTTCGGACACAGGGCCTGCAAATTTTGCTCCAGCATTTTTAAATAATTCAGCCCATTCAGCAGCATCAAACTTTTCAGCTGTAAACATGGGAATAAAATCTTTGTAACCAAACGTATCTAATGTTCCATAGGTTTTTACATGATGCTCATAAAACTTGGTCGCTTTTCCGTCCTTAGCTTCAGGGTTATCTTTGTTGACGTACATCCAATGGGCATACCATTCGTTTTCATACTCAGGAACGGAATAGGGGCCCCAATGGCAATATATTCCAAATTTAGCATCCAAAAACCACTCGGGTGTTTCGTGCCTTTTTAAGGATTTCCAATCCGAAGTGTAATTAATTACTGTTTCCGATTCTTGAGTTGTCTTATCTCTTTTTTCCTCTTTACAGGAATTCAAAATAAAGCAACAAACAAGTACGATAAGCGCATGTTCTGTTTTCATCTAGATATAGATTTTAAATTATAAAAATAACAATTCATCTGGCTTTAAAGGAACAGATACATCCACTAATTTAGATTTATCTATTTTGCTGCCGTCTTTAATAAATTTAGTTCCCAATACAAAAGCTTTCGGGTTATTAATGGCATCAACTGCCAACAATATATCATCTTTAAAATACCAAATTGATATTTTAGTACTTTCGCTTTCTTCTTTTCTAATTAAAGTTTCGTTATAGCCTTCAGACAAACCGACCATTTGCAATTTAGCATCGTACTGATCAGACCAAAACCAAGGTATGGTATTATAAACGGGATGTTTATCACAAATGGCGGCCGCAGCCACTTTAGCTTGATCTACCGCATTTTGAACAGATTCCAAGCGTACATGGCGGTTGTAATGTGGATTATAATGAAAGGTACAATCTCCAATAGCGAAAATATCCTTGTCGTTGGTGCATGCCGTTTCATCTACCAAAATACCATTTTCAATAACCAGTCCTGCTGAGTTTGCTAATTCTGAATTCACACGAATACCAACACCTATAACAATAATATCTGCTTCAAATTGAGATTCATCAGTACAAATAACCATATTTACACCATTGGTACCATTTATTGCAGTAACATTTTTATCTGTTAGCACTTCTACCCCGTTTTCAGCATGCAAATTCATAAAGAAATCAGACATTTCTGGGGCTGTAACACGAGCCAGAATTCGTGTTTCACGTTCTAAAACGGTTACCGTTCCACCTAACTTTTTTATAGAAGCTGCCGTTTCTAAACCAATATATCCACCTCCTAAAATAACAACACGTTTATTTTTACTGGTATGAAACGCATTACGAATATGTCCAACATCTTCTGCCGTTCTTAAAGGATATAAATGAGTTGCTGTTTCTATTCCTGAAATTGGCGGTATTATTGGACGCGCCCCTGTTGCTAAAACTAACTTATCATAAGCTTGATTAGTACCATCACTTAACATAATCGTTTTATCTGTTCGGTTTATTGACCTTACTAAAACCCCTAAATTCAAGTTAATATTCTCTTTTTGGTAGCTTTCAGCAGATTTCAACACATTCACTTCTTCATTACTTAGGTATGTTTTTGAAAGCGGTGGACGATGATAAGGAATTTCAGGATCTTTATCAAAAAGAAGAATAGAACCTTCCCAACCTTCTTTACGTAATGAAAAAGCGAGATTTACTCCTGCATGACTAGCGCCAATAACGACACAAATTGATTCTTTAGTAAGAATATCTGACATTAAATAATAATTTTTTGAATTAAAAAGGAGGTACATTTTATCATTCTGAGTTAAGAAGCAATCTTTTTATTAACTGACAGATTACTTCTTCATTCTTTCTCGCAATGACAATTTAATTAATCTGATTCTGCAACTTGGAGTACGATACCGTCAAGTGCATCACTGATTTCAATTTGGCAACATAGACGACTCTGCTCATTTGCGTAATCGTTTAGCTCTAACATATCCGTTTCAATCTCGGTAGCTTCTCCAGTTTTTGTTTGATGTTCTGGAGCTACGTGAACGTGGCAAGTAGCACAAGAACATACGCCTCCGCAATCGCCATCAATGCCAGGAACGCTATTATCTACTGCTAGTTGCATTACAGAACCCGATGTTCCTTCTAAAGTAATCGTTTTATTATCTGTTGTTATAAATGTTATTTTTGCCATAATTTTTTTAATTAAAATGTGATTCGTCTATATTTTTGGTGATTATTGTCCATTAAACTTAACAGTAAGTTTATCATAACCCACTTTACGTTTAAATTCATCCAAATCTTCAATATTTTCTTTGTAATCTATAATATCAATAGACGTCACTTTCTCTGCCAAAGTATTCACCAAAATATTCATGATTTGTCTTGCATGCGTTGCCCCCAAACAATTATGATGACTAAAACCAAAGCCAACATGTGGATTGATTTTTCGGTCTAGAATAACTTCATTTGGGTTTTCAAATACTCTAGCATCACGATTTGCCGATGCCCAACATAAAGAAATACGAGAATCTGCTTTTACTGCATGTTCGCATACTTCGGTATCTCCTGTAACTACACGCCCCATATGGGTTAATGGCGAAAAATAACGAATCAATTCTTCAACCGCTTTGCAAGCAATTTCTGGTTCATTTTTTAATTTAAGAAGCGATTTTGGATGTTCAGCAAAATACGCAATAGCGTTAGTTACTGCATTGACAATAGTATCTCTACCTCCTGAAAAGGTTAAAACCACAACGCCTTTTATTTCTTCGCGGGTTAGTTTTTTACCGTCTAGGGTAGCTTTTAAAAGCATGGAATATAAATCATTACCTGGGTTCTCAATGGCTTTACTTATATTTTCATCTATATAATCATAGAGAATATTTGCCTTTTCTCCATCCAATGCATTTCCTTCGCTTCTAAAAACATGTGTTCCCCAAGAGATCCAGGTTTCTGCTTCTTCATAAGGTGTGTTCAATAACAAGGTTAACGCCCGTGACTGCAAACGTAATGAAAAACCCTCTACAACTTCCACGGCATCTTTGGTAAGCACTTCATCAACAATGGCGTTGATTTGCTTGGTTAAAGCAGCCGTATAATCAGCCTCTAAAGGCCTTTTAAACCAAGGTTCCACGATGGCACGGTAGCCTTTGTGTTCTGGTGGATCTACTTCAAAAGGAATTTGGCGGGTATCTCGGATATTGACTTCCGAAGGCACCACAATACGGCCCGGTGTGGCGCCCGATTGAAACGTTTTCCAATTATGCGCACATTTGCGCACATCCTTATGCCCCAAAATCATGGTAACTGGGTCGTTTTGATCGTTCATTTCTCCGTAGCCTTTAGTATTTCTGGCGGTTTCAAACGGATCTGGAAGTGCACTTTTTTTCATCTGTTTTTATTTAGTGTTTAAAATAGCGTTAAAAAACTGAATGGTTTCTTTAATATGGGTTTCCCAATATATCCACTCGTGTTTTCCTGGATTTTCTTTATAGGTGTGTTCAATGTTCAAATCGGTTAACTGTTGGTGCAATTTTCTATTGCCTTCAATAAGAAGGTCATCTTTACCGCAATCGAACCTAAAAGAGGGCAATTTGTTTTTATGTTTCAAAATAGTGGCGTAAACCGATTCGTTTTCTATTTCATTTTGATGATATGCAGACAGGTTTTCATCTGTAAATAATGCCATATCTTCTATAGTTGTGATAGACGACAAACCAGAAACCCCTGAAAATGTATCGTTATATTTGACGCCCAATCGCAGCGCACCAAACCCGCCCATGGACAAACCAGCAATAAACAATTTTGATGTATCACTGGCCTGCGGAATCAATTCCACAACCGCATTGGGTACATCTTCAACAATCCATGTTTCAAAATCTAAATTTTCAAGAGGCAGATAGCCACTACCATCTCCCCAAAGGCCATCGGACGGCATGGCAATGATCATGGGATCTATGTTCCCTGCTTCTATCCAGCTTTTCATTTTTAAATGAATGCCAGTTTTTTCGGACCATATCCAATGACTTCCGTAAACACCGTGTAATAAAATGACGATGGGCAAATTGGACAAACCCTCTCCAGGCGGTACAAACACCGTAATATCGCCCCGGTTTTTCAAGTGTTCACTCTTTACCGTAATGTGCCTCAAATTATTGGACTCAAAACGTGGGTCCGATATTTCTGTAGTTCTAAATTTTGACATGGATTTTCACTTCTTATTCAAAAACAATAACGCCTTTAGCATTTTTACCAGATAACATATCATCAAATGCCTGTTGTAAATTTTCTAAGGGATAGGTTCTTGTAATCATTTCATCCAGCATAATATCTCCATTTCTATAATGTTCAATTATTTTAGGAAAATCTTTTTGAGGATTACACTTACCGTATAATGGGTTGATGTATTTTTTATCCCATTCAAACAAAGACATATCAATCAGGACTTCCTCTTCAATTCCACTTACCTGTACTGCGGTTCCCGCATTTCTAATCATAGCTAAAGGTGCTGCTCCTAAAGCAGGAATAGCAGTACACTCAAAAGCATAATCGGCACCTCGCCCGTTGGTCATAGCTTTTACTTTTTCGGCGGCTTTATATAAGCCTTTATCATTTTTATCAGCCAAAATAGTATGTGTTGCTCCAAATTTCATCGCCATATCCAATCGTGTTTGATTGATATCTATGGCAATGATTTTGGAAGCTTTTGATACTTTTATGCCTTGAATCACATTCAAACCAACACCCCCCGTTCCTAAAACAACTGCCGATGAATTTTCTGTGACTTGAGCTGTGTTTACCGCAGAACCAAACCCCGTCATCACCCCACAACTCACGATACTCGCGGCACTAAAGGACATATCTTGAATGGGGTTTTTAACAACTGCCGATTCTTTTACCATTGTATATTCAGAAAGGGTACCTATATTAAAAGAACGCTCAATGGGCGTACCGTTTAAGGTAGTACCTTCTATATGTGCATGACCTTCGGTATAACCATTTGCACCCGCAACCACAGGGGAATTATTTTCGCAAATATGCTCGTTCTCCCGTTCACATTGAAAGCAAGTGCCGCATGGTGTTGCCCAATTCAAAATAACGGCATCGCCAATTTTGACACTTTTCACATCTTTTCCAATGGCTGTTACTATACCAGCACCCTCATGCCCAATAATTATGAGTTTCCCCCAATACAAAGAGTCGTGATCGGTATGGCATAAACCAGCGGCTTTTACAGCAATTAAAACCTCATCAGGTTTCGGGTTTTGAACTTCAATGGTATCAATAGAAAACGTTCCATCTCCTTTGGCTATAGCTGCTTTGCATGTTAAACCCATGTATTGTTTTTTATGTTTTTGGTTGAATCTACAAAATTACGGTAGGCATATATGGCAATCATTGTGTATTTTAGCATAAGTAGTGCTTATATTGACTTATTTGAAATAAAAAACATAAATTTACATCATAATAGAACACTAAAATACGCTGCTTTTGAAAGCAAAATTTGAAAAAGTCCCAGAATCAACCGATAGTTCCTTTATTTCTTTTTTATACGAAAAGGAAAATTTTGAGGCACCTTGGCATTTTCATCCTGAATATGAACTTACTTATATAATTAAAGGGAAAGGTATTCGGTATGTTGGCAATAGTGTACAAAATTTTGAAGAAGGCGATTTTGTGTTATTGGGCAGCAACGTTCCACATTGCTGGAAAGACACGAATTCGGACTCTAAATCAGTAAAATCCATAGTTTTTCAATTTAATGATACGTTTTTGGGACAGGGCTGGATGGAAAAAAGTGAGTTTAGGTACATAAAAAAACTATTGGAAAAATCGTCAAGAGGCATTAAATTCAATGTTGAGGCTTCAAAAAAATTTTCAAAAAAGTTAATTAATATTTTGAACAAATCGTCGTTAGAAAAACTTTTAAGCTTTGTTAAATTATTAGAATCCCTTTCAGCAATAAAATCTCATGAATTTTTGATAACAGATGGTTTTGTGCCTAATTTAAACCATAAAACAAACGAAAGAATACACCGTGTTTACAATTATGTGCATTCAAATTATTATAAAAAAATAAAACTTGGTCATGTTTCTTCCAGCGTTGCCATGAGTAATGAGGCTTTTTGTAGGTTCTTTAAGAAATCCTTGAACAAATCGTTTTTTACGTTTGTGAATGAATATAGAATCAATCGGGCTTGCGAATTACTAATTGAAACCAATAAACAAGTGTCGCAAATAGCCTATGAATGTGGCTATGAAAGCCTACCCTTTTTTTACCGCCAGTTTCAAAAATTCATAAAAACATCGCCTTTAGAGTTTAAAAACAGACATATAGCATCAAAAGCATAAAGAATGAAAATCATCTTTGCTATTAATTAAATCATTTGTTATGCTGTTTTGCTTTAGGAATCCGCACCTTTAAACTTTAAAATATATTCTGATGAAATTAAAAAATAAAGTTGAGAACGGCTTATTGTTAAGTTTGATGGTGCTCATGGTTTTGTCTTGTAAAAACCAAGGAAAAAAAGTACAGGTTTCCCAAAAACCCAATATCATTTACATTATGTCCGACGACCATACCTCTCAAGCATTTGGTATTTACGGCAGTAGATTAGCATCTTTAAACCCCACACCAACTTTAGACAAAATAGCCAATGAAGGCATCATTTTCAACAATTGTTTTGTAACCAACTCTATTTGCACACCGAGTAGAGCAACTATAATTAGCGGTCAATATAGCCAAGCCAATGGCGTGATAGATTTAGAGGGTGAAGTTGAAACAAAAAATCAATACCTACCCGAGGAAATAAAAAAACTAGGCTACCAAACGGCACTTATTGGGAAATGGCACTTGACACACCAACCTAATTTTGATTATTACAATATTTTTACACAACATCATCAACAAGGTTCTTATTTTGACCCATACCTAACGGAAAGCGGTATGCATTATGAACCTTTCAATGGAATGCCCAATTATGAAGGGAAACAATACAAAGGTCAAAGTTCGGATGTGATTACCGATATCACTTTAGATTGGTTAAAAAACAAACGTGACAAAAGCAAGCCTTTCTTTTTAATGCACCAATTTAAAGCACCTCATGACGATTTTGAATATGCACCGCGCTATAAAGACTATCTTAAAGATACAGAAATTCCGGAACCTGCCAGTTTATATGATAATGGTAATAACGGTTCTATTGCAACACGCGGGGCTAATGATTCTTTAATCCACGTTATTGGTTCTTCGGTTTCCAAAAGAAACACCATAAGACATATGGGCATGCGCATTTGGAGCACAGAATACACCAAAAGAAACAACCCGGATTTTGATACCACTCAAGCCGATGGTTTAGACGATAAGGAATACATACACAAAACCTATCAAGAATACTTAAAACGCTACCTGCGTTGTGTAAAAGGTGTAGATGATAATGTGGCGCGACTTATTGAATACCTTAAAGAAGAAGGCCTTTACGATAACACCATTATTGTTTATACAGGCGACCAAGGCTTTATGTTAGGTGAACATGATTATATTGATAAGCGTTGGATGTATGATGAGTCTATGCGTATGCCATTTTTTGTAAGATACCCAGAGAAAATCAAAGCAGGAACGAGAACAGATGCCATAATAAATAATGCGGATTTTGCACCAACTTTAATTGAATTGGCTGGAGGAACGCCACCAGAACAAATGCAAGGTCATAGTTTTAAACAAATATTGGAAACTGGCAAAGAACCTGAAGGCTGGCAACAATCGACGTATTACAGATATTGGATGCACATGGCACATGCGCATGCCAATCCCGCACATTTTGGCATCAGAACCAAAAAACATAAACTTATATTTTTCTATGGAAAGTATTGGGTAGATACCGACAACCCTGATGCCGAATGGAACAAAGCTAGTTGGGGCAACCGTTTTACCATGCACACACCAGTTGCTTGGGAGTTCTACGATTTAAGTAAAGACCCTCAAGAAATGAACAATGCCTATAAAGATCCAGCCTATAAAGACATTATTGCCAATTTAAAAGAGCAACTTGTAGCCAAACGTAAAGAATTGAATGAAGAAGATGGCGACAAGTATCCGCACATTCAAAAGGTCATTGATGCGCATTGGAATGATTAAATTGTTTTCAATGTTTTTAAATGTTTTAATCCCATTAAAATTAAATTTAACAAATGAATCATCTCATTAAAATTAGTGTCGTTGCTATTCTATTTTTATCAAATGTAGCTTTTGGTCAAATTAAAAAAGAAAACTATAAAAAACATGCTTCATATCAAGTAGAAAAATGGGAAGTTTTAGATATCAGTTTTGTTTCTAAAACACAATTAAAATCTCCATTTACGGCAGATTTTCATGCTATTTTTACGCACGAAAATGGCACAAAGCAAGAAATGCCAGGATTTTACAATGGTCAAAATGAATGGATAATACGCTTTTCCAGTTCGCAAAAAGGCAAATGGCGTTTTGAAACAAAAGGAGATTTAACTGAATTATCTGGGGAAAAGGGAAATATCATTGTTGAAAATAATGAAGACGGTAATCACGGAGCCATTGTAATCAATAAAGAAAATCCTCAGCATTTTTATTATGAAGATGGCACACCTTACTTCTTACTGGCTTTTGAATGTGACTGGTTATATGCATTGGATTATCACAATGATAAGGGCATCCCTAAAACAAATCACTTATTGGATTTAATAGGGATAAATGGGTTCAATCAAATTGTAATGAATGTGTTTTCGTATGATGTAAGTTGGGAAAAAGACGAAAAATTAAAAGAGCATCCTGAACACGAATTTGGTGGTCCAGCAACTATTTTTCCTTTTCTAGGAACAAACCAAGAACCTGACCATTCCGCATTAAATCCAGAATTTTTTCAAAAATTTGACCATACCATTAGCCTAATGCATGATAAACGGATTGTATCTCACCTCATGATTTACGTTTGGAACAAGCTTGTAGCTTGGCCAGATATGGATACCGAGGCAGATAATATGTATTTTGATTATATAATAAAGCGCTATCAAGCTTTTCCAAATGTGGTCTGGGATATTTCAAAAGAAGCCTTGTATTACGGTAGGGCAGATGAAGATTATATACACGGAAGAATAAAAAGACTAAGAGAACAAGACAAATTTAACAGATTGTTATCGGTACATGATTTTAAATATTGCTCAAGGTTTCCAGACAAAGTTGATTTCATTTCTACTCAAAATTGGTCGCATAATCTTTATGACAAGATGCTTGATGCAAGAACAAAATTTAAAGACAAACCCGTTTTTAATATAGAACATGGCGGTTATGAAGAATCTCCTTATCTGGTTTTTACAGGTGATTATACCAATGCAGAAATTTGTTTGCGCCGTAATTACATGTGCCTATTTGCAGGTGTTTACTCAACCTATTATTGGCAAGGTGCTTCATGGAATGTTATTATTCATAACCCGTTTGAACAATCTGATGATTTTATCAAACCAAAATTTGAATACTTCAATCACATGGAAAAGCTATTTACCCTGTTTGATTTTAGTACAATGACACCGTCACCTTGGCAAAACGGAAGTGCCTATAATTTAACTGATGACAATAAAACGGTTTTATTATATATTCATAAAGAAAACTATGGTATAGATGCCGCTTTCCTAAAAAAGAAAGATGAAAATAGAACATTGCAATGGTTTAATACTTTAACAGGGGAATTCACGAAAATTGAAACAGAAAACACAAAACCCCCTAAGTTTATTTCTCCATGGCGTGAAGAGGCAGATGCTATACTCATATCTAGGCTGATTGACTAAAAACGATTTAGAACATAAATTTCAATAATGAAAAAAAACATTTTATCCATAGTTTTAATTATTATAGAAACCATTGTTTTTGCTCAAGACAGACCCAATGTAATAGTTGTTTTAGCTGATGATATTGGTGTTGGAGATATTTCACAATATAGACGATTACACTCTGAAAATATTATTGTGGAAACACCTACACTGGACAAATTAGCAAAAGAGGGCATTATGTTTACAGATGCCCACTCGCCTGCTGCTTTATGTGCACCTACGCGCTATGCCATTATGACGGGGAACCATTGCTACAGAAGCTATGCACCAAGAGGTGTTTGGGGCAGTTATCAGCCTTCTCCCATAGAGCCAGGCCAACTTACTTTAGGGCATTTAATGAAGCAAGCTGGCTATAAAACATCCTTCTTTGGAAAATGGGGATTTGGAATGGATTTCGCCAGAAAAGATGACCCAAATACTGTTTACAGAGGCCCTAGGAATAAACCGGAATTAGATGTTGACATTACAAAAGTTATGGATAGAGGACCTCAACAAAATGGGTTTGATTATAGTTTTATGTATCCTGCTGGTATTCAAGCAGCTCCTTATTCAGTTTACGAGAATGGTATTATGGTGCCTTTAAATAAAAATTCTGAAATTGTTCAAATTACACAAGAAAACATGGACAAAATTGGGTTTAAGCTTGATAAAATGGAAGGTTTAGGAGATAGCTACTGGAATCCTTTTGAGGCTGGAGAGCTACTAGTAAACAAAGCTGTTGATTATATTAAAGAAAATAGTAAATCAGAAGCACCTTTCTTCATGTATTATTGCACACAAGCTGTCCATAAACCCCATACACCTTCGAAAACATTAAATGGAACAAAAATAGCAGGAACCACACCTTCAAACCATTTAGATATGGTTAAAGAATTAGATGTTCAAATGACAATGCTGGTCAATGCACTTAAGGAAAAAGGAGTTTATGAAAATACACTTTTTATATTCACATCCGATAATGGTGGATTACTTATATCTGAAACGATTAAATCTGGTCACAGTTCTAATGACACCTATCGAGGTGGCAAAAACCAAGCCTATGAAGGCGGACATAGAGTGCCATTTATTGCACATTGGCCGAATAGAATCAAATCGAATTCAATATCAAGCAAACCCATTTTAGGTATTGATATTATGGCAACGCTTGCTGCTGTAACAAATCAAAAAATAGATGATAATCAAGCTATGGATTCTTCAAATTTATTGCCCATACTACTGGATGAAAAAGACATCGAGCCTCATCCATTTCTAATCACTCAATCCGGAACTGGAAAAGAAGCCATGATTACAGAAAATGGATGGAAATTGATTCTAAAAATTAAAAATGAAAACGCATTTGAAATCGATCAAGAATTAATAGCACTTTTTAATTTGAACGAAAACCCTTTTGAAATTGAAGCACAGAATTTGATAAACAATTCAATTTATCAAGACAAAGTAGTGCGTTTATTAAATATTTATAACCAAACAAGAGCTAGTAAAGTAAACACAGGGATAAAATAAATAAGGTGGTAAAAACATCCTCATTTAAAAAAAAACAATTGACAAACTGTAACATGATTAAAATAGCCCAATGCTTTAAAAAAACCAGCATACTATAGGATGCTTACTAACAATTTAATTGCAATGTGCACTACACTAAAAAAAAGCCGTCTCAATAAATAAATTGGGGTGGCTTCTTTGTGTAATTTTATTTTAAAATATTAAGCCTTAATTAGGCTTATAAACCCTAACCCAATCAATTGAAAATGTATTATTTGCTAGGTTGCTTAGTTCATTATCGGTAGGCGTTATGCCTTGATTAGAACGCCAATCTTGGTCTTCCACTGTAAAGAGTATGTCCATTTCCTTATTTAAGCCAGTGCCATTGGTAAATTCATTTGGATCAATAATACTTTTACCGGAAACGGTTCTAACCAATACACCATCAACATAATATTTCAAATTCCAAGGATCTATCCAATGTACGCCATAACGATGAAAATCGTTGCGCCACAAAGTTGCTGGGCTGGTTTTATACCAACTTCCGGCATCAGTGGGCTGATAATCTTGAAAAGGCTGTCTAATAAACACATGATGGCTTAGGTGCATCCGTTCAGCAAAATACGTTTGATCTTTTGCTGCCCCTTCTGAATAACTGGAACCATAAGCTTCCATAAAATCAATTTCCTGAGTATCATCAGGGCTCAACAACCAAGCGCCATTGGCCAGAACAGAGTTCATTATTTTTGCTCTAGTTTCAATATATACCGGATATTGGATTCTTTTTTTAGAGGTTACTGCACCTGTATAAACCTTGTTGGTGCCTGATTTTCTTGTCGCTATTAATTTTAACATCCCGTTCTCTACAAAAGAATTTTCCCGGTTCCAATTGGTCAAACCTGGCCCTGTCCATGCATTATGGTACCAATCTGTCCATTTATTATCAAAATCAGCCCCTTTATTACCGGCAATGGCAACATAATTGAAATCGTCAGAAACATCAGATTGCAACACCCATGTTTTCCCTGTTCCAGCATCGGCAGGCACCTCATAAGCATACCAATCCTCTAGAGTTGATGTATCCACAAAATTTGCAACCACGTTTTTGTTTGCATCCATTTTTAATGGCAATGGGTTTGTGTCTCCGCTGGCATCGCCTGACCACCCTGTAAAAAGATAGCCTGCTTTTGCTGTGGCCTCAATATTTATAGTGGTGCCTTGAACAAAATTTCCAGTAGCGGGCGTTACTGTTCCCGAATTTTGCGGTGTAACTGTTGTTGTTAGTGAAAACTGAACGGGTTCATCTGACTTTGAATCCTCTTTTGAACATGAAAGCGATAGAAGAGAAAGCAGTAATAATATGTTTTTCATATCTGAATATTTTTATCTATTGAATAAAGCTAAAAGCTATTTTAAGTTTAAGAGATTGAACAATAGAATTTTTGCCAAGAAAATTATTTAATTACAAAGTAAAAATCACACGTTCTTAGAAGGTGTGATTTTTACTTTAATCTCTTTTTTAATTATTAGTCGAATGTTAAGGTCTCAAGTTAAGCTCTGCTACCGTAATATCGTCCATATAAAATTTTAAAGGCGCTGTGTTTGGCGCATTAAAGCCTCTAATCATAAAAGAGGTATCTCCAGCAGCAAATTTTGACGTTCGGAAAGAAACATATACCCATGTGTTAGTTGGGAAATTTGCTGTAAAATCGGCAGCACTGCCAATTCCCCAATCTGTTCCTGGATTCCAGTAAAAGCGCAAGTCTGGTGGGTTAGCCCCAGTAGCGTTCCCTAAGTCTGTTACATACACCCAAGCACCTATTTCATAGAGGGTATTGGCTTTTGTTGTAAACCTGATAAAATTGCCTCCAGAATCTCTATGCCCCATAATCATGCCGCCACCGGCTGCCATTTCTACATACAAACTTTTAGCGCCATCCTTGGCTTTATTTGTAGAGATTTGACGTGTATAATCTGTAAAACCAGCCCAACCTAAATTTTGCCATGTAGCATCTGCTGAAGTTTCAAAACTATAATCATAAGCACTGTTTGCTAGAATGTTTGTTTTAATAATATCAGTTAAAACAGCATCTGTAAAAGCCGTTGCATTTACCCCATCAAGAGTACTCAATACACCCGGTGTGTAAGATATTTTAACGGTGTCGTTATTATAATAAGGCTCCCCTAAACTAACCAGCACGATGTTCCCTTCTGCCGCATCTACTGTAACGGCACTTGGATCGGGAACTAAAACAGCACCCCCAGCCGTTTGGATTGAAACAGAAAAATCATTTTTATTGATTGTTGCAGGATCCATTTCCCTGCTAAATTCAAGGCCAATCGTTTGACCATCTTTCTCAAATACTCTGTCCAAGGTTACTGGATCTGTTGAAGGAATAACAGTTATAAGATCCGTAAAAATGGTTCTTTCTTCTCCAGCAGGTCTTGCTGTGTTTGCAAACAGCTCAAGACCATAGTTCCCGGTCTTTTTATAGACAACGTCAATGGTCCTTTTGTCATCAGATAAATTTGCTGTAGTAGCGCCAGTTGTCCAGGCTATATTAGCGGGTGCTCCTTCTACAGATTCAATGATGTATCGAGCCATGCGTCCCGCAGTTATTTCGTTTTTCGCACCACTTGTCAAATTTAATGCTGCACCTTCAGAACCATCGGCATTCAAGGCATAGCCTTTAAGAACGGTTTTGATTTTAGGGAGCACTGTTACTACAATGGTAGTATCCAATTCTTTTCCAATGGGGTTTGGACTATCCAAATCATAAGCTTCCCCTTTAAATACCTGATGCAAAGTAACATCGTATGTGCCTGGAACGTTAAAGAACGCTTTAACATTTTCTGTGGTTGCCGTAATATCATTGTCTGCATTTTCAATATCGGCAGCACCTTCTGGAAACGTCCATAATCTTGACACCACACCAGACGAAATATCTCCAAAAGTAATACTTCCGCCCACTCTCACCGTGTTATCAAAATTCATTTGTGAGGTTGCTATCACCCTGCTATTGGCCTCAATTAAGTCTAAATTGTCGTATATGTCACTACAAGATTGTAAGCCAAACGCAATGACTAAAATTGATATTAATAATTTAAATTTTGTTTTCATTTTTTTTCGTATTTAAATTAAAATAAATTATTACAATCCTTTATTTGATTGTTGTTCAGCTGCTGGAAGATAAAAATAATCATGCTCGGCAGCATTATACTTTTCTATTCCAATGAGAGAAAGTAAATTTACGGATCCCTCAATAAACAGAGGTGGTTGATTGAGAATAGTAGCTAAATTATCCCGTCTCCATTTTAAGTCATCGCCCATAGTGGTGAGCGTATTTTTAACCATTCCCCAGCGCACTAAGTCTCTCCATCTTTGTCCTTCAAAACAAAGTTCCAGTGGTCTTTCCACCATTTGGATATGTGTCATGATGTTCTCCTTTGTAGGAGCTACCATAGGTTGTGTGCCGTGAACTTGTTCGCTGATATGGAGCTGTGGAAATGTATTGGCATTTGCATCCAAATACTGTTGTATGGTTTTAACGCCAGCTCTTTTTCTAACTAAGTCAATATATTTTATGGCCTCCCCCACATTCGAGTTTTCATTTAAAACGGCTTCTGCGTACATTAAGTAAACATCAGCCAAACGAATGTGCCTAAAATTAATACCACTACGATTTAATGGTATTTCAGAAGTCCCTTGGTACCAGTTGGTATATTTTTTAACCAATGCCGTTAACCCCAGGCCTCTGTATGTGTGCACATTCCTATCGGTATTATCTACACCAAAATATAGGCCTTCAAAATCCTTAGGACAAATAGATGCGGAAAGTCGTCTGGAATGTACATTATCGGTATTGATTGGATTTGTAGCATCTATTTCGTCATTTGTAAAAAGTTCATGTAAATACAAGTTTGCAACTACCGTGTTAAACCCTCCAAACCCAATGGATGCATAGTTGGATGCTACCGCATTTGATTCTGCTCCGGAAACAAAAGGCGTGTCATCTACGTTGGCACCATTGGCTCCAGGATTGGCGGTAGCACTATAGGCTACTTCTAAGATGGATTCTGAATTGAATTCATTTTGATCTGTAAAATTATCTAACGCCTCTGGAGTTAATGCATATACATTAGAGTCTATTACTTCTTTAAAATCATTTGCGGCAAGCCCCCATTGTTGGTCATATAAATATACTTTTCCGCGTAATGACGTTGCAGTTCCAGATGTTACGCGTCCTAAATCTTTACTATCTGTCCATATTTTAGGCAGATTCAATCTCGCATAATTCAAATCGGGAATAATAACTTGGTCGTTTACTTCTTCAATGGTACTTGTGGGTTTATTTAAATTGGCTGCTGAAACTTCGGTATGAATAACGGCTTGACCATAGGTATGCACCAACTCGAAATAAAAAAAGGCCCTTAAACATTTAGCTTGTGCTAAAATAGATTCTTTCTCATTTTCCTTAAAAATAGAAGAATCGGCTATTTCAATGTTGTTGATTACCTGATTAGCCCTAAAAATACCAATATACAATTGGTTCCATTTATTAACCAATTGTTCACTGTTATCGGTATAAGTTAATTGTCTGAAGATATTCCATCTTCCAAAAAAAGAATAGGTGTCTGCAATATCAGCCCTTATTATTTCTTGAGATAAACCACTACCACTTATGGCTTGAAATTGCATGGCGCCATAAACGGCATTTAATGCATTGTTAAATTGCGTGCTTGTTTTCCAAAACGTAGCATCAGTAATGGAGTTTGGATTGTTAACAGTTAAAAATTCCTCCTCAGAACAACTTGTGAAAGACAACATGCAGCATGTGATAACTGCCATGGCCAATACTTTGGGTTTTATTATAAAGTGTATCATTTTTTTTAAATTAATTGTTAAAACTTAACTTTAGCACCTAGAACAAATCTTCTAGCCACAGGATAATTTCCTCTATCAACACCTCGGGTGCTTATGCCATTACCCCCAACTTCTGGGTCATATCCGGTGTAATTGGTAAACGTAAAAGGGTTGAAACCTGTTACGTAAAATTTAACACTTGAAATACTTAATTTATCAATGAGTTCTTTAGGCAAAGAGTAGCCCAATGTAATGTTACGAATCCTTAAATACGTACCATCTTCTAACCAATAATCAGATCTTGCCCTCACACTTTCCGTAGCCTCACTGTTTCTGAAACTAGGAATATCAGAATTAGGATTTTGTGGCGACCATTGGTAAAATTGATCTAAGTGCCTGCCTTGCGTATAAGCAAAGAAACGTGCGCCATTAAACAATTCTGCACCATAAGATAAATAGGATTGCACTGTTAAATCCCAATTTTTATAGGTCAAATCAAAATTCAAACCTGCTTCAAACTCTGCTTGGCCAGAACCGGCATAGACCCTATCTTGTTCATCAATTTTAAAGTCTCCATTTATATCAGCATAGCGTATATCACCTTTACTTGCGGTAGGATTTATTTTTTGATACTCGCTTAAATCTGCATCATTTTTAATGACACCTTCATTTTTCAACAAAAAGAAAGCACCCGCCTCATGCCCTACAGCAAAAAAGGTAGTTTCATCGATACTATTTCCTAATGAGAAGGTTGGTCGGCCATTTGGGTAACCACGATCAATACCATTCAAATCAACTATGGTGTTAATGTTTTTAGTGAATGTTGATGAAATGTTGTATTTCAATCCATTTTCAAATTGACCTTTATACCCTAATGCCAATTCAATACCTTCATTGGTCATTTTACCGGCATTAATAAAGATGGGGTTATAAACAGTTTCTGCTCCTGGTGCCGATGTACCGCCCGAAGGTGGTGTTTGAAAAGGCAATAACATGTCTTTTTTGTCATTACTATAAACATCTGCCGTTAAAGACAATCTGTTTTTAAACATGGCCAAATCGATACCTATATTTTTAGAAGTACTCGTTTCCCATTTCAAGTCTGGGTTTGAATATCTTCTTTGTATTAATCCAGATGCCAAAGTTTCATTGGGGCCAAATAAATAATTAACACCAGTCTCTATTTGTGTTGCTGCAACATAAGGCTGAACATCTTGATTACCCACTTGTGCATAACTTGCTCTTAATTTTAAACTATTTACAGTGTTTCCAATTTTCGAGTTTTTAAAGAAACCTTCTTCTGAAATATTCCATCCCGCAGAAGCGGATGGAAAAGAAGCATATCTATTTCCCGTTCCAAATTTTGAAGAACCATCTCTACGCACACTCAAAGATAATAAGTAACGTTCATCATAACTATATTGAATTCGGCCTAACAAACCAGCCAATGTATATTTATTAACAAAACTTGTTGGAGTAGTTGCTGAAAATGCTTGTCCTATTTCTTGAGTTTCATTAGTAGGAAAACCAATACCCCCTACAGAAAGTTGTTTAGACGTAAATTCTTCATAAGAAGACACTACTACAGTGTTTAATTTATGTTTGCCAAATTCTTTTTGGTAACTTAACATATTTTCAATAACTCTTCTGTCAGAAAAAGTATAATCCTCAGTCAGTTGCGCCTGTAGCGTTGAAGCCGTTGCATTTAGGTTTCCATCTAATCCATAAATAAAATATGATGGCCTAAAGAATTTTCTTTTGTAGTTATACTTATTATTACTTAAACTTATTTTATACTTAAGATCCTTTACAATCTCATATTCCAGATTTAAAGCAATATTAGATGAAGTCACTTTTCTTTCATCAACATTTTGTAATTGTTTGGCTAAAAAACCAAAATATATAGTGTTATCCACAGGAATGTTTACAACGTTATCACCACTAATATCTAAATCGCCTAATGGAATCTGCCAAGGATTTTGACCAATACTATATTCATATAAAGCAAAAGGTTCTTGATCTCTGTTTTCTTCAGTTAAACCTATTGTAGCAAATGCTTTAAATTTTCCTTTAGTGAATTGAGCAGTTAATCTAGAACTTAATCTATTAAATCCTGATTTAATCAATACCCCATCTTGGTCATTAAAACTGGTAGCAAAGCTTAAACTTAACTCTTTGCTTCCACCAGTAATACCTAAATCATAATTTCTAAGAATGGCATTGTTGTTTTGAACATCTCCAACAAAATCAGTATCGTAATCCAACAACTCCGGAGTTGTGATAAAGTAACCTGGCAGATTACCAGAATTCAATACGTTGTCCACTGAAAAATCAGCAAATAATTGTTGTTGTGTATTCATTAAAGGTGTTCCCGAAGTAATATTTTGAATACCTGCATAAGTAGATAATGTTACTGCAAAATTACCGGGCTTACCTCTTTTGGTTGTAATCAAGACAACACCATTGGATGCCCTTACACCATATACCGCAGCAGACGCACCATCTTTAAGAATGTCCATAGATGCTACTTGGTCGGGCGCTATGTTTGGGTTTGATTCATAAGGAACGCCATCTACTACGTATAAAGGCTCTAATTTTCCCAATAACGAACCCACTCCCCTAATTTGAATATTAGCGGCTTCACCAGGACGCCCACTAGCGGCTTGAACATTTACACCAGCAACAACGCCTTGAAGCGACTCGCCAATGTCTGAAACGGGTGCTCGAGCAATAATGTCCGCTTTAACTTGAGAAACGGCTCCGGTTACTTCTTTTTTCGTTTGGGTACCATACCCCACAACTACAACTTCGTCTAGCTGAGAAAGATTTTCTTCTAATTCTACATTAATATTGGTCTTGTTTTGAATAGGTACCTCGCGGGTAATATAGCCTACATAGCTATATACCAACACATCATTTGCTTTGGCGCTAATTTCATAATTGCCATCAAAGTCTGTAACCGTTCCTTGTGATGTTCCTTTTACCAAAACATTGACACCAGGCAATGGCATTTGATCGCCAGTAACAATTCCATTTACAGTAATGTTTTGTGATTGAATTGCTCCGCAAACGAGAAAAAACAAAGCAAATACCATAAGGCATTTATAACTTTGCTTAACACATAAGTTGAATTTCATAATTATCATTTAGTTAAAATTAGTATGTATCAAAATTAGACACAGGTTCTATGTTATCAATAAAATACTACTGAACTAAAACTGTACAAAATTCAATTTGATAAAAAAAACAACTAGACAAAAACAAAACAAAAAGCAAATAACCCACTAAAAAACAAGATTTTAAAAAACATAATAAACAAACAAACACTAAATAGTAGAAACAGAGCAACTAAAAATTATCGATAAATTCTTCTAAATTTTCGTTTCTGTCCAAATTGAGTTTTTTTCTAAGTCGGTGTCTAGATGTATGGACGCTTTCTACTGAAATACCAAGTAATTTCGACATATCTTTGCTTGGAAAGTTCAATTTCACAAGCGCACATACTTTCAAATCTGTTTGTTTTAAATGGGGGAACCCCTTTTTTAAGTTAGAATAAAAACTTTTATTTATTGAAGTAAACCTCGCTTCAAACTCTTCCCAATTATTGTTTGGGTTTCCTTGCATAGACCTTAAAATACGTTTAATAACATTCACATCTATTTTATCCTTTTGGTTTTCTAACCTGTTTTTGATGCTGGCTATAAATTCGTCCTTTTCCACAAGACGAAGTGCCGATTCTGTTAATTCCTTATTTTTTAATTCTATTATTTCTTTGTGCTTTTGAGTTTTTAGCTTTTGTGTTTCCTTTAAAATCCGTTTTTCATTAGCGTGCCTATTTCTAATGTTTCTTATGGTAGAAAATCCAAAAATTATTAGAAACACAATACTAACCCCTAGAATAATCGATTTTAAAAACCAAATTTTGTCTTCGTTTTCCAATTGCAACAACCGATTCTGTGTTTCATTGTCCGCTAATCTTTTTTTCTCAATCCTATATAAATCCTTGATTTCCAATAGATGCCGATTATTATCACTCGTTCTGCCAAAAACCTGCTCGTTAAGTGTCTTGGCATCCTTCAAATATTTATAAGCTTCTTTAAAATTATTTTGCTTCAAGAAGGTGTTGGATAGCGACTCATTAACAATTAAATCATTGTTTAAATGTCTTTTATATTTACTTGATATTTCAAGCGATTTTTTATAATGAAAGATGGTTTCGTCAAGTTTTCCCATTCGTAGATAAACATCACCAAAAAACATTTCGAGAAGCACTTGGTAGGATGGGTCATTTAATTCAAAATGATTTTTTGCATTATTAAGTTTTTGTAAAGCCTCTTCATAATTGCCCTTAACTGATGCCAGATAACCGGATTCAGCCTCGAAATAATAACTTTTAGGCCTATTCTTTAATTCATTTTGAACCTGAAAACAACTATCCAAATAAATTCCCATTTTATCGTATTCCTTAATATCCCTGTATAGATTGGTAATGGCAAAATAATTACCGCCAACATAACCCAACATCAAATCCTTATTTTTTTTATTGATGAGCTGTTTTATGATTTTGTTGGATACGTTGAACTTTTTTAAAGCTTCATCATCTCTTTTATAAAATAAATACAACCATCCTAATCCATGGTACACTTTAAACATTGAAATGGAGTCTTTGGATTGGTCTGCCAACAGTAACGCCTCCCAATAATTATCATAAGATTTTCCGTAATTAACATTATGTGAATATAATTGGGATAATTCTATTAAAGTAGCAATAGCACTTATGGTATCCTTTTCTTTAAGTTTTAATTGATAATCTTTTTTAAGATGAAAAGCCAAACTATCTGGGTTTCTATATTTCAACCCTTTTTCTTTTAAATAAAGTGAATCTTGAGCAAAATTATTTTGAGAATACAATTCACAAAAACATACCATAAAACCTATCCAAACAATATAAAATCCTTTCATCCTTAAAAAAATCAATTTAAACATTCAAAATATTCCAAACAATCAAAACCACTTACATATCATACAAAAAAACTGAACAAAAAATAAATTAAAATACTAATAATCAACCACTAAAAAAACAAATAAAAATACCACACACTAACATTTGAATATTGGTTCAATATATAAAATAACCTAAAAAAATATATCATATATATTCAAAATATGGCTTTGTCAAGTTTTAATCCAGTTTGTTTTTTGATTTAAAACGAATGTTTAGTAATAGTCAAGTGCTAAAAAATCCTAAAAATCAACTACTGTTTTAATTTTGGTATTGTATAAGATCGAACAAAATTCACTGTTATGAAAAGAATTGTATTCATTATTTTATTGGTATACGGATTTTCATTTGCTCAAACCAGTATTACCTGGACCAATGTACCAGCTAACCCCATAACGTTTGCTCCTGGACAATCCGTTACTATAAACCTTTCTTACACCTCTCCAGATGTGGATTATATTTGTATATGGGTTAGGGAACTTACCGCTTCTGGCACCATTGTTAAAGATTACGGTGCCTTTACTACCTGCCCGCTTAGTGGCGGCCCGGACAATCATCCTAATACAGATACCATTTCATATAATTATACCATTCCAGCCAATGTGGTTGAAACGGCTTCACTTGCTCCGGGAAATTACTATTCACTCGTCATTTTCATGGTTAATGATGGAGGCGGCTCTGCCAATGCCAGTAAAAATATTGTTATATCCGCTGCTGCCACAGTAAATACCCAAGTAAAGGCAACTATCAATGCGAAACACATGGTAGGTGGCACCGATGCTTTTAATCGCGCCAAGTTTATTACCATTCATGCCAATCAAACAGAAAACGAATGGAATGGCGATAATAAAGTGGGAGATTTAAGAAATGATTTTTTGAATGGCTACGATGTTTATATGGGCAGGGACACTGGTGGCATTACCTATAATTTAAATCAAGTAACCCAAGACCCTACCAGACCGGGTTATGCAGAACCAAGCAATATCGCTACAAGAGGACAAAACAGCCGAAACAGCTATGCAAATCAAACGAGCTTACATCAATATGAGGCAAGGAATAATTTGATTATTGCTGGCCAAAAATATCCCTTTTGGACAGGTACGGGCCAAAAGCCAACAGCGCAGGGTTGGAGTTTAGCAAACGGAACAGCTACAGGGGAATATATGGGCAGGTATATTAATGAATTCCATGGCAACAACGGGCAGCCTGTACCAGCTTTTGTAGAAGTTATCAATGAACCTGCCTACGAGCATCTTGGCGGCCCAGAAGATTACACCAATTCACTTCAAGAAATTGCAGATTTTCATAATGAGGTTGCTTTGGCAATAAAAGCCCAAGCCCCAAACCTAAAAGTGGGTGGCTATACCACGGCGTTTCCAAATTTTGAGAAAGGCGATTTTCAACGTTGGAACAACAGATGGAAATTATTTATGGATGTAGCAGGTGCCAATATGGATTTTTGGTCCATCCATCTTTATGATTTTCCGGCCATTGGCGGAAAGAAAAGATTGCGCTCCGGCAGTAATCTGGAAGCCACATTTGATATGATGGAACAGTACAGCTACATGAAATTCAACCAAGTTAAGCCATTTGTAATTTCTGAATACGGTGCGCAAATGCACGATTATGCCAATCAACAATGGAGCCCTTTAAGGGATTGGCTGCATTTAAAAGCCCAAAATGCGCAGCTCATGTCTTTTCTGGACAGACCAAACAATATAGCATCTGCAATAAATTTCTTAATAGTCAAGGCTGAATGGGGCTATAATAATGGTATTCCATACCAACATCGTTTGATGCGAAAAGAGAATGAGCCAACCAGTTATACCGGCCAATGGGTCTATACAGATATGCTCAAGTTTTATCAGCTTTGGAAAAACGTGAAAGGAACAAGAATAGACATCACTTCAAGCAATCTAAACATTCAAGTGGATGGGTATGTAGATGGAAATAAAGCGTATATCATTCTTAATAATCTAAACTTTACCGATGAAGTCATCGACCTTTCTGTAATAGAGACCAAAGGTGAAGCCATCAATGATATCAACAAAAAACATTTGTACTTAAACGGTAGCAATCTACCCGTACTGTTGGACGAATCTGTTCCAACCAATACATCCACAGTAACACTGCATGCAGAAAGCACCATGATTCTTGAATACACTTTTACGAATGCTATCGTAATTGATGAAAGCAACACCGAAAGCAAATATTATGCAACAAGCTATTTAAAACCCATAGCAGCAAACCAAGCAGAAACATTTCAAATTAACGGCATTACAAAAAACACCTTTGGTGAAGCCGTACTAAGAATAGGTGTTGGCAGACCTCATGGTCTGAATTTGCGCCCCACTGTTACTGTTAATGGCACATCTTTAGATGTTCCTAACAATTGGCGCGGGGATAATCAAGCAAATCGTGAACGCTTTTTTGGGGTTTTGGAAATCCCCGTTCCTTTTGATGTATTGCAAACCAACAATAGCATTTCTGTTGAATTTCCAGATGCTGGAGGGCATATAAGTACGGCCACACTTCAAGTTTATAATTTTAGTAGCGACTTAAGAAACATCACTTTAAGTGTTGACAAAAACTCCGTTTCCAAAAAGACATTCATCTATCCAAACCCTACAACGGGCCTTTTCAACATCACGAATGTGCCGGGTTTTAAGAACATGAAACTTTACAATATTACAGGATCTGAAGTTAAAAGCTTTAAACCTGCGCAAAACTATGATATTTCAGAATTGCCAAGCGGTATTTACTTTTTAAAAACCGATAATGGATGGGTCAATAAATTAATAAAACAGTAATTTTTTCAATAAAATATGGCAAGCCCCTAACCCCAAAAGAGGGCGTTATCAAGTTTATGAGTAATCTTCCTGCAAGGTTTTGAAAACATCCTGCAAAGTTTCAAAAACCTTGTAGGTATAAAAAAAATAACAATGTATTTAAAATTTATATCATTAACTGTATTGTGCTTTTTGTCATTTTCTGCTATGGCACAACCAGGTTCTGAAGTCTCGCATAAAGACAACAGCCAATTATCGCAAGATTTAAGCGGTTTTAAGTGGAAAATGAAAATGATGCTTCCCGGGGAAGGCGTAAAAGCTGGACTGCATGAACTTCCTCCTGAAGATATTGAAACCTTGGTATGGAATTCCGCCGAAGTCCCTGGAGATGTTTATACAGATCTTTGGAAAATCGGTGCCATTGAAGACCCCTATTTTGGAAGAAACAGCGTAAAAGCGCAATGGGTCATGCACTACGAATGGTGGTATGCGTTACAATTCAATGTTACACAAGACATAACCGATCAGTTGGTACGGTTGGATTTTGAAGGCGTAGATTATGCTTGTGATGTATGGCTGAACGGTCATTTTCTTGGAAGTCATGAAGGGGCTTTTTCAGGATTCTCATTTGATATCAACAAGGCCCTTAGAACCAGTAAAAAATACTTGGCAAGCAGCAATATTTTAATGGTTAGGCTAGCACCACCACCGCAGGTAAACGCCAAAGTAGCAGGCAGAAAAACACCCTGGTTTGGCGATTATTGGCGCGATTTGAATCCGTTTGGTATTTATAGATCCGTAAAAATGGTCTATACAGGAAAAACAAGAATCAAGGACGTGTATTTAAGGCCAAAAATTGAAGCGGACAACAACGCTAAAGTAACGCTTGAAGTGGAAGTGGAAAACACAGAGGCATTTCCAAAAGAAATAACATTCATTTCTACCATTCAAGGGAAAAATTTTAAATCCGATGTTATTTCAACCTCATTTACAGAAACCATAGCACCCGGAAAACAGACCATTAAAAAGGACATTTTTATTGAAGATGCCCAACTGTGGTGGCCTTGGGATTTAGGGAAACCAAATTTATATACTTCAAAACTTTCTTTGTCCGAAAATAAAATAAACCAAGATTTTAAAGAAACAACTTTTGGTATCCGTGAAGTGAAAATGGCATGGAACCCCGGTTTTACAAAAGATGAAGTGAGTTTCCCGAGAACCACCATGATCAATAGCAAAAAAATATTCATCCGTTCGGCTTGTTGGGGCGGGCCACCGGATATTTTTACGGGGCGCACTTCCGAAGAAAAATACCGAAAACTCATCCAATTGGCAAAAGACGCTAACATGAACAATATTCGGATTTTTGGTTGGCACCCCTCAGAAATTCCTTTGTTTTATGAATTGTGCAACGAGGCCGGCATTACCGTTTGGAACGACATCATCCCTTTAGGCACCGGAAATTTATCGCATGACGAAGATTTTATTGCCACCACCATTGCCGAAGGGGTTGCCGTTATTAAGGAACGCCGAAACAATCCCTCATTGATTATGATGGAAGGTGGCGAGGAAATGTTTTTGCGCTCTGGCGACCCAGCATTTACACGAAATTTTTTAGAACAATTGGGAAAAGCATTGCAAGAACAAGTGGATTTACCCTATGTGCCAGATTCCCCCATGACGGATGAACCATCGCAAGAAGCTGGCTATAAACCCAAAGAAGCCGTTCATGCCCTCGCCTATTTTTATAACATGGGGCATGCACCTATGGAAGATTGGTATTCAAAACTGGATTTTCCAATTGTACCAGAATTGGCCATTACCTCGGTGCCAAATATAGAGAGCTTAAAGAAATTCATTCCTGAAAATGAGCTATGGCCACCAGGATTGAGTTGGGGTCACCATTGGGCAGACTTGGACCGATTAAGAGCACAGAATTTTGATGCTTTTGGAAGCGAAAAAACAGGTTCACTTCAAGAATTTGTAGAGGCCACACAAGATGCCCAAGGCATAATTTTTCAACTTTCAATAGAACATTTTAGAAGGAACAAACCTGAAACAAGCGGCATTTCGCTCTGTCATTTTATTACCTATTGGCCCGATATGAAATGGGGCATTGTTGATAATTACCAACAACCTAAACGCTCTTACGATTATGTAAAAACGGCCTATCAGCCTGTTTTAATAAACATGCAATTCCAAAAACGCCGCTGGTTGCACACCGACATTTTTAAGGGTAAAATCTGGGTGGTAAATGATTTTTATACTGAATATGATGATTGTGTTGCCAACTATACCATCACAAACCATAGTGGGAAGATTTTAGACAAAGACACTTTCAACATTGCTAAAATAGAAGAAAATAGCTCTAAAGCATGGTTCGATTTAAAGGCCGATGTATTGAAAAACATAAAAGATAATTTTTATGTGCATTTGGAATTAAAAGACAAAACCGGCGAAATCATTTCAAAAAACAATTATATGTTGTTGATCGGCGACCACGATAAAGCTGCAAAAGAATTCAAAGCCATGGGAAGTGAAATAAGACAACGAAACGAAACATACAAATATTCCAATTACAATCAGTTTTTTGACAAACTAACCCGTGAAAACGGTGCAGAATATGAAAGCCAAACCGATACGGTTACCGCTAGAGGATTTAAAATAAAAACACAATAAGTCATGATACATACCTTGAAATTAAAAACCATAAATATCGGTAAATGTTACTTCTGTTTAGTTTTTGTCTAGTATCAAAAATCGTCGTCCAGTGGTTATAAGATTAAATTTGTGTCAAGTCCTGACCAATGAATCATTTATTGCTTTCTAAAAGCCATGGGTTATACTGAAATTAAACATATTCATCGAATTTTGAATTTATCCAAAAGTTAATTGTATCACATGAGAAAATTTCAAATTTTATTTTTAGCATTCATAACATGTTTGGGCTGTAATCATTCTGATGCACAAAAAAAAAGTAGTCAAAAAACAGATTTCAACCTAAATTGGAACTTCTATTTATCCCAAGAAAATGAAGCTATTGCCTCCATTCCGGATAATCAATACAAAACCGTAAACCTGCCCCACGATTGGATTATTGAGCAAGCCTTTGATTCCACATTGGTCAATGATGCCCATGCCACAGGGTATTTGCCCAGCAAAGGTTATGGTTATTACAAAAAATCATTCGATTTGAAGGTCAGTGAAAATGAAGTTGTTTACATCCTTTTTGATGGTATTTACAATAATTCTGAAGTCTATATAAATGGCATAAAACTAGGGTTTCATCCGTATGGCTACTCTCCTTTTTATTATGATTTAACGCCACACTTAAACAAAAACGGGAAAAACAATATTGTTTCCGTAAAAATAGACCACACCCGCTATGCCGATAGCCGTTGGTACACGGGCGCGGGCATCTACCGAAATGTAAAATTGATTACAGCCAATAAACTGCACGTACCTGTTTGGGGCACCTTTGTAACCACGCCCAAGGTTTCTAAGGCAATAGCGACGGTTCAATTGGATATCAAAGTCAATAACGATTTTTCTTCAGAAGAAGCCATCAGCGTTAAAACCCAAATTTTTGATGCAGATAATAATAACGTTGCCCAAACAACAAATACATTAAAAATAAACGGAAACACATCCAAAGAGATTCAGCAAAACATAGAAATTGAAAATCCGAAACTATGGGATATTACCAATCCAAATCTTTATAAAGCGGTAACCTCCATTATAAAAAACGATGAAGTTGTTGATACCCATCAAACCAATTTTGGCATTAGAACCATAAAATTTGATGCCGATACAGGCTTCTTTTTGAATGGAGTCAATATGAAAATTAAAGGTGTTTGTTTACATCATGACGGCGGTTTAGTAGGAGCAGCGGTGCCAAAAGGCGTTTGGAAACGCAGATTACAAATTTTAAAAGATGGCGGCACCAATGCCATTAGAGTATCGCACAATCCCGCATCGACCCAGTTTTTGGATTTATGTGATGAAATGGGCCTTTTGGTACAAGATGAATTGTTTGACGAATGGGACAACCCAAAGGACAAACGTTTCAACCAAAACGAATCCAAAAGCACCGATTACATCACCCGAGGCTATGGCGAACATTTTCAAGAATGGGCGCAAAAAGACCTTAAAAATGTGATTTTAAGCCATAGAAACCATCCGTCTATCTTCCAGTGGAGCATCGGGAATGAAATTGAATGGACCTACCCCAGAAATGCGGCAGCCACCGGATTTTTCAATAATATGGACTGGAAAGGCAACTATTTCTGGTCAGAACCACCGCATACCACAGAAGAAATTAAACGCCAATTGGAAACCCTTCCAAAGGGAAAATATGATATTGGCGAAACCGCCCAAAAACTTTCAAAATGGGTAAAAGAATTGGACACTACCAGGCCCGTTACCGCCAATTTAATCTTGCCTTCGGCGAGCCATTTATCGGGTTACACCGATGCTTTGGATGTGGTGGGCTACAGTTACAGACGGGTTTTATATGATTATGGACACGAAAACTACCCCGATAAACCCATTATGGGCACCGAAAATTTAGCCCAGTACCATGAATGGAAAGCCATTATGGAACGCCCATTTATATCAGGGACTTTTTTATGGACCGGCATTGATTATATGGGAGAAATCAGGGATCCATGGCCGGTGCGTGTGCAGCCTTCGGGACTTCTTGATACCGCTGGCTTCAAAAAAGGCTCCTATTATATGATGCAATCGCTTTGGACGGATGCTCCAATGATTCATATCGCCACCCAAAACATTGAAAAATCGCTTAACAAAATTGATGAAAGCGGCACCATCGTGGCCAAAGACCCAAAAAAATGGGAACATTCGCTTTGGGAATGGCAAGATGTGAATGCCCATTGGAATTACAATGAAAACGACATGATTTCAGTTGAAATCTATTCAAACTGCGATGAAATTGAATTGTTTTTGAATGACAAATCACTCGGAAAAAAGAGGCTTTCCGATTTTGAAGACCACATTTACAAATGGGGCGTACCGTTTAAAGCTGGCAAGTTAGTAGCTAAAGGCATCAAAGATGGTCAAAAAATAATTTATGAAATCACCACAGCCAGAAAAGCTGCAAAAATCAAATTGACTTGCGAAGAAAAAACAATAGAAGCCAATCATTATGATGTTGCCCATATCACCATGCAACTTACCGATGGTGATGGAAACCCTGTAAAAACAGATGATCGATTGATCACCTTTGAAATTAAAGGTTCTGCCAAAATATTGGGCGTTGATAATGGTTGGAAAAAAAGCGTTGAAACATTTCAATCCAACAAAAGCACCACACACAATGGAAAAACCTTGTTAATCATTCAAGCATCCGATACGCCAGAAGACATTACCATAACAGCTTCTGCAGAAGGCATTGAAAAACAAAACATAACAATAAGCATTAAATAATTATATTATGAAAGCAACACAATACGAAGGCAATAAAACCTTCAGCATACAAGAAAAAAACATTGAAGAGCCCGCAAAAGGTGAGGTTAGGATTAAAGTGGCCTATGTGGGCGTTTGTGGCACCGATGTCCATATTTACCATGGCATGATGGACAAACGTGTAAAAATGCCCGAAACCATAGGGCATGAAATGTCTGGCGTTATTGATGCCGTTGGCGAGGGGGTTACTGGTTTTTCTGTAGGTGAAAAAGTAGTGGTACGCCCGTTGGATGACCGAAAAGTAAAGGCTTCAGACAAAGGATTCAACCATATTTGCGAGGAATTAAAGTTTATAGGCATTGACAGCCCAGGAGCCATGCAACAGTATTGGAATGTCCCCGCTTTTACACTACATAAACTTAAAGAAAACACCGATTTAAAATTGGCAGCATTGATAGAGCCTTTATCGGTTGCAGCACACGATGTGCGTTTAAGTGGCTTGACAGCTGGGGAAACCGCCGTAATTTTAGGTGGTGGCCCTATTGGCTTATTGGTTGCCATGGTTGCCAAAGAAGTGGGTGCCCAAGTTATCCTTTCAGAAGTCAACCCAAAACGTATTGCCAAAGCAAAAGAACTTGGTTTTGATGCAGTGAGCCCCATAGATGTGGATTTAGTAGAATATGTAAAAGGAAAAACGGAAAACCGAAGAGCGGATGTGGTTTTTGAAGTTGCTGGCGTGCAACCGGCATTGGATATTATGTGCGAAGTCGCTGGTATTCGTGGAAGAATCGTTATGGTTGCAATTCACGGACAGAAAAAAGATGTGGATCTGTTCAAATTCTTTTGGAAAGAGTTGAAACTGATTGGCGCAAGGGTTTATGAAAAAGAAGATTATGAAAAAGCCATACAACTAATAACTGCCAATGAATTGCCATTTGAACAAATGATTACCGATGTACAACCCTTGACCAACATTCAACAAGTGTTTGAAAACATCGATAATAATCCAGATGGGTTAAAGGTGTTAATGGATTGTCAGCTTTAAATAAATAAGTTCAGAGTTCAAAAATCGTTAATCGTAAATCAAAAATCATAAATAAAAATGGGAATTTTAAATACATTCAGTTTAGAGGGAAAAACAGCTTTAGTAACAGGTTGCAAAAGAGGCATCGGTAAAGCCATGGCAATAGGTTTGGCTGAGGCTGGTGCAAATATTATTGGTGTTTCGGCATCGTTGGAATTATCAGGTAGTGCTGTTGAAAAGGAAGTACAATCCAAAGGTAAAAAGTTCAGTGCCTACCAATGTGATTTCAGCAACAGAAAATCGCTTTATAAATTCATTGAGGCCGTAAAGAAAGACCATCCGCAAATAGATATTTTAGTCAACAATGCGGGGACTATCTTAAGAACACCAGCCGCAGAACATCCTGACGAGATGTGGGACAAAGTGATTGAGGTCAATCAAAATGCACAATTCATCCTCACAAGGGAAATTGGAAAAGAAATGGTTAAAAGAGGACATGGTAAAATTATTTTCACAGCTTCTTTGTTAACCTTTCAAGGCGGTATTACGGTTCCTGGATATGCAGCAAGCAAAGGCGCTATCGGACAGTTAACTATGGCCTTTGCCAACGAATGGGCCAGTAAAGGCGTCAATGTAAACGCTATTGCGCCTGGGTACATTGCTACCGATAACACTGAAGCATTAAGAAACGACCCCGTGCGATCAGAATCTATATTGTCGCGCATTCCTGCTGGAAGATGGGGCAAGCCCGAAGATTTTGCTGGGCCAACCGTATTTTTAGCTTCAGAAGCAGCAAGTTATATGAACGGGGCTATTGTTCTGGTTGATGGCGGCTGGATGGGCAGGTAATTTTAGAATAAGTTAAATGGCATAAAAATAAATCAAAACGTGTATAAAAATAAGCAATCAATATTCATAATGTTTTTAATGTTCTTGAGTTGGAACCAATGGGTTTTAGCTCAAGAACAACCTAATATTGTATTCATTTTATCAGACGATGCTGGTTATGCCGATTTTGGGTTTCAAGGCAGTAAAGAATTTAAAACGCCACATTTAGACAAATTAGCTATGCAAGGTTTACGCTTTACACAGGCTTACGTATCTGCAGCTGTTTGCGGACCTTCTCGTGCCGGCATTTTAACAGGAAAATATCAACAACGTTTTGGTTACGAAGAAAACAATGTACCGGGTTACATGAGTGTATCAGGAGCTATTGGAGACGATATGGGTTTACCATTGAATCAAAAATTAATTGCAGCATATTTAAAAGAGGAAGGCTATAAAACAGCTCTTTTCGGCAAATGGCATATGGGTAATGCCGATTGTTTTCATCCTACAAAAAGAGGTTTTGATACATTTTACGGATTTAGAGGAGGCGCAAGGAGTTATTATGAATACGACCAAAACAATAAACTAATAAAAAAAGAAAACCGCATGGAACGTGGTTTTGGTAATTTTGAAGAATCAGAATTATATTTAACCGATGCTTTAGCTGATGCAACCACTAAATTTATAGAAGAAAACAAATCGCAACCATTTTTTGTTTACCTGTCCTTTAACGCCGTGCATACACCTATGGAAGCTAGACCAGATGATTTAGACAAATTTCCCAATCTTGAAGATAAAAGAAAAACATTAGCAGCCATGACCCTTGGTTTAGATCGCGCTTGTGGGAAAGTTATTAATAAATTAGACGAACTTGGTTTAAGGGAAAACACCATTATCGTATTTACTAACGATAACGGAGGCCCTTCCGATACCAATGCCTCTTCCAATAAACCTTTAGGAGGCACAAAAGCAAATCATTTAGAAGGCGGAATTCGCGTGCCTTTTGTAATGTCATGGCCAACCCATTTACAAGAAAATACGGTTTACACACATCCGATAAGCACTTTAGATTTATTTCCAACATTCTATAATTTAGCTGGAGGTGACGAAAAACAAATTACCGATTTAGATGGTGTGAACTTAATCCCATTTGTAACTCAAAAATACAAGAATAGACCTCATGAAACCTTGTTTTGGAAAAAGGAAGTTCGCGGAGCTATTCGTCATCACGATTGGAAATTAATCCGCTTTCCAGATCGTCAAGCTGAATTATACAATTTAGCTGAAGATATTGGAGAAACCAATAATCTTGCAGCATCCAATCCTGAAATAGTAAAAGAATTATATAAACGTTTTTTTGAATGGGAAATGACTTTAGAAAGACCGCTTTGGATGCTAAAACATCTTTATGAAAAAAAAGCCATTGAACGTTTAGACACCTATAGAAATAACAACATTCATCACAACTAATTTATTGCAATCCGTTTTTCGACGAATTAAATCGTGAAAATGGAGCAGAATATGAAAGCGAAACAGATACCTTAATATAGCATGAGGATTTAGAATTAAAAAATATAAAACATAAAAACATGGCAGATATTAAAGAATACCAATTATTCATAGACGGAAAATGGATTACCTCAACCTCTGGAGAAACCATTGATATTATTAATCCTTCTACAGAGGAAATTGTAGCACGTGTTCAAAACGGTACTCCTGAAGAAGCTATTGAAGCTTTAGAAGCTGCTGACAAAGCACAAAAAAAGTGGAAAAAGTTACCTGCTCGGGAAAGAGCCAATTTATTGTATAAGTTCTCAAACGAGATAAAGGCAAATGCCGAAAATTTGGCACAGTTACTGGTTAAAGAGCAAGGGAAATTATTAAAAGTAGCACGGTTTGAAGTTGCTGTGGCATCGTCCTTTATTGAATATGCATGTGAAGGCGCCCGTAGAATTGAAGGTGATATTATTCCTTCCGACAACCCAAACGAACAAATCTGGATTCAAAAAATACCGCGTGGTGTGGTTGTAGCCATTACTGCTTGGAATTTCCCCTTGGCTCTTGCTGCCCGGAAATTAGGACCTGCTCTTATCGCTGGAAATACTATTATAATCAAACCAACTTCCGAAACCCCTTTAACAACTCTTGAATTAGGCCATATTGCCAATAAAGTAGGCATCCCTAAAGGTGTTATCAATATTTTAACGGGCCCAGGAAGAGCCATGGGTAATGCTCTGGTGGAAAGCCCTATTTGCAAAATGGTTACCATGACGGGATCCACACCTGTTGGTCAACAAATTGCCCGAAACGCAGCCCAAAATTTGACACATGTACAACTGGAATTGGGCGGGAAAGCCCCTTTTATTGTTTTTGAAGATGCTGATATCGATGCTGCCGTTGATGCCGCTTTACATTCTCGTTTCGACAATTGTGGGCAAGTGTGCACCTGTAACGAACGTATGTATATCCATGAAGGGATTTACGATAAATTCATGGATAAATTTATTGCAAAGGTGAAAGGATTGAAAGTTGGAGACCCCATGTTGGAAGAAACCGATATGGGACCAAAAGTAAATGCCAACGAATTAAAGCATATGGAACATTTAGTTACCGTAAGTATTGAAGAAGGTGCTACAGTGGCGACCGGAGGTAAAAAACCAGTTGGAAAGCAATTTGAAAAAGGCTATTGGTTTGAACCAACGGTTTTGACAAACGTAACCCAAGATATGACCATTGTTCACGAAGAATCTTTCGGCCCTATTTTGCCAGTTTTAAAATTCAAGACCTTTGATGAAGTTATAGGCTATGCCAACGACAGTGAATATGGTTTGGCAGCAATGGTTTTTACCAACGATATGAATACCATAATGAAATGCAATGATGAATTGGAATACGGAGAAATCTATGTAAACCGAGGTCATGGTGAACAGCATCAAGGGTTCCATAACGGTTATAAATTATCTGGCTCTGGTGGAGAAGATGGCAAATATGGTTTTGAACAATACTTAGAAAAAAAGACTTTTTATATCAGACATAAAGCTTAAAATATGATGACGATAATCCAATTTTCAAAACTGAAAACACCCTGTTATTTCCTTTTTCTTACGTTAGGATTATTTCTTCATAATTGTAAAAATAAAAAAAACCAAGCAAAAAAAACAAAAGTAGAAATAGCCGCCAAACCAAACGTGGTCATTATTTATTTGGATGATTTAGGATACGGCGATTTAAGTTGCTATGGAGCAACCGAATTACAAACACCAAATATCGATAAATTGGCAAATGGAGGTGTTCGTTTTACAAATGGCTATGCAACATCGGCTACTTGTACACCAAGTCGATATGGCATTTTAACCGGAATCTACCCATGGCGTAACGCAGATGCCAAAATTCTACCTGGTACTGCCCCACTGTTAATTTCCACCGATCAATTTACATTGCCAAAAATGTTTAAATCCCAAGGTTACAATACGGGCATTGTTGGTAAATGGCATTTGGGTTTAGGACATGGAGATGTTGATTGGAATACCCATATTTCGCCAGGTCCAAATGAAGTTGACTTTGATTATTCTTATATCATGGCTGCAACACAAGACCGTGTACCTACTGTATATATAGAAAATGGTAATGTAGTAGGTTTAGACCCAAAAGACCCCATCGAGGTCAATTATAATAAGAATTTTGAAGGACAACCAACAGGATTGGACAATCCAGAATTAACGACCATGAAATGGCATCATGGCCATAATAACAGCATTGTTAACGGTATACCACGAATAGGCTATGTGAAAGGTGGCGCATCTGCAAAATGGAGTGATGTAGATATGGCTGACCATTTTTTGCAAAAAGCACAATCTTATGTAAAAGAACATAAAGATAATCCCTTCTTCCTGTATTATGCATTGCAACAGCCGCATGTTCCTAGAACACCACACCCTCGTTTTGTGGGTAAATCAGGTATGGGATCAAGAGGCGATGTCATTTTGGAAGCCGATTGGGTTATTGGTGAATTTATGAAAACCTTAAAAGAAGAAGGTGTGTTAGAAAATACGCTAGTTATATTTTCAAGTGATAATGGTCCTGTTTTAAACGATGGTTACTTTGACGATGCGGTTGAAAAAATTGGTAATCACGACCCTAAAGGTGGTTTAAGAGGCGGCAAATATAGTTTGTTTGAAGCCGGGACTAAAGTGCCTTTTATTACTTACTGGAAAGGAACCATAACACCAAAAGTTTCGGATGCATTGGTTTGTCAAATTGACTTGATGGCATCATTAGCCAACCTTTTAAAAGCAGATGTAAAAACTGCTGATAGTCAAGATGTACTTACAGCCTTCTTAGGAAAGGGTGATAAAGCTAGAGAATCACTTATTATTGAAGCGAACACTAGAACAGCTTTAAGGAAAGGTGATTGGTTAATGATTCCTGAGTATAAAGGCAATGGATTTTTAGAGGATGTACAAATAGAAACTGGAATTTCCCAAGAATTCCAATTGTACAATTTAAAAAAAGACTGGGGTCAAAAAAACAATTTGGCTAAATCCAACCCCGAAAAATTAAAAAAACTAGTTTCTCATTTCAAAGATATTCGAGGCGATGCACATTCCAATATTCAAAACATTGAATTAAAGTAAACATGTATTTATAAATGAAGTATATAAATTCCATAGCGTATCTTCTATCATTTTTTGCTTTTATAGCATTGGATGCACAAACCCCATCTCAAAAGTGGTTTGATGAATCCATTTCTTTTGAACAAAGAGCGGGTTTATTGATTGATGCCATGACTTTGGAAGAAAAATGCAGTCAGTTTCTTTCTGAATCTCCGGCAATTCAGCACTTAGGTGTTCCGGAATACAACTGGTGGAACGAAGCTTTGCACGGTATTGCCCGAAATGGGAAAGCGACAATTTTTCCGCAAGGCATTGCTATGGCAGCAACATTTAACCCGACTTTGATAAAGGAGGTGGCAAATGCCATCTCTGATGAAGGTAGAGCCAAATTTGAAGTTTCTAAATCCATTGGAAACAGGGGTATGTATGCGGGATTAACCTATTGGTCTCCAAACATCAATATTTTTAGAGACCCGCGTTGGGGACGTGGACAAGAAACCTACGGCGAAGATCCTTATTTGACTTCTAAAATAGGCATTGCTTTTGTACAAGGCTTGCAAGGAAACCATCCAAAGTATTATAAATCTACGGCATGTGCCAAACACTTTGCGGTGCATTCTGGTCCTGAAGCTTTACGCCATAGTTTCAATGCAAATCCTTCAAAACTAGACTTATATGAAACCTATCTGCCTGCATTTGAAGCCTTGGTTACAGAAGGGAACGTACAAGGAATAATGGGCGCCTACAATGCTGTTTATGGAGAGCCCGCCAATAGCAGTATTTTTCTATTGGAAGATATTCTAAAAAAGCACTGGGGGTTTGATGGCTACATCGTGTCCGACTGTGGTGCTTTGGGCGACATTTTAAAAGGTCATAAAAAAGCTAAAACCGCAGAAGAAGCGGCGGCACTTGCATTACTGGCAGGAGTCAATTTAAATTGTGGTTGGGTTTACGGAAAACTCCTGTCAGCGGTAGAACAAGGCTTTATTTCCGAAAGCTTGATAAACGAACGTTTAAAAAAACTATTTTTAATTCGTTTTAAACTTGGCTTTTTTGATTCTGATGAGAGCAATCCTTATACACAACTGAGTACTGCCGTCATCAATTCCGATAAAAATAAAGCCATTGCTCTAAAAACCGCACAACAATCCATTGTGCTGTTAAAAAACGACAACAATGTATTGCCATTGAATAAAAACATAAAATCTTTATATGTTACTGGCTCCTTCGCCGCTTCCGCGGATATTTTAATGGCGAATTATTATGGTGCATCTCCCAATATGGTTACTGTTTTGGAAGGAATTACCAATAAAGTTTCATTGGGCACTTCAGTAGAATACCGTTTAGGTGTTTTACCTTTTCAAAAGAACTTAAACCCTTTAAACTGGGCACCTAAAGTAGCAAAAACTACCAATGCTACAATTCTAGTTGCTGGTATTTCCAACGAAATTGAAGGCGAAGAAGTGGATGCCATAGCTTCAGAAAACAAAGGCGACAGAAAAGATTTAAAATTACCACAAAGCCAAATTGACTATATCAAGGAAATCAGTGAAAATAAAATTGGGCCCTTGGTTTTGGTAATAGGAACTGGAAGCCCAGTGTCTTTGGAAGACATTGAGCCTTACGTTGATGCCATTGTTCTCATGTGGTATCCTGGTGAACAGGGAGGAAATGCAGTAGCCGACATTCTTTTTGGCGACGTGGCTCCTTCTGGACATTTGCCCATAACTTTTCCAAAAAATGTAAATCAATTGCCGCCTTTTGATGATTATAGTATGAAAGGACGAACCTATAAATACATGGAAAAAGAACCCATGTACCCATTTGGATTTGGCTTAAGCTATGGAAAATCCGAGTTTTCAAACCCAATGGGGAGTGCTAAAAAAATTAAGAAAGGACAAGATTTTTCAGTTTCAGTTGAAATTAAAAGCGTTAGTAATCAGAATTTTGAGGATGTTATCCAACTGTATTTAGTTCCAGAAGACACCAAAGTATTCTTACCATTCTACGCTTTAAAAGCATTTAAAAGAGTGGAATTAGAAGCAGGAAAATCCGAAATAATAAATTTCAATTTAGCCAATAAAGATTTTTATCAAACCGATATAAACGGTAATAAGTCATGGATAAAAGGAAATTATAAAATCATCATTGCAAACGCATTACCTAGTAAACGAAGCCAATATTTAGGTGCTTCAAAACCCGTGGAAATCTCGGTTAAACTAATTTAAACTATATAAAGAAAACACTTATGAGTACAAAAATTTCAAATGTTGACGTTCGCTTATTCACCGTGCCTTTACCAGAAGTCATGTCGGATGCCAAACATGGCGACCATTATCATTTTGAATTGGTAACCACTACCATAACCTTGGAAGATGGCACCGAAGGGACGGGTTATACCTATACTGGTGGCAAAGGGGGTTTTGCCATTAAAGCCATGATAGAGCATGATTTTGCAAATGTATTGATTGATAAGGACGGTTCCGATATCGATGGTATTTACGATTTTTTAGAATGGCATATTCATTATGTGGGCCGTGGTGGTATCGCCTCGTTTGCCATTTCTACAATAGATATTGCACTTTGGGACATTAAATGTAAAAAAGCAAATTTACCGCTATGGAAAATGGCTGGGGGCGCAGGAAATACCTGTAAAGCCTATTGTGGCGGAATCGATTTAATGTTTCCTATTGAAAAGTTGTTAAAAAACATGGAAGGGTATTTAGCTAAAGGCTTTAATGCTGTCAAGATTAAAATTGGAAAAGAAAATCTTCAAGAAGATATAGATCGCATCAAAGCCGTTAGAGAATTTGTGGGACCAGATGTCACTTTTATGGTGGATGCCAATTATTCTATGTCTGTTGAAAAAGCGATAAAAGCTATTGAAGGTTTCAAACAATATAACATTACATGGTTTGAAGAACCTATTATACCTGATAATTACAAAGGATTTAGCGAAATTGTTGATGCTACAGGGTTTCCTTTGGCGATGGGCGAAAACTTGCATACCATTCACGAGTTTGAATATGCATTCGATCAAGCAAAATTGTCTTTTGTACAACCAGATGCCTCCAATTGTGGAGGTATAACTGGTTGGTTGGCGGCAGCTAGACTTGCAGATAAACATGGCATTCCCGCTTGTTCACACGGTATGCAAGAATTGCATGTAAGCTTGGTTTCGTCTCAACCTAACTCTGGTTGGCTGGAAGTACACAGTTTTCCAATAGATGAATATACAACAAGACCATTGGTAGTAGAAAACTACAGAGCCGTAGCTCCAGATTATCCTGGAACCGGCGTTATTTTCGATTGGAAAAAGTTGGCTCCTTTCGAAGAAAAATAAATGAACAATTAAATAATTTCATCAAGCTATGAGCATAGATATATCGAATTTTGGAAATTATAATGGTGAAACTATTAAGCTATTTTCACTGAAAAACAAGAATGGTTTAGAAGTAAAAATAACCAATTACGGAGCAACCGTCACTTCCATATTGGCTCCAAATAAAAATGGTGATATTGAAAACATCGCATGTGGTTTTGATACTTTGGATGGTTATTTCGGGAAGGATTATGTTGAAAATTCACCCTATTTCGGTGGAACTATTGGCAGATATTGTTCTCAAATAAAGGATTCAAAATTCACCTTAAACGGAAAACAATACCAATTGGCAAAAAACTGTGGGGAAAATAATCTACATGGTGGCGTTGAAGGTTTTGACAAAAAGGTTTGGAAAGCAGAAAAGATTGAAAATTGCGTTAAAATGTCACTTTCAAGCAAAGATTTAGAAGAAGGATTTCCAGGAAATGTAAAGGCTACTGTTATTTTTACACTCTCTTCAAATAATGAATTAAAAATAGAATACCGTGCAACTCCAGATAAGGATACCCCTTTATCATTAACAAACCATACCTATTTCAACTTAAATGCCTTTGAATCTACTATTGAAAACCATAAAGCTCAAGTAAATACAAACAAGAGGCTCGTGATGGATGATAGCGGAGCCGCAACAGGCGAAATTGTGGATATTAAAGGTAAATCAGATGATTTAAGTTCGGGTAAAATAATTGGCGATGTACATAAAGCGATGGGAGATGGCTTTGAGCACTTTTATGTGTTCGATAACCCAGAATTCAAACTTCAAGAAGTAGCTCGTATATCATCTGATGTTTCAGGAAGGTCATTGACCGTTTCTTCAACAGAACCTTGCATGTTGCTATATACGGGCAAATATACTTCCGATGCCATTAAAAGAGAAAACGGAGAACAATATGGAAAATATCGTGGTTTTTGTTGCGAAACGCATCGCTATCAAAATGGCCCAAACATTGAAAATTCGCCAAAATCAATTACCAAGGCAGGTGAAGAATTTACGAGCACGACCATATTTAAATTTGGGTGGTAACACTCGCAATAAAAACAAAATTATACTAACTAAAACAAAATAATTATGATAGAAGGAATTGTATTAGCCATAGGAGCGGGACTGATGTTGGGCCTGTATGCTTTACCAGAGAAATTTACCAAAGATTTTAAGTTTGAAAATACTTGGGGACTCTTTTTTATGTTAACTATGTTTTTGGTGCCTATTATTGCATCGTTGACTTTAATTAAAGATTTTAGCAGCGTATTTGCTGCGGTGCCAACAGATATTTTATTCAAAATGGCGGCAGCCAGTGTCTTATGGGGTATTGGGGTGATGATGTGGGGCAAGGCCATCAACCATATAGGCTTGTCATTGGGATTTTCCCTATTCATCGGAACGGTCATTTTGGTAGGGTCTATTTTGCCTTTCGTTGTAGAAGGCCTACCACCTCAAAACGTATTCCTAACGGTTCTTGCAGGTATTTTTGTCGTTCTTTTAGGTGTGCTTTTTAACGGTCAAGCTGGGATTACCAGAGAGCTGGATGAATTAAAATCCGGTCAAAGCAAAAAAGAAAAAGGCGACATGGTCAAAGGCATTACCATTGCTGTTGTTGGAGGTTTATTAGCTACTGGTTTTAGTTATGCCAACGCTGTGGGCAGACCATCTATTCATGAAGCTTTTCAAGCTGCTGGGAATGCAGAATGGGTAACAGCTGTGGGTGTTATGTTTCCCATTTTTATTAGTGGTGGTATTGTAATGGCAGCATATTTTGCATGGCAATTATCAGCCAAAAAAGCCTGGGACAATTTTAAAACCCCGAGTTTTAGCAAAAACTTTGTCCTTATTTTTATTATGGCTGTATTTCACTATGCCGCCTCTGCCCTTTTTGCATTCGCTGCATTCAAATTAGGTGACATCGGAAACACTGTGGGTTATGCTATATTTAATACATCTTGTGTGGCAACAGCCATCGTCAGTGGTATCATCACTAAAGAATGGGTCAACGCATCTTCAAAAGCAAAAAATTATTTATACCTGAGTTTAGCGTGTATGATTGTTGGAATTATAATTATAGCAATCGGTAACGGAATATCTTAAAAAATGAAACAAATGAAACAAATGAAAAATAAATTATGTCAATTAGTATGTGCACTATCATTAATTAGTGTCATTGCATGTAAAAATGAAATGAAAATAAACCCTGAAAAACAAGAAATTACGATCACGGATGACCAACAAGATTTTTTGGGCATTACCAATAAAGACAAACTGAGCGCAGCTTCCAAACGTGCCCTGCAATGGGATCCCAATTTAGGGAATGAATGGTTTTTTGATTATGCAGTTTCAGATCTAAAAGGTGATTTGGCCTATGAAGAAGGCGTGGTTCGCAGAGACCCAAGCGCCATGATTAAACACGATGGCAAATATTATGTTTGGTACAGCAGGAGCACAGGGCCAACACAAGGTTTTGCAGGCGATATTGAAAAAGATAAAGTATTCCCTTGGGACAGATGCGATATTTGGTATGCCACTTCTGAAGATGGCATCACTTGGAAAGAAGAAGGCTTAGCGGTTGCACGAGGCGAAAAAGGTGCGTATGATGACCGTTCTGTATTTACAGTGGAAATTATGGAGCATGAAGGCATGTATTATTTATGCTATCAAACGGTAAAATCGCCCTACAATGTGCGCGTAAAAAATCAAGTGGGCTTGGCATGGTCCAATTCACCAAATGGTCCTTGGACAAAAAGCGCAGAACCTATTTTAAGCCCTGCCGATAATGGTATTTGGAAAGGTGAAGAAGATAATAGATTTATGGTTGAAAAGAAAGGCGATTTTGATAGCCATAAGGTGCATGACCCATGTATTTTGCCATACAAAGGAAAATTCTATTTATACTATAAAGGTGAGCAAATGGGTGAAGCCATTACCTTTGGAGGGCGTCAAATCCGTCATGGGGTTGCTATTGCCGATAATCCAAAAGGGCCTTATGTAAAATCACCATATAACCCCATAAGCAATAGTGGACACGAAATTTGTGTTTGGCCATACAACGGAGGCATTTCATCATTAATCACTACCGATGGCCCAGAAAAAAACACGGTACAATGGTCACCGGATGGCATTAATTTTGAAATAAAAGCGGTTGTAAAAGGCGCGCCCCATGCCATTGGCTTAAACAGAACAGCCGATACCGAAAAGGAACCTACCGAAATTTTGCGTTGGGGATTAACACATGAATATAAAACTTCAGACTACCAATACATTCGACGTTTTACCACCTGGCGCATAAAAGAACATAAAGCCAAAGGGGAAAAAGGCGAGGAATAAATTACCTCAGGGCAACAAGCCCACGAGGTATTAATCCCGATTGCTATCGTGACCAAAAAGGCAAAAAATAAATTTAAAAAAAAGAGCAAGTCTCGGGGCACCAGCCTGCTGGCAGGTTAAACCTGATGAGACTGTCTGGAAAGTGTTGTTTTACGTCATCGAGGTACGCCTGCACAGAGCGCAGTTGAAGTGAAGCAATCTATAAAAACCAATAAACAGATTACTTCACTGCTTTCGTAATGACGATTTATGCACTTTTCAGACAGTCTTTAGTTCCATCAGCATTAATCAGATGTTTATTTGACAGTGATCATTTAGAAAAAAGACATATGTTTCACATTTTGGACAATCTGTTTCTTTCAGTATTAATCCAAAAAGATACTTTTGGCTAAAGTGATTTGCGTATTAAATTTAAAAAAAAAGATTATGGCAAAAAAGAAATTAGTTTATGTATTTAGTTTATGCTTCATGATCATTGCTGCATCTTGTAGTGGTGATAGCGGAGATGACCTAATAAAAGACACAGAAAAACCTGTGGTTACGTGTCAGACTGATATAAATGTTACTATTGCCTCTACAGAAAACGAAGCCAAAGTGGATTATACTGTCCCTAATGCTACAGATAACGTGGGTGCAACGGTTACACAAACCAGTGGGTTACCCTCTGGAGCAATGTATCCTATGGGAACCACAACAAACACGTTTCAAGCAAAAGATGCGGCCGGTAATGTTGCCACTTGTAGCTTCGATGTTATTGTAACTAGGGATGCTCCATCAAGCAATAAACCTTATTTTATTGGAAGCGACCCAACACCGTCTAGTAAAAAATGGACTAAAGTTGAGAATTTATCCGATGAATTTGATGGTACTTCTTTTGATGATAATAAATGGCACAGAAACCCTTCAACGGATGGATTTAATTGGATTGGAAGACCACCTGGACTATTTGAATCGGATAATGTTACAGTAAGTGACGGCAATTTAAACATAACTGTTGAAAAGTTTGCCGCACCAAAAACGGTAAATAATACAGAATTCACCCATGGAGGTGCCATTGTACGTTCAAAGGCAGTTGCAAAACATGGTCAATATTATGAATGTAGAATGAAAGCCAATAAAACCATTATGTCTTCTACGTTTTGGATTGCCTTTAAGCAAAATTGCAATACTGGGCCAGTTAGAAAATTAGAGTTAGATATTCAAGAATGTGTGGGGCGTGTTCATGATGGTACCGCAAACTGGGCTGCAGATTGGGCTAACTCCTACCATTCAAATGCATGGAGGCATCAAAGAGATTGTGATACTGAAGTAAATGAATCCATGCAATCACCAGCTAAAACGGTATTGACAGAAAAAAATAATTCTAGGTTTTTTGTATATGGCTGTTGGTGGAAATCGCCTACTGAAATTTTATTCTATTTAGATGGAGAATACACGCATTCTATTACGCCTCCAACAGATTTTGATCTGGACGGCTATATTACAATGGCCATTGAAACCTATGATTGGAATCCTGTAGATGAAGCAGGCAGTATTTTTGCAACAGGCTCATTTGATGATTTAAACACTAAGTACGATTGGATCAGAACTTGGAAATTAGATAACATATAATATGAAATATTACCACTTTGCTTGTTAAAGGTAAAGTGGTAATTCTTTTTTATTGGATTAAAAAACCATTAAATCAATAAAAAAAGCAACATTATATTTAGATACCTTGAATTTGATTAAAACTAAAAAGTTGTTCGTGAGGTTTTTACTTTCAGTCTTTTCCGTTGTATTCGCAATAACATTGCATGCACAAGATTCAACAAAACCAGCTAATTATTATACGGACTCTCTAAACTTTGATAAGGCACCAATTCGTATTAACAGCACTTTTCCCCTATCCAATCAAGAGGATAATTTATGGGTATTCAAAAACAATTTTCCGATGAGTTTTATGGGAATGAATTAGATGCCACAAAATGGCATGGCGACAACCCCAATTGGCCGGGCGGAAAACCGTCCATGGCAAATACAAAAAATGTAGTAGTAAAAAACGGCCATTTAGTATTACGTGTAGATAAGTTAAATGAGCCTTTTAATAGCTATACCCATAGCGTTGGTTGTGTTATTAGTAAAAAATCCATAACCTACGGCTATTTTATTTTGAAATGCGAGCTAAATTAATGGATGCGCCCTCAGTAAGTTGTTTTTGGCTTTATATTTTTGGTTTAAGGACAATTGGAAAACCGAGATTGATATCTGCAAAATAATCCTGGTGCCCAATCAAACCGCCATGATTTAACTTCCAACCTCCATGTGTTCTCAACCTCTTCCGATAAAGGAAACGTCGATAAACTAAAATCCTTTGGAAAAAAATACCTCATCCCTTTCGAGTTTCAAAAAGAATTTCATGTTTGGGGTTTGGAATGGAATAAAGATTCCATAAAATGGTATTTAGATAGCGTTATTTTTAGAGAATCGTTAAATACGTATTGGCATCAAGACCAACATATAAATTTCAATAGTGAATCCAGCAAATGGCTACAGGCTTTCCCTATTGATGACCGCTTAAATAAAACCTATGACATTGATTACATCAGGGTTTGGAAGGTGAAACAATAGGTCTTGACTTTTAGTTTTTCGCTTTATTATTTTCCTTTAAAATACGTTCTCTTTGTTTTTCGCTTAAGCCTTGCGAAAGATATACATCAGGGCGATGATACACATGATGCTTTTTCATTTCAGGGTCATCAATATCCAAACTTAGATCACAATCAAAACGTACTAAAATAGCGTGATTTTCTGCCCATGTAGTATAATTGGTAAAATGCGAAATACCCCAAGTTATACCTCTTCCGTCCTTTGTATTAGTAAATGCATCAGGAATGTAAGGGCCAGCTGCTGTGGGCATAAGTTCAACGATGGAAGCGATTTCAAAATTAACCCCATCTTTCGCATATTGAATTGTTTTATGCTCATTACCATCTTTAATGGTCAGCGCAGCGATACCTTCTCTAAAAGGAAATAACGTAGTTTCATGACCTGAAGCCAAAACAGGATTCAATGGATTTTTTGTAAAAGGGCCCAGCGGATTATCGGAAGTAGCCAAACCTTGCATACGAATTAAATCAGGATCTCCATCAAAATCAGATTTGTAATAGAGATATATTTTGTCCTTATAAACCAAAGGATAAGGGTCATGAATGGAAAATTGATCCCAAGTGTCTTTCGGACCGTTTGGAATAATTATTTTATTCACCGCTGTCCAAGGCCCATCCGGCGAATCGGCATATGAAGCCAAAACTGGACAATCGTCACCACGCGTACCGCTTGCTTCGTTAAACCCTTGATAATACATATAGAATTTTCCTTTCCATTTTAAGATATCGGCAGTAGCCACAGAACGATGCCCTAAATTGGGTTTTGGAGGCCTTGGAATGGCAACTCCCTGTTCTTTCCAAGTAAATCCATCTTCAGAAGTGGCATACCAGATTTCTGATAAATCCCAATCTGCAGAAGGAATGGTATCGTTAGACATTTTTGCTCCCTTAGGTGGTGTGGGCGTTTGTCTATGCGTGTACCAAACATAGTATTTTCCATTTTCGAAAATAACTTTTGAAGGGTCGCGGCGCGTTATCGTTCCATCATGATTACTGTAATCCAAACCTTTTAATTGGGTATATTTAAACTGCGTATAAAGCTCGTTGTCTTCTGGTCTTGGCGCCATATAATTATCATAATTACGTTGCATTGAGGTGCTTAATGGCTGGTTTGGTTTCTCTTTTGGTAATATAAAAGGAAAAGTTTGAGATTGTGATTTACAGGATATTAAATGAAATCCTACTAACATTGGTAATAGAAAAAGTGAGTTTAATGTTTTCATCTGTTAATGCTTATTTTTTTAATGGTGTGATGGAATGGCATAATTACCATTTTCTTTGTTATCCAAATCTTGGTTATGACATTTCAAAAATTTAAATCTTTTTTATTATTGTTTTTTACTATCAACCAATTTCCACAATCTAACCCAATTATAAATGATTGTTCTCTTTGTAGTTATTAACATAGTATCAGTCAATATGTGCTTCAATGTCTCCTCCTATGTCATTCTCTTTATATCCTTCCATATATATTTTAAATGCGTAGGCTTCACTTTCTTTAAGTTCTTTAGGTACTTTTATAACTAATCCTCTATCATTTCTTGTCCATTGAATTTCTTCATCGCTACCTAAAAGATTGATGTTTTCAATTTTAGAATTTAAAACCCCTAATCCAGTACTAAGTGATTTAATCACAATTTCATTTTCAGGTTTATCTAAAACAATAGCAAAAAACTCTGTGTTTGATTTTTTCGTAAATCGAATATCCTTATTGGTATATTCAATTTTATGTTTTTCAACTTTATGTCCGCCTTCAGGCAATCTTGTTGGGCCTTCACCGAAAATTGTCCATGGCCTTGTTTCATAAATAGCTTCTCCGTTTACTTCTAACCAAGTGCCCATATTAATTAACAAATCTTTCATGCCTTGAGGAATTGAACCATCAGGATTTGGCGGAACATTCAATAACATAGATCCATTTTTAGACACAATATCAATTAAAATATCTATAAGCTCATTAGATGTTTTAAACTTTGCATGGGGTCTGTAAAACCATGCTCCTGGAGACGTATCTGTTAACCAAGTTTGTGCTTTAGGTTGGTTTGGTCTGCCTCTTTCATAATCTCTAATGGCTACATTTTCTGGAAATGTAGTTTCTTTATAACAAACAACAACTTCTTTTCCCCATTCTAACCCTTTATTATAATAATACGCTAAAAATTTTTGACGTGATTCTTCTGTCATATTTTCTAACCACCAATCAAACCAAATTAAATCTGGTTGATAAACGTCAATAAACTCTTTTAGTGTTGCCCACCATTGCTTATAAAAATCATCATCAGGAATATCAGAATCTATACTGTGGGGGTTTGTGTATAAATCATAATCTTTAGGGTCTACTCCACCATATTTATGAGCTGGAGCATAATATTTCCAAGTGAATGCATGATGAAATGATCCCATAAATTTCATGCCTCTACTTTCAATTTCTTTTTTAAGTTCTAGTGAAGGATCTATGCCTCCATAATTCATCGAATTCCACCGTGTCGCTTTACTATTCCACATTGCAAAATTGTCATGATGCATGGCTACAGGCCCTGAAAACTTAGCTCCTGATTTTTTAAACAATTCTGCCCATTCTTTAGCATTGAATTTAGAAGGATTAAATTGTTCAATAATATGCTTATACCCAAATTCAGCGGGATCTCCATATTTTTCTTTATGATGTGTGAAATTGCTTGATGGTTTTCCATTTTCTGTTTCAATTTTAACACCATCTTTATACATTAACATGCCATGCCAGCCTCCATACCATTTATTAGGATCTGCACCTTTAAAAGCTTCAGATGCTGGTCCCCAATGTGTATAGATACCAAACTTGGCGTCTTTAAACCAATTTGGTTCTGGATTCACTTTTTCAAACGACTCCCAATTTTCTTCAAAAGAAATTGAAGATTCAATGTTTAAACTATTTTCCTTTTGATTGGTTGGTTTCTCTTTACAATTTAAACACACAACACAAAAAAAGAGGATTAAAGCTTTAATAATTCTCATAATTATTTTTTTTTATTATTTATTATCTTCCAGTTTCCAAGATCTTACCCAATTATAAGTGGTTGTTCTATCTTCTAAAGAACACGTCATGCCACCATCAGCAGGAACGGGATTCCAGTTGTAAGTTTCCACAACCATTCTTAAACACATTTCAATATCAAAATCAGCGGGCGGTTTTACTTTCGATTGAAATTTACCATCTAAAAAGAAAAGAATTTCATCTTTAGACTTCCACCAAACGCCATACACATGAAAATCATCATATACCTTTCCACCAATAGTTGCTCCAGCTTTTTCCGAACCCTTGATGTAGTCGCAACCCTCGGGGATATTTCTGCTATGCGTATTCGAATTCATAGCTTGATCAAAATTTTTCATCCACTCAGCATCATTTGTAATTTGCCCAACACATTCTTGTATGTCTAATTCTGTGGTTCTTTTATCACAACCCTTTAAATCTTTACCCTCATTTATCAACCAAAAAGTAGAAGACATAAATGTTTTATTGGCTTTCATTTCACACTCATAATAACCATAAGTCATTCCGTTTCTAGACCCAACATAACCGCCTCCATGAGTAAACTCTTGTTTGTTTTTAATTACAGGTTTTGGCAATGTGGTGGTTATTATTTGCAAACTACCGTTATTAACTTTTACATTATCGGCAAGAAATAAGCCCGGTGGTCTGCCAATCCATCCTTGACCGGATATTTGCCATTTTTCTTCATCTACTTTTTTACCGTTAAACTCATCGGACATAGTTTTAACCAATTCCCATTTCGTATCGGTTGGTCTTGGGTCTTCACCATTCAAAAAAACAGGTGCTTTTTGTGCAGATAAACTTGTGTTAATTATAAGTAGAATTATTGATAAATATTTGGATTGTTTTGCTAATAATTTCATTTTTAAAGATGTAAACGTTAGATTATTTTTTTGATGTCCATGCCCTAAAATACTTCACATGGAATTCGCCATCCAACCGATTATCATTGGGCAAGGCGCCAAACCATTTATTGGATTCGCAATTAAAATTGACTTCTAAAGGTTGGTGCCAATGGGTGTTCTCCGCCTCACGAAACAAGATGCCATCTATATAAAAACGAATGTATTGTTCCATCCATTCCAATCCCCAAACATGGTAATCGGCTTGTAACTCTTTGGGAAAATAATATTTTTCAGTACGTGAAAAATGGGCTTTCACATCTCCTTGGTCTTTAGGCGAACGGAATACATGAATATTTGAATTCAAATCGTGACGGTTATAATCTACCCCTGGAGCATTCTCACAGATATCGATTTCTGTCCACCAATCTGTATCTACATTGGTCATCCAAAAACCAGAAACCCAAGGGGCATCCATGAGTTTGCATTCGGCTTCAAAATAGCCATAAAGGAATTTATTTCTGCTTTTAATGAAGCCAGTTGAATGTGTGAACTCATTTGGCAAGCTAGTATTACCGTGCTGATTGGCTCTAATTACAAGTTCATCTTTTTCAATCTTTACATTAGAACCATGAAAAAAAGTTGGCGGTCTTCCCTTCCATTTCGGATTGTTTGGAAACCATAAAGTTTCATTGAGTTTACTTCCTTTAAACTCGTCGGAAACATCTGTTAACAGCTTCCAGTTTTTTAAATTCTGCTGGTCCGATAACGGAAAATCATCATTATTTCTATTTACGGCACGCTCAATTTGAACAGAATCAACATACTTTTTTGGAGGAATGGTTAATTCTTGCGCCCGTGTTACCCCTGAAAAAATAAGTACAAAACATAAATTTTGTAAACGTTTTTTATCCATTATTTAACAATTTTTATTGTCAACTATTATTATTGATTAAAAACCCAAATAAAAAAGCAATAAACAACAATAAAAGCAAAGGTTTTTTCATGAAAAATTTTTATTCCATTCTATGAATTTGATGTTAATAAAATTACATGGTAACAGTTACAACAAAGGATAAAAACAGACTTTTTAGAACTTCATATGGTCTTAAGGTAAGGACTTAGAGCACTCTAAATCGCTTTTAATAGACATATGTTATCAAATTATAACCATGTGTTATTTATGATGCTTTATTTATTACTTAGATTTGAATAGGTTCTAGCATTATTAATTCCAAACACTCGCAGTGAGACAGGAGCAAAAGGTTAAAACCAAAATAAATAAAACCAATATTATGAAACATTGCATAATAACAATCAAATTCATTGCCCTACTCATTTTCGGGTTTATATCCTTTAAAAATCAAGCCCAAAACGACAAAGTAATATTCGTAAAAGATGTGCCAGTAAAACTTAAAAGTGCATCTTCGTATAGCTTTTTTGTTGGATATGAAGTTTCAAAAGATTCCGATTTAGCTTTGGATATTTCTGGTGGTCCAGGTAAATTTTGGGCAGGAAAAACCATTCCTGTAGATAAAGGGAAAGGTGTATTTCAATTTCAAATCAGTCCAAAAGATAAACCACGAGTTGGCAAAGGTTATCGTATTTTGGTTTCTGTACGAGATAGAGGTGGTGATTGGAAAACAGAGCGCGCTTCGTCCATCATAAGAAATGTAGAAATAACTAAAACCAACGCTCCTATTTTAGACGATGCATCCTTTTCTTTATTAACCCCCACTTCACTTTCTAGTAGGGAAGTTTTTGAGTTTGATATTAATTACAAAGCCAGCGGACCAAGATTGCTTCAAGTAGCGTTATGGAATGGCCAACAATGGATTGCTGCAAGTCAAAACAGTAGCATTAATACTGGGGAAGGTTCAATAAAGGTAACTTTAAATGCAGGACAACAAAAGGAAGGCAACAAATATCGTTTTGTATTGTATTATGGCTCTGGGGAAGGCTTTCCTAACGAAAATATTGTAAGCAAAGAACTCTCTGGAATTGAAATCACTAAAGCTATAAAAGTACTTACTCTTGATGATTTGAACGAGCAGCATATTACACTTTCACTTAATAAAAACTCGAATATTTTAACCTTACCGGGCAATCCTTCATATGAATTTATAAGAATTATATCGGCTAATGGAGAAATTGTAAAAGAAGAGACAAACACAAATTCCATAACCATTTCAGATTTAAATAAAGGCGCATATTATGCCATTACAAGCAAAGATGATTATTACAAATTTGTTAAACTTTAAGATAATGAATAAATTATTTATAACACTTACAATAAGCATAGTATCACTATACAGCGTTGTTGCTCAAGAAAACGAAGTAACTATCGATTTTACTACTCAAAAATTTATAGGTAATGAAAGTGAATTAAATAGGCAAAAATACTTTGCAATGCACGATTCTTATGCTAGTTGGGATCTAGCTTCTGATGCCGATTATTTATTTAAAAAACTAGGAATTGAACATGGTCGTGCTTTTGGTGGCCCTGCCCCCTTTAGAAAATCGAAAACAGAAATCCCATCTTTAGCAGAAGCAAAAGCAATGGCAGATAGAGCTGCTGAAGGTCTAAAAAAGAGCCCACTCTTTGATGAATTTGCTACTTCAGATTTCATCATTACAGACCATCCTAGTGAGGCCTTTCAATTAAACCAGAACTACGACAAAGTTGCGGAATACGATGCTACTTACTTAAAAAATGCGTATCCCGTAATTCCAAAGTACTATGAGGTTATGAATGAACCTTTTGTACATGCCAAAGATTACGTAGAAACTTGGGGTGAAACACCTGCCGTCATAATAGAAATGTCTAAATTATATAAAACTGTTGCAGATAAAGTACATAGTGAAATTCCTGATATGATGGTTGGTGGTTACGCCTCTGCATATCCTGAAGTTGAAAAAGACGATTTCGGCTACTGGGATACGCGCATGAAAACCTTTATGGATGTGGCGGGAGAAAGCATGCAGTTTTTTGCAACACATATTTATGATGGACGAAATGTTGAAGGCGATTTTAGTTACCGTTCAGGAAGTAATTCCGAAGGTATTCTAGATTTAATTGAAGCCTACAGTTTTAAAAAATGGGGTGTTGTGAAACCTCATGTTATTTCAGAATATGGCTATACGGCGCAAGGACTTGTTGGCAAACCATATTCCCCAGAATTAAATGGCACTTGCTTAATAGCTTATAATAAGATTTTAATGCAGTTATTAGATAAACCTGACCGTTTACTTAAAGCCATTCCATTTATAACTTCTAAAGCCACTTGGTTCTATGATAATAAAGAAGGAAACCCTAATGGCTATCCTTATCCTTGGGTTATTAAAAAGAAAGAGGAAGATGGTTCATATACTTTTACACACCTGAAGAAATTTTATGAACTTTGGAAAGGTGTTGAAGGAAAACGCATAGAAGTGGCATCAAACAATCCCGACATCCAGATACATGGGTTTTCAAAGGAGGGAAAAGTTTTTATTGCTATAAATAATTTAAGTGATGAGAATCAAGATGTGGTATTAAACTTTTTAAACAACAGCACAGATTATATAAAAAACATCACGTTAAGACGACTTTACACCACTGCTACAGGATTTCCAAGATTAATTTACTTTACAAACGAATCATCTATAGATTCAGTTAAACTAAAACCTGGCGAAACAATCATAGCAGAATGTGATGTTACTCCTATTATATTTAATAATACTTTAAAAGAAAACAATTATTATACAGACACCTATCTACAACCAATAGAGAAAAACAAAACCATCACATTTAACTTTAAGAATATTGAAGCTGTTAAAAATGGTAGAGCATATATCAAAATGGGGATTGGCAGGTCTCATGATATGAGTAAAAAACCTACTATAACGCTTAATGGCAAAACCATAGAAGTACCAAATAATTGGGCAGGTTATGACCAATTAGCGAGACAACGATTCTTTGGTGTTATTGGTATTCCGATAGACAATAAACTTTTGATAGCAGGGGAAAACAGTGTAAAAATCACCTTTCCTGATTCAGGTGGCCATGTTAGTTCAGTTATTATAAATGTTGAGTCGAGAGGTTAAGATTAATCAAAAAATCTGAGAAATAACCATATGTTGTAGAGTTTTAAACATTCGATATTTCAGCTTTTAAGTAAAAACAGGAATTTAGCCAACACATTAGTAAATTTACTTTAATCACAATTAACCAAAATTTTTGAACATGCTTTTAAGAAAACAGTCCTGTATTTTATTAACCCTTTCCTTTTTAATTTTGGGATGTGGTGAAAAAAACGAAAAAAAAGTAACAGAAAATAAAACTGAAAACACCCAAATTTTTGAACCAAATTGGGAGTCTATCAAAAAAAACTATAAAGACCCCGAATGGTTTAACAATCAAAAATTCGGTATTTTTATTCATTGGGGCGCTTATTCTGTGCCTGCTTATAGTTCAGAATGGTACCCGCGTCAAATGTATATGGATACGGCCACATTTACGGCACAATTAACACCTCAAAAAACAGGCCCTAACGAAGTTTACACCCATCATAAAAAAATCTGGGGCGACCAAAAAACCTTTGGCTATAAAGATTTTATCCCCATGTTTAAAGGTGAAAAATTCAATGCGGCAGAATGGATTGATTTATTTAAAAAGGCGGGAGCAAAATATGTGATTCCTGTAGCCGACCATCATGATGGATTTGCCATGTACAAATCCAACACAACGCGATGGAACGCCGTGGATATGGGGCCAAAACGTGATATCTTAGGGGAACTTTTTAAAGAAGGCAGGGATAAAGGTTTGATTATGGGAGCATCTTCCCACTATGCTTTCAATTGGTCCTTTTACAATAAAAAAGACCATTTTGACACCACAGACCCACAATATGCTGATTTATATTCTTCTAAAGGAAAAGATATAACAGAACCGGTTTCCGATGCATTCAAACAAACATGGTGGGACAGAACCGTTGATTTAATTGACAACTACCAACCCGATATCCTTTGGTTTGATTTCTACTTGGATATTCCCGATTATGCAGATATGCGTCCAAAAATAGCCGCTTACTATTATAACAAAGGCATGGAATGGGGCAAAGAAGTGGTAATAAACGATAAGAATTTTGATCATGAAGCTTTTCCGGAAGGCACGGTCATTTATGATTTAGAGCGTGGCAAGCTTCCCGGTATTAGAAAATTGCCTTGGCAAACAGATACTTCTATTGGTAAAAACTCATGGTCTCATGTTACTAATTGGAAATCTAAAACTGCTAATTCTTTAATTGATGATTTAATTGATATTGTTTCTAAAAACGGAAACTTACTTTTAAACGTAGGTCCTAAAGCAGATGGCACCATTCCAGAAGACCAAAAAGAAATCTTATTACAAATTGGTAGTTGGTTGGATATAAATGGTGAAGCTATTTACGATACAAAATATTGGAAAACCTTTGGTGAAGGTCCTACAGAAGTTGGTACTGGTCACCATTCAGAAGGAGGCAATAAAGAATTTACAGGACAGGATATTCGTTTCACACAAAAAGGAAACAAAGTATATGCTATTATGATGGCGTGGCCAGAAAACAATAGTGTTCTTGTTAAATCTGTTAAATCTTCAGAAGATAAAGTATCTAATGTTAGAATGTTAGGTAGTGATGAGACTTTAAAATGGTCTCAAGACGATAATGGTTTGACTGTTGAAATGCCATCTCAAAAATCTGGAGATTTTGCTTTTGTCTTAGAGTTAACCTTATAAAAAACAATTTAGTAGTTAGTTTTTAAAATTTTTGTTTAGTAAATAAGAGTACATCTATAACTGATGTGCTCTTATGAGTTTAAAATAAATTTATTATACATCATGAAACTTCCATAACGAATTCTTGATTCTCAAGAAAATGATTATTTGGAAGTTACATGTGACCGATAAAAAACAATAAATATTATCACATGAAATATATAGTATGCGAAAAACCAGGGGAATTTTTATTAAAAGAAAAAGAAGCTCCAGTTAGAAAAGAAGGAGAAGCCTTATTACAAATAAACAAAGTAGGTATCTGTGGTACCGATTTACATGCCTATGGTGGCAATCAAGCTTTTTTCACCTATCCTAGAATACTAGGTCACGAATTGGCTTCGGTCGTTTTAGAAATTGGCGAGAACCCAAAAGGCATTAAAGCTGGAGATAATGTTGTGGTGATGCCCTACGTAAGTTGTGGTGAATGCATTGCCTGTAGAAATGGAAAAACCAATTGTTGCACAAATATTAAAGTTTTGGGCATTCATACCGATGGCGGAATGCAGGAGCAAATAACCGTTCCCGACAATATTCTATTACCTGCAAATAACCTTTCAGATGACCAAATGGCCATAGTGGAGCCTTTAGCTATCGGTGCACATGCGGTAAGACGTGCAGCCATAAAAAAAGGAGAATTTGTTGTTGTTGTTGGTTGTGGACCAATTGGAATTGGAATCATGAAACTCGCTCAAATCGAAGGTGCAAAAGTCATTGCTCTAGATATGAACGAGGGCAGATTAAAATATGCAAAAGATAGTATTGGTGTTGATTACATAGTTAACGTTGGCAAAGACCCCGTGAAACAAATAGAAGACATTACCAATGGAGATATGGCAACCGTAGTATTTGATGCCTCAGGAAATAAATTTGCTTTAGAAGCCTGTCCAGACTACATGTCCCACGGTGGACGTTTTGTATTGGTAGGGCTCTCAAAAGGAGAATTAACTTATACGCATCCTAAAGTACATGCTAAAGAAATGACTTTAATGTGCAGTAGAAATGCAACAACCGAAGATTTCGAACATGTTATCAGTGTATTAGACCAATTCCCTACAGAATCCTTCATAACGCACAATGTGCCTTTTACCGAAATGATTAACCATTTTGATAGTTGGTTAAAACCAGAAACAGGAGTTATAAAAGCAACCGTAAATTTCAATTAAAAACCGATGCCTAAGAATTACGTACAAATAGACCCAAAGGATAACATTATCGTTGCCATAACCCCCTTGCCCAAAAACACTTTTATAGATGTTGCTGGCGAAACTTTTTCATTGCAAGGAGACATCAAGCAAAAACATAAATTCGCTCTATACGATTTTAACATAGGTGATGAAATTTTCATGTATGGCGTTTTAATAGGAAAGGCAGTACTTCCAATACAAAAAGGGACCGCTATTACCATTGAAAATGTAAAGCACGCTTCGGCGGAATTTAATGATTCTAAAGAAAAATTCATATGGACTGCACCCGATGCTTCAAATTTTGAAGGGCGTACATTCAGTGGCTATCACAGAGAAGATGGTAAAGTGGGAACAGCCAATTATTGGCTAGTGATACCTTTAACCTTTTGTGAAAACAGAAATATTGATGTTTTAGAAGGGGCACTTTCAGAAAAATTAGGATATGAGACCAAAAAAGATTTTGCTGTAGATACCGAAGCATTAATTAGACAATACAAATCTGGTGTAAGTTCTGAAGACATATTCAATACCCCAATTATTACAACAAAAGAAGAAATTTCTAAAAACAGAATATTCCCAAATGTAGATGGAATCAAATTTTTAAAACATGATGGTGGTTGTGGTGGTATTCGTCAAGATTCTGAGGTTTTAGTAAAACTATTGGCGGGTTATATTACAAACCCCAATGTTGCAGGTGCCACTGTATTTAGTTTAGGATGCCAAAATGCACAAATAGAAATGTTGCAAAATGCTATTGAAGCTATCGATCCAAACTGTAAAAAACCAGTTCATTATTTAGAACAACAGCGTAGTGAAAGTGAACGCAAACTTATTGAAGAGGCTGTTAAGCATACATTTTTAGGTTTAATTGAAGCTAACAAAATTGAGCGTAAACCAGCACCGCTAAGCAAACTCGTTTTAGGATTGGAATGTGGTGGATCGGATGGGTTTTCAGGTATTTCTGCAAATCCAGCTTTAGGCTATGCTTCAGATTTACTAGTTGCTCTAGGTGGCAGTCCAGTATTATCAGAGTTTCCAGAGTTAAATGGTGTAGAACAGGAAATTATTAATAGATGTGTGACCGATAAAGATTCCAAGAAATTTTACGGGTTAATGCGTGCATATTCTGCAGCCGCTGTGGCCGTTGGTTCTGGATTTGAAAACAACCCATCACCTGGAAATATAAAAGACGGATTAATTACCGACGCCATGAAATCAGCTGGAGCCGCAAAAAAAGGAGGCACCTCCCCTGTTGTTGCCGTTTTAGATTATACCGAACAAGTTACAAAACCAGGATTAAATTTATTATGCACTCCAGGAAATGATGTAGAATCGACTACAGGTTTGGTAGGTTCAGGTTGCAATGTAGTGGTTTTTACTACTGGTTTAGGAACACCAACAGGAAACCCGGTGGCACCCGTACTTAAAATGTCTAGTAATACCAATTTATTTGAACGTATGAACGACATTATTGATATCAATGCAGGAACAGTTATTACGGGTGAGGACACTATAGAATCAATGGGTGATAAAATCTTAGAGCACATAATAAAAGTGGCAAGTGGTGAAGTGCACTCAAAGGCCGTTTTACACGGTAACAACGATTTTATCCCTTGGAAACGAGGTGTTTCATTATAAATTAAATCATAACTACGAGGTTTATGCAACCTTGTAGAAATAAGTATAGACTAAATGAATACATTAAATAGAAAAACAACATCTGTTAATACATATACCGAAAGAATCATACAATTTGGAGAAGGAAACTTCTTAAGAGCATTTGCTAATTGGATGATTCATGAAATGAATAAAAAAGCCAATTTTGATGGTGGTGTTGTTGTCGTGCAACCCATAAATCAAGGATTAGTAAAAATGCTAAATGATCAAGACGGTTTATACACACTTTATCTTAACGGTATTAAAAATGGAAAAGCTATTAGTGAACATGAGATTATAGATTGTATTCAGAGAAGTATTAATCCGTATGAAAACTATAATGATTATTTAGCAAATGCTAAAAATCCAGATTTACGATTTGTTATTTCTAACACCACAGAAGCCGGAATTTCTTATAATGAAAAGGACACTTTAAATGATAAGCCTCAGTCTAGCTTTCCAGGTAAATTAACAGCTTTATTGTACCAAAGATTTCAAGCATTTAATGGTGCTTCAGATAAAGGCTTGATTATTATTCCTTGTGAATTAATTGATAGAAATGGAGATAACTTAAAACGCATTATACTTCAATATGCTTCTGAGTGGAAGCTTGGAAACGATTTTATTGAATGGATTAATGAAGATAATATTTTTTGTAACACACTGGTAGACAGAATTGTTCCTGGATATCCTAAAGACAAAATGGAGGCCATAACCAAAGAATTAGGTTATATAGACAATTTGGTTGTTGAAGGTGAACAGTTTCATCTTTGGGTTATTGAAGGCCCTGAATCCGTTAAAGAAGAATTTCCATCAGAACCCTGTAGATTGAATGTTGTGTTCACTAACAATATGGAACCATATAGAACTAGAAAAGTCCGAATCTTAAATGGTGCTCACACCACTTTAGTACCTGTTGGTTATTTATATGGAATAGATCGTGTTCGTGAATCATTGGAAGATAAAATCGTTGGTACATTTTTACAAGACGCATTGTTCAAAAATATTTGTCCAACATTGGATTTACCAGACGAGGAACTAAGTCAATTTTCTAATGATGTATTAGACCGATTTAGAAATCCATATTTGGAACATGAACTCATGAGTATTTCATTAAATTCCATATCTAAATACAAAACACGTGTATTGCCATCGGTTTTGGAATTCATCAAAAGAAAAAATGCATTGCCTTCACATTTGTTGTTTTCACTTGCGGCGTTAATTGCGTTTTATAAAGGTGATAGAAACGGAACTCCTATTACATTAAAAGACGATACCGCTGTTTTGGAGTTTTTTAATAATCAATGGAAAACCAATAATGTTTCAATCGTTGTAAAAGCCACCTTATCAAATATTGATTTCTGGGAAACAGACTTAACCGCAATTAGTGGTTTGGAAAACGAAGTCAATAAAAATTTAGAATCCATTATAAACAAGGGGATGACATCGGCATTGAAAACTTTTATGAACTAATATGATAATATATTCCCATCAGCACTTTTGGAATTATGAACCCGTAAAACACGCGTGGATTGACGATAGTATGTCGGTAATCAGACGTGATTTTACACCTTCTGATTTAAAAAAAGTGTATGATGAAAATGGAATTGAAGGCTGTGTGGCAGTTCAAGCAGACCAAACTTTAGCAGAAACAGAATTTCTTTTAAAACTGGCTGCTGGAAATGATATTATAAAAGGTATAGTCGGCTGGGTAGATTTAAGGTCTGAAAATATTGACGAGGCTTTAAAACATTATAGTCAATTTGAAAAAATAAAAGGATTCCGTCATGTTGTACAAGGTGAAGCGGATCACAATTTTTTATTAAGACCAAATTTTCTACGAGGTATTTCAGCTTTAGAAAAACATAATTTCACTTACGATATACTCATACTTCCACATCAATTAGGTGCCTCTTTAGAATTTGTAAAACAGTTTCCTAACCAGAAATTCGTAATCGATCACATAGCAAAACCGTATATAAAAGATGGTTTTTTTGATGGATGGGAAGTTCTAATAAATGAAATAGGAAAGCATGAAAATGTGTATTGCAAAATGTCTGGCATGATTACCGAAGCTGATTACAAGACATGGTCACCCTCACAAATTGAACCATATATGAATGCAGTTTTAAAGGTCTTTGGAACGAAAAGAGTAATGTATGGTTCCGACTGGCCAGTATGTTTGGTGGCTGGCAATTACAAACAAGTTAAAGATTTAGTAGCGCATTTTATAGCAAGTCTAAGTTCTACTGAACAAGCAAATATTATGGGCAATAATACTATAAAATTTTATAATTTATAATAATTTGATTATGAGCACAAAGCCAACTTATATTAAAGGAGATCATAAAAAAAGCAAATTCTTCAATAACCAAAGCCGTTTGGTTTGTGGCTGTTCTGGTTTGGGAGGTGTTTGGAGACCTATTGAAGAAAAAGATGCCGTTGTAACTTTAATGTATGCCCTAGAACATGGCGTAAGTGTATTTGATACTGCTCCATCCTATAATAGATCACAAGAATTTTTAGGAAAAGCATTGGAACAATGGTCTGGAAAAAAGCCTATTATAAGTACTAAAGTTGGTCGATTAAATGCGGACAAAGCTGATGAATTCATTATAGACTATTCGCCTAAAACCATGCGAAAAAGTGTTTACGAAAGCTTGCATGTTTTGGGTATAGATACCATCGATTTATTGTTTTTACATGAGCCACATTTAGTACCTGTTGAAAAAATGGACGAAATCATGGAGTGCTTGAATTCATTAAAAAAAGAAGGCCTTGTAAAAAGCTTAGGTATTGGTGGAAATCCTATAGATAGATTTTATCCCCATATGATTAAAGAAAATTTTGATGTGCTATCTGGGTTCTTAAAATTAGATGCCTGCAACTTAACTGGTTTTAATAAAGACATTCCTCAAATACAAAAAGAAAATATCGGGTATTATGCAGCTTCTGCTTTACATATGGGCTTATTAGGTAGACGTTTAGAGCAATACTCCAATGAACGTCCCAATAATGAATGGATTACCAATCTGGATGTTGATACAGCCTTAAAAATAAATGATATTGCTAAAGCAAATCACATACCGTTATCTAGATTGGCATTAAGGTATGTGTTTTCAATAGAAGAAGCAGATAGAGTCGTTGTTGGACCAACAACCAAGGATCAATTAATTGATTTATTAGATGCATGGGAAGAAGGCAAACTGCCAGAAGCTATATTTAATGACATTACAGACACCGTACTAAATTTAAGATAAAACCATTTAAAAAAAATGAATAAACATTTAAAAATCCCTATAGTTAGAAAAGAACTTTTACTTCCTTTCATAATCATTACTTCCTTATTCGCTTTATGGGGTATTGCAAACGATTTAACCAACCCTATGGTTTCAGCATTTAAAAAAGTAATGCCAGAGCTTTCAAATGTTCAAGCATCATTAGTACAATTTGCTTTCTATTTTGGGTACTTTTTCATGGCGTTACCCGCAGCATTGTTCATTAGAAAATATAGTTATAAATCTGGGATTCTATTAGGATTGTCTTTGTACGCTATTGGAGCATTTTTGTTTTTTCCAGCAGCAGCGAACCAAGAATTCAATTATTTTTTGATTTCATTATGGATTATTACTTGCGGTTTGGCATTTTTAGAAACCACTTCCAATCCTTTGATTTTATCCTTAGGCGACAAGGAAACGGCCACCCAACGTTTAAATTTAGCGCAAGCTTTTAACCCAATTGGTTCTTTAACTGGTATGATAATAGCTCAAGTTTTTATTATTGGCGCCTTACGTTCTGACGATTATACTACTGAAGCTTATAACGCCTTAAGTTCAGAAGAATTAGGAGCCATCAGAGAAAACGATTTAAGCATTATCAGTATTCCCTACATTGCTTTAGGTGTTTTAGTATTAATAATTATGTCTATTATAATTTTTACCAAGATTCCAAAAACTGCAGCAGAAGATAAAATGGGACTGTCAGAATCGTTCAAAAAATTGTTCTCTAACAAAAATTACAAACATGGTGTGATTGCTCAGGCTTTTTATGTTGGTGCTCAAATTATGTGTTGGACCTATATTTTTCAATATGTAGATAATTTGAATGCGACTTTTGGCTGGGAACTAACCGCTACATATTATAATGTTGCTGCAATGGTTTTGTTTCTTGTTGGTAGATGGATAGGAACCGCATTGATGAAATCAATAAACCCATCCAAAATATTAATGCTTTTTGGAATTGGTGGTGTTATTTGTAGTGTTGGCGCTATTCTTTTACCTGGAATGGCTGGTTTAATTTCTTTGGTTGGGATTTCAGTATTTATGTCTATTATGTTCCCAACCATTTATGGTATTGCACTTACAGATATGGGGGACGAAGCCAAAATTGGATCAGCAGGATTGGTTATGGCTATTGTAGGTGGGGCTTTAATGCCAGTACTTCAAGGTAGAATTTTGGATATGGGAGGTTCTGGTTTTGCAGATGTTGCCATTTTGGGGTTTATTCCTGAAGTAAAATTCTCATTTGTTCTTCCATTAATCTGTTTGGCAGTAGTTGCACATTACGGCTATGCTACTTATAAAACTTCAAAATAACAGAAATTATGAGTACAAAAAGACATTGTTTTTCATGCGACTTAAAAGACGATTCTAAATTAATAAAGGAATATAAAGCATACCACGCTGCTGGTAATGCATGGCCAGAAATAACCAAAAGCATTAAAGATGCAGGTATTGTGGACATGGAAATTTACCTTGTCGGCAATCGTATGTTTATGATTATGGAAGTTGATGAGACTTTTGATCCAGTCAAAAAAGCTAAAATGGATGCCAACAACCCAAAAGTGCAAGAATGGGAAAACCTCATGTGGAAATACCAACAAGAACTTCCCTGGGCTAAAAATGGCGAAAAATGGATGGCTTTAGAACAGGTTTTTAAATTAGAAAGATAAGCTTAAAAACAAATAACAGTAAACACAAAACAAGAATGAGTTTCAGGATAAAAACAGTACAACTTTTACTCGCTGCACTATTATCTACAGTTGTAAATAAAGTGTTTTCTCAAGAAAAACCAAACATTATTGTGATCCTAACCGACGATCAAGGTTGGGCCGATGTTGGTTTTAATGGGAGTACAGACATACCTACACAAAATCTAGACAGATTAGCTTCACAAGGTGTTGTGTTTTCAAACGGATATGTCACACATCCTTATTGCAGTCCATCAAGAGCAGGTCTTTTAACTGGTCGTTATCAAGCACGTTTTGGTCATGATTGTAATATGCCTTATAATGTAGAAAATGATACTACTGTCGGTACACCTCTATCAGAAAAAATGATTTCTGAAGCTTTAAAAGAGCAAGGTTATAGAACGAGTGCTATTGGAAAATGGCATGTTGGTGATCATCCAGATTTATACCCACCTGCTCAAGGTTTCGATCATTGGTTTGGTTTTCCTGGAGGCGGTATGAACTATTGGGGAAAAGCTAAAAATGATATTCAAACCATATACAGAAATGGTAAAGCTGTACCTGAAAATGAATTAAATTATTTAACTGATGATTTTACAGATGAAGCCATTAAGTTTATTTCTAAAAAAGAAGACAAACCCTTTTTTATGTATTTAGCCTATAATGCACCTCATGCGCCAGATCATGCTACTAAAGAATATTTAGAAAAAACAAAACATATAGAATACGCTGGTAGAAGTATATATGCTGCCATGGTAAATGCTGTTGATACTAATGTAGGTAGAATAGATTCAACTTTGGTAGCAAATAATATTAAAGACAACACTATTATTGTATTTTTAAGCGATAATGGCGGTAGAATTGAACATGCCGATAACAAACCATATAGAGGTCATAAAGGGATGTTATTTGAAGGCGGTATAAAAGTGCCGTTTTTCATGACTTGGCCAAAGAAAATTAAAGAAAATCAACATTATCAAAATATTGTATCATCTTTAGATTTATTTCCTACATTCTTAAATGCGGCTGGAGCTAAGGCCAAAAAAGAAAAACAACTAGATGGTGTAGATTTATTACCATACATTACAAACAAAGTAAAATCAGCACCACACGATGAACTTTTTTGGAGGTCTTCTGGAAATTTTGAATATGCAGTAAGAAAAGGGGACTACAAACTATACAAGAGTGCTTATAAAAACAAAACACTACTGTTTAATTTAAAAAAGGACAGTTTAGAACGTTATGATATTTCAGATGGCAATTCAAAAATCATAGCAAATCTAGAAGCGGCTTATAAAAAATGGGATGCTAAAAATATTGATCCTAACTGGTTTGATCCACATGCAAAAAATGTAATCAAAGAAGAAAAAAAGTGGGAACAGATTAGAAAAAAATCAACAAATTCAAACTAAAGCTAAATAATTATGATTAAAATCACTAAACCTACATTTTTAAAATGCTCTATTTTAATGATTACGTTTGCTTTATCGGTAAGTTGTAAAAATGAAAATAAACAAGAAGAACCTCAAAAAACCGACACCAAACCAAATATTGTTTTTATTTATTTAGATGATTTGGGCTATGGCGACATTAGTGCAAATGGTGCTACAGAAATTTCAACTCCTAACATCGATAAATTAGCCAATGGCGGTGTACGTTTTACAAACGGTTATGCAACTTCAGCAACCTGTACTCCTAGCCGTTTCGGGATTTTAACAGGTATTTATCCATGGAGAAATAAAGATGCTGCTATTTTACCAGGCACCGCGCCTCTAATTATTAGTACAGAACAAAAAACGGTTCCAAAAATGTTAAAGCAACAAGGGTATCAAACTGGTATTGTTGGTAAATGGCACCTAGGTTTAGGTAGAGGAAATGTAAATTGGAATGAACGCGTATCCCCTGGGCCAAATGAGGTTGGCTTTGAAGAATCGTATATTATGGCTGCAACTCAAGATAGAGTGCCAACAGTTTACATAAGAAACGGTCATGTAGATGGCTTAGATCCTAACGATCCCATTGAAATTAGTTACAAAACAAATTTTGAAGGCCAACCTACAGGGAAAGATAATCCAGAACTTTTAACTATGAAATGGCACCACGGTCATAATAACAGTATTGTAAATGGAATACCTAGAATTGGATACATGAAAGGTGGCGAAGCTGCAAAATGGAACGATGTAGACATGGCGGACCACTTTTTAAAAGAAGCACAAACCTATGTGAAGAAACATAAGGAAAACCCATTCTTTTTATACTATGCCTTACAACAACCACATGTACCACGTACACCACACCCTCGTTTTGTTGGAAAATCTGGAATGGGGCCACGTGGCGATGTTATTTTAGAGGCCGATTGGGTTATTGGTGAATTCATTAAAACTCTTAATGAAGAAGGTATTTTAGAAAATACTTTGATTGTTTTATCTAGTGATAATGGCCCAGTATTAAATGATGGATATTATGATGATGCTGTAGAAAAATTAGGTAACCATACACCTTCGGGAGGTTTACGTGGTGGTAAATATAGTTTGTTTGATGCAGGTACACATGTGCCTTTTATTACATATTGGAAAGGAACCATAGAGCCAACTGTTTCTAATGCTATAGTATGCCAGTTAGACTTATTTAGCTCTTTGGCTCATTTAACAGGTAGTACTGCAAAAACTAATGATAGTGAACAACTATTAAATGCCTTTTTAGGAAAATCAAACCAAGGCAGAAAAAATTTAATTCTGGAAACTGGTCAAAAAACAGCATTGCGCAGTGGAGACTGGGTATTAATTCCGCCTTACGAAGGAAAGCCAATTAATAAGCAAGTAAATATTGAATTAGGAATTTCTAGTGAATATCAACTCTATAATTTAAAGGAAGATAGAGCTCAGAAAAATGATTTAGCAAATACTAATAAAGAAAAATTAGCTGAATTAACTGCAACTTACCATAAATTAAGAGGTAAATCGGAGGTTAAAATTAAAGAACTCGAGTTGAAATAAACTGAAAAATAGTATTAATAAGAAAGGCTTTGGATGAAAATTCAAAGCCTTTTTTCATTTTAGACCATATGTTCTATCATTCTATCCATATCTAATTACCGTAGGAGGTAAGAATAAATATTTTTGGTATGGATAAATTTTATACAACAAAAAATGAAAATCAAATTCTTAATTATCGGACTTCTAATTGGTCATCTTAATTTTGCCCAGAGTAATAATTTACCAAAAGGTTTTGAGGCTGGAAATAGGACAAAAACAAACCTAAATTTAGGATGGAAATTCCATTTAGGAGATCTTAAAGCGAAACCAACAAGCATAAACTTTGATGATAGCAATTGGGAAGATGTTTCTGTACCACACAACCCACAATTAGTTTCTTATGAGCTGGATAGTATTAAAGAAACTTGGGTACAAGAAAACTACTTAAGAGATATTAGTTGGTATAGAAAAAAGCTGAAGATTGAAGCTGATACTTCTCAAAAAATATTTTTAGAGTTTGAAGCCGTACATAACGCAACAGAGTTATGGGTTAATGGAGAAAAAGTGGGTAATTACGCTGTAAATGGCTACACTCCTTTTCATTTTGATATTACCAATTTTGTAAAATTCGGACAAGAAAACACCATTGCTGTAAAAGCAGATAACACATATAACCAATCTATTGCTCCCGATCCTCATAGAACAGATTATGTAAAATTTGGTGGGCTCTACAGAGATGTTTATTTAGTAACCACTAATAAACTTCATGTCAATTTCAATTGGGAAAATTTTGATGCTGGCGTGCACATTACAACACCTACTGTAAACAAAAACAACGGTACAGTTACTATTAAAACCACTGTGAAAAATGAAAATTCAACAGATAAAAACAGTAAGATAGTAACCAATATTATTAATAAAGATGGTTTTGTAATTAAGAAGCTCATTTCAGAAGTTGCTATTGCTGCAAACTCATCATATACATTTAGGCAATCTGCAACCGTTGAAGAAGATTATCATTTATGGTCTCCAGACACGCCCTATCTATATCGAGTAAATTCGGTGATTTATGATGACGAAACACCTGTTGATTTTGTGGAAAACAAATTTGGTTTCAGAAAATTTTCTTTAGAAAAAGGAAAGGGTTTTGTATTGAATGGCGAACCTCTTTTTTTGGTTGGTGCCAATCGCCATCAAAGTTATCCTAATATTGGAGATGCGGTACCAAATTCCTTTCATTATAATGAAGCTTTGCAATACAAAAAAGCAGGCATGAACATTATAAGGTTATCACATTATACACAAGATGATGCTTTTATTAATGCTTGTGATGAAGTGGGAATTTTTATTTATGAAGAACCTTCTACTTGGATTGAATGGGGAGATGACACTTGGTTTGAAAACTTAGAAAAAGCAACCAGAACCATGATTCGTAATCATAGAAATCATCCGGCAATTATTGTTTGGGGAGCAGGAATTAATCACAGAGGTCCAGTTCCTAGAATGCAAACTGTTGCCAAAGAAGAAGACCCTTTCAGATTAACGGCCTCTGCTTCTGCCCCATGGGATGGACCAAAAAACGAAGGAATTACAGATGTGCATGCCACTATGGATTATCGAAGAACAGAATTTCCAGAGAGTGCCTTTACTATGGTTATGGAACATGGTAGTTCTCCAAATTCAGAAGTGAATCAATTTCACATTTCAAGATATAAAGGCAACAAAAATAATTTTGCAGCCATTACTTGGTTAGGGGCAGATTATAATCATTTACAACCAGATATTGTTGACGATCAATGGTCCAGAGATTTCATGACCACTTACGGCGTTCTGTCCCCATACAGAGTACCTAAGCCCGTTTATTATTGGTATCAATCAGAATTAGTAAAAAAACCAATAGTGCATATCGCAGATGAAACAGCTTCTAAGGAGGGAAAAGTTAGAGTATTTAGTAATTGTCAAGAAGTAGAATTATATCAAGACGGAAAACTAATTGCAAGACAATTACCAGATAATGATATTACTAAAGCCAATTTAAATCATCCTTCATTTACTTTTAAACACCATTGGAAAAGTGGCATATTAAAAGCTATTGGATATTCTAACGGCGAAAAAGTAACAGAATTTACAAGGCAAAAAGAGGGGAAACCACATCATATAAAAGTTGTATATAATATTAATGACAAACCGTTTTATGCTGGAGGATCGGATATTAGATTGGTATACGCCTCTATTTTAGATGAAAATGGTGAAGTGGTTACTAACACTAAAAATGAAATTACGTTTTCGGTTTCTGGCGTTGGTGAAATAATTGATAATGGCAAAATTTACGCCAATCCTGCTCTAGTTTACAATGGTGTTGCCGCTATTTATGTAAAAGGAACCAATCAAACAGGAACAATAACCATAAATGCGAAGGCAAAAGGCTTAAAATCTGGAAATGCCACAATAAATACGGTAAGCTTTAATACCAACGAAATTGCGAACCATGCCAAACCAATTTACGATTATCCTATAGATCGTGTAGATATTGGTGGAGACAAACAATTGGTACAATTTGAATGGCAAGAATGGACAGGAAATTCTAACAGCGATTTAAAATACAAACTAAAAGAAACAAATGCACAAGTTGAAATATACACTAACAAAAAAATAAATTGGTTAGGAAATGGGACAAGTATGGTTGGTGATTTAAGTTTTGTAGGCACAGATGGTGTTTATATAGAAAATGGAGAATTATCTTTAAAATTAACAAACTTAAAAATGGGGAAATATGCTATAGAAACCTTTCATCATGCAAGAAAGTTGGATATAACATTAACAAATGAAATAGAAGTTACCGTTGAAGATGCTGATGGTCGTTTTACAAGAATCGCTGACGACCATATTGTAAATTACTATAATAATGATAGTAGTGGTGAACGTAAACCCATTTCAATTAAATCAACCTTTAACTCAGATGGTACTAATGCGATTGTATTAAAATTTAAAAGTATTAATCCAAAAGGTTCTTTTTGGCTAAATGGTTTAACATTAAAACAAATAAAATAATGAAATTTAATAAAATATTAATTGCTGCCATATTGTTTACATCAGCATTAAGTGCACAAAATTATAATGTAGAAGTTTCGTATGTTACATTAAAAAAAGGAGAAGCTTCTCCAATTAAAAAATACGAAACAAAAATTGACGCTAACATTGAAGTACATCAAAATGATTTTATTGTTTTAGTTCCTGAGGTGGAATTCCAAACTATTGAGGGCATTGGAGGTGCTTTTAATGAAAATGGCGGTGAAGCTTTATTTAGCTTACCTAAAACAAAACAACGCGAAGTTTTAAAAAATTTATTTAACACCAATAATGCAAATCTTGTTTTTAATAGAACGCCTATTGGAGCTAGTGACTTTTCTTTAGATGCATACAGTTATAGCATGGTACCTGAAGATTATGACATGAAGTATTTCTCCATTGAAAGAGATAAAAAACATTTATTGCCTTTTATAAAAGAAGCTTTAAAGGAAAATAATTCAATGATACTACAAGCATCTCCATGGAGTCCACCTGCATGGATGAAATATAGTAATGCCATGGATAAAAACAATTTAGATAAAGAAAAAAGTAGGTTAATAGAATCACCAGAAATTTATGAGGCATATACTAACTATTTGATAAAATACATTAAAGCTTATAAAAATGAAGGAGTAGAAATAGATCGCTTTTGTATACAAAATGAACCAGATACCTATGCCCCATTTCCAGGTTGTAATATGACCATGGAACAATTGCAAGATTTAAGTGTCAACTACGTAATTCCGGCATTTAAAAATGAAGACTTAGACACGGGTATTTGGGCCGGAACGTTTAGAACTATTAACAGAGGAGATCATTATAAACTATTAAACTCCAAAACCTTTGAAAATTTTGACGGTATAGGTTTTCAATATGCCAAAGAGGCTTTTATTAGGGAAGTCTCATTACTGGCGCCTAATATGAAAATCATGAATACGGAAACAAAGTGTTATAATGGTGATAATTCTACCGAACAAGCCAAAGAAAGATTGTCTGAAATTGCCAACTATATAAATGCAGGCAGCACCAATTATTGCTATTGGAATTTAATTTTAAATGAAACATCAAATAGCGCTTGGGGATGGAAACAAAATTCGTTAATGGTTATTAATCGCCAAAATGGAGCTATTCAATATACACCAGATTACAATGCTATGTATTTAGCAAGTAATTCCGTAGTTAAAGGCGATAAAAGAATTGCTCACATTTCAAAACATAGAATTGTGACAACTAAAAATAGAAATAATGAGATTAAAGTATTAATTCAAAACAATAAATCAACAAATCAGTTTGTAAAGTTAATAATTGGTGAAGAGGAAATAAATGTAGAATTACCTGAAGATGCATTGTGTAGTTTAAAGCTAAAAATAACTAAATAAATACTCTATCAAATAATTTATAAAACATTTTTTAACTAGAATATTACTAAAAAACCAATTATGAAAAAATTTAATTTTTTGCCATTAATAGTATTGACTCTATTTTTTTCGTGTAGTGATAACGATAATAATTCTGAAATGGTTTTACCAGATGAGGAAAATGTAAATGAGGCAAATGTAAATGAAGAAGTATGCACCATAACAAATAAAGATGGACTACTTATTATAGAAGCAGAAGGTTTTGAGTTAAAAGGAAATTGGAGAATTGTAGAAGATGACAAAGCATCAAATGGAAAGTATATAGAATACTTTGGCGCAAACCAGTACCAAACTCAAAATTTAGCTAATGAAATCACGGTTAAGTTTAAAGTTACCGCTTCAGGAAATTACCGTGTTAGATGGTACATGAGGCAACCAGAAACAGTAGAAGATGACAAATCTAACGATGTTTGGATTTATTTCCCCGAAGATGTTGGGTCGGCTTGGATAAACAATGAAGTTTATTTTTTAAAACATTATGAAAAGTTTGTTAGTAGAGGAAAAATAGATTTTACTTATGGGGGGCAGCTAGATATGCACGATCCTAAGTCAAGTTCTTGGATGACTGCAAGATTTCCTGAAGCAGGAGAGTATACTTTAAAAATATGTGGAAGATCGCAGCATTTTCAATTAGACAAACTTGTTTTATCATCTGGCATAACAGATAACGAGGCAAAAGAACAATCCGAAGCCAAAACCGAAACAATTGCTTGCGAATAAGCGTAATAAGCCCTACTAAATAAGTATTCAAATGAGAATAAACACAATTAAATTAATTATAGGTTTTCTATTTTTAGCACCTAACTTTTCCTCAGCCCAAGCTTTAGATTATAACAACAATAGAATTGCCTGTAGCGCCGATGGGAATGCACAACCAGATTTGGACTACACTGGTAGATGGAATTATGCAGATCCAGATGATTGGGGTGCTACACCCGCCACCCTAGCTATATTAGCAAAATTGAAACTTCAGGATAAATTAGTCCATTATTCTTATAACAATTTTATGCCATCGCCTCCGCACACAACCGTTAGAAATTATATGAAAGAAGGTGTTGATGGCTCTATAACAAGAAGGGGTTTTAATAAAGACCTTTTCTTTGATGTAGGAACTCATAAAAGCGAAGCCATTAAACATTTTAAAAATGAATTAGTAAAATCTACTGAGGAAGACCCCTTGTATTTTATAAACATGGGACCATCAGAATTTCTTTATCAGGCTGTTAAGTTGGTAATAAATGAAGGCAATGGAGAAGCATTATCTCATGTATATATTGTATCGCACAGTAATTATAACGATAATCATTTGAGGAGACCAAATCACCATACTATAGATCAGGTTATTGAACTTAGTGGGAAACGTTTAAAGTTTAAAAGAATAAAAGACCAAAACAACAAAAACAATCCTAATGAAGGCTGGAGTTCTAATCATGATTGGAGTGTTTGGGATTGGCTAAAAAATCATAAAAATCCGGATATAGCTTGGATCTGGAAATGCATGAAAAAACACAAAGAAAAAAGAGCAGACATATCTGATGCGGGAATGGTTTATTACTTGCTTACTGGTGATGAAGATGGAAATCCTTCTAAATTTCAAACTTTTTTAGGAAATAAAATCTAATTATACCTTTAAAAGGTTGTTAGCTGTGCTAAAGCAAACCCAAATTGAAATAATTTTTTCATAAAAGGTTCCCCATACTTTCAGCTAGCGAGAAAGCTAATATAAATTAAGAAATTGTAGATGGAAGTATTACAAGAAACTCAAATAGCGATATTGTAAATTATTGTTACAAAGATATTCGTAATAGTACTGAAAGCGATCCAATCTTAACCAAAATCAACATTAAAATTGGATGTTAAAAATACTTTTACTCTTAATTTTAAAAGTATCAATGAAAAAGGAATATTTTAATCAAAAGCTGGAAAGACTAAGTTATCAGCCAATTTTATAGATAGTAAAAACAAAACTAATTCAGCTTATTACGTTTACATTAAAAAATTATAAATCGAGTTATTTACCATCAATGCTTTTTTAAATTTTTAATTAATATAAAAGCCTAATATGTATTTTCCATAAAAGATGTTTTCTTCAATTAAGAAATAAATGACAAAGGAATTATTAATAAAAAATATTACTAAAAACACAAATTTCTCCAAAACAGAAATAGATCGATTCTGCAAACCATTTTATCCAAAATCAATTAAAAAAAAGAATTTCTATTAACTCAAGGTGAAATATGTAAGGTCGAAGGATTTGTATTGGAAGGTTGTTTTAGAATTTTTACTATAGATAAAAAAGGGAATGAAAACACTTTGTATTTTGCTGCTAAAGATTGGTGGCTTATGGATATAGATAGTTTTATGAACCAAATACCTTCTAATTTAAACATTCAAGCTTTAGAGGATAGTACGGTATTATTAATCGACAAACAAGATAAAATGGCATTATATAATACGATGCCAAAGGTTGAAAAACTTTTCAGAATTATGTCTCAAAAGGCTTTGGTTTCATGGCAAAAGCGCTTAATAAATAACCATTCCTTTACGGCTAAAGAGAGATATAGCCATTTTATTGAAAAGTACCCAGGTATCGTATCAAAACTAACAGATAAACAAATAGCAGGTTATCTCGGTATTCGACACGAATTTTTAAGTAAAATAAAAAAACAGTTTCAAATTGAATAATTTTTTCAGAGTTGAACTTGTTCAACTGTTTTATCAAACGAGTTTACCATTTTTGTAGTTAAAAATAAAAATAATGAACTCATTAAAACATTTTAAAATTTGTGCTTTTGCACTTTTACTAACATTACTATCAAATACAGTACATGCCCAAATATCAAATGATATTTCACATGAAGAAGCTTTAAAAGTGCTGTTAACTGCAAAAAAAGAAGCCGAAAAATTAGGTGTCTTAGAAAATATAGCTGTCATAGATGCCTGTGCAAACTTAAAAGCTTTTATTCGTATGGACGGTTCTTTTTTAGGTAGTATAGACATCGCTATAAAAAAGGCAAAAACAGCACGCTACTTCAATATGGCAACAGGTGATTTAGGAAAGATAAGCCAACCAGGAGGAATAGTTTATAATATTGAACTTTCTAATGGAGGCCTAATAACATTCCCTGGAGGAGTACCTATAAAAGACGAAAACGGAACCATTATTGGAGCTATTGGTGTTAGTGGTGGTACTATAGAAGAAGATCATGATATTGCGACTGTTGGAGCAAATGCCATTTTACAATAATTTAAAAAACCAAAAACATGAATTTTATAAAAAACATACTTCTTCTTGGCCTTTTAGTTTTATCACAAATAAGCTTCTCGCAGATTTCTGATGATGTCATGCTTTACAGAAAAGATTTCAAAAGTATATCAGGAAAAAATACAGTTTCTGTAACAAGTTATGAAAAAAATGGATCACATTATATATTTGCTGGAGGTGTTGGGAATATAGATGTGTACAGTTTAGATAAAGAAGGTATACTTACCCCTTTAAGCAATCATGAACTTTACATGAAAAAGGGACCTGCCAGAGGTATGGCTGCAGATAATATTAATGGTACAGATTTTCTTTTTGTGGCTAACAAACACGGTAATGTTATTGAAACGTTTAAAATTTTAAACAGCGGCTCTTTAGAACGTGTTGCATTAGTTGAAGACACCGATGAAACACATTTAGGGACCGCTATCACATTACAGGTAGTCCACATGAAAAAAGCATCATACCTTTTTATTGGTGGTTTAGAGGAAACTCCCGGATTAAGTTGTTTTAAAATACAAAACGATGGAAAACTAACCCATGTGCAGTCTATGAAAGACGACGAAACTATTCATACAGATGGTATTATAGGCATGTTTGCGCATAACATTAAAGGAAAAACCTATTTATACACAGGCGGTTTTCAAGATAATGGTATAAGTAGTTTTAGAGTTTATGAAAATGGTACGTTTAAAAACATTAATAACATAAGTGATAACACTACAGATAGGTATTTAACTGGTACATACCCAGTAACAGGAGTAACTTTAGGAGATAATAAATTTGTAATTGTAGGACATAGACATCACAAATATTATAAGCGAGGTGGTTTTATAAAAAAAACAGACTTCGTGTATCATGGTGATGGTGTTAGTGTTTTTAAAGTGAATAAAAAGGGGGCTTTGGTTCCTCATTTTGTTCTAATAGATGATGAAACCACAAAACTACAAGGACAGACAAGAATTGAAATTGTCTCAACAAATAATACTGAAGCTATTCTAGCTGTTGGTACAAGAGACGATGCTAGCATTCAATTATTAAAGTTAAATAAAGAAGGCATCCTTACTCCTATTAATTATTTAGAAACTGGATTTTCAATCTACTATGGTTTAAAGTCTCATAAAATCGAAGATAACAATTTCTTAATTGCTGGTTCGTTCAGGTTCGATTTAGGTAAAATAGCCAGTTATAAAATAGCTCCAAAAATTAATAGAGAAGGCAAAGTTTTAAGACATATAGTAAACTTAAAATATAAAGAAGATGCCACCAAAGCACAAATTGATACGGCTGTTAAAGCATTTTTAGATTTAAAAATTGAAATTCCTGAAATAGCTAATATAGAATGGGGAGTAAATGATAGTACCGAAGGTGCTAGCAAAGGTTTTACACACACTTTTACAATAACGTTTAATAATGAGCACCACAGAGAAATTTACCTCTTTCATAAAGCGCATTTAGAATTAGTTAATAAAGTAGGCCCCATTATAGGCGATGTTTTTGTAATGGACTATTGGACAAAAAACAATTAATATTCTTAAATAAATGGAAAATTTAAAAAACAAAAATGCCATAATAACCGGAGGTGGAAGAGGTTTAGGAAAAGCTACGGCAATTGCTTTTGCTAAACAAGGCATTAATGTAGCCATTACTGGGAGAGCGGAAAGCGTTTTAAAAGAAACTGTTTCTGAAATTGAGGAACTTGGAGTTAAAGCAACATATGCCGTTTTTAATGTTAGTAATTATGAAGACGTAAAAATTAATATTAAACATATTATTAGCAATTTAGGCGGTGTCGATATTTTAGTGAATAACGCAGGTATTGCTGCTATTGGTTCTTTCAATGAAATGCCTGTTGAGCAATGGAGCGAAATTATTCAAACCAACGTTATGGGCATGTATTATGTCACCAAAGAAGTTTTACCGCACTTAATAAATAAAAATGAAGGCGATATTATTAATGTGTCTTCTACGGCAGGATTAAATGGAAACCCAAACATATCAGCTTATTGCGCATCAAAGTTTGCTGTTATTGGCATGTCTGAATCACTAATGAAAGAAGTTCGTAAAAACAATATTCGCGTAAACACTTTAACACCAAGCACTATAGAAACGGATATGACTGTTGAATTACGAATGCTAAATAAAGGTTCTGAAAATATACTACAACCAGAAGATTTTGCCGAATTAATAGTTGCTGGTTTAAAACTACCTAGACGGGCCATGCTTAAAAGTGCCGCGCTATGGTCTACAAATCCATAACATGGATATAACCAAGACTTATAGATTGATTTTCGAAATAACAATAAAATATTTAGTACGTAACAAATGAAAAAAATAACCCTAATATTTCTAATATTCTCAGGAATTTTACAAGCTCAGCAAAAGCCAAATATCATTTTCATTTTAACCGATGATCAATCTTACGATTTATTAGGATGCACAGGAAACCCCATAGTGCAAACACCTAATATCGATAAATTAGCCAATAACGGAACTTTATTTACCAATGCTCACGTTACTAGCGCTATTTGTACGCCAAGTAGAATATCCATTCTATTAAGTCAATATGAACGTAAACACGGTGTTAATTTTAATTCAGGAACAAGTGTTTCAGATACGGCCTGGAAAAATTCGTACCCAGTAGTTATGCGCAATAATGGCTATTATACAGGTTGGATTGGAAAAAACCACGCACCAATTGGTAAAGGCGGTTATAACAGTGGACTTATGGAAAAAAGTTTCGATTATTGGTATGCAGGTCATGGCCATTTAGGATTTTATCCAAAAGATAATCATGACATTTTTAACGATGCTATTGCGTTTACACAACCCGAAATTATAAATGAAGGTGTAGATGAATTTTTAGATTTAAATGCTCGAAAACTAAAAGGTGCTTTGCATTTTTTAGAAGAAAGACCATCGGATAAACCTTTTATGCTATCCATTAATTTAAATTTACCTCATGGTGCCAGTACGCGCACCATGAAGCAAAAAGATTCTGATGATACTATCTATAAAACGTTATATAGAGATTTAGAAATTCCTTTACACAAAAATTATATCGCAAAAGCAGATATAAAAACACCCAAACTGCCTAAAGATCTTTTACACGCCGAAGACAGACAAGCAATCTATAATTATGTAGATACTCCTAAAGAGCTTAAAGAGCGTTACATTCGAGAATTACAAGCCATGACGGGTATTGACAGATTGGTTGGTAACCTTACGGAAAAACTAAAAGCGTTAAAACTAGACAAAAACACAATCATTATTTTCACTTCAGATCATGGTTTATTTGGCGGGCAACAAGGCTTAGGTGGTAAAGCTTTGTGTTATGAACAAGCAACGCACGTACCTATTATTATTTTCAATCCAAACACACCTAAGAAAAATAGAGGTAAAAAAAGTGAAGCGCTAGTTCAAACCATTGATATTGCACCGACAATGTTAGAGATGGCAGGCATTAAAAAACCTGATAGTTTTCAAGGAAAAGATATATCCAACTTGGCAAATGACGATAAAAAAGAAGTTAGAGACTATGTGTTTACTGAAAATTTATGGTCTACACATTTTGGAAACCCACGTTGCGAATCTGTTCAAAATAAAGAATGGAAATACATCAGATATTATAAAAACAATAATTTCTCGGCTACCAAAGAAATTAAATATGCCAAGGAATTAGGGATTCCTATAAACGAGATGCTTTACAATATGCATGACCCAGACATTGCTGTTTATCGTGATTATATTGAAGCGCCTTTAAATAATGAACAACCTGTTTATGAAGAATTATATCATTTAAAAAATGATCCTGCAGAGCTTCATAATTTAGTAAATAACCAAGAGTATACCGAGGTTTTAAAAACACTAAGAGCTCAATGGAAAATTGAATTAACACAAGCTAGAGGGACTGGAAAAGCTGAGGTTTTTAGATACACAAATGATTTATATCCGAAAGGGAGTCATTAAATAATTGTACTGAATTGATTAATGGTTCAAGTAATTTTTTCTAAACTTTCAAGGAGAGCACATTGTTTACCAACAGCATCTTCAACATAAGTAAGTTCATGTTGAAGATGATAATATTATCTGTATTAAAATTATTCCTTAAAATAGTAATAGTGCCTCCTTTAGTTTGCAATTCTTTTGTTTTCTGCGCTTTTTTTTTATCCATAAAAACACCTGAATTGCTACCTAGTAAAATATCTAAATCACTATCGTTGTCAATATCTCTCGCTTTTATAAGCATATGTAAAGGGGTGCCTTGATTTATCAATTGGTCAAGATTTGGTGTTTTAATTTTATTGTTACCAAGTGCATGAATATCAGAATAGGTCATGTCATCAACAAAAACAAAAAATAATATCAGGAATTTGCACATTATCCTTTTGAAACTTTGAGCCAAAAAAAACAAAGAACGAATAAGCATGTGAGCAAAATCTTATGTGCAAAGTGTTTGCTGAAAATTTCATTTCGACTCATTTCTCTTATCTTTCTGCCTTACATAATCACTAGGAATGACCCCAAACTGCTTTTTGAAACATTTTGCAAAATAGGATGCTGTATTAAAGCCAGTCATATACATAATTTCCTTCACAGACAAATCACTTGTTTCAAATAACTGTACCGCTCTTTTTAATCGGATGTTCCTAATAAATTCACTGGAAGACAACCCTGTTATTTCCTTAAGTTTTAAATACAAGTTACTTCGGCTATGCCCCATTTCCTTAACCAACATTTCAACGCTAAAATCGGTATTCATCATATTTTCCTCTACAATATCAATAGCTTGTTGCAAAAAGCGCTCATCAGTAGAAGTTACCGTTACTTCCTTGGGCTGTAAAGTTATCTCCCTATTAAAACGCTGACGCATAATATCACGGTTTTTTATGATGTTCTTGAGCTTAAGTTGAAGCAATTCTGTATCAAAAGGCTTTCGAATATAGTCATCAGCGCCATTTTCACGACCTTTAAGCTCTGTTTCCTGAGACATTTTTGCAGTTAAAACAACTACCGGAATGTGACTGGTTGTTTTGTTTGTTTTCAACTTTTCGCATAGTTCCAAACCATCCATAATAGGCATTATCAAATCTGTAATAATGATGTTTGGAATGATTTTACTGGCAACATGAAAGCCTTCTTCCCCATTTTCAGCCTCATATACAGAATAACTTTTGCTCAATACTTGTTTGATAAACGCCCTAATATCAGCATTATCATCAACTATCAGCAAAATGGGTTTTTTAGATCTGGTTTTTGATATATCGTCATCCAACAATTCGTCATTTATATCAATGGCAAAGGATTCCTTTTCAGAAGAGCGCATTAAAAAATCACTATCGGAAACTTCTTTACACACTATTTCTGGCTGGTTTAAATAAGCTTCTTTATTAATGGGAAGCTTAATGGTAAAACAAGCCCCTTTACCTTTTTCTTTGTTTATTTTGATCGTGCCTTGGTGCAGTTCAATAAGGTTTTTTGTAAGTGCCAAGCCTATACCTGTTCCTCCAGGGTTTTTCTTGTTTTTTTCATCTTCTGAATAAAAACGTTCAAAAATTTTATTGATTTTATCTTCTGGAATCCCCAAGCCCGAATCTGACACCTGAATCACCACGACATTTTGATGGCTAATGTCTGAATCTGTATCTTCTGAAATCTCAATGCTGATTTGCCCGTATTCTGGTGTAAACTTAAAAGCATTGGATAGCAAATTATTGATTATTTTTTCCAAAGCATCATGATCAAACCATGATATAAGGGTGGTGGAGGATGTTTTAACATGGAAATCAACAAGTTGTTTATGGGCCAAAAACTGAAAAGGTTCTGCTACTTCCTTGATAAAGGCTACAATATCACTTTTTCGAACCACCAGTTTCATTTTGCCCTGATTGATTTTCCTGAAATCCAATAGCTGGTTTACCAAGCGCATCAAATAGTTTGAGTTTTTTTGCATCAGCCCATATTGCTCCTCTATTTCTTTCTGGCTTATATTTTTACCGTTTTTCTGCAAATATTCAAGTGGACCTTTTATAAGCGTTAAAGGCGTTCTAAACTCATGGGAAACATTGGTAAAAAACTCTAGTTTTATTCTTTGGAGCTCTTCGTTTTTTTCATTTTCAATATGTTCCAATTCCAGTTGATGCTTTTTGGTTGTTTTAATAATCGTGAACCTTCTGTACAAAAGCAACGCACCTAAAAACAGGAGCCCATAAATGACATAAGCTAAATTGGTAAGATAAAACGGCGGAATTACTTCAATTTTCAATTCTGAAGGCGTGGAGTCCCAAATACCATCATTGTTACTGGCTTTAACTTTCAATGTATAATTGCCAGGAGCTATATTGGTGTAAGTGGCAAACCGCTTTTTTGAGGTGGTATAAACCCAGTCTTTATCAAACCCTTCCAGTATGTAGGCGTATTGGTTTTTGCGCGGTGCCGCATAATGCAGTGCAGCAAATTCAAATGAAAAACTATTTTCAGAATATTTTAAATGAATTTCAGTAACTTGATTTATTGGCTTTTCAAGTAGTACACGTCCATTAACCTTTTCACCTATTTTTATTGGTTTATTGGATATTGAAAAATCTGTAATGACCGTTTCGGCCTCATAATTATTATCGATAATAGCTTCGGGATAGAAGGCATTGAAACCGTTAATCCCGCCAAAAAGAAGCTCACCATTTTCAAGTTTTAAGCGCGCCAATTCTTGAAATTCATTACTTTGCAGGCCATCATTGACATCATAATTCTTAAAAGATTCTGTGGTTGGATTGAATTTTGAAAGCCCTTTATTTGTTGAAATCCATAAATTTCCGTCCTTGTCTTCCAAAATACCTTTGATAACATTGTTGGGCAGCCCGTGGGCAGCTTTATAGGCCACAAACCTTTCATCTGTAGTATTGGTAGCTGGGATATATTTATTGACGCCCCCACCAAAAGTACCTATCCACATGGTGCCATTGCCACTTTCATACAGTTCAAGGATATAATTGTGACTAATGCTTTCATAATCTTCTGCGCTATGCTTATAGACTATAAATTGAGGCTTGTTTTTATCCACTTCCTTTTGGGGCAGTTTACACAAACCATTGCTTGTTGCAAACCAAATGCTCCCTTTGCTGTCTTCATAAATATTACGGATGATATTACTTGAAATACTTGACGAATCTTTCCTAGAACTCAAAAACACGTCCTTTTTATATGGTTCATTTTCCCCTTGATACAACCATCGATGCACCCCACCGTTATATGTTCCTATCCATACATTTTTGTGGCTATCTTGTAGGATAGAAAAAACGCTGTGGGTTACATCTTCATCTTCCTCTATGCTATTTTCATTGATGCTTTTAGGGTTTGAAATGTCCAACATATACAACCCCGGCGTGGCTTCTGCACCAATAAAAAGCTTTTTCTTCCCTGCTTTTTCAACCTCAGCCAAGGCAAATGGTTTTGAAATATCTTCAAAATTCACAAAACCAGAATAGTTTTTTTCAGTTTGCGGAAGCATGTTCAATCCACCACCTTCTGTACCAATCCACAAATTGCCATTGCTATCCTCAAACATGGCCCTTATTTTATCATAACTAAGACTTCTAGGATCTAATGTTTTTCTAATATGTTTAAAAGGTTTTCTATCTGGGTCAAAATTATTAACCCCTCCGCCATTGGTACCTACCCAAATGATGCCTGTATGATCTATAAATAATGATTTTACAATATTCTTGCTGATGTTATTAGGGTTTCTGGGGTCGTACACATAACGCTCTTTAAAGTCTGGTTTTTGGTTTTTGTTATCAGTAGTGAAATGCAGGAGTCCGTTATTGGTCCCTGTCCAGATATGGTGACCACTGACGGTTATTGCATTAAAAAACCCATCAAAAAACTTTTCTAAGGTATTGGATTCCTTTTCTGTTTGAAGCATGTACAAACCATTGCTGCAGCCTATTATTAAACGTCCAAAAGCATCTTCATCAATACTTCTCACCGCTTTGCTTGGCAAGCCAATAATGGTATTCATTAATTTAAAATAAATATCACCACTACTGTTTAATGACGATTTATAAAGTCCATCTGGACCACCTATCCACAATTGATTTTTGCTATCCTCAAAAATGGTAAAAACCGTATTGGCATCAGAACCCGAAACCAAGGCATCTTGATTTAAACTAAAACGCTTGAACACCGGGGAGTCAAGAGGTTTATTCAAATCCAATACGCTTACCCCTTTATTGGTCCCTACCCACAATTTGTTTTTGGTATCTATATAAACATCGGTTATATGGTCATTGCCTAAGCTGTTCAAATTTCCTTCTTCATGTACAAAATGCAAAAAAGTTTCTGATGATTTATCAAAATAATTCAACCCATGCCCTGTAGTTCCCAACCATAAATTCCCTTTGCTATCGGCAGTTAATGCAAATATCAAATTACTATTGATACTATTGGGGTTGTTTGAATCTGGGTTATAAATAGTGAAATTATAGCCGTCATATTTATTAAGCCCATCATGTGTGGCAAACCACATAAAACCTTGATTATCTTGACAAATGTCATTTACATCACTTTGAGACAACCCGTTATCAGTAGTTAAATGATGAAAATATATTGGATTCTGAGCAGCTATCTTACTTAGAAAAGAAACTAAACACAGAAAAATCAAAAACTTGAAAAATGAAATGGTTTTACACATAATAAAATCATAGAATGGTCTATATTCAAATATATCACTTAATTAATGTGTGACATATTATTTTAGACGGATAAATCCTGATTAAACCATTTGTTATTTATTTCAACCCATACGTTTCATTAACATGATTGATTTTCGCTAATGTTTCAAAATATTTTGATTACACATTTTCTACTAAAAACAGATCCAATTTAAAAATTAATTACTTTATCCAATGCCTCATCTGTATCACTTTGAAGAAAATTTGATTGATAAAGTATCGTAGTTGTAACCGAAGAATGTCTGTATAGTTTTTGTAACATCTGGATGGGTATTTTGTCTCCAGAAATATTTCCAAAGCTATGCCGAGCGATATGCATGCTCATTTTTTTGTCTATTCCAGCCTTTTCGGCAACTAATTCCAGTCTTCGATTAAAATTCCGTGTCGCCGTTTTTATTCTGGTTCTAATCAATCTATTGTCATTACCATCTACGCCTTCCAGCTCTTTAAACAAAAACACAGAATCTTCATGTCTTTCTAGTTTATCCAAAATCTTTAAGACCTTATCTGGCACTTTTAATGAAACCAATTTATTGTTTTTGTTCATTCGATAATACAAGCGATTATCCATGAAATCCTTCCATTTCAATTGTAGTACATCACTAACTCTAATACCGGCAAAATAAAAACTTAACAACCAAGCAGATAATGCATAATCTTGAGCTTTTGTTAAATCTTTGATATTTTCTAATTTGGTAATCTCATCACTGTTTAAACCTATCTTTTTGGTTTCAGGAAATTTTATTTGGTATTTTCCTTTTCCAAAGGGATATAGTTTACCATCCACAGTGGAGTTTGTTATTGCTAAATTAAAAATGGTTCTAATGGTAATCATATAATTTACAACAGTGCGGGTTGAGAGATTGCGTTTGCTAAGTAGAAAGTTTTCAAACGTTTTGAGCAATTCTATATTAATTTCACTGAAAAGAAGTTTATCTTTTTCAATAAATTCTTTAAATACTCTTATACGCTTTGTTTCGATATCTAATTGGTGAAATTTTTTTCGATCTTCAATATTTTTTAAATAGACTTTTGCTACTGTAAAAAAATCACCTTCATTATTTGAAACCATTCGTTTCTTTATCTTTTTTGATGACAGATATTCGTCTTTTATTTCAGCATTTAAAAGACTTTTATTTGCTTTGGATAATTTGGTAATAATAAGCTGATTGATTTCTAAATGATCTGGATGAGAATTCTTGACACGACCATTTTTAGAATCCCATTGATTCATTTTTATTGCTTGCCCCAAATAAATATACGAAGGTTTTCTATCCTTAATTATTCGGATAGCTATAGGATGCAGATTCTTAGAATTCTGTCTTTTTATCAAAAAAGGTGATACTGAAGACATAAGTGTTCGGTTTTAGATAAATTTACAATTCTTGAAATTAAAACTCTGCTAAAACATAGCTAAAACATTATATGATATCAAACGCCATCGTTTAACATCATACAATATTCACAAAGCCTTAAATAATTGATTTTAAAGGTATTTACGCTTAAACGATGTACATCACTCTAAATTCATAACCCGGAGGTCGCGGGATCGTGCCCCGCTCTCGCTACAAAACGTAAAGTTCTGAAATGAAACGGTTTGGTTCACTCTAAACCGTTTTTTTATGCAATCTATTTACAATTTTATTACCTTAGGTGTCGAAAATGAACACGATTTGGAACACGATTTAGAACACAACCCTCAATTTTCTGAACCTAAAATTTACGATGCAGACGGCGATCTTACAAAACAGATGCCATATTAATCGATTTTCATATGCCGTTTATTAGCCACGTTGAACTTTTTCCAGACTTATTGCACCCAAATCCAACTGGGGCTAATCAAATTGCAAATATGATAAAGGATGTCATTGATGAGGAAAATATGGTTTACAAGTCAAAATCATCAGCCACCAAATTCAGTAAAAAACAGCTTTAGTTTACATCTATTCAGAAAGGAGAAGCAGGTAAATCTTCATTGTTGTATAAGTTTCCATTGGGTACATTTTTCCAGCCATACCTTACTGGTATAGGGTTGGCTATAGAATCATTGAAAACAACAACCTTACCATTGCTTATCTCTGCTTTCGCAGGAATAAAATGATAATTATTATTTGAAATAACAAAGCCTGTTAGTTCTTTATCTTTGTATTTTGGGTGCACTTCATTTCTATTCAGTTTGTATTTGCTAAATTAGGTGCTTAGACAACACAACTAATCTTATACAAGACTATTGTAAAACATTACCTGCCGTAAGTTCATATTCTCCCTTGCCCTTCCGTTATAATTATTTTGAGCCTTTGAATTTTGTGTAAGAAGTTTCCATTCATCAATCCAGAGATGAGCGCCTTGCGCAGCCTTGTTTTTCATGCAGTCAAGATCGGTCTGGGTATGCACAAAGGATTGTGCCTATATCAAGCTGGTGAGCCTCAAAAAGATTGCTATAATCCATGTTTTTCGATGTAACATGGCATTATTTACTGTAGGTTTAGTAAAACCTTGTTTTTTAATAATTATTTGGGTTAAAAAGTGATTAAAATTTGAACTAACACAACATAGAAGCTTTTGATTTTTTGATATTTTTAAAGTCCTTTTTGAGCCTAGTTAAAAAGGGTTTCAACAAATTCTCAATGCGAGTTTGGTATGATTTAGAAACTTGAAAAAAAACAAGATAGTTAAAAGATAAAAATGTGAAAGACGGGATAATTATTCCCGTCTTTCATCATTTCTAAGCAATAATGGTTATCACCTTTCCATTAATATCTATTCCTTTACAATCTTCTTAAAAGTACTTCCATTCGTATCAGTAATAGTAAGAATGTAAACACCTTCAGACAAAGCACTAAGGTCTAATGTGTGCTGGTTTTCTCTAGATTTAGTAGCTATCAATAACTTACCCGTGCTACTGTGCAACATTAATTGTACATCTTCATTTTCACTATTAAGAAGTACAGTAAGTTTATCAGATACCGGATTTGGATAGACCTTAAGCTCATCAATATCTAATTGGTTCATATTTGCTGTCTTTTGATCATTAATACCTTTTGCAGAATTATTGCCACCTGGCTCTATCCCATATACAAGTGCTCCTTTATAGTACACCGTGATATGCGCATTCTCTGCAAATGGTGCTTTTGGCAAATAAGAATAGTCATTCAACTCTTCAAATTTAGACCAATCGGTTTTAGTTATCCTGTACTGAATTTCTCCAGTATGACTTAACGGATAGAGTGACCCAACTGCCGAATCTAATGAAATCTCAAAATAAGTGTCTGCTTCTGAAAAGACTGGATTAAGGGCTACAAACTGACCAGATATATTTGATTCATCCAAATCCGCATAGTCTATCCAGTAGTTCAAATCCGATTCACTGTCTTTTGTAAACCAATATCTGATAATCAGATCATTATATTCTACTGGAACATTTCCCTCATTTACAAGCTTCAGGTAAGTATTTATCGTACTGGTGCTAGTTTTATTATTCTTATTTTCAGAATATACTTTCAAGCTCAAATCTGTATTAATCTGTGCTGGTTCTGTTCCCGAAATCAGGTATCCGTTCCGGTACAGGGTGATGTGGTCGTTGGCGTCATAAGCCGAATTTGATTGATAAGAATAATCATTTGATTCATCAAAATTTGCCCAGTCGGTGTTGGATAGTCTTGACTGGATCTCCCCTGAATTACCACTAGCATCCAGCATGGTTGCAACGGAATCAAAACGATATTCCACATAGCCTAAAGCGCCGTCATGCGGTTTTTCCAAAGCTACATAATTCATAGAAACCAAATCAGTACCCAAATCAGCATAATCGATCCAGGTATTGATGCCCGCAAAATTTTCAGCTGTAAACCAGTAGCGAACCGATAGTTCACTATAGGCAACACTTATAGCATCGTTGTTTTCAATTTGCAAATGAGGTTTAATATGACCATTTGATGTCTTTCCATTGTCACCATCCTTATACAGCACATTGAGACTCAAAGGCAATACCGTAAAAGTTTGGCTAACTTCCTCTGTAGGATAGTAAATACTATCACCTACATTCGAAGCCGTGATAACACTTGTACCCACTCCATTGATATGCAGTTTGTTTCCATCAACAATGGTAGCTATTGTGGTATCGGAACTACTGTATGTAATCGGCAAACCTGAGCTTGCAACAGCTGTAAGTTCAAAATCGGCATCACCAATGTATTTCACAGGTATAGAACCAAAATCAATAGTTTGATTCTTCCTAATCATTAACTCCACAGTATAAGTACTGGAACCATAATAATTGGTAGCGGTTATATCTACAGAAAAAGTTCCTGCTGCTTGTGGTACACCGGAAATAAAACCGGTACAAGCATCAATACTTAATCCCTCCGGCAATCCGGTAGCCACGAAATCTTCCGGCAAATCAGAAGCCACGGTCAAATAATGGAATTCTGAACCGTATGTCCCTTCTACAATACTGTCACTACTAAATTCCGGTAAACGCGCTGGCAGCCCATAAAATTCGAGTTCAGCAATGCTCCCGTAACCGTTTGGCGAAAAGCACCGAACATAACGATACCCCCCGCTATTGGAAATAGTTTGTTCCGTCATCACCCATTCAGCGGGTCTTGGAATAAAAAATAGTGTTTCAGCATCACTGAAATCGGGGGTATTGGCGCCTTGAATCTGCGATCCGTTCATACGGTGTGAATGACTGGGACGTGGCGCGTAACGCACTTTCGTGATTACACTCCTGCCATCATCACCCAAATCGTACCCTACCCATGCGGTACTAGTCGGCGCATCGAAATACGTCCCTATATCCCCATCTACTGCTGCTTCTTTGGTGGTAGCGGGGTTATTGCCCCCAGAACCATCCGTACCTATTAACATACCTGAAAGTTTCCTTCCCAACCAAGGGCTCGAAGGCGATGAATCCGCACTTTCGCCCACGTTATTAATAGTCGATACGGTGTAGAAATATTTTTCGCAGTTTACTGCTGTTGTATCTATGTAGCTCGTATCAACTACGTTAGCAATTACCTCAAATGGACCTTCTACATCCGTAGCCCTTTTGATATTATAACCGTTTCCTCCCAACGCGGCGGTCCAACTTAATGACACCTGATTATTTCCTGCCTCTGTATAAAGGTTATTCGGAGCTGCAGGTGGCAAATATGCAAAAGCCATTTCTGCTATATCTGAAGCGCCCAATGCCTCACTGTAGATCCTGAAATCATCTACCTGCCCTGCTAACAAAGGGTCAGGATATTGTGCCTTTCCGATCCAGTTTTGGGACGTACTGCCCAAGCTGGACGGATTAAGAGTCATATTAGTATTTCGGCCTACTTCTACGCCGTCCAAATAAAGAATGGCAGTAGTACCGGATTGCGTCACGGCCAGGTGATACCATCTGCTTATGATTAAAGTAGCACTTGTATTTATTTGCTGCTCTCCGCCACCATTTTTAATAGCGTACCGCAATCTGCCGTTGGATCCATTTTTTGGTGTGATAAACATGTAGTTGCTTGTTCCAGAACCAAAGTCAAAGAGACGTGCCCAGTTGTCCACTTTATCAAGCTTTACCCAGGTGGTGATGCTAAAGTCCGTCAAAGAACTTACTATCCCTTCAGAGAGTGTAACATACCCATCGCTTCCGTTCAAACTCACGCCATTATCTATCAGGCCCTCTGTAAATGCTGCTCCTGAACTAAGAGTTCCCACATTATCACCCCAGGAGTCCGCAGCACTTGTACCTGTTGTTTCATTAAATTTCAAATAGGCAACACGACCCCCGTTAGGAGTCCCGTTTATCTCTTCGCTATAAGCGCTTTCTCCAAGAGGTGTGGTAGCAGTTACTACATAATAGTAAGCAGATTCATTAAGCACTTCCGTGTCCAAAAATTCATTGACTAAAGATGTTCCAACTTGTGTATAAGGCCCACCAGAAACGTCTGATCTATAAACCGTATAGCTGGTAGCTCCCTGAGAATCGTTCCACTTCAGGGTAATCTTGTTATTGCCAGGTGCGGCCAGTAGGGAAACAGGCGCTACGGCAGGAAAATCCACCGCATTGAAAAGCGAGTCCACCTCTGCAGCTTCTAGCGTCCTGCTATAAATTCTAAAATCATCAACCAGACCTTCTAACAACGGATCAGGATATTGTGATTTACCAATCCAATTTTGGGTAGTATTGCCCAGACTGGATGGATTAAGGGTCATATTATCATTTCTACCTACTTCCACGCCATCCAAATAAAGAATAGCCGTAGTGCCGGATTGTGTTACAGCCAGATGATACCATCTCCCGGAGGTTAAAGCAGATCCCGTATTGATTTGTTCTTGGCCTGCTCCATTATTTATACTATAGCGCAAAGTACCAGAATCTCCATTTCTTGGTGTAACAAACATAAAATTGTCTCTTCCTGAACCAAAGTCAAAAACTCGTGCCCAGTTGTCCACTTTATCAAGTTTTACCCAGGTGGTGATGCTAAAGTCCGTCAAAGAACTTACTATCCCTTCAGGAAGTGTCACATGCTCATCGCTTCCATTCAAACGCACTGCATTATCTATCAGACCTTCAGAAAATATAGTACCTGAACTCAAAGCTCCCATATTATCACTCCAGGAATCAGCGGCATCTGGTCCTTCTGTTTCATCAAATTTCCAATAGCTTACTTGCCCAGGTGTTGCCCTCACTTCCAATGAGCTCTCCGATTCTCCAAGCGCATTTATCGCTGTGATCACATAGTAATAGGTTGTATTTGGCGTTACGGTTGTGTCACTATATAAAGTGGTATCAGGACTGTCAATAATGGCATAAGCTCCACCACTCACCGTGGCACGTTTTACATGATAGCTAGTTGCACTTAAGCTTGCATTCCACGATAGATCAATCTGCTGCCCAGATACCGACTGAGCGGTTACTTCTTCGGGTGCCAGTGCAATAGCCAATTCTGGCGCAACACTTATCTCTAAAGAATTGACACTCTCTCCCGAAAGGTTATCAGCAGACACCACATAATAATAAGTAGTACCATTTTCTAACCCTGTATCCTGATATTCCATTTTATTAAGATTGGCTGCTATAGTTGTATAAGGCCCGCCACTGGTTGTAGAGCGCTTTAAGGTATAGCTGGAAGCTCCAGTTACCTCATCCCAATCCAGCATGTTCTGGGTATTGCCAGATGATGCCGTAAAGTTGGCAGGCGCCTCAGGTGCACTGCTATCAAGTCCTGTGACCGTAACGTGATCAAACCTCGTTTCATTCAATGAAGTAGCATTCCCCGAACAGTTGAAAAGCCCCACGTACACATTCTCTGCCATTTCGATTGTATGGCTACCTACTTCAAACCAAACATCCTTGTTGTTGGACTCATAAACGGTAAAAGTATTTCCAACCCGGGAAATTCTGAACCAGATTTTGGGGCGCCAGGTGTAACGGTTTCCATCTACAAACCACATGTTTGCCCCTGTTTCGGTACGTAATCCCATTCCAGCGATACGCCAACCGCCATCACCAATTTTCATCAGTACCGTCTTGGCATCGGGATCTAGCGATTCACGGATCATAATCCCTGTTTTTTGCAAACCTCCAAAGTCTTTCACCCTTGCAGTTAGCGTTACATCGCCTGAAGCCATTCCGTAAGTGAATCCCATAGAATCGAAATTTCCTTTTCCTATCCAACCCGCTCCTTTGGTAATAAAACTATGTCCGGTATTAACCTCGGCATAAACAGCTTCACCTTCAACACTCTGGATGCCTATGTCTGTTCTGGTCCATCCCGTTGGCAGTTCTTGTACCGCTTCCCTAGGCGTGGCTGAGATCTCAACCGACTCAGGCCCATCACCCACTTCGTTCCTGGCGGAAACCACATAATAGTACGTCGTGCCGTTTTCGACACCAAAATCGGTAAATCCTGGGGCTGTATTGCCCGTCCAGGAAGCTATGGTCGTATATGGTCCACCCGAACTTGTCGAACGTTTAACAGTAAACCCTTCGGCGTCCATGGTCTCTATAGCATTCCAAATCAATTCAACCCTGCCGATGCCCTCTAGTACTGTAAGACCTTGCAGCTGTCCTGGAGGTGCTGTAAAGGCTAGTGGGGAAGCGGCTGCATCCAGCGTAAAAGTGAGCGTACCATGACCCAACTGGTCATTGGTACTGCCAGCAAATCGCATGATCTGTGCCATGGCTTCAACATGAGGTGCTTCCAGTCCCTGTTTTACCACATAATGATTATAAACTATTTCCCAAACAGGTTGATCAAAATATCTTCCCAGTTGATTGCTGGCTACCCAGCGGTGCCCGCGGTTGGCACAGGTGTTTAATTCTTCAAAAAATGGTGCATCGAGCGAAAGTGCTCCAGTACGGGCCGCAAATTCGGCACCTTTCAGAAACCTATTGTCGTCATAGCCATACAGATCCACTCCCTGGTTCCAGGCCATTTGGCAAGAATTGGCCATCAACCCGATACCCAACAAAGCATGTGACTGGTCCCTTCCGGATTCCTGATATTGACCAAAATCTCCCTGAACAAAAGGGATGGCGTTATGAATATTACCACTACCAACTCCATTTTTAAAATACTCAATTCCCTCATTAAAAATATCCCGGTCATCCACCAGAATACCGATAGCAATCAGTGCAGAAACATTGTTCAAGTCCCAATTTGCCCAATAATATGTGGGGCAGGTACCTCTATGGTAGGTCAGGAAGTCGTGGCTTACAGGATAGAAATACTCCTTCATCATAAACTTAAACTTCTCAAAGTCCTCTGGAGCCCAGCCCTCATAGAGCCTCATGATCTCAGCCCCCATGGCCATAGCTGTAAAACCTATACCTCCAAGTCCCAATATATCTGTAGTTCCTCCAGAGGGTATTTGGTTAACGGTATTGGCATAGGCCATGTATATGCTTATAGCCTTTTCTGCATGGGCTACGTCCCCAGAGATGTACCAGCGGAGCGCGTTCAGGTAAGCCGCCTGTGCGTCCCTGTTCATGTTTTGCCTATAGTTCGCATTTTCTCTAGCGCCACTGGTCATACCATAAGTAGCACTCGACTTCCAGTCGAAAGTCAACGCATTCCAACCCTCTATCCAAGGGCTTTCCCCTGCAGCAACTTTCTCTTTCATGCGGTTGAGCTCTTCCAGTGTATGGAGACCTCCCGGATGCACAAACTCCTGTGCCGTGGCCTGAAAGGCTAGTAAAAAACCAACCAAAAAGAGGCATAGGTTTTTTGTTTTGAGTAGTATTGTTTTCATTGTTTATAATTAATTTATGTTCTATAATTTTAGAACGTTAAACAAAATTTGTACAAAAATTAACTCTTATTATCAGTAAAATTTTTATGCTTGTTTTTTTATTTAGAATTATTTAGTTAGTGGTAGTTGAATCAATATAATTTTCAAAAGTTTAATCCTTTGGATAAGTTAAAATTAGAAACACCCCTTAATTAAGGGGTGTTTCTAAAAAATAAATATTTAGTTTTTAACTAATTTAATCCATTTTCCTAAAAAGTAATTACCTTTTGAATCCCTACCTTTCAAGTTGCCTAAGAAACCTATCGACACTACTTGCGAAGTTTCCACAGTAAAATCGAGTGTTGCCTCTCCTGCAAAGCTTGGCGAAGTCTCACCAATCGTAGCTCCATTATAAAGCATAACGGACGCCAATGCTGTTGAAATATTGGCCAGATTGGGAATACCATTTCCTCCTGCCGCAACTTCTAAATAAACCGAAGAATCCATTTGAGTTTCAGAATAATAATTAAGTGTTATCGTATAACTCCCAACTGGCAACGCAAAAGATGTTGGTTGATAGATTATACCGTTATCGACTGGTGTATTGCCCCATGTTTCCCAGCATATATATCCTTCACGACCATTCCATTGTTCACGTCCCCAGCCACCAATACCGCTCTTATTCTTTCCAGCGCTATTTGTTATCCATGGTTCCGAAAGTATTCTATATCTACCAGTACCACTATCTTCACTAAATCCAAACCCTCCTCCTTGAGCATCTACAACTCCAGTATTTGCTAAGAAATAAGGTGTAATATCACCAGACGCAGTAGGATTTATCATTACGGTAGAGCCTACTACGGTAGAACCTCCTATGGTAAGGTCTATATATCCTGTCGCAAACCCTTCAGGAGCAATCACTTTTATTTCATTATCCTGAATTGAAACAATCTCTGCAGTAGTTCCATTGAAAGTAATAACAAGGGCAGTTGCATCAATACCAAAATTACTTCCGATAATGGTAACCACATCTCCAGGGAAAGTGATATTTGAACCATTTTCAGCCTTGGTGGAATCCATTTTTGGCAATTGTTTTACCGCATAGCTGCCTATGGAATCTTTAACATGTGTCCATACCTGAACAGAGAGTTTCCCATTGGTTGCACCTTGGGGAACTCTTACTTCCATTATGTTCTCTTGATAACTCACAAAGTCGGTAACGAGTTCTCCATTGAAGCTTATTTTTGCAGCTTCAAATCGATCTCCAAAATTACTTCCCGTAATGGTAACTATAGAACCTGGATATCCTTCACTTGGGGAAAACCCATCTACAGTAATTTCGGGGTATGTTACTAGATCAGGATCGTACTCTTCCTGACACGAAACTATAGCCACAAATATACTGGCTAAGGCCAAAATACCTATTTTATATCTAAAACTTAATTTTTTCATTTGTTCTTTTTTAAAATATTACACACTACGAGATTAATACCCTGGGTTTTGTAGAAGACTACCATTTAAGTTGATTTCTTCAACAGGAATAGGAATTAAATAATTTTTACGAGCCCAGCTTCTGTTACTACTTGGATCAACTACTATCGCTCTCTTAGGTCCTTCGGCCGTGTACTGTTTTACGGCTTCCCCAAATTGAAATTTCGATGGATCGTACAAATCCGTATTGGTTTCATAGTCAGTACCTTCTATAATAGGTCCGAAAAGTGGTGCACTTAACACTTCTTCAGCTATACCCCATCTCTTTAAGTCGTTAAACCTATTATTTTCCTGAAACAACTCTACTGTTCTTTCTCTTCTAATTTCTTCTAGAATATTCAAACTATAGGTAGTAGCCAATTGATTGGTTAACGGAGCTACACCAGCACGTCCTCTTACCAAATTTAAGGACTCATTCAATTGTCCATCAGTAATCGCTCCATTTAATTCATATAAGGCTTCTGCATACGTTAAGTACACTTCTGCAAACCTGATAATTGGAAAATCTGATGACTCTGTGGCCGCTTCCCTATAATTTGGATAGTTATAAGACCTGAATTTACGGTTCCAATAAGGAACTCCTCCTTCTAAAAGTTTTGGTGTTTCTTCTGATATTTCCACCTCTTGTTCGTTACCGCCAGCATATGCATATAGCCTGTAATCACGATCAAACCATTGCTCATAGTTTGACTTGTACCCTTGAAATAACGGGGATTTATCGATTGGCAAACCGTCTGTCATAAGGAACATATCCAAAAAATTCTGGTTTATTGACGAGTAATAAGAAGCGTGACTAATATTAGTACGTCCTTGACGTAGCACAACATCATATTTACTATACAATATAAACTCCTTGTTCGTTGACTTGTCCAGTCCAGCTGGATTAGATCCAGCATCCTCTAAGTTAAAGAGGTAGTACATGCTCAAATTATTTAGCTCTTCATTGTAGTTCCACAACTCAAAATTACCGCTATCCATAACACTTTTAGATAAATCTGCGGCTTGTTGAAACATGTCGTTCATAGAAGGATACCCTGTAGGCTTTGTCGATCCTGCTCCATTAGTAGTTCCATCCCCATCGGTCGAAGTGCCTACATATTTTTCCCAAGTAGCTTCAAACAAAAGTGATTTTGCCAATAATGACTGTGCGGCTTCCTTGCTTATGTGGCCTTTATCACTAGAGGCTATATTTGCTTCATTGGGCAAACCTTCAATAGCCCCTTCTAAATCGCTCTTTACCTGAAACAGTAACTCGTAACGGGAGTTTCTTCTACTAGATAATTCTGGAGAATCTACATCCAACACAGTTGTTACAATAGGTACCCCACCAAACCTTTGGAGTAGAAAGAAATAATGATACGCCCTAAAAAATTTAGCGGCTGCAACATATTGTTCAATCTCTTCAGGTGCTCCAGAATATTCGTTGCCTTTTTGCAAAAGCACATTGGCGTCCCTAATATATTTATAGGAATTAGTCCAAACAAAATCTGTGTTTCCTGGATTAATATTTCCTTGTCCGTAGCCTGTAATAAAGGTGTTCAAGTCAGATCCTCTGTCCAAAAGAAGCCCTTGAGCATCTCCCCAGGCCCACAAACTATTGTACAAACTATTGGCCGCAGTCCTAAAGTGGTCTGGTGTTTTGTAGTAAGATGATTCTGATAGTGCATCTGGCAGTTCTAAATTCAGAAACTCTTTTTCACATGCTGTTAACGAAATTAATATTCCTAACAGCATCCATATAAAATTATTTTTTTTCATTGTTTTCATTTTTTTAGAATGTTATATTTAGACCAAGTGAATAGGTTCTATTAAATGGATACGAGCTATTGCTACTCGATCCAAATTCAGGATCCCAGCCATCTTTAACACTTGTCAATTCAAACAGGTCGTTCCCTGAAAAATAGATACGGAACCTATCCAAAGAACCATTTCCAATTTTAAGGTTTTCTAACGTATAACCAAACACCAATGACTTCAACCTGATATAACGGTTGTTCTGCATCATAAAGTCATTATTTTTCCAGTTCCAATTGGCTCTAGCTGTATGAAATGTCATTCTTGGGTAGGCAGCATTAGGGTTTTCTTCTGTCCAGGTTTTGCCTCTATAAGCTGTAGTTTGGTTATTACCCACTGTAACAAACGGATAAGCCATACCATCGGTTCTTACAATGTTTTGGTTAAGCACACCCTGAAAAAATGTACTCAGGTCAAACCCTTTGTACTGAAAGCCTAAATTGATACCATAGGTGTAGTGAGGAGCGGCATCGCCCATGTATTTAACATCACCATCTCCACCTGCTATAGTCCCAGATCCTAAGATAACATCATCCCCATCCAAATTAACTTTTCTTGTATCTCCTGGGCGTAAACGTACGGCTTCGTTACTGGCATTAGGAATTTCTCCTCCGTTATTAAGTTGTGCATAGTAAGCATCCACTTCTGTTTCATTGGCAAAAAAACCATCTGTCTCATATAGAAAATATGAGTTTAGTGGGTAGCCTTCTATAGTTGAGTTAAGGCCTGCTTTGTATATGCCTACTCCTTCCATGCTTACCAATTTATTATTTGTATCACTCATATTCACAGACACATTATATTTCAAATCGCCTATGTTCGATTTCCATGAAAGCATGGCTTCCCATCCTTTTACTTCCAAAAGCCCACTATTTGTTTTAGGAGCCGTCCCACCTAATAGATCTGGATAGTTCACAGCGATTAACATCCCATCGTTCTTTTTGGTAAAATAATCAAATGATCCAGCTAATTTGTTATCAAAAAGCCTAAACTCAGCACCATAATTCGCCACACTAATTTTTTCCCAAGTACGGGTAAGGCTAGTAAGCCCTTGAATGGATGCGGTAGTTTGAAGGGAAGCACTAGTTCCAAAAACAGCTGACCCCAGATTTATGGCAGACACATAATCATGATTACCAATACCTACCTGTCCACCCATCTCACCATAACTAGCCTTGAACTTAAGAAAGTTCAATACGGAAACATCTTGCATAAATGATTCTTCGGTTACGACCCATCCGGCGGAAGTACCTCCAAAGAACGACCAACGGTAATCAGAATGAAATTTTGAGGTGCCGTCTCTTCTACCTGTAAACTCCAAGAGGTACTTATCTTTGTATCCGTAATTGAAACGTCCTAATTGGGAAAGGAAGCCCCAATTAGAAGATCCTCCTGCATTGGTCACGTTATTTTCAGGAGATGCCACATTCAAGTCATAGACTCCATTATCTTCAAATCCTTGTCTATAGCCATATAAATCATCCGTTTTTCTCAATTCGGAAGTCGTCCCGACCATTACACCAAAGCTATGGTCTTCCCAAAATGTTTTTTTGTAATTAAGAAATGCGCCAAAATTTTGATAGCTAATATCCTTTTTCTTCTTTTCAAAGGAAGAGGTCGTATTGACAGACTCCGGTGCTTTTTCACCAAACCACGTGTACGTGGGTATATTAATCTTATATATTTCTTGATCCAAGAATTCCTTGTCTACACTAGCTGTTGCTCGAAAGTTTAAGTTATCGGTAATATCGTAGGTAACTGCCATATTCAACTTTAATTGATCGGCATATGCCTCATCCCGACCACCTTCTAAAACATTCGCTATTGAGTGTCTATTTCCAGCAACACCAAAATTGGCATACCATTGCCCATACGGGTTTTTAGCAGGAAACAATGGCGGATCATATGCTAATGAAGTAATACCAAGACCTCCTGAAGGACCAGAAACATGAGACCTAAAATAAGAGATACCAGTTTCGATATTTATTTTATCGGAAAGTTTGTAACTATGGTTAAACCTTAGATTATATTGCTTCTTCCCATCATAAGAAGGTTTAAGATTCCCTACATTTTCAGCATATCCGGCAGACACCCTATATTTAGCTCTATCGGAACCTCCCGAAATACTTAAGTTAGTTTGGTTTGAGTAGGACGTACCATACATATCATTAAAACGATTGCCTTCTCCAAGGTAAATATCCCCCCAATATTGGGTGGTATATATACCAGGACCTTCATCTCGCATTCTTACAAGGGTTTCCCTATTTACCCAGCCCCAATACCAAGCAGTACCAGCATATGCCAAATCCTGATCGGTAGCATCGATATTCAAAGCAGCATAATCTCTTAAACCAGAAACAGCTGGTTTAATTCCAATAGCATTGACCCTAAAATTACTGGTTAAGTTTACTTTAATTTCACCAGATTTTCCTCGTTTGGTCTCTACTAAAATCACACCATTGGCTGCCCGAGATCCATAAATAGAAGCCGCTCCATCTTTAAGAACACTTATAGACGCTATGTCATCTGGGTTCATGTTATAAAATGCACTGTCATTCAAAGCAGGAACACCATCAATAACTATTAAAGGTGAGCCTCCATTAACAGAGGTAACACCTCTAATTTGTAATTTAAGACCCTCATTACCAGGTCTGGAAGAACCACGGGTTACTACCAATCCAGGGGTTTGACCTTGAAGAGACAATGCTGGGTTGGTTATCGCCCTATCCTCAAAAGCTGCTGCGGAAATTGTTTCAATTGCCCCAGTTAGTGTTGCCTTCTTTTGTTGTCCATATCCCACAATTACTACTTCTTCCAACAGCGCATTGTCCTCTTCCAATGCTATATTAATAACACTTTGATTGTTTACAGGAACTTCTACAGTCTTAAATCCTATAAAGGATATCATCAATACGGCATTGGCTGGATCGTTCACTTCTATTTCGTAATCGCCGTCAAAGTTGGATACGACTCCTTTTGAAGTTCCTTTTACCATTACCGTTGCACCTGGCAATGGTTGGCCATCTGAGGCTGACGTAATTTTTCCGGTGACTTTCGTTAAAATTATGTCCACTTCCGTGCTAATGTCATCCGGAAGGGCATGCAGATTGCTAAACATACTACATAGCAAAAAAACACCAATGAGACTGCCCATTCGTGATTTCACTTTAGCAAAATAAGTTTTTTTCATAAAAATTTAGTTTTAGTTAATATTTAGTTTTTAGTCTTTTTCTTGTATTTGCTTTACAATTAATTTCCTTAATTATAGAAGAAACCAACAGTTCGCTTTTTAACAAAAATTTATAAAGAATTTAGATTACAATGATAATTACATCAGTCTTCATACGGTATCAATTATAGCTCAATATTGATAAATTATCACTCATTTTATAGTTACAACACGATTTAAAGTGTTATAAACACTACAATACCCGCGTTTAAACTGAAATAAATTAGAGAAAGTATATCATCACGATTATTACCTCTATTACCTTCTATCTGTTGAAACATATAATAGCCACAGATGTTTAACATTTTAAGTAAAATTCAAACTTATGAGGAGGTTAAAATTCTCTTTTATTACTCCCATGCCAATAGGGTTATCTATCATGTAATCTTTCAAAAAAGATTGCGAACCTGATTATTATAACTTTAGTGAGTTAATAAAAAAGCAATATGGATATGTTGGAAGTCTAGTCTTTTTGGAATCATTGTATTTTATATGAAACTGACTAGACAAAGTACAATACTATTTAATCTTTGAAACAACAACAATAAAACATCATGACCTTAGTTGTTGATGCCACGACAATTGGTTAACAAAGTCTGATTTTTACTGTGCTCTTATCCATATTGCCACACCTCCTGAAGCTTTTAGAGGCAGTTTTATCTTTGATTTACTGTTCAGTTTTTTCTGTTTCAACGACACTTGCGTCCGGGTGTTAATGGATTCATCATCCTGATAAAAGGTGGCCATGTACTTTTCACCTTCGTCAAGGAAATCGAAATTCAATTCGATCTCGCGGGCGTCATTGTTCGTAATGCCACCGATAAACCACTCGTCACTGGAGCGTCTGGCTATGACGATGTATTCGCCTATTCGGCCATCCAGCACTTTAGTATCGTCCCATATTGTGGGTACCTTTTCAAAAAATTCAATCTCAGATTCACCTTGGTAATCGGAAGCTTTGTCGTACCAAAACAAGGTTTGCAGTGGACTATACATAATTATGGAAAGGGCCAGTTGGTGTGCATGCGTGGTTTTGATGCGAGGTGTGTAGTAGCATATGGTATAGTCTCCCATACCTGCAATACCTCTGGTAAATGGCAATATGGTGTTATGTGTTGCATCTGGCATTTCTTCATTGCCACGAATACCTTCTACAGTCATGATGTTCGGCCAGGTACGCTGTTCCCCGGTGAGTCGAAATTCATCATGAATATTGACCATAAGTTGGTTATCAGCTGCCCACTGCACCGATTCGTGCAACCACTTCGTCCAGCGATGTGAACCCACCTGAACAAATCCATATTTCACACCCGCTACGCCCCATTTCTTGTATAGTGGAAATAGCTCAACATCCTGTTTAGCCAAGGCTTGCTGATTGACATATAAGAATGTGCCAATTCCTTTCTCATTTCCATACGCAATCAATTCTTTCAACCGTAAATTAATCCGCTCCTCTTTGGCATCCGTTTCCCATCCAAAATGTTCGCCATACCAACAGCAGTCGATTAATAAATACTGAAGATTATGTTCAGCAGCAAAGTCTATCCATTCTTTAGAACCTTTGTCCGTGAGGGACTTATCTCGAACAATTTTACCAGGTTTAATCCATGAATCTCCGTTAATTTTCGAGGGCACATTCAGGTTTAGTAAAATATCATTATTCTCAATCAATTCACCAGGAGTCTCTGCCGCCATAATTACTCGCCACGGTGTGTTGAAGTATGGTACTTTGTCTACAGATTCATAAAGTACTGTTTTTACGGTATTGGGTTTATTTCTAGCCAGTTCAAATTTGGTTCTGACAAAATCTACCATGGCAGCTTCTGTGAGGCAGGCATACAGGCCGTTTTCAAGTTCCAAAGTCAAAGGTCTTTCACTTTCGGTCAGCCAATTAGACAAAGACATTTTGGTAAATGGTCCTTGTGCCCAGGGTTCAAACCAGGCTTGTGTACCTTCAGGGAAAGTAAATTCGGTGTTCTCTTCAGTAATCCGGTAATAAATACCTGTTGGGTTGGTATGGAAATAATACCGAATGGCTATGCCTTCGTTGTATGCCCGGATCTGAATATCCATTTTGTAGTTAGCACTGGCCTTTTGTTCAAAAGTTAGTATCAGCTCATTGTACTTTTCTTGTATAACCGAGCGTTCACCATAAACAGGCATCCAGCTGGAATCAACCGAGTTTGTTTTTGTTTCTTTCAACACCAGTCCATCCATCCACGATACTTCTGGCTTTTCTTTAATAGCAAATGCCCATTCGGACAGGTGATTATCGAGGGAAATGGACAATTGGGAAGGTTTTATTAGAGATTTACTCCTATAATCTACACTGTACTTAATTTCTCCAGTATTGTTTCTTGTAATTGTAAACTTATAGTTTCCGTCTGGAGACATCAACAGTTTATGCCAATCTTCAGCCTGAACCTGATTGAAAACAAACAGGGTCAATATCATTAAAATGGACTTGTTTAATCTAGTAACCATTATCATCATATTGAATTTAAATACTACTATAACACGTTTATATTTATTTGTTTTTGTCGGCCATATACAACATCTTAATAATCATTCCCTCGGACAACAAAACCTTACTATGGATGGTTTACATACATTAATTTACTTTGTCCCCTTTTATTTTCTTACTCATTTATTTATCATTACTTCTTGTAATTCTTCCAACGTTTTCCCTTTGGTTTCTGGCATCATAAAAACAACAAACAACAACTGAAACACCATCATAAAAGCAAAAAAGGCAAATACAGCTCCTGCACCTATCACAGTGAATAAGACTGGAACCAATGACGGAACCACTGCTGCTAAAACCCAGTGTACTGAACACCCAAAAGACTGTCCAAACCCTCTTAAATGATTTGGGAAAATTTCTGAAATAAACACCCATATTACAGCGCCCTGCCCAATGGCATGGGCAGCTATAAAAGCAAACAAAAACAAGGGCATATAACGGCCTTCCCAATTAAAAATAAAAGCCAAAGAAACTAATGACAAAGAAACTATATAACCTATAGAACCTATATACATTAATTGTTTCCTACCCAATTTATCAATCAAATAAATCCCCAACAATGTAAAAATCATATTGGTTACACCTACCCCAATACTGCTTAATAAGGCAGAACTCTCAGCTAGCCCTGCTTCGGTTAAAATTCTAGGAGCATAATATAGTAAGGCATTGATGCCTGATAATTGATTGAAGAAAGAAATTAAGAACGCTAAAACAACAGGGAATCTATATTTTTTAAGAAAAATATTTTCATTCGGTACCGTAGTATCCATTTCTTCCTTAATTTCAGAAATTAAATCTTCAGGGTTTACATCTGGGTTAATTGTTTGTAATACTATTTTAGCTTCTTCGGTTCTAAATTTGGTCAATAACCATCGTGGGCTTTTGGGTAAGACAAATACTAATAGTGTATAAATAGCTGCTGGTATTGCTTCTATTCCTACCATCCAACGCCAATCGTTATCCCCTATTCCGCTTAACAAATAGTTAGAGCCAAAAGCTACCAATATACCGAAAACGATATTAAATTGATATAGCCCAACCAATTTTCCTCTATCTTTTGCGGGGGCAATTTCAGAAATATAGGCTGGTGCGGCTATGGTGGATGCTCCTACTCCTAAGCCTCCAATAAACCTAAATATGGCAAAAGTAATGGGATCGTTAGCCAATCCTGATCCTATTGCTGAAATTGTATATAAAACACCTATCCATATTAACGTATTTCTCCTTCCTAACCTGTTTGTAGGTATGCCTCCTAAAATAGCGCCTACAACAGTTCCCCACAAGGCCATGCCAATAACCACAGTACCATGAAAAATATCACTGGTGTTCCATAAAAGCTGTAACTTTTTTTCGGCTCCCGAAATTACTACGGTATCAAATCCAAAAAGAAATCCAGCCAATGCTGCAACAATAGACCATATTAAAATTTTATTATTCATCTAGTTCATTTGTTTTTAAACTTTTTATTCAGTTTTTAATGCTATTGAATTCAGGGGCTTACCTGCTTTCATTTTTTTCAATCTTAATAAGGCTTCCACATAATAATAATCTGCATATATTATGGAATAATCAATTTCAGAACCTGCTGGTTTATGCCCTGTTGAATGCAATAAATTAGCAGTGTTCATATTTCTACTTTGATAGTTCATGGAGAGTTCAGCAAGCATTTGTTCAGCCTTATCGACATACTTTTTTGCCAATGTTTCATCCTTAGTATAAGTGGACAATTCTATAAGTGCGGAAGCTACGATGACAGCAGCCGATGCATCCTTAGGCTCATTTGGTATTCCTGGCGCGTCAAAATCCCAATATGGAATTAAATCTTTTGGCAAACGATCCAAATACACCTTGGTTACCTTATGCACAAAATCTAAAAATTTTGGGTCTCTGGTTTCCCTATACACCATGGTATAGCCATAAATGGCCCAGGCTTGCCCTCTTGCCCACATACTTTCATCATTGTACCCTTGATGGGTAACTCCTTTTATTTTCTTCCCGGTATCTTTATCGTATATCACAACATGGTAAGACGTATAATCAGGCCTAAAATGGTTTTTCATGGTTACCTCTGCATGGCTAACAGCTTTATTGTACAACGATATATTACCTCCGTTTTTAGACGCCCAAAACAACAATTCCAAATTAATCATGTTATCCATAATCGTATTGTGCTGCGGCCACTCCATATTAGGCACCTCTCTTGGCCACGACAAAATGGTTCCCACTTTAGGATTAAAAAGTGTAGCAAGTGTGTCCGCCGTTTTAAGAATAACGTCTTTATATTCTGGGTTTTCAGTTAACCTATACCCATTACCAAAACTATTAAACACCTGAAATCCAAGATCATGATCTAAAGCAGGCGTCACCGAAAGTGGTGTTAAATATCTTGTAAATTTATCTGCAAATGTCTTTAACTTTTTATCTCCCGCAAATTCATACAAATACCAAAGTTCCCCAGGCCAAAACCCACTCGTCCAATCTTTATATTCCACCAATCGCCAAGCACTACTATTAGTGGCTACATTTCTGGGAATCATTTGATCTTTAAAGTTTAAAGCTATTGTTTTTTCACTTTGGGTTACACAATAATCCAATTGTTTATCTACATCAAAATTTAAGTTAGATTCATTTCTTTCTTTAGAACCCATACAACCAATTAACAGGAATAATGCCATAAAAATTAACCCTGGAACTTGTAATTTAGCACCCATACTTATTCGCTCTCTATATATATTCATACTCTTACCTTGCATACTTTTATCTTGAAATCTTTTTTAATCTTTTATAAAACCATCATTTTAATAACAGATAATAATGACAGTCATTTTTTAGTTTATTACTTATTTCAATATGAAACAGCGTGGGTCAATATTAGAAAGAATAAAGATTTTGTTCTATAAATTATAATCCAAACCGTATAAATTATAATTACTATTCATTCTTATTTCATGAAAAATGCTTTACAATAAGGATATTTTGGATGTGTATTGATTTAACGATTTACTTCACCTCGTTAAATTGATTACAAATAGATTGTGGTCTATAATAACAATCTGAAATTGCTGTTTTTGGACTTGGGAGTTATAAGTCATTTAAAAAAAATTATTGAAAGAGACTACCTCGATAAAGCATAGAAGGATTTCGTCTGTTTTATGTTTGACCTCAGATTCCGAAAACCAAAATTTTACACTTTACCTCACTCAGGACTGCCAAAAAAAATAGTTTTGCCTCTCAAGTTAGGCACTGCAAAGCAAACTCTGAAGCAGAGCTATCGGGGAATTTAGATAAAAAAAAATAGCTTGGGTCATCGCCAAGCTATTTTTTAAAGTTACACAGTTTATTGAAATTCTGCCTTATTTTAATGCCCTGTATAGCACCAAATGGTTGTATTACAGGTTATTTTTCTTTAAATGAGCTTATTATTTTTCAACTTTAAACCAATCAAAATCGGCATAGCCGCCCATTCTAACGTTTTTTTCACTCACACAAAAAACACCCATTTTGGCGCTAATCCATAAATCTTTTTCTGCGATAAAACCAGTTCCTATTTCTTTAAATATTTTGCCATCTTCACTGTAGCTGAATACACAATTTGCGTTGGGAGCAGACACTTTCATCCTTAAAAAAACAGTATTTGATTTTAATTCCTTTTCGTCTATAATTTTTTCTTCAAGACCTTCTATGGCTTTATTGCAAATAACTTGCTGTACCCAGTACTTTTCATCGTGATAGGCTATTCCTATATATGCATAAGACTGTCCCATCATAATCAAACCCGCTATCTTTCCTGGTGTATTCCATTCTGTGGTTAAAGTAACTTTTGTAGTGGTTTTAAAATTAGGTGCAGGCAATTTTTGCAACAATAAGTTGGGTACATTCCATAAATTTGGTTCTTCTTTTTTACTGATGGCAAATAGCCTTAAATAATCGGTTCCCGGAATCTGCGCACTCCATTTCACAGATGCGTTTGCATACCATTGCCATTGTAAACCTGGTTTTCCATTATCAAACTCATCATCTTCTTTTGGTGATGTTATCGGCATTCCCTGTACAGGCTTTTCATAAGCAAGTATGGGTTCTCCAACACCATTTCCATCCAAATCTTCACCCACCACGGGCCAATTGTTTTTCCAACTCATAGGTTCCAGCCAAAGGACTCTTCCATAAACGGCTTGATCTTGAAAATGCACAAACCAAGATGTTCCATATGCTGATGTTACCCAAGCTCCTTGGTGTGGACCGTTAATAGCTGTAGAGCCTTGTTCTAATACAATTTTTTCTTCGTAAGGTCCATAAATATTTTTAGAACGCAACGCCAATTGCCATCCCCTTTCTACGCCTCCTGCTGGAGCTAATATGTAATAATATGATCCTTTCTTGTAGAGTTTTGGCCCTTCAACTGTATGGTGTTTCCCGTGACCATCAAATACATTTTTACCATCGTCTAAAACCGTTGTTCCCTCGGCATTCATTGTACGCATGGTTAACATACTATTAATCCCTGCTCTACTTCCTGCCCAGGCATGTATTAAATAGGTGTTTTCCGCATCCCACAAAGGACAAGGATCAATAATTCCCTTTCCTTCTAAAACCAATATGGGTTTAGACCATTTTCCATAAACATCATTGGTTTTAATCATGTATACTCCAAAATCGGGATCTCCCCAATAGATATAAAACTCATTCTTATGATATCTTATACTTGGAGCCCACACCCCTTTGCTATGTTGAGGCTTGTTAAATACCTCTTCTGGAATTTGTTTCTCCAAAGCATAATTTACTATTTCCCAATTCACCAAATCCTTGGAATGTAGAATTGGTAAACCAGGTGTACAGTTAAAACTGCTCACCGTCATATAGAAATCCTCTCCAACTCGAATCACATCTGGATCTGAATAGTCTGCATATAAAACTGGATTTGTATAGGTGCCGTCTCCATTATCTGATTGCCAAACTTTAGAAATGTAATTTTGTGCAAAAAGAGAAGGCACAAACATAATACACATTAGAAAACAACTTCTTTTCATATGTAAATATTTATTGTTTTTTTAATGGTCATATGGTATCGCTTTATTTTCATTGGTGTTTAGGTTTCCAAATCATGACGATTTCGTTAAATAAACAAGGTGTGTTTTTAAATTCATTTTTATTCTACGACTGATATTTTTAACGGATTCCCTACTATCTTAACTTGTCTTTCTAACAGTTTATCCCAATCTTCCAACGTAGTAACCTGTCCACTTTTGGTCCAAGCAAAACCCGCATAATAAGTAAGTACTTTTTGTGGTTTTGCAACCAATAGTACCTGACTTTGATCTGGTGTTTTCGACTGATATTCGAATGCTTTTTGAACTTTGTTTGGTTCTATTATAATGCCTTCACCTACATAAGCATCATTTATAGGCTCCCAATGCCTAAACCAACCTTCTTGCTGATTCAATTTAACTTCCCCTTTTCCATCGTGTAATGTTATCCCAATGGTATAATTTGGAACTTCTTTTTCTGCATTTAATTTTATTTCAAATTTTGAAAAGTTACTACTTAAGTCTAAAGAAATTCTTTTGGTTTCTTTCACATTATAATCACTCCAAGGCGCATAGTCCAATTCAAAAATAGTTCTTAAAGGTCCTGTGGCTAGGGTTCTACAAGCGATAAAGTTTTTAGACACGTATAAACTATCGTTTTCCCAAATACCAAGACCTCCAGTGCCTCTACTTTTCCCCACGTGATAAGGGTCGTAACCTTCTCCATGATCAATATGATAATACCCTTCGGTTTCTAGATTTTTTGCATACCATTTATCTATAATAGAATATTCTACACGTTTTAACCAAAGATCTATTCCACTGGATAATGTGCCTCCGTATTTATTTTCTTCTATTCGACGTTGCGCTTCCGGTCCGTAGGTTCTAAAAGCAACTTTATCATTTTCCCATGTATAATCATCCGTTCTTTCTGGAACTAGTCTAGAAAAAGTAATTGCTTTTGTTTCTTTAACAGGATTCATGCTATCAACCAGCACCACATATTTTGCTGAAGAATTTGCAGCTACTTCTACCTGAAAAAGCAAGGCATCGGTAACCCCATCACTATCGCTATCCATCCATTGAGTAATTAAATAGTCTTGTGAACCTTGTTTTTTTACCCTGATATTTTCTTGATCTGTACTTTTTAATAATCCAGAAAACTTTTCATAGGGAATCTCCACGACTTCATTTCGAGAAAAGTTCTGATTGTTTTCAACTTGAATCGTTAGTTCTTGGTTCGTGATTTGGCTTTTGTAAGAAACGAGCAGACCAATTATTAATAACAATACTGTTATTTTTATATAGTTGTGCATATTTCTTTATTTTTTAAATATCACTTTGGTTGCGAAATCTCCAATCTTGATATTGCCTTCTTTTGGATTAGTAACCAACTCTCCATTAATCCTTAAATTTTCAATAGTAATCCCTTCAACGTTACGTTCTGAATTGTAGCCTCTTATAATGGATGGATTTACATAAGGACCATTGTATGAGATATTCTTCATAGTAATATTCTCTATTTTTCGTCCTGAAGCTGCACTATATTTTTCACTGAAACAGACCTCAAAATTAAAAATGCGCCCTTCTTGAATGCTTTCTATCCTAATATCTGTATAACTTATGTTTCTCGCCGTATTGTTATCGCTTACACATATAGCCATACACCCTTCGGCAACTACGTCATCTTCATCGTGTTCCAAAATATCGATATTTGAAAATTTAATGTTCTCAATGATATTTCCACCATGCTCAGCATCACCATGTATACCTATGTTTGTAGGATGTGCTATATCTGCCCAAAGAATCGAGTTTTTAATGTTATAGTTGCGTGCGTCTCCATAAAAGTCCCATCGGTGTCCATAAATAGCAATGCAATCGTCTGAATTTCGCATAAAAACATCATCAATTTCCACATTGGAACAGGACATTAAATCTATTCCGTCACTCCAACCCTCACTACTAAAGGATTTAATATTCTTAATGGTCAAGTCGGTTGATTCACCTCCATATATAGTATAATGTTTAGGGTTGATAAAAATCAATCCATCTACCGTTACATTTTTTGAATGGCGAATTTCCACACCACGCTCTGGCTGAAGCACAATACCTCTTCCTAAAATTTTAACATCATGGGCTTTATCTACCAAAAATTTTGCTTTAACAATAGCGCCGCCATCAACATATACCGTTTTCCCAGAAGGTATATTAAAAACATCTCCTGGAAGATCTCCTGGTTGGTGTGCCCCTGGCCCAAAATAAATAACGTTAGGGTCATTTAAATCTGGTTTATTTCTGTCAATAGCATTTGCAAAAATGTGTAGATTGTGTAACCTATCACCGTTTACTTCCAAAGAAAGCTTCATTGGCTTATCCAAAGAAAATAGCATGGTGTTTTCTTTTACATCGGGAACAATATTTTTGGCCAATGGCCTAATTTTTACTTGATCAAGACTACCATTATTCTTTTTGACCATAATCTCTACTTTGCCTTCAAAATCAAAATACACCATAGATGCTTTTGATTTTGTGTCCATATCTACCTCTACCCGATATTCATATAAATCCTTCCAGTCGCCTTCAGGTACCCTTACCAATACCGTAAAATCATCATTATGTATGGTGTATTTATACTGTCTGGGGATTTCGTAGGTAATTAACTCTTGGGATATTCCTTTACCTACTGTTAATAAAAGCATTATCAATGCTATTCTTAGTTTCATCTGTTCTTATTTATTGGTTTTTAATTGTCAGATGGGACACCTTAACAATCTTCCTCGTGTGTATACTATTCGTATGTGGGGAGTTCCATATATAAATATATATTGTTTTTTATTTGTTATATGGAACTCCCCTTTTAATCATCTTCTTTTTTTTTGCCGTAATATCAGTTATTCAAAAAATCACTTACGCCACCCTGTGGTTTTACTTTTAATATAGCCTCCTCCGAATCAAAATTTAAACTATCGATAGCCAATTCACGTAAAATGGCATCTTTGTTATCTTTAATTCTATGATATAAAATATAATCTTGATTATTTTCTTTAAAAACAGTGTGGTGTCCTGGCCCTAAGGTCGTAGAGTCTTTACTTGTTGATAGTATCGGACTATTTTTTCCTTCTTTCCAAGGGCCGTAAGGTGTATCTCCTACCGAATACCTAACTTTATAGGTGCTATTGGTACACTTCCCGTCTGAGTACATTAAATAATACTTATTGTTCTTTTTTAACATAAATGGCGCTTCAAAGAAATTAGGCGGTGTCACATCTTTAATTTTGGATTCATCATAAGAAACCATATCGTCATTTAATTCAACTACAAAGCAATGCCCGTTAACCCAGTTTAGACCAGAACCCCAATAGAGGTATGCTTTACCATCGTCATCTATAAATGCTTCCGCATCTATCATGTGGTATTCTGGAAACATATCACCTTTAATAAAAGGCGTATTGTCTTCCTTTGCATTTTTCCAAGGCCCTAATGGTTTTTCACTAACGCCTGCCCAAACTTCGCTGCCTACAGAAACATACATATAAAATTTTCCATCTTTACCCTTAATAACACATGGAGCCCAAACCATGTTCTCTTTTGATGTTGAACTTGTACAGGCTTCTTTTGTAGGCCAATTAATATGCTTTTGTTCCCAATTAATGAAATCTGAAGATTCAAAAACAGCCAATTCATCACCTCCCCAAGGATCTATAGTTGCATATATATAATACTTACCTTCGTGTTTAACTATGGTTGGATCTGCAAAAGTACCTTTAATTATTGGATTGTTTATTTTAGCTATTTCAGCATGTATGCTCTTACTTTTTTCAGTTTTATTCTTTTGTTTGCAACTAAAAACTGTTAATAAAAAAATTGACATACTTAAAAATTGTAATACTCTAATTGATTTCATATAGGTTCTATTTTTATTCAAAATAATTTATTTTAATGGTTTGAAAAGTTAAGGGAGGAAGTTTAAATACTATCGATTTGTTTTTTTTGTTATACATACCTTGATATATATTTCCTGTAGGATTAGTTATTGTGCCCTTTTTAATTTTATCCTGAACACGAACAGTTAATTCAATTGGAGATTCTGTGGTAATATATAATTTTTTATTTTCTTGTTTTAGAGCTACCGAGGAATTACCTGATTTTACATTGATAGTATAGACCGTATTTCCTATGATTTTTCCATTAGCAAGGAATACACTAAAGTCGTCTCCTTTGGTACTGGCAACGGCATAAGTTCCTTTCATAAAAAATCCATTTTTGTCTAATTCCATATCTGATGATGTATTAGAAAAAATCACGTCTTCTTTACCTCTTTTTTGTTTTACAACAATACCTACCGATCCATTTTCACCGAAATAATCTACCGATTCAATATCACTATTACTGTCTAAAGCAGGTTCGTAAATAGCTACAAACGGACGAGTCCAAGCCTCCCCTTTTTGCTTTACTACTAAGGTTGGAATAGGAGCTTCATTAAGTTCTTTTGGTATAGGACCATGACGAAAAGCAGTTGACTTAGGGGACATAACAGAAAAAACCTCACGATGTTCGTCTCCTTTAAACCATACATTCATGTTAACCTCTTTATCCTTTAATTGTAAAGAAAACTGTCCTTTAAAATCCTCATTCGTTTTGATGGATTTTTTATGCCACATATAATCATACGCCATTAAATCGCCATCTCCAAAAGCTAATTTACTGGTAGGGTAAAGTTTTAACCCATCACCGTTTGGGGTTGCTAAATTAAGTTTCTGACCTAAATTGTGATAAAAATATTCGTGTTTTACATCCTTACCCTCCTGTTGTTTAGAGCGAAAAATATCTATATAATAGCCTCCTGTATCATTTTTAACAATCCCCATAACCCTTCGTTGCTGACTTTGGGTTTCTGGTTCTAGAAATTCTACATCTGAAAACGTATAACCGTTTATGTTCCCTTTTTTACTTTGACTTTTTGGATACATTCCTAAAACCTTAAAAGCGTGATTGCTTTTCATTTCAGGATACTTAGATTTCCCATTTACAATGACTGTATTGTGGGCAGGAAACTGCGTGTAATATTCTGCATAGTCTATCGAGAAATAACCGGACCCATTACCCATCTCTGGGGCTAATGGTAATCCTTTACCGTATAATTCCATAGCAATACCATTAGAATGCATGTGGTTTCCGAAAGAACCTATCTGACTAATCATTAAAGCATCATTTTCATCTTCTCCCTGACGTTGCACCAACCAGCTTGTTTTAGGCGCATAAAATAAAGGCGAAGTAAAATCTGATAGTTTTCCTGCTTTGATATCTTCTTTAACATTCAAAGCTTCATGCAAAAATAAATCAGCTATAGTTTCACCTACAAATTTATCATTAAACTCATGCTCTTCATCAATAGTTTTAAGCATTTTAGTAAAGTAAACCTCATCTTCTGGCTTATTATATTTTTGAGCGTTTTCTATTAAATATTTAATAGGTTCAACCCTTAAGTGACTATAATGTCCGTCACCAAAAGCTACTTTGAATTTATTGGGATATAAATATTCTGGGGCTGCTATTACCGCTTGTCTTAAAACAGGCATTTCTTTAATCAAATCTATATTAAAATTACGATCATAAAATTCAGCAAAATGCATAAAATCATTTAGGACGTTCATAGAATATACAGGGCTTTCATTCCAAATGCCTGTATTATAATCATACCCATAATCCATTAGTTTTTTCATGGACCATTGGCGCGTAGAAGTATGGTTCATAATTTGGTCTAAATAATAAGTGCCTCCTTTACCATTTTTATAATGGTCGTTATTTTCCAAAACCAATGCTATATTTGATATATGAGCAGCCTGTAATAGGTTCCAATTGTTAAAACTCACGCCATTTTTAATGATTAAATCTGCCCATTTTTGCAAGGTAGCATCATAAATTTTTAAATTGCCCGGATGGTTATTATTAATGTAATTATGTAAAAAATCATAACACTGTGTCACTTCATTCAATACGTGTTCTTGAATCACTTCAAACTGAGTATAACTTACCAAAGTTTGATGATGACCGTGACTTAAGTCGATGGGTTCATTTAAATAATACACCCCTTTTAAATAAGTATCCAATATATTATATGCTAAATCTGCATATCTTTCATCTTCTTGATACCAATATAAAAAAGCGGCATCTCTAGCAATACTTAAAATTTCACGATTAATAGATGCAGTAATTCCACTAGTTTCAGAAATGGCAGCCCACTCCCATACCTCAGTTGTTCTATTTTGTAAATATAAACCTCTTTGATCATCCATAAAAGGTTTAACATCTTCTAACTTTGGTTTATTATACTCAGATGGCGTTCCACGTCCTCCAATAAATTTAACCGTGGGTACAGGTGCTTCACCATCTGCATAACTGTACTTGCCTCCATTGATATAGACTTGAGTGGATTTGGCTTTCCAATACATTTGTAACCGAGAACGCAACCAATCAGCATTATCCCTACATTTTTCAAGTATGGGATGTAATCTTTCTTTTGTCTTTTCTATTATTGCTTTTGCCCATTTCTTTTTTTCAACAAGAAATTCCAACTCTTCCTGAGTTTCTGAGCGGGTTAAAATTCTAGGGTGACTTATTCCCATAGATTGTGGGATGGAAAAATCCTGGGCATACGTTTTCAGTCCTTTAAATGTAAATAATATAATTATAACAACAAAAAAGCTCTTCATCTACATTAAATTATTCTCGTTTTTAAAACAACGGTCACCAAATTAATCTGGCAACCATTGTAAACAACTAACTCAAAAAAACTACTAAACAATACTTCTCAATTTCATTAGATAGATCCGCCTAGCAAACCCTTATGAACTAATTTTTATTTATTTACCCTTTTGGGTATATGGCGCAAAAAACTTTTTGGAATCGTGTAATCATCGTAAAAGCCATTTTATTTTTCGTTTAAATGTATTGCACCACACCAAACGTTACTTTTTTATGTCTAGCAAAAGGTGCCTTATCTGTATAAATTTTATCCCATTTTTCGGTTAAAAACAAAAGTTAAAATGAGTTCAAAACTAAAATCTAAGTTCGTTAGCAATTTTAAAAAATTGCACAGCGAAAGCTTATAAATTATAATTAAATATTGATAACTTATAGCCCATTTCAACCCAAAACCGCAATTAAATAACAATTAAATGCTACTCATAGCTAATCTTTAAGTTTTTTCTCTAAATATTCTGTTGGTGTTAAGCCAAATAATTCGCGAAAAGTTTTACTAAAATATGCTGTTGAATTAAAGCCAGTCATATGGGTAATCTCTTTTATTGAAAATTCATTTTTAAGCAATAATTCTGATGCATGTTTTAACCGAATTGTTCTAATAAAATTGCTAGGATTTTGGCCTGTTATAGAATTTATCTTTCTGTAAAATTGAGACCTACCTGTACCTATTTCATTTAACAAATTGTCTAATTTATAATCCGGATCAGATATATTGTCCATAATGGCTTTAGTCGCTTTATCCAAAAAGGCCTCATCTAAGCTATTGGATGTTATTTCACTTGATGGAACAACACCTCCAATGGAAGCGAACCTATCTCTTAATCTTTTTTTGGCTTCTAATAAATTTTTGACTCTTGCCCTTAAAATGTTTATATTAAAAGGTTTTGGTAAATATTCATCGGCTCCGGTATTATAGCCTTCTATTCGATCTTCCTCCAGACTTCTAGCTGTTAATAAAATAATAGGAATATGGCAAATTTCAATTTCAGTTTTAACTAAACGGCATAATTCAAATCCATCCATTTTTGGCATCATAACGTCGCTTATTACCAAATCGGGATGGTACTTTTTTATCTTCTCCAATCCATCAACGCCATTTACTGCTTCCATTATTTTAAATGAATTACCAAACTCGTAAACCAAATGTTTTCTTAATTCCTTATTATCTTCTACAACTAATATGACTTGCTTTTTCTTTCCTCCGGAATTAGAATCTGTGTTTTGAATTCGTTCATCAATACTTTCGGCATAAGCCTCAATTTCATATTCGGCAGACTGCACACTGGTTAAATCAAATTCATTAATATATTTATTTGCGCCATCTATTGATTCGCTATGTTCATTTTTAAGATTTAATGGTAGTAAAACAGTAAAAACAGTGCCCTCTTCATGCTTACTTTCAACAAAAATTTCGCCGCCATGTATTTTTACAAGCCCTTGGGTAATATTCAAACCAATTCCCATACCTGTTTTGGTGTTTCCTGCATTTACAAACCTTCCAAAAACATCTTTGAGTTGTTCTTTTTTAAAACCTATACCCGTATCTTTAATCTCTATTTGAACAAATTCTTCAGATATTTTTTTATTTAAAATTTTTGAAAACAAATGTTTTTTTGATGCGTTTGGTTTGGAAATTAAAAGCTTAACCGAACCTCCTTCATTAGTATATTTTAAAGCATTTGAAATTAAGTTGGTAATTATTTTTTCAACTTTGTCAGGGTCAAAATTTACCGGTAATTCTTTAAAGGAACTTTTAAACTTATATTTTATTCCTTTTGTTTTGGCCAAACCTTCAAACAATTTATACACATCTTCACTAAATTTAACTAGATCTCCATGAACCAATTTAAGAGGAACTTTACCCAAATCCAGTTTTCTAAAATCCAATAATTGATTGACTAAATAATACAATCTTCTTGCGCTTCTTTGAAGTGTATAAGCAGATGATTTAACAATTTCAGGGTTATTAAATGACGATATAATTTTATCTACAGGGTTTAAAATAAGCGTTAGTGGTGTTCGTAGTTCATGGGATACATTAATAAAGAACTGTAGCTTCATTTGATCCAGTTCATGTTCTTTCTCTTCTTTAACCATTTTAGTGTAATAATGCATACCAAACCTAAGAAGAACTATAAAAAACAACACGTAAAGCAAATATGCCCACCATGTTTTCCAAGGTGGAGGCAATACATGGATTTTAATATTAGAACTTTCTGCATTATCCCATTGGCCATCTATGGATGCCTTTACTTGAAACTCATACTCTCCGGGTGGAATGCTTGAATAATTTGCCAACCTGTTATCTCCTGCGTTGATAAAATCATTATGAATCCCTTTCATGCGATACCTATACTTAACGCGCCTTTGGTTTTCGTAGTGAAAAGCCACAAATTCAAAAGACAAATAACCTTCATCATATTTTAGCTCAACTGAATTGGTACTTGCAATGGATTCTTTTATAACGACTCTATTATCAAGCTTTTGTCCTGGTTTTATTATTTCATTAAATAATTTAAACCTTGTTATTATAGGTTTAAGGTTTTCTGGTCTTTCAATAATTTTATTTGGGTCAAATAAGTTAAATCCATTTATTCCTCCAGCAAGTATTCTACCGTCTTTTAATTTTTCAATGGATTTACTTTGAAACTCCATGCCCTGAACACCATCTTGTATATTGTAATTATAGAATTTATCTTCGTCAATATTAAATTTAGAAAGCCCTCCTTTTGTAGTAATCCATAAGTTATTCTGGTTACTTTCTGCGATTCCTAAAATGAGGTTATTTGGAAGGCCGTCTACGGTTGAATAGGATTTGACAAACTTAAGATTACTATCCAAATGATGCAATGCAATATCTGTTCCTATCCATATATTACCTAAATGATCCTCGGTAATATAATTGACCCTTGTACCTTGAATTAGTTTTTCTTTTAATTCAATAAAATCTATTTCATCGGGTATATAATCTGATATTTTATCTAACTCTACCACAGATAACCCTAACGATGTGCCTATTAAAAGACGATTTTTGGAATCTATAAATATGGAAAAAACCAGATTGCTTATTAAGTTGTTCTTTGCTCCCTGAATGCTTTTAAATTTATAAAACCTTTTTGTTTTATAATCGAATAGATTCAACCCTTCAGATTGTGTTCCTAACCATAATCTTTTTTCAGAATCCTCTACAGCACACCATACCGTATTTTGACCAATGGTATATGGATTATTGGATTCATATTTAAATTGTTCGGCTATTTCAGTAGTAGGGTTAAATTTATTAAGCCCTCCATCCCAGGTACACACCCAAATAGTTCCATCAAAACTTTCTACTAAATTTACTATTTTATTAGAACTTATTCCAGTTTTATTGGCATTTGCCTTAAAATGTTTAAATGAATTTGTCTTTTCATCAAATAGATTTAATCCCCCTCCATCTGTCCCAATCCAAATTCTTCCTTCATTATCTTGAAGTACGGCCTGAGCTATTTTTGCACTTAAACCTTTGGGATTGTCTGATTCATAAAAATAATGCCCGAAAGCCGACTTGGACAACACTAATTTACTTACACCTTTATTATATGTGGCAATCCAAAAAATACCATCCTTATCTTCCATTATATTGGAAGGTTGATTATTAGGAAGTGAAAAACTGTTTAAGGGACTATGGGATATATGCTGTAGCAATCCCTTTTTCTTATCATATAAATATATGCCATCACCATCAGTAGCAATCCAAATAACACCTTTTTTATCTTGATACATGTGAAAAATTGGAATGTTTACCTTTACTGGAGTTAGTTGAATAAACGCATTCTTACTTCTATCCCAAAAAACTAACATGGATAAATTGTTGCCAATCCAAAAATCGCCATCACTATCAACTAAAATACTTTTGGGAATATGGTTTAACTCGTAGGAATTTGGAATATCGATAAGCACCCTAGTAAATAAGTCTTTTTTAGGGTGGTACTTATTTAAATAATTTCCCTCTGTAACAGCCCAAATCTCACCTTCCTTGTCTTGAATAATTGCTGTAACATCGTTATTGTCTATGGTCTGGAGATTGTTATTAATATTGATGTAATGGGAAAAATTAATAGTATCACTATAAGGTGTAGATTGGTTCTTTAAATTTAACCTTACAACACCATTCTTTGTTGCCACCCATAATGTTTCACTAACTTCATCAAACAATAAATCGTTTATAATTTCTCCTTGGTCAACAAAATTTGTTGATCTATTATGCAATGAAATTCGACTAAATTTTTCTTGTTTTTTATCAAAAAAATTAAGTCCATTGCTTGTCCCTATCCATAAAAACCCATTGGAATCTTCAACAATAGAACTTATTCGATTGTTACTTATTGAAGTAGAATCATTTAAAATTGGTCTGTAGATTTCAAAACTATAACCATCGTACCTATTTAAACCATCAATAGTTCCAAACCACATAAAACCTTCACTATCTTGAAAAATCTCAGTGCTTGTACTACTGGATAGCCCTTCTGCTGTATCAAGGTTTTCAAATTTAAGATTTTGATATTGACAAAAAGACTTGGTTGAAGAAAATAATAAAAAAAATAAAAAAACAATACCTCTATTGTACCTACTAATCAACATTAAACTGAGAAACTTACACATAAAACTATTAGCCAAAAAATTAAAAACCATTCATACATAACTCCAATGTGTATGCTTTATTAAAAAGGCCTTACAAATTTATAATCCATTTTTAATCCTCTAAATGTATAAAAAATAAAGAAGGTAAAAGCAATTTGAATTCCCTAAAGCTTTAATATTCATTTTTTAATAAATTTTGTACTATAATTTATATAAAATAAATTTACTATTGGTTTTAACTACAAAACACTAGAAATGTTCAGTATAAAATAAAACTAAATTTGAATAGCAATTAACCAACTTGTACCGGTAAGAAGATGTATACTGGACTTGCAACAAAAAACTGGACAATAAGTTAAATGACTAAGCCACTAGTTTATGGTTATACATGTCTAATTCAAATTCTCTTATTGTTTTGTTCCCTAAAAAAGAATGTCTTCGTTTATTATTGTATCAAGTTTCTATCCACCCAAAGATCAATAACTCGGCTTCAGATCTTAACTTATAATGGAATAGCGGACGGAATAAAAACCGGATAATGGAAATCAAATATTCCTTTTTGAGATTTTTTTCAAAAAACAAATCTTAATTAAATTAAAAAAACAGCTATGTTTTTGTTAAGATAATGTTCTCAAAAAGACAATAGATATAATCAAGGGAGATTAAGTGAATACTTAAAAAGACTAACACCTATAATATGAAAGCATAAGGTTAAACATATTATAATGGGAAAACAAACAACTCTAAATCCCACCAAGTAGCCCTTAATTTAACTAGTCTTATGCTCCAATGACATTTGCATTATAAATACATATAATATTAATAGAAAAATCCAGTTCAATAGAACTGGATTTTTACATTTTTTATAACTGTTAATATTTAGAAACTAACAATTTCTCCGTTGTAACAAGCCGTATAAATAGCTTTCAACTCTTCTAAAGTTGGTTTTCTAGGATTAAAACCTGTACAAGGATCTGCCAAAGCATTTTTGGTCATGTAATCTAAGTTTTTATCCCAATCTTCTTGAGAAATTCCAAACTCCTTAATCGCTGATTGATTGTTTACTTCTGCTCTTAATGTTTCAACTGCTACCGCTAAATCTTCTGCAGTTTCTTTACCAATAATTTTAGCTAAATCCGGAAAACGCTCAGAATCTTTTGCATTATAACGAATTACATTTGGCAAGAAAATAGCATTAGTTGCCCCGTGAGGAACTCCATAAAGCGCTCCAACTTGGTGAGATAAAGAGTGTACAATACCTAACCACGCATTGTTAAAGGCTAAACCTCCCATAAACGATGCATCGTGCATGTTTTGACGTGCTTTAAGGTTGTCTGGATTATTTACTGCTTCTTTTAAATTGTTAAATACAATTTCTAATCCCCCTTTTGCTAATGCATCTGCATAGTTATCATCAATATTTGATACGTAAGCCTCAACACAGTGTGTTAATGCGTCTAACCCTGTATTAGATGTTACGTGTGCTGGCATAGTTGAACAAATTTCACCATCTACAATAGCAATATCAGGTGTTAATTCGTAAGAAACGATAGGATATTTAACACCTTTCTCACGATCGGTAATTACTGCTAAACCTGTCGTTTCTGTTCCTGTTCCACTTGTAGAAGGGATAGCTACAAATTTAGCCTTATTTCTTAAGGTTGGAACTGAGAACGGTTTAGTCATAGCATCAAAATCTGCATCTGGGTGCTCGTAAAATACCCACATCATTTTAGCTGCATCGATAGCAGAACATCCACCAACACCAACAATCCAATCTGGCTGAAACGTTTTCATGACTTCAGCTCCTTTTAGACATGTAGCTGATGACGGATCTTCTTCTACACCTTCAAAAACTTCAGTTTCTAGACCAGCTTCCTTTAAGTAAGCAACCGTTTTGTTTAAAACTCCACTTTTTCTCATTGAACTTCCACCAGTTACAATAACGGCCTTTTGTCCTTTAATATTTTTTAATTCTTCCAGGGTACCAACACCGTGAAAAACTTCACTTGCTATAAATAATTTACTCATCTTGTATGTTTTTTAGATGAGACAAAACTAGACAAGGGAAAGAGGGTTTTGATTATAAAAACTGTCCTAATACTTATAAATTTTGGACAACGATTCTTTTAACTCACTTGGTGTCTCTTTTAACTTAGCATAAACAAACTTATTTAATGCCGAAGGCGAATCGAAACCTAGATCGTATGCAATTTCTTTATGGTTTTTACTTGAGAATATAAGCTGCCTCTTAATTTCGGTAAGAATACGTTCGTGAATAATAGTTAGTGCAGTATTACCCGTTTTACTTTTACATATCCCGTTTAGCTTTTTAGACGTAATCTGAAGTTGATCCTTATAGTAAGTTACTGTTCGCTTTGACTTGTAATTTTCTTCTATAAGCGTTTTAAAACGTGCAAATACATCTAATTGACCTGGAGCTTGAAACCCATTTGTTTTTTGATGTGCTGCTTCTATTATTTCAAGCAGCATGATTTTTATATAAAACCGAATCTGCTCTTTCTTGATTGGTGATAGGTTTTTAAACAAATCGAGAATTTGAACCGCATAATGATTTATTTTATAAAAGGTATCGGCGTCTAAAACCACATGATTTAATTTATTCATTAAATCATTACTATAGGAAATGAGCTCGTTTTTCAATAAATCTGAACAAAATAATACCTCATCAAATTGTACCACTATACCTTTGGCTTTAGCTGACAGTTCGAATGCATTTATCTGATGAGGAAAAACCACTGAAATCTGATTATTCAATAACTGTAAACTTTCGTGTTCAATATGCTGGTTTACTTTCCCTTCTTGTAATAAAATGACCTGAAAATAATCATTTCTATGTAATTTTTCTTCCTTTTTTACGGCATCATCTTCCAAACTGTAAACAGTGAAAGAAAGGCATGGTGATTTCTTTTGATCAAAAAATTCTTTTAAGGTATAATTCGCAATTTCCATCGGCATCCAAAAATTTGAGATGGCAAATGTATGGATAAAACTACCAATTGTCATTTCTTAAAGTAAATAGAATGAATAGATAGTTACATAGCATTTTGAATAACAATTTTCTTAAATTTCATAAGATTTATTTTGATTTACTTTCCATAGAGCTATCACTATTACCTTCTTTTTCTTGCTTGGTGTTTTTACAACAATATTCATATTTATTGAGACATCTAAAAAGTACTACGAATGAGTCTGGATATATTGTTATACAAAATTGAATGTTATTATTTTGCTATCAAAAAAAGGTATAGTGGTTACGACTTAGGATGTGGATCTAAACCTTTTGTAAAAAATAAAAACACAGGAAATGGAACAAAATAACAAATATTGAGTTCCTATTAAGTGGACTTAATTCCTGATTTACTTAAAATATAGTGCTTCTTTTCAGGGTTCCAAAATAGAAAAATGGAGTGGAGCTTTTCGCGGAACACAAGGAAATGTGTTAAAATGGCATTTAAAGCCAAAAAATTAAATGATTTAATAGAGTGTATAAATACTACTTCAGTATATATAATGTATAGAAAAATGTTGTGTACAGCACAAATTTAAAGGTTCTAACTCTTATTAAACTTCAACGTAAATTAATTTTAAGCTATAACATATTTCATAACTAGACCTTTTTTTTTTTATAATTCAGGAATGATAGAAAACGAATATTCATATACTTTGTTTGCGTAATACATATAAGATTTATGTGGTTTTGCTCCCCAACTATTATCACCTCCAATACCCATCATTTTATGATCTATATGAACTTCAACAAAATCACCTTCTTTTAAATCAATGGGTGTTAATAATAGTTTTTTAGTTCCTGAATCCAAATCGTTAGTACTATAATGCAATGCATTAAATTCAAAAGGTATTTTATTGGCTTCTATTTTAAAACCTAAACCAACTTGATTTGTAATTGATAACCATCTAGCTTCTGTTTTATGTCCATTCTCTTGAGGTCTGCCATAAGGTACAAATTGATTAGTGATTTTTGATTGATAAACACCAATAAAAGATGCTGTATTTCTGTCTATATAATTTTCCCAAGGTCCTCGAGCATAATACTTTAAATTGTCAAAATCTCTTGGCATTCTAAAAACCATACCAATACGAGGTATTTCTGGTAAACCTGTTTTAGTTGCTTCAAATTTATAATTCACATCTATGTTTCCATGACTATAAATCGTATAAACCATACTTATATAACCATCTATGGTTGGTAATTTAAGATTTGTGCTAATTTTTATTTCAGATTCTGATACTTTTTCCATGCTTACTGCTTCTGTTATGGCAGTATTCATTACAGATTTCCATACTTCGCAACGTGTTGGCATACCGTTGCCAAAATCATTATCAGTTGGAGAACGCCAAAACGTTGGTAACAATGGCGAGGTAATCATTTCGTAATTATTAATTTTATAAGACGTTATAGCTCCTGATTTTTTAGACACCTGCATTAAAAAATTACTACCTGAAATAGTTATCTCATTTAAATTATCTTTTAGAATAATTTCGCTAGATGCTTTTGAACTCACTTTAACAACTTCGTTATAAGTTCCTAAAGCAAATTGTTCTGAAGCCACTATATGTCCAAAAGGAATTATTTCAGTTTCATTATTTTGTATTGCATAAACATTTATAAAATATTCACTTTCTTTTTTCCTATTAAAATCTTTTATGTTTAAGCTGAATTCTTTTTCTGCTTGCGGTAAAACTCCTAAAGGTTTAAAGACGCCTGTTTGCATGATTTCACCATCTTCAATTAGATTCCAACGCACTAAATAAGCGTCTAAGTTATTAAAAAACAATTCGTTTTTTATATTTATTTGTCCTTCAGAAATTCCTGTTGCACTAAATCTAACATTTTGATATACTTTTTTAACCTCATACAAGCCAGGATGTGGCGTCATATCTGTAGCTACTAGACCATTGAAACAAAAATTATCATCATTTTTAACTCCTTTCGGTTCAAAAAATCCACCATATGCCCAAAACTTATCACCTTTAGCGTTATATTTTGTTAAGCCCTGATCCATCCAATCCCAAATAAAACCACCTTGAAGTTGTCGGTTTTCGCGCACTAAATCCCAATATTCTTTAAAATTACCATTACTATTCCCCATAGCATGTGAATATTCACACCAAATAAACGGACGCTCTGTATCAATTCCAATCCACTTTTCAACCCAACTGTTTGGGGCATACATATTAGGTACTATATCGGTATGCCTTTCGTTAACCGTTGTTTGTCTTTCTGCTCGCTCATAATGCACTGGTCTATCTGTATCTCTTTTATGAATGGCTTTGTATCCTGCTAAAAAATTATGTCCATCTCCAGCTTCATTTCCCATACTCCAAACAATAATAGATGGATGATTTTTATCACGCTCAACCATATTCAACATTCGAGCTACATGCCCCTCTTTCCATTCGGATTTATCGGCTAGGGTTTTATTGATATCATAACCTATACCATGTGATTCAATATTAGCTTCATCATATAAATACAAACCATATTTATCACATAATTTATACCAAAGCGGATCATTTGGGTAATGACTAGTACGTACTGCATTTATATTAAATTGTTTCATCATTCTAATATCTGCTAGCATATCTTTTTCGTTTACAACATGACCATAATCAGGGTTATGTTCATGACGATTTACCCCTTTTAAAAGAATAGGTTTACCATTAACTAATAATTGTCCCCCTCTAATTTCAGTCGTTCTAAACCCTATTTTAATTGAAGTCGCTTCAATAGTTTTTCCTGAGTTATCACTTATAAATAATAGTAATGTATATAAATACGGATTTTCTGCAGACCAAGAGTGTATATTAGGAATATTGCCATTGAATATCAAATTTTCAGAACTTAAACTCTTTACACTAAATAAGGACTCATCAGTTAACACCTGTTGTTCTTGAGCATCTAAAATCTTATATTGTAATTTTAAATGTGATGCTTTTATATTAGAAGTGTTTTTTATGTCTACCGATAATTTAAAGACACCATGTTCATAGCTTGAATCGAGTAATGCTTTTGCAAAGAAATCTCTAATGTGAATTTTAGGTCTTGCAAAAAGAAAAACATCTCTTTGAATGCCAGATAATCTCCAGAAATCCTGATCCTCAATATAGCTACCATCTGTAAATTGAAAAACTTTGACCGCTAGTTTATTTTTACCCTTTTTTAAATAGGGAGAGATATTGAATTCTGCTGGTAATTTTGAATCTTGGTTATATCCTACTTTTTCTCCATTTATCCATAAATAATACCCCGACTTTACTGCGCCTAATTGAATGTAAACATTACGATTTAACCATCCATCGTCAACAAAAAACTCTGTAATATAAGCACCTACTGAATTTTCTGAATCTTTTATAAAAGGAGGATTTATTGTGTTAAAGGCATAACCCGCATTTACATAATGAGGAAACCCGTAACCGTACATTTCCCAATTGCTAGGTACTGGTATATTATCCCAGTTGCTAGCATCAAACCCTAGCTTAAAAAAGTCTTTAGGTGTTTCTGTAGAATTATTTGTGTAATTAAATTTCCACTTTCCATTTAAACATTTTATAAAAGCTTCTTTTTTCGGATTATCAACTTTTGCTTTTTCAATAGTTGAATAAGAATAAAAAGAAGCACGTGATTGCTCTTTATTTTTCTCAAATATGTTTGGGTTTTCCCAATCGTTTTGACTAAAACTATTTTGAATTAAAATAAGAATACTAAAAAATAAAAATACGTTTTTCATAGAATATTTAATTATACAATTCTTTTTAAGAATCTTAAATATAAAATTTGACCACCCTTAGGTCAAATAACTAATAAAAAGATTACAGCAAATTAAAATACAAAACTTTCTTTTTTAATATTAAAAAAGAAAGTTTTGGCATAAAAATATATGTTATCTCATTATTATTAAAGTTAATTATTAACTCATAATGATACTATATTACCATATTCATCATGACTATTATCATTTTAATCAAAATTTGATTTTTTAAATTTAAGGTTAGCATTTATTTAGTGTATTTATCTATAATCTAATAATTACGGTATTATAGGGTATAGATAGTTGTACAATACAACAGTATATTTAAGTTAGAAAAAAACACTGTTTTGCAATTATGTAGAAGAGTAATTTTTAAGAAGATATGGTTTAGCAACTATTTTATTAATTATAATGAATAAAGACATTTTTCTAAATAATTATCAAAAAAAATAATTTACTTATTTATTTTTCACATATTTTTAGCATAAAACCAATAACACATGTATTTCTTTAAATAATTCACATATTAGTTGTAAAAATATAATCAAGAAGAGTAAATCCTGATTTTGAGTTCTGAAATAAAAACACGTAATACAGTTATATAGTGTAAATAAAATTCTTATCGAATTAAAGTTGTTTTATGCATTCAAGCAATTAGTTAAATATAAATATGATGTTTGTATTAATTTATAAAAAACAAATGAATACAAACATTAATAAAATTTAAAGACCCTAACTTCTATATTTAAATATCCTTAACATAATCGACACATAACGGTTATATCTTACCAAATTTGAACAAAAACTTATACATATGTGTGTTTTATTCAAATTTATATGAAAAATTCACAAACAAGTTAATATAGTATCACTTTCTGCTAATTATATTTAATTAATAAAATATTAACATTCTAATTTTACCAAACGTCAATTCCTTTCTTTTTAAAAACAAAACCATCTCATTAAAGATGTGATTGTTATATTTTTTTTTAAAGATAGTTGCTTAGTAAGCAAGCAAAAAATATTTGGTTAACTACTAAATTTAAAGTTAACGATTTATTAATTTTTTTCAGAAACATTAATCCTAAAATAAAAACAAAAAAATGATAATCAATGAAACACAAATAACTCAATTTTTAAAACCAATAAACAATAACAATTAAAAGTAAAATGGTCTAACAAACCTTGAAAAACCAAATTTTATGAAAAAAATCAACTTTATCCCTTGTAGAGGAGTTCCAAGTAAATCCAGTTTACTTCGTTACAGAATAATGTTTGTTTTCATGTTTATTTTCAGCGTTGCAACTTATGCGCAAAGACAAAATATAACAGGAACAGTAATAGATTCTGAAGGCGTACCAGTATTTGGTGCAACGATTTTGGTTAAAGGATCCACCGGTAGAGGTGCATCTTCAGATTTCGACGGAAAATTTACTGTTTCAGCATCGAGCGATGAAACCTTAGTATTCTCTTTTGTGGGTTTTAAAACACAAGAGATTCCTATTAATGGGAAAACAGAAATTAATGTATCATTGGTTCCAAGTCAAGAAGTTCTAGAAGACATTGTTATTGTTGCTTTTGGTAAAGCTCAAAAACAAGAATCAGTGGTAGGTGCTGTTTCCAAAATATCAGGAGAAAAACTTATGTCAGTTAGAATGGGTAGTAGTGTAGAAAACAGTCTACAAGGTAGATTACCTGGTTTAACGGTTATTCAAACCGACCCTACTCCGGGTGAGGAAGCTTTAGGAGGTTACTATGCAGCATCACCTATACAAATGTCTATTCGTGGCAACTCTTCAATGGGAAATAACACTCCTTTATTTATTGTAGATGGTGTAGAAAGAACATTCTCAAACATAGATGCTAATGATATTGAATCTATTTCGATTCTTAAAGACGCCTCTGCTACAGCTGTTTATGGTGTTAAAGGCGCAAATGGCGTTATTATTGTCACAACTAAAAGAGGTAGAAGAGGTGCTCTGGAATTAGATTTTTCTAGCAGTGTTTCTGTAAAAACAGCAGCTATACTTCCAGAATATATGAATGCTTATGAAACTATGAAGCTTAGAAATGAAGCTTGGGCCAATGACGGCAAATGGGATCTTTTAGTATCAGATGAAGTACTCGAGCATTATAGGACTCAGGATCTTCCTTATTTATATTCTAATACAGACTGGATGGATTATTATTTTGAACCAGGTTTCGATCAAACATACAATCTTAATGCTAGAGGTGGTAACAATTTCGTTCAATATTATGCTTCTGTAGGTTTTCTTAAAGAAGGCGATATTTGGTCTGTAGGAGATCAATTCCCTTACGATTATGACAAACAAAATGCACATTACGGAAGTACACGTTACAATTTTAAAAACAATCTTGACTTTAATATTTCTAAAACAACAAAATTAACTATTAATTTAGGTGGTAATGTTAAAGCATGGGGCAAACCAGAAGATACGTTTACGCAACCAATTTGGTATGAACCTGTAACTTCAATGCCTTTTTACCCTGCAGATGCTTTAGAGCAGTATCCAGATAATGTAATACCTTATAACCAAACAGGACCAAGACCATATATTAATCCCGCACAAGGTGAAGTTGAAATGAACTGGTTAGGAGCTCAAGGTTTTAATAGATTTAAAGCGAATGAGCTTAATGTTGATCTTCAGTTCGACCAAAAGCTTGATTTTATCACAAAAGGCTTATCTACAAATGTATTGTACTCTTATAACTCTAACGTAATTTATCAAAAAAATTATTGGTTACCTCAGTATTTTGGATACTATCTTAATCGAGATACTCAAGAATGGTCTAGATTTGATAATTATGGAGGTCTAGATTTAGATACACCTCAACCAACATTACAGGTAAATGGTTCTGAAAACATTTTTAAAGGCTGGAGAAGTCAATATTTTCAATTCAATTTAGCATATAATCGTTCTTTTGGTAAACATAATGTATCAGGATTGGGGTTAATTAGCCGTAGAAAATCAGTTGGAGATCAATTATACTTTTTCCCAAGTTTTGAAGAAAACTGGGTAGGTAATTTAAATTATAATTACGACGATCGCTTTTTCTTAGAAACGAGTGTAGCACATTCTGGATCTGAAAAATTTGCACCAGGACTTCGTTTTGGTACGTTTCCTGCAGCAGCTGGTGGATGGGTTATTTCTAACGAAAAGTTTTTTAAAAACTTGAAAGAATCTATCAATATGTTAAAAATCAAGTATTCTTATGGTATTGTAGGTAACTCTGCAGGTATAGACAGATGGCTATATCTTTCTGAATTTACTCAAGGTGGAGGTACTTCATTTGGATATCCACAACAAGGTTATGGATATATAAACGAAGGTCGTCTTCCAATACTAGATGCTACATGGGAACGTGTATATAAACAAAACTTAGGTTTTGAATTTGCTTTCTTAAATAACCTTTTTACGCTTAATATTGATTTGTTTGATGAACGAAGAGAAGATATGCTTCAAACAAGACAAAGAGTTCCTTCTTATGCGGGAGTTCCAGATATTCAAGCAAATATAGGATCTTCTAAAAGTCACGGTTTCGAAGTAGAATTAGGGTTTAATAAAGCGTTTAAAGACGGTTCCTATATCATGTTCTCAGGTAATGTATCTGCTTCAGAAAACAGAATGGTATATTATGATGAATCAGACAATATTCCTTTCAACTTAAAAGCAGAAGGAAAACCTGTTGATATCGCAAGAAGAATGGGGTCCTATACACCTGCAACAGGTATTGTAACTCAAGGTTTTTATCAAAGTTTCGACGATTTATTTTTGTACCCTAAAGTTGGAGGTGGAAACCCAATTGTTGGAGATTTTAAATTTCTAGATTTTAATGGAGATGGTTCTATTGATGGTCAAGACCGCGTGGTTGCAGAAAGCCCTTCAATACCTAACCTAACATGGAATGGTACTTTAAGTGGTGGTTATAAAAACTTATCGTTAGAATTAAACTTCTATGGTATTAGTAGTGTACAAACACCAATGAGACAAGGTGGTTTATTTTACTTATATCCTTTCACAGAAAATAAAGATAATGCTTATACAGCGCATGCAAATCACTGGACACCAACAAATACTAATCCAGAGTTTCCTGCTGTTCATGCCGAAGCTAGTAAGCAATATAATTATCAAATTAGCGACTTTTCAATGGTTGAAGGCCAGTATATACGATTAAGAAGTGCTAACATTCGTTATGCTATTCAATCTAAAGCTATTAAAAAAGCGGTTGGTATTTCAAGCTTAGAATTTGGTTTAATAGGAACCAATTTATGGACTTGGAGAAAACGTAAATGGGGTGGTGATCCTGAAGGATCGAATTTTGGAGTTGATTTTGGAGCCTATCCACAAATGAAAAGATACACCTTAGAACTTCGTGCAAAATTCTAATAAAAAAATCAGAAACATGAAAAGAGCAATAAATTATTTATCAATTATATTAGGTTTCTCTGCATTAATCAGTCTTACTGGTTGTGAAGATTATCTAGATAAGGTAGCAGATTCTGCAGGTATACCCGAGGAAGACTTGCTTCAGGACTACTTCAAGTTTAGACAGTATGAAGATGGTATGTATAAGCATTTGCAAAATTACCTTAGCGCTGGTGATTATAGCTATATTGCTGCATTAAGCGATGAAGGCTATGTGAATTCAATTAACTGGGAAACCATGCCAATTGCACAAGGAGGAGATTGGTTAAGATCTTACGACACAGGGCAAGCTCTACAGTTTTACGGTGTTTGGAATGCATGGTCTAGTATACGTATTGCAAATAAAACACTAGAGTATCTTCCTAAATTAGAAGGTGCAACACAAGGAGAATTAGACGAATTAAAAGGTCAGGCACATTTTATGAGAGCTTGGTATTATTACGAAATGCTTAAGCGCCAAGGAGGAATGCCATATATTACGAATTCTTTTAATGCCTCAGATGATTTTGAATTACCTAGGCTTTCTTACCACGAAACAGCATTAAAAATTGCTGCAGACTGCGATTCTGCTGCTGTGCTATTACCTCAAAGGTGGGACATTCAAAACTTAGGTAGACCGGAAAAAGGAGCAGCTATGGCGGTTAAAGCGTCTGCTCTTTTATTTAGCGCTAGTCCAAGCAATAATCCTTCAAATGATGCCGCTAAATGGAAACTTGCTGCCCAAGCATCATGGGATTTGTTATCTGAATTAGGTCCTTTTGGCAACAATAGATACAAACTAATACAATCTAAAGGAACAGATAAAGTAACATACAAAATCCCATCAGGAGGAGTTGAGACTATAGAATATGCTGCAAGTTTTGATAGTATTTTTATGTACCAACCTTATCACGATGAAATTATTTGGGAAAACTATGCTGCCCTAAATGGTGCAGGTGGTGCATATCGTGTATTAACAACTACAAGTATTGAAAGCAAAAATGTAACACAAGGATTTACACCTTCTGCAACATTTGTAGATAGATTTGAAACAGTAAATGGTTTATCTATTAAAGACGACCCTAGTTTTGATCCACAAAATCCATTTGTTGGAAGAGACCCAAGATTTTACCATTCTATTCTTTTTAATGGTGAAAGATGGACCAGTTTAACCGATAAATATTTAGAATTGTATAAAGGTGGAGCAGAAAGAAACAGTCAACCAGGAGATGCTCATTTAGGTTATATGGCTAGAAAATTCTGGGGTAAAAATGTAGACCAATGGTCTGGAGCTGCGGCACCATTTACACATGTTATTTATTTTAGATTATCTGATATTCTTTTACAGTACGCAGAGGCAGCTAATGAACTTGACGGACCTAACTATAAACTTCCTGGAGCTACTATAAGTGCTGTTGAGGCAGTAAACATTGTTAGAGATCGTGTTAAAATGCCTCCAGTAAACACGTCTTACTTAGCTTCTAAAGAAATGTTTAGAACGCGTATTAAAAACGAAAGAGCTGTAGAGCTTTATTTAGAAGGAAAACGCTTTTTTGACTTATCTAGGTGGGGTGATGCTAGCAAACTAGAATACAAACAATATTTTGAAGATAATTTCACAGAAGATCCTGCTTCACCTACTGGTTATATAATAGAAAGAGCTTCAGAACCATATTTTACAAGAACATTCGATCAAAAACATTACAAATGGCCTATTCCTTTACAGGACGCTTTAATGTTCGAATCGTTTAAACAAAATCCAGGATGGTAAAATTATTATTAACACGAAAAAAGAAAACAATTATGTATAGAAAAATCTTAAACATGTTAATGTTTTTTGCAACCATCGGGATATTCTGTTCTACATCTTTACAAGCGCAAGAGAGCGACGCCGTTTCTCAAGTTACTGGTAAGATTATGGATAGTGATGGACACCCTATCTCAAATGTTCTTGTTAAGTCATTTGAAGCAAAAGACAAGAGTATCACGAATAAAGCAGGTGTTTTTTCAATTGAAGTAGCTTCAGAAAAAGATCAGCTTACTATTGACGAAGACGGATACATATTTAAAGTTATAGAAATAATAGAAGGAGAATTAACAGAACCCAATATTACAATACTAAATATGGGGAATTTAGAAAATAATGTAAGGCTACCTTTTCAAACTTTTTCTAATAACAGAAGTGTTTCTTCTACTTATACTATAACAGGGGACGAACTCGCATCATACCCGGCAGGTACATTTCTAGAAACACTAGCGGGAAGAATTCCTGGTTTACAAATTAATCTATTTAGAAATAACCCCACAGAACAAGGTGCTTCTGCTTCATTAAGAGGTCAAGGAGTATCATTTTATATTGATGGTATTATAAGAGACCCGTCAGATCTTACGGTTTATGAAATTGAAACAATTCAGGTTATAAAAGATTTATCTGGATTAGCTGCCTTAGGCTTATCAAGTACAAACCCAGTAATGTGGATAACTACAAAAACAGGTGAAAAGTTCAAAAAAAATGTATCGATATCTACCGAAAGTGGTTTTAGTTCACCTACTGCAAAGCCTGAATATTTAGATTCTTATAACTATGCAACATTATATAACGAAGCTTTAGTGAATGATGGTTTATCACCATTATACTCATCTACGGCATTAGCTGCCTACCAAAACGGATCAAACCCTTTATACTATCCTAATATAGATTACTATAACGATTATGTTAAAAAAGCATCAACATTTAGCAGAGCAAATCTTAATTTTAGTGGTGGAGATGAAAAAGTTAACTATTTTTCACTTTTAGACTTTGTTCAAACCAAAGGGTTAGAAAAAATTGGTGATGATACATCATCTAATCGTTTTAAAGTTAGAGGTGGTGTAAATATCAAATTAACCGAAAAAATCCAATTTAATGTTAATTTATCTGGTACCTATCAAGAATTAGACAATCCAGGACAAAATGGTAATTTTGATTTATTTAGTTATATTGCTGGAACACCTGCAAATGCCCACGCTATAGCATATGATAGTAAATATATAGTAAGTAATGATTTTAATTCAAATATTGAAAACAACTTACTATATAGTGGCTACTCAGAAGGTGTTAATCTTAATTCCCAAAACTCTGCATCGTTATTATTAGATTTAGATTCATTATTAGACGGTCTTACCTTTACAGGAACAGCTGCTTTCGATATTTATAGTAATGTTCGTAATGGAAAAGGAGGTAGTGCAGAACTTTACAGGTTATTACCTAATAACGAATTAGAAAGAACTCAGGAAGAAATAATTGAACCTAACCTAGGTCCTCTTGGAGATAATTTTACAAGGAGTACCACAGCACTGTTAAGTTTAAATTATGACAAAACCTTTGGTAAACATGCATTAACAATGAATGCTTCTTATTATTCTGGACTTGTTGAAACACGAAGATTTGCAAACTACCAACCTGTAAAAAAACAAGATTTTAGTTATAGATCAAATTACGCTTATGATGACAAATATGTTTTACAACTTGATTTAGCGTATTCAGGAAGTATGAAGTTACCTGACGGTAACCGATACAAAGTCTATCCAACCGCAGGTGCTGCTTGGATTGCCAGCAACGAATCGTTCTTAAAAGATAGTAAATTTGTAAATTATTTAAAATTCTTTGGTTCGTATGGCGTCGTTGGCAATGAAAATTTTAATACATTTTTTGCTGATTCTTCTGGAAATGCTACATATAATTCATACTATTTAGGCACAACACTTTGGCAAAATGTTGGTGGATGGCAATCTGGTATTGAAGGGAACAGAGGTAACGGTGTTAATGTTTATGCTATCCAACAAGAAGGTAGCACAAATTACGAGCTTCCTAAAATGAGTTATTTAAACATTGGCCTACAAGGTGAATTGTTAAATAAAACCTTAGCATTCGAGGCTAATTACTATGCCCGCAGAAACTATAACCAAATATCTCAAAGAAGTTCTTTAACACCATCACTTTTTGGCACGGGAAGCTTCCTGCCACTTAGTAATTATGGAGAGACCAAACAATGGGGACTTGAAGGCTACCTGCAGTTTAAAAATAGTATTGGTGACCTAAAATATAGCTTTGGTGGAAACATCATGTATAACAGATCTAAATATGTAGATGTAGATGAACCTGAAGCACTTGATGATTATAGAAAATTAGCTGGTACCGATACTGATTTGTACAGAACTTATGCAGCTGAAGGTTTATACCAATCTGAAAGTGAAATTTCTTCTAGAGGTGTTACTCAAAGTTGGGGTGATGTGCAACCAGGTGATATAAGATATCAAGATTACAATAATGATGGTGTAGTTGATGAAAAAGATATACACATTACAGGAGACCATGCACCAAGAATCTATTACGGCGCAAACCTGAACTTAAAATATAAAGGTTTTGGACTTTATATTGTTGGTCAAGGTATCGCAGATGGTGTAAGATCTTTAAATACTAGTTATTTCAATGGAAGTAATCCAAGGGCTAATTACTCAGAAGTTCTATTAAACAGATATCCTGTAACTAATGATATCCCAAGGCTAACGACGCTATCTCAAAACAATTACCAAAGCTCTACATTTTGGCTAGAGAGTGCTGCTTATTTTAGTATTAAGAACATAGAACTTAGTTACACGATGCCTAAAGCTGCCGGTACTAATTTTATATTACCTAACTTAAAATTCTTTGTTAGAGGAAAAAACATAGCATCTTTCTCCAAATTATCTAAATACAATTTAGATCCAGAAAGTATAAGTGCAGGTGTAAATAGTTTTCCAATATATAGAACCTTTACTTTAGGGGTATCATGCAAATTTTAATCAATAACAACAAGATTATGAAACATAAAATATATTATTATTTAATTTTCGGTATCTTCTTGACCTCTTGTCAGATTGATCCCCTTCCAATACAGGATCAAACAACAGAAGATCTTTGGAGCCACTCAACCTATGGTGAAGGCATCTTAGCAAACGCTTATGCGGGTTTAAATACTAGCTACCCTATAACGATGGATTATTATACTGACAACGCCGTCCCTTCACAACCTGGCAGTAATTCACTAGCGCTAGGTAGCTGGAATGTAGAAAGTAGCCCTATTGGAAACTGGGGATATACTTACGATAAAATTAAGTATCTTAATTTATACATCGAAAATGGTGCAGATTTAATTTACAGTGTATCAGACAAATATAGAGACTCCATACTTAAATCGAATAGATTAGGAGAAGCCTATTTTTTAAAAGCTTTTTATCAAGCCGAATTGTTGAAAAACTATGCGGGCAAGCCTGAAGCGGGTGGATCTGAAGTTCTTGGCTTTCCTATTGTTACAAAAGCATTAGAGCAAGGCGACGACTTAGACCTTCCAAGAAACACCTATGAAGAATGCGTTGCTCAAATTGTGCAAGATTGCGATGCTGCAATTGCTATACTGCCTTTAAAGTATGACGGTGGCGCCGATGTATTTACTGGTTTAAACAATAGAGGAAGAGCTTCTGGGTTAGCTGCTATGGCGTTAAAAGCTAGAGTGTATTTAAATGCGGCGAGTCCTGCTTATGGACCTTCTACACAAGCCTTATGGGAACGCGCTGCTACTGCTGCCGCCGAGGCTATTGATGCGTCTGGCGGATTAACAGATTTGACACCTTACAATAACTTTAACGATGCTACAAGTTTTGATAACATTTGGATACAACCAACATATCAAGGTCGTGGTTTAGAAAGCAATTACTACCCTCCTTCTCTTTTTGGTAGTGGACAGTGTAATCCTTCTCAAAATTTAGTAAATATTTTTCCAACTGCCGATGGGTATCCTATTGAAACAAGTGCTTTATATAATGCAGAAGACCCTTATTCAAATCGAGATGAACGGTTTTACAGATTCATTTTCTTTAATGGTGATGTCTATAATGGTACCTCTATAAAAACATATATTGGTGGTGCAGATGCTCCTGGTGGTTTAACCCAACAAGGAACTCGAACTGGATATTATATGAAAAAGCTATTGAGCAAAACGGTAAAATTAGATCCTAGTAATACTGTAAATGATATTAAATTTTATGTATATCTTGGTAAAACTGAGCTTTATCTTAATTTTGCTGAAGCAGCTAACGAAGCATATGGTCCAGATGGTAATGCTTTAGGGTACTCTGCCTCAGATGTTATGGCAAAAATTAGAATGCGCGCTGGTATAGATTCAAACGCTGGTACTCCAGAATATGAAGACCAATACATGCTTGACCAAGAAAGTGCTGGAACAGAAGCATTCAGAGATTTTATCCAAAACAATAGACGTATTGAATTATGCTTTGAAGGCTTTAGGTTTTGGGATATTCGTAGATGGAATAAAGCACTTAACCATGCTATAGAAGGTGTTGAAATAACACGTGATTTGGTAAATGGGGATGATTATAACTACGTTAATGTAGAAAACCATACATATCAAGATTACATGATATATGCACCGTTGCCATACTCACAAACATTGATTATGAGTAATCTTAAACAAAATGCGGGCTGGTAACCCATTTAATTGAAAAAGATTTAACAAATGAAACATATGAAAAAAATATTAATATTTTTAGTATTACTTAGCGTTTTAACAAGCTGCTATGATGAATTTAGACTGGATAATGAGTTTTCTTCGGTAGCTTTTTCGAGTGCAGATGGTGGCTCTAATGAAACAGGAGTCTTATGGAGAACGGTAGTTAAAGGAGAAGGTTTAAAACTGGATGCCGGTATTTATTTAGCCGGTATCCTGGATAATAAAAATGAAAGATGGGCTGAATACCAATTGGATCCAAGCCTACTTAGTGGCACAGATTACACGATGCTACCTGCAAATTACTACAGTTTAAGTAATTCAAGCAGATTCATTATTCCAGCTGGAGAAACTGTAGGTAAAGTATCGATTGTTTTAGATTCAATTCAATTTTTAAACGATCCACTAACAACAAAAATGAATTATGCGATTCCTTTTAAATTAATTGAAACTTCAGAGGATAGTATATTGAGTACTCAAAAAACTCAAATACTTGTTTTAAAGTACATTAATAAGCAAGAAGGTTTTTATAATCAAAATGGTGATTTTGAAACGGTTGCTCCAGGTGGAGAGACTTTAAATAGCGGTAATATTAGTAACGTACTAAAAGGCAGTACCATATACTTAGATTCACTTGAAATGAATGGTTTAATGAATTTAATAGGTGATAATTATAAAATGAAATTGCATGTAAACGCAGATAATTCGGTTTCATTAGAATATAGTCCAAACCTAGAGGTAGACAATTCTCCAAAAAACATAGCCTTAGATGCCACAGTAACTTCCTCATATGTTGCACCTTGGAATAGTGAAAATGCTGTAAAAAGCGGTACTGATCCTGCAAGCTCTGCTTTTACAGATCAAATATTAGCTTGGGGTAACTATGGCGCTCCTTCTGGACCTGCTGCTGAGAATTGGATTGAGTATGATTTTGGCTCAACATTTTCTATAACTATGTCTGAAGTGTATTGGGCAGCAGATGGTGGTGGAGTTGTATTTCCTAATAAATCTTATCTTGAATATTGGGATTTAGATTTAGGTGAATGGAAAATACTTTACAACAATAACGTTGTTAATGGCGTGGCTGTATCAGAAGCAGATTATGGTGTTATCGACACAGGTAATGACCCTGATAAATATAACGTTACCAGTTTTGATAAAATTGATACAAATAAAATTCGCATTTATGCAACGCCTCCAGCTGAATTTATAGGTATTCACGAATGGAGAGTTTGGGGTATTCCTGCGCCAGTAGGTTACGAAAGTTCTCCTATAGCAAGTATTGTAGAGAATGGTACTAACACTTACGATCCTGCTACAGGAACCTTTAATTTAAACTATACAGTAAACTACGCTTTTGAAGAATACACAACAAATGTTTCGACAGAAATGGTTTGGAGAAATAGAATTAGAGATGGTGTAAATGAGTGGAGGCCTTAATTTATTTAAAAATAGAAATAACCTGTCAAGAATTTACATTTAATTCTTGATAATAATAAACCCCAATATGCACCAAATAATTGGTTTTTATTGGGGTTTATTATTATAACGTATTTCTTTTTTCAATATTATTATAAAACCTTTTAGTAAAATGAAAAAATTCATTCCGCTTTATTTTAAAATCAAATTTATTATAATGCCAATTAAAACTTATCAACTAAAAAATAAAATAATAAAACATTCAGTTTTTATATTTATTTTACTTTTTATAATCCCTTGTCATTATTTAAAAGCTCAAACTTTTAATAGAATTGAATCTGTCGCTGGACTTAGCATTTTAGAAGAAAATAATGGTGTAGCCATAGCAGATTATAATAAAGATGGATTTCTTGATATGTTTGTTGTGGCTTTAGGCAAAGATGAAGATGGTATAAGCAAAAGTCATAGTAGGTTATTCAAAAACAATAATGATGGTACTTTTACAGATGCTACAGAAGCATCTGGGCTATTGTTGAATTTATTTCCCATTGAAAAAGACGGAACGACATATGATAAAGTTTTTGAAGGCGTAAAACACGGCGCTTTTTGGGGTGATTACGATAATGACGGCTTCCCCGATTTATTTATGACTAATGTTTATCAAATTTATCTTTTTCATAACCAAGGAAATGGCACTTTTAAAGATGTAACAGACCAAGCTGGCTTAAGAGTAGACAGTCGATGTATTAATACTGGAGCTACTTGGTTTGATTATAATAAAGATGGCTTCTTAGATTTATATATTTCTGATTGGAAAGGATGTGATAGTAATAGTTTTTATACAAATAATGGCGATGGAACATTCACCAGTCAAATTGATTTATTTGGAAATACAGAACATAAGAACTCCTTAATGAGTATACCGTTCGATTTTAATAATGATGGTTGGATGGACTTATATCTTGCTAATGATGTAATAAATAGAACTAACGATTTATTTATAAATCAAAATGGGAAAGGCTTCACCGAAGAAGCTAGTAAATATGGATTAAACCATGCTCGAAATGATATGGGAATTGCATTTGGAGACTATAATAATGATGGCTTTTTTGATATGTATATTACAGATGTCTTAATGAATCCTTTATTAACAAATAAAGGTGACAACACATTTATTGATTTAGCACTAGAACAAGGTGTACAATCTGGTGGATGGTCTTGGGATACTGTTTTTGCTGATTTCGACTTAGATGGGGATGAAGATTTATTGGTACTTAATGGTTTCGAATATAAGGGGCATAACTCTGAAAAAAATATCTATTTTCAAAACTTACATGCTAATGGTGGCTCTAAATTTATTGATAAATCAGACAGTTCTAATTTAGGAGCATTAACTATTAGTGTTGGTGCCGGAGTTTTCGATTTTGACAATGATGGTGATGAAGATATTTTTGTAACCAATGCAGACAGACCTTCTTATTTCTATGAAAATACTACAACCGACTTTACTAACCCTACTGAAGAATTGCATTGGTTAAAAGTTAATTTGCAAGGAACAACTTCTAACAGAGATGCTATCGGAACCAAATTAGTCTTAAAAACAAACAAAAATACATTGTACAGATATTATACTGGCAAATCGTTTTTATCACAAAATTTAAAATCTGTTCATTTTGGGTTAGCAAATGCTACACAAATTCAAGAATTAAAAATAATTTGGCCTTCAGGAAAAATTGAAACATTCACTAATTTACCAATAGATAAAACCATTAATTTTATAGAAGGGTCTAATTATAGCGTTTCATCAAATCAACCTAGTATCAAAAACTATGGATGTATGGATCCTAACGCATGTAATTTCAATCCTTATGCCACCATAAGTTCCGGAAATTGTATATATCTTGAAACACAATCTGAAATCTATGGAAATAGTGATGTATTACAATCTAGCACAGAATCTTACTCTTATCCACCACAATCGGGAAATACTATTGCATGGAACGTTTCTGGGGGTACCATTATAGACGGAGAAAACACAAACACTATAAAAATAAAATGGGGAACGGGTACAATAGGTACAATAACAATTATTGAAAAAAATGATTATTGCTCTAGCCAGGGCGTTAACCTAAATATTTCATTAAAATCTTCCTCAGATCCAAATCCATTCATAAATAAAAAATCTGTTGCCAGATTATGGAATGAAGCTTTACTGGAAGCAATTAGAAAAGATTATGCACGACCTACTGTACATGCTAGAAACCTTTTCCATACAAGTATCGCTATGTATGACGCTTGGGCTATATATGATGCGAATGCAAAACTATATCTTATTGGAAACAATGTGCATGGATTTTTAAACAAGTTTGACGGTTTTCAATCATCAGAACCCCTTATAGAATCGAGAGATAAAACAATAAGCTATGCGGCATATAGGCTATTAAAATATCGTTTTAGAAATTCCCCTAATGTAGATATAACGATGAAGCAATTAGATGATTTAATGAAAGGTTTGAATTATAGTATTAGTGACACATCTACAGATTATTCTACTGGAAACCCTATCGCATTAGGAAATTATATAGCACAATCTATAATTGATTATGGGCATACAGACGGATCAAACGAGTTAAATAATTATAGCAATCAGTATTACACACCAACAAATCCTGCATTGCCACTAAACAATCCAGATAATAATAGTGACCTAGTAATTAACCCTAACAGATGGCAGCCTTTAAGCTTTAACACCTTTATAGATCAAAGTGGTAATCTAATTGAAGGATCAACCCCTACTTTTTTGGGTCCTGAATGGGGGAATGTAAAACCTTTTAACTTAAATGAATCAGAAAAGACAATCTATCAAAGATCAGGAAATAACTACCTTGTTTATGATGATCCTGGTAGTCCACCCCTACTCGATATATCATCATCAACAGCTTCGAGCGATGCCTATAAATGGGGTTTCTCTTTAGTTTCTATTTGGAGTTCTCATCTAGACCCTCATGATAATGTGATGTGGGATGTATCTCCAAAGTCTATTGGAAACATTAATTTTGAGTCACTACCTAATGATATACAAAATTATAATGATTTCTATCAAGTTGAGAAAGGTGGCGATATTAGCGTAGGTCATACCATAAACCCCTATACACAAGCTCCATACAAAGAACAAATAGTTCCTAGAGGTGATTACACTAGAGTTTTGGCTGAATTTTGGGCAGATGGTCCTGATTCAGAAACACCGCCTGGACATTGGTTTACTATACTTAACTATGTAAATGATCATGAGTTGTTTATTAAAAAGTGGCATGGAACAGGAGATAAATTAGACAATTTAGAATGGGATGTAAAATCTTATTTCACATTAGCAGGTACTATGCACGATTGCGCAATTGCTGCATGGGGCATTAAAGGCTGGTATGATTATATAAGACCTATTTCGGCCATTCGTTTTATGGCAGAATTAGGACAAAGCTCAGATCCTTCAAAAACAAATTATAATGTAGCTGGCATTCCTTTAAAAGAAGGTTATATAGAAACCATTGAAGATGGTGATCCATTGGCTGGAAACTCCAACGAAAACATTGGTAAAATTAAAGTATATGCGTGGAAAGGACATGACTATATTCATGATGCTAATACAGACGAAGCTGGTGTTGGTTGGATATTAGCACAAAATTGGTGGCCTTACCAACGACCATCATTTGTAACACCTCCATTTGCAGGTTATGTTTCTGGACACTCAACCTATTCTAGAGCAGCAGCAGAAGTCATGACACTAATTACAGGAAATGAATACTTTCCTGGTGGTCTGGGCGAATTCATCGCAAAAAAAGATGATTTTTTAGTTTTTGAGAAAGGTCCTTCAACAGATGTTATACTGCAATGGGCAACATATCGCGATGCTTCAGACCAATGCAGTCTTTCTAGAATATGGGGAGGTATACACCCACCTGCAGACGACATACCTGGCAGAAAAATTGGTGAAAAAATTGGACAAAATGATTTTTATTTTGCCAATGATTATTTTAAAGGAAAGCTAACTAACAACAATTTGCAAAACATTGTATACCCAAATCCTATTAAAAAATCTTTAGACGAATTTTCTATTACGAATACAAAATTATCTGATGAGTTTAATCTTTTCGATATTAATGGAAGACATATCGTTTTATTAGATAAATTCTATTCAGAATCAACAAGAATAACAACCTTCAAATTTCCAAAAACCATGTCATCTGGAATTTATCTTTTAAAAATAAATAATATCACAAAAAAACTAGTCTTAGACAACTAGAAAAACTCTATTAACTTATGCAGTAAACTAATGATAATCAATATTTATATAAAAAATCACAATCAAATAAAATTAGATAATATACTATCACTTTTAGATAATTATATTTTCCCTTAACAATTTTAAGATGATAATTTTATGTTTTATTAAACCTTAAGATGTTTTTATAAAAATTTTAATGATTAAAGTTAGTAACTTAAAATATTTAGTAGTAATTAATAGTTTAGTTTGTTAAGTTTTTGAAAAGCCAAAGAAGTTAAAGTGTCTTCTTTGGCTTTATCATTAAAACCTTCTTAAACAAAGCTCATTTCATAAATGCCATTATAAATATTTGGTCACCCAAAATAATCTAAAATTATAAATATGAAACGAATACCTTTATTTAAAATAATCATTACATGCTTTGTTTTGCTATGCTTTTCTTGCTCATCTAGTAATGGTTCAGATGATCCTATAAGTGAATCTCCTGAAACACCTGAAACACCTGAAACACCTGATGACACAAAAATTACACCTCCCGAAAACTTTCAATATATTTTTGCAGAAAAACCAACTACTGGTAAAGCGGTCTATATACCAAATGAATTAAAAGAGAACGACTTTGACTCTAACGATAGCAAATGGAGTTATCAACGAAGTGCTTCATCTGATGATATTATTGTTTTTTGGGAAAAGGGTTTTGGACAATATCCTAGCAAAACCTCTAGAACAAACCTACGAGTAGACATCAATAATTTAATTACAATGGCTGAAGGCTTTTATACTTATTATCGTGACACCATGAAATTTGTAACAAAAGGAAGCTCGCAAACAGACAATTATAGAATGATTGTTATGTTGCTTTACCAAGAAGAATGGCTTGCCACAGGAGCTGGTTATGATAATGTGATTGGTGCATTATGGATAAATCCTGCAACAACACATGGAGGAGCGGTTATAGCTCATGAATTTGGGCATTCTTTTCAATATCAAGTGGCTTGCGATGGAAAATATGGTTTTAGAGACCAACCTTATGTTGGTCAGTTTTGGGAACAATGCGCACAATATATGTCTTGGCAACAAAATAATGGAGATTATGTAGGCGAACTACCTTATTTGTTAGATAATATTCATAAAAATTTTTCACATGAAGATATCAGATATCAATCTATGTATTTACAAGAATATTGGAAAGAAAAACATGGTATCGACTTTTTAGGGAAACTATGGAGAAATGCTTTAAAACCTGAACACCCTATCCAAACTTACAAAAGAATTACTGAAATTTCTCAAGAAGTCTTTAATGATGAAGTTTTTGAATACGCCTCTAAAAATATCACTTGGGATTATCCTTTAGGAGTTTATAATAAAGATTATATTAAAAATTTATCCATAGCAGATCAGAAAAACTATCAACATGTAACAGTATTAGAAACTGTTGGTGATGGCTATTATCAAATATCAGCAAATCAAATTCCGCAACCATACGGTTATAATGCAATTCAACTTAGTGTTCCAGTTGCAGGAACTAGTGTTTCTGTAGATTTTGATGGATTAGATGGTGGTTATGCTAATGTAGAAGGGTGGCGATATGGCTTTGTTGCCGTAAAAGAAGGAGACGTTCCTTTTTATGGCACCATGGAAAGAACTAAAAAAGGAAATGCTTCTATAATAATACCAGAGGGCACAAAAACATTATGGTTAGTTGTAACAGGAGCTCCAACAGAACATGTTAACCATATATGGGATGATGAACCATCTAATGACCAAAAATTCCCATATAAAGTAAAGTTTACGAATACAGCTCTTGAATAATTAATTAACAAATAGATTAAGTATAAAATAGAATACCTAATAAACTAAAGAATAATTTAAACACATGTTCTATGAATAGATTAATAATAAGTCTCCTACTACTAACCTCGTTTATAAGTATAGCACAAGAAACGACAAATACTGGATATCCTATTACACCAGTACCATTTACATCTGTGCAGGTAACGGATGCTTTTTGGGGGCAACGCATTAAGGCTAGTAGAGAAACAACAATTCCGCTTGCTTTTGTGAAATGTGAAGAAACTGGACGTTATGAAAACTTTATAATGGCAGCACACCCATCTGAAAATAATAAAGTAGAAGGTTTTACATTTGATGATACCGATGTTTATAAAACTATAGAAGGTGCCAGTTATTCAATGCAAACCTATCCTAACAAAAAATTAAGTAAATACATCGACAGCCTAATAACTATTATTGGTAAAGCTCAAGAACCTGATGGCTATTTATATACGTTTCGTACCATGAATCCTGAACATACTCACGAATGGGCAGGATCAAAACGCTGGGAAAAAGAAGAAGATTTAAGTCATGAACTTTATAACCTTGGGCATATGGTTGAAGGAGCTATAGCTCACTACCAAGCAACAGGAAAAAGAAATTTTCTTGATATTGCCATTAAATTTGCGGACTGTGCCGTTAGAGAAGTTGGTGATAAACAAGGTCAAACTATGGTAGTACCTGGTCATCAAATAACAGAAATGGCACTTGTAAAATTATCTGTGGTATCAGGAGACAAAAAATATCTTGATTTTGCCAAGTTACTATTAGATGAGCGCGGACATACACATATAAAAAGTGAATATAGTCAATCTCACAAACCTGTTTTAGAACAAGAAGAAGCCGCTGGGCATGCTGTTCGTGCCTCATATATGTATTCTGGTATGGCTGATGTTGCTGCACTTACAGGCGATGAAGATTACATTCACGCTATTGATAAAATTTGGGATAATATAGTATCAAAAAAATTATACATTACAGGAGGCATTGGAGCTACTGGACATGGTGAATCTTTTGGAAAAAATTACGAATTACCAAATATGTCTGCATATTGCGAAACTTGTGCTGCTATAGGAAATGTTTATTTAAATTATCGTTTATTTTTATTACATGGTAATTCTAAATATTACGATGTTCTAGAACGGACATTATATAACGGACTTATTTCAGGTGTATCATTAGATGGCGGAAGCTTCTTCTACCCTAATCCTCTAGAATCTATTGGTCAACACCAACGTCAAGCATGGTTTGGTTGTGCTTGTTGTCCATCAAACATTAGTCGTTTTATTCCATCTGTTCCTGGATATATTTATGCAGTAGATGAATCTGATGTTTATGTAAATCTATTTATGTCCAATGAATCAGATTTAGAAGTAAAAGGTAAATCATTAAAACTAAAACAAACTACAAACTACCCTTGGTCTGGCAATATTAATATTGATCTAGCTCCAAAAGGAAAACAAAAATTCACACTTAAAGTTCGTGTTCCAGGATGGCTTCAAAATTCGGTTGTGCCTTCAAATCTTTATAGTTATACAGACAAAAAATCTTTAAATTTTTCGGTTAAAGTAAACGGAAAAACAGTTTCTAGCACTATTAACAAAGGGTACTTCGATATTAACAAGACTTGGAAAAAAGGTGACAAAGTAGAAATAAACTTCGAAATGGAGCCGAGAACAGTAAAAGCACACCCAGCAGTTGAGGCAGATCGTGGTAAAGTGTCAATAGAAAGAGGTCCTATTGTGTATTGTGCTGAATGGTCAGATAATGATTTTAATATTTTCAGTGTGATTTTAAACAAAAAACCTGAATTCAAGGTTGAAACAAAAAAAGATTTACTTTACGGTATTAACACTATTCAAACCGATGCACAAACATTAAGATATAGTGATAATGGTAAAATTGTTACTACAGATATAAAATTAAACATGATTCCTTATTACGCATGGGCACACCGTGGAAGTGGTGATATGGCTGTTTGGTTACCAATAGAATTAAACGCAACCAAACCAGCGATGGCTCCAACCCTAGCTTCAGAAAGTAAAGTTGATGCTTCTCATAATGTTAAACCAATTGTGGCTATTAACGACGGGCTTATTCCTAAAGATGCTGAAGACCGTACATTACCATATTATCATTGGTGGCCAAAAGAAGGCACTACAGAATGGATTTCTTATAATTTCGATTCTGAAAAAACAGTAAGCCGTTCAACCGTGTATTGGTACGACGACAAACCTTGGGGAGGTTGTAAAGTGCCAGATTATTGGAAAATCTATTACAAAGATGCCAATAATACATGGCAACCTGTTGAAAACACTACAAATTATGGTCTTGAAAAAGGTTTAGCAAACGAGGTTGTTTTTAAACCAGTTAAAACCAAAGCTATTAAAATAGAAGTAAAACTAGCAGAGAAAACTGCTGCTGGTATTTTTGAGTGGGAATTAGAATAATAAAAAGCATTAATAATACAAAAAGGCTTTAGTTTTTAAAAACTAAAGCCTTTTTGTATTAGAATGTATTAAAACCTCTGCATTCTATAATGCGTCGGTGTAACCCCTTTAATTTCTTTAAACTTTCTATTAAAGTTAGCTGTATTTTGAAATCCGCACTTCTCAGAGATGGAGGCAATAGAAATATCTGGACTATTATAAATAAGTTTGCAAGCGTTTTCTATACGAATTTCAATTAAAAACTGAAAAAAAGTCTTGTTAGTTCGTTTTTTAAAATAACGACAAAAAGCATTTTTACTCATGTTAGCTTTTTCGGAAATTTCTTCTAGCGTAATAGGTTCGAAATAATTTTCCATAGCATAATTAAACACATCATTCATACGCTTACCCTCATCATCCGTATATTTCTTTTTATAAACAAAAGAAGATAGTGGTTTTTTTTCTGCTAGATTAATATAGTCTATAATCTTTAAAAGTGTTCCTATTCTCTGTACTTTATTTTGTTTTTTAAGTTTAAGGAACTCTTTAATTAACTTCCTTTTTTTGGACTTCACTTTAATCCCATATTGTGATTCTTCAAAAAAGGCATTCAAACCTTCCATATCTGGTAAATTAAAAAACTCTTTACCAAAAGAATCTTTGTCAAAAAATAACGTGTAAACATCTGTTAAATCAGCAAAATTGGTATCCGTACTAAACACATGGGGTACATAACGGCCAAACACCAAAATATCACCGGGTTTAAAATCACTAATAGTATCACCCACCAATAATGTTCCTGCTCCATTTTGAATATAGCTAATTTGAATTTCACTATGCTGATGTAGCTGATCGTATAACACTCTTAAATGCTCTTCTTGATAAACGAGTGCTTCATTTTCTGGCTTCGGAATTTTAAACGGAAGTACTTTCATCTTTATGAATTTTGCTAATATTACTAAAAAAAACAACACGAACCAATTATCAAGATAATATAGTATCACAATAAGTTAATAATTGTCATGAATCTTCTACAAACAAGGTCTAAATTTGCATATATAAATTAAATTTTTATGATAAATTGGGAAGTCGTTATGCCAGCCGTTTTTACATGGCTAAAAGAGTCGGAATCTGGTGCCCTTGAAATTGACTTTGATATAACACAAAAACAAGCCGCAGCTGTTTTAAATGCTCAGGGTAAGGGAGGAAGCAGAATGGGCGGACTTGTAGCTTCTGGTACTCTAGGTGAGAATAGCTACCTGAGCAACGAACAACGTTTATCTTTACTAAAATCTCTTTCTGAGGTTGCTAAAGAATACAATGTACCATTAATCAGTGGAGCTGCAGCAGAAACTAAGGAAGAGCTTGCCAAAATCATTGAAGGACTTGCAACGGTTGGAGTTGATGCAGTCATGGTCATGCCACCAAAAACTAAGGAGGTCCCTACTGATGAAGAAATGTTTGCGTACTATGAGCTTGCTGCAGCAACCGCAAAAGAGGCAGGCCTAACAATTATGCCTTATAACAACCCTGATGCAGCCGGATATCATGCTCTCTCAACTGATATTCTTATAAAACTTGCTGCTCTACCTGAAGTAACTGCTCTTAAAATATCGACTACAGATGTTTCAACTATTGAAACGCTGATGTTAGAGAACAAAGATTTAAAAATTTTAGCAGGTGTTGACAGTGTCACTGTACATGCAGGACTTGCTGGAGCATGTGGTGGAATTACAGGTGTAGGTACTATCTTCCCAAAAGCTAGTATTACTATGCAGGAGTATGTTTTAAAAGGAGAATGGGCTGAGGCAAACAAAATTTCTCAGGCTATGAATTCTATATCATACCTTGATGCTCAACCACTGCTTATGGAATGCCTTAAGTTTGCTATGGGAATTCATCATAATGATACAGATGGTGGGCTTCGTACTCTTGGTAAAAAATTAACTCAAGAGCAAATTGATGATGTTCGAGCAAGATATTTTCTAGCAAAAGAAAGACTTGAAGTTTTAGACTTAATATAGCTTACTACAAAAACATATAAAAACAATGATTACAGGCAAAAATTATATTGGAAATAAACTGAGTGCTTTGGGGACGATTAGTCACAAAACTATTAACCCTAAACTAAATATTGAAAATACGACCGAATTTATTGAAGCAACTTTTGAAGAAATTGAAGAAGCAGCCCAATTAGCTTCTGAGGCTTTCAAAGTATTTAGAAAAGTTTCTGGAGTACAAAAAGCAGCATTCTTAAATGCTATAGCCAATGAAATTTTAGTTTTAGATCAAGAATTAATAAATGCCTACACCACTGAGTCTGGGCTTCCCGAAGGAAGAGCTTTAGGTGAACGTGGTAGAACCATTATGCAATTAAAATCGTTTGCCGATTTAGTCTCAAATGAAGACTGGAAGGGCAACAAGTTTGATGCTGCCATACCAGATAGACAACCTTTGCCTAAAGACGACTTACGTAAAACGGTAACGCCTTTAGGTCCGGTTGTAGTCTTCGGAGCTAGTAATTTCCCTTTCGCATTTTCAACAGCTGGAGGAGATACTGCTAGTGCTTTAGCTGCAGGATGTCCTGTTATTGTAAAAGCGCATGAAATGCACTCTGGAACATCAGAATTAGTAGCGTCTGCCATTATAAAAGCAGCAGAAAAAACTGGTATGCCTAACGGCGTATTTTCACATCTTTCTGGTCGTGGACCTATTGTTGGCTCTGCACTAGTAAATCATTCAAAAGTTAAGGCAGTAGGTTTTACTGGAAGTATTAATGCCGGTAGAGCTATTTTTAATTTAGCTTCCAAACGTGAAGAACCTATTCCTGTTTACGCCGAAATGGGTAGCATAAACCCTGTGATTATTACACCTTTAGCTATCGCTAATCGCGGTGAAGCTATTGCATCTACCTATGCAGGGTCTATAACTGTTGGAACGGGACAATTTTGTACCAATCCTGGTTTAATAATAACTACAGAAAACGACAAAACAGAAGACTTCATTCAAGATTTAGCAAACAAAACAGTTGCTATAGAACCACAATGCATGTTGCATCCTAACATCAAAGCAGGTTACAATAAAAATGAAGCGAGTGTAACGTCTCAAGAAGGTGTTAAAACTGTTGCTAAAATTGAAGGTGAGTTAAAAAACAACTTTGTAGCTTCTGCAATAGCAAGTGTTTCTGGTGCGAATTTCTTAGCTAATCCTAAAATTCATCAAGAAGTTTTTGGTCCATTTTCATTGGTGGTAAAAAGTAAAGACGAAGACCAATTAGTTGCAATTATTGAAGCTCTTGAAGGACAGTTAACAGGAACTATCATTGCAGAAAAAGAAGACATTGAAAATCTGACCGATATTGTTGATGCGTTAACAAATCGTGTTGGAAGAATTATTTTTAATGGGGTTCCTACTGGTGTAGAAGTTTGTCCTTCTATGCATCATGGTGGTCCATACCCTGCTTCATCTGATTCTAAATTTACATCTGTAGGTGTAGATGCGATATACAGATGGGTTAGACCGGTAAGTTATCAATCATTCCCAACAGAATTGCTTCCTGAGTCATTAAAAAACAATTAATTTTAAGACTTTAAAAAAGTCATGAATACTATATGGCAAGAAAAACATTTTTTTGTGTAGATGCTCACACATGCGGAAATCCTGTTCGTGTTATAGCTGGTGGAGGTCCAAATCTTATAGGTAATACTATGAGTGAAAAGCGTCAACATTTCCTAAAAGAATTCGATTGGATTCGTAAAGGTTTAATGTTTGAACCTCGTGGCCATGATATGATGAGTGGTAGTATTTTATTTCCACCTCACGATCCTAAAAATGATTTTGCTATACTTTTTATTGAAACTTCAGGATGTTTACCTATGTGTGGCCATGGAACCATTGGCACGATTACTATTGCTATAGAAGAAGGATTAGTAACTCCAAAATTTCCAGGGTACATTAAAATGGAAGCACCTGCAGGACTTGTTGAAATTGAATACCAACAAACGGGAAAAAAAGTAGATTGGGTCAAATTGGTAAATGTAAAATCGTATTTAGCGGCAGAAAACTTAACCATAGATTGTCCCGAACTTGGAGAATTAACCTTTGATGTTGCTTATGGAGGTAATTATTATGCAATTGTAGATCCTCAAAAAAACTTCAGTGGTATACATGATTTTACGGCCAGTAAAATTATACAGTATTCTCAAATAATTAGAGATCTCATCAATGCTAAGTACCCTAATATGTTTATTCACCCAGAAAATGATACGATTAGAGATGTAAGCCACATGCTTTGGACAGGTAATCCTATTGACCCAAGTTCCTCAGGAAGAAATGCTGTTTTCTATGGTGACAAAGCTATAGATCGTTCCCCTTGCGGCACAGGCACTTCGGCTCGTATAGCACAATTACATGCTAAAGGGAAATTAAAATTAGGAGAAACATTTATTCACGAAAGCTTTATTGGGAGTAAATTTATTGGTAAAGTAGAACAAGAAACTACACTTGCAGATAAAAAAGCCATCATACCTAGCATACAAGGCTGGGCGCAAGTAACTGGATATAATAATATAATTATAGACGATGATGATCCTTACGCACATGGATTTCAAGTAATCTGATAATTAAAAACAAATAACAAAAACTAAAGATGCGCACAGAAAAAAATCAAATTTAAAATAGATTTTACTGGCGCATTTTATTTTTTAAACAAAATACATTTTAAAACTAATGAAAAAAGTAATTATTATTGGTGGTGGAATTTCAGGATTGTGTAGTGCCTATTACTTGGCAAAAGAAGGTCATGCAGTAACAGTATTAGATCAAAGCGATATTTCAACAGGAGCATCATTTATTAATGCCGGTTATTTAACTCCGAGTCATTTTATACCACTCGCTGCACCAGGAATTATTACACAAGGTATAAAATGGATGTTTAATAGCTCAAGTCCATTTTATATTAAACCTAGATTAGATCTTGATTTCTTTAAATGGGTATGGCTCTTTAAAAAATCGACAACTAAACTAAATGTTGAAAAATCGATTCCAGTTTTAAAAGAACTTAACTTAAAAAGTCAGCATTTATTTGAAGAAATGTTAGCCTCTTTAGACTTTAATTTTTATTATGAAAAAAAAGGTGTTTTAATGGCATTTAGCAATACTAAAAGTGAAGCAGAAGAACATGAAATAGCACATCGGGCTTTAAAAGAAGGATTAGATGTTACCATGTTAAACAAAGAAGAATTGCAAAAAATTCAACCTGTTTTATCAGATCATGTTATTGGAGCAGCTCATTATAAATGTGATTCGCACATGACGCCTAATCATTTTATGATAACACTAAAAACGTGGTTAAAAAATAATGGCGTTACTTTTAAAATCAATCAAGAAGTAAAAGACTTTACTATAAAAAACAATCAAATTGTGTCTGTAACAACACAAACCGATACCTTCGAAGCAGACGATTTCGTATTGGCAAGTGGAAGTTGGACTTCAGCTTTAGCTTCAAAATTAAATTTAAAAGTGCCTATTCAAGGCGGTAAAGGCTATAGTATGGACGTGCACAGACCAACAGGCATTACCATACCAACCATTTTATTAGAGGCAAAAGCTGCCATTACACCAATGGATGGATTTACGCGTTTTGCTGGTACTATGGAGTTCTCAGGAAATAACACATTAGTTAAAAAAGAACGTGTTGAAGCCTTAGCTAATGCCGCTAAAAAATATTACAAAAACATTGAAATTAACGAAGAAGAACGAGCTAATGCTACTTCTGGATTACGACCTGTTTCTCCAGATGGCGTGCCGTTTATTGGGAAAACAAGTAAGTACAATAACTTAACTATTGCTGCTGGACATGCTATGATGGGTTGGAGTTTAGGCCCAATTACAGGAAAACTTGTTACAGAATTAATTGAAAACAAAAAAGCTTCGGTTAATTTAAATCCATTATCGCCAGAACGTTTTAAATAAATTATAAACAAATATTATCTTTATAATTAATTACTTCAAAATATAAAAGAAAAACACAAAAAGTATGAATAAATTCGGAATAGGAGGTTCAACCATTGAAGCAGAATTAAATGCCATAAAACCTACGGCGCATTTAATAAAACCTATCCAGAAGACAGAATATAAAAATAGAATTATCAAAGCTTGTGAGCTTATGGTAGCTCAAAACGTAAAAGCAATTTATTTAAATGCTGGAACGAATTTACTCTATTTTACAGGAACACATTGGCATTCTAGCGAACGAATGGTTGGAGCCATTTTATTATCAACTGGTGCAATACATTATATAGCTCCTAATTTTGAAAAAGGTACTATTAGAGATTTTATGATGATGGAAGGACCAATTCATTGTTGGGAAGAACATGAAAGTCCGTTTACATTATTTAACAATATTCTTAAATCTGAAGGTATTTCAGAAGGTGAAGTTTTAATTGATGAGAGCACTCCTTTTTTCATTTATGAAGGTATATTAAATGCGTCAGAAACGTTAACCATAAGCAATGCTAAATCTATCATTTCAGCATGTAGAATGATTAAATCTGAAGCTGAAATTTCTATTATGCAATCCTTAATGGACATCACATTAGAAGTTCATAAAGCAACAGCTAGAATATTAAGAGTTGGTATTACTGCTAAAGAAGTGGAAGATTTTATACATGAAGCTCACAAACGTTATGGAGTGGTTTCGGGTTCTTATTTCTGTATTGTTTTATTTGGTATAGACAGCTCATTTCCTCATGGTGTAAAAACACCAAAACCTTTAGAAATGAATGATATTGTTTTGGTAGACACAGGTTGTTCGGTTCACGATTATATTTCAGATCTTACAAGAACCTATGTTTTTGGAGAAGCTACTGATTACCAGCGCAAGATTTGGAATATCGAAAAAGAAGCTCAAATAGCAGCCTTTAATGCTTCAAAATCAGGAAATACTTGTGGAATAGTAGATGTTGCTGCCAGAAACACAATAACGTCTCACGGTCTTGGTCCAGATTACAACCTTCCAGGATGTCCACACAGAACTGGCCACGGCATTGGTTTAGATATTCACGAATATCCATATATTCTAAAAGGAAACGAAACTATTTTAAAATCTGGAATGTGTTATAGTGTCGAGCCTATGATTTGTGTTCCAAATCAATTTGGTATTCGATTAGAAGATCACATTTATATGACTACAGACGGACCAAAATGGTTTACGCAACCAGCCTATTCTATTGAAAATCCATTTGGTATTAAAGGTTAATTCTAACTAAGTTAATGAGAAAACTTTTTCTTACAGATGTTAAGCGTTTTTCGTTTTGATATAATTTGGTATAGGCTTTTGTATTAAAATCACACAAATTCGACTATTAACTTTATGTTAAGGCTAATATAGTACTACTTTTAGATAACTTTAGGCTAGACCTGTTTAATCATAATATTTATTTTTATAAATAAATAAATCGAACTATGAAAAAGGTAACCCTAAAAACAAGTGTCTTTGTAACGTTTTTTTGTTGTATTTCAATGCACAGTCAAGGTACTTTGAAAGAATATAAAAAAGCGATTGCCGTAGATTCTTTATTTAGAGATAAAGTTTTTAATACACCATCAACATTCTACTGGGTGTCTACTAACGAATTATGGTATGTAAATAATTCAAAAGAAGGAAAGGAATATTTATTTGTAAATGCCGAAACGAAACAACAAAAACCAGTTTTTAATCATAAAAAACTAGCAGAGGTTTTAACTAAAAAGACAAATGAAACAGTAAATTACAACAATATAAATATTAAAAACTTAAAGTTAGATTCAGAAAGTAATAATCTTAATTTCAACTTTAAAAACCTACAGTTGTCTTGTAATTTAGACACTTACGATTTAACTATTTTAGATACAATCAAGGAAAAAAAAGATAGAGACTCTAGATATTGGGGCGATTTTTTTGATGAAACTAAAAATAAAAATGTGCCTTCTCCAGATGCATCTAAAATTGCTTACATAAAGAATTCAAATCTTTATATAAAAGATATTAAAACGAATGCCGAAACTCAATTGAGTTATGATGGTACAAAGGGAAATTACTATTCAACTTATATAAAATGGTCTCCCGATAGCAAAAAAATTATGGCTTATAAAGTAAAACCTGGTGAAGATCATAAAATTTACTTTATAGAGTCTAGTCCGAAAGACCAACTTCAGCCAAAATTACAAACACGAGATTATTTAAAACCCGGAGACGAACTACCTTTTAAAAGTCCTCAATTATTCTTAATTGATTCGAAAGAACATATAAAAATTCCAACAGATGAATTTAGTAGCCAATATGCTATTTCTAGAATAGATTGGAGAGCAGATAGCAGAGCTTTTACTTTTGAGTATAATCAACGAGGACACCAAGCTTATAAGGTTATTAATGTTAATGCAGAAACTGGTAAATTAAGTGTTTTAATAAATGAAACAAGCAAGACATTTATTGACTATAGTAGTAAAAAATTTAGATATGATATTGAAGATGGCAAACAAATTGTTTGGACTTCAGAGCGTGATGGTTGGAATCATGTTTACTTATATAATGGAGATGGCACAGTAAAGAAGCAACTAACTAAAGGAAAATGGGTTGTTAGAAAAGTGATCCATGTAGATGAAAAAAATAAAGAAATTTATTTTACAGCCAGCGGATTAGATAGAAATCAAGACCCCTATTTTATACATTATTGCAAAATAGATTTTGATGGTAAAAATTTTAAACGTCTTACTTCAGAAAATGGTAATCACAAAGTAACTTTTTCTAAAGATTATAAGTATTTCGTAGACCAATACTCTAGGGTAGATAAGCCTGCAACAACACTTTTAAAAACTACAGACGGCGCCAATAAATTATTAGAAATTCAAAAAGGTGATGATTCCGAACTAATCAAACAGGGTTGGAAAGCTCCAGAGGTTTTTACAGCAAAAGGTAGAGATGGTGAAACAGATATTTGGGGCATTATTGTAAGACCAACAACATTCGATCCAAACCGCAGCTACCCAATTATTGAGTATATTTATGCAGGACCCCACGATTCGTTTGTACCTAAAGATTTTCGACCTTATTACTGGTCAATGACATCGTTAGCAGAGTTAGGTTTTATTGTCGTTCAAATAGACGGTATGGGAACTTCAAACAGATCTAAAGCATTTCATGATGTTTGCTGGCAAAATTTAAAAGACGGTGGTTTTCCTGACAGAAAACTTTGGATGAAAGCTGCTGCAAAAAAATACCCGTATATGAATGTAGATAAAGTAGGTATACACGGAACTTCTGCTGGAGGTCAAAATGCAGGTGCTGCTTTGGTTTTTAATTCAGATTTTTACGATGTAGCTGTAGCTTCATGTGGATGTCATGACAATAGAATGGATAAAATGTGGTGGAACGAACAGTTTATGGGCTATCCTATTGGACCACATTATGAAGCCTGCTCTAATGTAGAAAATGCAGCCCAGTTAGGAGGAAATTTAATGCTAATTTTAGGAGAAGTAGATGATAATGTTGATCCTGCTTCAACAATGCAGTTTGCTAATGCTTTAATAAAAGCGAATAAAGATTTTGAATTAGTAACCGTACCGGGAATGGCACATTCTGCTGGTGGCGATTATGGAGAACGTAAAAGAAAAGACTTTTTTGTAAAACATCTTTTAAATATAACACCACCTTCTTGGGATACTACATACAAACAATAAAATAAAAGTATAAATCATAGGTTTACAATATGAAGAAAAGTAATTTAATTATGAAAAACTATAAGTCATTAGTTTGTTTAACACTTAGTTTTTATGCCTTGTGTACAACAAATGTAACGGCACAAAGCGGTGATCAAATTTTGGATGGTATTGGAGAAACCGGATTAATTGCACGCTATGTATTTGCTGGTGATGTAAAAGACTGGTCTAGAAATAATCTTCATGGTAGTGTTGATGCCTCTAAAATTAAATTCGTAGATGATGAAAAATTTGGAAAAGTAATTTCTTTATCAGGAAACAATAAAGCATATGTTTCTATTCCTGCAGGCGCAGTTACAGGAGAAGAATCTTTGAGTATTTCTACTTGGGTTTACTTGCGATCAACAGAAACAGGCCAATATGTATTCGACTTTGGAAAAAACAACAATTCACATGTGTTTGTTGCTCCGCTAGGCATCAAAAATAAAAAAGAAAATATAGCTGAGATTATTACTGAATCTGGAAAAAATTACAAAACAACAGCTACTGCATTAGAGGCTAATAAATGGAATCATTTAGTGTTAGTAATGGATATTCCATCTAAAACGATAAGCTCGTATGTAAATGGTAAACAAGTAAGCGAAACTAAAAATGTAGAATTAGATTTAGAGAAATTATTTAACAATAAGTCTAAGAAAAAAAACGCACTATATATAGGAAAATCATTGGGTTCTAATCATACTTTCCTTGATGCTAATTTATTTGATTTCAGAATATATAGAATACCGTTGACTGAAAAGCAAATAGGTGGAATTTACCGTAATGCTTTAGGAATTACGGAAACAGTTGTAAATGAAACAAAAGGTCCAGTAGATGATTTACCTAAATTCTCTAGAAGCAATTCTCAGCTTTACAACCAATTTTTAACAAGTGTTCCAAATATTGAAGTAGAAACAGTTATTGGAAATTTACCTAGGCTTCCGCGTTATGTAAAAGGGGAATATAAAACGGAGGTTGAAGGTCCAGAAGTGCGTATTATTTGGCCAGCTCCAACCGACAATAGAGATGTACTTAAAACAGGGCAATATGTTGTAACAGGACGTGTATCTGGTACAGACTTTAAACCAAAGGCATTTGTTACAGTTGTAGATGCCAATGAATCTAAAACACCTAACAGAAAATTAGAAGTTTTTAATTTAGATCAAGTAGCATTAAAATCTGATCTTCATGGGCACAACACAAAATTTATTGAGAACCGTGATAAGTTCGTAACAACGCTTTCTGAAACGAATCCAGACGATTTCTTATATATGTTTCGTAACGCTTTTGGAGAAAAACAACCTAAAAACGCATCTGCTTTGGGGGTTTGGGATACACAAGAAACAAAATTACGTGGTCATGCCACAGGGCATTATTTAACGGCTATTGCACAAGCATACGCAAGTACAGGTTACGACAAGAAACTTCAGAAAATTTTTGATGATAAAATGACTTATATGGTCGATGTGTTATACAAATTATCACAAATGTCCGGAAAACCTAAAGAAGCCGGTGGCACTTTTGTTTCAGATCCAACAGCAGTACCGCCGGGAGCGAATAGAACTGGTTTTGATTCCGATTTAAGTGAAGATGGTATAAGAACAGATTACTGGAATTGGGGAGAAGGATTTATTAGCGCTTATCCACCAGATCAATTCATCATGCTAGAAAATGGTGCAAATTATGGGGGACAGAAAACTCAAATTTGGGCACCTTATTATACGTTGCATAAAATACTTGCTGGATTAATGGATATATACGAAATAAGTGGAAACGAAAAAGCTTTAGAAGTAGCAAAAGGTATGGGAAGCTGGGTGCATGCTAGACTTAGTAAGTTGCCAACAGAAACACTTATTAGTATGTGGAACAGTTACATTGCCGGAGAATTTGGTGGTATGAATGAGGCTATGGCTAGATTGTACAGGATAACAAATGAGCAACGTTATTTTGAAACCGCTCAGTTATTTGATAATATCAAAATGTTTTATGGTGATGCGAATCATTCACACGGTTTAGCTAAAAACGTAGATACTTTCCGCGGATTGCATGCCAACCAACATATTCCTCAAATTATGGGAGCGCTAGAAACATACCGCGATTCTGATGCTTCAGAATATTACCATATTGCCGATAATTTTTGGTATAAAACGGTTAACGATTATATGTACAGTATTGGTGGTGTTGCAGGTGCAAGAAATCCAGCGAATGCAGAATGTTTTATAGCACAACCAGCAACCATTTACAAAAATGGTTTGTCGTCTGGAGGACAAAATGAAACTTGTGCAACATACAACATGTTAAAGCTATCAAGAAATCTGTTTCTATTTGATCCTCGTGCAGAGTTAATGGATTATTACGAACGTGGTTTATACAACCATATTCTTGCTTCTGTTGCAGAAGATAGTCCAGCAAACACGTATCATGTGCCATTAAGACCTGGATCTATGAAACACTTTGGCAATCCAGATATGAAAGGTTTTACTTGTTGTAATGGCACGGCACTTGAGAGTAGCACAAAACTTCAGAATTCCATTTATTTTAAAAGTACTGATAATAATAGTTTGTATGTAAATCTTTATGTACCATCTACTTTAAACTGGACAGAAAAAAATGTTATAATAGAGCAATCAACTGCTTTTCCAAAAGAAGATCATACACTTTTAACCATCAAAGGAAAAGGGAAATTTGATATTAACGTGCGTGTACCACATTGGGCAACCAAAGGCTTTTTTATGAAAATAAATGGAAAAAACAAAAAAGTGGATGCCAAACCAGGAAGCTATTTCACTTTATGCCGTAAGTGGAAAAGTGGAGATACTATTGAATTAACTATGCCATTTCAATTTCATTTAGAATCAGTTATGGATCAAGAAAATATTGCCAGTTTATTTTACGGACCTATTTTATTAGCGGCTCAAGAACCTGAAGCTAGAAAAGATTGGCGCAAAGTAACCTTTGACGTTAAAGACCTTAGTAAATCCATAAAAGGAGATCCTAAAAAGTTAGAGTTTACTATAGATGATGCTGTTTTTAAACCCTTTTATGAAACATACGGACGTCATTCAGTTTATCTTAATGTCAACTTAAAATAGTTCTTATTATAACAAAAAAACTAAAAACAATGAACTATAAAACTTTAAAATCATATTATTTTTTAATCATTTTTCTTTTATCTATGGTAGTAACTGCCCAAAGTAATTTAATAGACCTAGTAAACACGTTTTCAGCAGATAAACGTGCTTTAAATACGTTCTATAATAATAAAGAATCTGAAGAATATTATCAACGATTTACAACCTTATATAAAATCTGGGATGAAAAAATCGAAGCTATCGATTTTGAAAATTTGACGCAACAAGAAAAGGTAGACTATTTGCTTTTAAAAAATCTAATCGCAAAAGAAAGCTACTTTTTAAATATAGATTACAAAGCTTTTAAGGAAGTTGCTTATGTTGCAGATTTCACTAAAGAAATTTATCCGTTTTTAATAGAAAGAAGACGTGGTAAAAAACCAAAAGCACAAGCCCTAGGAACCATATTACACAAGGCAAGTAAAACTTTAGAAAAGCAAATTAAAGAAAGTAATGAAAAACCTTTTGAAAACTGGTTAATGGCTGAAAAGGCTTCTAAAGTTATTAAATCTTTTAACAAAGCGCTAAAAGAAGCCTATTCTTTTTATTACGGCTACGATCCCGATTTTACGTGGTGGGTAGAAAAACCTTATGAAAATTTATCAAGTAAATTAAAAGAATATGCCGATTCACTTAAAGACAATTACTCTAAATCTAGCATTAAAGATGACGGTAGCGGAATTGTTGGAAGACCTATAGGGAGAGAAGCACTTATTGAAAGTTTAAATTTTGAATATATTCCTTATACGCCAGAAGATATGATAAAAACTGCAAAAAAGCAGTTTGACTGGTGTAAAGAAGAAATGATAAAAGCTTCAAAGGAATTAGGTTACGGAACCAACTGGAAAGCAGCTTTAGAACACGTTAAAGACACCTATGTACCTGTTGGAGAACAACCTCAAGTCATTACGGACCTATACAATCAATCTGTTGACTTTATTGAAGAAAGAGATTTAATTACTTTCCCAGAAATGGCTAAAGAAACTTGGGGTATGATTATGATGACTCCAGAACGCCAAAAAGTGAACCCTTTCTTTACGGGTGGTTGGGAAATAAGCATCTCCTACCCTACACAAGATATGAGTGAAGATGATAAGATGATGAGCATGCGTGGTAATAATCCTAATTTCTCAAGAGCCACAGTCCAACACGAATTATTACCTGGACACAACCTTCAGTTTTTCATGAACGCACGTAATAAAAGCTATCGTAAAACATTCGATACACCATTTTGGATGGAAGGATGGGCTTTATACTGGGAAATAAATTTATGGAACAAAGAATTCCCTAAAACACCAGAACAAAAACTAGGGATGTTATTTTGGAGAATTCATAGATGTGCCCGTATTGTTTTTTCATTAAAATATCATTTAGGAGAGATGACTCCTCAAGAATGTATTGATATGTTAGTAGATGAAGTGGGACACGAATATGCTAATGCAGAAGCTGAAGTTAGACGTTCATTTGCGACAAGTTATACACCACCATTGTACCAAATGGCATATATGACAGGTGGTTTACAATTTTATGCTTTGCGAAATGAAATGTTAGCAAAAGGTTGGACCGAGAAACAATTTCATGATCGTGTTTTAAAAGAAAACATGATGCCTATTGAGTTATTAAGAAGCTTATTACAGGACTTACCATTAAATAAAAATTATAAAACGAATTGGAAATTCTCAACAGAATTTAAATAGAAAAATATAATGAATAAGAAAATAAAACACAGCTATTATATTGTATTATTTTTAATAGCAACAAGCTCTATTCAAGCTCAAGGTTATTGGAGCAGAATTGAAGAAAAAGAGCCAACATTAGGCATTGCTGATGTTTATCAAAAATTTAACACACCAGATTTTCAATTAAAATTAGTTAAGGCTTCTCAAACCGTTGCTGGACTAAAACCTATTAAAGATTTAAATTTTGACTTTACGCCTAGTGACCGATTAGAAATTAGAGATAAAGATGGTTTGTATCACTTAGGTGATATCAATTTAAGAATTAAAGAAATTGATAGGGATTGGAAAAGTTACTCAACAGCTGCTAAACGGTCTGCAGTGACACCTATAGAACCATTTGGAACTATCGTTGCTGGAGCCGATTTGGCAAACACCTTACCTAACGATATTCCTGTCACAATTAAACGTTTTTACGAAATTGATAATGACAAATTGGTATTACGATTTGAAATAATAAATAAATCGGCAAATAACATCGAAATCGGCGCTTTAGGAATTCCTATGATTTTCAATAATATTTTAGAAGGAAAATCATTAAACGAAACACATGCTCAAAATGTATTTTTCGATCCTTATATCGGTATGGATGCAGGATATTTAGAAGTAAAAAGACTGAGTGGTCGAGGTCCATCACTTTTAGTTTTACCTCAAAAAAACATGGCTTTTGAAGCGTATCGCCCGTTATTAGACGACCCGACTCCTAGAAGTATCGTTTTTGAAGGATTTCACGAATGGATGGTATATAGTAAAGCTTATGGTGATAATGAGTGGAAAGGAGTTAACGAATGGAATACGCCAACATCATTAATTTTAAAACCAAATGAATCTAAAGATTTTTCTTTAAGGTTTGTCCTTTCTGAAGGTATTAAAGCTATTCAAAATACGCTTGTAAAAGAAGAACAACCTGTGGCGACAAGTATACCAGGTTATGTACTTCCATTAGACATTGAGTCTCAATTATTTTTAAATTACAAAAGTAATGTGAGTTCTTTTGAAGTAGAACCTAAAGATGCCCTTAAAATAAAAGAGGAAGGCTTAACAGATAAAGGGCTAAAGAAATATAAAGTTCATGGTAAAAAATGGGGACGTGCTAGACTAACCATTAATTACGAAAATGGAGTAAAACAAACCATAAATTATAAGGTTATCAAACCAGAAACCGAAGTAATAAAAGATTTTGGTCATTTCTTAACTACAAAACAATGGTTTGATGAGCCTAACGATCCATTTCAAAGAAATCCATCTGTAATAAGCTACGATTACGAAACAAAAAAACAAGTAACAAAAGATAGTAGATCTTGGATTAGCGGTTTAAGTGATGAAGGTGGTGCTGGTAGTTGGTTAGCTGCTATTATGAAGCAGTTGATTCAACCAGATAAAGAAGAAATAAAAAAACTAGAACAGTTTGTAGATAGTACACTTTGGGGAGTTATTCAATACAAAGAAGGAAAAAACAAATATGGTGTTAAAAAAAGTGTTTTTTACTATGAGCCAGATTCATTGCCTAAAGGAACTTATAGTGATGATGAAAACTATAAATCGTGGACAGCTTGGGATCATAAACATGCTAATGATCCAGGAAGGTCTTATAATTATCCGCACGTAGCTGCAGCTTATTGGACTATGTACCGTTTGGCAAGATATCACGAAGGTCTAGTTGATAATAGAACTTGGGATTGGTATTTGAAACAAGCTTATCACACGACTATTGCGATGGTAGACCAAGCTCCTTATTATGCGCAGTTTGGCCAAATGGAAGGATCCGTGTTTTTATATATTTTAAAAGATTTAAAAACAGAGAATTATACAGAAATGGCTTCAGATTTAGAAGCTAGAATGAAAGAAAGAGCAGATCATTGGAAAGCTTTAGATTACCCTTTTGGTAGTGAAATGCCTTGGGATTCAACAGGACAAGAAGAAGTATATATGTGGTCTGATTATTTTGGATATCATTGGAAAGCCAATATAACACTTAATGCCATTTTAGCATATATGCCAACCATGCCACATTGGGCATACAATGGAAATGCGCGCAGATATTGGGATTTTTTATATGGCGGAAAACTATCGAGAGTAGAACGACAAATTCACCACTATGGCTCATCCTTAAATGCCATTCCTGTACTTAAACAATACAGGAAAACAAATGATTTTTATTTATTAAAAGTGGGTTATGGAGGGCTTTTAGGTGGTATTTCTAATATTACACAAGATGGTTTTGGTTCCGCAGCGTTTCACTCATACCCTACGGAGCTTAGAATAGACTACTTGTCTGGAGACTATGGTTCTGGGTTTTATGGTTATGCTGTTAATACATCAACTTATATTGTAAATGATGAAAATTTAGGTTGGGTAGCTTTTGGAGGAAATTTAAATACTAAAAAAGAAGTTGTTGAGGTTAATATAACAACAGCTGCAAAATCTAAAGTATATATAGCTTCTAAAAAACTTTGGCTAACATTAGATGCAGGAACATTCGAAAAAGTAACCTATAATACAAAAACAGATACTGTAGAAATCACTTTAAATAGCGCAGATAAGTTTACACCAAAAGCCTATTTAAGATCGAATAATGATTTAGAGCTTCCATTTGCAAAAGTTAGAGGCGCTTTTGAAATTCCATTACAAAAAAACAGTATGACTATTAAGTTGTAAAAACTATTCATTATTTGGTTTTTATATTTAACCTTTAACCCCAAGACCATTTAATTTCCTTGGGGTTTATTTTTAAATTCATTTTACATGAACACAACAATTCCTTACATAACAGATGATTTCATAAATGAGAACTGTGATTTTATTGGATTAATAGAGGCACTTAAAATAGGTTTTTCAAATGCTGACATTGAGGTTCCAATGCGCCATCACCACGATTTTTCGAACCCTAAAGAAGAAAAAGATTCTACGTTGTTATTGATGCCTGCTTTTAATCCTGGAAATGACTTAGGAGTAAAAATTGCAACTGTAAGTCCCAATAATGGAATATATAATTTGCCAGCAATACAAGGTATGTATATTTATTTAGACGGGCATAAAGGATTTATTAAAGCCATTTTAGAAGCAAAATCGCTAACAGCAAAAAGAACCGCAGCTGCATCAGCACTAGCTAGTAGCTTTCTTTCTAGAAAAGATGCATCCTCGATGTTAATGATTGGAACGGGGGCATTATCAATCAATCTAATTAAAGCCCATACTTCTGTTCGACCTATTAAAACAGTGTATGTTTGGGGACGTACATTAGAAAAATCTCAGAAAATTTGTGATAATTTAAAAAATGAAGCGTTTAAATGTATTGCCATTGACCATATAGAAGATAAAATTTCTGAAGTAGCTATTATTTCTTCTGCAACCTTATCTCCTACCCCTTTAGTTTTAGGTAAATGGTTAAAAAAAGGCCAGCATGTCGATTTAGTAGGTGCTTATAAAAAAGATACTAGAGAAGCCGATGATGAAGCTATAAAAAAATCGAATGTTTTTTTAGATACCTACCAAGGCGGATTAAAAGAAAGTGGAGATATAGCCATACCATTATCAAAAGGGATTTTATCTAAAGAAACTATTAAAGCAGATTTGTTCGAATTATGTAGTAACATAAAATCTGGTCGAACTTCTGATTCTGAAATTACATTGTTTAAGTCTGTAGGTCATGCTTTAGAAGATTTGGTCGCAGCTTCATACTTCTATAAATTATTTCAAAAGTAATTCGAAAAAGCGAAAAGCTAATATTTACAATATATGAGGTAATAATTAACACCGATTAAAATAATAGTATTTTATATTTGTTAATAGGGGTGTTTTGTGCTTAAAAACCAATTAAGTATAGTTCTAAAATTTTAAAAAAACATATAAATACGATGCTTAAAAAATCAGTGTTTTTCATCTTCTTTATTACCACATATTTGTTTACAAGTTGTAAAGAAAAAGTATCAGATAGTTTGCCTAATTTTTCAAGTAACCCTATTCTACCTGGTTATTATGCAGACCCAACTATTAAAAAGTTTGGGGATATCTATTATATCTATGCCACTACAGATAATGAAATGTTAGCTTCAGGAGCTCCTACTGTCTGGTATAGTAACGATTTACAAAATTGGTATAATTATACGATGGAGATTCCTTCTTTTACAAATATGCCTATTACAAATTTCTGGGCTCCAGATATTGTAAAGGGAAAGGATGGTAAATATTATTTATACTTCGGCAACTGTGAAATTGGTTGTAACATATATGGCTATGTGTCTGATACTCCCGTGGGACCTTGGACAAAGTTAGACGAAAATGATAAGCCCGTTATTCCAAACGGATATCCAAGAGATGGTTTTCCTTCATTAGATGCTCAATTTTTTACTGATACCGATGGGAAAGTATATGGTTATTGGGGTACTTGGGTACATTACAATGGCGGTTATGCGGTTGGTGAATTAGATACAAATACCATGAAAGACATGGTGAATTCCACCAATATTCCTTTAGAACAAACTCCAAATTCTTTTGAGGCAGCATATTTGATGAAAAAAGGAGATAAATATATTTTTATGTATTCGGGAGAGTCTTGTCATGACGAAACGTATAAAGTTATGTACTCATATGCAGATAGCCCTTATGGACCATTTACTCCAGGAGAAAATAATCCTATTTTAAGTACTAATGAAGATAAAACAACACACGGTCCTGGACATCACTCGGTTTTGCAGGATGGTGACGATTATTACATCGTATACCATAAGCACGATTACCCAATGACACGCGGTGGACTGTCAAGACAAGTGTGTATTGACAAAATGATTTTTGAAAACGATTCTACCATAAAAACCGTTGTGCCAACCATGAAAGGCATCGAAAATATTGTAAATTCTAAAGTGCCAGAAAATATTGCGTATAATACTAGGGTAACCGCATCTTCTTCTTATCATTTAAAATCACTAGAATACGATTATAATTATATGTCTGAATTTGCTATCGATAATAATAATGCAACCATGTGGAAAGCAGGCGATAATTCACTACCACAAAATTTAACGATCGATTTAGGTTCTGTGCAAGAAGTAGCCAGAGTCATGACGCAATTTGAATTTGCTAGTTATTATTACCAATATACTTTAGAATATTCTGAAGATGGGAAAACCTGGGAAATGTATTCGAATAAATCCAATGATCAAACCTCTGGAAGTCCTATGATTGATGACAATAACGTAAATGCACGTTATATTAAGTTAACCATTTCAGGAACAGAAAAATCAGGATTATACGCTGCTGTTTGGAATATAAAAGTTTATAGCTCGTTGTTTGATATTCCTTTACAACTCAAAAATAAAAAGTCTAAAATTAAACCAGCTATTAGAAGTAAAAATGATATGTTGATTGATTTAAATTTAGAAGGGATTTCAAAAGATAAATCGAATGCAGTCATTGAAAACAAAGGGTCTATAGGTGGTGTTTTTTCTATAAAAGGAGATGTAACAATTGATACAGATGATGAAGGTATTGAAGCTTTTAAATTTACTAAAGGCTCTTTAGTGTTAAATAAACCAGTTCCTGAACAATTAGCATGGAATGGTTCATACTCTATGGCAACTTGGGTGAAAAATCCAGAGGTTTCAAATGAAGGTGAGATTCTAGCTTCTTGGTGTAACAGATATAAATATAGGTTAGCCAATTCATATAATGCTTTTGCTTATAATAGTGGACATTACGGTGCTGCACCACATTTAGATGGTCATTTTGACATGAAATACAACAACGTACCCGAAGCTAATAAATGGCATCATATTGTTTTAACGTTTGATGGTGTTGTAGAGAAAATTTATGTTGATGGTGTTTTAGATAATTCCCAAAACATGCTCCTCTCCTCTGCTATTGATAATGCTAAAATAATTATTGGTGCCTCAGATATTGGTGAAAATTATTCGGGATATATATCTTCACTAAAAATGTATGACTATGCTCTAAACGAAAATGAGTTAAAAAATCTCATGAAAGCAACCTCTCCTAAAAAAAACTAAAGAATATTTCTATTCAATAATTATTTGTCTTGTCATGAAAAATTCCTCTAATACAGAGGACTTTTCTTTTACTCTACAAAAACAAAAATAATTTACACAAATTTTCAGGTAACAATAAAGGCTTAAACTTACAAATACATGCTTAAATTGTAATTCTAACTTAATTTCCATCATACAGCTAATATTTCAAAATGAACTGAGTAATAATCTTATCCTCTTTAAATAAAACAATAATCATGAATTACACATCAAAAAGTATTTTTTATAGTTAGCAGTAAAAACTTAAATAGTCAAAATACAAGCATTTATACTATAAAAGATTCTAATATTATTGTTGAACTAAATCAGGATAGTATCAGTAAAATTTATTCACCTAAGGATTTACACCATGCGAATATTGTTAACTCCGGATCTGTTTGGGGCAAGGCTGAAGTACAATATGAAATTGTTTATGGAGGCTGGATAGATTTGTACACCTATAAAACAACAGTAACTCAAAATGGTAAAAATACTGTTTATACTGATTTTCTAAAAGGCATGCCTATAAAGATGGAGCGTTCATTTTCGGTAAAAAAATGGTGGCATCGATTGAAATATAAAAATTCAAAATATTAGCAAATTCCCAATGAACATTGGAAGTTTATCTATCCCGCTCCCTTGGAAAAAACCAAGTGGCGAAGACCCAAACTATGTTTTTGAATAAGGTTTTGTAAAACACCAACATATAGCAGAAAATGGCTCGTTTATTATCAAGTTAAAGGTTAAAACCCTGCAATTTCATTGCAGTTACTTTAGTTTCTATAAATGTTTTAGTTTTGTTGTATGTCAAACTACCGCAAGAATTCACATTCGATAAGTAATTTAAGTTGTCATTCAGTTTGGGTAACAAAATATCGTTATTCCGTTTTACAGGGAGATATTGAAAATCGCTGTCGAGATTTGTTGATACAGATATGTAATTCTAATGATGTCCATATTTTAAAGGGTGTTGTGAGTAAAGACCATATTCATATGCACGTTGAGTACCCACCATAAATGAGTGTAAGTGTTGGTAAAGAAATTAAAAGGTCGTTCCTCTCGTCTTTTACAACAAGAGTTTCCGAAGTTAAATAAACAGTATTGGATCGTCTTTTTGGGCTGTTGGATATAGAGTACAGGTCAGATAACAGATGAGATGGTTCAAGAATATCTTGAGCATCACAAGGATAAGCCCAATACGGAAAAAGGCAACTGGATATTAGAGTAATGTTAAGAAAGAATTTCATTCTTTTGTTAAAAACTATGGACTGGAAGTCCATAGTGGTTTATTTATTTTACAAGGCCCTCAGGTGAAGCTCCATACTTAATAGTTATGAGTAAACCAGAAACAAAACTTGAATATTTTAATGAAACAGGTAATGTATTTATTCATTCTGCACTTGCCGCAAGCAAATAAAAATTGGGAAGTTGGAAATTGGACAATACAACATTATAACTAAATCCGAACGGAACAAATGGCGATATGGCCGAATATGGCTTTAGAATAGAATGGGCTAATAGTTATAATGAGATGCGGGACATCCTATATAAAAACCATCTTTTTGATACAAGGATAGTTCCTGGAATGACAATACCGCAAGATTTAACAGCCAAATTCGCTTTGCGTTCAAAAAACAAGATAGACTTTATAATCGTTGAATATCCTGAATTCACTGAAACAAAATATTTAAAATCAAACAATACTGATACTGAAATTTACGAAGTAAACTTTAAAAAATTAGGAGAAAACATGTTGTCCATCTATTATAATGGCAATAAAAAAACGAAGCCAGTTTATTGTATATAAACAACAGCATACCAATTCTATAAAATGGTATAATGGTTTGTATTCGGTTTGGGATATGGATGCTAAAGAACTTAGAGATCTAGATAATACAGATGGTTTCGATAATTGGTGGGGTTACGTTTTAGCAAGTGACGACCCAGCATTGTGTAAGGCTCCCTTTTTAGCAGCAAAAAATGTATTTATTCCTAACGATAAAGAAACTTCAATGAAGCCAGACTCAAACCTTTGGTATGACGTTAAATTAAGAAAATGGTATTCACATCCAAAAGCAACTATGAAAGATAGTAAATTATTTATGGAACGTCAGCATTCATAAGGCTTAGCAGTAAGAGGATAGATTAATAACTCCTGTTATTCTTTAGGTTCAGATGATACTTTAAGCTATATGGCTAGAATGGGAGGTTGGAGTATTTTAGATTATGCATTAAATTTCTCTGAAACTCCTTGCGATTGGCTACAATTAGGCTATGCCTCTTACCTAAGCTCTTACACTTTAATAAATACTGGAATAGAAGCCTCTAACTTATGGTTATTGGTTTTCAGGAAAAGAAAACAATGGCGCCATGGATTGAGCATTCAGTCAGTAAAAAAATGGCGGAATCTGGCTCAAGAACAGAATGAACCCAAGAGGCTCTTGACATTATGATGGTGAAGCCGATTTAGGAAATGGTGCTATTTTTAGAACTGCTGCAACCATTTTAGCAGAAGATCCCATTTTTAGTTGGTTTACTTATGGAGAAACCCATACATTAAAAAATAACACGTTTTCTATTTTACCAAAAGATGGAGTTTTGAATGCATTCTGGGTGGTTTCCAATAAACAAAAAACAGGAATAACTATTAATCGGGATAGTTTTAAAAAAGATAGACCTATCACCTACTCTAAAACAAAAAACGAAATCATATTAACAATTGAAAATAATGCCCATTTTTAATCATAATACTAAAATGACGCTTTTCTCAAAAAGTAAATGGCAGGTTTTTATTGATGATAGAAAGTTAAACCCCGACGAAAACAAGCTAGAAAACACAAAAACATTTATACTTCCAATTAGTAATAAGCAACATATTATAAGTTTAAAGCAGTAAATGGGTAATAAACAACAAAACAAGGTGAACAATTACCTGATAATTATTTTTAAAATGAATTATTTTTAAAAATTAAATAATCCTGATTTATATAAACTAAAAATATTCATAAGCATTACATTTAACTAAAGACTAAAAATGAAAAAAACACTATCCTATATATCTATTTTTTTTATCATTTGCCAAGCACACTCTCAAAATTATGAAATCAAATCTCCAGATGGCAACATACGAATAAGCATTGATAATTCAGATAATATTATATGGTCTGCCTCTCTAAACGGTAACGTTATTATAGAAAAGGCTGAAGCTGGTATGGATTTTACGTCCAATACAGATTTCGGAACAAATCCAAAAGTAAAAAAACATACCATTAAAAGTGTTTCTGAAACTATACATCCTGTAGTTGCCCATAAAGATTCTAAAATAAAAGATGACTATACCGAAATTTCAATAACATATCGAGGTCATTATAAACTCAACTTTCGAGCTTATAACGATGGGGTTGCCTATCAGTTTATTGATGAAGCGCATGCAAGACGCCAAGTTGTTTCAGAAAATATATCACTTACCTTTCCTAAAGGCACTAAATCTTTGTTTCCGCAAGAAGAATCCATGTATTCCCATAATGAACGTTTGTATTTAGATAAATCCTTACCAGAAATTTTAACTAACGAATTTTGCAGTCTTCCTGTATTATTTATTACAAATAAGGCTAAGGTTTTATTTACTGAAACTGCACTTATTGATTATCCAGGCTTATTTTTAAAAGGAAATGCCAGCACTACCATGAATGCTATATTTCCAAAATATGTATTAGAAGCTGTTGATAAAAATGGAAAATCTGATCGTGTTCAAACCATTACAAAAGAGGCGGATTATATTGCCCAAACAACAGGAAAGAGAGTATATCCTTGGCGTGTATTTATTATAAGTGATGACGATCGCACTTTGATAGAAAGCAATTTAACCTATCAATTGGCTAAACCAACTGTTATAAAAAATACTAGTTGGATTAAGCCAGGAAAAGTTGCTTGGGATTGGTATAATGCCAACAATATTTACGGAGTAGATTTTAAAGCAGGTCTAAACGATGATACTTACAAGTACTATATAGATTTTGCTTCAAAAAATAACATCGAGTATATAATCTTAGATGAAGGATGGACAAAATCTACTACAGATATTTTGCACTTTAATCCAGAAATGGATATAAATGAATTAATTAGGTATGGTAACGAAAAAAATGTTGGTATCATACTTTGGGTACTTTGGAAACCACTTGATGAAAACCTTTTAGAAATTCTTGAAACCTATAAAAGGTGGGGGGCTAAAGGTATCAAAATTGATTATATGCAACGTAACGACCAATATATGGTAAACTCTTACGAGCAAATAGCAAAAGAGTGTGCTAAACTTCAGTTATTGGTAGATTTCCATGGAGCATTTAAACCTTCTGGGTTACGACGCATGTATCCAAATGTAGTCAATTACGAAGGAGTAAGAGGCAATGAAAATAATAAATGGAGCGAAGATATTACACCCGAACATAATGTAACCATTCCATTTATTCGTATGGCAGCAGGCCCTATGGATTTTACACCAGGCGCAATGATAAACAAACAAACTAAAAATTATGCCATCAGTTTCGATCGCCCCATGAGTTTAGGTACACGGGCGCATCAAGTCGCTATGTACGTCGTTTATGAAGCACCATTACAAATGATGTGTGAATCGCCATCAACCTATTATAAAGAGCAAGAAACAGTAGACTTCATAACTAAAATTCCAACTACTTGGGATGAAACTAAAGTGCTTCATGGCTCTGTGGGCAATTATATAGTTGTAGCCAGAAGGAAAGAAGATACTTGGTACATTGGAGGAATGACAGATTCCAATGCCAGATCGTTACCCCTTAATTTGAGCTTTTTGGGTGAAGGCTCTTATAACATGGAAGTATATAGAGATGGTATAAATGTAGATATGTTTGCTCAAGATTATAAAATAGAAACATTACATGTTACCAAAAGCACAAAGGCGACTGCAAACATCGCATCAGGTGGCGGATGGAGCGCTATAATCACCAAAGAATAATTGAATATGAGCCACTTTATGAAAAGCTTTGCATTTCTATTTTTATCACTTTTTAGTGTTACTAATGCTCAAGAAAATATTTTAAAGAAGACGTTATACATCCCTTCAAAAGTTTGGTATGTCGCAGAAAACAACAATTATGACAACCCTCAAAGTGATTACAGTTATAGCCGTATGATAGAATCAGACAACATCGCTATGTTCTGGCATAAAGAATATGGTAATGATCCCATGACTAACTCAGATTCAACCAAACGTTTCAATCCCAAAAAAGCTATTATTGAGTGTGAACGCTTTTACAATTTTTATGTAAATGATTTAAAATTGGTACAAAAAGGAAATTCTATTAGTGATACCTATAAATTACTCATATACGTTTTTGGAGGTGATGAAAACACCGCTTTTGGTGGTGGTGAAGAAGAAAAAGTGGGTGTTTTATGGACACCTGCCAAAAGAATAAACAAACCGCCTTATGGTGCATTGGCTCACGAAATAGGTCACTCCTTTCAATACATGAGTCGTGCTGATAGTAAAACAGGACCTGAAGGTCCCATTATGGAAATGTCTGCACAATATATGCTGTGGCAAGTTTATCCTCAATGGATGACTTTTGAAAACTACCATTTAAAGGGTTTTTTAAAAGGGACACATTATGCTTTTTTACATCCTGCAAACATGTATCATTCCCCTTATGTACTTGAATACTGGTCCAATAAATATGGAATTGAGTTTTGGGGTAACTTATGTCGATCAACCCAAAAAGGTGAAGATGTTGTTATGACTTATAAACGCATCAAAAACTTAACACAAGAACAATTTAATAATGAAATGTTTGATGCTTCAATAAAATTTATCACATGGGATTTAAAAAGAATTGAAAATGTAGCCAAATCATATGCTAATCAACACATCAGCAAACTTAATGATATAGGACATGGTTGGTATAAAATAGATTCTATGAACTGTCCACAAAATTACGGATTTAATGGTATAAAACTTAACGTTCCAAAAGCAGGAACAAAAGTTAAATTAAAATTTAAAGGACTTGCTACTGATAATGAATATAATGTTATTAAAACAGATAAGTCTGGTTGGCGCTATGGTTTTCTTGCATCGTTAAAAGATGGTAGCCGTATTTATGGAGATATGTTCAAAGATGAAAAAGGGATAGCTACTTTTAAGATTCCAAAAAACACAGCATATTTATGGTTAGTTGTTATGGGTGCTCCAACTGAACATTGGACTTTACCTGTTAGTCGGGGTGAAAATAAATCAAATAAGCCTGAAGCTCAATGGCCATATAAAATAAAAATATTTGGAACAACTCTATATAATTAAAAAAAGTAACCATATCTTTTGACTTATCTATATCTTTTGACTCAAAACTAGCTTACCGTTCTTTGTCTTTCTCCATAATGTAATAATAGATACAATTACTGATAACGACATCTCACAAATCAACTCGTACAAAAATGAACATCAACTATGGTGCATATGGTTATGGTATTGAGCTAAAAAAATCGACATCAAGCAACTATCTTAGTCCAATAATTTAGAATCATTTTTTTATCACTTAAAATAAGAATAATAACACCTATGGCTTTCTTAATTCTCGAACTCTGTATAGTCCGTCTGTAGATTGTAACAATTTGTTTTTTAAAACTGGATTAAAATTAGGATTATCAGTTAAAAAATCCTGAACCACTTTATACGCTTCATGCGATGAATAATTTCCAATTGTGGCATTAAGCCATGATTTAGGAAAAAAGATATCACCTGTAAGCTGAATTTCTTCTAATAAATCCAAACAAAGTCTTAAATGCTTTTTTGCAGACTGTTGTCGCAATGGATGATGTATATTGCTTAATGCCGATAATACCCATGATTCTTTTTCCCTATTTTCTGGTTTGGATAATGATATCATAAAAGCATCCCTGTCTGATTCTTTATTTGACAATGACGGAAGCATAAATTCGAAACGTTTCTTTCTATCTGAGTTTACAATATCGTCTAATGCCTTTTTTAAAATTTCATCGCTTTTTTCATGATTATAAATGGCCAGTGTAACCGCTAAATTGGTATAATCATTTTCATTTAACCTTAGACCTTCTATCATTTTAGTTTTATTCCAAACCCCATATAAAAAATCCTTGCCTTCGATTGTAAAAGCTATACTTCTGTATAAATTAAATATTGTCTTTTTAATGCCTGGTTGCAAATTCTTACTTAATCGTTCTTTTAGAATATTCTCCAATGTTCCTAACATCTTTTCACGTTGTTCTTCGGTAAAATATTTCAAAAATACACTTCTTATTTCACTAGAAATCAAATCGACAATAAGCTCGTCCTTTTCAGTATTAATACCTTTTAACAGCTCATTAAAAGCGCTATTAACAGATAAATGGTTATTGAGCATACTTTCATATAAATTAATATAGCTATAACTGCGTGCTACGTCATCCTTTATTTCAAAAATACTAGCATTTGAAAGATCCATTGGAAATACGCCATACCCGAGTCCTTTATAATTGTAAATAATTGATCGAGGTTTAGACATACCAATCACACTACTTAATGTTGTTTTTTTATCCTTAATGTTTATAGAAGCTATATGTATCGAATCGTCGTAAACCAATCCAAGACTAAACGTTTGCGTCCAAAGATTGTCGCTACCATCCTCTGCACTTTGATATATGTCGAAATTTGAAATCTTCCCATCCTTATAAGCTATTTGATCTGAAATTATAGGACGACCAGATTGATTTACCCAAACTTCACTCCATTGCTTTAGGTCTATTGAGGTTTCGTTATCTAATATTGTCACTAGGTCATTCCAATCGGCATTACCATTCGCATATTTTTTTACATACTGTCGCATTCCGCTTCTAAAAGGTGCTTCTCCCAAAATAATTTCAAGCTGACGCATCATAATTGGTGCTTTATGGTAAATAATATTACCGTAAAGGGTGCCCGCATTTTTTAAATTACCCAGTTTCTGACGAATAGGTGTAGCCCCAAGGGTTCTATCTTCACTATAAGCACTCGGATAATGCTCCTGCATAAAACGTAATCTATGATCTATTTCAGGAAAAGAACCATTTACTATTTTACCAGCCATAAAGTTGGCAAATACTTCTTTCAACCAAACATCATCAAACCATTTCATGGTCACCAAATCTCCAAACCACATATGCGCCGTTTCGTGCGCAATTAATTGTGCTCTGTTCAATAATCGCTCTTGAGTTGCTGTTTCATCTAAAAACAATGACGATTCCCTATATTGAACAGCGCCAACATGTTCCATACCCCCATATTGAAATTCAGGAATAGCAACGAAATCCAGCTTTTGAAATGGAAAATCATACTGGGTATAATCTTCCAGAAAATCGAGTGATTGTTGATGCAACATAAAAATATCATCTACACTAGCATTTATCTTAACAGAATCGTTTTCTCTGAATAACAGTGTCATTTCCATATCCTCAGGACGCTGTGTCGTTTTATTAAACACGCCCGCCACAAATGAAAACAGGTAAGTACTCATTTTATCTGACATCTTGTAGAGATATCTGATATAATCATGATTGTCTTCCTTTAATTCCAATGGCGCTCCACATAACACTTGCCAGGTTTTAGGCGCAGTGATATCTAATATATAATTTGCCTTCAAATCGGGCTGATCAAAACAAGGAAACAAGGTACTGGCTCTATCGGGAACCAATAGCGTGTACAAATAATCGTCGCTTCTGTTTAATGATGTTTCCCCGGCATCAAAAACAACTGTAACAACATTTTTGCCCTTCTTCAAATATGTTTCTGCAATAATTAGATGTTCCTTTTGATGATTGATTTCAATAAAATCTCCATTAACAGTTACTTGTTTAATAAGGGATTTATCTTCATTAAAATCTAGATATAAAGGCTGTTCCAAATCGTTTATTTGGAGACTTAATTCGAGTTTAGAACTAATGCGTTTATCCTTCTCAGAAGGTATATTGAATGACAGGTGGTAAACGATATCTGAAACCTGATCTTTACGATAAGTCGCCAAGTCTGCCGAAATGCCTGAAACCAACAATGATTCGTTTTTTTGGGTGTTTTTACAAGAAAAAAGCGCAATAAAAAGAATAAAAAACAGGTTTCTCATAGATATTCAATGGTATTTAATGATTGTCCGTTTATAGGTTAACTTCTTAAATCTGTATCAAAACCACCCTTTTGTAGTTTCTGATTCGATAGACGTATTGCTTTTATGAATAAATTTATTCTTAGCAACTCTTATTTAGACTTTTTTATAAAATTACCAATTACACTCATTGTTTATGCTTTAATAAAATGCTCTCTGCAATAGCAGAGATGATTATAATTAAATAGATCTCTTACTTAAAATTTGAAATCCCTTCCTTGAGCCAGTTGTAATACGTGTCAACATCTGGCGTATATGCTATGGGTTCGATCAAATTTTGTTTATCATGGCTCATCAAAACATAAAATGGTTGTGAATTTGTTTTATATTTAATGGTTTGTAATTCGCTCCATTTTTGACCGATATATTTCAGCTTTTCACCAGGTTTTAATTCAGAATCGACAACCTCCTCTGCTTTCAATTTACGTTTATCATCAACATATAATGATATCAATACCACATCATTTTTTAGGATATCCAAAACCTGAGGTTTTACCCAAACCTTCTGCTCCATTTTTCTACAATTTACGCAGGCATGCCCTGTGAAATCAATCATTACAGGTTTTCCAACTTTTTTAGCATAAGCCAAACCTTTGTCGTAATCGTTAAAAGCCAAAATGTTATGCGGAGGCATTAAATGCGCACCTTCTGGAACTTCCGTATGACTCGCTGAATTACCAGCACCCAATTGGGTGTACCCTACTCCGTATGGCGACTCGCTATAATGTTGTGGTGGCGGAAACGCACTAATTAAGTTTAATGGTGCTCCCCAAAGACCTGGAATCATATAAATAGTAAAAGATAACACAAGCAGACCTAAACTTAATCTTCCTACCGAAATATGGCTAACTGGAGAATCGTGTGGCAATTGTATTTTACCGAATAAATAAAACGCCAAAACTCCAAAAATGGCAATCCAAATCGCTAAGAACACTTCTCTTTCCAAAAAATGAGCCTGAAGCACTAAGTCTGCATTTGATAGAAATTTAAACGCTAAAGCCAACTCCAAAAACCCTAAAAAAACTTTTACCGTGTTTAACCAACCCCCAGATTTGGGTAATGAATTTAACCAACCCGGAAAGGCCGCAAACAATGTAAATGGTAAGGCAATTGCTAATGAGAACCCTAACATACCAATAACTGGACCTACTTGACTGCCGCCAGAAGCCGCCTCAACAAGCAATGTACCTACTATAGGGCCTGTACATGAAAAAGACACAATAGCCAATGCCAATGCCATAAAGAATATACCAATTAACCCACCTCTATCAGCTTGACGATCTACTTTGTTGGCCCAAGAATTAGGCAGCATAATTTCGAAAGCACCTAAAAACGATACCGCAAAAATTAATAATAATAAGAAGAATATTATGTTGAACCACACATTGGTAGATAAGGCATTAAGCGCATCCGCTCCAAAAATCAAACTTACCAGCGAACCTAATAAAACATAAATAACCATAATGGAAATACCATAAATAACAGCATTTCTTATTCCAGCGGCCTTAGTTTTACTCTGTTTGGTAAAGAAACTTACCGTCATTGGTATCATTGGAAATACACATGGTGTTAACAAAGCTGCGAACCCCGATAAAAACGCTATTATAAAAATAGACCATAACCCTCTTTTTGATTCGGGGGTTTTAGAACCTTTTGATAATTCTGAAATACCTGTTGGTTCTTTTACATTAGATGTAGATGAACTTAGGATATTAAATTCCAAATCCACCTCGGTAGGTGGCAAGCAACGGGAGTCGTCGCATACCATGAATTCAACAAATCCCTTCACGGTTTCCAAACCGTCTTTAACCTCTATTTTTTGTTTGAAAGTTGCTGTTTTATCAAAATATTTAATTTCCATTTCAAACACAGGATCCTGTACTATATGCCCTTCATCTTCACTAGTATTGCCAACAATGGTAAAATTGCCTTCACTATCATCATAAATAAATGATGTTGCAATTGGACCGCCTTCTGGAACGGTTTGCGAATATAAATGCCACCCAGAATCTATAGTAGCCTTTGATATTAATTGATATTCTGAATCAGACAGTTTTTCAACAGAGGTAGTCCATTTTACAGGTTCTAGTACTTGGGCCTGAGTTGTTAAAGACAATATTAATAGCGTTAATCCAAAAAGAAACTTCTTCATTTTATAACTTCAAATTTATTTTACATTGAATATCAATTCTACTTCGGTTGGTGATAAGCACCTCCTATCATTGCACACCATAAACTCAACGGCACCTTTGACTTGAAATGGCACCTTTCCTTTTAATTTTATACGCTGTTTAAAATCTGCCATTTTTTCGAAATATTTAATTTCCATTTCGAAAATAGGGTCGTCAATGATATATCCTACCTCTTCCGAAGTATTTCCCTTTTTAAGGTAATTTTTGTTTCCTACAAATGTAAAACCTGTTGAAATTGGTCCATCTTTCGGAACCGATTGAGAATATAAGTGCCAACCTTTATCAATGGTGGCTGTTGCAACAAGCTCATATTCTGAATCAGAAATTTTATTAACCGAAGCGTTCCATTTTACGGGTTCTAATACTTGAGCTTGACCTATAAAAACTATTGTTAAAGCAACTAATAAAATTAATTTTTTCATGCTTTTTTTAAAATTTTAAAATTATTGTTTTGGCTTAAACACAACTTCGTATGATTTTCCAGTATTTAAAACTTGTTTAGCGATATTTTGAATGTCTTGTTTTGACATACTTTTTACTATACTTTCAAAGTGTTTAGGGTCGTTTATATTTTCTTTGAACCTAAAATACTTAGTCAATAATTGCATATCAAAACTATTTTTGTCTTTTGCTTGTTCGTACTCTTTTAAAAAGTTGGTTCTTATTTTGCTTAAGTCTTCATCACTAATCGTACCATTCGCAATGTTTTGCAATTCACCGTTTACTATACCTACCAATTTATCGGCCATATCTGGGTTACAATCAAAACTGAACGATACAATAGCCTGAGGTTTTGGTTGCCTTTCAAAACTGGCACTGGCACGCGGACTGTATGCTCCTCCTTCAGCTTCCCTTATGGTTTCGGTAATGCGTAATTGTAAAATATCACCTAAAACATTGGTACAAATTACGTTTTTTCTTGAAAATGGCATCTCTTTTTTATACATAATATTTACGTTGGCTTTAGGGTCTTCCAATGTTAAAAAAATATCTTTATCAATATGTTTTGACACCCATTCGGCACCATTATCCTTATAATTTTCTCTTCTTGTCTTTTTTGTTGGAATACTTGCAATATACTGCTCTAAAAGTGGTTTTAATTGCGCCTCTTTGACATCGCCAACAATGAAGAATTCAAAATCGGATACATCAGCGAAACGGTCTTTATATATTTTCTTGATTTTTTCAAATGAGATATTATCGGCATATTCTTGATTAAAAATACGCTCTTTCGGATTGTTTTTTCCATAAACTGTCACAATCAAACTGTCGCGCATTTGCTCACTTACATTCTTACTTCTTCTAATTAAATAACCATCTATATTACTTTCCAGAACTTTGAAGGCATCGGTATCAAAACGGGGCTTTGCAAAGTATACATGCACCATTTGAAGCATGGTTTCAACATCTTTTGTGTTTGAACCTCCTGAAAGTGATTCGCTAATTTCACTTAATCCTATTCTAACTCCAGCTGTTTTACCTGCCAACATCTTTTTTAAATCGGCTGCAGTAAAATCACCCAAACCAGACATCTGAACCAAATTTCGAACCAATGAAGCCGAAGGTAAATCTTCATCAGCTAAAAGCGACGTACCTCCGTAACTCATAGCCTTCAAACTCACTTTGTTCTTTTCTTTATCCACAAATTTGTAATGCACTTGTACACCATTACTTAGGATAAATGTAGTTGAGCCAACTGCTTTATCATTTTTTGTTTTTTTGATAGAACCACGAATTATATTTAAACTAGATACTAGAGTTTTTCCGTCTAAGGCTTCGTTATAAGGCTTTAAAGAACTATCATTTTCAACGGATAGAATCACTTCTCTCGCTAAATCTTCAGATAAATTATCTTGCCCTTCAACACCTGCTATATTTAAAAACCTGTTGTTTTTTGCATATAGTTTCTTGATAGTACTGTGTAATTCTTCAAGCGTGATACCTGCCAAAATTTTCTTTGAAATCTCATACTTTTTTTCAATGTCATCCATAGTACGGTTTGACAAGAAATTGTTTTGAATTGCGCGCTCTATTTGTTCGTGGCTTTTGTCTTCTTTTTTAGCAATTTGATTTTCGTAAGACGTTCTTATGTTAGCAATAGCTCTATCGATTTCTGATTGGATAAATCCAAAATTAACTGCTCTTTGTACTTCAGTTAGCACTTCTTTAAATGCTTGTTTTTGCTGATTAGGTTTTGGATAAACCGACATATAAAAGTAGTTGGTGGTTCTTGATAAACTAGTATAACCAATTCTGCCAGCTAAAAATGAGGCTTCAGGTTTTTGGGCAATATCAGAAACCCTTGACGACAACATACTAACGGCCATAGATTGTAATAAATCGCGTTTTAAATCGGCAACGGTTTCGGTTTCCAAAGATTTTTTATGACGAATACCAAAACTTATAGAAGCTGAAGAAAGTTCTGGATCGGTACCAAAACTGAAACCCATTTCAGTATTCTCTGGTATGTCTATAATAATACGTTCTTTAGGATTCTCAATAGGAGGTATTTTCGAGAACTTTTCTATAATTTTTTGTTCTATTTCATTCACATCAACATCCCCTATTACCGCAATTGCTTGTAAATCTGTTCGGTACCAATCTTGATAAAAATCACGTAAAGATTTATAATCAAATCCTTCAACAACCGACATCAATCCTATAGGCATTCTGTCGGCATATTTTGAATGGTTATATGTTGTAGGCAACGATTTCACATATAAACGTTTTTGCCCACTTTGCCCAGTACGCCATTCTTCTTTAATTACACCACGCTCGGCATCAATTTCTTCATCAGTCAACAATAAATAGTTTGACCAATCATGCAAAACTGTTAAACAAGTATCTATTAAGCCATCTTTAGTTGGAATATCGCTTAGGTTATAAACAGTCTCGTCAAACGAGGTATATGCATTAATATCTTTTCCAAATACAGCTCCATGCTTTTGAAGCGTATTTAAAATACCTTTTCCAGGAAAATGCTCTGTACCATTGAACGCCATATGCTCTAAAAAGTGAGCAAGTCCCTGCTGATCTTCATTTTCTAAAATAGAACCTACATTTTGAATAATATAATAGCTCGCTGCATCCTTTACTACATCCGTACTTTTTATATAGTAAGTCATACCATTTAACAAAACTCCTTTTTTAATAGTCTCGTCTAAAGGCAAAGGATCATTAAAATTAAGTTCTTGTGCTTGTGCTTGCCCTTTTATAGAGATTGCAATAAAAAAAGAAAATACTATAATAAAAATGTGTTTCATGTGATTTAAATTATTCAATGTTGTAAAAATAAGTTAATAGCATTTGATAGAAATTTATTTGACATAGTTTTAAGAAAAAAGGACTGCTTTAATACCAGCCCTCTTTTTTTATTCAAAATTTGAGTAACTAATTCAAAAAAATTGAAACAAATTAAATCATTAAAATACATGTTACTAAATTAAAATTCAATCGATATTATTAATTAGACGTAATAAAGTGACAACTTGCTAAAAAATGAATGTTTTTATAAATCAAATATGTGATCTAAAGGAATCGAATATTTTCATTTAGTTTCTTGCAAGAATATAATATCCAAAGTATTAGCATTATTAAAAAAAATTTGGGGGCATTCTTAATATCTTAAAATGTAGAAAAAAACCTTAATTCATGTCAATTTTATTTAACAAAAAAGTTAAATAGGAAAGTAAGTAAAACAATTTCGGAAAAACTTTAGTTCAAAACAACTGACCTAATAAGTCGTTTTTTTTAATTTTAAAACTTAGTAAATGTTGAAACACAACTTGTAACGACAAAAACAACATAAACTCTAGAACATATATTATAAAAGTAAACCCCTTAAAAGGGGTATTTACTAAAAAAATATTAATAAAATAAAGTTTGATTTAGTCGAAATCCAAAATCTGCTTTATACTTAATGTTACTTTAAGTCCTAAATTAATGTTCGGGACTTTTTTATTTAATATGAGATATCAAAGCGTCTAAAGACAATTTAAGTTGCTCCCCTGAAATCATATTTTTTAACGTATAAGTATTCGATTCTATTTCTTGATCGCCAACCAAAACTACAAACGGAATCGCGCGCTTATTAGCATGATTCATTTGTTTTTTCATTTTGGCAGCATCAGGATATAATTCGGCATTAATACCTTGTTTTCTTAACTGCTTAATCGCTTTTAAACTAAACAACGCTTCTTTATCACCAAAATTAATGAATAATACCTCGATATTTTTTGCAACCGTTTCAGGAAATAATCCTAATTCTTCAAGCACTAAATAAATACGATCTAAACCAAAACTAATACCAACACCACTAACATCTTTCATTCCAAAAATGCCAGTTAAATCGTCGTATCTACCACCGCCACCAATAGACCCCATATTGACTTCCTTTGGTGCAGAAACCTCAAAAATAGCGCCTGTATAGTAGTTTAAACCACGTGCTAAGGTCACGTCTAATTGTAATGTTGCTGTTGATAATCCTAATTCAGAAATAGCCCTATTTATAAAAGCCAATTCCTCAATCCCCTTTTGTCCTTCTTCAGAAGCAGATAATATCGATTTTAAAGATTCAATTTGAGATTCAAAAGAACCTGACAACGTAAACAAAGGTTGTAATTTTGAAATTCCATCTTCCGAAATACCTTTACTTAGCATTTCTTCTTTCACCTTCTCCTCGCCTATTTTATCTAACTTATCTAATGCTACTGTAAAATCGATTAATTTATCTGAAGCTCCAATAACTTCTGCAATTCCAGACAGTATTTTTCTATTATTAATTTTAATAGTAACACCTTCTAGTTTTAATGCAGAAAACACGGTATCATATAACTGTATAAACTCCACCTCTTGCCATAACGACTGACTTCCAACTACATCGGCATCACATTGAAAGAACTCTCTAAAACGACCTTTCTGAGGTCTATCAGCACGCCAAACAGGTTGTATTTGATAACGTTTAAAAGGAAACTCTATCTCGTTTTGGTGTTGTACTACATAACGAGCAAATGGCACGGTTAAATCGTAGCGTAGGGCTTTTTCAGATATGGTTGAAGTTAGCTTAGTAGAGTCTTTTTCTTTATATGCTTCTTCATTTGCTTTGGACAAATAATCCCCGGAATTCAAAATCTTAAAAATCAAACGGTCTCCTTCCTCACCATATTTCCCCATTAAGGTATCCGAATTTTCAAAACTTGGTGTTTCAATAGGTTGAAATCCAAACGTTTCAAAAGCACCACGAACGGTATTAAATATATAATTGCGTTTTGCTACTTGTTCTGGGTTAAAATCTCTGGTTCCTTTAGGAATGCTTGGTTTTTGAGCCATAATATGCCCGTGAAAACGGGTATCTTTTTAATGAGTTATTATCAATTGTAACCTCATCATACCAACTTTTGTTCTAGTATGCTGAGGGAAACAAAAATAATAGTTTTTAATTGAAATAGATTCCTGCATTCGCAGGAATGACAAAATTTAATTGATTAGCTTATTAAAATAGGTAAACAATTCGCCTTTAGTTATCACAGCACCTTGTTCAATCATCTTAAACTTATCCAAGTTTTTATCGTCGCTATAATCTTTATCAGCTTGTAAAAATTCTACACTATCGTCCATTAAATTTTCACGTAACCAAGTATATCCTTCTTGCGTGGTGATATCTACGTCGTTTTTTACGTTTACTACAATGGCATTCATTTTTTCTTCACCTAAACGAAATAAATACATATGCTTTGGTGCAAAATGCTCTAGATACTCTGCTTTATTTAAAGCACCTTCCCATATTAAATCGCTAAAAACATCGAGTTCCATTTCAGCCATTTCAGGTTTATTTACTTTTAAATTTGCCCACTCATCTGCCGTAATAGATTGTGTGGCTAAAAAGTTTATAAATTCTTGATGTAATTCTTCAAATTGTTCTTTTGTAAGTCTACTATACTTCATTGAAAATTTAATTTTTATTTCCGTGAAAACAGAAATCATATAAATTTAATAAAAAAAAGCCTCAACTAAGTTGAGGCTTTTGTACTAAAATATTTGATATTAGTTTGCTTGTGCAACAACCTCAAATTCTAAATCTACAGATACTGCTCTGTGTAAACGTACTACGGCAGTATATTTACCTAATCGTTTTACAGTTGTAACTGTGATGAATTTTTTATCAATAGTTTGACCTTCTTTTTCTAAAGCAGCAGCAACATCTATGTTGTTTACAGAACCAAATAATTTGTCTCCTGTACCTACTTTAGCAGCTATTTTAACTTCTAATGCTTTTAAAGCATCAGCAATTTTGTTAGCATCATCAACTATTTTCTTTTCTTTAAAAGCTCTTTGCTTTAAGTTTTCTGCTAATACTTTCTTTGCAGATACTGTTGCTAATATCGCTTGTCCTTGAGGAATTAAAAAGTTTCTACCATAACCGTTCTTAACTGTTACAACATCGTCTTTAAATCCTAAATTTTCAACGTCTTGTTTTAATATAAGTTCCATTGTTATCGGTATTTTATTTTAATAAATCTGCTACATAAGGCATTAAAGCTAAGTGACGTGCTCTTTTTACAGCTACAGCAACTTTTCTTTGATACTTTAATGATGTACCTGTTAAACGTCTTGGTAAAATTTTACCTTGCTCGTTTATAAAGCGCATTAAAAAATCTGGATCTTTATAATCAACATATTTGATTCCAGACTTTTGAAACATACAATATTTCTTTGTCTTATTTGTATCGATGTTAAGCGGAGTTAAATATCTAATTTCTCCGTCTTTTTTTCCTTTAGATTGTTGTTCTATTGATGACATAATTAAGCTTTTTGTTTAAGTTTAACTCTTCTTCTCTCTGCCCAAGAAACAGCATGCTTATCTAACGATACAGTTAAATAACGCATAAAACGCTCATCACGCTTAAACTCTACTTCTAATTGATTAATTACATCTCCAGGTACAGTGTACTCAAATAAATGGTAAAAACCACTTTTTTTGTTTTGAATTGGGTAAGCTAATTTTTTTAGTCCCCAATCTTCTTTTGATACCATCTTAGCGCCGTTAGAAACAAGAAAATCTTCGTATTTCTTTACTGTTTCCTTTATCTGATCTTCAGATAAAACGGGATTTAAGATGAAAACAGTTTCATAATGATTCATAAAAATCGTGTTTATTGTTAAAAATTGGGTGCAAAAATAGTTAATTACTTCATATAAAACAACAATAATTTAGAGTATATTTGTGGAGGAAAACAAATGTTAAAATTTTGTTAATTCATGCATTTAAACGATGTTTTTTGGTTTTTAGCCGAATTTTTTGTACTATTGTCGATATCTTAACCTAAATAATACAAAATGTTATGACTTTAAACTGTGTAGTAGTAGACGATTCAGCAATACAACGTCTGTCTATTGTTAAGCTTGTAGAGAATCACCCCTCTCTCAACTTAATAGCAGAGTACAGTAGTGCTCTAGAAACAAAGAATGGTTTAAATACGCATCAAGTTGACTTAATCTTTCTAGACATTGAAATGCCAGTGTTAAATGGATTTGAACTTTTGGACGTATTAAACAACAAACCTCAAATTATTTTTGTAACCGGTAAAACTGAATATGCTTTTAAAGCATTTAATTACGATGCTACCGATTACTTACACAAACCCATTACAAGAGAACGTTTTAATACTTCTGTTGATAAAGCTTTAGAACAACACAAGTTGACTTTAGACTTTAACGAAGAAGAAGGTGAACATATTTTTGTGAAAAGTAATCTTAAAAAACGTAAAGTTTACATTAAAGATATTAAGTGGATTGAAGCCCTTGGTGATTATGTAAAATTAGTAACAGAAGAAAATAGTTTAGTAGTATTATCTACGATGAAATCTTTTGAAGCCGAATTACCTGAAGGTAAGTTTTTAAGAATCCACAAATCTTATATTGTAAACCTTGATAAAATTGATAGATTTAACAGTAAAAATGTTGAAGTTGGTACTTACGAAATTCCTTTAAGCAGGAACAAGAAAACCCAACTAGTTGACGCATTAAATAATATTTAAAGAATAAAAATCCCGATCTTCATCGGGACTAGTTCAATTACAGAATTTAATAAATTTCTATTTCACTAGAAGTTATCGACATTTAATATTACTTTAACTGACCTAAAATCCTTAATACTAAAGAAGCTGTTGTTTATTTTAGCAATAGCTTCTTTAGTTTTTGATAACGATTGGTTTTTAGGAATCTTAACCAATATGTTTTTATGAAACTGATTTCTAATTCTAGCTACAGGTGGCGATTCTGGTCCTAAAACAAAATCAGCAAAAAGTTGCCGTAACGATTTAGCAAACCAAATAGATGCGGTTTCCACCCTATTATAATCTTTATGCTTTAGAGTTATTTTTATTTGCTTATAAACTGGTGGGTATTTAAAATTATAACGATCGTTCATTTGTTCGTTAAACATATCTACATAATTATTAGTAGACACTTGCTGTAATATATTATGGTACGGATTATAGGTTTGAATTAAAACTTTACCGCGTTCTTCAGTACGTCCAGCCCTACCAGCTACTTGCAACATCAACTGAAAACTTCGTTCATGTGCTCTAAAATCTGGAAAGTTCAACATATTATCAGCATTCATAATACCAACAAGCTTGACATTTCTAAAATCTAAGCCTTTAGTAAGCATTTGTGTGCCAACCAAAATATCTATTTCTTGCTGCTCTAGTGCTGTAATAATCTTTTCGTAACCATATTTTCCTCGCGTGGTATCTAAATCCATTCTAGCCACATTATAATCTGGAAACAACAACTTCACCTCTGCTTCAATTTGCTCGGTACCAAAACCTTTACTATCTATCTCACTACTTCCGCATGCTTTACATTTTTTTAGCATCGCTTCTACATATCCGCAGTAATGACAACGTAATTGATGTCTATATTGATGATACGTTAAACTCACATCACAATTAGAGCATTGCGGAGATACACCACAAGTATTACACTCCACTATAGGAGAAAATCCGCGTCTATTTTGAAACAATATAATTTGGTGTCCTTCCTGCAAAGTTTCGGTCATTTCTCCAATAAGTCGATCGCTAAAATGCCCTTTCATAAGCTTCTTTTTTAGCTTATCTTTAATATCTACCAATTCAATATCAGGCATTAAAACATCATTAAAACGATGCATTAATTCTACAAAACCATATTTATTTTGTTTGGCATTAAAATAGCTTTCTAAACTCGGAGTTGCCGACCCTAATAGTATTTTAGCTTCATGCATATAAGCCAACACAATAGCCGTGTCTCTTGCATGATATCGCGGTGCAGGATCAAATTGTTTAAACGACTGCTCATGCTCCTCATCTACTACAATTAATCCTAAATTATCGAAAGGTAAAAATATAGAAGAGCGTGCGCCTAAAACTATTTTCGCTTTCGCGGAATGATTTAAAACGTTATTCCAAACCTCAACACGTTCATGCGTTGAGTATTTAGAATGAAAAACAGCTACTTGCTCTCCAAAATAATTTTGAAGTCTGGTAACTAATTGTGTGGTAAGTGCAATTTCTGGCAATAAATACAAAACCTGTTTGCCAGCACTAAGTGCGTCTTCAATAAGCTTCACATATACTTCGGTTTTACCAGATGATGTTACACCATGTAGCAATGAAACATTATGAGTTTTAAAAGACTCTTTTACCTCTATTAATGCTGTTTCTTGGTAAGTGTTAAGATGTTTTGTGTCCTCATTATCTTCTCCTGAATATTGTACGCGATCTGTTTGAATATGGTATTCTTCAAAAATGCCTTTGTCTATTAACGTTTTTATAATGGAAGAAGAAGCATCACTTTCATTAGATAAATCGGAAACTTTTACGGGTTTCTTTGTTGTTGCAGATACGGAAAACAAGGTCATAACTACCTGTTTTTGCTTTGGCGCTCTGCTTAAATCATCTAATAATTGCCTAAGCGCTGTTTCTGAAGAAAAATTAGCATTCAATTTCACATATCTAACTAACTTAGGTTTGTATTTTTCATAGACTTCTTCTTCTACCGAAATAGCTTCCTTTTCAATAAGTCGCTTAATTACTGGAAGCACATTCTTTTTATCAAGGATATTAGAAATATCATGAATTTTTAATGAAGACTGATGCTGTAACGCTTCATAAACCAAAAACTCATCGTCTTTTAAAACAGACTCATCAATTGTTATACTATTACTTTTAGTAATTACTGTTTCACTTTCTAAAATAAAACCACTAGGCAAAGCAGCACGCATAACATCACCTAAAGTACACATGTAATAATTAGCGATCCATTGCCATAATTGCAATTGCTTTGCATTTACAATAGGCGTTTCATCTAAAATTTGTTGAATATCTTTAGCTTCGTATGCAGTTGGCGCATCATTATGTATACTGAAAACAATACCTGTATATATTTTCGATTTCCCAAAAGGCACTGCAACACGCATTCCAGCTTTTAAGAATTCAGCTTCAGAAGCTGTTATGCCATAAGTAAATAGTTTTTTAAGCGGAATAGGAATGATAACATCTATAAAATACTGCATAAACTAATACATTTTACGTAGTTTATTCAAAGATGCATTTAATTCGTAACCTAGCAATAAAATATTAGAATTAAGCCACAAATAAAACAATAAGATTAAGAGCGCCCCAATAGACCCATATAATTTATTGTATTGGGAAAAATTTTCAATATAAACACCAAATAAATATGAAGTTAGTATAATAAGAAGAGTGGTAAACAAAGCGCCCACCGAAAAGAAACTAGAATGTTTTCCTTCTTTTGTTCCAAAATAATACAATGTTGCTGTTGCCAAATACACCATAATCACAAAAAACAAATACTTAACAACATCAAACCAAAACACACCTTGTGACGCTACCTCATAGCCTTGTCCTTCTAAGGTGTCTAACAATTTTTGCACTACATAAATTTGAAAATAACCTAAAACAATAATAGTGATTATAAGTAAAAAGGCTAATATTAAAGCAATACCTAAAGCAAATAAGTATTGACGAAAGACATTACGTATTAATTGCTCATGATAAGAACTTTCAAAACCAGAAAAAACAGCACTAACACCATTTGCCATTAAAACAATTGATAAAATAAAAACGGACGACAACAACCCTCCTCGCTGTGATTGATCTATATTTTCAAAAATATTTTGAAAGAAAAAATCGGAAGTTGTAGGGGGTAAAAACGATTCTAAAAAGCGTAAAAATTCAATTTTAAAATCGTCAATAGGCACATAAGGTATTATTATTAAAATAAATAATAAAAAAGGAAATAACGCCGTAAAAAAATTAAAAGCTATGGCACTTGCTCTCGCTGTTAATGCCCCTTTTACAATACCTGTTATATATAATTCTAACAAATCATAAAAAGACAAACCTTCTAGACCTGGTAATTTAATTTTTTTAAAAAACCGCACTAAGATATTAATTACAGGAATTTTATCTAGTTTGTCTTCAATAGGTTTTGTCATTAATAATTTGCATTAAAATTTATAACAAAGTTATTAAAATAAAGAGGAATGCAATTATTAACTTATTTTTTAAGCTAATTATTTTACTGCCTTTAAACTTAAATCCATATTATGTACCGAATGCGTTAAAGCTCCACAAGATATATAGTTTACGCCACATTCGGCATAATGACGTATTGTTGCTTCATTAATATTTCCGGAAGACTCTGTAAGGCATTTATCTCCTATCATTTTTACAGCTTTTCTTGTGTCTTCATAATCGAAATTATCAATTAAAATTCTATAAACACCATCACTTTGTAAAATTTCTTCTACTTCAGTTAAATTTCTAGCTTCAACCATAATATCTAGATTTTTGCCAGTTTCCTTCAAGTATTCTTTTGCCATATCTATAGCTTTAGTAATACCACCAGCAAAATCTATATGATTATCCTTTAGCATAATCATATCATATAAAGCAAATCTATGATTTTCTCCACCTCCAATTTTTACAGCCCATTTTTCTAAAACACGAATACATGGAGTCGTTTTTCGTGTATCTAAAATTCTGGTTTTTGTGCCTTTTAATAAATCTACAAACATTCTGGTTTTTGTTGCAATGGCACTCATACGCTGCATAGCATTTAAAACGGTACGCTCCGCTTTTAAAATAGATTGAGATGGGCCTTCAACATACATAACAATATCGCCATAGGTAACTTCTGTACCATCTTCTATAAGAATATCAAGCTTTAATCTTTTATCAACGTAAGCAAAAACTTTTTTAGCAAAATTAACCCCGCCTATAATTCCTTTATCTTTTACTAAAAGCTTAGCTCTTCCTCTTGCATTTTCTGGAATACAAGCTAATGAACTATGATCACCATCCCCTACATCTTCTTTAATCGCATTTGCAATTATCCTTTTAACTTCGCTATCAAATTGTTCTTGTGTAATCATATTTTTCGGTTAATTTATTTTAACAAAAATAAGAAATTGATTTACTTTATTAAATATTAGATTTATGAATTTTATGTTTTTTTCTTATTTAAATACATTATTCATAAATAGTAAATAGTAATTTTGTTATATGACTATCAAATTACTCGCCATAGGCAAAACAGACAATAAAGAACTTCAAGCCTTAATTAACGACTACCAAAAGCGTTTAGGGTTTTATATTAATTTCTCTTTAGACATTATTCCTGATATAAAAAATGTAAAAAATCTAAGCGAAGAACAGCAAAAACAAAAAGAAGGCGAACTTATTTTAAAGAAACTTAATAATACAGATATCTTAATTTTATTGGATGAAAACGGAAAACAATTAGATTCGGTTGGATTTTCAACATACTTACAAAAACATATGAACTCGGGTATTAAACAACTTGTTTTTGTTATTGGAGGTCCTTATGGCTTTTCGGAAGAAATTTATAAAAAATCGAATGGGAAAATATCATTATCTAAAATGACATTTTCCCATCAAATGGTTAGACTATTTATTATCGAACAACTTTATAGAGGATTCACTATTTTAAAAAATGAACCTTATCATCACAGATAATACTTAGAACGTTTTATAAACTTGTTTGCGCTTTTTTAATTGTCGCTCTAAGTCACTAATAGACTCTCTTACAGATATTTCAAAATTACGCTCATTTGAGGTTGCAAAAATTCTAGGTCCAGGCAAACTTAATTCTATATTACAAATTTTACCCGCATCATGCTGATTTTCTTCTTGTTTAAAACGAACCGTTGCATTTATTAAAAATTCATATCTATTAAATAATTTCTCTAATTTATCTTCTGTGAAAGCTGAAAGTGTTTCACTTACATCCACTCCTACATATTCGAAATTTACTGTCATAATCAATACTTTTTTTGGGTTAATAATTCTATCCTAAGATACAAGTTTTAAAATAAATCTAAATAACAAAAATCATAAAATGATTGTATTTTTTTCACTAGAAATTTAATCTGACCTTATTACTTTAAATAATTATAATAGTATTTTTGCTATATATATTCAAATACCTATGGAACTCGTTTTCGCTACAAATAATCTTAATAAACTCAAAGAAGTTCAATCTTTAATACCTAGTCATATTAAACTTTTAAGCTTAAAAGATATAGGTTGCTTTGAAGATATTCCTGAAACTCAAAATACTATTGAAGGTAATGCTATTCAAAAAGCTCAATTTATAAAAGATCATTATGGTTACGATTGTTTTGCAGACGATACTGGTCTTGAAGTTGAATTACTAAATGGTAATCCTGGAGTTTATTCAGCGCGTTATGCAGGTGAAAAACGTGACGCAAACGATAACATGAATTTATTACTCAAAAACTTAAACGGTATTGACAACAGAAATGCTCAATTTAAAACAGTTATTAGTTTAATACTTAATAACAAGCAATATAACTTTACCGGCATTTGCGAAGGCAAAATTACAACTAGCAAACACGGCGAAAAAGGCTTTGGATACGACCCTATTTTTCAACCAAACGGACACAAACAAACATTTGCCGAAATGGATTTAAGTGCAAAAAACAGTATTGGGCATCGTGGTAAGGCAGTGAATCAATTAGTAGAATTTTTAAATTCTTAAATCCTAAAAAAAATCTTAACAAAAACTAGAATCCTGTTGGTTGTTAATTTTCTTTATGCTATTTTTAATTTATGACAGAGGAAGAAATAGAAAAAGAAAACGCAGCCATTACCAAAGCCTACAAAGAGTTATTAAAAGTTAGTTATACAACACTTACTAACGACGATAAGAAACTTATTAGAAAAGCTTTTGATATAGCCTTGGATGGCCATAAAAATCAACGCAGAAAATCTGGCGAAGCTTATATATTTCATCCTATTGCTGTGGCTAAAATTGTTGCACAAGAAATAGGATTAGATGCTACCTCTATAGCATCTGCACTACTTCATGATGTGGTTGAAGACAGTCCTGATTACAACATTGAAGATATTGATAAACTATTCGGAAAAACTGTAGCAACTATTGTTGATGGACTTACTAAAATTTCATCATTAAGCAAAGAAAAAGACATGGATGTGTCTTTACAAGCTGAAAATTTCAGAAAAATGCTACTTACACTTAATGATGATGTACGTGTTATTATTATTAAGATTGCCGATAGACTTCACAATATGCAGACAATGGATGCTATGCGTGCAGATAAGCAAGAAAAAATAGCATCAGAAACCTTATATATATACGCGCCATTAGCACACAGAATTGGTCTTTATAACATAAAAACTGAATTAGAAGATTTAGCCCTAAAATATACCGAGCCAGAGGTTTATTTCGATATTTTAAATAAAACAAAAGAAAGTAAAGAAGAACAAGATAAATACATTGAACAATTTAGTGATGTAATAAAAAATTCTTTAGATAAAGAGCATTTTAACTATACTATAAAAGGACGTCCAAAATCAATTTTTTCAATAAGAAAAAAAATGATGAAGCAAGGTGTCTCTTTTGATGAAGTCTATGATAAATTTGCCATCAGAATTATTTACAAAAGTGATGCTGCCAATGAAAAGTTTTTAGCTTGGAAAATCTACTCTATAGTAACAGATCATTTTAGACCAAACCCAATACGTTTACGCGACTGGATTTCTTCTCCAAAAGGCACAGGGTACGAAGCATTACACATTACTGTAATGGGGCCAAAAGGACGTTGGGTAGAAGTGCAAATACGAAGTGAGCGCATGAACGAAATTGCAGAAAAAGGTTATGCTGCTCATTACAAATACAAACAAGAAAACGAAAAAGAAGATAATTTAGAAGGCTGGATAAACAGGCTACAGGAAGCTCTAGAAAACCCAGAAACAAATGCTGTAGATTTTGTTGAGCAGTTCAAACTCAATTTATATTCAAAAGAAATCTTTGTATTCACACCTGCTGGAGATTTAAAGTCGCTACCAAAAGGAGCAACGTCATTAGATTTTGCTTTTAGCATTCATACCGAAGTTGGTATGAAAACACGCGGCGCTAAAGTAAACGGCAAACTTGTTCCTTTAAGTCATGAACTCAACAGTGGCGACCAAGTAGATATTTTAACTTCCGAAAGTGCCAAACCAAATGCAAACTGGTTAGATTATGCAACAACTGCAAGGGCTAGAGGTAAAATCAAATCTGCTTTAAAAGAAGATAAAAAGCGTATTGGAGAAGAAGGTAAAGAAATTTTAAGAAGAAAATTGAAACAACTTAAAATTTCTTTAAATGAAAACTCTATTAACGAACTTGTTAATTATTTTAAACTTAATACAAGTTTAGACTTATTTTATAGAGTGGGGTTAGGAACCATAGACAATCCCATGATTAAAGATTATGCGTCTTCAAGAAACAATGCTTTAATGAGTTTTATTAAAAATAAAATAACCAGAAAAGCAAATGTTAAAAAAGAAGATTTAGAAAAAGATGAAGTAACCGCTAAGTATGATTCACTAGTATTTGGAAAAGAAGAAGAGAAACTAGATTATAAACTATCAAATTGTTGCAACCCTATTCCAGGCGATGATGTTTTTGGGTTTTTAACAGTAACAGAAGGCATAAAAGTTCATAAAAAAAATTGCCCAAACGCTTTAACTTTACAATCTAACTACGCCTATAGAATTATGCTTGCTAAGTGGGTGGATTCTACTCAGCAAGAATTTGCAGCGCAAATTACTATCACAGGAATAGATCATATAGGATTAGTAAATGATATTACTAAGGTTATTTCTGGAAATATGCACGTGAATATGAAGAGCTTAAGTTTTGATAGTGATGATGGGTTATTTTCAGGAAAAATCAGCGTTGTTGTTAAAAATAAAACGCTTGTAAAAAAGCTTATAGAGAAGCTAAAAAAAATTAATGGTATAGATAAGGTTACTAGAGTGTAAAAAAAGTGTAAATTTGCGACGAAATTATGAATGCAAAGGCAGATACAAAAAATCAAGACATAGTAAAAAGTGTATTTACAAACTTTTTAGAAAATAACGGGCACCGAAAAACACCGGAGCGTTACGCTATACTACAAGAAATTTACAACAGCACAGAGCATTTTGATATAGAATCATTATATCTTAATATGAAAAATAAAAAGTATCGCGTTTCTCGTGCTACTTTATACAATACTATAGAATTACTTCTTGAATGTGGCTTGGTAAGAAAACATCAATTTGGTCAAAATCAAGCACATTACGAAAAATCTTATTTTGATAGACAACACGATCACATCATACTAACCGATACCGGAGAAGTTATTGAGTTCTGTGATCCAAGAATTCAATCTATCAAAAAAACAATCGAAGAAGTTTTCGATATCGAAATTAACAATCATTCACTTTATTTTTACGGAAATAGAAAATCAACCAATTAACTAATTTTACAATGGCAGTAGATTTACTACTAGGATTACAATGGGGAGACGAAGGCAAAGGAAAAATTGTTGACGTACTTACCTCTAACTACAATATTATTGCACGTTTTCAAGGAGGTCCAAATGCAGGACACACTCTTGTATTTAACGGAAAAAAACATGTTTTACACACCATTCCTTCAGGTATTTTTCACGAAGGTAAAACCAACTTAGTAGGTAATGGCGTGGTTATAGACCCTGTTATCTTTAAAGGTGAGTTAGATAAACTTGAAGAGCAAGATGTAGATTATAGAAAATCTTTAGTTATTTCTCGCAAAGCACATATTATTTTACCAACACACCGTTTACTTGATGCAGCTAGTGAAGCTTCTAAAGGAAAAGCTAAAATTGGCTCTACATTAAAAGGTATTGGTCCAACTTATATGGATAAAACGGGTAGAAACGGTATTCGTGTAGGCGATTTAGAATTAAGCGATTGGAAAGAACGCTACAGAGCTTTAGCCGACAAACATGAATCTATGATTGCGTTCTACGATGTAGATATTGAATATAATTTAAAAGAACTTGAAACCGAATTCTTTAAAGCTATAGATGTTTTAAAATCTTTAAAATTCATAGACTCTGAAGAATATGTGTATCAAGCACAAAAATCTGGAAAAACCATTCTTGCAGAAGGTGCTCAAGGTTCTTTATTAGATATAGATTTTGGAACTTATCCTTTTGTAACTTCAAGTAATACTACTGCTGCAGGTGCTTGTACCGGTTTAGGAGTTGCTCCTAACCAAATAGGAGAAGTTTTTGGGATTTTTAAAGCATATACTACACGTGTAGGTTCAGGTCCATTCCCAACCGAATTATTTGATGAAGACGGAGAAACCATGAGTCGTGTTGGTAATGAATTTGGAGCTACTACAGGAAGACCAAGACGTTGTGGCTGGTTAGATTTAGTAGCACTAAAATATGCTTGTCAAGTTAATGGTGTCACCCAATTAATGATGATGAAAGGCGATGTACTTTCTGGTTTTAAAACCTTAAAAGTATGTACAGCTTATAAATACAAAGGCGAAGTTATAGAACACTTCCCTTATAATATTGATCCAGAAAACATTGAACCTATTTACACAGAGGTTTCTGGTTGGCAAGAAGATTTAACAGGCATGTCTGAAGCTTCTCAATTACCTAAATCATTAAATGATTATATTGAGTTTTTAGAAAAAGAATTAGAAATTCCTATTACTATTGTATCTGTTGGACCAGATAGAAAACAGACTATTTTCAGACAGCAATTAGCTTAATATAAAGCTTTAAATATATTAAAAACGCTCCAATTTATTTTTGGAGCGTTTTTTGCTTCAAACTAATACCTATTTAAATCACAAAAAAAAGCCAACAGATAATTAAACATTATTATTATCGTTATTTTTGTCACAAATCTTTTATATTTTGAATAGACTACCATCTATATTTTTTATAATCCTTTTTAGTTTTGTTTCAATAACAAACTTGCAAGCTCAAGAAAAAAAGAAAATTGAAATTCCATATTCTGGCTTTTTAGATTTTGATGAAGTAAAATATCCTGGAGCACAAATTTTTACCCGTGATGATTCCCAGCAGGTTCATATAAAACATGGTAGCATCGATTTATGGTGTGACAGAGCAATTCATTATAGTAAGGAAAAATTTATTGAAGCTTTCGGACATGTAAAAATGATTGAGGGTGATACTATCAATATGACCTCTAAATATATTGAATATAGCGGTAAAACAGAATTAGCATTTGCCAGTGGCGATGTTGTTTTAACAGACCCTAGTTCTACCATTACATCCGATACTTTATATTATGACAAGCTAAAACAACAAACATTCTACAAAAGCGGAGGAACGGTAGTAAAAGACTCATCAGGAACTATTACCAGTAAAATAGGTCGCTATTATATGAATCTTAAAAAGTATCAATTTGTAGAAGATGTAGTTCTTGTAAATAAAGACGCCACTATAAATTCAAACTTTTTTGATTTTTATTCAGATACAGGTCTCGCCTATTTATTTGGTCCTTCAACCATAACTACAGAAACAAGTAAAACCTATTGCGAAAAAGGGTTTTATGATACTGAAAACAAAGTAGGATACGCACTTAAAAACGCAAAAATAGATTACGATGATAGAGAAATTCTTGGAGACAGTTTATACTTTGATAACAACACAAGTTTTGCTTCTGCTTCCAATAATATAAAAGTAACAGATACGATAAACCATAGTATTATAAAAGGGCATTACGCCGAAGTATTTAAAGAAAAAGACTCCCTTTTCATCACTAAAAGAGCTTTAGCAATAACAGTTCAAGAAAACGATTCTATTTATATGCATGCCGATAAAATTATGGTAACAGGTAAACCTGAGCATAGAATCGTAAAAGCATATTATAATGCCAAACTTTATAAGTCGGATATAAGTGCTAAAGCCGATTCTATACACGCCGATCAAAAAACAGGATTAACTCAATTAATTAACTTAGACCGTTTTGATTCTAGTGATGCCTTTTCTACAAAACGCAGACCCATCCTTTGGAATATAAAAAGTCAAATGACAGGCGATACTATTCATTTAATATCGAACCCAAAAACTGAGAAATTAGACTCGCTGTTAGTTTACAATAATGCGTTTATTATAAGTAAAGATACCCTTAGTGAAAATGGGTACAGCCAAATTTATGGCATGCATTTAAAAGGATGGTTTAATGATGAAAACATTTTACGAAAAATAAATATTAACAAAAATGCCGAATCTATTTTTTATGTTAGAAATGATAAAGATGAACTTGTTGGTATAGATAAAGCAAAGTCAGGAAGTATTCATATGCTATTTGAAAATGGAGACATTGAAGAATACAATAGAATAAATCAAATTGATGCAAAAATGTATCCAGAATCTCAATACCCAGAAAAAGAAAAAATACTAAAAGGATTTGACTGGAGAGAAGATGAACGCCCACTAAGTGTTGAAGATTTATTTAAAGATGATGAACCTTTGGTTTTGCCAATAATAGAAGGATTGGACGATTATATTCCTCAAGAAGATTTCTTTGATGAAGAACTACTAAAACGCATTAAAAAAGCTGATATAGAAGCTGAAACTGAAGACGCAACTCCTAAAGACAAAGACAAAACACCAAAAGCCTCTAGAAGCTTGCCTAAAAACATAAAAAACAGAAAGCAAGTCCTTAATTCAAATAAAGTTATAAAAAAAACTAAATGAAGGAAGACTTCTTAAAATATCAAGCTCAAACATCATCTCATCCATTGGCTATGGAAATTTCTCATGCCAAAGGAAGTTATATTTACAACACCAATAACAAAGCATATCTTGATTTTGTTGCGGGAGTTTCTGCTTGTCCGCTAGGTCACAATCATCCCAAAGTAGTTAGCGCCATTAAAGACCAACTAGACAAATATATGCATGTCATGGTTTATGGCGAATATGCTCAAAAACCAGCAGTAGAACTAGCCAAATTATTAGCAAAAAATCTTCCTGAATCATTAAGTAAAACCTATTTAACCAATTCTGGCACCGAAGCTATTGAAGGCGCATTAAAACTAGCTCGTAGAGCAACAGGACGCAGCGAGATTATTGCAGCCAATAAAGCCTATCATGGTAATACTATGGGCTCTTTAAGCATCATGGGGTACGAAGAACGCAAACAAGCCTTTAGACCATTATTACCCGATATTAGATTTATAGAATTCAATAACGAAAAAGATTTACAACATATAACAACAAAAACAGCTTGTGTGATTTTAGAAACCATACAAGGAGGCGCTGGTTTCATTGTTCCTAAAAACAACTATTTAGAAAAAGTTAGAGCACAATGTGATAAAGTTGGAGCACTTTTAATTTTAGATGAAATTCAACCAGGGCTAGGCAGAACAGGAACCCTTTTTGGTTTTCAAAATTATAATTGCATACCAGATATATTAGTTACAGGTAAAGCATTAGGTGGTGGTATGCCCATAGGAGCATTTACGGCTTCAAGTAGTTTGATGGACTTATTAATGAACAATCCTAAATTAGGACATATAACTACATTTGGTGGACACCCAGTGATTGCGGCTTCTGCCTTAGCTACTTTAAAAGAAATTACAAATAGTAAATTAATGCAGCAAGCATTAGAAAAGGAACTACTATTTAGAAAACTTTTAGTACACCCTTTAATTAAAGAAATTAGAGGCATTGGTCTTATGCTAGCCATCATTACACCATCAGAAACCATAACTAATTCATTAGTTTTAAAAAGTCAAGACCAAGGTTTAATCTTATTTTGGTTACTTTTTGAACCTAAAGCAGTAAGAATCACACCACCATTAACGATCTCAAATGAGGAAATAACCAAAGGTTGTTCTATAATTATCGATATTTTAAACAATATTTAACACTAACCAAACACCTTCAACACACTAAAAATCAGAACAGAACACCCCAAAACTTACACTTGTTCATTACTTTGTTAAAAACATTTACCAAATTACCTCTGTAAAATAGAATAGAATCTTAAATTTATTCTGGTAGAAACCTTACAAATGTGCTTATGGAGTTTAGTCATAATGACAATAACAACTTGCCGCTTACTAAGTTTGAATCGATGTTAAAAACAAATCGTATTTTATTCTTCGATTCGGAAGAATTTGAAAACATCATTCATTATTATCTTAATCAAGGTAAAATTGCATTGGCGAAAAAAGCTATAAAACTTGGTTTAGACCAGCACCCTACCTCTATTAATTTAAGGCTTTTCAAAGTAGAAATTTATGTATTTGAAGACAAACTAATTGAAGCAGATACATTGTTAAATGAGCTTTATAGTTTAGACCCTATGAATGAAGAAATTTTTATTCAAAAGGCAAATATATTATCTAAAAAAGACGAACATTTACAAGCTATTGAAGTCTTAAAAACTGCTATAGAGCTTACTGATGATGTTGTTGATTTGTATTCTTTAATAGGAATGGAATATTTATTTCTAGATCAATTTGAAGATGCCAAAATATATTTCATGAAATGCTTAGAGGAAGATACTGAAGACTACTCTGCTCTATATAATATTATTTATTGCTTTGAATTTTTAAATCAGAATGAGGATGCTATAGAATATTTAAATATATTCTTGGACAAAAATCCATATTGCGAAGTGGCATGGCATCAATTAGGCAAACAGTATTTCACTTTAAAAGAATATAAAAAAGCATTAACAGCATTTGATTTTGCAATTATTTCAGACGACACTTTTTTAGGAGCCTATCTCGAGCGTGGTAAAGTTCTTGAGAAATTAAAACGCTATGAAGAAGCTATAGAAAACTATAGTATTACGCTTAAATTAGACGATCCTACTTCATTTGCGTTATTACGAATTGGAAATTGTTATGAGAAATTAAATAATGATGAATTAGCACTTCAATATTATGATAGAACAGTACACGAAGACCCCTTGTTAGACAAAGGTTGGATAGCTATTACTAGATATTATAACAAAAAAAGAATTACCAAAAAGCCTTATACTACATTAATAAAGCGATTAATATTGATAGTGAAAATGTAATATATTGGAAACTATATTCTCATATTAATCAACGTTTAAATTTTTATGAAGAAGCAGAACGTGGATTTAAAAAAACATTAGAATTAGGCAATTATGAATTAAATACTTGGTTGTCTCGAGGTGATTTATTAATTAAATTGGGTGAGCCTGAAGCCGCCAAATATAATTTTGAACAAGCTTTAGAATTTCATCCTGATAATGCTGAAATAGAATACCGCTTAGCAGGGTTATATTTTTCTCTAAACGAAAATGATAAAGGTGCTTTTTATTTAAAAAACGGGTTAAAACATAATGAAGAATATACCTTTATTATTGAAGAACTTTTTCCTGAAGTTTCTAACAAAATACTTGTTAAAAATTTACTAAAAACAAATCTATAATTAATCGTCGTGTTAAAATACATATCTTTGGTTTACTTATAAAAATCAATACATGCAGAGACGCTTAAAAGATTATTTAATTATTTCTCTTAAAGGAATAGCGATGGGTGCGGCAGATGCCGTTCCTGGAGTTTCAGGTGGTACTATAGCTTTTATTTCTGGTATTTATGAAGAATTAATTACTACAATTAGCAACGTAAAACCATCTCTTTTTAAAACCCTTTTTAGTAAAGGCATAAAACCGTTTTGGAACGAAATAAACGGTAATTTTATTTTAGCGCTTTTAGGCGGTATTATTATCAGCTTTGTATCAATTATGAGACTTGCTAAATATTTATTAGAAAATCATCCTGTTTTAATTTGGGCGTTCTTTTTTGGTCTCATTATAGCAAGTATTTATTTTATTGGGAAACAAATAACTAAGTGGAATATAACAGTTATTATTGCATTAGTAATAGGTGGTATTAGTGCTTACTACGTTACATCTCTTCCGGCACTTGCAAGCAACGATAGTTTATTATACTTATTTATAGCTGGATCCATCGCTATCTGTGCTATGATTTTACCAGGAATCTCAGGATCATTTATACTCATTATTCTAGGAGCTTATAAAACCTTAAGTAATGCTCTACATGATTTCGATATAAAAAAAATAGCCATTTTCACTTTGGGTGCCTTAATTGGCTTATTAAGTTTTAGTCATCTTTTAAAATGGCTTTTTAAAAATTATCACAATGTAACTTTAGCAATTCTTACAGGCTTTATTTTTGGCTCTCTTAATAAAGTTTGGCCATGGAAAAAAACATTGACTTCATATACAAATTCAAAAGGCATTAAAATACCCTTATTACAAGAAAGCATATCTCCTTTTTCTTTTAATGGCGATAATCAAATCGTTTTTGCTGTTGCTTTAATGATTATTGGATTTTTAACTATTTTTATATTAGAAAGATTAGGCACCAAAAAACAGTAATGCAAGAAACTAGAACATTAACCGACAAACTTTTTCTTATTCTAAAAGGATTAGGCATGGGAGCTGCTAATAAAGTTCCTGGCGTATCTGGTGGTGTTGTTGCTTTTGTTGCTGGTTTTTATGAAGAGTTTATTTATTCGTTAAAAAAGGTTAACGGTAAAGCTTTTATGTTACTTATCAATGGACGTTTTAAAAGCTTTTTCAATTATGTAAACGGACGCTTTTTAGGGTTGCTTTTCCTAGGAATGATAATAAGTTACTTTAGTGTTTCTAAAGTTTTAGATTATCTTATAATGCATTATGAACTTTATGTTTGGAGTGTGTTTTTCGGAATGATTATAGGCTCCATTTATTATATTAATAAAGATTTTAAAGATTGGAATTATAAAACATACACATCACTAGCTATTGGAATTATTTTAGGTTTAAGTATCAGCTTTTTAAATCCAGCAAAAGAAAACGACAATCTCTGGTTTGTATTCTTTTGTGGTATTATTAGTGTTTCTGGTATGACACTCCCAGGCTTTTCCGGTTCATTTATACTCATTATTTTAGGAAATTATGTGCTTCTTTTGGTAGATTCAGTAAACGCATTATACGATACAAGCTATGAAATTCTGGGAGGGGATTTCAGCTTTATTGAAAATATAGAACGCTTAAGAATGCTAAAAGTTTTAATTGCATTTACATTAGGTTCAGTAACAGGCTTAGTTACTTTTTCTCATGCACTAAGCTATATTTTAAAACATTACAAAAGTATTACACTTTCTGCTATTATTGGTTTTATAGTTGGTTCTCTGGGTGTCGTCTGGCCATGGAAAAAAACTATTTTTAAAATACATGAAAACGGTGGTTTTTTACTGGATTCAACTGGAACAAAAATTATACAAAATTATAAACGCTACATCCCTGAATTTAACACAGAAACGTATTATGCCATTGCTTTTATTTTTTTAGGAATAGCTGTTGTTTTAGCATTAGAAATTTACGGGCAAAAAACGAGAATAAACAAATGAACAAATTAGGACTTTTAGGTAAAAACATATCATATTCATTTTCAAGATCATATTTTAAAGAAAAGTTTAAAAATGAAAATATTGAAAACACGACATATGAGAATTTTGATATAGAAACTATCAATTTATTCCCTTCAATTATAAAAGACACACCAAATTTAAAAGGTTTAAATGTTACCATTCCGTATAAACAAGACGTGATGCCTTTTTTAAATAAGATAAATAAAAAAGCAAAAGCGATAGGCGCTGTTAACACGATAAAAATAACAAAAAAAGGAAAACTAATTGGTTACAATACAGACTGCTACGGGTTTTCAAAATCTATAGAACCACTTTTAAAGCCGCATCATAAAAAAGCTTTAATATTAGGTACTGGTGGCGCTAGTAAAGCCATAGCCTACAGCTTAAACAAACTTGGTATTGAGTACAAATATGTTTCAAGAAAACAATCTGAAGGCATTAGTTATACCTATAACACACTAACAGAAACCGTTATTAAAGAACACCAAATAATAATAAATTGTACCCCCTTGGGTACCTTTCCAAACATTGACAATTGCCCTGATATTCCATATAGCGCTATTACAACCCAACACATTTTATTCGATTTAATTTATAACCCTGAAGAAACTAAGTTTCTTAAATTAGGAAAAGAACATGGTGCAGTAACCGAAAACGGTTTAAACATGTTAAAATTACAGGCTGAGAAAGCTTGGTCCATTTGGAACTTAGAATAAATCAAACTTTTATTTTATTAAAAGCCTCGCTTCTCTTTTGTAAATAGTATACTTGTTAGTATCTTTAATGCGAAAGTAATTTGATGAACCTAAACATTTTTAAAATGTCTGACAGTAACGAACAACAAAAAGTAGAAGAAACAAAAAACAGTACAAGTGAGTTAAACAATGATAACTTAACTCATAATTCTTCATTAGAGACAGAAGAAATTCAAGACGTAAAATCTGAAGTTAATAATGCAACTATTGTTGATGAAGATGCTATTGCAGAAAGCCATCAAGATACTGAAGCCCCTATAAAAGAAGAAGAAAAACCTAATAGAGAAGAGACTTCTAATGTAAAGGTCTCAGATTCTGAAGATGAAAAAGTGATTAATGAAATTGAAGAATCTAACGCTGAAGATGCCGAAGATGAAGGCAACAAAGAACGACATACCATTGAAGTAAAAGAGTATGATAACATGTCGTTAGAAGCACTTGCCATAGAATTAGAAATACTACTTAAAAACGAAAAAGTTCAAGCCATAAAATCTCATGTTGATGGTATTAATAATGAATTTAAAAATAAGTTTCAAGCACTATTAGACGAGAAAAAAGAAGAATTTTTAAATGACGGAGGTAACGAAATTGATTTTTATTACTCATCTCCTGTTCAAAAAAGATTTAAAGTAGCATATAAAGAATATAGAACAAAGCTTAACGATCATTATAAAAGTTTAGAAAAAAATCTAAAACAAAACTTAGCTGATAAACTTGAAATTATAGAAGAACTTAAAGGTCTTATCAACCTTGAAGAAAACATAAACACAACCTATAAACACTTTAAAGAGTTACAGGAGCGTTGGAGAAATACAGGTCCTATTCCCAGAGACAAATACAATAATGCTTGGAATAGTTACCACCACCATGTAGAAATGTTTTACGACTTTTTACATTTAAATAGAGATTTACGCGATTTAGATTTCAAACATAATTTAGAGAAAAAAACAAAGATTATAGAACGTGCTGAAGAATTAGCTAAAGACGATAATGTAATGCGTTCTTTTAGAGAATTACAAGAACTTCATAAAATGTGGAAAGAAGAACTTGGTCCTGTTGGAAGAGAACATAGAGAAGAAATATGGGATCGTTTTAAAGCTGCTACGAAAATAATTAATGATAAACGTCAAGAATATTATCAAGAAATAGATAAAGTTTATGAAAAAAACCTTGAGTATAAACTAGAAATAATAACAAGTATAGTTAGTTTAAATGCCCAAGAAACAAATTCTCATGGCGGTTGGCAAAATAAAATTAAAGCTGTTGAAGAACTTAGAAATAAGTTTTTTAATGCTGGTAAAGTTCCTATAAAAGTAAATGAAGCTACTTGGGCTAAGTTTAAAGATGCCGTTAGAGTTTTTAACAGACAAAAGAATAGTTTTTATAAAGGACTTAAAAAAGACCAATACACAAATCTTCAGAAAAAACTAGAACTTATAAAAATAGCTGAAGATAATAAAGACAGTGATGATTTTGAAGTTACCACTGCTTTAATGAAAAAAATACAAAGTGATTGGAAAAAAATCGGACATGTACCTCGTAAGGATAGTGATAAAATATGGAAGCAATTTAAAAGCGCTTGCAATGCCTATTTTGATAAATTACATGCCCAAAAGAATGCTGCAAACGAAGTAGAAATAGAGGCATTCAATAAAAAATCGACCCTTATTGAAACTCTTAAAGAATTAAAACCTTCAGGTGATAAAGACAAAGATATAGAGGTTATAAAAGCACAAATTAACAACTGGAAAGCTTTAGGTAGAGTCCCTAATGACAAACGTTATATTGAAGGTAAATTTCAAAAAACAATAGACAGTTTATTATCTAATTTAAAAATGGAAAAAAATGAAGTTGAAATGATTAAGTTTGAAAACAAACTTAACAACATTAATACTTCTGAAGACAATAGAAATTTAGACAATGAGCGTTCTTTTATTCGCAAAAAAATAGATGAAGTTAAAAGTCAGATAAATCAATTGGAAAATAATTTACAATTTTTCACCAATGTAAATGATGACAACCCGCTTGTAAAAGAAGTACATAGTAACATAAAAAACCACAAAGAATCTTTGGAACTATGGAAAAGTAAGTTAAAAAAAATAAAAGAACATTATTAATTATTTAGTATATAAACAAAAACAGCTTGGTAATTACCAAGCTGTTTTTGTTTATAATTCAATCTATCCTACCTAATTAAGCTAAAATGCCCTCGGTGTATTCTAGTTTCTCCAGTAACTTCAACTAATTCTGCCAAAAACCAATAATCTGAATCGGGTAATAATTCGCCATTAAAAGTCCCATCCCAAGCACCACTTTTAGAGGTTAACTGTTTAATTAATTTACCATAGCGATTATAAATACTCACTTTAGAAGCATTAGTATAATCTGTACCCAATCCTTTTATTTGCCATGTATCATTGGTGCCGTCATTATTTGGTGTGAAAAATTTAGGAAAACCAAGTACAAAAACTTCTATTGATGCTATCCCACATCCATTTTTATCTTTTACATATACCGTATGCGACCCAGCTCCAACATATTGAAAAACAGGCTCATCTTGATAGGGTCCATTACTATTATCTAAAGAAAATTCATAATCACCGATACCTAAATTATTATTAGCATTATTTATTTTAATACTATTGTTAGCTGTAAGCTCTACAATAGATATATCTTCAGAACTTATTGTAGCAATAGCAGATTCTACTACTGAAAATGATACAGGAAAAGATTCACAACCAAAATTAGAAAATGCAATAACTGTATATTCCCCACCTGAAAGCACTTCAGCATATGGCAAATTACTAACAACTTGCCCACTTTCATCTTTCCATTGATAAGTGTAATTTCCTTTAGGGTTAAATGTTGTAAGGGTAATTGGATTATTATCTAAACAGTAAATGGCAGAATTATCTACTTCAAATTCTGGTCTAGGATGCACGGTTAATAATAAATGTGGTCCTATTCCAAAACACTCACCATTATCTTCACTCTCTACACGTACAAATAATACTTCAGAAAATGGATTGTCGTTTATATAATTCGTTTTAGTTAGAATTTCATTTTGTTCCAATTGTGCTTCATTTCTTGTTTTATAATAATGAACACTTAAATTTTGAGGAGGAAATTGGTTTAAAAATATGTTATCGGCCTGAGTTAAATCAAAGGTATACTTTCCATCTATAACATCATCTTCATCACAAACATCTAATTCTTCAACTAACCCCTGTGGAAACGCTGTTGCAGAAACTTGTAAATTAACTGTTGAAACACGATAACAACCATAACTATTTTCGACACGTGCAAAAACTTTATTTCCGTCTATATTATTATATATAGAACCACTAATTTCATTATCATTATTCCCTATACTAGCATTATTTAACGACTTATAATACGTAAAGTTCAAATTAGATGAATTATTGTTAGATATAACATCATTGGCTTCTGCTAAATTAAAATCAGTAAATCCATCGGCAATTCCATCTTCATCACAATTTTTGAATACTATTGATGATTGAATTACTGGTAATGCTATGACTTTTATTTCAAAAGAAGTTTCTGTAAAACAAGAATTATTAAGGTTATTTATAATTCTAACATATATAATTTGACCATCTTTAATAGTGTTTCTATAAGCATTAGAGGGTGTAGCAATTGGAATACTATAAGCTAAATCAGAAAAATAATTAAAAGTAAAGTTTGAAGCAGATTTTCCATTTAATAAAACAGTTTCATTTGTTGTTAAATCAAACAGTGTAAAACCATTTGTATCGTCACTATCATCCATTGTATCGCATTCGTACAAAACAGGAATAAATGAAGATTGAGGTATAACAACCGTTTCGTCAATTACCACATTAACTGGCAATCGAGACAGGCTTTCACAACTATTTAGTGTCTGTGATGCATAATATGTCGTATTTGTTGTTAATGGAATCGTATTATCTAACGGAGTTCCTCCAGTAGCAGCAGCATACCATAAAACTAAATTTCCAGTAATAGCTAAGTTAGAAATAGTAGCATTTTCAATGTCACAAAAACGTTGATTCGCTACCGCAGTAGGTAAAGGTATTTTTTGAACTGTAAGTGTAACGGCAGTTCTTGTTAGGGTTGTACATCCATTTAATGTGGCATCCACATAATAAGTGGTAGTGGTATTTAAAACAGGTGTTGTATATGTTGTACCTTTTACAATAGGATCTCCTCCTGTTGGTGTTGTATACCAATTTATTATTCCTGCTGATGCAGTAGCAGATAAAGTTCCTGAACCAGACTCACAAACTAAATCACCAACTACTGAATCTATACTCGGTATTTGCTTTACAGTTGCAATTACAGGTCTTCTAACACCTTCATAACAGCCATTAAATGAAGCTAAAGCATAATAAGTAGTTGTAGTAGTTAAATTAGGTATTGTATATGTTGTACCTTTTACAATAGGATCTCCTCCTGTTGGAGTATCAAACCATAATACATCTGCACCTCCCGATGCCGTAGCTTCTAAAGTTATTGCACCACTACCACAAATTGAAGATGGCTTAGTACTAACAATAGACGTTGTATAAATACTTGAACTTGTAGCTATATTCAAAGGAATTTCTTCTGGCATTCCACCATATTCTACAATATAACCTTTAGGGTTATAAGGTCCTGGCCCATCTCCCCCTACTCTTAAATCATTCCATGCGCCTCTAGTACCAATTGTAGGATCTGTTACATGTAAATAGTCTTCGCCAACTCCTCCCCATGCATTATCAGGCTGATTAATATTCCAATTGGCATAAGTTGGTGTTGACCCATTATTTCCTCCATTCCAAAAAACCTCATCAGCTTCTGGTCCTGTAACCCATTTCCAAACACCTTCAGCACCTTCATCTGTTGCCCCAAGCCATCCAGCTCCAGCAGCTTGTTCTCCACTTAACTGAGCCTCATCAGCAGATGTAATAGTTGCTAAATAACCTTGTAAACCAAAATATGTTAAACTCTCTGCAGCCACTCTAGCGTCTGTCCAAGTTATACCCAAATCTGGCACATATTCATAATAATGCCCTGTTGAAGGTAAATAATTAGCATCACCTATAGTAATTGAAAATGTTTTATTAGTTGGATTATTACTGGTGCTTTTAAAAACAATGTCTTTAATTGCTGCAATAAAATCATCATAACTTACGGGTGCTGATGCAACTCCGCTTAAAGTAAGTTTTCCTTCTAATGAGCTCCAAGATGTCACAATATTTGAATGGGTACCTAAAAGTGTTAATGTATCTTGACTTGAAATATATCCTGTAGAAATTTGAATATAAAAAGCCTCAATTTCAGTATCATCAGGGTCAACAACAGTAAAATCAGTGACAATATTAATTTCAGATTTAGGACAATATGGTTGATTTCCTATTGCAGTTAATGTAGGAGCTTCATTTTGAGACCAACAAAAATTTGTGGAAAATATAAAAAACACAATATAAAATATCGTGTAGATTGCTTTCTTGTACATAAAATTACATGCTAAATATTTATATAAATAAAACAAATATTTCTTAGATATTTAGCATGTTATAAATCTTTAAGATAAAGAAACCCTAATAAACGATAAAAGGCTCTTTAGTTTCTTCACTAAAAACACCATTTGTACTAAGATTATTTCTCTTAATGTTTTTATTAAAGAGATACTTTTGTACCTACCGATTTTCCTTCTATAATATCAATAATAGTATTATCCTTTTTTCCATTCGCTATAAAAGTTGGGATATTTTTAGCAGCTGCTTGTTGTGCATAATCTAATTTTGATCCCATACCGCCTCTACCTTCACCTTCAGCTTTATTGTTGTCTTGAATATATTTATCTAAATCTTCATCTGGATTAACATTTTTTATTAAATCACTACTATCTTCTTCTGGGTGGCCTGTATAAAGACCATCAATATCTGTTAAAATAATAAGTTTATCAGCATCTAAAAGTTGAGCAATTAAACTTGCAAGCTCATCATTATCAGAAAACATAGACATAGTCACTGATACGGCATCATCTTCATTAGCAATAGGAACAATACCTTCTGACAATAAACCTTCACAACAATTAATCATATTTTGCCTGTGGATACCTGGGCTAAAATCTCGCTTTGTAGGCAATACTTGCGCACACTTCATTCCAAAATCTTGAAAAATATTATAATAAAGCCGCATCATTCTTGGTTGCCCTATCGCAGAATACACTTGTCGTTTTTGAGTTCTATCCTTAATTTTCGATTTTCCTAATACCTCCTTACCTGCTATCACAGAACCCGAAGACACTAAAATAGTCATGATACCCCTTTCGTAAAGCTCAGCTATTTGTCTTACAAGTTCTCTTAAAACAGGTCTAACAATTCTATTATCTTTGTTGGTCATTACATTGGTCCCAACTTTAACAACTATTTTTTCTTTATACATTTTAATATTCTTTACCTAATTCTACTGCACGACTAAATGCAGCAAAAGCAGCTTCTTTTATTAATTCATTTACATTATTGTCTTCCATAGAATCTAACGCCGCACGTGTAGTACCGCCCTTTGATGCTACTTTTTCCATCCATGAATTGGGCGATAAATTAGATTGATTAAATAGCTCTACAGCACCTGTAAAAGTTTGACTTACTAAAACGGTTGAATCGTTTTTTGAAAATCCCATTTGCAATGCAGCTTCCATCATACTTTGCATAAAATAGAATACATAAGCTGGTCCACTACCTGAAATTCCTGTAGAGGCATCAATAAAGTTTTCGTTTGATACGCGCATAGATTTGCCTGTTGTGTCTAATAAACTTTCAACAGTTAGCATTTCTATTCTTGAGATCTCGGGAGAAGTAACATATGATGTTAATCCTTTTCCTATTTGAGCAGGCAAATTAGGCATAGCTCTAACTACTTTATTTAGACCTGTAATCTCTTTTATTGAAGCTATAGAAACACCTGCCATTATAGATACAATTATTTGTTCAGGCTTTACTAATGTTTTAATAGCCTTAAATACACCAACGGCATGGTAAGGTTTTACCGCTATAAAAATAATATCGGCATTAGGAACGCAGTCATCTAATTCTTTAAATGCATCAAAATGTGATATTTGATTTAGCTCTTCTAATTTTTCATCAGATTTATCTAAAACCATGATGTTTCGCTTTTTCAAAAGTCTGGATTTCGACATTCCTTCGGCATAGGTAAGCCCCATGTTACCCGCACCAATTACTAGTACTTTCATTTAATATATATTATTTGATTAATTTTAATTATTGACATTTTTATTAAACGAAGAGCATACAATCACTACTATCTTTAACCTCTCCATAATAAGTTTCACGGTATTTATGAAGTGTTTTAATAGGCATTCCGAACAAACATTTTCTTACATAGGTAACCCTAGTCGTTAATTCACCCATTTTAATTGAATATCGCTTTTCGTATCTTGTTTCTCTCTTTATGTATATAATTTTCATGTTTTATGTTTTTTTTAAATGGATTAGCGTTCTAATCGCATTTCTATATTTCTTGATTTAAAACCCTGTTTTTCAAATAATTTAACAACAGGATTATTTATATTTATATGAACCGCTATTTCGCCTTTACAATACTTTATAGTATGTTCTATTATTTTTTTTGCAATACCCTTCTTTCTATAACTTTCTTTAACCACCACATAAACCATTATATTTTCTGAAAGGTATTCATTCATTCCTGTTCTATTTACAACTACAGCTCCTATAATTTCATTACCATCTTCCATAACAAACACATAACCTCCTAAACCAGGAAGTTCTTTTGCAGCATACATAATTGACTTACGAATAGCGGTTTTAGAGTCTCCAAACTCTCCTGAATGTTTATATATAAAATTGGTTATTCGGTTAATGTCAATAATTGACATCCTAGAAAAAGCATCAAATGTTTTTATAGTCATTATTAGGTATTATATCTATACGGTGTATAAAATAATACACAAAACGTATTGAAATTTTAATTAAATGTGAATGATTATGTACTTAAATTTAAGTAAGCAGATAAGTAATCAATTAAAGCTTAAAAAGCCAGAGTAATTAAGATGTCCCTTTTAGGATTTTAATGCAGGTGGAATAAATTTATCTGATTGAACTCTAAAAACCAGAAAATTAAAATTGAAGATTCTATTATTTCGCTTTTCATGTATTCCATTACCCATTTGGCAAATATACAAAAATACAGCCTAAGTAACTAATTTCTAACGATAAGGTCATTAATTATAAACTTTTAGCCTCTTCCCAAAAAACATCCATTTCGGCTAAAGTCATATCTTTTAATGGTTTATTGATAGATTTTGCTTTTTCTTCAAGATACTGAAAACGCTTAGTAAATTTTTTATTAGTTCGCTCTAAAGCATTTTCTGGGTTAATATTTAAAAATCGAGCATAGTTTACCATAGAAAATAAAATATCTCCAAATTCGCTTTCCATAGCATTATTATCGCCTTTTTCTACTTCTACTTTAAATTCTGAAAGCTCTTCTTCTACTTTTTCCCATACTTGTTCTGGCTTTTCCCAATCAAACCCTACACCTGCTACCTTTTCTTGAATTCTATTAGCCTTTACTAAAGCTGGCAAACTATTAGGAACGCCTTCTAAAACACTTGTTTTTCCTTCTTTTAATTTTAGATTTTCCCAATTACGCTTTACATCATCTTCATTTTCAACCTTTACATCACTATAAATATGCGGATGCCTGTTTATTAATTTTTCGCAAATACCATTACATACATCAGCAATATCAAAATCGTTGGTTTCGCTTCCTATTTTAGAATAAAACACAATATGGAGCAACACATCGCCTAATTCCTTTTTAACTTCTTCTAAGTCCTTATCTAGAATAGCATCACCAAGTTCGTAGGTTTCTTCAATAGTCAAATGACGTAAGGTCTCCATGGTTTGCTTTTTATCCCACGGACATTGCTCCCGCAATTCGTCCATAATGGTTAATAGTCTATCAAATGCTTTTAGTTGTTGGGCTCTGGAATTCATTTTTGATGTTTTTGTAAAAATACGGTTTTGATTTATTTGAATTGAAATTATTGTATTCAATAATTGCTTTAAGGTTTCTTTATTTATTAAGTTTCTATGTTTTATGTTGTCGCTTGATTTTGTCAGAAAAAATAGCTAACTTCGTTTAACGTATGATATAAAACATTAAGACGATTTCATATCAAGGTAGTGTTGTGGTGCATTTAAGAATACCGAACAATAATTGAACAAAAGGAATTATAAAATGAAAACTTACAAATCAAAATTTGGATATAAAATAATGGTGTTCCTTGCACTATTATTCTGTTCAATTATTGGATTTATGGTTTATAAAAATGAATCATTGAAAGCAATAATTTTGGTTGGAGGAATCTTTTCATTGGTCTACGGACTATTCCTTTACCTGAATTTATCGACCGAATATACGCTTACAAATGATGGGGTTTTAAAGGTAAAATACGGGTTTTTCTACAACAAAAGGTTTGACATTAGCAAAATCAAGACAATAGCAAAAACCAATAATTTAATTTCCTCTCCAGCTCCTTCATTAGACAGAATTGAACTGACTTATGGGGAATTTGACTTAATCATAATTTCGCCTAAAGATAAAATTGGATTTGCACAGGAATTGACAAAAGTGAATCCTAAAATTGTAAACAAATTGACTGAATAAAAAAACGATACCACAGCACCGTGTATAAAAAATTGCTATTTTTAGCTTAACCAATGTTAGTTGCTCGTTTACTAGCTTCTGATTTTCCTTCGGAAAATCCTCGTATACAAAACCGCACTATTCTTACACATAAACGTTAAACGAACCTCTCCAAAAACAAAATAATTTTCAATTTAAAACATAAACTAGCAAAAACATGTATTAGGGAGTATTCATTGGTTAATATCTTAAATTAAAGAAATCATGAATGCGTTGCATTTGATGCGGCATCCCTTTGTTTTAAGTATTGATAAAACAACTTTAAAAGAGAGTTCTAAACTTTATTATGGATTCCTACCTGCACTGGGATGATAAAAACAAAAGATATAGTCTTTCGACTTCACTCAAGATAAACACCAAGCCCGAACTGTTCCTGAACTTAATTCAGGATAAAAGTAACTCCCAAAACATAATTCTAGAAACTAAAAAATCCAGCAAAAGTACTGGATTTTTATATATTTAGATTCCCGCCTTCGCGGGAATGACAATTTCAACGGAAACCTCGCAAAAAAGCTTATAGAAAATCTTTTCGATTAAGAAGCTGCATTCTCTTTTTTAATTAAGTTTAAAGCAGAACCTTCATTATACCATGCTATTTGTGCATCATTATATGTGTGGTTTAGTTTAATAACATCTTTACTTCCATCAGTATGAACAGCTTCTAAAGTTAGTTGTTTATCTGGAGTAAATTCGTTTAAATCTAAGAAGTTAAACGTATCATCTTCTTGAATTAAATCATAATCGGCTTCATTGGCAAAAGTTAAACCTAGCATCCCTTGTTTTTTAAGGTTTGTTTCATGAATACGAGCAAACGATTTTACAATAACTGCAACTACACCTATATGTCTTGGTTCCATGGCTGCATGCTCTCTAGAAGATCCCTCACCGTAATTATGATCGCCAACAACTATTGATGGAACACCTGCTGCTTTATATGCTCTAGCTGTATCTGGAACACCACCAAACTCTCCTGTTAATTGATTTTTAACAAAGTTTGTTTTTTTACCAAATGCATTAACAGCACCAATTAAACAATTGTTAGAAATATTATCTAAATGACCTCTAAATCGTAACCAAGGCCCAGCCATAGAAATATGATCGGTAGTACATTTTCCAAAAGCTTTAATTAATAATTTAGCGCCAGTAATATCATTTCCAATAGGCTCAAAAGGAGTTAACAATTGTAATCTTTCTGAATCTTCTGCTACTTTTACTTGCACATGGCTACCATCAGATTCTGGTGCTAAATATCCATTATCTTTAACCTCAAAACCTTTTGGAGGTAATTCCCATCCTGTTGGTTCATCAAACATTACTTCTTGTCCCTCTTCATTAATTAACTTATCGGTCATTGGGTTAAAATCTAAACGACCTGCAATAGCAATTGCTGCAGTAATTTCTGGAGATGCTACAAAGGCATGCGTATTTGGGTTTCCATCAGCACGTTTAGCAAAGTTTCTATTAAAAGAATGAACAATACTATTTTTAGGTGCATTTTTAGGATCGCTATATCTAGCCCATTGCCCAATGCATGGTCCGCAAGCATTTGTAAATAGTTTAGCATCTAATTTTTCGAAAACTTGAAGAATACCATCACGATCTGCTGTATAACGTACTTGCTCAGAACCTGGATTAATACCCAATTCTGATTTCATTTTCAAACCTTTATCTAAAGCTTGCTGCGCTATAGAAGACGCACGAGATAAATCTTCGTAAGATGAATTAGTACAAGACCCTATTAACCCCCATTCTACTACAATTGGCCAATCGTTAGCTTTTGCTTTTTCATTCATATCTTTACCTACAGGCGTCGATAAATCTGGCGTAAAAGGTCCGTTTAATAACGGAGTTAATTCAGATAAATTAATTTCAATAACCTCATCAAAATACTGCTCAGGATTTGCGTATACTTCAACATCACCTGTTAAGTATTCTTTCACTGCGTTTGCTGCATCGGCAACATCTGCTCTATCTGTAGAACGTAAATACCGCTCCATAGATTCATCATATCCAAATGTTGATGTAGTAGCACCTATTTCAGCCCCCATGTTACAAATGGTTCCTTTACCTGTACAAGACATAGAGGTTGCTCCTTCTCCAAAATATTCTACAATAGCACCAGTTCCTCCTTTTACAGTAAGAATATCTGCTACTCTTAAAATCACATCTTTTGGTGCGGTCCATCCAGATAATTTACCTGTTAACTTAACACCTATTAACTTCGGAAATTTTAATTCCCAAGCCATACCAGCCATAACATCTACTGCATCTGCTCCTCCAACACCAATAGCTACCATTCCTAATCCACCAGCATTAACCGTATGTGAATCGGTACCAATCATCATACCTCCTGGAAACGCATAATTTTCTAATACTACTTGGTGAATAATCCCTGCTCCTGGCTTCCAGAAACCAATACCATATTTATTAGATACTGACTCTAAAAAATTAAACACCTCACTACTTACACTATTAGCGTTTTTTAAATCGGCAGCAGCACCATCTTTAGCTTGAATTAAATGATCACAATGTACTGTTGTAGGTACAGCTACTTTAGTTTTTCCTGCCTGCATAAATTGCAATAAAGCCATTTGAGCTGTGGCATCTTGACATGCTATTCTGTCTGGAGCAAAATCTACATAATCTTTTCCTCTAGTAAATGCTTTTGTTGGAGCACCATCCCAAAGATGATTGTATAATATTTTTTCAGAAAGGGTTAATGGTTTCCCTACAACTTCTCGAGCTTTATCAACACGTTCCGCCATTTTGGTGTAAACACCTTTAATCATTTCAATATCAAATGCCATATAATTTATTTTAATTATTTATAGATTCTTATTAAGAGCACCTAAGATACAAAATAAGTACTCGATTAAAAAACAGAAAGCTAGTTGTTATGTACGATAATTTCGATTGCGTGTAAAAAAAAAGTCCGAATCTAAAAGACTCGGACTTTTTAAATATATCAAATAGCAAAAATTATATCACTAATTCTTTTTGAGATGGCTTAAATTTAGTTAATACAATACCATCAACAGCAGTTTCATACTCTTCCATAGTAGGTGTTCTTCCTAAAATTGTAGACAATACTACGACTGGAGTAGATGATAATAAAGATTCTCCTTTTTTCTCTCCAGAATCTTTAACAACGCGTCCTTGGAATAAACGTGTAGAAGTAGCCATTACAGTATCACCTGGCTCAGCTTTTTCTTGATTACCCATACATAAATTACATCCAGGACGTTCTAAGTATAGCATATTTTCATATTTAGTACGCGCTAAACCTTTTGGAGCACTGTCATCAAACTCAAAACCTGAGTATTTTTGTAGCACTTCCCAATCACCCTCAGCTTTTAACTCATCAACAATATTATAGGTTGGTGGCGCCACTACTAAAGGCGCATTAAACTCAACTTTACCTTGTTGTTCCTCTACATTTTTTAATATTTGAGCTAAAATTTTCATATCGCCTTTGTGAACCATACAAGACCCTACAAAGCCTAAATCTACTTTTTTAACACCACCATAATAAGATAATGGTCTAATAGTATCGTGTGTATAACGTTTCGATACATCTTCATTATTTACATCTGGATCGGCAATCATTGGTTCAGCAATCTCATCTAAATCAATAATAACTTCTGCATGGTAATTAGCGGTAGCATCAGGTCTTAAAGCTGCTTTTTCACCAGACTTCAATTCTTGAATTCTGGTATTTGCTTTATCAACTAAACCTTTAAGCACTTGAGTTGCATTATCCATTCCTTTATCAATCATGATTTGGATACGATCTCTAGAAATCTCTAATGATTCTATTAAAGTTTCATCTTCTGAAATACAGATAGAAGCTTTCGCTTTCATTTCTGCAGTCCAATCTGTAAATGTAAAGGCTTGATCTGCAGTTAAAGTACCAATATGCACCTCAATAATTCGTCCTTGAAATACGTTTTCTCCACCAAACTGCTTTAACATTTGTTGTTGTGTCGCATGAACCACATCTCGGAAGTCCATGTAACTTTTCATATCGCCTTTAAAAGTTACTTTAACCGATTCTGGAATTGGCATAGTAGCCTCACCTGTAGCTAATGCTAAAGCTACAGTTCCTGAATCTGCTCCAAAAGCAACCCCTTTAGACATACGTGTATGGGAATCTCCACCAATAATAATATCCCAATCACCAACTGTAATATCGTTCAATACTTTATGAATAACATCAGTCATGGCATGGTATTCTCCTTTTGGATCACGAGCCGTAATTAATCCGAAGTCATTCATAAACTTCATTAATCTTGGAATATTAGCTTTGGACTTATTATCCCAAACTGAAGCCGTATGACAACCTGATTGGTATGCACCATCAACAATAGGAGAAATTACTGTAGCAGCCATCATTTCTAATTCCTGAGATGTCATTAGTCCTGTAGTATCCTGAGAACCTACAATATTTACTTCAACGCGAACATCAGATCCAGCATGTAATGTTTTACCTGGTGTGGTTCCTACTGCGTTTTTATTGAATATTTTTTCTACCGCTGTTAACCCTTGTCCTTCAATAGAAATTTCTTTTGAATTGGCATAAACTTGAGGCACATCAATTCCTAAAATTTTAGCGGCAATAGTTTGCAATTTTTTACCAAAAACAACGGCATAAGATCCACCAGCTTTAATAAACTCCATTTTTTGTGGTGTTAATGCTGTAGAAATATCTTTTAATTCCTTGTCTCCGCTATATAGTTTTTTAGTTTTTGTGTTTATTGTAAGCACTGTACCTGTTTCTACTGAGTATGTTTGCTCTAAAACTGGTTCTCCATCTGCATCAAAAACAGTATTACCATCAGCATCTTTTTGTTTTACCCAGTTTTGAAGATCAATACCGATACCTCCTGTTACACCAACAGTTGTAAGGAAAATTGGTGAAATACCATTTGTACCTGCAATTACAGGAGCTATATTAATAAATGGCACATAAGGACTACCTGGTATACCTGTCCATAAAGCGACATTGTTTACACCTGACATTCTTGACGAGCCAACTCCCATGGTTCCTTTTTCAGCAATTAACATCACACGCTTGTCTGGATGTTTTTCTTTCAAAGCTAAAAGCTCTTTTTGCATATCTTTGTTGTGTTCAAATAAACACTGACCATGTAACTCACGATCTGATCTAGAATGCGCATCACTACCTGGAGACAATAAATCTGTTGAAATATCTCCTACTCCTGCAATGAAAGTAACAACTTCAATCTCCTCATCAATCTCTGGTAATTTTGTAAAAAATTCTGCTTTAGCGTAACTTTCAAGAATATCTTTTGCTATTTCACTTCCATTTTTAAAAGCTTCAATCAAACGCTCTGTATCTGCCTCATAAAGAAACACTTGCGTTTTTAAAACTTTGGCTGCTTCATTTGCAATTGAAACATCATCTCCTAAAGCTAAATCAAGTAGAACCTCTATTGAAGGTCCGCCTTTCATGTGTGCTAATTGTTCTAATGCAAAAGCTGGTGTGATTTCTTCAACAACAGATTCTCCAAGAATAATCTCTTTTAAAAATTTTGCTTTTACACTTGCAGCACTTGTGGTACCTGGTAAAGTGTTGTAAATAAAAAAGTTTAGAGAATCTTCTCTGTATGGATTGGTTGAATCTTTAATTTGAGCGATAATTTCGCTTAGTAAATCGGCACCATCAATTGGTTTTGGATTAAGACCTTGACCTTTACGTTCTTCGATCTCCTTAATGTAATCTTTATAGGTATTCATATGAGAAAAATTTCAATGTTAAATTGATTTGAATAAGTAAGGATTGTTAACGACATTAAATGGGCTAACAACACAATCTATAATTTAGATTTTCTCCTTAATCAAATATAAATGCGTAAAAATTGAATTAAAATTTAATTTTAAAAAGCGACGCAAAATACAAAATTAATGCAAAGATTTAAAAATAATACACTAAGGTTCTATATGAAATTATTATAGTGATATTTAAAAATAAAATGACTAATCATTTATCACTATTTTAATATTAAAACTGAGGATTTCTCAAGATAAACAAGAACGTGTTTGAGAATAAATTAAGAATTTATTAAATTTACTATAGGCTTTTCGCTTTAACAACACAAAACGAACAATAATCTTGTTTAAAACATTTTTTTAAAACAAGCTTCTAATAATAGTTTCTTCTGAAACCCCTTCTGCTTCGGCTTTGTAGTTTTTAATAATTCTGTGTCTTAAAATTCCATGAGCTACAGCCTGAACATTTTCAATATCTGGTGAAAATTTACCATGTATTGCGGCATGTGTTTTGGCTGCTAAAATTAAATTTTGTGAAGCTCTTGGTCCTGCTCCCCAATCTAAATAGGTTTTTACTAAATCGTCTGCTGCATCACTATGTGGTCTTGTTTTTCCTACCATAGTAACAGCATATTCAATAACATTATCGGCTACTGGAATTCTACGAATTAAATGTTGAAATTCAACAATTTGTTTTGCTGTAAACAAAGCGTTTACTTTGGAGGGAGCATCATTAGTTGTAGCTTTAACAACTTGCACTTCTTCTTCAAAAGATGGATAATCTAAATTAATAGCAAACATAAAACGGTCTAACTGCGCTTCTGGTAACGGATAGGTTCCTTCTTGCTCTATAGGGTTCTGCGTTGCTAAAACAAAATATGGTAATTCTAGTTTATAATGATGTCCAGCTACTGTTACAGCTCGCTCTTGCATAGCTTCAAGTAAAGCTGCTTGTGTTTTTGGAGGTGTTCTATTAATCTCGTCGGCTAAAATAATATTTGCGAAAATGGGACCTTTTATAAATTTAAAATGGCGGTCTTCATCTAAAATTTCACTTCCTAATATATCACTAGGCATTAAATCTGGTGTAAACTGAATGCGTTTAAAATCTAAACCCAATGCTTGTGCAATGGTATTTACCATTAATGTTTTAGCTAAACCTGGTACTCCTATAAGTAAGGAGTGCCCACCAGAAAATATAGAAATTAATATTTGATTTACTACATCATCTTGACCTACTATAACTTTAGCTATTTCAGTTTTTAAATTTTTATATTGCTTAACAAAATTTTCGATGGCAGCTACATCAGACATAAATTTATTTTTTTAACCAGTTACTAGAAAATTCGCAATTTCTATACTCACCACTTATTTTAATATAAGTGTCTAATATTTTTTCTTTTTGCCATTCTTCAATCGTCTTTATTCTTTTTTCTTCAAGTGCTAGATCTTTAATTTTTAAATAATCACGAGCATAGTCTGCTTCATGATCGTCTATTCTATCTGTAACTGTTAAAATCTTAAACTTCTTATTTCCTGTTCTATCTTGTTCTGCCTGAACAAGACTTACCTCTCCATCTTTTAAATTTTGAATTTGCGAATATAATTCAGGCTCCATTTTTGTTAATTCAAAATTATAATCCTGTGTTTGTGGGTTTATTAGTTGCCCACCATCTCCTCTAGTCTCTTTTTCATCACTAGCTTCTTTAGCGGCATCAGCAAAAGAAATATCACCATTTACAATACGCTCTCTTATTTTACTTAAGCGCTCTCTAGCTTCATTCTCTGCTTCTATAGATACTTTTGGCATCATAAGAACATGACTAACCACATATTGCTGACCCATTATTTTTTCTAAATGAATAATATGAAAACCATATTCTGTTTCGAAAGGATCAGACACTTCACCTTCTTGAAGCGAAAATGCTACTTGTCTAAATTCTTTAACCATTTTCGGTTTTTTTCTATCTAGAACATAATGATAACCCGATTGTTTTAAACCTGGATCTTCACCATACAAAACAACCTTAGAACGAAAACTAGCACCGTTTTCATCCACATCTTTTTTAAAGCCTTTTAGTCTATCTATAACCTTTTGTTTTTCTTCAGCTGATACTTTTGGTTCTGCTACAATTTGAGCGACTTTAAGTTCTGTTCCAAACCTAGGTCTTTCGTCTTTAGGTATTTTATTAAAAAAAGCTCTTACCTCTTCTGGAGTAACTTCGACCTCTTCTACAATTTTTGCTTGCATTTTCTGAGCTAAATAATTGCCTTTATTAACCTCAAACATTTCGTCTCTTAAACTTTTTTCATCTTCTTTATTATAGACTTTTAAAAGTCTTTCCATAGAACCATTAACTTGTTGTAAAAACTGTTGAATTTGGTAATCTACATTTTGACGAATTTCAGCATCAGAAACTGGTAAACTATCTTGAATAGCATGATGTGCATATAATTTATCTTCTAAAAGCTTTCCAAATAATTGACAACGTGGAATTTCACTAATATCGACTTTTTGTGCTTCTAACTGTAAATATGCTTTATCAACATCAGACTCTAAAACAATATAGTCGCCTACTACTGCTGCAACACCATCTACTTTAAGCGCTCTAAAAGTCCTAATGGAATCTACTATTTTAGTATTAACAACACTAGATAAAGAATCTACAGGTTTCTCATTAACTACATTTAACGTATCTGCTTTAATTTCATTTGCTTCCTTTATAACTTCCTGAGCAGACATAGCATTTACAACTAGTAATGATATGCTTAATAGTAATAGGTTTTTCAAATTAATTGTAAATTTCAAATTGTTTATTTTTAATAGCATCCTTAGTAATATCTTTTTCTAATTTTCTAATAAGTTCTAGCTTTCGCTTATTAATAACGATTTGATTTATCGTTGGCTTTACATACTCTAACGGAGCCGTATCATTTCGTAACAAAACATCATTAATTTGCATCAAATATACTCCTAATGAATCTTTGAGTTGTACAAAATTAGATTTTTTTAACAGTTGGTTTTTATTTTCGGTAGTTAAAACAGGGATTTTATCAATGGCCTGATTCACTTTTATCCAAATGGAATCGTTTAAAGAATAAGATTTAAATTGTATTGCTATTGAATCTAGCTCTTTTTTATCTTTTTTATTAAATACTTTAAACTTCTTTTCAATAGTCTTAAAATCTATAATATTCTCATCGACATGTATGTAACGAAATTTAATAAGTTCCTCATTTAATTTAAAGGCTTCTTTATTATTGTTATAGTAATCTTCGGCCTCTTGTAAATTAACAATAGTATCTATACTCCTTCTTACCAAAGCATCAAGATACGCTTTGGCATATAAATCGTTTTTATATTGATTAACTAATTTATTAAAAGCATGTTGTTTTGTTTCACTTAAATTAAGTAATGCGCCATCTAAAAGCAATTGCTGTGTAGCCCATTTATTAATAAAATTTTGAACCAAAAGTGTGCTATCCTGTATAGATGTTCCTTCTGAAACTAAATCTTTAATATCGTCTTGATATAAATAAGCATCATTAACTCTGGCTATAGGGATACGCTCATCTGCTTTTTTAAAAAAATCACATGACGTTACAATAATAAATAATAAGATTATGAAGGGTTTTAAGCGCACTTACTGATTTTTAATTTGAGATTTAACTTTACTTAAAGTCTGTTGGTTAATATTTACCTGATACTTTTCTTCAAGACCTTTAATCCATTTTTCTTCTTTGTTTGTTTGATAATCTGAAATAACAGCACCTTTGGCTTCATCAAACGTTTTTTGTGTTTCAGGCAAAATCTCTTTTACCTCTACAACTACAAAAGCATTATTATGATTATATATTTTTGAAAGACCTTTTTTAAATGAAACCCCTTTAGGAAGTGCTTGATGAGTACTATCCATAATACCAGTAGTAAAAATAACTTCTACTTTATCATTACTGTTTACTAAAGATTTTATTTGCTCTAAAGCCATGCCTTGTTCTAATAATTTAGCAACCTTTTTAAGTGTTTTTTGTTTTGTTGAAGAAGCAACTACAGCATCTACTTGTTTAGGTAGTGTATAATTACTTTTATGGGCATTATAATATTCGTGTATCTCAACAGAATCTTTTTTTGCTGTATTCCAGATGGTGTTTTCCATTAAATCAAATAACAACAAACCATCTCTATATTCTTCTACAATATATGCAAATTCTTCATTTTCATTTTCTAAATTATCTTCTTGGTATGTAACTAAACTTTCGTTTAAAAAAGCATCGTATTGTTTTAAAACAATAGCATCGTAAGTCGATTTTGCATCAACACCTCGCTGCTTTCCTAATAAATAGGCTCCAAAATCTTTAAAATAAAATTGTTTATCACCAATCTTAATTAAAGGTTTATCTGCTTCAAAATTATTTGGAAGCTTCCATGTTCCTTTTAAATAATCATCATTTAATATGGCTTCAAAATATTTTAATGCTGGTTGTTTTGTTGTAATATTATATTTTTCCTTAAGTGAATTATACAACGCTTCATCAATTAATTTTGATCTAGAATCACGTTTTACTTTTTGCTCTAACTCTGGTTTCATAACTTCAAATGCAGGAATTGGCTTTTTATTGTAGAGTTTTACAATATGCCAACCATATTGGGTTTGAAAAGGCTCAGATACATCCCCTACACTTTTTAATCCAAAAGCAACATCTTCAAATTTTTGTACACTTATTTGTCCGCTTGAAAAAGGAGCTAACATACCTCCTTTTGGTGCCGTAGCTTTATCATCTGAAAACTGTTTTGCTAAGGCTTCAAAATCTTCACCTTGTTGTATTTTTTTATAAATATCTTGAATTCTATTCTCTGGTTTTTCAGCTAAAGAATCGGCTTCGTTTTTAACAACCATTATATGCGCTACAGTACGCTCTCCTCGAGATTCTCTTTTGTCTTGAACATTTACAATATGATAACCAAATCTTGTTCTAAACGGTTGCGATATCTCGCCTACAGGCGTGTTAAACGCCGCTGATTCAAATTTATAAACCATTTTAAATCCAGAGAAATAACCTAATTCTTCACCAAAAATAGTTTGTCCATTATGCACTTCTTTTCTAACAACATCAAATCCTTCATTTAATGCACGGTTACGTAATTTTAAAATATTATTATAGGCTAACAAAGTATCTGCCGGACTTGCATTTTCATCAATTTTTATTAAAATATGATTTGCTTTTATATCATAAGAAATTCTTTGGTAAGCTTCTTCTATTAAAGCTTCGGTTACCTTTGTGTCTGTAACAAAACTTTTAGCCAATTGCTTTCGATAATTTGACAACTCTCTAATATATGATGGTTTTTCATCAAAGCCTAATGCTCTTGCTTCTTTTAACTTCAGCTTATAATTAGTAAAAAGCTTTAAGTACTCATCAACATCTTTTTGAGACTCATCTTGAACCAAATCTAAATTCTTGTTATAAACTCTTATGAATTCGGAAGCATAAACAGCATCCTCACCAACTGAAAAAAGCACATCATCTTGAGCAGATTGTGCATTAACTTTAGTTAAAAAAAGAATGAATAAAAATAATGAAAGCGACTTGAGTTTCATATGAAATTTTAATTTTATGATTTTGACAAAAATACTAATATTAACCTATAATACAAGTTGGTTTAACAAACGCTTTAAAAACAAAATTATTTCCCTTTTTAAACTATATTTGATTTGTTAACTTTTTATAAAAAACATGAGACAATTAAAACTTATTTGGGATTTTCGTGGACCCGATTCTCTTAAAATTGCCAAACACCATGAAATTCACTTAAAAGAATACATCCTGCTTGAAAAATTAGACATCTCCATCACTGGATTTGAAAGTATAAATAATTCGCATGCTATTGCTTTTTTAGTTGTTAATGAAAATAACATGAAACCTATTAGAGATGCATTGAAGCCACATAGAGGGCAGGTGTTTTAAAAGAATTATATTACACCATTTTTAACTTAGTTTACAACTTAACAAAAATCAAAAAAAATCTATCAATAAAACTAAAAAACCACTTTAACAAAGTGGTTTTTATTTAAAATTTTAGCACTAATAACTTAAGTGCGTTTAGCGATTTTTGCTAATCGTGCTGCTTTTTCTCTCTTTTGGAGTTAAAACAGCTTCTTTCTTTACATTCTTTTTAGCATCCTTAGATTTTGCCATATTGCAGATATTTAGTTTTAAAAATTAAACTTTAAACACAATTTAAATTGCACTTTTATTAACTTACTTAAAATAATCACACATTATATTCTTGTCAATATTTTATCTTAAAGAAGTTAAATATAGAACAATTATAACCATCTTATTTTATTAAATTTACATTCTTAATCACAACTAAATAAAATAGGATGAAAATACTAGCTATAGGAAAGAATTATGTAACCAATAAAGAAGATATTAATGCCAATAAAAGTGGGAATCAAATTATATTTTCAAAACCAGAATCTAGTCTTGTAAAAAACAATAAAGATGTTATTTATCCGAGTTTTACTAACCAATTAAACTATGAAGTTGAGTTAGTTATTAAAATCGGGAAGCAAGGAAAAGATATTTCGCTTAATGATGCTGCATCATACATTTCAGAAATTGGCGTAGGTATTGATTACACTGCCAAAGATATTTTTAATGCATGTAGAGAAACTAAAGGTCCGTGGGATTTAGGAAAAGGATTTGATGGCGCTGCACCTATATCTAATTTCAAACCAATTTCTAAATTCCCTGAACTTGGTAATATCAATTTTAATTTACTTATAAATGGTGAAGAGAAGCAAGTTGGAAATACTGGTTTTATGATTTATAATTTTAATGACATTATAGCTTTCACATCTCAATACATGACCTTAGAACCTGGCGATCTCATTTTTACAGGAACACCTGCTATTGGAGCTGGAGAAATTTTTAAAGGCGACCACTTACAAGCTTCTATTGAAGGTGAATTACTTTTAGATTTCAAAATGATTTAACAAGTCATATATTTCTTTATTCTTAGAGTAAAAACTTATTAAATGAAAAACTCCATTGCAGAACGCGTTAATGATTTTTTAAAAAACTATCCCCCTTTCAATCTTTTAAAGAATGAAGATTTATTAAAAATATCAACCCAAGTTTCTATTATCTATTTAGAAAAAGGCGACACCCTATTTAAAAAAGGAGATAGTTTTAACCATCATTTTTATATGGTTAGAAACGGTGGTATTGCTTTGCTACACACAACGCCAAATAATATTCAGGAAATCATCAACATAAGTGATGCTGGAGATGTATTTGGAGTAAGGCCTCTTATTGCTAAAGAAGATTACAGATTAACAGCTGTAGCTAATGAAGAATCTATAGTTTATGGTATTCCTATAAATATATTCGAGACGGTTACAAACAATAATGCAGAGGTTTACAAGTTTTTGATTACTGCGTTTGCCACTAACTCCTATGATCCTTACACCGCAGAAGAAACAGGCAAAATATTTGGAGATTACTTACCAAACAATTCTCAAGATATTGTAAACTTTCAAACAGCTAACTATACAAAAAAACCTATTACTTGTAAAATTAGTTCCTCTTTAAAAGATGCTGCAACTAAAATGAGTAACAATAAAATTGGCTGTATTATTGTTGTTGACGACCATAAAAACCCCGTAGGAATCATAACTAATAGTGATATAAAGAATAAGATTGCAACAGGCTTATTCCCTATTGAAACACCTGTTAGTAATATTATGAATGCTCCTGTAATAACTAGCAAAAAAGATTTAACTGTTGCTGACGGGCAACTTCAAATGATAAAGCATAACATTGGTCATTTATGCATAACAAAAGATGGTACCGTAAACTCTAAACTAATTGGTGTTTTAACCCATCATGATGTTTTAGTTACTTTAGGCAATAATCCATCTGTTATATTAAAAGAAATAAAACGGGCAAAGCGCACTAAAAAATTAAGAGTCGCCAGATTAAAAGCTAAAACACTAATTAAAAGCTATTTAGAACAAAACATTCCTTTGTCACATATTGTAAAATTAATTTCACAAATTAATGATGCCGTTACCATTCGCGCTATAGAAATAGCTTTAAAAAAAATGCCTACACCGCCTCCTGTTCCGTTTTCATGGATGGCTATTGGTAGTCAAGGTAGAAAAGAACAATTACTTTTCACAGACCAAGATAATGCTATTGTATTTCAAGATGTAGATGAAGACCAATATGAAGATACACAGGCTTACTTTTTAGAATTAGCAAAACTAGTAACAAAATCTTTAAACAAAATAGGATTTGAATACTGTGAAGCTGATATGATGGCTAGCAATATAGAATGGTGCAAATCTATTTCAGAATGGAAATCTCAATTTAGTAGCTGGATTTTAAACCCTGATGATAAAGCCATTTTACTATCGTCCATTTTTTTCGATTTTAATAGTGTTTATGGTGATAAAGATTTAATTGAAGACTTATCTAATTCAATTTATAATGCATTAGACGAATCTGCTTTGTTTTTTAAGTTTTTAGGACGAGATGCGCTTAAAAACCCCTCTCCTCTTGGACTTTTTAAACAATTTGTATTCGAAAAAAATGACGAAGAAAAAGACCTCTTTAATATAAAAAGTAGAGCGCTTATGCCGTTAATAGATGCTGCAAGACTTCTTGTTTTAAGTAAAAAAATAAAAGGCATTAATAACACTTCTGAACGTTTTGAAAAATTAGCCGAAATAGAACCTAATAATAAAGAACTTTACGAATCGTGTTCGTATGCTTTTAAAGCCCTATCTAAATTTAAAACCAAACAAGGCTTACTTCATAATAATTCGGGGAAATTCATAAAAATTGAATCTTTATCTAAAGAAGAACAATTAAAATTAAAACGCTGTTTTAAACCCATAAGTGAAATTCAAGAAACCTTAAAATTAAGATTTGATTTAAAAAACTTTATGTAATATGACCTTTAATTGGCCATTTAAAAAGCAACCTGAATACCCAGATTTTTGGTTAGAATATCTGAATTGTTTTAAAAACAAAAACAGTACCGATATCGACATGTCTCGCTTTATTGCTTTTGATACTGAAACTACAGGTTTTGACAGAAAAGAAGATCGGGTATTATCTATTGGAGCTGTATCATTTGTTGGCAAAACCATTGAAGTAAATAATAGCTTAGAACTTTATTTAGAACAAGATGTTTTTAAAGCTGAAACTGTTAAAATTCATGGTTTAATGAAAAATGGATCGTTAGAAAAAGTGTCTGAATTAGAGGCTATAAAAACCTTTTTAGAATATATAAAAAATGATGTTTTAATTGCTCATCATGCTAGTTTTGATAGAAACATGATAAACGAAATGCTTTCAAGGCATGGTTTAGGCAAGCTAAAAAACAAGTTTATAGACACAGGTATTTTATACAAAAAATCATTACATATTATTTATCAAGACAACACCAAGCCTTATACTTTAGATTATTTATGTAAAGAACTCCATGTTCCTACCGTTGATAGGCACACCGCTACTGGCGATGCACTTATCACAGCATTTGTTTTTTTGAAAATCTTATCACGGTTAGATAAACGCAAGCATTTAAATTGGGGATATTTGCTAAATAGATAGTATGTAATCTATAATGCATTATCCATAATATCCTGAACCACTTCTGGGTTTAAAAGGGTACTCGTATCACCTAAATTGCTAGTGTCTTTACACGCTATTTTTCGTAAAATACGACGCATAATTTTTCCTGATCGTGTTTTTGGTAAACCACTTGTAAACTGAATTTTATCAAGCTTAGCAATTGGACCAATATGCTCCGTAATAATTTGGTTGATTTCTTTACGTAAATTATTTTGGTCTCGCGTTTCTCCAAAATCTTTTAATATAACGTATCCGTACAATGCATTTCCTTTGATGTCATGAGGGAATCCTACAATAGCAGACTCTGCAACTGCTGGGTGCTCGTTAATCGCGTCTTCAATTGGAGCTGTTCCTAAATTATGTCCTGAAACGATAATAACATCGTCTACACGACCTGTAATTCTGTAATACCCAACCTCATCACGTAATGCGCCATCACCTGTAAAATACTTGTTTTCGTATGCTGAAAAATACGTATCCTTATAGCGTTGATGATTCCCCCAAATGGTACGTGCCATACTTGGCCATGGGAATTTAATACATAAACGCCCGTCTACTTGATTCCCTTTTAATTCTTTTCCGTCTTCATCCATTAATGCTGGCTGAATACCTATAAAAGGTAAAGTTGCATATGTTGGTTTGGTTGGTGTTACAAACGGGATAGGGCTAATCATAATACCTCCTGTTTCGGTTTGCCACCAAGTATCTACAATCGGGCTATTCTTTTTACCAATATTATCATTATACCAATGCCAAGCTTCTTCGTTAATTGGCTCACCTACAGAACCTAAAACTTTAAGTGATGATAAATCATATTTATCAACTAACTCCATACCTTGTTTTGCTAAAGCTCTAATAGCTGTTGGTGCTGTATAAAACTGGTTTACTTTATGCTTCTCTACAACCTCCCAAAAGCGCCCAAAATCAGGATAACTTGGTACACCTTCAAACATTAAAGTAGTAGCTCCATTTGCTAATGGACCATAAACAATATAACTATGCCCTGTAATCCAGCCAATATCGGCAGTACACCAGTATACATCATTTTCTCTATATTGAAATACATTTTTAAAGGTATAGGCTGTATACACCATATAACCACCTGTTGAGTGCACCATCCCTTTTGGTTTACCAGTAGAACCTGAAGTGTATAAAATAAACAAAGGGTCTTCAGCATTCATGATTTCTACTTTACAAACTGTAGAAGCTTTATCTAAAAGGGGTTGCAACCATTGATCGCGTCCCGCCTTCATATTAATATCTGTGTTGATACGTTTTGCAACTAATACTGATTCAATACCATCACAATCTTCTAAAGCTTCATCTACAATGCCTTTTAAATCAATCGTTTTTGAGCCTCGGTAGGATCCATCACTCGTAACAACCATTTTACAATCAGAATCATTAATTCTAGTTGATAAGGCTGTAGATGAAAAACCAGCAAAAACAACAGAATGTATCGCACCTATTCTAGCACAAGCCAAAACTGAAATAGCTAATTCAGGTATCATTGGTAAATAGATACAAACACGATCACCTTTTTTAATACCCTGGTCTTTTAATACATTCGCAAACTGATTAACACGCTCATACAATTGCTTATACGTAATATGTTCAGCAGGCTCTTTAGGATCATTTGGTTCAAATAATATAGCCGTTTTATCAGCACGAGTTGCTAAATGTCTATCAATACAGTTTTCAGTGATATTCAATTGAGCGCCTTCAAACCATTTAACTTCTGGCTTACTAAAATCCCAACTTAAAACATTATCCCATTTTTTCCGCCACATAAAATGCTCTTCGGCTACTTCTTCCCAAAAGTTTTCTGGTTCTCTTATCGATTTTCTATAAACTTGATAATATTCTTCTAAATGTTTAATGTGATAATTACTCATGCTGCTATTTAATTATTCTATTTTACTATATTCCTTTTTAATGTGTTGCCTCTCCTGCTCCACTTGGAATTCTTATATTTTCAACTATATCTTGAACGTCTTGAGGCGGATCTGGTGTAAATTTCATAATAACTATAGATACTAAGAAATTTAAAATCATGGCTACTGTCCCGAAACCTTCTGGAGAAATTCCTAACCACCATTCGCTTTTATCTGGTAAAACATCATCAAACCACCCTAATCTATATTTAACCATATATAATAACATGGAAGTTATACCAACTACCATTCCTGCTATGGCGCCTTCTTTATTCATCTTTTTATAAAAAATACCCAGAATAATGGCTGGAAAAAAGGATGCTGCGGCTAAGCCAAATGCTAAAGCAACTGTTGCGGCTACAAATCCTGGGGGATTAATTCCGAAATACCCTGCAACACATACTGCTACGACTGCTGATAAACGAGCAGCAATTAATTCTCCTTTTTCTGAAATATTAGGGTTCACCATTTTCTTAATTAAATCATGAGAAACCGATGATGAAATAACCAACAACAATCCTGCTGCAGTTGATAATGCTGCTGCCAATGCTCCTGCAGCAACTAAAGCAATAACCCAGTCAGGTAAATTTGCTATTTCAGGATTTGCCAAAACCATAATATCATTATCTACTACTAATTCGTTTTTAGACTTATCTGCCACATATTGAATAAGTCCATCATTATTTTTATCGGTAAATGTAATTAAACCTGTAGTTTCCCATTTTTTAAACCACACAGGAACATCAGCATAAGGTTTATTAGAAACCGTTTCAATCAAATTAGTTCTTGCAAAAACAGAAACTGCTGGCGCCGTAGTATATAAAATCACAATAAGTAATAATGCTAATCCTGCAGATTTACGAGCATCTTTCACGCGTTTTACTGTAAAGAAACGCACAATAACATGCGGTAATCCTGCTGTACCAACCATTAAAGCTAATGTAATAGCAAAAACATCAATCATCGATTTAGAGCCTTCAGTATATTCAGCAAAACCAAGATCGGTACTTAACCCATCTAATTTATCAAGCAAATAGGTTCCAGAACCATCGGCTAATGTGCTACCAAATCCTAATTGCGGAATCGGGTTACCTGTCATTTGAATAGATATAAAAATAGCAGGCACCATAAAAGCAAAAATTAGCACACAATATTGAGCTACTTGCGTATATGTAATACCTTTCATACCTCCAAGTACAGCATAAAACAATACAATAAGCATCCCTATGATAACACCTGTATTAATATCCACTTCTAAAAAACGAGAAAACACCAAACCGACACCGCGCATTTGTCCAGCTACATAGGTAAACGACACTAAAAGCGCACAAACAACACCTACAAAACGTGCCGTATTAGAATAATAACGGTCGCCTATAAAATCGGGTACTGTAAATTTCCCAAACTTACGTAAATATGGTGCTAATAATAATGCTAAAAGCACATATCCACCTGTCCATCCCATCAAATATACGGCACCATCATATCCTGCAAAGGAAATAATTCCTGCCATTGATATAAATGACGCTGCACTCATCCAATCTGCAGCTGTAGCCATTCCGTTGGCTAAAGGAGAAACACCGCCTCCTGCAACATAAAACTCTTTGGTAGATCCAGCTCTGGTCCAAATCGCAATTCCTATATAAATTGTAAATGTAACTCCTACTAATATGTAAGTCCAATTTTGAACCCCAATCCCTTCAATCAATAAACTATGCATCATAACCATATTTTTTATCAAGTTTATTCATTAGGCGAACATAAACAAATATGAGTATAACAAACACATACATAGAACCTTGTTGTGCAAACCAGAACCCTAGTTTAAAACCTCCTATTTTTATTTGATTTAGAGTATCTTTAAATAAAATACCTGCGCCATAAGACACTAAAAACCATATTGCTAAAAGGATGAGTAAATACCTTATATTTTCTTTCCAATAGGCCTTTGCTTTATTCTTTGTCATTTCTTATTTAGTTTAGTTGGTTATATTTAGAATTCTTTATTTTTTTGTGAATTTCGACAGTTTTAACGATTGGTTAATTCATTAAAAAAGCATCAAAAAATTAAATATTTAACATTTAATTTAGCAATAAGACTGCTAATATAATATTTAGAATGTTAAATACAATTATATTTTTCTATTTAAAGAAACTTGTTGATGACTACAAATAAAAAACAGTAATTGGATTTATGTATTCTTATATTTTAAATTTTAAAAGTATCTTTATCTCCATCAAACCAAATTGTATTGCAAACCAACCGATTATATTTTATTGATGCTGTAAGAGCATTTGCTATATTAATGATGCTTCAAGGTCATTTTATTGACACGCTTATCGACCCTATTTACAAAGACGATTCTAATACGATTTTTGTTGTATGGTATTACTTTAGAGGTATTACAGCACCTGTATTTTTTACTATTTCTGGTTTAATTTTTACCTATTTACTTTTACGTGCTCACGCTAAAGGCAATGACCAACCTAGAATAAAAAAAGGATTATTTAGAGGCGTCCTACTCATTATTATTGGCTATAGTCTTAGAGTAAATTTAGTAAGTTGGTTAAGTGGATATTTTAATTCTTACTTTTTGGTTGTTGATGTATTACAATGTATTGGACTATCATTAATTATTTTAGTCTGTTTACATATTCTATTTAAAAATTATAGTTACCTATTTTCTACTGTACTTTTTATAATTGGGTGTTTATCTTTTTTATCTGAACCACTATATAGAAATTTAATTATAGACAATCTACCGCTTATTGTTGCTAATTATATGACCAAAATAAACGGTTCTATTTTTACCATTTTACCTTGGTTTGGTTATTCTGCTTTTGGAGCATTTATATCAACTGTTTTTTTTAGACATGCCCATCGTAATCGCTTTAAAACAGTTACTATACTTGCATTTTTTATAATGGGATTTTTATTTATGTATTATTCTACATGGTTTCTTTTAAAACTTAATGAAATCACAAATATTGAATTATTAAAGCAAAGTGCTGATTACAATTACCTGTTTACCCGTTTGGGTAATGTGCTAATTTTGTTTGGAATTTTTTATTCCTTTGAAAGATTTTTAAAACAATCTATTATTTCTAAAATAGGAGAGAAAACACTATCTATTTACGTCATACACTTTATTATTCTTTTTGGAAGTTATACGGGTTACGGATTAAAACGATTTTTAAATCAATCTTTAAATCCTACTGAAGCTATTATCGGTGCTTTTCTCTTTATAGCTATCGTCTGCTTTATTTCATTTTATTACGTACGAACCAATCATTTTGTTTATAATTTGGCAAGGAAACTAGCTGATAAATTCCAAAAATAACAGGGTGTACGATGAGTTTTTAGCAGATAGAATTCGACAAACCTAAAAAAATAAAACACATCCATTTTGATGAGCTAATAATGATAGGAGGCTTATGCCTTAAGGTTGACAATAAAATGCTTTGTGATATTCATACTGATAAAAAATATGGAGATAGCTTACTCATGGCGCGTATTGGTGAATCTGTTTATGATCAAGAATTAAAAAAACCAGAATGCTTGCCCATGGATTTTACAGGGAGACCAATGCGAGGCTATATTTTTGTAACACCAGATGGTTTTGACTCTGAAGATAATTTAAGTTATTGGGTAGATTTATGCATCGCTTTTAACCCATTAGCTAAGGCAAGTAAACCTAGAAATAAAAAATAATTATTACATATTGATACATCCATTATCACCAAAACTTAAATAAAACCACTTATTGTAAATTATAAATAGTAAAACTAACTTTTATCAGTTTTCTTAGGTTTCGCAATTACTATTTTTGATCTCATAAAAAAACATCTTCAATATTATATATATATGAATAGTAAAATTACTCTATTAATATTTGGTTTCTTAATAACAGCTATATCATGCAAAAAAGAAACAAAAGAAACTCATTCTAATAATACTCATCACGAAAATGCAAAACATTGGAGTTATTCTGGAGAAACCTCACCAGAACATTGGCTTGAAATTGAAAAAAATTCAGATTGTGATGGCAACCATCAATCGCCTATTAACATTATCCATAAAGACGTAAATTCATTAGATTCAAAAGGTGATTTAAAAATATTATACACCCCAACAACACGTATTAGTGAAGTTGAAAACAACGGGCATTCCATACAATTTGATTTTGAAGAAGGTGATTCTATCAACTACAAAAACGAAACCTATCATTTAAAACAAATTCACTTCCACGAGCCATCAGAACATAAAATAAATGGGGTTATTTACCCCATCGAAATGCATTTAGTACATGTTAGTAAAACGGGGAAAATTACCGTTTTGGGTATTTTAGGTGAAGAAGGAGAAGAAAGCCAATTATTCGAATTCTTTGAAAGCTTTTTACCTCTTAAAAATGGTGTTACAAAAGACATAAATCACGACATAGATTTATCTAGTTTATTTTCAACTGAAAAGCATTATTACTCTTATAACGGTTCGCTAACCACACCCCCATGTACAGAAGGAGTAAATTGGGTTGTATTTAAAGAACCCATTATTTTATCGATTACAGAAGTTTTGAAGCTAAAAAACAATATGCCCATTAATAACTACCGCAACGAACAACCTTTAAACGACAGAGAAGTTAAGCTAAATTATTAATTTTTAAAGTTGATTAAATTACTTTAATGAGTGTTACTATATGTCATTTAACAACAATAACAAACGCTACAATGATTACAGTTCTTTTATCAAGAAAAAATTCTCTGAACGCGTTCAAAAAATTTCTTTAAATACTGGTTTTACATGTCCTAATAGAGACGGTACGAAAGGCGTTGGGGGATGTACGTATTGCAATAACAATACATTTAACCCTAATTATTGTAAACCAAGTAAAAGCATTAGTGAGCAGTTAGATAGTGGCATTGCTTTTTTTTCTAAAAAATATAAAACTCAGCAATATCTAGCCTATTTTCAAGCGTATACCAATACCTATGCAGATATAAATTTAGTTAAGGAATTATATCTAGAAGCGCTTAATCATCCAAAAGTGATTGGTTTGGTTATTGGTACACGACCAGATTGCATTAATGATGATCTTATTAATTTTCTGTCTGAATTATCTAAAACCTATTACATTTCTTTAGAGTTTGGAGTTGAAAGCACTTTAGATAAAACGTTAAAAATGGTGAATCGCTGCCATACCTTTAAAGAAACTGTTGACGCTTATGAACGCTCTAAAAACAAAGGATTACACTTAGGTGCTCACTTGATTATTGGACTACCTGGAGAAAGCAAAGAAGACATTTTAAACCATGCTACCAAACTTTCTAAATTACCAATCAACACCTTAAAACTACATCAATTACAAGTGGTAAAACATACTATGATGGCGATTCAATTAAAAGAAAAACCAGAGATGTTTAGTTTGTATTCTTCAGAAGCATATATTGATTTAGTTACTGAATTTATTGCCCTTTTAAGACCTGATATTATTATTGAACGCTTTATTAGCGAATCTCCAGCTCATTTATTAATTGCTCCGAAGTGGAATGGTCTCAAGAATTTTGAAATGGTTGCAAAAATTGATAAAAAACTAGTTGAAAAGAATTTATGGCAAGGGAAACATTATGTTGAAAACTTTTGATATAAACATAATATTACATATTGAAAGGAGTTCATTTCCTGATTGATAAAAGTAACTAAAAATAAACTCAACAAAAAAAACCTTGTGAAAACAAGGCCTCTTTTGTTGACATAAAGTTTTCTAAAAATTTACTTTAAATACGCCAAAACATTATCCTCAATACGCTTTTGAATATTAGTTACATCTCCTTTTATAAAAGTTTCGCCTGTAATGTTTTCATAAAGCTCAATATAACGTTCGCTAACGGTTTCAATATATTCGTCGCTCATAAAAGGCACGGTTTGTCCTTCTAAGCCTTGAAAGTTATTAGCTATTAACCATTGGCGTACAAACTCTTTAGATAGTTGCTTTTGAGCTTCTCCTCTATCTTGACGTTCCTGATACCCATCGGCATAAAAATAACGAGACGAATCGGGCGTGTGAATTTCATCAATTAAAACGATTTGACCGTCTTTAGTTTTTCCGAATTCGTATTTGGTATCTACTAAAATTAAGCCTCTTGATGCTGCTATTTCAGAACCACGTTGAAACAATTTACGGGTATAATCTTCTAAAATGATATAATCTTCTTCTGAAACAATACCGCGTTTTAAAATATCTTCACGGGAAATATCTTCATCATGATCGCCCATTTCTGCTTTGGTAGCAGGCGTAATTATTGGCTCAGGAAATTTATCATTTTCTTTCATACCTTCTGGCATTGGCACACCACAAAGCATACGTTTTCCCAATTTATACTCGCGTGCAGCATGCCCAGACATATAACCACGAATAACCATTTCTACTTTAAAGGGTTCGCATAAATGCCCTACAGCTACATTCGGGTCTGGTGTTGCGGTTAACCAATTAGGCACTAAATCTTCGGTAGCTGCCATCATTTTAGTGGCTATCTGATTTAATATTTGTCCTTTGTACGGAATACCTTTAGGCATAACCACATCGAACGCTGATAATCTATCGGTAGCAATCATGACCAACTCTTTATCATTAATATTATATACTTCTCTTACCTTTCCTTTGTAAACACTCTTTTGGTTTGGAAAATTGAAATTGGTGTCTATTATTGTATTGCTCATTATTTATTAAAACTGTTTATTCGTTTATGAGTTGATTTGTTTATGAGACACTTAGACTGCGCTTAGTGTGATATTCAGTTTCTATTATTATGTTAAGTTAGAAAGCCCTAGCCCAGATTGATGCGGCGTCCTTTTTTGTTTTTTTCAAAAAAGATTAAGTCCTTCGACTGCGCTCAGTATAAACTCCAAGCTGGAAATAGCTTCTAATATTTTTTATTTTATTTAAAACGTTTCGACTACGTTCAACGTGACATTTAGTTTTAGTTAACTGCAAACTGCTTACTGTTCACTGCATACTGAATTACTCTCTGTTTTCGATGCTTTTATATGCTTCAATAACTTTTTTAACTAGTTTATGACGAATGACATCTTTATCGTCTAAAAATATCATGCCAACGCCCTCTACATTCTTCAAAATTAATAAAGCTTCTTTTAATCCAGAAATAGTGCGACGCGGTAAATCTATTTGTCCAGGGTCTCCGGTTAACAAAAACTTAGCATGTTTTCCCATACGAGTTAAAAACATTTTCATTTGTGCATGCGTGGTATTTTGACCTTCATCTAAAATTACAAAGGCATTGTCTAATGTACGACCACGCATAAATGCTAAAGGTGCGATTTGAATCGTCCCATTTTCGATATAATGTGCCAACTTTTCTGGTGCAATCATATCGCGCAAAGCATCATACAAGGGTTGCATGTACGGATCTAGTTTTTCTTTTAAATCGCCAGGTAAAAAACCTAAATTTTCGCCAGCTTCAACAGCAGGACGCGTTAAAATAATGCGCTTTACCTCTTTATTTTTTAATGCTTGTACCGCCAAAGCAACACCTGTATAGGTTTTACCAGTTCCTGCAGGACCAATAGCAAAAACCATATCGTTTTTACGCATAAGTTCTACCATTTTACGTTGGTTTGCTGTCTGTGCCTTTATTAATTTTCCGCCAACGCCATGAACAATAACTTCGCCACTTTGTTTTGAGGTGGCATAATCATCACTACTTTGACTTGTTAATACGCGCTCTATAACGTTTTCATCTAACTTATTATATTTTCCAAAATGCTTTAATAACATGCTAATACGTCGGTCGAATTCTTCTAGTAATTCTTCATCACCAAAGGCTTTCAATTTATTTCCACGTGCAACAATTTTTAATTTAGGAAAATATTTTTTTAGAAGTTCAATATTTACATTCTGTGCTCCAAAAAACTCTTTTGGAGAGATTTCTTCAAGTTCTATAATGATTTCGTTCAAAGGCGTTGTTTTAATTTTTAAAATTATGTGTTATCAGACCAAATGATTTATTAGTTTTGTATCTCACACATGTGAAACTCAAAAATACATAAATTTGGGTGACCTAACGCTAAAAACATATCAACAATTTTGCCAATGGCAATCATAACTTTAACAACCGATTTTGGAGAAAAAGATCACTTTGCTGGCGCAACAAAAGGCGCTATATATAGTGAGCTACCAGATGTTCGAATTGTTGATATCTCACATAATGTGTCACCATTTAGCATTCCTGAAGCGGCCTACATCATTCAAAATGCCTATATCAGTTTTCCTAAAGGCACGATTCATATTATTGGTATTGATTCTGAAATAAACCCAGAAAACAAACACATTGCTTTAAAACTTGACGACCATTATTTTATTTGTGCCAACAATGGCATAATGAGTATGATTTGCTCTGAAATAGCTCCAGAAAAAATTGTTGAAATAAATATTCATGATAAAATACAAACTAGTTTTCCTGTACTAGATGTTTTTGTAAAAGTGGCTTGCCATATTGCGCGTGGTGGTACTCTTGAAGTTATTGGTAAAACTATTAAAGACATCAAACCAATTAAAAACATAGTACCTTATGTAAATGATGACAAATCTCAAATTATTGGAAGTATCATTTATATTGATAACTATGGCAATGTGGTTACTAACATTAAACGTAGCTTTTTTGAAACCATACAAAAAGGACGTGATTTTGAAATATCTGCAAGACATTATAAATTCAAAAAAATATATAATAAATATAGTGATATTGTAAATTTTGAAATCGCTGAAGAAAAACGACAAGATGAAGGTAGAGGTTTAGTCGTTTTTAATTCTGGCAATTTCTTAGAAATTGCGGTTTATAAAAGTAATAGTGCAACTGTTGGTAGCGCTTCTACGCTAATGGGGCTTGGATTAATGGATACCGTAAGCATTAATTTTATTACTAAACCTATTAGTAATTTAGAAAATGACCTATTACAAATTGCTTCTAAAACTAGAGACTATTAATATGCTAGTTAGAATCGTTAAAATGGGATTTCATAAACAAAATATAGCTATTTTTATGAAAAATTTTGACGATACAAAAACCAAAATCAGAGGGTTTAAAGGTTGTTCTTTCTTAGAATTATATAGAGACAGAAACAACTCTAATATTTTTTTCACCTATAGTTATTGGGAAACGGAAGCCGATTTAGAACATTACAGACAATCTGATTTATTTAAAAATATTTGGAATAAAACCAAACCTCTCTTTAATATGAAACCAGAAGCTTGGAGTTTAGATAAAATTGAAAGTTTAAAATAATTTGTAAATGTTAGCCATACTTAAAAAAGAAATAAACTCATTTTTCTCATCACCCATTGGTTATTTGGTGATTGCCATTTTTCTATTATTAAACGGTTTATTTTTATGGATTTTTAAAGGCGAGTTTAATATTTTAGATTATGGTTTTGCCGATTTATCACCTTTCTTCTTATTGGCACCTTGGATTTTAATTTTCCTAATACCCGCGGTAACGATGCGGAGCTTTTCTGATGAAAAAAAACAAGGCACGTTGGAACTTTTACTCACTAAACCTATATCAGCTATACATATAGTTTTAGGTAAATATTTTGGAGCTTTCATTTTAATTTTATTAGCTCTATTACCTACTTTATTATATGTTTATACGGTATATCAACTAGGAGATCCTATTGGCAATTTAGATATAGGAAGTACTTTGGGATCTTATTTCGGATTACTATTTTTAATTGCTGCTTACACCGCCATTGGTATATTTGCTTCCACATTATCAGACAACCAGATTGTGGCGTTTATCACTTCGGTATTTTTATGTTTTTTATTTTATATTGGTCTTGAAGGCATTGCAGAATTCACCTCAAATAATTTAATAGATCAATTGAGTATGAGTGCGCATTATAAAAGTATGAGTCGTGGTGTACTTGATACAAGAGATATTATATATTTTTTGAGCGTCACCGTATTTTTTTTAATACTCACAAAACTAAACTTGAATAAAGAACCTAAATGATTATAACACCAACTTTTGTTATTCTATTAATACTAGTATTCGTTTTAGTATGGTTGTTTACTAACACTATAGATAAACGCAAATGGCTAACGTTTTTAATAAGCATCGTATTAACACCTATAGCTTATTTTTATGTATTATATCCTGTTATAAATATTTTTAGTAGTTATCATCATGAAAAATATTTTAAAACCGAAGCTTGGAAAGAAACTCCTAGACTACGTTTCGAAATGCTTAATAATATAATGGATGATAGTTTATTAATTGGAAAAACAAAACCAGAAGTCAAAGCTATTTTAGGAGCAAGCGAATGGTACGGATGGGATGATACGATGAAAGCAAATTCTCCCGAAAAATGGAATTACAACTTAGGTTTTAAGCCAGGTGCCTTTAATAATATGCAAGAATGTATTGAGCTGGAATTTAATAACAATACCGTTAAAACAGTAAGACAATATCAATTAGAAAAGACCTTTGAATAAAACAATAAAACATATCGTAATCCTTATAATCGCTATAATTGCCATTAACATTTTAAGTTATCAGGTTTTTAAACGTTTCGATTTAACCGAAGATGCTCGTTATACACTAAGTGATGCTGCCGTAAATATTATTAAAGATGTTGAGTCACCAATTATTGTAGATGTTTTTTTAGAAGGCGAAGATTTTCCTTCAGAATTTAGAAGGCTTCAACGAGAAACTAAACAATTACTAGAAGAGTTTTCTGCAAAGAACAACCATATTATTTTTCATTTTATTAATCCTTTAAAAGATGAATCAAGTCGAGAGCTTAACATACAACAATTAAGTGCTCGCGGACTTACACCTATGCAATTAAGTGTAGAAGAAAGCGGAAAATCTACCCAAGCCGTTATTTTTCCATGGGCATTGGCCAGTTATAAAGACCAAACTGTTGTTATACCTCTTATTAAAAACAAAATAGGTGCCACACAACAAGAATTAGTTACTAATTCTGTACAGCATTTAGAATATGCATTCGCAGACGGATTTAATAAACTAACAAAACCTAAGCATAAAAAAATTGCTATTTTAAAAGGGAATAAAGAATTAGAAGACAAATACATTACCGATTTTGTCAAAAAAATTGGTGACTATTATTTTATTGCACCTTTTACTTTAGATAGTGTTGCTAAAAATGCACAAAAAACACTTAATGAGTTAAATACCTTTGATTTAATTATATCTGCAAAACCTACAGAAGCTTTTTCTGAAAAAGAAAAACTTGTTTTAGATCAGTATACCATGAATGGCGGAAAAAGTCTTTGGCTTATTGATGCTGTTGCTATGGAAAAAGACAGTTTATATAATGAGACTGGTAGTAACTTTGCTGTTACTAGAGATTTAAATCTTACCGATTTCTTTTTTAAATATGGTGTTCGAATAAATCCCGAAATAATTAGCTCGCTTTACTCTGCCCCTATTACTGTTGCCATGGGTGACGGTAGCGATTCTCAATTTCAGCATTTAAGATGGCCCTACTCTCCATTAGCAGGCTCAAGTAGTCATCACCCTATTGTAAACAATTTAGATTTGGTAAAGTTTGATTTTGCAAACCAAATAGACACCCTAAAAAGCACTATTACAAAAACCATTCTTTTAGAAACTGCTCCTTTAACAAAACTAGAAGGTACACCACGAGAAATAAACTTACAGGTAGTTACTCAAAAGCCAAATCCTGCCCTTTTTAATAAAGGAAAACAAACGCTTGCTGTACTTTTAGAAGGCGAATTTAATTCGGTTTATAGCAATCGTGTAAAACCTTTTAATCTTAAAGCAGAACAGAAAAAAAGTGTTCCTACCAAAATGATTATCATTGCCGATGGTGATGTTATTAAAAATGATGTTGTTAGAAATATACCTCAAGAATTAGGTTTTGATCGTTGGACAGGAAAAACCTATGGTAACAAAGAATTTTTACTGAATGCGGTTAATTACTTACTAGACGATGATGGACTTATAAACATTCGCTCTAAAGAAATAACCGTTGCGTTTTTAAATAGACAAGAAATAACCGATCAAAAAACCAAGTGGCAGTTTGTAAATACCACATTACCACTGATTTTACTAGGTCTTTTTGGTTTAATTTTTAATTACTTCAGAAAGAAAAAATACGCACGTTAAATGTTAATAAGTTTGTTTCCTAATATAGACTGTTTCGAATATATTTGTAGGTAGTATTACTTCTTTAAACGAAGTTAGTTTCATGAAACATTTGTTACTAATTAAAGTTTTTAACTTAATTATTTACGAATGTTGCATTTTTTGTACTGAGTAAAGTCGAAATATGTAATAAAAATTTTAAAAATATCACATGAAGTTTATTGTATCAAGCACATATTTATTAAAACAATTACAGGTTTTAGGTGGCGTTATTAATAGCTCTAACACCTTACCAATTTTAGATAATTTTCTATTTGAACTAGATCATACCAAACTTACCGTTTCTGCAAGCGATTTAGAAACAACTATGTCCTCGTCTTTAGATGTTGAAAGCGAAAGTAAAGGCAGCATAGCAATACCTGCTCGTTTATTATTAGATACATTAAAAACATTCCCGGAGCAACCTTTAACTTTTGTTGTTGAAGACAACAATACTATTGAAATTAGCTCTAATCATGGTAAATATGCTCTGGCTTACGCCGATGGAAACGAATTCCCAAAAGCCGTAGCCCTTGAAGACCCAAGTAAAACAATCATTACTGGTGATGTTTTAGCAACAGCCATTAGCAAAACTATTTTTGCTGCTGGTAATGACGATTTACGTCCTGTAATGAGTGGTGTGTTTTTTCAATTTTCAACTGAAGGCTTAACCTTTGTTGCTACTGATGCTCATAAATTAGTAAAATATACACGTGAAGATGTAAAAGCTAGTCAGGTAGCAGAATTTATTATGCCTAAAAAACCTTTAAATCTTTTAAAGGGTATTTTAGCAGCAAATGAAGATGAAGTAACCATCGAGTACAACGAATCTAATGCTAAATTCACCTTTGATAATTCTGAATTAATTTGTCGTCTAATTGACGGTAAATATCCTAATTATGAAGCTGTAATCCCTAAAGAAAACCCTAATAAATTAGCCATTGACAGAACTCAGTTTTTAAATTCTGTGCGCCGTGTTAGTATTTTCTCAAATAAAACAACGCATCAAATACGTTTAAAAATAGCTGGAGCCGAATTAAATATTTCAGCAGAAGATATTGATTACAGTAACAAAGCAGAAGAACGTTTAACTTGTGACTACCAAGGAGATGATATGCAAATTGGTTTCAACTCACGTTTTTTAACTGAAATGCTGAATAATTTAAATTCTGATGACGTACAATTAGAAATGAGTATGCCAAATAGAGCAGGTATATTAACACCTATAGATGGTCTGGACGAAGGCGAACACATAACTATGCTTGTTATGCCTGTGATGCTTAACAGTTAATATATATTTACAAAAGCAAAAAACACTTTACCAACTAAACTAAACAAACCGTTGCTTTTGTAATATCAAAACGCTCACCATTTGGTGAGCGTTTTTGTTTATCTCATACTAACAAAATAACTAATAAAATTAAAAAGAGATAACGTATTTAATTAATAAATTTAATGGTAAAAGGATATTCAGGAATTTCTCCTCGACTTGCTTTTACTGCATTTATAATAGGAAAAATAATAGAAATTAATCCAAGTATTAAAAATCCTAATAAGCCTAAGCCCAAAAACAATATTAATGGAATGCATATTATAAAGTATACTAATAAACTTAACTGAAAGTTTATAATATTTTTACCATGTACATCCATTTGGTACACTTTATCTTTTTGCGTTAGCCAAAGCACCAAAGGAATTAACAAACTTCCAAAACCTGTAACTAAAGTAATTAACTGACTTAAGTGTGTAATAACGATTAATTGATTGTCTTCTCGCATGATGGTAATTTTTGATTGATACTAATATGACGCCAACAATCAAAAAATGTTACAATTATTAAAAAAAAGGAAATACAATTAATAGATCTTAGTTAATAAGGTAAAAAATGGGTTCATCACTTATAGATTAAAATTTAACATCGCTTTTTAAACTTCAAATAAAAAGTACTAGGCCTTCATATTTAAAATCTTTTTCTAGCCAATCTAACGAATTTTACTAATCTCCTAATCCTATATTGAAGAATCATAATAAGAGGAAATATATTCTATTTCGCTTTTTTCAATAAAAACCCATGACTGGTATATACTCAGAATATAAAATCCATTGAATCTCATAAAACTATATACGCATTTAAAATACCAGATAAATTTGATTTTAGTAGTAAAAACAAAAGGATAGAACGAATTAAAATTAAGATTTTGTGGATCGTTTTTTTTTTGTAACTTTCATAATCAATTATATTAACGGTTAAAGTAAACATCTCTCCCTAAATTACTTAACCTTCTATATGTATAGTAAATCAGTATTTATATAAAAAGCCCCAAACTTTTTAAATTAATTTTTATCAACATTTATAATGTTGTAATACAATTAATAATGACTGAAGAAGCATTATACTATTATAGAAAAATCATCAAACAGATGATAGTCTGTTTTGGTACTATACTAATATTAGCATCTATATTATTTCTTTTCTGTTTTGATTTAGTTCCTAAAGATTTATTTAAATCCAAAAATAAACTTTCTAGTCTTTATGATATGAACTATGATGTTTCAACACTCCCCAACTCAAAAGAGTATGAGTTATTGAAATATGGATTTGAATTATTTGAAAATACACCAAAATATATTGGACCAAATAACGGGGATACAAGTATGATTTTTACAGGTAATGGATTGGCATGTAAAAACTGCCATCTTGATTCTGGCACTAGACCATATTCTGGTCCTCTCATAGGTATTATACAACGTTTTCCTCAATTTCGAGGTAGGGAAAATAAAATTGGAACCATTGAAGAACGGATTAATGGATGTATGGAACGCAGTATGAATGGCCATGTGTTACCAGCTTCAGGTAAAGAAATGGAAGCTATTGTTTCCTATTTAAAATGGTTAAGTAGATATGCTCCAGAAGATGGAGAAATAAAAGGAAAAGGCTTTTTAAAAATTAAAATACCTGAGAGAGCCGTGAATCTAGACCACGGAAAAAAAGTATTTATAAAACATTGTATTATTTGTCACGGCAAAGACGGACAAGGTGTAAAAAACACAGATGGATATACTTATGAATACCCACCACTTTGGGGGAAAAACTCTTTTAATAATGGTGCTGGCATGAATCGGGTAATAACTGCTGCTCGTTTTATAAAAGGGAACATGCCTTTTGAATTAACTACCTATGATGCGCCAGTATTAACTGACGAGGAAGCTTATGATGTTGCGGGTTATATTAATCAAAAACCAAGACCTCAAAAAACTCATCCTGAAAGAGATTTTCCAGATTTAAAGAAAAAACCAGTTTCCACCCCTTACCCACCTTATGCAGATAATTTTTCAATTGAACAACATCAATTAGGTCCTTTTCAGCCAATAATGGCATTTTATAAACAAAAATACAATATCATTAAAACCAAATAATTATGAAAACAAATGACAGTAATTCAAGACGACAATTTCTAGGAGCATTAGCTCTTGGAGCAACGGCTAGCACAATATCTGTGTTAACAAATCCAATTTATGCAAGCGTAAAAACCTTTGATGCGAAAGGAATGAATGAGGCTGAAAATTGGTTCGATAAAATTAAAGGCAAACATCGTATTGTTTATGACGGATCAATGCCACATCATGGCTTTCCAATAATTTGGAACTGGGCGTTTTATTTGACAAATAACGAAACAGGAACTCCAGATGATGATATGACAGCTATGACTGTACTAAGACATAATGCATTATGTATAGCTTTTGAAGATCGCTTATGGGAAAAATATCCATTAAGTGAAGTGTTTAACTTAAAAAAAAGTGATGGATCAAATTATAATAGAAATCCATTTTACGAACCACAGGACGGTGATTTTCCGCTACCAGGAATCGATGGCATAAAACGTATGCAAGAACGAGGTGCTATGTTTTGTGCATGCGATTTAGCTACAAAAGTATTTAGCAATGCCGTTGCTACCAAAATGGATTTAGATCCAAAAGAAGTATATGAAGACTGGGTTAGCGGTATTTTACCTGGTATACAGCCTGTTCCTTCTGGTGTTTGGGCATTAGGCAGAGCTCAAGAACATGGTTGTGGTTATATTTTTGCTGGAGAATAACATTAATCTTTTTAACGATGAAAAATTATATAAGTATAATAATAGCATTAATTTTTACAGGTACAATATTGGCTCAAGAAAAACCTGTAAAAATTGTATTTGATGTTACAAGTAGTAATATAGATGTACATCAATCGACAGTTAGACACGTAAAAGCAATGTCTGAAGCATATCCCGATTCAGAGTTTGAAGTTGTAATGTATGGAGGCTCAATAGATATGGTTTTAAAAAACAAATCAACTGTTGCCAAAGACATTGCTGATTTAGCAAAAAACGAACACATCACCTTTTTAATTTGTGGTGGTACGATGAAACGTCATAAAATAGAACCCTCACAAATCATTAATGGTGTATCACCAGTCCCAGATGGTATCCTTGAAATTGTGCAGAAACAACAAGAAGGCTGGGGTTATATAAAAGAAGACAAATAATAACTTTTATCAAAAAAATGAGGTTTAAATAGTAAAATATTAAGCCTCATTTTTTTTGTCAAAATTTATGATAATAACCAATAAATTTAAGTTTTGTTATAATATCCTATTTAAATCATTAACATTTAACATTATATAGCACTGTTTAATGTTAATTATAAACTAAGATTTTATTTCAATCATTACTTGACAAATGTCAGTTTTTTTATCTATTAATAAAGTAATTTTGTTGTTCTTATAAACAAGTGGCAAACTATGGACTTTATTAACACAACCTATCTAGCATTATTTTCAATTATTTGTATTGGATTTATTATCGGAAATATTAAAATAAAAGGGATCTCATTAGATATTTCAGCCATTATTTTTGTCGCATTGTTTTTTGGACATTTAGGCGTTTCATTACCAGACATTTTACAAAAAATAGGATTAATATTATTTATATATACCATTGGATTACAAGCTGGCCCTGGTTTTTTTGATTCGTTTAAGGAACAAGGAAAAAATTTAGTTATCATGTCGGTCGTTATTGTTTTATCAGCAGCAATCATTGCATTATTAGCTATAGTAATTTTAGATATTGAAAAACCTATTGCTATTGGACTCATGGCTGGAGCTTTAACAAGTACACCAGGTTTAGCGACCGCCATTGATGTTACACATTCTCCATTAGCATCTATAGGATATGGTATTGCTTATCCATTTGGTGTTATAGGGGTTATTTTATTTGTAAAATTATACCCTAAGCTGTTTAGAATAAACATAACAAAAGAAGAGGAAGACTATGAAACAAAAAGTCAAAGTCTCTATGAAGAAATTACAAGAAGTCATTTTGTTGTAGAAAATGAAGGAGCTATTGATAAAACTATTGAAGAATTGAGAGTCCGGTCTATGACAAAAGGTGTCATTTCAAGAGTTTTACACAAAGGCAAAGCTTTTACGCCACAAAACAATACCGTATTACACAAAGGCGATTATATTAAAGTTGTTGGCAGTAAAGAAGCCTTAAAACGAGTAGAATTACTTATAGGACCAGAAGTAGATGTAGAGATACCTCTTGGAGCACAATACATGATACAATCATTTCTACTAACAAAAACCGAATTAGTAAACACACCGCTTGGAGAGTTAAATCTACTTAATAATTACAATGCATCAGTAACACGAATTAGACGTAGTGGTATTGATTTATCTCCAAGTCCGAGTTTAAAACTACAAATGGGAGATAAACTAATGATTGCTTGTTCTAAAGAGAATACCCTTCAAATTTCTAATTTAATTGGAGATAATAAAAGTAAACTTTCAGATACCAATTTCTTTCCTTTAGCATTAGGTATCGTAATTGGAATTTTAGTTGGAGGTGTTTCACTTTCTTTTGGAAACTCTATAACCTTTAACTTAGGTCTAACAGGAGGCGTTTTAATTGTAGCCATGATTTTAGGACGTGTTGGTAAAACAGGACATGTTTTATGGGTAATGAGCGGGAATTCTAACCAACTTTTAAGACAATTTGGTTTAATGCTATTCTTAGCTTCTGTTGGAACAAAAGCTGGCTCTACATTAGTGGAAACCTATTCTCAATACGGTATAAAACTATTTTTAATAGGAGGTGTTATTACGCTTTTACCAATGATATTAGCATCAATTATTGCTAAATTATTTTTCAAAACAAATGCATTAACCTTTTTAGGAACAATAACAGGGTCTATGACTAGTACGCCTGGACTTGCTGCAATAGATACTATGACTAAAACCAACGCAGCGTCCATTGCTTATGCAACTGTTTATCCTATTGCTATGGTGCTTTTAATTATATGCGCTCAGTTATTAGGGCTTTTCTTTTAAAAACACTTTCAATACCTTTTAATAACCTCTTTGGCCTCCCATTTGTTTGTAATGCTCTTCAAACCAAACGGGTTTTTCTATATCATTATCATAAACATAATCTGCTATCTTTTCTATAACTTTATCTGGATACGGTAATTTTTGCATCACACCAAAACGCCTAACTGCTCCAAACATTTTTGCTTTTTTTTCGGTTGGATTTTGAATCCAAGATTTCATGTCGTTTATAAATTCATCCTTTGATGTATCTTCAAAAATATAACGCCTTTTTATAGCAATCATTGGCGGTGCAACTCTATCATTTTCGCTTGTAGTAGCATTATGGCAGGCATAGCAATACACTTTCATTAATTTTTCGCCAGGATGAATTGTATCTGCTATTTGCAGATTATTTTGAGACGTATAACTATTTTTTTTATTAGAGTTCGTACAACTAAAAAAGAACAAACCCAAAAGGATAATTGTGAAAAGTGTGTTTTTCATTCATTTACTTATTTAACTAATTTCAATCTAACTTTTTCATTACTAAAAATGGAATATCTATTTTAAAAGCAAATGTTTCTACAGGATGTTTTGTAAAAAACCGTTCTAAAAAGGAATGTTTCTCATCCATAAATGACAACATTTTTATATCATTATCTTCAATAAACTTATGGACAATATCATATGTATTGCCTTTCTTAATCTCTATAAGTTTATGCTTTGCGTTTTTAAAATATATTTTAAAGAAATCAAAAATGCTGTTTTGATTCTGATCTAAATGCTTTTCATCTGGGATATGAAGTACACTTAAATTAGATTGAAATAATGTTATAAAATCTTTTAAAGGTTCTAATGTTTTAATATTAGCTGCTAATAAATTACTTGAAGTAAAAGCTATATTATTTAAGTTAGTAAATGTACAACCATCAGGAATTGCTAAAACAGGAACATTACAGCGCTGCATAACATGAACCGTATTAGTCCCGAAAATCACTTTTTCTAAACCTGAAGCGCCTTTGGTTCCCATAATAATTAAATCTATTTCATACTTTTCTGATACTTGTTTTATAGAATCTACAAAATTATCATAATCTACTATTGAAAAAAGTCTGTGATTTTTATTGTTATAATGCGTTTCTATTTGTGTAATGATGTTTGTTATAGATTTTTTTGCCGCATCGACTATAGTCGTATAAATAGTTGCTGATGGTGAAACAGACATCATATCATCACTAATAAATGAAGAGGCTTTTTGCACATTAAGAATATAAAAATTACATGTTATATCCTTGTACATCTCTACAGCATAATTTATGGCATTTATTGAATTTTTAGAAAAATCGGTTGGTAGCAATATATTTTTCATGTCTCTAAAAATTTGATTACAAAGTAAATATAATCTCGTTATCGAGTAAAAACTATGATAATTGTCAGTTAGAAAAAAAAGCTCATAAATCCTAAAAGAAAAAAAAATTAGTATACTATTTTAAAGCATTGTATTTTCGGCACAATAAATGTTATTTCACACGTTAATATCTACAAATTTGTTTTTCATGACACGCATATTATTTCTTTTTATTTTACTAATAACACTAAATACCAACGCACAAAACAGTGCAATAGGTTCTAGTGAAAAATTAACATATACAGCTTCATATAATATGTCTGGAATATTAACAGATATAGCTGAAGTGAAAATGGAAACTAGTGCTGTAAAAACGTCAAAAGCAACACTCTTAAGACTTAAATGCACTGCTGTAACTTATAGCAAATGGGATAATTTTTTTAAAATAAGAGATTTATACGAAAGCTATGTTAATCCAAAAACATTAACACCATATTTATATAATAGAGATCTTAATGAAGGAGGCTATCATAAAAATGTAAAATACACATTCAGCCATAGTACCAAAACAGTTAAATCTACACTAAAAAAGAAAAACAATTACGAACTAAAAAAAAGTGTTACTATAGGTTCTGGCACAAAAGACATTATTTCTACAATGTATTATATTAGACTATTAGATTATACAAGCATGGCTAAAGGCAGTACAAAAACCATTACCATTATATTTGATAGTAAAGAAGTAAAAGGTATAATAACCTATTTAGGAAAAGAAACTATTAACACAGCTATTGGTAATAAAGAATGCTACAAATTAGCAATTAGTTCTAACCAAAAGAATGCTTTACAAGGAAAAGATAGTAATTTTTTATGGCTTACAGCAGATGAAAATAAAATTCCTGTTTATGGAAAATTTAAAATCCCTGTTGGTAATGGTGAATTAAAAATTAAATCGGCTTCTAGTTTAAAAAATTAAATAAATGAAAAAAATATCTACCATTTTAGCAATTGTTTTTTCTGTTTTTGCAATCATACTAGCTGTATTACCAGTGTCTAACTTAGCAATAATACCCATTATTTTTGCGTTTATATTTGGTATATATGCTTTTTATTTATCAAAAAAAACGGGGCAAGTAAAAAAAATAATTCAATTTACCTTTTTTCTAACCATTATAGCGCTATCTATAACAATGTATAAATCAATTTTTACAACTACAGAAGTTGCAAGTACTGAAAGTTTGGAAAAAACAGAAGCTATATTAGAAGAAGAAGCCATCGATGAATTAGAGAACCTTGAAATTGATGATTTTGAAATTGACGAAACTGAACTAGAAAATATCGATATAGAATAGTAAGCAATTTCCTCGTTTGTTATATATTTGTAATTAGTAAATTAAGCTATTACGAACTCATGTCTTAAAAGACTATTATAACATGAAAACCTTTTTTATTCTCTCAATCTTTACTTTAATAGGTACTTGCGCAACACAAAAGTACACGACTAAAATTCAAAACATTAAAAATAATGTTGAATTAGTTGATAGTACCCTTGTTTTTAAATATGCATACACAATTAATTCGGAAGAATTAAGCACTCACTTATACACCTACGCATCTGATAAATTTAAAGGACGAGAAGTAGGAACAGAAGGTCAAAAAAAAGCTGCTGAATTTATAAAAAACTATTATATAAGCGAAGGTATAGAATCTCCTTTTGGAGGAGATAATTATTACCAAACCATACCTAAAAGTTTTTTTTATGAAAAATATAATGCCTCTGAAAATGTTTTAGCATTTATTAAAGGTTCTAAAAAACCAGAAGAGATTATTATCATTTCTGCTCATTTAGATCACCTTGGAATAAATGAAGACGGACAAATAAATTATGGAGCAGACGATGATGGCTCAGGAACAGTAGCTCTTATGGAAATGGCTCAAGCTTTTCAATTAGCAAAAAACGAAGGCTATGGTCCTAAACGAAGTATTTTATTTTTACACCTTACAGGAGAAGAAATTGGTAAAAAAGGCTCTGAATATTATACAAAAAATCCCGTATTCCCTTTAGAGAATACCATAACAAATTTAAATATTGATATGATAGGACGAGTTGATGAAATTCATGAAAACAATAAAAACTACATCTATCTAATTGGCTCTGATAGATTAAGTAAAGAATTGCATTATGTTTCAGAAAAAATTAATAACGCTTATTTCAACATTGATTTAGATTATAGATATAATGTTGAAGGAGAAAAAAACAGTTACTATACCCGATCAGACCATTATAACTTTGCAATGCATGGTATTCCAGTTATATTCTATTTTAATGGAGAGCATAAAGATTATCACCGTCCAAGTGACACACCAGATAAAATAGAATACGAATTATTAGAAAAACGCACCAAATTCATTTTTGCAACTATATGGCAAATAGCTAATCAAGAACATAGTTTGTCGGTTGATAAAAACAATGAACTGTTAAAATAGCCTGAAATACTATTCATATTTATATTCCTTTTTGTAATATCGCATTTCTAAAACCTATGAAATACGCCAATAAAAATTAAATTGTAATCAACTTATAAGCTTATTAGCGAATTACATCTGACCTTAATTAATAATACGAACAGATGAAAAAAATTTTATTACTTTTTTTTGTTTCACTTTTCATTACATCATGTGGTAATTCACAAAACAAAAAACAATCAAAAGATACTCCAGACATTACAGCTTATGCTAATAAAATTAGCGCTAGCGAACTAAAAGACATGCTTTACACCTATGCTTCTGATGAATTTGAAGGCAGAGAAACAGGTGAACCTGGACAAAAAAAAGGCATAAACTTTATAAAAGATTTCTATATTTCACATAACATCTCATCACCAATTGCAGATGGTGATTATTTTCAAGAAATTCCAGAAGCCTTTTTTTCAGGAAAAGCTAAGGCTTCAGAAAATGTATTAGCCTATATAAAAGGTTCTGAAAAGCCAAATGAGATCATTGTTTTATCAGCACATTTAGATCATATTGGTATATCAGGCAATGGAGATATTAACAATGGCGCTGATGATGATGGATCTGGTACTGTAGCTATTATGCAAATAGCAAAAGCTTTTAAAGCCGCTAAAAGAGATGGACATGGACCTAAACGAACTATTTTATTTTTACATTTTACAGGAGAAGAAAAAGGGCTTTTAGGGTCGCGTTATTATACTACTATAGATCCCGTTTTTCCTTTAAAAAATACTGTTGTCGATTTAAACATAGATATGATTGGTCGTGAAGACCAAAAACATGAAGGAAAAGCTAATTACTTATATCTAATAGGATCAGATAAATTAAGCCAAGAGCTACATGACATTTCTGAAGCAGTAAATAAAAAGTACTTTAATTTAGAGTTTGACTATACCTATAATGATGATGACGACCCTAATCGTTTTTATTACAGATCTGATCATTATAATTTTGCTAAAAATAATATTCCAGTCATTTTTTATTTTAATGGGACTCATGACGATTACCATAAACCAACAGATACACCAGACAAAATTAACTACGAGTTTTTAAAAACTCGCGCACGTTTAATTTTCTATACAGCTTGGGAATTAGCTAATCGTGAAGAGCGTATAAAAATTGATTAAATCATAAATAACAGTAACAAAAAAAGCCTTTCAATTTCTTGAAAGGCTTTTACTTTTTGGGTGGAAGACCGGATTCGAACCGGCGACCCTTGGTACCACAAACCAATGCTCTAACCAACTGAGCTACAACCACCGTGTAACACATTTTGTAATGCGTGTGCAAATGTAATTTATTTCACTCTTATCTACAAAGACTTTTTTTAATATTTTATCTAGAAACTAAAAATAAATTTCACAATAATCCTAACTACTTTAAATCGAACAAACTATCAACCGCCACATAGCGCTCTACATTATAACCTTCTGCATATTCAACTCCAATAAGTCTGCCTAAATCTTTTGCTCTGTACATAATACTGTCTGTAAAGTTCTTACTAGATATAGGTGTTTCTGGTTCATTACTGTTTTTATCATAAAACTGTGTTTTATAAGCTAATACAGATGCCATCTTTTTATCCATAAACCCAGTAACATCAACTACAAAATCTGGTTCTAAGTTTTTCCATTGCACATAATGGTAAACGTGTTTAGGGCGCCAAGCACTTTGCAACTCTCCATTAGTATCTTTCGTTTCAATTTTAATCAATCCGCTTAAAAAACAAGCATCACTTACTAGTTTACTTCCTTTTTCATGATCAATATGCCTGTCGTCTATAGCATTACAAATTACTATTTCTGGCTGATACTTTCGTATCATTTTAATAATGGCTAATTGATGTTGTTTATCATTTAAGAAAAACCCATCAGCAAATCTCATATTATCTCTTAGAGTTACTCCTAATGCTTTTGCAGCTTCAAGAGCTTCTTCATCTCTTGTCTCTGCAGTTCCGCGTGTACCTAACTCGCCTCGAGTTAAATCTATAATTCCAACTTTTTTGCCAGAAGCAATCTCTTTAGCTAAAGTAGCACCACATCCTAATTCAACATCATCTGGGTGTGCTCCTATGGCAAGTATATCTAATTTCATTTATTTTAATTTATTTTAATCTTAGCTAAAAATACTCATTTCAAAAAATGCAATATTTATACAATCACATCCATTGGTCAATTATATTTTTAATTACAAATATCCCGTTTTATCTTTTTATTGTAAATAAAAGATAAAATATTCTTGTATCATTTAACAGATCGCTTCTTTTTTTGAATATTTTTTAATTTTTACATAAGATTCAACAAAGTAATTAAACATTAATTATAACAAAAAACTTTAATCCCTTAAAAACCAATATTACGAAAACGTATTCGCTAATATTATTTTCATCTTTATGATATTAAATATAACAATAATTGAAAAATATCACATCTCTCAAAAGTATGACATTAGTCATAATTATTAGGCGTTATGCGATGTAATTTTACTATGTAATAAAGAAAGATATAAATATAAGCACCTGTAATAAGGCACTTTAAAACACGTATAGGAATCTAAAATTTAATAAAATGAAAGAAGCAACAATCATGCAGAATCATACAAACTTAGAAAAGTATGGATTAAAAGATGTTACAGTAAACTGGAATTTATCACCTGAAGAACTTCAAGAAATTACAGTTGAAAAAGGAATGGGTAAAGAAACACCAAACGGAACGCTAGCTATTAACACAGGAAAATTCACAGGACGTTCTCCTCAAGACCGTTTTCTTGTAAAAGATGAATATACTGCTGATAAAGTTTGGTGGGGAAAAACTAACAAACCTATATCTACAGAAAATTTCAATGCTTTAAAAAATGAAATTATTAAATATTTATCTGGAAAAGAAATATATGCTAGAGACGGATATGTATGTGCAGATCCAGAATATAGAACAAATATTAGAACCGTAACAGAATTACCTTGGTCTAACATGTTTGTTTATAACATGTTTTTAAGACCAAGTCAAAAAGAATTAGAAAATTTTGAAGAAGATTGGTTAATTCTTTGTGCTCCAGGATACGTTTGTCCAGAACCAAAAGAGTATGGTATCCGTCAAGGCAATTTCTCAATACTTGACTTTACACAAAAGATTGCTTTAATTGGTGGATCTGCATATACAGGTGAAATGAAAAAAGGTATTTTCTCTGCATTAAACTTGATTTTACCAACAGAGAAAAACGTATTACCAATGCACTGTTCTGCAAATGTTGGCAAAAAAGGGGATACTGCTATTTTCTTCGGATTATCAGGTACAGGAAAAACAACGTTATCTGCAGATCCAGAACGTAAATTAATTGGTGATGACGAACATGGTTGGACCGCTGATAATACAATCTTTAACTTTGAAGGTGGATGTTATGCAAAAGTAATTGACCTTAGTGAAGAAAAAGAACCAGATATTTTTAGAGCTGTTAAACCAGGAGCAATACTTGAAAACATAGTATTTCAAGAAGATGGAGAACCAGATTATATGGATGGAAGTATTACACAGAACACACGTGTAAGCTACCCGATTCATCATATTGATAACATTCAAGAAACACTTTATGCAAATAATCCAAAGAACATATTCTTTTTAACTTGTGATGCATTTGGTGTGTTACCTCCAGTATCTAAATTAACACCTGGTCAAGCTGCTTACCACTTTATTTCTGGTTATACAGCAAAAGTTGCAGGTACAGAAGCTGGAATTACAGAACCAGTACCATCATTCTCTGCTTGTTTTGGAGAACCATTTATGCCATTACACCCAACTGCTTATGGCGAAATGTTAAGTAAAAAAATGACAGAAGCTGGGGTTAATGTATGGTTAATTAACACAGGATGGAGTGCAGGACCTTACGGTGTAGGATCTCGTATAAAATTAAAACACACAAGAGCTATGATTACGGCTATTCTTAATGGCGAGCTTGATAATGTAGAATATGAACAAAACTTTATTTTCGGTTTATTCATGCCTAAATATTGTCCTGGTGTTCCAACAGAAATGTTAGATCCAATGAATACTTGGTTACAAAAAGGTGCTTATGTTGGAAAAGCTATTCAATTAGCACACTCATTCCACTTAAACTTTGAGAAATTTGCTCAACAAGCATCTGAACAAATTATTGAAGGTGGCCCACTAATTGATGAACATCATCACTTACACGAACATTTTTAATAGGTTCTTATTGACCGTAAAAGGAGCTCTTAAAGAGCTCCTTTTACATTATTACTAATTTAACAAAGCATCATTAAAATATGGTGCTTTAATTTCTTATATCCCAAACATCAAGATTTTAAGAATGAAACGTTTACTCATTATATTTGTATTTTGCCTTAATATAGCACTTGGGTTTTGTCAATCTAACCCAGAAAAAAAATTAGGCTCTTGGTTTACATATTCAGGAACTCATAAAATATCTGAAAAAATCAGTATTCACACCTGCTCTCAATTATGGCTTTACGAAGTAGGTGATAATTTTAATTTAATATTTTTAAGTTCTGGATTAAATTATTATATCTCACCAAAATTAATTGTAAATGTTTCGTATGGATATCTTGATATTGATAGTGCTTTTAATACAAATTCTAACCATACTTTTGAAAATAGAATATTTGAACAAATTACTTATAAACATACCATTTCCAAATTACCAATAGATCATCGGTTTAGAGTAGAACAACGGTTTCTTAACACGCCTGTAACAAACAAAACAAACCATCGATTACGTTACCGCTTAGGTACAAGCATCAAATTAGACAAATATTTATTTATTCGACTAAACAATGAGTTTTTCACAACTTTAAACAAGGGATTTACAACCGAAAACAGGTTTTACAGTGCATTAGGCATCAATATTTCTAAATCTAACAATCTACAAATGGGATATGTAAACCGAAAAATAAATGGTCTAAATTTACACAGAATAGAAATTGGGTACTATATAAAAACAAATCATATAAAGAAAACAAAGACCTAGTTTTTAGATACTTATTTTTCTAAAAAAGTCCAAGCTACAATTCGTGAAATTTTATTACCCTGCCCCATATTTAAGGTTTTAATATCGGTAGCTCCTAATTTCTTCAAAGACGAATACATCCCTTTTACCAAGTCTTTTTTTGAAACTAGTGTTGTAAACCAATGACACTGTTCTTTAAACAAAGAACTCTCATACAAATAATTATGAAGAAATGCTTTTTCACCTCCATTATACCAAAGTTCATGATGTGTGCCAGAAAAATTTCTAACAGTAGCATCCACTTCCCTATTCAATCCTTTTAATTTTCTAGTAGTTGCTTCTAATGCTTCTACTTCCGATTTGTAGAATGGCGGATTACAAATAGACGCTGCAAACTTGTCATTTTTATTTAAAATCCCTTTAAAAATTTGAGATGTATCTTTTTGGTGTCGCAATGATATAGCAGCTTCCAACTCATTCTCGTTTATGATTTTCTGAGTAAACTGTAATGAATTTTCATCAATATCGGTGCCTACAAAATGCCAATCATATTCAGCATGTCCTAAAATAGGATATATACAGGTTGCTCCTACGCCAACATCTAAAATTGTTATATCTTCTTTAATTTCAGATTTACGAATCAAATCTGAAAGATGATGTATATAATCTACGCGCCCAGGAATTGGCGGACATAAATTACTATCTGAGAATTCCCAAAATTTAATATCATAATACTTAAACAACAAAGCTGTATTTAAAGCTTTTACCGCTTTTGGATTTGCGAAATCTATAGTTTTCGTTTCGTATTTATTTTTAAATACAAAGGGTAATAAATCTGGATATTTTTCACATAAAACATCCAAATCATATCCTGATTTATGCTTATTTCTTTTGTGGAAGGTTGGATTTGTTTTGATGATTTTATATTTAACTTTAAGTATAACTAATGTTCTGCAATAATGATACAAAATTAATCATTACAAACTACAAAATGAATCTAGGAAATAATTTTGATTCTTTATCTTCGCAAAAAAAAATTAAAGATGCTAAAAGCAGTTATTTTTGACATGGATGGGGTTATTATTAATAGTGAGACTTTACACCATAAGGCCTACCACAAAATGTTTGAAGAAGTAAATATTAAGGTGTCTGATGCCCTTTACGAATCTTGTACTGGACAATCTACATTAAATGTGTGCAAGTATGTTAAAGACACTTTTAAACTTAAAGAAACACCCGAAACTTTAGTTGCTATTAAACGTAAACATTATGAATACATTTTTGAAAATGATAAAACATTCGATTTAATTGATGGTGTTTTAAATTTAATAAAAGATTATCACGCTAATGATTTAACTTTAGTTTTAGCATCATCTGCATCTATGCCAAGTATTGACCGTATTTTTAATCGTTTTGATTTAAATAAATATTTTAAAGCAAAATTAAGTGGCGCCGATTTAAAAGCATCAAAACCACATCCTGAAATTTTTATTAAAGCTGCCGAAGCCTCTGGTTTTAATACAGAAGAGTGTATTGTTATTGAAGATTCTACTAACGGAATAGCTGCTGCTAACGCTGCTAATATATTTTGCGTCGGATTTGATAGTGAACACTCTAAAAATCAAGATTACACAAATGCTAATTTAAAAATTGGTGATTTTAAAGAGGTTTATTATAATAAAATAAAAACGTTACTTTAACACAGCATGCCCAAAATTAACAGAAAAAGTAACACACCAAACAAGTACATGATTATACTTTACTAAATCAATGTTTTCAGGTAAATCATATTCGTAATTACCATTAACTCCTTTTATAACACCTAATGTTATATATTCTTTAGCAGAAGTATCTGTAGCTAAATATATTTCTAATAAAGGACCTTCATCTGTCTTAAAATTTAAAAATGATAAAGTGGTATTATCTTCGTTTACAGAAGCTTTGCCTGAAGTTGTATGTGCACCAGAAATAAAATCGCCAGATAACAAATTTGAATTAGACATATCTTCTTCCATTTGCATCTCCTCTTTCATTTCCATTTCCTTCTCTTCTTTTACAATCATATCATCATTACTTGATGTTGAACACGATTGAAAAGAAATTAAAACTAGAAAAAACAAATAGAATACTCTCATAATATTATGATTTAATCATATTTAAACTTCGTCGAAACTTAAACATAAACATTACAAGTTCTCTTAAAAAATTAGCTACTCCCTTTATTTTTCTTCCTTAGCTTTATTAATAATAGCTTTTAAACGCTCTTTTCTTAAAACTTCCTCAGCTTTTTTCTTGTTCTTTTTCTGAGCCATTAACTTAGAATGCTTTGCTTTGTTTTTGGTATTTTTATCGCGTCCTGTTTTTGCCATAATTATTGTTTAGCTTTTAGTAAAGCATTTTGTTCTTCCATTAATTCGGTAAGATGAGAAAGTAACTCAATATCTTTTGGCGTTGCAACGGTTTCGTCTTTTGTATCTTGAGCTTTATTTCTTAATCTATTCATAAATTTAACAATAATAAATACTGTAAAACCTATAATAAGAAAATCTAATAACACTTCTCCTAAAGCCCCATAACCTATAGCTACTTCATCTGTAATAAGAGTTCCTGCAGCATCAGTTACCGCTTCTTTTAATATAATACGTCTATTTTGAAAATTAACACCTCCTGTTAATAAAGATAATGGTGGTAAAAATATTTTCTTTACTAATACATCAATTACTTTATTAAATGCTGCGCCAATAATAATACCAATGGCCATATCCATCATATTACCTTTTACAGCAAACTCTTTAAATTCTTTGAATAGTTTCATACCTAAACTTTAAAAATTCAGTTGTATTTTATAGATTTGAAAAACTAGCCTATTTTTATTAATAAAGCCTGAGCCTGTTATAAAAAGGAAACAAAAGATTACTTTTTATAATGTTTCGCATAACCTCGATAGGCGAATCCACCAAGTATTGCAACAATTACGCAAGCAATTATTATAAATTTAACACTTACAATTTGATCGCCACTGGCATAACTGTGAAGTCCAGCTAGATAGAAATTCACCCCAAAATACGTCATTAAAATACTAGCATAAGCTATAATTGAAGCTAAATTGAAACCCCAACGCCCACGAAGCCCAGGAACCAATCGCATATGTATTACAAAGGCATAAATCATAATACTAATAAGTGCCCAAGTTTCTTTTGGATCCCAACCCCAATAGCGTCCCCAACTTTCGTTAGCCCACATACCACCTAAAAAGTTTCCAATGGTAAGCATGACTAGACCAACTGTTAAAGCCATTTCATTAATTATAGTAAGTTCATTTATATTTAATGACATTTTAGTTTTGTTCTTTTCAGTAGTAAAAATCATTAAAAATAAAGACACCACACCTAAAATCATCCCTAAGGTAAAAGGTCCGTAACTAGCAACAATAACTGCGACATGAATCATGAGCCAATAACTATTTAAAACTGGTTGAAGGTTAGCAATTGCTGGATCCATCCAATTCCAATGGGCTATCATTAAAATCATAGAAGTTACAAATGCGGTAGAAGCAAGTGTTAAATCGCTCTTTCTTCCAAAAGCCAAACCAAAGAACATGGTTGCCCAGGCTACATAAATCATAGACTCATAAGCATCACTCCAAGGTGCGTGACCAGATATGTACCAACGTGCAATTAAACCCGCCGTATGCAAAACAAATAAACCTAAAATAATAAACTTAAAAACTGTTACAGAAGTATCTAATATTTTACTCTTATCTTTAAATATTTGAACAATTAATAACACAAATAATAAAGTACCTGCATACATATACCAACTGAACAACTTCTTAAAAATATCATACCTGTTATATAGGATTTCAGTGTTTATTTTATCGTCGCTTAGCATGACGCTACTTCCCAATTGATGTTGTGTTTTTTTGAAAGCAGCCAAAAGTTTTGATGCTTCGGAAAAATCACCTGTTTGTTTAGCGTTATTAAGCGTATACAAGTAGGCTTTAAATCCGTTTTTGATAAAATTTCCATACAGAGAATCTTCTATTTTATGATTACCAAACTTATAATCGTAAGCAGAAATCCATTTATTATTATCATCATCTGGAATTGGAAATATTTTTAAAGACATGCCTTCAACAGCATTATATAATAAATTAACACGTTGATCTGCTTCTTTAAATTCTTTTTGAAAACCACTAGGCACCTGAGCTTTATATGCTTCATCTAAATAAGGCGCTAATTTATACGCCCCTCTATCCGTAAAAAAGTCTGCAAGAGTAGCATACTTTACAGTTTTTTCAACCCCAATAAGCTTACGTATCGAATCGGCTTTTTTAGGTTTTAAATATATGATAGGTATGTTGTACCAAAGTTGCGGACTTTCTTGAATAGACAAAAACACTTGGTTAGCATCAAACTCTTCATAAGATTCCTGTTTACTTAATTTACGAAGCATTTCAGACGCATAAGTATCTACAGGCATCATACGTCCGCTAAGATCTTGAATAACTAAATGTCCAAATTCATCGGCATGCGCTTTTGGTGTTATATTCGCTTTTAGGACTGAATCCATTTGAGTTTTTGTTGGTCTAGAATGATCGTGACCATCATTTTCAGAATGTCCTTGAGAAAATACATTTAATCCAAAACACAATACAATAACAGTAAGTAGTTTTGCTTTTTTAGCTTTAACTTTTTCTAATTGCTTTTTTAAATCGCCAAAACGAGAATGCTTTGAAAACAGAATAGCCATTAGTCCAAAGTATAGCATAAAATAGCCAATATAAGTCAATAAAGAGCCCCAATAATCGTGATTAACAGAGAGCACAGTTCCTTTTTCATCAGGATCGAAACTCGATTGAAAAAAGCGATAACCACCATGATCTAAAATATTATTCATAAATATCTTATAATCAAAATCATCTGTTTTATCATCGATAACTGTAACTTTACTAGAATATGACGAGTAACCTTTTTCTGTTCCAGGGTAACGTTCCGCTTCAAAATCATTCAATTTTATTGAAAACGGCAATTCTAGAACTTTAGATCCGTATTTAAAAGCAAAATCTAATCCACCGACTTTAATTTGTTTAAAAGCATTATTCATGCCTTTGCCTCCCAATAAACCGACACGCTTTGTTTCTCCATTTGTAGTTACTTTTAATACTAAACCATCGCTATCATTCTTTAAAATTCTTGATTTTTGTACAATATCAAACACCCCTTTTACAACAGGTTTTGGAAACACCATTTGCATATTACCAATCACGTAACGCGAACGTAATATTAAAGGCTGCAAACTGTCTTTAACCAATTTTCCTTGCGCCATAGTAGCCATAGTCATATATTCTCCTTCAAATGGCGATTGAATAGTTAAATTATCATTTTTATAAGTAATATTTATAGCACCATCGGTTGGTTTATTTAATGCTATTAAAACATTATGAATACTACTTACCTGCCCTACTTTTAAAAAGTGATTATGAGGTCCGTTACCTCCTGCTTCCACTAACTTTAAATATTGCTCTCCGCTTTCATTGGGTATAATATCTTCTTCAGCTCCTACTATGAACTTTTCAAGTTCTATAGTTATTGGCTGCTGATTATATTTCGTTTCAATTTTAAAATGGTTTTCTAAACGTCCAGAAAAATCAACTTCTCGTTGAATAGGTAACCGCTGAGGGACACCATCAATTTCATAATCTCCATCTATATAAGTTGTTATATATGTTTTTTGAGATAAAAAAGTGTTTTCAGTTGCGCCTTCCCGTATCGCCATCATACCTTCAAAACTGGCATATCTTGTAATAAATGCACCTATTAAAATGAAGATGAAAGCTAAATGCAATAGTAATGTTGACCACTTTTCTTTTTTATATAAACGGTATCTAAAAATATTTCCACAGAAATTAATCACAAAAAACACCATAATAGCTTCAAACCACCAAGCATTATATATTAAATTTCTAGTGTATGGCGTAGGTGATGTTGCTTGTCCAGCGTCTAAAAATGTACCTGTTGCCATAGCAGCTGCAAAGGCAAGAAATAAAATAGCGGTAAGTCGTGTTGAAAAAAGAATTTTGGAGAGTTTATCTTGCATAATATAAGCCCTTTTTAAGGAGATGCAAATTTAATGATTTAAGTTTATTCAAAAGTGTTAAAGTGCTTAAAAAAAACCAAAGACACAAACTGGAAGACCAAAGTAAAGGGAATGAATACTTCATACTAAGAACTAATGACTAAGAAGTGAAGACTACTCACCTCGCGCTTCAAAAATTTTTAAATAAAAAAAGGTTCCCATTTTTCTGGCACGTCGTTTTGCATTTTCGGCATAATCACCTTCAAAAAGCTCATCTATAGTTTGGAACCAAAGATTTAACCATAAGCCAAAATGAAGTTCGGTTATAGAATTATTGTTGTCCTTATCAACTTTCGCATGAACTTCTAATGGATTCCCTTTGTACTTATGCTCTAATTTTCGAGTCATAAAAAGACTGGATTCCCAAAAGGTAGTTAGCTTATGTAAATGCTCGTCCCAATCTTTTATAGCGTCATTAAAAAACGGTCCTAAAACAGGATCCTTTCTAACCTTTTTATAAAAAGAAGATACGAGTAAAAATATATCTTCTCTTGTGCTAATATCTTTTTTTGTCATAGTTAACAAAGATAAACTATAAGGCTTTTATATCATGTAATACTTACTTATTTTAGCGTTATGATTTCAGTAGTAATTCTTGGCGCAGGAAATGTGGCAACACATTTGTTTAAAGCTTTTAATAAAGCAGATAATATAATTGTAAACCAATGGTTTAATAGAAACTTAAAATCTATTGAAGCTTATAAAAACAAGGTTGATATAACAGATGATTTGTCGACACTAAAAGATGCAGATATATACATTCTAGCGGTAAGCGATGATGCGATAGCTGAACTTTCTTCTCAAATCCCTTTTGAAAACAGACTAGTTGTACACACGTCTGGAAGCGTTAGTGTTTATGATATTGACAAAAAACACAAACGTGGTGTATTTTATCCACTGCAAACATTTAGCAAAGACGCCGAAATGGATTTTAAAAATGTGCCTATATGCCTTGAAACCATCAATAAAGAATGTTATGCTACTATAAAAAACCTAGCTGTTGCTATTGGAAGTCCAAAAAAAGAGTTAATGGAGACCAACGTAAAATATTGCATTTAGCCGCTGTTTTTGTAAATAACTTCACGAATCAATTATATAGAATCGGACACGAAATAACAGAAAGTGAAGGTGCCGAATTTGATATGTTAAAACCGCTTATTTTAGAAACTGCTAAAAAAGTTCAAGACTTATCGCCTTTTAAAGCACAAACAGGTCCTGCGAAGCGTAATGATAAAAAAACCATCAAAAAACACTTGAAGCTTTTAAAAGAACAACACCATAAAGACATTTACGAATTACTTACAACCTCTATACAACACACTCATGGAAGAAAAAAGTTATAAAGAATATTTAAATCATATTACTACATTTATTTTTGATGTAGACGGTGTGCTAACTGATGGTTCGGTTACTGTTTTAACTAATGGGGATTTGTTACGTAAAATGAGTATTAAAGACGGTTATGCATTAAAAACAGCAATTGATTCTGGATTTAACATATGTATTATTTCTGGAGGATCTAATGAAGGGGTTCGTTTAAGATTAAAAGGATTAGGCATTACTGATATATATTTAGGTGCCCATAATAAAATTGAACAGCTAGATGAATACCTTACCGCTAACGATATAAAATCTGAAAACGTCCTTTATATGGGTGACGACATTCCAGATTACCCTGTAATGAAAGGTATTGGCTTACCTTGTTGTCCGCAAGATGCCGTTCCTGAAATCAAGAATATTTCAAAATATATTTCTCATAAAAAAGGAGGCAAAGGTGCCGCTCGCGATGTTATTGAACAAGTCCTTAAAGTACAAGGGAAATGGCATGGTAATTTTAACGCGAAGTACGATTAAGTTTTAGTATTCAGTCTCAGTTAACAGGAATTAAAAATGATTATTCGTGAATTCGTGGCTAATTTATTAACTATTCATTTTTAACTAAATGCATAGCATTTTAAACCTTATCCGTTGGAAAAACTTATTAATGATTGCCTTAGTGCAATCATTAATAAAATATGCACTTTTAGAACCTTTTGGTGTAAGCACAACTCTTAATGCTTTAGGCATTTTTCTTTTAATACTAGCCACCATTTTTATTGCGGCTGCAGGAAATATTATTAATGATATTTATGATGTTGAAACCGATTTTGTAAACAAGCCTGAAAAGCTTATTGTTGGCAAAACTATTTCAGAAAAAACGGCTTATACCCTATTCATTATTTTTAATGTTATTGGCGTTGGTATTGGGTTTTACTTATCTAATAAAGTAGATAAAAATGCGTTCTTCTCTTTATTTGTCATTATTTCAGCTTTACTATATGTGTATGCTAGTTATTTAAAACAAACATTGCTAATAGGAAATATTATTATTTCTATTATAGTTGCATTAAGTATTTTAATTGTTGGTATTTTCGAATTACTTCCAGCTATAACCCTTCAAAATCAACAAACTCAACTAACCTTTTTCAAAATAATATTCGATTATGCCGTATTTGCTTTCATGATTAATTTATTGAGAGAAATTGCTAAAGACTTAGAAGATATTGATGGTGATTATAAAGCAGGTATGAATACTCTGCCAATCGCTATAGGAAGAACACGAGCTACAAACGTATTATTCGTATTATCTCTTATTCCTTTACTTTCTATAACCTTTTATGTTATAAATTCTCTTTATAAAAACGAAATAGCTGTTGGATATTTTTTGCTTTTCATTATTGGACCATTACTTTATATTAGTATTAAATCTTTTAATGCAAAAACAAAAAAAGAATACCATCATATTAGTAGTATACTAAAAATAGTTATGGTTTTCGGAATGCTTTCTTTACTTTTATACAAGTATATCTTATTTTAAATATGTTAAGCGAAAAACTTAAAGACTATCACATCATTTTAGCTTCGGGATCTCCTAGACGTCAAGAGTTTTTTAAAAACTTAGGTCTTGATTATGAAATTCGCTTAAAACCTATTAAAGAAGAATACCCAAAACGTTTAACCCATTTTGAAATTAGTAATTATTTAGCTCAACTAAAAGCGTTGCCTTTTAAAGATGAATTACAAAAAAACGATATACTCATTACTAGCGACACCATAGTTTGGCACAATAACAAAGCATTAGGAAAACCAAGAGATGAAAACGAAGCGTTTAGTATTTTAAAATCGCTAAGTAATGAAACTCATGAGGTTATTACTTCGGTTTGTTTCACTACAAAAACGTACGAAAAAACACTGCACGCTATTACTAAAGTAGCGTTTAAAAGTTTAACCGACGAAGAAATTTTATTCTATATAAAAACCGCAAAACCTTACGACAAAGCTGGTGCTTATGGCATTCAAGATTGGATTGGACAAATTGGAGTTACAAAATTAGAAGGCTCTTATTTTAATGTCATGGGACTACCTATTCATCTTGTTTACAAAACGTTAAATGACATTGCAAATACTTCTTAAGTCAGTAACTTTATAACAAAAGCCATTACAATGAAAAAGATTACTAAAGTTAAATTACTTTTTTGGCTAGCCATAGGCGTATTAATAACAACTACATCGTGTAAAAAAGAAAGCATTTCAAAAAATTTAAACGAAAATGTAGACTCCAATTTTGTTGCAAGTCAAGATTTTAATAACAAGAAAATCTCTAAAGAATTTAAAGATTATTGGTATGCTAATAATGCCGAAATCACATCGTACAAGCTAGAACAAGCACGCTATGGAGAAATACGTAACGGAAAAGCAATTTTAATTTATGTAACCGAAGATTTCCTACCAAAGAAACAGGTAAAAGCAGATAAAAACAATACAAATAACATAGCTGTATTAAAACTAAATGCCGTTAAAAAATTTAATACGGGTATGTATCCATACTCCATCATGCAAAGTACATTTTATCCTGTTTCAAACAATAAACATGCAATAAAAGTCTCTAGTTCAATTCAAGAATGGTGTGGACATGTTTACACGCAACTTAATAACAAAGAGCAGTTTGAAATCATGTCGCATTCATATTTTGAAAATGAAGGTGATACCAGTTTTAAAATAAACAAAACTATTTTAGAAAATGAGTTATGGACGCAATTACGTATCGATCCAAAATCTCTACCTACAGGCGATTTAAAAATCGTCCCCTCTTTTGAATATACCAGATTACGACATATTCCTATAAAAGCATATAAAGCAGTTGCTAATTTAAAAAATAACACTTACAGTATATCTTATCAAGAGTTAAACAGAACAATTAGTATAAACTTTAACACTAGTTTTCCTTATAATATTCTAGGTTGGGAAGAGACTTATAAAAGTGGTTTTGGAGACAGAGCAAAAATAATGACAACAAAAGCGACCCACATAAAAACAATAAAAACTGCTTATTGGAAAAAACACGATAATAAAGATGTCATTTTAAGAGATACACTTCAAATAAATTAATCTACTATTTTTTTTGAATGTATCTTTGTATTAATTAAAAATATAATACTTTATGAACTTTATTGGTTTTTTTGATAAATACCAAAGTGAATTACTTTGGAGCGGAATCATTTTAATTTCATTACTTATTATAAGATTTATAATCCATTTCACTATTACTAAAGTAGCTAGAAGAAATGGTATAAATGATGCTAGAATAAGGCTTATTCGCAGATACATAACAGTTACCCTTTTTTTAATTGCATTACTTATTGAATCCTACAATCTAGGCGCCAAATTAGCAGATCTTACAGTCATTTTTTCTTCGGTTTTTGCGATAATTGGTATTGCCTTATTTGCCATTTGGTCCATTTTAAGCAATATTACATCGGGTATTATTATGTTTTTTAACTTCCCTTATAAAGTAGGAGATAAAATAGAAATACATGATAAAGATTTTCCTATTACAGCGATTATTGAAGATATAAGAGCTTTCCAATTACATTTACGTCTTGAAAACGGCGACTTAGTAACATACCCAAACAATTTAATGTTACAAAAAGCGGTAACTTTAATAGAAAAGGACGCTATTGACGATGGTAGTGATGCTATTTAAACATTACATATAGTTATATCATGGCAAAGACTAGAAGCAAAAATTATCAAAAAAAAATAGGTCAAGTTCCAGGTAGTATTATTTATACCGGAGAAAAGTCTAGCTCTAAAATATTTATTGAAGCTATTGATTATAATAAAGATCAGTCTACAGAAAAAGAGCTTGAAACTATTGAAGAAACATTTGATTATAAGTATTCCGATTCTGTTACTTGGATTAATTTAAATGGTTTAAGTCATGTAAATGATATTGAAAAATTAGGTACTCATTTTGAAATTCATCCTTTAGTATTAGAAGATATTGTAAACATCTCACAACGTCCAAAAATTGATGAGTATGATGATTATCTATTTGTAGTCTTAAAAATGCTCTACTATGATAAAGACGAGAAGATCATATCAGAACAAGTAAGCTTTGTTTTAGGAAAAAACTATGTATTATCTTTTCAAGAAGCAGAAGGTGACGTTTTTGATGTTTTAAGAGACCGAATACGACATGCCAAAGGTAGAATAAGAAGTATGAAGTCTGATTATCTCCTTTACACTTTAATGGATGCAATTATAGACCATTACTTTAGCGTTATTGAAACTTTGGGTGATAAAATTGAAGATTTTGAATCCGATATTTTTTTAGGAAATACAGATAACACAATTAACAAAGATATTCGCGATTTAAAAAAGGAAATTCTTAGAGTACGACGTGCTATTTTTCCGCTTCGTGAAGTTATAAGTCGCATTGAAAAATATGAAGGCCCACTTATTCAAAAGAAAACAAAAACCTATTACAGAGATATTTACGACCACTTAGTTCAAGTTTCGGAAAACATTGATATCTATCGAGAAATGATTTGGAGTTTAATGGATATGTACATGACAACCATTAGCAATAAAATGAATGAAGTTATGAAAGTACTTACCATAATGGCTTCTATATTTATTCCTCTAACATTTATAGCAGGTATTTACGGTATGAATTTCGAGTACATTCCAGAGCTTCACTATAAATATTCATATTTCATCCTTTGGGGAGTCATGGTTGCTATTTTTATTGGTATGATCATTTACTTTAAACGCAAAAAATGGCTATAAAAATAAAGACTTTCTTGAAACCAATTATCCTAAAAACAGAGCCATAGAGACATTTCGGTGATTTCATTTTGACTTAAAAAATTCAAAAACCAAAATTCTGTATTTTAGATTCCCGTATTATTCAATTATTTAAATTTTAAAATAATATATTCATGAACTTACTGGTTTCACTGGAATAACAATCTCAACGGAAAAACCAAGCAAAGACTAGGAAAAATTCTTTTCGATTAAAGTTAAAGAAACATTAAAAGTACCGACTTCACTATTTTAGTTTGTTATATTTGAGTCTAACAAACTAACTGTTCATGGAACATCCATATCTTGACACCCTAGGTAATCATTAAATGAATAATACATGTAACCAACAAAAAACATTAGATATAAATATGAAAAAAGTTATATTTTCTTTTATTATAACATTACTTTCCTTTTCGCTTTTACAAGCTCAAAAACCAAAAACACCTTCATCTTCTCAAATATACGAATCTATACAAAAACTCAACTTTTTAGGTTCTGTATTGTATATAGCAGCACATCCAGATGATGAAAATACTCGACTTATTGCATACATGTCTAATCATGTAAAAGCCAGAACAGGGTATTTAGCATTAACACGTGGTGATGGCGGACAAAACCTTATTGGTCCAGAGATTAGAGAACTATTAGGTGTTATTAGAACTCAAGAACTTCTCGCCGCAAGACGTATTGATGGTGGCGAACAAATGTTTACAAGAGCTAACGATTTTGGTTACTCAAAACACCCAGATGAAACGCTTGCTATTTGGAATAAAGATGCGGTTTTAAGCGATGTTGTTTTAGCTATCAGACGTTTTAAACCCGATATTATTATCAATCGATTCGATCATAGAAGTCCAGGGACTACACATGGACACCATACCAGTTCTGCCATGTTAAGTTTTGAAGCTTTTGATCTTGCCAACAAAAAAACAGCCTATCCAACTCAACTCAAACAAACAAGTATCTGGCAACCAAAACGATTATTCTTTAACACAAGTTATTGGTTTTATGGTAGTCAAGAAAAATTTGATGCCGCCGATAAAAGCAAAATGATACATTTTGATATAGGCACATATTATGCCCTAAAAGGATTGTCTAATAATGAAGTGGCGTCTATTGCCAGTAGTCAACATTTAAGTCAAGGCTTCGGACGTTTATCTCAACGTGGTACTCAAAATGAATATGTCGAATTTTTAAAAGGAGATCCGTTAACTAATAATGAAGATGTATTCGCAGGTATTGACACCTCGTGGAATCGCGTAAAAGGAGGCAAAACTATTGGTGGTATTTTATATAAAGTGGAAGAAAATTTTAATTTCACAAACCCATCAGTACATATTCCACAGTTAATAGAGGCATACAAATTACTTCAAAATATTGAAGATGATTATTGGAGAATTCAAAAAACAAAAGAGTTAAAATCCATTATAGAAATGTGTGCAGGCTTGTATTTAGAAGCTTCTGCTGAAAATAATTGGGCTACACAAAACGAAACAGTCAACATAAATATTGAAGTTTTAAATAGAAGTAATTATCCTATCCGCCTAGAAAGTATCGAAAATGGTAGTGAGTTGAAAATTTCAAAAAACATAACTCTAAACGAAAACACAAAATATACTTTCAAGGAACAATTACAAATTGATAAAGCGCCGCAACCTACTTCACCATATTGGTTAACAAAAAAAGGAACGTTAGGCATGTATCAAGTAGATGATTCTAACTTAATAGGCTTACCTGAAACTCCTAGAGCTTTTCATGTTGATTTCAACCTTTTAATAGACAACACACCAATTACTTTTACAAAAAATATCATTCAGCGTTATTCAAAACCAGATAAAGGTGAATTATACCGTCCGTTTGAAATCATTCCAGAAGCTTCGGCTAAAATCTCTGAAAAAGTTATCATTTTTGAAAACGAAAAACAAAAAGACATTGAAGTTATTGTAAAGGCTGGACATAATAATTTAGAAGGTTATATTGAAATTTGTCACCCAAATGGCTGGAACATATATCCCGAAAAACAAAAGGTTAGCATTGCGAATAAAGGCGAAGAGCAAACCTTTATATTTACAGTCATTCCTCCTAAAAATCAGAGTGAAGGCAATATAAGTCCCATTGTTCACATCAATGACAAAGATTTTACCAAAGAACTTATAGAAATTAATTATGAGCACATTCCATTTCAAACCGTTTTATTACCAAGTGAAAGCAAAGTGGTTCGATTAGACATAAAAAAGAAAGGCGAAAATATTGCTTATATACAAGGTGCTGGCGATGTGGTTCCAGAAAGCTTAAAACAAATTGGTTACCATGTACGTGTATTAAAACCAGAAGAAATAAATGCTGAAACATTAAGCAGATTTGATGCTATAGTTATTGGAATTCGCGCTTATAACATTGTTGAAGATTTAAAATTTAAACAAGAACTTCTTTTTGATTTTGTTGCTCAAGGTGGTAATATGATTGTACAATATAATACCAATCGCGGACTAAAAACAGAGCAATTAGCACCCTATGATTTAAAAGTATCTCGAGATCGTGTTACCGATGAAAATGCCGAAGTCACATTTCTAAATCCAGAACATCCTATTTTAAACCACCCAAACAAAATTACTCAACATGATTTTGAAGGTTGGACGCAAGAACGTGGTTTGTATTTCCCAAATGAATGGTCTAACGAATTTATACCTATTCTATCCATGCATGATAAAGGAGAAACACCAAAAGACGGCAGTTTATTGGTTGCAAAACATGGCAAAGGCTATTACATATACACAGGATTAAGCTTTTTTAGAGAATTTCCTGGTGGAGTATCTGGTGCCTACCGCTTGTTTGCAAATATGCTTTCCATAGGGAAAGAAGATTTAAAACTAGAAGCCAAATTAAACGATTAAAATGTCTGAAGAAAAAGAAACAAAACAACCTTGGTTAAAACTTTACTCTATTGTTTTAATTGCCAATGCCATCTATTTTATAGCGTTCTACATCATAACAAAATCCTTTTAACACCATGCAAACTATAAGTTGGATTGATTGGACAGTACTTGGTATAACGTTAATAGCTATAGTTACTTATGGCACATATCAAACTAGAGGCAGCAAAAATGTACAAGATTATTTAAAAGGTGGTAACACGTCCAAATGGTGGACTATAGGGCTTTCTGTAATGGCAACACAAGCCAGTGCTATAACCTTTCTTTCTACACCTGGTCAAGCCTTTCATTCAGGAATGGGCTTTGTACAATTCTATTTTGGTTTACCCATTGCCATGATAGTCATTTGCGTGGTTTTTATCCCGCTATATCACCGATTAAAAGTATATACCGCTTATGAATTTCTAGAAAACCGTTTCGATTTAAAAACCCGAACCTTAGCTGCTATTCTATTTTTAATTCAACGCGGTTTAGCAGCTGGAATCACCATTTTTGCTCCTGCTATTATTTTATCGGTTGTTTTAGGCTGGGATTTACTGACTCTAAATATCGTTATCGGACTTTTAGTTATTATTTATACGGTTTCTGGTGGCACGCGTGCTGTAAATGTCACTCAAAAACATCAAATGGTTGTTATCTTTATTGGGATGCTAGTCGCCTTTTTTTTAATAGTCGATAAACTTCCTCAGGATATAACATTTAGTAAAGCATTAGATATTGCAGGAGCTAGTGGTAAAATGGAAGTTTTAGATTTCTCTTTCAATTTAGATAACCGCTATACATTTTGGAGTGGTATAATTGGAGGAACCTTTTTAATGCTATCTTATTTCGGAACCGACCAAAGTCAGGTACAGCGTTACCTGTCAGGTAAATCGGTTAAAGAAATGCAACTCGGTTTAATTTTTAACGGCTTACTAAAAGTGCCTATGCAATTCTTTATTTTACTAGTAGGCGTTATGGTTTTTGTGTTTTATCAATTTAACGAAGCTCCCGTTAATTTTAATCCAACAGCTACCGAGGTTGTTCTAAATTCTGAATTTGCTAATGATTATAAAATCCTTCAGAAAGAACAAAAAGACATTTTTAATGACAAACAGAAAATCATTGAAGCCTTCATAAATTCTGATAACCCTCAAGCTTCAAAATATATTGCAATAGCTAATAAAGCGAATGATGAATTAAGAATTGAAGCAAGAGATTTAATTGATAAAGCGTCTAAAAGTGAAGGTATTAAAATTGAAAGCAACGACAAAGATTATGTCTTTATTCACTTTATAATAAACAACTTACCTCGCGGGCTCATTGGTTTACTATTAGCCGTTATTTTAAGTGCTGCTATGTCTAGCACAGCGAGCGAATTAAATGCTTTAGGCTCTACAACTACAATTGATTTATACAAACGTAATACCAGCGAAAAAACGGAAGAACAAATGGTAAAAGCATCTAAATGGTTCACATTTGCTTGGGGTATTATTGCCATTGGAGTCGCTTGTATTGCCAATCTAGCCGAAAATTTAATTCAACTCGTAAATATTATTGGTTCTATATTTTATGGCAATGTTCTAGGCATCTTTTTGTTAGCTTTCTTCTTTAAATTTGTAAAAGGAAATGCTGTTTTTATTGGTGCATTAATAACTCAGGGCATTGTAATTGGACTCTACCTTTTAGATTTATACGAATATATTAACCTCCCTTTTCTATGGTTAAACTTTGTTGGTTGCGCCATTGTTATTACCATAGCATGTTTATTACAACTAATTAATAAAAATAATGACACAAGAATCACCACTTAAAAAAATAAAATGGGGCATTATTGGCTTAGGAAGAATAGCCAATCAATTTGCTACCGATTTGTTAACTATTAAAGATGCCGAATTATATGCTGTTGCTTCTAGAAATCAAGAAAAAGCAGATGATTTTGCTAAAGAATATAGTGCAACCAAAGCTTATGATAGCTATGAAGCTTTAGCAAACGACCCTAATATTGATGCGGTTTATATTGCAACGCCTCACACTTTACATAAAGAAAATGCGCTTTTGTGTCTAGAAAACGGAATTGCTGTTTTAGGTGAAAAACCTTTTGCTATGGATGCCGAAGAAGTTGAAGAGATGATTACCAAAGCCAAAGAAAAAAATGTGCTTTTAATGGAAGCGCTTTGGACTTACTTTTTACCACATTATCAATTTGTATTAAAAGTATTAGAAAATAAAACTTACGGAAACCTATTAAAAGTTGAAGCTGATTTTGGTTTTCAACGTCTGTACGATACAAACACCAGACTTTTTGATAAAAATCTTGGTGGTGGCAGCCTTTTAGATATTGGCATCTACCCTATTTTCGCAACACTTTCTACACTTGGCCTACCTAAAAACATTGAAGCTAGTGCTACATTTTTTGAAAACGGAGCAGATTCATCTTGTAATATGACTTTTAATTATGATCACGATGTAAAAGCACATTTAAAAAGTTCTCTTTTAGAAGTATTACCAACCGAAGCTATTTTTTATTGTGAAAAAGGAATTATAAAAATTAATACCATGTTTCATATGCCAACAACTGTTTCGATACTTATTGATGGTAAAGAAGAGATAAAAGATTTCGGTTATAACACTATTGGATATAATTACGAAACCATTCACTTTAATCAACTTATAAGAGATGGAAAAACGGAGAGTGATATTATGACTTTCGAGTTTAGTAGAAAACTCATAAAACTTCTAGACGACGTTCGAGACATTATTAAATTAGAATACTAATAGTTAGATTTTCATTACTTTAAGTTAACTATACTTGTCTATATGTAAAGTTTGTTTTACTTTTGATTTATCAATCACATAAATCAATTTAAAAACGAACACTTATGAAAACAAATTATTTATTACCAAACAAGTATAAGAAATTTGGTTGGACTTTATTTTTATTAGGAATAATTTCAGGAATAGTTCTACAAATTTCTGATGGAAAAAGAGATCTTTTTGATATAGGTCTAATTAATGACTTCGGTTATGAATTTTTAGATGAAATAATTTCTGTCCTAATAATTATTGGTGGGCTTTTAGTAGGCTTTACCAAAGAAAAAATTGAAGATGAATTTATATTTAAACTTAGAAACGATTCTTTAGTTTGGGCTATTATTTTAAACTATGTTATTTTATTAATTACTGTAATATTTATTTATGAAGGTAACTTTTTTACAGTTTTGATATATAATATGTTCACGCCACTAATATTCTTTATTATCCGATTTAATTTTTTAAAACTAAAATCTAATACTGATGAAGAATAAAATTAAAATCCAACGCGCCATTCATGATATGACTCAAGCTGATTTAGCAGATAAAATTGGTGTTAGTAGGCAAACTATTAACGCTATGGAGAAAAACAAGTATGTACCTTCTACAGTGCTATCACTTAAAATAGCTAAACTTTTTAAACAGCCCGTTGAAAACATTTTCTTTTTAGAAGATGAAGATTAACTAAAAAAAGACAATCTGTCGTCAGTTTCATAATTTTTTTTTCATTTCTTTTTTATTAAATTCATTTATTAAACCACGAAACAAGCTACATTCAACTAGATTGTAACGTATTTAATACAAGACATTGAAAAGAATAAGAAACTACTGGAATGAAAAATGGAAAGAGATTCAGTTTGATGAAAACATTTCTGAAAATGAAAAATTTAAAATTTCTAATTATGGTAGAATTTTAAATTGTAAAGATGAAAAAGAATATTTAGTAAAGAGATATTATATTAATGGTTATCAAAACTTACCTGTTAAACAAAAACGTAATGGGAAATTAACCAGTAGATATGTTCACAAACTCGTAGCAGAACATTTCCTTGAACAGGGAGATGGCATTTATGTTATTCATTTAAATTATGATAAAACAGATAACCGTTTAGAAAACTTAAAATGGGCAACAAAAAAAGAAAAAGAAAATCATCAATTCTCTAATCCAGATTTTAAAAAAATAGTTCGTAAAAAACCATCGCACACAAAACTTACAGAAACTAAAGTCAAACTAATTAAAAGAAAAATAAACGATCCTAAACGAAGAACGCGAATGAAGATGATAGCTAAACAATTTGGCATTTCAGAAATGCAACTTTATCGAATAAAAAGAGGTGAAAATTGGGCTTCTGTTACAGAATAGTAAAATCTAAACAAAAAACGCAACTCTTAACAAGTTGCGTTTTTCATATTTCTAGAAGCATCTAAAAATCTACATGCCACTCCACTCAGCAATAGATTCTTTATTCATTTTTACATAATCTGCATTACCAGCCGCTTCTGCTCCTGCTAACGATTTTTTAGCTACAGCAATAGCGCCTTTAACATCACCCGCTTTAGCATAGATTAATGATTGTTGTCTTAACTGCCAAAAAGGGGGATTATCCCCTGCCATAGCAATCGCTTTATCAATCCACGTTTTGGCTTGATTAACATCTTTACCAGCTTGTAAATAATACACTGCAGATGCATAATAATCTCCAGCTCCAGGACCATTCATGATTTTATCTATAGAGGCACTTACCATTTTATCGGTAGGGACTTCAAAAGGCACGCTTACATAAGTACTTTCCCAAATAAATTCCAGTTGTGCACCATTATTAGTTATGGCATTAATATCTATGGTAAAAGTCTCAACATTAAATGGCATTTGATGAACCTTTGCGGTAGTTTTTGCTACTACTTTTGCTTCATCCCACTCACCTGGTGTTCCCCAATTGCTAGTGTCACTATAAAAAACAACCTCCCAAGACTCTTCACCTGGTGTCGCATAAATAGCATATGTACCTGCTTTTAACGTTTGTCCTTCAACAGTAACATCATCACTAAATGTAATTTTCGTGTTTGCATTAGCACCTAAACGCCAAAGCTTTCCAAAAGGCACTAAATCTCCAAAAATAGTACGCCCACGCATACTTGGTCTAGAGTATTCCAAAGTCACATCTGTTAATCCAACCTTTTGCTCCATTTTGGAAAAAGGACTAGGTTGTGGCGTTTCAATTTGAGCATTTACCGAATAAACCGTTGTAAATGCTAATAAGATTAATAGTAGTTTTTTCATTTTAAGTAGTAATTAGATTATTTATTGTTTGGTATAAATTTACGTATCAAAATCCCTTTAATTGTTAACAAAAGCTTAAAATAAGACATTGTATATTTGCTGCATTAAATTAAGTAAAAGCATAAAATGAATAAAATAACCAATATGAAACAGTATTACGCAGAAACTATAGGCACCTTCGCCATGGTATTTTGTGGTTGTGGCGCTATGACAATTAACGAAATTACTAACGGAAGTATTTCTCATGTTGGTGTTGCCGCCACTTGGGGACTTATAGTAATGGCAATGATATATGCTTTTGGAGAAATTTCAGGAGCACACTTTAACCCTGCTGTTACTATTGGTTTTGCTTTTGCTAAAAAATTCTCATGGAAACAAGTGCCTAGATACATTTTAGCGCAAGCGATTGGCGCTATTTTAGCTGCATTTTTATTATGGTTTCTATTTCCTGAAAGTCAGTTTTTGGGAGAAACTACGCCTGCAGAGGGTTTCCCTCCTTATAAAGCAGCAATACTAGAGTTTTTACTTACCTTCTTTTTAATGGTAGTTATTATAAATATTTCAACAGGAAGTAAAGAAATTGGTACCATGGCCGCTATTGCTGTTGGTGGTGTTATTCTTTTAGAAGCTATGTTTGCAGGTCCTATGACTAAAGCTTCTATGAATCCTATTCGCTCTATTGCTCCTGCCCTTTTTACTGGTAATTTTCAATATTTATGGTTATATATATCTGCTCCAATCTTAGGAGCTATTACCGCCGTTTCTAGCTGCAAACTACTAATTGACGACCTTTGTTGTTAAAGTTTACATAAAAAACAACTTATTTTGTTTAACAAAAACTAAAATAAGTTAAACATTTTGTATCTTTACCATAAATTAATAATTATGGCAAAGAATAAAACGATTTCAAGACACGATATCATGTCCTTTTATATGGACTATGTATTAGAACATGGCGAAAATCCTAAATCGGTTTTTGTTTTTTCTAAAATGCACCACTTTGAAGAAGCTAAATTTTATGAATTCTTTTCTTCTTTTGAAACTATTGAAATAGAAATTTTTGAAGCCTTCTTTCATAATTCTATAGCTATTTTAAATAAAAGTGAAGATTATGAAAGCTTTGACTCTAGAAACAAGCTTCTAAGCTTATACTTTACTTTTTTTGAAAATCTAACAGCAAATAGAAGCTACGTTATATATGCACTTAACAAGCACAAAAACAGTTTAAAAGGATTAAAAATACTATCAGGATTAAAACAGCATTTCTCAAATTACATAGACCATTTAGATATAGAGATGCTGGAAATTAAACAAGAACAGCTTGAAAAAATTCAACAAAAGGCATTAAAAGAATCAGCATGGATACAATTACTTTTAACTATGAAATTCTGGATTGATGATACTTCGCCTTCTTTTGAAAAAACAGACATTTTTATCGAAAAATCTGTAAATACAAGCTTTGATGTACTGGATATAGCACCAATAAAAAGTGTTATCGATTTAGGGAAATTCCTTTTCAAAGAAAAATTCCAAATGAATTAAGCCTATGCAAACTATAGATAAAATACCTACGTCTAAAATACAACGTGCTACAAAATTGGTTTCAACAGGAGCTAAAGTTGGCGTTAATTACATTAAGTATTATGGCGATAAAATGGTTAATTCTGAAATTGAAGCCAAAGCCCGATTAAATAAAAATAATGCAACAGATATATATGATGGTTTAAAGCAGCTAAAGGGAAGCGCTCTAAAAGTAGCACAAATGCTTAGTATGGAAAAAAGTATTTTACCTCAAGCTTATGTAGAGAAATTTTCGCTAGCACAATTCTCTGTTCCACCATTATCTCCTCCTCTTGTATTAAAAACTTTTAAAAAATATTTTGGTAAAACACCTAATGACATATTCGATACTTTTAACGCAACTTCTGTAAACGCTGCCAGCATTGGTCAAGTGCATATTGCAGAAAAAGATGGGAAAAAACTTGCTGTGAAAATCCAATATCCAGGAGTTGCGGAAAGTATTGCTTCAGATTTAGCTATGGTTAAACCTATTGCTATGAATATGTTTAATATTAAAGGCAAAGACTCTGATAAATATTTTAAAGAAGTAGAAAACAAGTTGGTTGAGGAAACAAATTATGTGTTGGAAATGAAGCAAAGTAAAGAAATTGCTGCTGCTTGCTCTCACATTTCCAACCTATTGTTTCCTAAGTATTACGAAGAATTCTCTTCAGAACGTATTATTACTATGGATTATATGGAAGGTGAACATCTTTCTGAATTTACGGCATATAATACCAACCAAGAAAAAGCAAATACATTAGGGCAAGCCCTTTGGGACTTCTATATGTTTCAAATTCATAAACTAAAAAAGGTACATGCAGACCCACACCCAGGAAATTTTTTAATATCAAAGCAAGGAGAATTAATAGCACTTGATTTTGGGTGTATGAAATCTATTCCTAATGAATTTTATACACCTTATTTTGAACTTGCAAATCCTGAAAACATCAATAACGAAGCGTTTTTTATTTCAAAATTATATGAATTAGAAATACTTAAGGAAGATGACAGCAAAGAAGAACTTGAGTTTTTCACGAAAATGTTTCATGACATGCTAAGTTTGTTTACACAACCGTTCCACTCTGAAACTTTCGATTTTTCAGATGCTAAATTCTTTGGCAAAATAGCAGAATTGGGAGAACGGTATTCAAAAAGTACTGACTTAAAAAAAATGAATGGTAATCGCGGGTCTAAGCACTTCATTTACATAAACAGAACCTTTTTTGGTCTCTACAATTTAATGTTTGATCTTAAATCTGAAAATATTAAAATAAATAATTATACCGATTTAGAATGAATTATTTAAATGAAGATACCATAGAAAATCTTGAACATTTATATAAAATTAATTTAATAAATAGCTGTTCTGGTTATAAATCATCTAACCTAATAGGAACGAAATCTAACACAGGTATAGAAAACGTTGCAGTATTTAGTTCTGTAACTCACATTGGTTCTAGTCCTGCCATGTTAGGGCTATTTATGAGACCAACAACAGTTATTAGGAATACCTACGACAATATTAAAGCAACTGGTTTTTATACTATAAATCACATTCATGAAAATATAATAGAAGACGCACATCATACATCGGCTAAATATGATGGTTCCATATCAGAATTTGAGGTTACTAATTTAAATTCTGAATATAAAAACAATTTTTACGCGCCTTTTGTAAAAGATGCACCTGTACAATTAGCAATGCAATTTGTAGAGGAATATGATATTCAAGCAAATAACACTATATTGGTTATTGGTAAAATTATTGGTATACACCTTAAGGACAATATTTTGCAAAATGATGGATTTATAGATCTAGCAAAGGCAAAAGTTGCCGCTATAAATGGTTTAGATGGCTATGCCATTCCTGAAAATAATACACGTTTTGGTTACCAAAGACCAAAATTACAAATATAAAAATGAAGATTCTTGTTACAGGCGCTACTGGCTATATAGGTAAACGACTTATCCCGCTTTTAATAAACGAGGGGCATCAGGTTGTTTGTGTAGTTCGTGATAAACTAAGAGCTGATAAAAACTATATAGAAGAAGAAAACATCTATATTATTGAAGCCGATTTTTTAAAATCGGATACACTAAATAATATCCCTAAAGATATTGATGTTGCTTATTACTTAATTCATTCCATGTCTAACCCTTCAAAAGATTTTGAATCTCTTGAAGCGCGTTGTGCCACAAATTTTAAATCCTACATAGAAACCACAAACACCAAGCAGGTCATTTATTTGGGTGGCATAACTAACGAAGAAGAACTATCAAAACATTTACGTTCAAGAAAAAATGTTGAAGACATTTTAGTTTCAAAAAAATATGCTACAACTATATTTAAAGCTGGTATTATTGTGGGTTCTGGCAGTTCTTCTTTCGAAATTATTAGAGATTTAGTAGAAAAACTTCCTTTTATGATAGCCCCAAAATGGCTAAACACAAAAACACAACCGCTAGCTGTTAGAGACGTATTAGCATTTTTGTATGGCGCAGCTGGAAACAAAGAATTATTCAATAAAACATATGATGTTTTTGGTCCAGAAATTTTAACTTATAAAGAGTTGCTACTTCAATTTGCAAAAGCTAGAAACTTAAAACGCTATATTTTAACAGTACCAGTAATGACGCCAAAACTATCATCATATTGGCTTTACTTTGTAACTTCAACCTCATATAAATTAGCTTCTACTTTGGTTGACAGTATGGGGGTTCAAATTATTGGCAAACCAAGTAATATAAATAAACTACTAAATGTAAACCCTTTAACTTACATCCAAGCTGTAGAGCTTGCCTTTGAAAAAATAGAGCAAAACAGTATCGTTTCTAGTTGGAAAGATGCGATGGTAAGTAGCGGCAGATTAAGAAACAATCTACATAAATATATCAATGTCCCGCAGTATGGCTGCTTTAAAGATTACAAAGAAAGACCTGTAAAAGACACCAAAAAAACCATAGACAAAATCTGGAGTATTGGTGGCACCACGGGTTGGTATTACGGAACTTTTTTATGGAAAATACGAGGTTATATTGATAAACTTTTTGGAGGTATTGGCCTGCGTAGAGGCCGCACGAGTCCTATAGACTTAGATGCTGGTGATGCCTTAGATTTTTGGCGTGTTATTTTTGCAGATAAAGAACAACAAAAACTTCTACTCTACGCTGAGATGAGACTTCCTGGTGAAGCGTGGTTAGAGTTTAAAATAGAAAACAACCTATTAAAACAAACAGCGACCTTCAGGCCTCGAGGACTTTGGGGTCGCCTGTATTGGTATAGTGTGCTCCCTTTTCATGGGTTTATTTTTAAAGGTATGATTAACAAACTTTCACAAGCGTAATAAATTATTCTTATGACGGCATCAATTATCCTGTTCAATATAAATAGAAATAAATTAAACAATTCTGTAATTTTACACCTAATAAAAATATAGTAATTAATACAATTTTATATACCTATAATAATGGACATAATAGACAAAGCACTAGAATTTGAGAAAACAAAAATGAGATCGTTATCAACAAGCGATCGTGTAAAACTATCTCGTGAAGCTAAAGCTTTAATACTAGATTTAAACGAGATCTATAAAGCAAAAAAAGATGAAAAAATCATGGATATCATGAAGCGCTTAACGGTGATAAAAAGAAAAGTAGAAAAGCGTCTTAAAGGAGCGCCTTTAACTGCTTAAAACACAAAAAAATCGGAATAAAAAAATAAATTATTAATTTTCTCTTAATAAATTGCTATAAAAATCAATAATCTCTTAGATTTTATTATATTGGCAAATTCTGAAAATATTTTACATTCGGAATAAACAAAATTAGATTAAAGATTAATAAAATTATGGAGATTATTGATAAAGCTTTAGAATTCGAACAACGTAAACACACTTTTAAAACAACAAGTGAACGTATTGAATCATCTAGAGAAGTTAAAGATTTAATATTAAGTTTAAATGCTATTTATAAAGAAGAAAAAGATCCGGAAATAATGGATCTAATGAAGCGATTAACAGCTATTAAACAAAAAATTGAAAAACGGCTAAAGGGCAGGCCATAAAGCAAACCATGCCCTGAAACCATATGAAAACAATTATTGTTGTAGGTGGAAGTAAGGGCATTGGAAATGCCATACTAAAAAAGCTACTTAACTATTCTAAAGTTATAAATATTAGCAGAACCCTCCCAGGATTCCATCATGCTAATTTAACTCACTTTTCTTGCGATATTACTCAAGATAATCTCCCAGATATTGAAGCTGCAGATGCGCTCATTTATTGTCCTGGTAGTATTAACTTAAAGCCTATAACCAGACTGAGTATTGACGATTTTAAAAACGATTTTGAAATTAATGTACTTGGAGCGGTTAAAGCAATTCAAAAATATCTTTCAATACTTAAACAAGGTAACCAACCTGCTATACTTCTTTTTAGCACCGTTGCAACGCAATTAGGTATGCCTTTTCATGCCAGCATTGCTACCGCAAAATCTGGAGTTGAAGGTTTAGTAAAATCATTAGGAGCAGAACTTGCGCCTACTATTCGTATTAATGCCATAGCGCCTACTGTTACAAATACAGATCTGGCTTCTAAACTATTACGAAATGACAAAATGATTGAAAACATTACAGAACGCCATCCTTTAAAAAAGTTTTTAAATCCCGAAGAAGTTGCAGATATGGCTGAGTTCTTAATTTCAGAAAAATCAACATCACTATCAGGTCAAATTTTTAAAATGGACTGTGGTATTGTATCCTTTAAAATATAATAAATGAAAAAAATAATTCTACTAAGTATTATGTTCTCAATATTTTCAAATTCAAAAGCGCAAACAACTCCCAAATCATCTATATATGATATTAAAATTAATGGTTTAAACGGATCAGAAATTGATTTATCTACTTTTAAAGGGAAACACATCTTATTTGTAAACGTAGCTTCAAAATGTGGCTTTACTGGACAGTATGAAGATTTACAAAAACTATATAATACCTACCAAGACAAACTTATGGTTATAGGCGTGCCTTGTAATCAATTTGGGAATCAAGAACCAGGTACTGAAAAAGACATACAAACTTTTTGCAAATTAAATTACGGTGTTACCTTTTTAATGACGGAAAAAATAGAGGTTAAAGGTAAAAACCAACATCCACTATACCAATGGTTAACAAAAAAAGTAAAGAATGGAAAAACAGATTCATCTGTAAAATGGAATTTTCAAAAATACTTAATTGATACGCAAGGTAATTTAGTAAACTACTACTTCTCTTCAACAAAGCCTTTAAGTGATAAAATAACAAAACACCTAAAATAAAGACAATGTTCGGATTATTCAAAAAGAAAACAGAATTAGAAAAACTTCAAGATACATACAAATCACTTATGGCGGAATGGCATAAACTATCAAGCATTAATAGAGCCGAAAGTGATAAGAAATATGCCGAAGCAGAAGCTATTTCAAAACAAATTGAAATCTTGAAACAATGAAACATCCATGACTAAAATTTTGTCATGCAGCAGAATGATTATATGGATGTTACATATGACAAATAAGAAAATAATACATATGAACTGATGAAAGTATTCAAATACATTATTGCTTTTTTAATCATCAACTTTGGTGCTTTAGCTATTGGTAGCTGGCTCATGAATAACGGCCCAAGAACCGATTGGTATCAAAATTTAAATCAAGCACCATGGACACCACCAGGTTGGGTTTTCGGTGTTGCCTGGAGCATCATAATGATTTGTTTTTCTGTGTATATGGCTTACCTATATAAATTGCAGCCTAACACCAAACTAAAAATACTATTCACCATCCAGTTTGCTCTTAATGTTATTTGGAACTATATTTTCTTCAATCGGCATTTAGTATTCTTAGGTTTTATATGCATCATCTTACTCACCATAATTGTTGGCCTATTTTTATTCAATTACAAAAACCATTTAAAACTAAAAAGCCTACTAATACTCCCTTACTTTATCTGGTTATGTATCGCCACATCACTTAATGCCTATATTTTATTTAATAATTAATTTAAATTTATTCAAATGCAAATATATACGCTACATAAAAAACAAAATCTGCCAATTACGCTTCAAGAAGCCTGGGATTTCTTGTCGAGTCCGAAAAACTTAAAAACCATTACTCCAGATTATATGGGATTTCATATTTTATCTGGAGCAGACAAACCTATGTTTGCTGGTCAAATAATACAGTATATGGTAACGCCTGTTTTAGGTATTAAAACCAAATGGGTTACCGAAATTACCCATGCTGTTGATAAACATTATTTTGTTGATGAACAACGTTTTGGTCCCTATGCGTTATGGCACCATAAGCATTTTATAAAAGAAATTGATGGCGGTGTAGAAATGGAAGATATTATAGACTACAAAGTCCCTTTTGGAATTTTAGGACAACTTGTTCACCCTATTTTAGTAAAACCAAAACTGGAAGAAATTTTTAACTACCGGACTAAAAAGCTAGAAGCACTATTTGGCGTTTATAAAACCAAGTAAACACTTTAATGACACAAACTATAAATATATTCTGGTTTCGCCGTGATTTACGCTTAGATGATAATCACGGATTATTTGAAGCTCTACAAGACAGAAATCCTGTGCTTCCTATTTTCATTTTTGATTCAAATATTTTAGAGCGATTACCCAAAGATGATGCTCGCGTTACGTTTATACATGAAACACTACAGAACATAAATACAAGCCTTAAAAAAGAATTCAATAGCGGTATTTCTATGTTCTTCGGAAAACCTATAGCTATTTTTAAACAGTTATTAGAAACTTATACTATTGAAAATATTTATACCAATCATGATTACGAACCTTATGCAAAAGAACGTGACTCCCAGATTGAAACGTTTTTAAAAGAACAAAAAGTGGTTTTTAAAACCTTTAAAGATCAGGTTATTTTTGAAAAAAACGAGATTACTAAAAGCGATGGCAAGCCTTACTTAGTGTATACACCTTATATGAAAAGTTGGAAAGACGCCTTTAGAGTACTTGATTTTAAAATCCATCCATCAGAAACATTATTATCAAACCTCATCTCAAATCATGTTTTTTCAAATTTAAGTTTAGAGGCCATTGGTTTTACTAAATCAAGTCAAAAAATAGCACCTTATACGGTAACTCCGCTTCTTATAGAGAACTATGAAGACACACGAAACTTCCCCGCACAAGACAGCACCTCTAAATTAGGTCCGCATTTACGTTTTGGTACAGTCAGTATCCGTAAGATGGTAAAAAAAGCAACGGCTCAACAGAATGAAATATTTTGGCAAGAACTTATTTGGCGTGAGTTTTTTACACAAATTTTATGGCACTTCCCACAAACACAAACCGAAAGTTTTAAACCCCAATACGACCGCATTGTTTGGCGCAATAACGAAACCGAATTTAAAGCCTGGTGTGATGGCAAAACTGGTTATCCGCTTGTAGATGCAGGCATGCGACAATTAAACCAAACGGGATTTATGCATAATCGTGTGCGTATGCTTGTTGGTAGTTTTTTATGTAAACATTTATTAATAGATTGGCGTTGGGGCGAAGCCTATTTTGCCGAAAAACTACACGATTACGATATGGCCAGTAATATTGGAAACTGGCAGTGGGTTGCTGGATGTGGTGTAGATGCTGCGCCTTATTTTAGAATTTTTAACCCGACAACTCAAATTGAAAAGTTTGATAAAAATTTAGAATACATAAAACAATGGGTGCCCGATTTTCAAGAACTCACTTACCCTACACCTATTGTAGATCATAAAATGGCTAGAGAACGCTGTCTTAAAACGTATAAAGAGGCTTTAAATTAATGATAAATAACTTACATTTGACTAAAGAAACTACAGTCAATTTAGGTTATGGATCGTATAAAATTCGAAGTTAAGTCAGCATTTAAGTTTACATCTTATATAAAAACAACTTTGTTATTTATTGGCTTAACATGTTTTATAACTGCTTTTGTTTATCAAGGTTATGATGTGCTTTACTTTTTAGGATTTATTACATTATTTATAGCGTTATTATTTTTTTTATTCTCGTCTAAAGAGCAGCTTCAAATCTCTCAAGATTTGATAGCGTTTAATTCAAAAAGTCTTGCAAAAGAGTTTGATAAATCGATATCCATACCATTTAAAGATATTAAGAAAAGCTATTTTTTAAAACGTCAATTCCTGATTTTTGGAGGTCGCAGTCCCATTGCCGATGCCGATGCCCAAAGACTATACAATGAGAATAGAATTGTTTTTCTACTTGAAGACAATAAAAGTGAAACCATATTCCAAGTTGGTAAATTAAAAGACTTTAAAAAAGCTTACAACATCATAGAAAATAGAATTAATGAATTAGCAAAATTCTGAACTATAGTTTTGAATAAGGTTAATTCAATAAAACAACACTTGATACAAAACCGTCAGGTTTATTACATCAACACGTAAGAAAATTTAATTATATTTACAGGATAACAGTAGCAAAAAAACTTACTATATTCTGACTTATTTACGGGATATGAGTAATAAAAGTAATCATATAACTAAGTTGTAAGCAAGCTGAAAAGCCAACCGCACAAACAGCAAATTTGGTTTTTGCCGACAAGAAAGCCAACGCTGAAAAAAACAAAAGAGCTGTTTTTTGCCAACGCTCGAAAAAAGAATGAACAATGAACATTGACAGTTACTTTACAAAACAAACAGATGTTAGAGCAATAATACTTGAAAATCTTGATAATGCCACTAAAAGGGTATGCGTAGCTGTGGCATGGTTTACTGAGACCAACCTATTTGACAAACTTCTTGAATTACAAAATAAAGGAGTTACAGTAGAGGTTATAATTACCAACCATGATTTCAATAGACTTGACTATGACTTAATAGAACAGAATGGTGGTTTCTTTGCTGAAATTGGTAATGATGACCAATTAATGCATATGAAGTTTTGCATTATTGACTATGATACTATTATTAGTGGTTCAGCAAATTGGTCGAATAGAGCATTTACAGTAAATAATGAAGAAGTAACTATTGTTTCAGGAAACCAACAGCGAACAAATGACTTTTTAGAAGAATTTGAACGTTTAAAAGAACTATCTGGGAAAATTCAGAAACATCAAGAGGCTTTGGATGTTTCAAAAGCATTCAAATACTTCAAACTTATAAAAGCCTTTGTGGATTTAGGAGAAACAGCAAACATCCAACCCTACATCCACGAACTAAAACTCATCAAAGAACTAGCTCCAATTACAACTTTACTATTAGCTGAAAAATATGATTTAGCATTTATTGAAATTGAAAAATTTGAGAAAAACTACACTCAAATTGTTGATGTTAGTGCAATTGAAAAAGCACAAATCCTATCTCAAATAAAATTATTCTCATATCAAATTGAAACTCTTGAAATTGAAAAAACTGAAATTGAGGCTCAAATTGAACAATTCAATCACCGATATATAATTGAGTTAAACCCACTAATCTCAAAAATTCTTGCTCTAAAAAAGAAGATTTACGAGAAGTTAAAAAAACACGGCATTGTAGATGATACTTTTGAAAAAATAGAAGAAGAGTTTAAACAGAAAAACAAGGAATATCAGGAAGAAATTAAAATTGATATTCCTGAATTAAATAACGAAGACACAGCGGACATTAAAAAAATGCACCGTGAAGCGGTGAAATTGTGTCATCCTGATTCACCTAGTTGTATCTATGAAGATAAAACAGAAGCTGCAAAAGTATTCGGAGAATTGACAAATGCCGTAAAAGCGAATGACATTGAAAAAGTAAGATTTATTTGGAACGAATTAAAGTTAGGAAATCCTGTATCTGATATTGACCAATTTAATGAACTAGAGCATTTAAGGGTAAAACTAGAAACCTTAAAAGCTAAATATAATTACTTGGTTAATGAGTTGTCGTTAATCCAATCTTCAGAAACCTACCAAATGATTTTAAATATTGATGATTGGACTGAATATTTTGAAAATCAAAAATCACTCTTAAAACAAGAGCACGAAACTTTAACTGAAAAATTTGTGAAACATGAGTAAATACCTACAAAATACAGATAAAAACGATATTAACATTTCTAAAAGTGGAAAGCTTGATTTACTCAATATAAATACTTCTGCACTTACCGCAAGTTTAAATGACTTGGCTATTCCAAGGTTATTTTACCAATTAGTTATTTTCATAATTGATGGCTCTAACTCTATGAATGAGGATTCAAAAAATGGAATTTCAAAAGCAAATGAAATTGACAAAGGAATAAGGTCAATAATACAAAGACTTAAAAAAAGTAAAAACAATAATTCGTTTGACGTTTGCTTTTTAGCTTTTTCTGATGATTTTGAAGATGTGTTTTCCTTAAAAAATGTAAAAGACATCTCAATAGAACAATCTTTTAACCCATTAAAATACGTTACCCCAAAAGGAACAAAATTAAATAGAGCCTTGCTTCACTCAAAAGAAATAGTTAATGATTATCATCTAAAAAACAAACTTAAAAACTGCCAAGTACTAATTCAAATTCTTTCAGATGGTGCTATAAGTGATTATGATGAATCAATCAAAACAGTTAATGACTTAAAAAATATAAAAAACACAACCGTTTCCTGCCAGTTTCTTGAGTCACATATTGAACAAGGCCAAGAATGGTATTCTTCAAATGAAGCAACAGGGGAAATAGACTATTCTTCGCGTTGGACAATTGAAGAAGTCAGACAAGATGAAGAACGTATTGCAAATAGATTTAAAAATTTTGCATCAAGTATTGATTTGTTTGTTACTTCTATAGATCCCGAAGAAATTAGAAAACACATGATTAAAAGTATTTCAACAGTTTCAAAAATTGATTAATGTATTTTTCAGTCAAACATATAGATGTAAAACTAAATCAAGATTATGCCGATTTTCTAATTGAAGATAATTCAAAATCATTGGTACTTTGTGATGGAATTGGAGAATTTTCAGATTCCGGAAAAGTTTCAAAGGTGGTCGTTGACCAATTTATTGGCAAACATTACTTTAAACTATCCGAATTAATTGCCGACAACGAACTTGTAAAACTAAAAACCAATAATATCATTGGCGGTACAACATTCATAAGTGCAATAAATAAAAACAACTCCGATAAAGTTCAAATAGAATATCTTGGTAATGGAGGGGTAATTCATTTACATGGGGATTTTTCAACAAATGTAAATTCAGATGAACCATACCGATATGGTGAAATAATGATACCCCATATATCCCCAAGTGGAGCTTTGACAAAGCATATTTCACATAATAGTGAAAAAGTAGAACTAGCCTCTTCAACAATAGAACTCAATCTTAATTATATAAATGGAGATATAATCCTATTATTTAGTGATGGTATTTCTTCCCTTGAAGATAAAGTCATATTAAAGGATAATGAAAATAGATTTTGGAGAAACGAAAACCCTGCAATTCAACTGATTTTAAAAGAATTAGACCTTTTCTTAAAATCAAAGAATAACCAAGTAACTTTTCAAGAAGAAATTATTGAATACAACCAAGCAATTCTAGAAAAATTGAAAAGTGAAAATTATTTAGAAGATGATGCTTCCTTAGGAATCATTATTACAGAAAGCACTTTAAATCATTATAAGGAAAAGCTTAATGATTAAATCTCTTTCAAACATAACCGATATATCAGTCATTGACCAAAATGGGGCAAATGATATTCTCACCTTTTCAAAAATTGAATTTGATGATAATGCTTTAGGGGCAGGTGGGTTTGGCTCGGTTCATATAGTCCAATCCATAGATGGTATTTCAAAATCTGAATTTGTTTTAAAAATATTCACAGATGAAGAACATAAGCAACACGCTTATGATGTAATAAAGCTTTTACATCAAAAATTAAAAAAACGTCAGAGCAAATCTAAAACACCTGTCTATCATGATATTCCTGAATTATTAGGACTTCCATTTTTAGTTTTCAAAGGATATGACAACATTTCGGAAAAGCATTGTGTTGCTTTTTTGATGTACAATCTTGAAAAGTTAAGCTATGAAGATTATGGTAGCGATAAAGCAGAGTTAACAGAATACAAATCATTAAGTATTCCTGACAAATTGTATCTCGCATATCAATTAACCAAAACAATTGAATTTCTACATCAGATTGAATTCATTCACGCAGATTTAAGTGAAAACTCGTTGTGGTTCAATTCTAAAAGAGTGCAACTCTCGATTATTGATTATGATAGTGGCTATCATTTTGATTTACAAGGAAAGCCAACAACAGTTGGCAAGGTTGGGCATTGGATTGGTAGCACCTTCAGGAATATTATAGGACAGAAAAAGGACTCCTCAGATTTATCAACACTTGATAGACTTTATGAAGAATATTGGGTTTTAGCAAATGCAACCTTTGAGGTAATATTTGGAGTAATGCCATTTTTCTTTTTATCAGATACAGATGATAATACTAAACAAGAATATTTAGGGAAATTTGAATGGCCAAATATTGACCACTCCTCTCCGCTTTTTAATAAAGCTAACTCACAACAGCACCAAGCAATAATGTCTTTCATAGAACAATTAGAAAATGCAGGTACTACGGAATTAATTAGTGCTTTTAAAACTGTTTTCAATAAAGGATATAAAAACGAAACAAAACGGTTAACATCAAAAGAATGGAAAAATTTACTTTTAAACCTGAATCAATCACTTGAGAATAATCCGCTAATTAAAAACTACACTTCAAGTAAAACGTCTATCAATCAAAAGAATGAAGAAGTTGTTTTTTCATTTGAAGTTCAAAAATACAATGCGGTTTACCTTAACGATAAACTCGTTCCTTTAAATCAAAGTTCAATAACCCTTCCATTGCAAGACAGTTCTAAAATTGTTTTGAAGTCAATTAATGATTTTGAAGTTATTGAAGATTTTATCGAAATTAAAGCTATAAAAACTGAACCAAAAATTTTGCTTTTTGAAGCGTCCACACAATTAAGAAACACAAAATCACCTGTTATATTAAGCTGGTTAGTCAATTCGGCTAAAGAGGTCTCAATCTCAGGATTAACAGATTCCTTTTCTAATCAAGGGAACACCAATGTAGAACCAGAATCAAAAACGACCTACATTTTAACAGCAATCGGATTTTTTGATGAAAAGATTTCTAAGGAATTAACGATTGATGTTATTGCTCCAATAATTAAAGCATTTACTTGGGAAATAAATCTTAATGAAGGAATAGATAATATAGATTTATTATGGGAAACAACCGAAGCACAAAGCGTTGAAATTATTCCAAACGTAACAGAAAGTTCTCCTAATGGTTTAGCTCATATGCCAATCAACAAGGAAACAGATTTTAAATTAATAGCAAAAGGTTTGTTTAGTAGTGTTGAGAAAGAAATTACGGCACACCCTTTTCCAGTGCCTATTGTTAAACAAATATTTGCAGAGGCTCCAAAAATTGAGATTAATACGAATATTGATTTTTCAGAATCTAATCTACCTAAAGAACTATTCTCGGCAAACAATATCCAGTTTTCAAACAGCGTGCATTTCAATAACCTCGAAATAAATTCAACAGAATTAGAATCTTCTCTTGAATTTCCAAAGTTTGAAAATGAAAATGCCCTAATAAGCAAATTCAATAAAGAAAAAATTACACTATCTGATATTTATGATAGTGTTCTACATAAAATACATAAACGATTGAACAGATGAAAAAACTAATTAAATATCCCTTTCAAAAAATATATAAGTTTTTCTTGTGGTCATCTGGTGCTGATTTAGACATTCTCAAACAAGCTCCAACTGATAACAACAAATTCTTTGGAATTGGAGGAACGATAATTTTTACTGCTTTGATGGCTACTTTTGCTGGAGGATATGCTTTTTTCACTGCGTTTAGAGTGGAAGTTTTAGATGACCAAGGTTTGGTTATTGGCTATACACTATTAAGCGAGATATTATCTGTGTTTTTCGGTCTGTTCTGGGGTGCTTTAATTTTTAATCTTGACAGATATATCGTTTCAACCTTTGGCGTTGGTGATGGTAAGAAGACTATTTCAAAACAAGAACTAATTGAAGCAGCTCCAAGATTATTGATGGCAATACTACTTGGTTTTGTTATTGCAACACCACTTGAATTAAAACTATTTGAAAAAGAAATAAATGCAGAGATAAGCACCCAAATTGCGATAACAAATAGTACTATAATAAAATCTGGAGAAAACGATCCCGTTCTAAATAGATTAAAGGATGAAAGAAAAGATCTTCAGAATAATATAACCAATCGCAACAATCAGATTAATCAAAAAAGAATCACATGGCAACAAACTGACAAAGATAAAAATGATGAATGGAACCTAGGTAAATTCAGTGGTAAAAAAGGAAAAGGTGGTTATTATGAAGATCTCAAAAAAATATCTAATGATGCAGAAAATGAATACTCATCAATGAAAAACAGCTTTACCGATTTAAATAAAAAGGATTACAAGGCTATTGATGAAATAGACGAAAAGATTAAGGATAGAGAAAAGTCTACTCAATCTGACATAGAAAACCAAAAGACTGTACAAGCTCAAAATAATGGTTTAATTGCTAGATTAAAAGCTATGGACAATTTAATGTATCAAGAAGTGCCATTTTACGAGATAGTTGATGAAAAAAAAGAGCTTGTTAGAATTGAAAAAGAGAAAACAGCTGTTTGGTACGCTAAATGGCTAATTACACTACTATTTATATTTATTGAAATAGCACCAATTATGTTTAAGATGATGACTGAGAGAGGTACTTATGATGATATTCTTGATAGAATAAAACATGAAGGAAAAGTGAAGCAACTTCTTCTACAATCAAATATTAATGAAGAAATTAATACTGCTGTTAAAGTTAATGCGGACAAAAACGCACAAAAATTAAATGCTGAATTAACTGCAAATAAGGATTTACTCGAGTCTATAGCACGTGCACAGGCTGAAATTGCACAGGTTGCAATTGAAGAGTGGAAGAAGGAACAGTTAGAAAAAGTGAAGAACAACCCGTCATCAATGATAAAATCTTAACTAAATAGCCAACGCTAAAAGCCATACACATTTGCAATTCGCACCAACCAACGCTAAAGCCAAAAATTACAAAAGAGTATGTCTTGCCAACGGAAACATCCGAATTAGCATTAAAACTTCGGAAAACCAAGCAGGACGTGGAAAGCCAGCTTACAACAATGTATAAAAATAATAGCGGTATTATCGCTAAAACAAAAGTAATTAAATATAAATAAGGTCAGTGTTTAACAGAAAAGTAAGTGCATTTTAATCCGCCACTAATCATAAACAAACACGTTGTAAGCAAGCTTGAAGAACCTAGTGCAAAAAACAGATTATTAAACTAAAAAAGGGTATGATAAAGGCAGTCTTTTTTGACATGAACGAAACTTTATTGAATTTGAGTTTGCTTAAGATTCAGTTTGATAAGCACTTTAATGATAAGTATGTTCTGAAATACTGGTTCACAAAACTACTATACAGTTCAAGTATCATGGGGATTATGGATGAATATCGGAATTTTGGAGAATTAGCTGATGTTGCTTTAGAAAACTTATTCTTCGAGAATAATAAACCTTTAACTACCGAAACAAAAAAAGAGATACTTGGAGAGTTTAGAAGATTACCTGCTTATGAAGATGTTCGACCTGCTCTTAATATTCTCAAGGAGAAAAACATTCGTGTTGTTGCCGTTTCAAATTCATCGTTAACAATGATAAAAGAACAATTAATGAATGCAGGAATTATTGACGAATTTCATTCCTATTACTCAGTTGATAATGTTAAAAAGTACAAACCATTCAAAGACATTTATCAATCATCAGCAAAACAAGAAGGGTTGAAAACGGAGGATATAGTGATGGTTGCAACTCATGATTGGGATTTGTTTGGAGCAAAAAAAGCTGGACTTAGAACTGCATATATAAAGCGCAAGGAAGAAATATATCACCCTTATTATTTACAAGCAGATTTTAAGAGTTCAAGTTTACCTGATTTGATTCAACAGATAATTGACACTGAAAATAATCGAATATAAAGTTGGAAACTAATTTAGTGCAAAGTCCAATCTTTAACTTGTGTAAACCATGTCCCTTAACGAGCATATAAAAAACGAAAAAAATGTATCTTTTATGATGTTTATTAGTCTACTTAATGAACCATAAAATTTTAAAGTTATGAATAAATGTAAATGCACAAATTGCGATTGTACTAAATGCAATTGTGGAAATTGTTTAGAAAATAATTGTACTTGTTCTAAATGTGAATGTGATAAATGCGATTGTTGCTAAATATAATAAAGGTTAGTTTAAAAACTAATCTTTTATTTATTTTTGAATATGGAAACACAAAAAATATGGGACAATTTCAATGATGAACTATATTTCTTCATTCTAAAAAAGGTAAAAGACAAAGACGTTACTAACGATATTTTTCAAAATACATTCTTGAAAATTCATAATAATTTATCTAAGCTCGAAAAAGAAGAAAAGGCAAGAGCTTGGGTTTTTCAAATTGCTCGTAACGAGATACTTAATCACTTTAACAAAGAATCTGTTTATGTACAGAAATTGGATACAAATAAAGAAATTTCTTCGGAAAAGTATGAACATATATGTTGTTTTGATAAATTCATAAATGATTTGCCCGAAATTTATAAACACGTAATTGAACTGATTTATATAAAAGGACAAAAACAAAAAGATGTTGCAAAGGAATTAGAAATAAGTCTTGAAAATGTAAAAGCGAGAGTTAAAAGGGCAAAAGCTATTTTAAAGAAAAAATTCAACGAATGTTGTAAATATGAGCTTGACAAAAATGGCAAATTAATTGGAGAATCGAATTGTTCAATATGTAAAACTGAATAAAAATACGTCTGCCAACACCCGTAAAAAATAATTGCTTGGTTCTCGTCTACTTGGAAAATCCGTTTGACCATGAAGAATAATGAAATATTAAGAGAGCAGATTCTAGACATAGTGAAAAATCAACTAGATACTAATAATCCTCCTGAAACAAAATCACATATAACAAATAAAAACTCAATTCTAAAAAACACATCAACAAAAAAGGCTCAAATTTCATAATTGAAACTTGAGCCTTTTTTTAATCTATTAAATATAACCTATCTAGAATAGTTAGGCGATTCTTTAGTAATAGTAACGTCATGTGGGTGACTTTCGTTAATACCACTTGCTGTGATTTTAACAAACTGTCCTGTTTCTTTTAAAGTAGCAACATCTTTTGCTCCACAATAGCCCATACCTGCACGTAAACCACCTATAAATTGATGAATGCTTTCAAACAATTCACCTTTATAAGGCACACGCCCTACAATGCCTTCTGGTACTAATTTTTTAATATCGTCTTCAACATCTTGAAAGTAACGGTCTTTACTACCTTCTTTCATAGCTTCAACAGACCCCATACCTCTGTAAGACTTAAATTTACGTCCTTCGTAAATAATAGTCTCTCCTGGCGATTCTTTTGTTCCTGCTAAAAGTGATCCTAACATGACGGTATCGGCACCAGCTGCAATGGCTTTAGGGATATCTCCTGTATAACGAATACCACCATCGGCAATTACAGGAACACCTGATCCTTTTATAGCTGCTGCAACTTCTAATACGGCAGAAAATTGTGGAAAACCTACACCTGCAACCACACGTGTTGTACAAATTGATCCTGGACCAATACCAACTTTCACGGCATCGGCACCTGCTTCAACTAAATATTTAGCCGCAGCACCTGTAGCAATATTTCCAACAATAACATCTAATTGAGGGAACTTCGCTTTTATTTCTTTTAAAACAGACACCACACCTTTTGTATGACCGTGAGCTGTATCAATAACAACCGCATCAACACCTGCATTTACTAAAGCTTCTGCTCTATCAACGGCATCTCCTGTTACTCCAATAGCAGCTGCTACACGCAAACGTCCAAATTCATCTTTATTGGCGATTGGTTTTAGTGTTAACTTCGTGATATCTCTAAAAGTAATTAAACCAGAGAGTTTATAATTATCATCTACTATAAGTAGCTTTTCAATTTTATAATTTTGTAAAATAGATTCGGCATCACCTAAAGATGTACCTTCAGGAGCAGTAACCAGATTTTCACTCGTCATAACCTCTGTTATGGCTCTTTCGCTATCATGCTCGAAACGTAAATCGCGATTCGTAACAATCCCTTTTAAAATACCATCGGCATCTACAATAGGAATTCCTCCAATACCATGTTCTGCCATATTTTGTTTGGCATCTAAAACAGTAGCTGTTAATGGTAAAGTAACGGGATCTATAATCATACCACTTTCGGCACGTTTTACTCTCCTAACTTTTAAAGCCTGAGCCTCAATACTCATGTTTTTGTGCAAAACACCAATACCACCTTCTTGCGCCATGGCAATAGCCATTTTACTTTCGGTAACTGTATCCATAGCCGCAGAGACAATAGGTACATTAATAGTAATGTTACGGGTGAATTTTGATTGAATATTTACTTCGCGAGGAAGAACTTCTGAAAAAGCTGGAACTAAAAGAACGTCGTCATAAGTTAAACCTTCTCCTAGTATTTTGTCTTGATGTGCAGTCATGTTGCAATTACGTTATAATTGCGTGCAAATATACAACATAATAATAATATCTCGGTTAATTTTAACAATCAATATTACCTTCGACCTCTTCTATAATTTCGACCACCTACATTCATATTTTGCCCAGCAAAGCGACCAAACTTATAAACAAAAGTAGCCATAAAGTATTGTTCTAATATTCGGTTTTCTACATCTCTAATAGCCGTTTCAGTAACCGACCTGCTATAGCCATTATTTTTTCCTAATATATCGTATCCTACCAATGTTACCGTTGCCTTATTATCCCAAAGTTGAATTCCCAAACCAGCGTTCCAAAAAACTGCTGCCCCATCAAAATCATCTCCTACTCTACTGTTGTATCTATAGGATACTTTATTAGTAAAAAAAGCATCTTTAAGAAAAAACAATGAAGATTCAAGTCTTAAATTCTGAACAAAATAATCGTTATTATTATAAATATCTGTATCATACGTTGTTTTAGTCAAACTATAACTATAAGAAGTACTTAGGTCTAGCTTTTTATCTTGCGAATAACTTAAAGAAAATGATGGGCGTAACGTGTTTGTTTTTGTTGTAAATCTTACCGTATTTTGAATGGATCTTATATTTCTATAGTTTCCATTAAGTCGCACATTAATATTAAAATTGGTGTTTTTTCTAAAATAAGATTTAGAAATGGCCGCATTACCAGACATATTATAATCGCCATTAATATTTTCAAAAGTGGTATATCTTATTAAATCTGCATCTGTTATTGTTGAATTAATAATTTTATCTTGAACAAATTGTGCTTTGGCTCCAGCTGAAATATTAATATGATTAAAAGCTATATTATTTTGATATTTGAAATTAATATCATGACTTATAGCTGGTTCTAAAAAAGGATTACCTTTTACGATATTGGTAATATTACTAACATTTTCTACTGGTTGCAGCTGACTAATTGAAGGTACATTAACATTTTGATTGTATCTTAAATCTATATTTTTATAACCTTTACTATCTCTATAGCGTATCCGTCCAGAATACGTTAGATATTGGAAATCATTTTTAAAATTTCGTGCTTCAATAATATTATCTTGATACTTTCTGTAGGTATTTGTATAAGCACCTTCTAATTCAAAACGAATTGATTTATAATCGTAGCGAAACCTTAAAGACGGGCGCACCGTTGTATTAATATATTTACTATCTGTACTTATTTGATTATTAAAGCTACTATATGCATTACTATCTTCATCATAATCATAAATAAGATTTTCATTTTTACTTGTATTCACGCTGGCATTATACCGAGGGATTATTCTGAAATTTGGCAGCAACTCTTTACTCCATCTCGCATTAAAACGTATATTAGAACCCGTATTATTAGTGTTAGAAATTTGATCTTGAACAATTTCGGTATTACTACTTTCTAATTCATTTCTAGAATAACTAGAGCGCTCTCCATCTCCCTTATTAAAGGCTGTTCTAAAACCGATATTAAAATAATCTCTTTTTTTACCTGTTCTTGATGTAACATTAAAACTATTATTTATGTTGTAATTGGAATTCGTTGATTCTCTTTCAGAAAAATAACGACTTACTAAATCGCCATTTGTATATTTAGATGTTCGCTCTACTGTTGAAAAAGAATTATTATTAGAAGCATTAAAGTTGGTCACATTAGATAATCGAACATTATTCTTTGACGCTTTATTTTTGGGCTTAATATTGAATTTTAAATCTGAACCCGCATCATGTCTGTCTGAATCATTAAAACCACTACTTGTAGAATTCGTTATATAATTTAAATCTGGTAAAAAATTCTCACTATAACTTTTTTGTTCATTATCAGAGTTTTGAGCACTGTATTTGTAATTGGCATTTATTCTGGTTTCGTCCCACTTTCCTTTAGAAAAATTAGTTCCAACAAAATCTGACTCAATATAACCGTTGCTAGAATTAGCATCGGGTAATGCATTAAATCCTCTAGACATATTAATATTATTGGTTCCCATAATCACCCCCAATTGTTTACCATCAATTAACTGGAAAAGATTTGCATTAGCTTGATATTTTTCATCTGTACCGTAGCCTAAATTTACATCGCCAAAATAGGCCTTGTTTTTTCCTTTCTTAATTTTTAAGTTTATTTCTTTAGTACCAGAATCAGACTCTTCTCCAGTAAACTTTTGCATATCTGTTTTATAATCTGTAACCTGTACTTTACTTACCGCATTACTTGGAATATTTTTTAAAGCTATAGCGCCATTTTTCTCTCCAAAGAAACTCATGCCATCTACATTTATAGCTTCAACCTCGACACCATTAACTGTTATACTGCCATCTAAATCTATTTCTACACCAGGTAATTTTTTTAACAAATCTTCAACCCTATCGTTAGGCAAAGTTTTAAAACTATCAGCGTTATACTCAATCGTGTCTTTTTTTATTAAAACCGGGGGTGCTTTTCCTATTATAGACACTACATTTAACGCTTCTACTTGATCTTCCAAAATCACTACACCAATATTCAACTTATCGCTGTTTGGAACATTAATATCTTCTAGAAATGGTTTATAGCCTAAATATGCAATGTTAAATATGGCTTTTTTATCATCTTCTGTATTTACTTGTAATGAAAATTCACCATTTTTATTAGTAATTCCATAAGATATAGGAATACTATCTTTTATACTCTGAAGATAAACCGTAGCACCTTCTAAAATAATTGAATCCTGGTCTTTAACAATACCTGACAAGGTAAATTTTTGCGCAAATAATGTTGAAGTAAATACTAAAAAAAGTAATAGCGTTTTCAAAATGGTTGTCGTTAGGTTTAATCAATTATATGATAAGACCACAACCAACGCTAAAGGTTTAATTTATAAACGTAAAAATAACAATTATTTTTTCTGAAGAAGTTGACTTAAAATGACAACTACAGAGGCTGTATAAGTAACCGTCATTAATACACCTGAAATCATAACAATGTATTTCATCCAGAGTATACCGGACCATAATAAATAAAGTCCCCCAAAAGTTAGGACTACTGAAGCAAAGGGTTCTATCATTAAAATTAATTTCAGTTTCCTGTTTAACTTTGTAGTAGACACAATAAGCCCCAATAAAAAGAAAATAATAGACATGGACAATATATGATTATGAACCAATGTGAGCATTTCTTTATCGCTTTTTTTAAAGCGCATAACTTCCGCATTTTCATCGTTTTCATTTCCTAAATATTGTTCTTCAATACCATTTGGATTTGTAGTTGAAGTCTCGCCAACAAATAATAATCCTGTATAAAAACCTATACTTAATATAATAACAAACGCAGCAATTAATAATTTAATTTCTTTTGGTAGTGTAAGTATGAGGCCATTTAACTGCATTTACAGAATGTTTTTAGTATGCAATACTTTTAAAGATTTTAATAAATCATTCACAGCATTGGTCATAGAACGCACCGAGATTGTTGCACCAGATATAGCAACAATATTATCTCCGTATCTTAAATCGTCATTTTGAGTTTTACCAATGAATTGTTTAAGCCAACGTCTGCTACCAATTTCGCCACCATACTCTTCTCTATAAATAAGTACTTTAGATTTTAATATAACTAAATCCTTATCTAACAAAACCATATAATCAAATTGCGCCGTTTTACTTGATGCTTGAGACAAATACGCATATCCTAAAAGGGTGTTATCGGCCTCTATTTTAAATAAGTTATTATGATTAAATTTTGAAGGTAAACTCTCCGCTATTTTATTAGCTATAATAATTTCATTTAAAGCAAAGGATTCAATATTAAAAACATCTTTTATCTCTTTATCAACTTTCTTTTGTATGTTTTTTGGTAAACCAAAAGACAACATAATAAAAGCCAGAAATAATAGTAAACCTTGTTTTAATTTCATCATGCTTAATGTTTATTGTTTTTCAATAATCGCATAAAACACCAATATAATCATGAATGTTTTATGGTACAAAAATATTGAATTAATATTAATCAAGATAAGGCTAATACATAATCCTTAATAAAAATTGTATTAGCCTTATCATGTTATTCATTCTAGAACCAAACGCCTATTCCGAAATTAAGTCTATTTTGAACATCTCCTCCAGAAACCGCATTATCTCTAAACTGATAATCTGCTTTAAAAACAACACCTGGAGCTACATGATAACTTAGCCCTGTTGTTATATCATTTCTGTTATAAGCGTCGTTTTGTAATAAACTTCCAGCCGTATCTGCATGTGTATTATATTCTTCATACCTAGCAAAAGCAAATAAACGTTGTTCTTTTTCTTGAGGTAACAAATTATATGCCGCTTCTAAATACCAACCTTGTAATTCACTTCCTAAATCTTTTCCAGTTAAATTATTATAAGCTTCTGTCCCCGATAGTGAACCATGAACAAATTGTCCACGTGCAGTAAATCGTTGGTAAGCATATCGAGCATCTAACCCTAACATGGAAATTCCAATATTTGATCCGTCAATAGTTTCAACATCATCTTCAGCTTGAGTATCACCAAAATAACCTGAAAGTCCTAAACGTAATCCAGGTAAACCATAATAATCAAACTTTAAAGAAAGCGTTGGACTATCTATTGTAGATTGAATAGCCTTTTGACGTCCGCCACGCAAGGCATTCGAACCTTTCAAATATCCATTAACGCCACCTGATCCATCAAATGAAGTTGATTTAAAACCATTGAACACATAGGCTTGATATCCTAATGATATGTCATTAAATCTCCCTGTAACACCAACACCTATTTCTCTCCAAGTAGTAGGGATAATAACGTTATCTATAGCTGGTCTTTCAACCCCATTAAAAGTTGTTGGCTCATGAAATTCATTAACAATACCAAAAGGCACTAACATTAAACCACCACGTAAACTCATATTTGAAGCTATCGCATAATTAACAAAAGCTTGTTCAATAAAAACTTCTTCTACATGCTCAAATTCAACTTCAGTTACAAATTGTGTTTTATCATTAAATTTGTATCCAAAAAGCAATACTAAACGTTGTACATCTAATTCACCATTATTGCCCTCAGGCTGATTATACGTTAATTCTCCATATGCTCCTACCGTAACAGCTTTACCATAATTTCCTGATAAAATACGTTGGGCTGCATTTAATTGTTTTTGAGGATCAAAAGTTATTGAATCCTGAACCGTTTGTGCACCTATAAATGATGTTGCAAGAATTGAAATAAATAAGGTTAGTTTTTTCATTAGTTCTAATAGTTATTAGTCTTTATTTAGACTTATTATAAATAATTTATGGTTTGAAGCAGCAAATATAAAACACATAATTACTTTAGCAAAGTTTATTTAGATTAAATTTAAATAGTTTTTAAACAACAGCATTAATCAGTTGTTAATAAGCTCTTTAAGCGCTAAAAAAATTAATGATAATTAAGAAATATTTTAGAAGCTTCATTATAAGCGCTCTCAAAACTAAGAGCATTTAGAGTGTTCTCTTTTTTAGAAGTAAAATAAGATAATAGTTTTTCAGTAGGCATATTGCCTGTTAACTCATCTTTTGCCATAGGACAGCCACCAAACCCTTGAATAGCTCCATCAAAACGAATGCATCCAGCTTTATAGGCCGCGTCAATTTTTTCAAACCAAGTAGAAGGTGTTGTGTGTAAATGTGCACCAAATTCAATATTTGGATATAAGGGTATTAAATTTTTAAACAAATAATTGATGGTCTCAGGGTTTGAAGTCCCCACTGTATCGCTAAGCGATAGTATTTTTACACCCATTTTGGCTAATTTCTCTGTCCACTCGCCTACTATATCAACATTCCAAGGATCACCATACGGATTTCCAAAACCCATAGATATATAAACAACAACGTCTTTATTTGATTTATTTGCTATTTCTAAAATCTCAGAAAGTGTGACTACAGATTGCGCTATCGTTTTGTGAGTATTACGCATCTGGAAGTTCTCAGAAATAGAAAACGGATAGCCTAAATAATTAATTTCAGAATGTATTGAAGCTGCTTGTGCCCCTCTTGTATTTGCAACGATTGCCAAGAGTTTACTCTTCGTTTTACTTAAATCTAATTGAGATAATACTTCGGCTGTATCAACCATTTGAGGAATGGCTTTAGGGGAAACAAAACTTCCAAAATCGATGGTATCAAAACCAACACGTAGTAGTGACTGGATATACTGAACTTTTTGCGCTGTTGGAATAAATTGCTTTATACCTTGCATAGCATCTCGCGGGCATTCAATAATTTTAACTTGATTAGACATGTATACTTCCTAAAATATGACGATAAAAATACTATTATTTTGTAAGACGTAATTATGTTTAACGACATAAAAACAAATCAACTTATTATGCTTCATGAAAAATTTTACTAACAGTCTATTATTTTTACTATTTTTTCCTTTCGTGTGTTTTAGCCAAAGCATAGCTAATTATAATATTGTATTTGAAAGTTTTTGGGAATCTGAAACAAATAACCCAACTCATGGCATAAGCACTATCGAATTACCAGAATCTGCTCATTGGTCGCCGCTAGTTGGTGCTACACACAAAACAGAAAACGTCTTTTTAATGTTAAATGGAACAGCTTCTGCAGGTATTGAATCAATTGCTGAAACAGGAAGTACAAGTACTTTTCAAACAGAAGTAAATACAAATAGTGATGCTGACCAATATCTAGCTGGCACAGGTTTAGATTCTGCAAAAGGAACAATATCCATAAATAATATAAATGTTAGAGAAGATTTCCCTTTAATAACTTTAGCCTCAATGATAGCGCCAAGTCCTGATTGGTTTATAGCAGTTAATGGTATCAATTTAAGATCTGGAAATAGTAGCATGAATAATGGTTGGAAAGCAACTTTTACTATCGATTTATACCCTTATGATGCTGGCACCGAAGATGGAAACACCTACTCTTTTAATAACCCAGCAACCAATCCGCAAGGTGTTATAACAAGTTTATCAAATATTTATCCTTTTAATGCAAATAGAATTGGGACATTAACTTTTACTTATAATTCATCTACCTTAAATACACCGCCTATTAAATCCATAGAAACTATAAAAGTATTTCCTAATCCTACCCAAGAAAAAATCACTATTTCTAACCCCCAAAACCTTGAATTAAATACTATTGAGATTTACAATATATTAGGTCGTTTAGTAAAAGGTATTTCAATAAAAAACAGAATAAATAAATTTGAAATTGATTTATCAACTTTAAGTAATGGTGTTTATTTACTTCAATTGAAAACCAAAAATGGCAAGCTTAAAACCGAGAAACTCATTCTTAATTAATTAGTATACTAACACAAACTTAGGTTAGCGTTAAAATCTTACAGTTAACCGTTTTTATTTTTTACAACATTCATTATCAAATACATTTGAATAAAATGTTTTCCCCAAATGAATGTTTTTAAATATTTAACTTCCAAACTCCTACTAACACTTTTCATATTATTTTGTAATGTTTTGTATTCTCAAAATGAAACTGAATCTTGTGGAACGATTACTTCTGAAAAGTCACTTGAATACTTAAAAAGCATAAAATCTCAAATTCAAGAATACGAACAGATTTTTTTTCAAAAAATCATCAATAAGCCTAGTAGCAAAAACAACAACACAAAAAGTATTAATTCTATTCCTATTAAAGTACATGTTTTAAGATATACTAATGGCTCAGATGGAATAAGCAGTTCTGAAATTAATGAGGCTATTTATAATTTAAATTCTATATATGCTGAAGCTTATATGGCGTTTTTTTTATGTGGCGATATAAACTACATTGATAATGATGAATTAGTTCATATAACTAAAGGAGATGAAAAAAGTTTATCAGAAGTATATAATACCCCTGGAGTTATAAATATTTATTTTACACATTCTATTACAAATGCTTCTAATGAAAGTATTTGTGGATATTCAGAAAACGAAGGTAGAACTGATCTTATTTTTTTAAATAATAATTGTGCGACTAATAATTCGTCATTTGCGCATGAAATGGGGCATTTTTTCTCACTAATACATACTCACGGATTAGAAGATACAACTACTGAGTTGGTTAATGGAAGTAATTGTGATACCGACGGCGATGGTATTTGTGATACACCAGCAGACCCAGGATTAACTAGTGCTAACATTAATAATTTTTGTGAATATACAGGTTATGAAACAGATGCTAATGGCGATAAGTACAACCCAGACACAAATAACATCATGTCGTATTCTGGAAAAGCATGTAGAAATCATTTTACACCTCAGCAACTTGCACGAATGTATGCGTTTTACCAAACCACAAAAAGTTATTTAGCTTGTTCTACATTTAATGCAAATTTTAGTGTTGATAACAATCAAACCTGTGAGGACACATTAACGGTTAATTTTAATAGTAATTGTGATGACATAACTAAATGGGAATGGGATATAGATAGTGATGGAATTATAGATTATATAATTAAAAACCCCACTCACACCTATAGCAAAGGTATTTACGATGTAACCCTAAAAGTTTCTAATAAATCTAAAACCATTTCAAAAACATTTTCAAAATTTATTAAAGTCGGAAATTCCATTACTAATTTTAATGAAGATTTTGAAAACGCTGAATTATTAAGTGATTTAGATTGGTCGATTAAAGATGTTTCTGAAAATGGATATAATTGGTTATTAAATAAAGGTGAAACTGTTTCAGATAAAACGGGTCCGATACTACAAAAATCAATTAATAACAAGATTAATACTTATATATATGCTGAAGCATCAGGTGCTAAATCTGGTGATGTAGCAGAACTTATTTCACCCTGCATAAATGTTAATAATGAAAATTCTGCACTAGAATTTTCATATCATATGTTTGGTGAGCACATGGGAGCATTGCATATCGATTTAAAAACAGATGCTGGATATATTAATGATATTATTGATCCACTTTATGGCAACCAACAAGCGAATCAAGGTGATGCCTTTATGTCTAATACAATAAATTTATCGGCTTACACAAACCAATCCATAAAAGTTCGTTTTAGAGCGGTACGTGGTGCAAATTGGGATTCTGATATTGCTATTGATAATATATTTATTAAAACTATAGATGTTCCAATTTCAAATTATCTAACTGCTAAAGTATACCCTAATCCTATTAAAAATGAAATGATAACTATTAAAACCAATACGCCTGGAGAAATAATTAACTACAGCATTTCAAATGTATTTGGTCAAGTTTATTTATCTGGAACTGTAACAAACCAGCCCATTAATGTGAGTAACTTATCCTCTGGCACATACCTACTTACTGTTAGCAATGCGCATTATAAAACGGTAAAGAAGATTATAAAATAGCCGTATTTAAGATTTAAGAATAGCTTTGTTTATTTTTTTAACCAAACTTGGTCCTTCGTAAATAAAACCAGTATAAATCTGAACTAAATCTGCACCTGCTGCTATCTTTTCTAAAGCATCTTGTGCAGAATGAATACCACCAACGCCTATTATAGGGAATGCTTTTTTACTCTTTTCAGATAAGTATTTAATAACCTGCGTGCTTTTTTCTTTAATAGGCTTTCCACTTAAACCACCATTGCCTATATTTTCAAGCTGTTCTTTTGTTGCTTTTAAATCACTTCTATCTGTAGAGGTATTACTAGCAATAACACCATCTAAATTTGTAGTAGAAACTAGCTCAATAATTTCATCTAATTGATTGTTGTTTAAATCGGGTGCTATTTTTAAAAGAATTGGTTTTTGATTTTCAAAAGTATGATTAGCTTTTTTTACAGCTCCAATTAACTCTTCTAAATAATCTTTATCATTTAATTTAGCATGACTACCAACATTTGGACAACTAACATTTAGTACAAAATAATCTACATAGGGATGCAAAGCATTAAAACACTCTAGATAATCTTTAGTGTAATCTTCTGGCTTCGTGTCGGTATTCTTACCTATATTCCCTCCTATGATTAACTTGCCTTTATTCTTTTTTAACTGAGTTATTGCTGTTTCTACACCTTCATTATTAAAACCCATACGATTAATAATGCCTTGATCATCTTTTAATCTGAACAGTCGTTTTTTAGGATTTCCTGCTTGAGCTTTTGGAGTTACAGTTCCTATTTCAATAAAACCAAATCCGAAATTTGCTAATTCATTATATAATACCGCATTTTTATCAAAACCAGCAGCTAGTCCCACGGGGTTTTTAAAAGTCAAACCGAATAAATTACGCTCTAATTTTTTATTATCAATAACATACAAACTTCTGAATATGGATGCAAATCCTGGTATTTTAGAAGTAACTTTTATTAATGAAAAAGTAAAATGATGAATTTTTTCTGGATCAAAAAGAAAAAACAAAGGTCGTAACAGTAATTTGTACATCTGATATTATTTATGCAAAAGTACTTCGAAATAAAAAATTGGACAATTCAAAAGACAAAAAAATTATTAGTCGTATTTTTGATTCCATTTACAAAGTATTTTTTTACCTCACTCAAACTCTTAAATTTCTAAAATAATGATTTCAAAAGCACACATCATTAAACGTTTTATAAGTTATGTTACTGTTGATACAGAATCTGATCCTACTTCAAATACAACCCCTAGCACAAAAAAACAATGGAACTTAGCTAATAATCTAGCTGAAGAACTAAAAGTTATTGGTTTGGAAGAAGTAACTATTGATGAGAACGCATATATTATGGCTACGCTACCTAGTAATGTTAGTCATGACGTTCCAACAATTGGTTTTATTTCTCATTTTGATACATCACCAGACTTTACAGGTGCTAATGTAAACCCTCAAATTATAGAAAATTACAACGGAAAAGATATTGTTTTAAACGAAGCTGAAAATATTATTTTATCTCCAGATTATTTTGAAGATTTACTACTATATAAAGGGCAGACCTTAATAACCACAGATGGCACTACCCTTTTAGGAGCTGATGATAAAGCAGGAATTTGCGAAATAGTTTCGGCCATGGAATACTTAATAAATCATCCTGAAATTAAACATGGAAAAATTCGTATTGGTTTTACACCCGATGAAGAAATTGGTAGAGGTGCTCATAAATTTGATGTTGACAAATTTGGAGCAGATTGGGCTTACACCATGGATGGTAGTCAAATAGGTGAATTAGAATATGAAAATTTTAATGCCGCAGGAGCCGTGGTGAAAGTGAAAGGGAAAATTGTACATCCTGGTTATGCCAAAGGTAAAATGATTAATTCCATGTATATCGCACAAGAGTTTATAAACTCGTTACCTCGAATGGAAACACCAGAGCACACCACAGGTTACGAAGGATTTTTTCATTTACACAATATTCATGGTGATGTGGAAGAAACGACTTTAGAATATATTATTCGCGACCATGATAAAGGGCATTTTGAAGCTAGAAAAGAAGTGATGATAAAACTCACCAATGAGCTTAATTCTCAATATGGCAGAGAAGTTATTGTTACAGAAATTAAAGACCAGTATTACAATATGAAAGAAAAAGTGGAACCTGTAATGCATATTGTTGATATTGCCGAAGAAGCTATGAAACAATTAGGAATAACGCCTTTAATAAAAGCCATTCGTGGTGGTACAGATGGATCGCAATTAAGTTATATGGGATTACCCTGCCCTAATATATTTGCTGGCGGACATAATTTTCATGGACGCTATGAATATGTGCCCGTAGAAAGTATGATTAAAGCTACTGAGGTTATTTGTAAGATTGCTGAATTAACTGCCCAGAATCAATCATAGAACAAATTTTTAAAACCTACTTTAATGACTACTGAAGCTATACTATCGAAACTCGTTTCCTTTCCTGTTTTAGGAGGTGAAAGTAACTTATCGATAATCCATTGGATTAAAACATATATTGAATCATTTGATATTGCATGTACTTTAGTTCCAAATAAAGAAGGTGATAAAGCGTCTTTACATTGCAGAATAGGTCCCTCAGCAAGTGGTGGCATCATATTATCTGGACATACCGATGTTGTTCCAGTAAAAGGACAAGACTGGGAAACAAATCCTTTTATTTTAACTGATAAAAATGATGGTAAATTATACGGTAGAGGTTCTTGCGACATGAAAGGCTTTGTAGCGTGTTGTTTAAGTGTCTTACCCCGTTTGGTTAAAGCCGATTTAAAAAAACCCATATATTTTGCGTTTTCTTACGATGAAGAAATTGGCTGTTTGGCTGCACCAGAATTAATAGCGCATTTATTAAATCATTATCCAGAAACACCAAAATATGCCATTATAGGCGAGCCTACATTATTACAACCCATTATTGGGCATAAAGGTATTTGTTTATACACGACCAAAGTAAATGGTTCTGCGGGACATAGTAGTGGTATTAGAAAAGAAGTAAGTGCTATTCATGAAGCGGCACGATTAATTTTATGGCTGGAAAATAAAATGAATGTATTGGTAGATTCTGGTAACATCGATAATCGTTTTACACCACCTCATTCTTCATTACATACTGGAATTATTCATGGAGGAATTGCACCAAATGTTATTGCTGACAAGGCTTATTTTTCTTGGGACGCTAGGGTTATACCTAATGATAATTTAGCAGAAATTATTAATGAATTTACAACACATTGCAATAAAAGAATAGAAGAATTGAAACCTATATTTCCTGATTTTAAAATTGAAACTGAAGAAATACACCCTCCTGTTTCAAGTTTTTTAACTAACGAGGATGCAGATATTGTTAAACTCATGGGGAAAATAAATTCTAATACCAATATTGAAACTGTTGCTTATGCATCAGAAGCTGGACAATTTAATGAAGCTGGTTTACAAAGTATTGTTTGTGGTCCTGGATCTATTGATCAAGCGCATAGGGCTAACGAGTTTATTAACAACGATCAACTGACTAATTATAATGAAATATTGAATAACCTAATTAGTCTTTTTTCAACAGAAAAAATTATTTCAGACTTTTAAGTAACTGATTAAAACAAGGTAATTTGTCCTTCTTCATCAATATCTAAATCGGCTTTAGACTCTCCATTCACTTTTGAATTTTCAGTATTAGAATCTTGCTCAATTTCAGTTGAAACCTCAGTTTCATCAACAACTTCTAAGTCGTCGGCATGTACTTCCTCTGGTGCTTCGAAAGGAATAGGATCTAATAAATTTATTTGATTTACTTTTTCTCTAGTTAATTGATTTCCTAAAGCACTAATACCTTTTATTGAAATAAATTCTTCTAAATTAATCTCTAAGTTATCTTTTCTTTCTTTTCCACGTTCTTTAGCAAAAACAATTTCTGCCATAGGCTTCCAATCTGTTGAAATAATTTCTAATTGTGAATTAGGATGCTCCGAGATAAAAGACTCTTCTCTACCTTCATTTTCAATTAAAAACCGTTTTACATAATACAAGTCTTTTTCACCATTAAAATAAACCGCAGATATTGGTTTTTTAGGTACCCATTTTTCCATGACAATCATATCATTATCAAAGTGCATGGTAACCTCTGGTGTTACTGTTTTTACAATTCCTGACTGATTAATAATAAGCAGTTTATCTTCTCCTCTAAATTCTCCAATTAACTCTCCTCTGCCATCTACATTAAGTCTTTGTACAGTGTCATCAAACCATATTTTCCGTGGTTTTAAAGTAGATACACCTTTTTCTTTAAGCTCTATACGCTTAATAGAATATTTAGTAACTAAATTTCCTTTTGATACACGCCCTTTTATTAAAATATCGGCAAAATCAATATCCCATTTTAGTTTCTTAATACTTCCCGCTTGTCGTAATAAAATAGTAACAACTTCTGCTTCACCATTAGGGTTAGCTGAAAAATATAATACTGTAGAGTTTTTATTTCCGTTAGTTAAATCATATTCTCTATCACGTGTAATACTGGTTACTGCAAAACGTTTTATATAAGATGGTCCTTTAGTTCCATCACGATAAATCATATTATAAATAGTACGCTTATCTTTCTTTTTAAATACTTCAACATGTATAATATCTTTACCAATAAAGGTTTTAGAATCTACTTTGGTAACCATCATTTGTCCCTGCTTGGTAAATACTATAATGTCGTCAATATCACTACAATCACAGACATACTCATCACGACGTAAAGAGGTGCCAATAAAGCCCTCTTCTCTATTCACATAAAGTTTTGTGTTTCTTATAACCACTTTAGTCGCATCAACATCATCAAAGGTTCTAATCTCTGTTTTACGTTCTCTTCCCGCTCCGTATTCTTTTTTAAGCCTTGTAAAATAAGCTATAGCATAGTCTATTAAATTAGCTAAATAGTTTTTAATTTCGGCTATTTGTGCTTCTAAAGCATCTATTTTCTGTTGTGCTTTATCAATATCAAATTTGGAAATACGTTTAATACGAATTTCTGTTAAACGCACAATATCATCTTCTGTAATGGCGCGTTTTAAATGTTTTATATGTGGCTGAAGTCCTTTGTCTATGGCACGAATAACACCTTCCCAAGTTTCTTCTTCTTCAATATCACGATAAATTCTATTTTCAATAAAAATACGCTCTAAAGAAGCAAAATGCCATTGTTCTTCAAACTCCCCTAATTTTATTTCTAATTCTTGTTTTAAAAGCTGAACAGTATTATCGGTTGAGCGTCTTAACATTTCTGTGACACCAACAAACAGCGGTTTATTATCTTCAATAACACATCCTAAAGGCGAAATTGAAGACTCACAACTTGTAAAAGCAAATAAGGCATCAATAGTTTTATCTGGTGATAACCCAGACGGTAAATGCACCAATATTTCAACTTCGGCAGCGGTATTATCCTCTATCTTTTTAACCTTAATTTTTCCTTTGTCATTCGCCTTTAAAATAGAATCTATCAAAGTAGAAGTCGTCGTTCCAAAAGGAATTTCAGTAATAACTAAGGTATTTTTGTCTAATTGTGAAATTTTAGCACGAACACGCACTTTACCACCACGTAAACCGTCATTATAATTAGAAAAATCGGCTATACCTGCTGTCGGGAAATCAGGTAAAATAGTAAAACGTTTCCCTTGTAAATGCTTAATAGAAGCATCAATAAGTTCTATAAAATTGTGTGGTAATATTTTGGTAGACAACCCTACTGCTATACCTTCTCCTCCTTGTGCTAAAAGCAAAGGAAACATAACAGGTAAATTTACAGGTTCTTTTCTTCTGCCATCATAACTGGCTTGCCATTCCGTTATTTTAGGATTGAAAACAACATCTAATCCAAACTTAGAAATACGGGCTTCAATATAACGCGAAGCAGCAGCGCGATCGCCTGTTAAAATATTTCCCCAGTTACCTTGAGTATCTATTAATAAATCTTTTTGACCTATTTGCACCATGGCATCTGCAATACTGGCATCACCGTGCGGGTGATATTGCATAGTATGACCAACAATATTAGCTACTTTATTGTAGCGCCCATCATCCAAATCTTTCATAGAATGCATGATACGGCGCTGTACTGGCTTAAATCCGTCCTCAATGGCTGGGACAGCTCTTTCTAAAATAACGTAAGAGGCATAATCTAAAAACCAATCTTTATACATTCCCGTAATACGGGTTATGGTTTCTTGAGGTTCGTCTTGTTCGTTAATTAAATCGTCGCTGTCTTCAATCATTAATTATTTTTTCTTTTTTGGGGTTCCGTTGAGCATAACTCTACCTTCTTTGTGTAATCTATGCACTTGTTCGCTGCTTGTATGAATATGTAAATATTCATACGACCGTCTTTTAGGCTTTTCGGTTTTCTTATTATACAACATCTTATTGTAGTTTAAATTTGTAAAATTTTACTGTTTCTATTCCTAAATTTAAGAATCTCTTTTATTTAGTACAAATTTAAACTTAAAGATTTTTTTAATTATTATTTTAACTATTTTTTTAACCTTTTTTTTGCTATTTTTTTTTGAATATAAATAAATTAAGGCATTAATTTATTCTACAATATCTAATTCCACCTTCAAATTATCAATAATAAACTCTTGTCTTGTTGGTGTGTTTTTACCCATGTAAAATGCTAATAAATCTTCAATAGACATATTATCATCTAGCATAATAGGATCTAATCGTATATCATCTCCAATAAAATGTTTAAACTCGTCTGGCGAAATTTCACCAAGTCCTTTAAATCGAGTTATTTCTGGCTTTGGCTTTAATTTTTCAATAGCATTTCTACGTTCATCTTCAGAATAACAATAGATAGTTTCCTTTTTATTACGAACTCTAAATAAAGGGGTTTGTAAAATATATAGATGTCCATTTTTTATAACTTCAGGAAAAAACTGAAGAAAAAACGTAATTAATAACAACCTAATATGCATACCATCTACATCGGCATCGGTAGCTATCACAACATTATTATATCTTAAATCTTCTAAAGTCTCTTCTATATTTAATGCAGCCTGCAACAAATTAAACTCTTCATTTTCGTAAACAATTTTCTTACTTAAACCATAACAGTTTAAAGGTTTTCCTTTTAAACTAAAAACTGCTTGCGTATTGACATCGCGTGATTTTGTGATACTTCCAGAAGCCGAATCTCCCTCTGTAATAAACAAGGTCGTTTCTAAGTTTCTTTCGTTTTTTGTATCACCAAAATGAACTCGACAATCACGTAATTTTTTATTATGAAGACTCGCCTTTTTAGCGCGATCTTTGGCTAGCTTCCGAATACCCGATAATTCTTTACGCTCCCGTTCGGCCTGCAAAATTTTACGTTGTAATTTTTCTGAAGTTTCTGGGTTTTTATGTAAATAGTTATCTAAATATGTTTTTAGAAAATCACTAATATAAGTTCTAACAGTAGGTAAGTCGCCTCCCATATCGGTAGAGCCTAACTTCGTTTTTGTCTGACTTTCAAAAACGGGTTCCATAACTTTTATAGCAATGGCACTTACAATAGATTTTCTAATATCTGATGCGTCGTAATTTTTACCATAAAATTCACGAATAGTTTTTACTAATGCTTCTCTAAACGCATTTAAATGTGTTCCACCTTGCGTGGTGTTTTGTCCGTTTACAAAACTATTATACTCTTCGCTATATTGTGTTTTGCTGTGTGTTAAGGCAACTTCAATATCTTCACCTCTGAGATGAATTATTGGGTATAATAAATCGGATTCTGCAATTTTCTCATTCAACAAATCTTTTAATCCGTTTTCACTAAAATACTTTTCGCCATTAAAAACAATCGTTAAACCAGGGTTTAAGTACACATAGTTTTTAAGCATTTTAACAATATACTCACTTCTGAATTTATAATTTTTAAAGATTAATTCATCCGGAATAAAAGATACTTTTGTTCCTTTTCGGCGCGACGTTTCATCTAATAAATCTTGATTAACTAAGTTACCCTGCTCAAATTCTGCGGAAGCACTTTTATTATCACGAGTAGATTCTACTCTAAAAAAAGACGACAAAGCATTTACTGCCTTTGTACCCACACCATTTAATCCAACCGATTTTTTAAAAGCTTTGGAATCGTACTTCCCACCGGTGTTCATTTTAGACACCACATCTACTACTTTCCCTAAGGGAATACCACGACCATAATCGCGAACCGTAACCTTAGTGCCTTGAATAGAAATCTCTATGGTTTTTCCAGCTCCCATAACATACTCATCAATAGAATTGTCTAGGACTTCTTTTAAAAGTATATAAATACCATCATCAGGAGACGATCCATCACCAAGCTTACCAATATACATTCCTGGACGCATACGAATATGTTCTTTCCAGTCAAGTGAACGTATATTATCTTCAGTGTAATTAGATTGTTCAGCCATAGTAGATGTTGAGTAAAATTTCGTGATTGGTTGCTAATATAATACAACCTCATAAAAAAAGAAATAACCTTTACACAAAGTAATTAACAATATAGATTGGTTTTTGTTGAGAACCTTAATATTATGCTTTACTTTTTTTTATTGAGACAAATAATATACCAATAATAACTATTAACGCTCCAAACAACTGTAATAAGGTTAGTTTTTCATTTAAAAAAACAGCAGCCAAAATAATAGTTGAAATAGGCCCAATACCAGCAACAATAGCAAAATTTGAAGAACTAATCATTTTTATAGAAGCAGACACTAAAAACGATGGTATAACTGTTGCAAAAACAGCAATTAAAATCCCTAAAACATAGACTTCCCAAGTAAAACTAAATAAATTTGTTTTATATATAATTCCATAATGAATAAAAACACATACACATGAAACAAGCATAGCATAGGCTGTAAATTTCATGACTCCAAATTTTGGAATTAACCAACCAGTACCAACTAAGTAAGACGCATATGTTATGGCACTTAATAAAATAAAGAAACCACCCAAATAAGTATCTGTTCCAGATATAACGACTTCATCCCAAAAAGCTATAATAATTCCTAAATAGGTTAATCCAATTGCTCCTAATTGAATTTTATTTATGGGCTGTTTTAAAAAGAGCTTATTTAAAAGAATGACAATAGTAGGATATATAAACAAAATGATTCGTTCTAAACTTGCTTTGATATAAGTAAGTCCAACAAAATCGAAATAACTAGCTAAATAATAACCAACAAAACCAAAAAAGACAATCCAAACATAATCTTTTCTCTCTACTACATGATTACTGTGTTTCTTACCGTATACATAAGCTATAACCACATAAAACGGAAATGAAAATAACATACGAAGTAATAATATACTAATGGCATCTACCTTGTAATTATAAGCTAATTTTACCATAACGGCTTTTGAGGAAAAAAGAACAATTCCTAAAACACCTATTGCTATACCATACCAAAAGCTTCTTTTTGTTTGCATAGCACGAATTTAGACTTGTATTATTTACTGATCTTAAAAATCATATGAGAATTACGATGTTCAACTAATAAAAACACCTAAACACTTAAAAACATTACGTTAGATACTATTTAATAAACGAATTAAATTTGCAAAGCATTTATTGTTTTAAAGCTTCGGCTTTTTCTTTTAAGAATTTGTTTCTAGTTTTTAAAAGGCTTGTCATATACCGCTTTAAAAAAAGCGTATTTGCAATTTTGCCTAAAATCCCTAGAGGGGATTCAAAATAAAAAACATCTGTCATTTGAGTTCCAGCATTCGTTTCTTCAAAATGATGTTCATGTCGAAATGATTTAAAGGCTCCTAAAACCATTTCATCTACAAAATAATTTGGGGCTTCAAATTCGGTTATTTTGGAGGTTAGGTGTTGTACAAAACCAAGATGTTTTGCTTCCCAACTCACCCATTCACCATGTTCTATCAACCCTTTTGTTTTTCCAGCTATAGCCTTCTCTCCAGAAAACTTTAATGACTCTTGGTGAAGCTCAATATTTCTAGCTAAATCAAAACACTTTTTTTTATCAGAATGTATTTCCGTTTTTATTTCGATTGTAGGCATTTGTATACTTTTTATATAAAAATTAATACAAACATAATCTATTTCTTACCAATAAAGAACGTTATTTAATATAAATATTATTACACGTTAAACAGAAAATGCATTACATCACCATCTTTAACGATATAATTTTTACCTTCTACACGCATTTTTCCAGCTTCTTTAACTTTTGCTTCACTACCGTAGCTTGCAAAATCGTCGTATCCAATTACTTCAGCACGTATAAACCCTTTTTCAAAATCGGTATGAATAACCCCAGCTGCTTGAGGTGCTGTAGCTCCAATATCAATTGTCCAAGCACGAACTTCTTTTACACCAGCAGTAAAATATGTTTGTTGATTTAAAAGCTTATAAGCAGAACGAATTAATTTAGCAGAACCAGCTTCATCTAATCCTATATCTTGCAAAAACATTTGACGCTCCTCGTAATCGTCTAATTCATTAATATCAGCTTCTGTACCAACCGCTAAAACTAAAACCTCAGCACTTTCGTCTTTAACAGCTTCTTTTACTAAATCTACATACGAATTTCCTGAAACTGCAGATCCTTCATCTACATTACAAACATACATAACAGGTTTATCTGTAATAAACTGTGATGGCTTAACAAAATCGATATCATCTTCTTCACTAAACTCTAAAGCTCTTACAGAAACTCCTGCTTCTAATCCTGCCTTTATTTTTAATAAAACTGCTTCTTCTTTTTGAGCTTCTTTATTACCTGTTTTAGCGGCACGTTTTACTTTGTCAAGTTTTTTATCAACGGTTTCCAAATCTTTAAGTTGCAATTCCATATCGATAGTTTCCTTATCGCGAATTGGATTTACATTACCATCAACATGCACAATATTATCATTATCAAAACAACGCAACACATGCAAAATAGCATCGGTTTCTCTAATATTTGCTAAAAACTGATTTCCTAAACCTTCGCCTTTACTTGCTCCTTTTACCAATCCAGCAATATCAACTATTTCTACCGTTGCTGGTTGCACACGTACTGGATTTACTAATTCTTCAAGTTTTTCTAAACGTGGATCTGGCACATTTACCACACCTATATTTGGTTCTATTGTACAAAATGGAAAATTTGCACTTTGTGCTTTTGCATTAGATAAACAATTAAATAAAGTTGATTTCCCTACATTTGGTAATCCTACGATGCCTGCTTTCATTGAAAATTATATTTTATTTATTCCGTGATCCTGATAACTATCGGGACGGAAACCTTTTAATTCTATTTTTTACTTAAAAAGATTACCTTCTTAGTGGTAAGCTATTTTGCGAGTGCAAATGTAGTTATTTCCGCAATTATTTAAAGTAAATAGATTCGATAACTTTACACCCTGTAATCATATTAATTAATGATTTATAAAAACGAATAAATCACCTGTTTTAAAAGTAATAACAACATCATCTAAAATAGCTATATTTCTAGTACCTATTCTACTCCCAAAAGAAAGTGTTTCTTTTTTTAAGGGGTATTGCAATCCTTCTGTAATAATTCCAGTAGCTTTTGGAAAAGGCACTAATGATATTGTTTTCCCCTTACAACTAGATAATTGTGTGGTTTTATTTGCCAAAAAATAAGAACCATAATTATCAAAAAAAGTAAGATTAAGTTTCTTTTTCCACTGAACGGCTGAGTGTAAGTTTCCTAAAAAATGGTCTTGCTCTTGCCCACTGGCTCCAAAAACATGAATTGATTTATAATCTCTTTCAAATAAAATCTGTAAAATTTTATCAAAATCGGTAAAATCTTGATTAGGCGTATGAATAACTTCAATGTTTTTAGGAAGTTTTTTTACCGAATCGAAGTCACCACTTATAAAATTAGGAATAATATCATTTTTTTCTAAATACTGGTAAGCACCATCTGTTGCGCAAATAACATTATAATTTGCTAAATCTGGAATCTCGCTTGGTGGTTCTCCATTTATAAGTAGAAATACTGTCTTTTCATTCATTTGGGCAAAAATACAAAAGATGTAAGTAGTATTTAAATCTATTACACCCTAAACAAAAAGCAAAATAAAGGTTAAAATCATTCCGAAAAAAGTAAAATATAATCCTTTTTTATAAATTTTAGATTTTGGTAAAAACATCCAAAAAGAGGATATAGCAAAAAACAATAAGGACAGTCCGAAAAATATATTTAACCAATACAAAGGTTGCTTTGAACTCGCCTTATGCAGTTTAGTCATTTTATTTAGCACATAAGGTAATTCCTTATTTGTATATTTAGCAATCCCTGTAGATTTATCATATTGCCCGTTATCAAAAAACAAAACATTATTTTCTTCTTTAACAATTTTAAAATTTCTTTTACGGAGTTGTTTTCCTAATTCTGCAGATTCAATATTAGGTTTTAATTGTCGTTGTACATGAACTTCTTTTTTGAAAAATTCGGTATCTCTAAAAACTAAAACAATTCCACTTAATGCATAAACGGTCATAATTCCAATTAGAAAAAAACCTAAATAGCGATGAATAATTCGCATATATTTATTTGTCATTATTACTTCTTTTTACTTGTATGACTTAACTGTTGTAAGAAGGTTTAATGCTTAATTAAATATATTTCTTAGAATTGGTTTTTATAAATATCTAAAATAATTTCTGTAGCATTTCTAGCAGATTCTCCTGTTACTAAAAGTTCTGCATTGTTATTTATAGCCTCTATAAAATTATTTAAAACAGTTTCATGGTTTGTGGTATCGCTTACAGATGCAGTTGCAGCACCCGTATGTGTGTTCTTGGTTGACTTTACTGTTGTTGGATTCTCTACGCCTTCAATATCCCAATGTGTAATAACATCGTTCTCTAGAATAAGATAACCTTTACTGGTGTATAATTCCATTTTTGCTGGAAAACCTGGTTTCGTAGCTGTTGATGCTGTAATGGTTGCTATCATCCCATTATCATGTACACAAATAGCTGCACCATGATCTTCTACTTCGATATCGTGAACAAAAGTTCCTAACTGGCTCACTAATTTAACTGGCTTACCAAAATACCAATAATATAAATCTATGTAGTGTGATGCTTGTTGAATAAATGGTCCACCTCCATCAATATTGTAAGTCCCTCGATATGCTGAAGAATTATAATAATCATCATCACGATAATTTTTAATTGACAAATCAACCGAAAATATTTTCCCCAACTTATTTTCATCAATCAACTTTTTTACAATTGGGTTATCAGAGCTATAACGCCTTTGATAAGCAACAGCAAGCTTAACGTTATTTTCTTTGCAGGAATTAATCATCTTATCAATAGACTTTAAAGTAATATCTATTGGTTTTTCGCATAAAACATGCTTACCTAAAGACGCTGCCTCAATGGCGCTAACATGATGCAACCCGTTTGGAGTACAAATAATAACGGCATCAAAATCTATATTAATATCAGATAGTGATTTAAAAAAAGGAAGGGAACTAAGCGTTTCTGGTTTGTTGGTTTTGCTTGATACAATACCAACAACTTGGGCATTTGTAATGTTTGTTATTGCAGAAAGGTAAGTAGTTGCAATATTACCACTTCCTATAATTATAAATTTGATTTTCTTACTCATTTATTGATTGGTTTAATACAAATTAACAAACTGGCTAGCTAAACTATATTTTTTTTATTTCATATTAAAATGAATAATACTATCTGAATAGCAAATTTTATTTATTAAAACTAAAACTCAAGATTCATCTTCTTCATCTTTAGTATTCTTAGTTTTTATTGTAAAGCCTAATGCAGCACCAATAGAAACACCTATGGCTATCCACAGTCCTAAATTTTTAGTTGCAACTCCTATCGCTGTCCCTATAACAATTCCCATACTCATTCCTAAGACTAGGCGCTTATCTTCTTTCATGTGTTAATATTTATTGTTTTTACAGTATATAAGTTGAAAATTCTATATAAATGTTACACTAAATTTAGAATAAAAAAAATCCCAAGCTAAAAGCTCAGGATTTATTATATATTAAAATTTACTCTTATTTAATCTTCAGGATGCATAAAACGTTGTTTAGCTAAAAGCTCTTCATCAGTTTCTACAACATCTTCATCAGGCACACAACAATCTACAGGACAAACTGCAGCACATTGTGGTTCGTCATGAAACCCTTTACATTCGGTACATTTGTCTGGTACAATATAGTAAAGCTCGTCACTTATAGGTTCTTGAGCTTCATCTGCATCAACCTCTTTACCATTGGTTAAAACAACTGTTCCTTCTAAACTTGTTCCATCTTTATAGCGCCAATCATCGGCACCTTCATATATTGCTGTATTTGGGCACTCAGGTTCACAAGCACCACAATTTATACATTCATCTGTTATTATAATTGCCATAGCGTTTTCTTTTTCTAACTTTGCAGAAGCAAAAATAACGCCAAAACTATTCATAACCAAATTAAGCATGCAATTACAAGAAAAAATTGACGCTTTTATAAAATTAGGAGATTTTTTAAAGCAATTTTCTAATGAATTTATTCAAAAAAAGGATAATATTGAACATAATGACTTATTCTTTGATGGTTTTAAACATCAATTAAAACTTGCAGAAGAACACAATGGCTGGTTTACCAAAGAAAACATTGTGTTTGCCATAAAAGGCTGGACAGAATTGTTAACACAAGCGAACCTAAACAAATGGTTAGAACATTATAGCATCAACATTTCTGAACCTAAGCAAGTTGCCATTATTATGGCAGGAAACATTCCTTTAGTTGGTTTTCATGATTTTTTATCAGTTTTAATATCTGGTCATAAAGTATTGGTTAAACAATCCTCAAACGACAAACACCTACTCCCCTATTTAGCTAAATATTTAGAATATGTTGCTCCTGAATTTAAAGGAAAAATAAGTTTTACAGAAGCTAAAATTGAAAACTTTGATGCTGTTATAGCTACAGGTAGTAATAATACAGCACGCTATTTTGAATATTACTTTAAAGGAAAACCTTCCATTATTAGAAATAATAGAAATTCTGTAGCTGTTTTAACGGGTAATGAAACTGCTGAAGATTTAAAAAACCTTTCTGAAGATATTTTTAGATATTATGGTTTGGGTTGCAGAAATGTTTCCAAATTATTTGTACCTAAAGACTATAAATTTGACGCTTTTTTCGAAGGCATCTACCATTGGCACCCTATTGTAGAAAAAGCTAAATATGCGAACAACTATGATTACAATAAAGCGGTGTATTTAATGAGCGAATTTGACATGCTTGAAAATGGCTTTTTTATGATTAAAGAGGATGAAAGTTACGCATCTCCAATAGCAACTTTGTTTTATGAGTTTTATGAAAACACTGAGCAATTAAAGAAAAAACTAGAGGAAGATGACAATAAAATCCAATGCATCGTTTCTAAAGATTTTACTGAAAATGAAATTGCATTTGGTGCTACACAAAAACCTCAACTTTGGGATTATGCGGATAGTGTAGATTCTATTGAATTTTTATTAGCAATTTGACAAAAAAATTATTGAATTTATAACATAAAATACCCAATTAATTAGCAACTTTGCATCTTTAAATTTTACTACATAAAATGAAAAAACACAACTTTAGTGCAGGACCAAGTATTTTACCGCAAGAGGTTTTATTAAAAGCTTCCGAAGCAGTAATTGATTATAATAATTCAGGGTTATCTTTAATTGAAATATCACACAGAAGTAAAGACTTTGTTGATATTATGGAGAACGCAAGAACTTTAGTTTTAGAGCTTCTTGGTTTAGAGGGAAAAGGTTACAAAGCTTTATTTTTACAAGGTGGAGCAAGTACTCAGTTTTTAATGGTTGCCATGAATCTTTTAGAAAAAAGAGCTGGATACTTAAATACAGGTGCTTGGAGTCAAAAAGCAATAAACGAAGCTAAAATTTTAGACGATATTTATGAAGTAGCTTCATCTAAAGATGCTAACTTCAATTATATTCCTAAAGGATTTGATATTCCTTCAGATTACGATTATTTTCACCTCACATCAAACAATACTATTTTCGGAACACAAATGAAAGCGTTTCCTAAATGCGATATTCCTGTTGTTTGTGATATGAGTAGCGATATTTTTTCACGTCAGTTAGATTTCACACAATTCGATTTAATTTATGCAGGTGCTCAAAAAAATATGGGACCAGCAGGTACTACTCTGGTTGTAATTAAGGAAGATATTCTTGGTAAAGTATCTAGGAATATACCATCTATCATGGATTACAAAAAACATATTGGAGCTGGCAGCATGTTTAACACACCTCCTGTTTTCCCTGTTTACACCTCTATGTTAACTTTAGAATGGTTAAAAGGTCTTGGTGGAATTGCAGGTATTGAAAAAGAAAATGAAAAGAAAGCACGTTTAATGTATTCTGAAATTGATTTAAATCCATTATTCAAAGGATTTTCAGCTAAAGAAGATCGTTCAAATATGAATGCAACCTTCAACTTAGTTAACGAAAACCTAAAAGAAACATTTGACACTATGCTTAAAGAAGCTGGTATTAGTGGTGTTAACGGACACAGAAGTGTTGGTGGTTATAGAGCATCTATGTACAATGCATTACCGCTTGATAGCGTAAAAGCACTTGTAGAAGTAATGAGCGAATTAGAAAGTAAAGCGTAAAACAAGTTTGTAGTAAACACTTGCAACCTGCAGTTGCTTACTCAAATGAATAAAATAAAATTGAATTATAAGTTGAATTTAAAATTCTTAGAACTTTTAACTTTTAACTTTTAACTTTTAACTTAGATAAATGAAAGTATTAGCAAACGATGGTATTTCACAAAGTGGTATTGATGCCTTAGAAAAAGGTGGTTATGAAGTTATCACAACAACTGTGGCTCAAGAACAATTAATAAACTACATTAACGAAAAAGATATTGCTGTTTTATTAGTTCGAAGTGCAACAACAGTTCGTAAAGATTTAATTGATGCTTGTCCAAACTTAAAAATCATTGGTCGTGGTGGTGTAGGTATGGATAATATTGATGTTGAATACGCAAGAGAAAAAGGACTAAGTGTTATTAACACACCTGCAGCTTCTTCACACTCTGTTGCAGAATTAGTTTTTGGACATTTTTATGGGTTATCTCGTTTTTTGCATAACTCGAATAGAGATATGCCTCTTGAAGGTGATAGTAACTTTAAAGGCTTAAAGAAAGCTTATGCAAAAGGTACTGAACTTAAAGGTAAAACTTTAGGGGTTTTAGGGTTTGGACGTATTGGTCAAGCTACTGCTAAAGTTGCCTTAGGAGCTGGAATGAAAGTGGTTGCTTTTGATCCTTTTTTAGAAAATGTAAATTTGGAGTTAGACTTTTTTGATGGACAAACTGTGAATTTTGACATAAAAATGATTTCTAAAGAAGAGGTTTTAAAGCAAGCTGATTTTATTACATTACACGTTCCTGCACAAAAAGAATATGTTATTGATGAAGCAGAATTTAATATCATGAAAGATGGTGTTATTATCGCTAATGCAGCACGTGGTGGTGTACTTAACGAAGTTGCATTAGTAAAAGCCTTAGAAAGTGGTAAAGTAGCTAGAGCTGCCTTAGATGTTTTTGAAAAAGAACCAAAACCAGAAATGCAATTATTAATGAATCCTGCATTATCATTAACGCCACATACTGGTGCTGCAACAAATGAAGCACAAGATAGAATTGGTACAGAGTTAGCAGCTCAAATAATTAGTATTCTTGGATAATTAAAACATAATGTGACCTAAAGGTTATATTTGAGTCCTATACATTATGTATAGGACTTTTTTTTGTACATTGATTACCCATTTTTAAATAAATAATATATAGAAATTATGTCAGGAATATTAGACTTATTAAACAGTGATCTAGGAAAAACCATTATTAGCGGTGTAGCTGGTCAAACCAATCAACCACAAAACAAAACACAAGATGTGTTAACCATGGCATTACCAGTTTTAATGCAAGCTATGAAACGTAATGCAGCTACACCACAAGGCGCAGAAGGACTATTGGGTGCTATTAGCGGCAAACATGACGGAGGTATTCTAGACAACCTTAGTGGTTTATTTGGTGGTGGCGTAGACTCTAATGTTTTAGAAGATGGAAGTAAAATATTAGATCATGTTTTAGGTGGAAAGCAACAACATGTTGAAAATTTCCTAGGAGCAAAAGCAGGAATGGATGCTGGTTCGGTAGCTCAAATTCTTAAAGTAGCAGCACCAATATTAATGGGTGTTTTAGGAAAACAAGCAAAACAACAAAATGTAAGCAGTTCTAATGGAATTGAAAGCTTATTAGGCGGTTTACTTACGGGAAACTCACCGCAACAAGAACAAAGTTTCTTAGAATCTATTCTAGATGCCGATGGTGATGGTAGCGTTATTGATGATGTAGCAGGAATGGTTTTAGGGGGTAACAAAAAGAAAGGTGGACTGGGTGGTTTACTAGGAGGCTTATTTGGAGGAAAATAAAAACTTAATTCCTATAAAAAAAGAAAAGAGTCAAACACAAATGTTTGGCTCTTTTTTTATGTTAAAAACTTTTAAAACAAGCATTTAAGCAATGATTTTTTGTATTTTTAATAATAGAATAAAGATTAAAAAAAAGGGAGTTTACTCAATGATAAGAACGGTTAACTCATTTATGTTTTTTAATTAATAGCTTTTCAAATAGTTTTGAATTAAAATTATTATAAATGAAACCTCCATAACTATAAATTTAATTACACATAAGAATGATTAAATAAAAGTTATATGCTACAATTAAAAAAACAATAAATCTAAATACATGAAAAATTATATATACATATTAATTATTTGCGGTTTTATTATTGGTTGCAACACTTCAAAACCTATAACCTCAAATAAACAGAAATCAGAAAAAGAGCTTACTGCAATTAATAACGACACCGTTACCATTGCTAATGAAGAACTAGAATATCAAATAATCATTATAGAACCTGGGTTTAATTCATGGTTAATTAGCAACGCAAAACCTGAAGGCTTTTATTCGCAACAATTTTTAGAAAACAGAAATTACCAATATGTGTTAGAGTGGAATAACAGAGTACTACAACCTCAAAGATTCAACCCTAATTTGTACGAAATGCAAATTGATTACCAACAAGGCATTGATTATGGTTATGAAGTTAATTATAAACTCTATAATTACTTTATCTATTTTCAATTAACCTACAAGCAAAGATTAGGTCCTTTTGTTCCTAGAATTTAAAAGTCTTTTAGCTACTTTTGCACAATAAAATTAATGTTGTGGAAAAACTAAAAGCACGATGGGGCATTGAACATAACTGGCAAATCATTATTGTTTTTATAGTATTTGCTATTACAGGATCTACTGCTTCTTATATAGGAAAACCTATTTTAAATTATTTGAACATCTCTCCTGAAAGTTTTACTACGCTTGGTTATTGGGTTACCCGCATTATTTTATTATTTATAATGTACCAAATTATGCTTGTATGCTTTGGTTGGCTATTTGGGCAACACAAATTTTTCTGGAATTTTGAAAAGAAAATGCTTAGAAGAATAGGTTTAAAACGCTTTGTTGATTAATTATTAATGCAAACTTTAAAGGAACATATCGTATTCAAAATAGTATCCTTAAGCTTGGTTGCTATTTTATTAGTTCCCACTGTACTGAAGTTTGCACATATTTTTGCTCATCATGAGCATGATATTTGTTTAGGTGAAAAATCGACACATTTACATGAATTAAATATTGATTGTGATTTACACAAATTCAAATTAAGTAATAGTTATGCGATTACTTTTTTTAATTTCAGCTTATTTTCTCCTAAAGAAGTACCTCTAAAAATAGCTTCGCAATACCAATTTTTAAGTGAGTATCAGCGTTTACAAACTTCACTTCGCGGACCTCCGTACTTAATTTAATAAACTGAAAATATGCTGAAATGGAATTCAGCTTGAATCATTATTAAATTACAAAACAAAAAATATGCGATTATTAAATATATTGCTACTACTAGCAATAACAAACTTATATGCACAAAATTCAATAAAAGGAAACATTATTGATACTAATACAGGTGAAGGCTTAGCCTTTGTAAACATTTATTTTACAGGACTTGAAAAGGGTACCTCAACAAATGAAAACGGTGATTTTTTAATTGATAATTTACCGTCTGGAAATTACAATATGCTAGTATCATTTATTGGTTATAAAACTAAATCTATAAATGTGACTATCCCGAATTCTGAAAACCTTTCAATCCGTTTAGAACCTTCTGCTATAGAAATGGAAGGCATTATAATATCGACGCCTTTTCATAAGCTTCAGAGTGAAAATGTGATGAAGGTTGAGCAGGTTTCAGTAAAAGATTTAAATGCTAAAGGAGCTCTTAACTTATCAGAGGGTATTACAAATATTGCAGGAGTTGAAAGCGTAACAACTGGCTTGAGTATAGGCAAACCTGTTATAAGAGGCCTATCTTCTAACAGAGTTTTAGTATACACACAAGGCGTTCGTTTAGAAAACCAGCAATTTGGAGGCGAACATGGTTTAGGACTTAACAGCAGCGGTGTAGAAAGTGTCGAAGTTATTAAAGGTCCTGCATCGCTACTTTACGGTAGCGACGCTCTTGGAGGTGTGCTATATTTAAACCCCGAAAAATTTGCAAAAAATAATAGTGCTACAGGAGATTTTAGCGGTAATTATTTTAGCAATACACAAGGTTATAGTACTAATGCAGGTTTTAAATCGTCTAACAATCATTTTAAATTTTTATTTAGAGGAAATCTTGCCGAACACTCAGATTATAAAACTAAAAATTACAAAGTTACAAACACCCGTTTTAGAGAACAAGATTTTAAAGCTGGTGTTGGCTATCAAAAAAACACTTTTAAAACAGATTTTCGTTATAACGTTAACAATTCTAAATTAGGAATTCCCGAAGAAATTGGTGAACAATCAACTAATAGAACGCCATTATTTCCTTATCAAAATATTACGAACCATATATTTAGTTTAAAATCAACCCTGTTTTTTGATAACTCTAAACTAGATTTCAATTTAGGGTATATTTATAATGACAGAAAAGAGTTTGAAGAACATCATCATGAAGATGAAGATCATGAGAATGAAGAACATGAGGATGAAGAAAATCTGGAAGCCGCACTTCACATGAAGTTAAAAACAGCTAATTACGATGTTAAATACACCTTACCAAAACTAGGAAAGTTTGAGACTATTGTTGGTGTTCAAGGTATGAATCAAACAAACACCAATTACGGAGAAGAAGAGTTAATACCAGATGCTACAACAAACGATATAGGTGTTTTGGCAACATCTCATATTCATTTTGAAAACATAGATGTACAACTAGGTGCTCGTTTTGATAATCGTAATATTGATACAGCTACGAATTTGAATAAGGATTTTAATAGTTTTAATGGCGCCTTAGGCTTTAAAACAAATATTGCTAATAATATAACTGCGCGGTTAAATTTAGCATCGGGATTTAGAGCGCCTAACTTAGCCGAATTAACATCTGATGGTGCGCATGAAGGCACAAACCGATATGAAATTGGAAATCCTGATTTGGATACCGAACAAAATTTTCAATCTGATTTAGCTTTAGAATTTAAAAATGAGCATGTAGAATTTTATGTAAATGGATTTTATAACAGCATCAATAACTATATATTCCTATCTCCTAACGGAAATACCATTAATGGTAATCCTATTTATAACTACTTACAAAATGATGCTAACTTATATGGAGGAGAAATTGGTTTACATATACACCCACACCCTATAGATTGGTTACATATTGAATCTAGTTTTGAAACCGTAACAGGCAAACAAGACAACGATACATATTTACCGTTAATTCCTGCAAACTCATTAAGCAATACTTTAAGAGTGGAATTTAAAAGATCTTGGATACATAGTGGCTATGCATTTATAAAACTAAAGTCTACATTTAAACAAAATAATGCCAGTCTTTTTGAAACAGCAACTAATGGTTATAACTTATTAAGTGCTGGACTTGGTGGGAATTTTAAAATATTTAAAAAGGAAGCAACAGTAACAGTATCGGGAACTAATTTAACCGACAAAACCTATATAAATCATCTATCGCGTTTAAAACCTGATGGTATAAATAATATGGGTAGAAATATAAATATTGGAATTAAATATCAATTATAACGGAAAGGAGGTCTTAAATTTAAGACCTCCTTTTTTTATTTTTTAGTTTTCTTTTCAGAATTAAAAACATAAGTATAAATCCACATCAAAGTAAAAGTAGGAATCACGTCAAATCCAGGAAGCGCTTCTTCAACAAAACTTATAATACCTGCTATTTTTCCTGATTTGCCTTTATATAATTTTGTCATTATCCACCCTGAAAGTGGTGCCCACACAATATCTGAAAACTCTCCAATACCAGGAATTATAAAAGACACAAATCCTAAAGCATCAAATAAAATTCCTAAGATTAGTTTTTTGTATTTACCCATTCAATAATTTTTTGTCATTTCCTTGAAGAAGATAATCTTTATACACTTATATAGACAATAAACATACAAAAACTACTTCCCTATTAGCTTTAAAAATTCATTTCTCGTTTCAATTTTTTCAAACTGACCTCTAAAACCAGAGGTTGTTGTAATGGAATTTTGTTTTTGCACACCTCGCATCATCATACACATATGAGAAGCTTCAATTACCACAGCTACTCCTTGTGGTCTCAAGGTGTCATTTATACAGTCTAAAATTTGCTCAGTTAAACGTTCTTGCACTTGTAAACGTCTTGCAAATACATCTACAATTCTTGGTAATTTACTAAGCCCTACAATATAACCATTAGGTATATACGCAATATGTACCTTACCGAAAAAAGGTAAAATATGATGTTCGCAAAGCGAATACAACTCGATATCTTTCACAATAACCATTTCATTATATGATTCTTTAAACATAGCACTTTTAAGAATCTCAACTGGGTCTTGATTATACCCTTGTGTTAAAAACTGCATCGCTTTTGCAGCACGTTCTGGTGTTTTAACTAGTCCTTCTCGCTCTGTATTTTCTCCCAAATCTTGTATAATACTTTTATACCGATCTTTAACATCATCTGTTACTTGCATATTATACTCTTCAAAATTTTTATAAGGCATTATATTTTATATTTAATTACTAAAGTATTTCTAAAAACAACCACATTGAAACTTAGCTGCTTTTGATATATTTTATTGATAAAACTTAAATTTAAGTAAATTTAAGTTGTTTTCCTCCTTAAACCCTTACATGTCCGTTATTTTTTAACTTTTAGTTATGATTAACTATTTAAAAGCAGACGTACATTTGTAATACAAAACTGTAACAAACTCATTTTTAAATATTCTTTTTAAAGAAAGAATACTTAAAAACAGCAATCAATTCATTTATGAGACTTTTACTATTTTTCGTATTTCTGTCTTTCATAAATTTAATGGGATTTTCACAAAACAAAAAAACATATCACATAAAAAAAACGAACAAAGCACCTAAAATAGATGGCGTTTTAGATGATGATATTTGGCTAAATTCTGAAGAAGCAAAGGATTTTACACAGTTTAGCCCAGAAATGGGTGTAAAAGACAGCACGGAAATTAAAACTATTGTAAAAATCACTTATGATAATGATGCCATTTACTTTGGTGCTTATTTACACGACAAGCCTTCAAAAATAATGCGCCAATACACTATGAGAGATAATTTTGGGCAATCTGATTTTTTTAGAATTATTTTAAATCCTAATAATGATGCTCAAAACGATACCGAGTTTTTCGTATTTAGTTCTGGCACACAAGCTGATGCTATTTCCAATCCTACTTCAAATGAAGATTTTGGATGGAATGCGGTATGGGAAAGCAAAGTGAAAATGGTTAAAGATGGCTGGATTGTTGAAGTAAAAATACCGTATAGCGCTCTTCGCTTTTCAAATAAAGATGTACAAACTTGGGGACTACAATTTCATAGACATTTTAGAAGAGATCGCACGCAATATACATGGAATCCTATTGATAGAACAAAAGGAAATATAGGTCTTTATCATGGAGAAATAAAATATCTAGAAAACATAGACTCTCCTACTAGACTTAGTTTTTATCCGTTTACCTCTGCTTTAATTAACTCCTATAACGGCGATGTTAAAACCGATTTAAACCTTGGATTAGATGTAAAATATGGCATTACCGAAAACTTTACATTGGATGCCACTTTGGTTCCAGATTTTAGTCAAGCAGGTTTTGATAATTTAGAATTAAATTTAGGTCCTTTTGAACAAACCTTTTCCGAACAACGTCAGTTCTTTACTGAAGGGGTAGATTTATTTAACAAAGGGCATCTTTTCTTTTCTAGACGTGTTGGAGGCAAACCTATAGGAGAAGTTGAATTAAACGATAATGAAGAAATATTAAATAAACCCAACTCTGTAAAAGTATTAAACGCTTTAAAAGTTTCTGGTAGAACAAAAGGTGGACTTGGTATTGGTGTTTTTAATGCCATTACAGAAAAAACAAAAGCCTCTATAAAAAATACTATTACTGGGGAAATAAGAGAAGAAATTATTGAACCAATTGCAAATTATAATGTTTTTGTTCTAGACCAACAATTTAATAAAAACTCTTCTATAAGCTTAATAAACACGAATGTAACAAGAGATGGTTATTTTAGAGATGCCAACGTTACAGGTTTAGTTTTTGATATTTTCAACAAAAAAAACACTTATAAACTTTATAGTGAAATTAAAATGAGTACTATTAATTTAGCAGATAGCTCTTCAACAGGATTCAGCTCTTCTATTACAGCTAGAAAAAAATCAGGAAAGTTCAGATATAGTTTAAACCATAGTTATGCTGATGCTAAATATGACATTAATGATTTAGGTTTATTATTAAGAAATAATTACAATAACATTTCGTTAGACCTATCTTATCAAATATTTAAGCCCACAAAAAAACTAAACAACTATTTCATTGGCAGTTATATCAACTATAAAAAGCTAGCAAATCCTGATACCTATACAGGTACTAATTTTGGTTTTTATTATGAAGCACAAACTAAAAAAATCAACAACTATGGTGGAAACATCAACTTTCAAATTGGTAAACAATACGACTATTTTGAACCAAGAACAGCAGGTAGGTTTTTTATTTATGAAAATAGAATAAACTCTAACATGTGGTTTTCTTCAAACTATAATAAAAAATATGCTATAGATGCCAATATTGGTGGAGCTACATTTTTCGAAAAAAACAGAGACACCAATGAATATTGGTTTAGTATAAGTCCTAGAATTAGATTCAATGAAAAGCTGTTACTCAAATATTCTTTCAATTATAATAAAGAGTTTAATGATAGAGGTTATACAACAACTGTTGATAATGATATTATATTTGGTGAACGAGATAGAAAAACCCAAGTAAATAGTATCTCTGCCAATTACACTTTCAGTTCATTTCATGGAGTTTCTTTAACATTTAGAAATTATTGGTCAACTGTTAATTATAAAAAAAATCTGTTCACTTTAGAAAATAATGGTCATTTAAATCAAAACTCAAATTATACTGTCCAAGATTTAGAAAATAATCCTAATATTAATTACAACACTTGGAATTTAGATTTGAACTACACTTGGCAATTTGCTCCAGGTAGTTTTTTAACAGCTTTATATAGAAATCAATTATTTAATAATGATAATACCTCAACTGATTCTTATGGAAGAAGTTTAAAAACTTTGTTCAGCCAACCCATACAAAACACTTTTTCTTTACGCATTCAATATTATATTGATTACTCTAGTCTAAAAAAAGCTTTCATGAAGAAAAGCGGCACATAATTGTTCATAATACATTAAAGTAGTAAATTCACAGCTCTTATTTATTTCAGATGATTCAAGCAAAAAACATTCATAAATACTACGGTGATTTACAAGTTTTAAAAGGCGTAGATATTCATATACAAAAAGGTGAAGTTATTTCTATTGTAGGTGCTTCAGGCGCTGGAAAAACAACCTTATTACAAATATTAGGCACTTTAGATAGAGCCTCTAAAAAAGAAAAGCATGAACTTAACATCAATAATATTGATATAAGTACTCTTAATGATAAGGCCTTAGCAAAGTTTAGAAACGAACATATTGGTTTTATCTTTCAGTTTCACCAATTATTACCAGAATTTACAGCCTTAGAAAACGTTTGTTTACCCGCATTTATTAAAGGAACAAAAAAAGCAAATGCTGAAAAACGCGCTAAAGAACTTTTAGATTTTTTAGGTTTATCGCACAGATACAACCATAAACCAAATGAACTTTCTGGAGGTGAGCAACAACGTGTGGCCGTTGCGAGAGCTTTAATTAATAATCCTGATTTAATTTTTGCCGATGAACCTTCTGGAAATTTAGATAGCGAATCTGCCGAAAATTTACATAGTCTATTTTTTAAACTTCGTGATGAGTTTGGACAAACCTTTGTTATTGTAACACATAATGAAGACTTAGCGAATTTAGCTGATAGGAAATTGGTAATGGTTGATGGAAAAATAGTAGACTCGTTTTGAACCAAGCCGAACTTAAAGACTTTCTTGACAGTAAAGTAGAACAATATAACAATCCAAAGTTTATTGAAAGCGACCCTATACAAATACCGCATCAATTCACACTAAAAGAAGATATTGAGATTTCAGGATTTTTAACCGCCACAATCTCTTGGGGTAACCGTAAAAGCATTATTAACAACGCCAAACGATTAATGCTACTTCTAGATAATTCGCCATATGATTTTGTAATGAATCACCAAGAAAACGATATAGAAAAACTAAAACCTTTTGTTCATAGGACTTTTAATGGTGACGATTGTATTCAGTTTATTAAATCGCTACAGCATATTTATAAAAACCATGATGGCTTAGAAAACTTATTTGGTAAATCTGCTCATAAAAACTCAATGCAAAGTTCTATATCTGAATTTAAAAGAACATTTTTTGAAATAGACCATTTACCCAGAACACAGAAACATGTAAGTGATCCATTAAGAAATTCGGCTGCAAAACGGATAAACATGTTTTTACGTTGGATGGTTAGAACTGATACTACAGGTGTAGACTTTGGTATATGGAAAAGCCTCTCACCTGCTCTATTATCTTGTCCGTTAGATGTACATTCTGGAAATGTAGCCCGGAAATTAAATCTTCTAAAACGCAAACAAAATGATGGTAAAGCCTTATTAGAATTAGATATCTCATTAAGAAAACTAGATGCTACAGATCCTGTAAAATATGATTTTGCCTTATTTGGTTTAGGGGTTTTTGAAGGGTTTTAAACAAAAAAAACGATTGACAAACCAAAGTTCATCAATCGTTAATCTAAATTCTAAATTCTAAAAATTTTAATCTACTTATCCTTTTAACCAGGCGTCACGTAATGCTTTTTGAGCATCGGTTGCATCTACTTTTTGCATTAATCCTTTTCCTGTAGTATATGTTTTTGTTGTAGTTGTTTTTATTACAACTTCTTCTCCTGCTCTATCCAATATTACCTCAATATCATTTCCTGGTTTCCACATAAACACACCTTGTAACACTTGATTTGCATTTTGCATAGTAAGTGCTGTACCGTCTATAGATTTAATAACATCGTTTGGTTGTGCGCCTTGTTCAGCCCAAAAGCTATTATCTAAAACCTTTTCTGTAAAAAAGATGGTTCCTTTTTGGGGATCTCCACTAACAATTGGAGCGCCATCCATTAAAATATAATTAGTTTCTACTTTACCTTCCCCTATTTCTATTCCCACTTTTTCAAAAAACTCATTATAGTTAATTGGAATATCTCCAACCACATGCGTATTTAAAAATTCTCCAACAGAAGGGTAAGTCATTGCAGTAATTTCATCTATAAGTTTATCATCTTCAAACGGCTTGTTCTTACCATATTTATTTGATAATTCTTTCATTAAAGACAAAATCCCTCTGTGTCCTTCGCTTTCTTCACGCATTAAAATATCAACGCACATACCTATTAAGGCACCCTTTTGATACACGTTTAAATACTGATCTTTATAAGGTGCTTTTAATACATTCTCGCTCATGATAGTGAAACTCATGGCATCATTTAATTGCTTAGACCTTTGAATCTTCTGCATGATATCTCTGTAAAAACCACTTTCTTCAACTAAGCCTTGATTTACTTTAAATAAAGTCGCAAAATACTCTGTTACGCCTTCATACATCCACAAATGCTTTGAAAATGTAGGAGTATTATAATCGAAATAATGTATGTCTTCAGAATGCACACTTAAAGGTGTTACAATATGGAAAAACTCATGAGATACAACATCTATCATACTTTCGGCTAATTCTTCATCACTATATGCTTCTGGAAATACGACTACCGTTGATGTATGATGTTCTAAAGCACCAAAACCTTTTGCAGAATCTTCTTTACCATCAGATAAATACAAATAAATATCGTAACGTGGTGTACTGTTAATATCTCCTAAAAACACCTTTTGCGCTTGCATCATTTTAAAAACAGTTTCTTTTAAAGACTTAGCTGAGTGCACTTTGTTTGGTGAATACACACTTAAAACAATTTTAATATTGCCTACCATAAACTCCTCAACATCTAAATCGCCATAAAACATTGGATTATCTGTAATATCAAAATATCTGTTTGCTAAATACGTAGTAGTCGTGTTTTTTCCATCTTCACTAGTTTTATCACCTATACTTTGTAAGGCAGAAGTACGAACTAAATCGGTTGAACCTGTTATGTCTAATTTATATTGATTGTTTTTTAATGAATCAAAATAGCCAACAAAACCATGTAAGTTCAAAACAAAGTTATTAGGTTCAATATTTGTCCCTGAAGGAGAAAAAGGTTCTTCTTTACCTATACCGCCCTCTACTTCAATATCAAAAGTATCATTAACCAAATACGTGATTTTGTCTAATTGTTTAGCATTAGAAATCTCCCAAGTATTCGTATCGATTTTATTAACAGTCAGTTCATTACCTTTATAATCATAAGCTTTGAAAGTATCAATATATTTACCAAAATTACTCACAGAGTAAGTTCCTTGAACGACTCTTGGTAAACGATACGTAACTGTACTTACTGTAAAACGTCCTGGATTAATAGTTACTGGTGCTTTATCATCTTGAATTTGAGACAAATTAATAGAAACATCAATTGGCAAACTTGTTGCTAAATCGTTAGAAGCACCCTTAGTCGGATTACAACTTGCTATTAAAATACCAGCAAATAATGCTGCAAATATTTTTGAATTCATGTAATTATGTTTTACTTTTTAAATTGACTTGCAAAATACCATTATGTTACGCCCTATATTCTTAAGGTTTTGTTAAATTCGCATCATGCAACAAAATTTAGTAAGCATACTAATTCCTTTTAAAAACACCGAAGCCTATTTACCAGATTGTCTGGAATCTATTTTAAAACAAACCTACACCAATTGGGAGCTTTTAATAGTTGACGATGGTTCTAGTGATTCAAGTCATAATATTGTTAAAAACTACACCAAAAAAGATAACAGAATTAAGCTTTTTAAAAATTCTGGAAGTGGTATTATTGATGCTTTAAGGCTTGCCTTTTCAGAAAGTACTGGTGAGTTTATTACTAGAATGGATAGCGATGATTTGATGCTTCCTAACAAGTTAGAAACCTTAGTTGGTAACTTATTAAAACATGGCAAACAGCATGTTGCTGTTGGTTTAGTTAATTATTTTTCTGATGAAGGCATTAAAGAAGGCTATAAAAATTATGAGATTTGGTTAAACCAATTAACTAAAATGGGTACTAATTATTCTGAAATTTATAAGGAATGCGTCATTCCTTCGCCTTGTTGGATGGTTTACAAAAGCGATTTAATTGCTTGTGATGCTTTTAATCCTAATAGATATCCAGAAGATTACGATTTAGCGTTTCGGTTTTACAAACATCATTACAAATGCATTCCTTGTGATGTTGTTTTACACGATTGGCGAGATTATAATACCAGAACCTCAAGAACCCATAAACATTATGCAGAAAATCATTTTATAGAATTAAAACTGCATTATTTTTTAGAACTCGATTTCAACCCAAACAAAACATTAATAGTTTGGGGCGCAGGGAATAAAGGTAAAACGATAGCTAAAAAACTAATTGCTATGAATATTTCTTTTCAATGGATTTGTAATAACCCAAACAAAATAGGTCGCGATATTTATGGTAACATATTACAGCCGTTTAGTTATTTAGAAACGATTAAAAATCCGCAAAGTATTATTACAGTTGCGAATAAAACATCGCAAATAGAAATTAAGGATTACATGGACAAACTAAATATGCATCCTGTTGAAGATTATATTTTCTTTTGTTAATCTTCCCAAAAATGAAGCAAATCATGCCTATAGACATAAATGTCATAAAAATGTCGCAAATAAACCGTTATCAAAAAGAAGAATTCATAAGTAGTTTTGACAAAAATTAAACACAATTAATTATGAATGACATCGGAAATAAAATTAAAGAAGTAAGAAAAAGAAAAGGGCTCTCTCAAGAAGAATTAGCCGAGGCTGCTAAAGTAAATTTAAGAACTATACAACGCATAGAAAACAACGAAAATGAACCTAGAGGAAAAACACTTCATTTAATTTGTGAAGTTTTAGACTTAAATACTGAAGATCTTTTAGATTATGGAAAGAAAACAGATAATAGTTATTTGATCTATTTGCATTTATCAGTTATAACTTTTCTAATCATTCCATTAGGGAATATAATTATTCCTTTTATCCTATGGATGACTAAAAAAGATAAAATAATAGGCTTGAAAGAAACTGGTACTAATATATTAAATTTTCAAATTCTATGGACGCTTCTATCTTATTGTAAGCTCCCCCAAAAACCGAACTGTTTAAAAGTGTAAAATAATTATTAATTTTAAACAGTATTATGAGAAAAAGTAAATTTAGTCCGCAACAGATAGCAAAGATTTTAAAGGAGTTTGACACAGGCAAGAGTGTTGAACAGATTACGCGAGAACATGGCGTTAGTTCCTCTGCATTTTATAAATGGCGAGAACGATATGCTGGCATGAATGGCAAAGAGTTAAAACGGATCAAGGAGCTGGAAGACGAAAACCGTAAACTAAAACAGATGTATGCCACTTTAGCATTAGACCATCAAATGGCCAAAGAGATCATTGAAAAAAAGTTTTGAAGCCCTGCCTTAAACGCAGTATAAGTAAAGAACTTGCTCGTTACGGCATCAGTAGGGCGTGCCGTGTTTTGAATATGAGTAAAAGTGTTTATTATTACCAACCTTTAGCCAAAGATGATTCTGAGATTGAAAAAGCTTTACAAGAAAAGGCTGTCCAACGACCTGAAGAGGGGTTTTGGAAAGCTTATGGTCGTTTGCGTGAAGAAGGTGAATTGTGGAATCATAAACGTGTCTATCGTGTTTATAAAGCATTAGGTCTTCCTTTAAGGCGAAAAGTCAAGAAACGCTTACCAGCAAGAATACTCGAACCCTTAGAAATACCTGTAGAACAAAATCACACATGGAGCATGGATTTTGTAACCGACGTGTTGGAGAATAAAAGACGATTTAGAGCCTTTAATATCATTGATGATTATAATAGGGAGGCATTGCACATAGAAATAGACTTTTCATTAACGAGCAACCGCATTGTATGGGTGCTCAATCATTTGATAAATCGAAAAGGCAAACCAAAAAAAATAAGAATGGATAATGGTCCTGAATTTATAGCTAAGATTACATATGGATGGAGTACCATGCATAATATTGAATTTAAGTACATACAACCAGGTAAGCCTACTCAAAATGCTTTTATAGAACGATTCAATGGATCTTATCGAAGAGGGGTTCTTAATAAATATATCTTTGAGAACATAGACCAAGTCAGAGAACAAACACAAATATGGATGAAAGATTATAATCATCACAGGCCACATGATAGCTTAGGAAAAATATCACCAATAAAATATGCAAAACTTAATTCCAACAAGGCTAATAATATTAAACTTAAAAAGGATAACTTTATAGAAGTTTTGGAAAATTAAACAGTTCTAAATAGGGGAAGCCTACATTATGGGAGTATTATTTTATTTGTTTTTTTAAAAATTACACATTTAAGTATTGGCAGTAGTATGTTTGTTTCTTTTAAAGGGTTAATAATTTCTTGGTTAACTTTTAATGCCTTGAATATTATTTTACCAATAGTATTTGCCATAAAAATCAGAAACGGGAAAACAAAAGGTTTTTATCCTAACATCATCAAACTGATAAAATAATCATATTATAAGAATAATCAACTTTGAAAAATCTACTGATTTTATTTCAATCTTTCTGAAATATGAAAAAAATTATGTAGGTTTGACTAATCTAAAAAGAAATGCAGTTTAAACACCCCGAACTTCTTTACGCTTTATTTTTACTGCTCATCCCTATTATTGTTCATTTATTTCAGTTACGAAAGTTTCAAAAAGTCGCCTTTACTAATGTCGCTTTTTTAAAAGAGGCAACTTTACAAACCCGTAAAAGTTCGCAGATAAAAAAGTGGCTTATTCTTTTAACTAGATTACTATTAATCGCTGCAATTGTTATAGCATTTACACAACCTTTTACATCTAAAATTAATACGTTTAAAACTAAAAAAGAAACCGTTATCTATATAGATAATTCGTTTAGTACGCAAGCAAAAGGAAGTCAGGGAGAATTACTAAAGCGTGCGATTCAAGATATTATTAGTCATGTTCCTGAAACAGAAAATATGTCGGTAATTACAAACGATAAAGTTTTTAAAAACACCACTATTAATGCTATAAAAAATGAATTATTACAACTTAGTTATTCACCAAATAGTTTAACAACACAAGCTGTTTTATTAAAAGGCAACACACTTTTTAGTAAACAAACAAATAGCTTAAAAAACTTAATTCTGATTTCTGATTTTCAAGAAAACAACACCCCTTTAACTATTGAAAAAGATTCATTAACAAACATTCATTTTGTAAAATTACAACCTGTAAATACTCATAACATTTCTGTTGACAGCGTTTTTATTTCTGAAAAAACAGCAAGAGCTATTAACCTAAAAGTTATTTTAAAAAACAATGGCTCACCCATTGAAAACTTACCCATTTCACTCTTTAATAATGACACTTTAATAGCAAAAACTTCGGTAGCCATTACTAAAGAAGCCAACACTACTTTTTCTGTTCCTGCTAATACGATTATAAACGGAAAAATAACGATAAATGACTCCAACTTACAGTTTGACAACACCTTGTTTTTCAACATCAACAATACATCTAAAATAAATGTATTAGCTTTAAACGCTACAGACGATTCCTTTTTAAAACGCATTTACACAAATGATGAATTTAATTATATTTCAACAACAGAAAATCAATTAAATTATAGTCTATTAGAATCTCAAAACCTTATTATTCTAAATGAATTGAGCAGTATTCCAAACGCTTTAACAGCTGCTTTAAAAGCATTTACGAATCAAGGAGGTTCTATTATTATAATTCCTTCAAAAGACATAACGAACACCTCATATAATACGCTATTATTAAACTATCAGGCTTCTTTTAATGAAGTGATTCAAACCGAAAAACGCATCACAACTATTAATTATGCGCATCCATTATACAACAATGGCGTATTTGAAAAGCAAGTCAGCAACTTTCAATACCCAAAAGTAAATAGCTACTTTAATGCCAATTTAAATAACGCTTCAAGCATCTTAAAATATGAAGACGGCAAACCCTTCTTATTTCAAAATAATTATGCTTATATTTTTACTTCAGCTTTAAATAACGAAAATTCAAATTTCAAAAACTCTCCTTTAATTGTTCCTACTTTATATAATATTGGAAAGCAAAGTTTTAAAACTCCTGAATTATATTACACCATTGGTAAAAACAATACATTTGATGTAAGCACACAACTAAAACAAGATGCTGTTTTATCGCTTACAACTAAGGTTATTAACATGATTCCAGAACAGCGTTATTTTAATAATAAAGTTGTTATAAAAACTTCTGAGGCACCTAACGACGCTAATATTTACGCTGTAAAAAATAATAATTCAACGATAAAAAACGTAAGTTATAATTACAGCAGAACTGAAAGTGATTTAGTTTACAAAGACCTATCTAACATTAAAAACATAATACTTAGCAATTCTATCTCAAAAACGTTTGATACCATAAAAAGTGATACAAAAATTAATGCGCTATGGAAATGGTTTGTTATTTTTGCATTAGCGTTATTAATTATTGAAATGCTCATCTTAAAATATTTTAAATGAACATACTTATAAAGTCTGCCACAATTATAGATTCTAAAAGCGAGTTTCATAATACAACTCAAGATTTATTAATTGAAAATGGTGTGATTACTAAGATTGCCAGCACGATTAAAAACCCTAACAATTATCAAGAAATAGCATTAGAAAACCTCCATATATCTCAAGGATGGTTTGATAGTAGTGTTTGTTTTGGAGAGCCTGGTTTTGAAGAGCGTGACACCATAAAGAACGGACTTAAAACAGCCGCAGCTTCTGGTTTTACAACCGTTGCTATGAATGCGAACACCAATCCGGTAATAGATTCTAATTCCGATATTACTTTTGTTAATTCTAAAGCCAGTAATAACGCAGTAACCTTATTACCCATTGGGGCGCTAACTGTTGGCAGCCAAGGTATTGATTTAGCCGAACTTTACGATATGAATACAGCGGGTGCAGTGGCTTTTTCAGATTACCAAAAACCTATTAGCAATCCCAATCTCATGAAAATTGCTTTGCAATACGCTAGTAATTTTAATGGATTAGTTTGCTCATTTCCTCAGGAAAACAAAATAGCTGGTCATGGTGTTATGAACGAGCATATTACTAGTACAACACTTGGACTTAAAGGAAACCCGTCACTTGCTGAAGAATTACAAATTGCTCGCGATTTATTTCTATTAGAATACACAGAAGGTAAATTACATATTCCAACCATTTCTACTGCAAAATCGGTTGCATTAATAAGAGAAGCAAAAAAGAAGAAATTAAACGTAAGTTGTAGCGTCGCTATTCATAATTTATATTTCACTGACGATGTATTAAACGATTTTAATACACATTTTAAAGTTTTGCCACCTCTTCGCACCCAAACAGATGTAGACGCCTTAATTGAAGGTATAAAAGACGGCACTATAGATATGGTAACAAGCGACCACAATCCTATTGATATTGAACACAAGAAAATAGAATTTGACCATGCCGCTTATGGTACTATTGGATTAGAAAGTGCTTTTGGTGCGCTTCAATCTATATTTACCATAAAGAAAACCATAGAACTTTTAAGCAAAGGAAAAACTAGATTTGGAATAGAAACCACCCCTATAAACATAGGAAACAAAGTGAACATATCACTTTTTAATCCAGATACGAAATATACATTTTCAACAAAAAATATAGTCTCAAAATCTAAAAACGCCATTTTTGAAGGTGAGGTTTTAAAAGGACAAGTTTATGGTATTATTGCAAACAACAACATAGCTTTAAATTAAAATAATGACAGAACAAGATATCGAAAGAGGACGTAAAAATGCCATTATTAGTTATTTAACTATTATAGGTGTAATCATTGCTTTTTATTTAAACAAAGAAGACGATAAGAAAAGTGACTTTGCTAGTTTCCATATTAGACAATCTTTAGGTTTATGGCTTACTTTTTGGGCTTTAGGCTACCCTATTGGAAGCTTTGATAATTGGATGATTTCCATTGGTTTTTATGTGTTTTTTGCAGTACTTTTCATTTACGGATTTACAGGTGCTCTTGGCAGAAAAGCACAAGAAGTTCCTTTAGTTGGAGCATTCTATCAAAAACTTTTTAAAAACTTAGACAACTAAAACATGGTAAATACAGCACTGTCGTTACAACATATTATTCGTAAATCTTCTTTAATTGAAAATGCACCTTTATTAATCATGCTTCATGGTTACGGAAGCGATGAGAACGATTTGTTTTCATTTGCAAACGAATTACCAGAAGAACTCTTCATTATCTCTGTTAAAGCGCCTTACACCATGCAGCCTTACGGAAATGCTTGGTATGCTATTAATTTTGATGCCGAAAAAGGCAAATGGAACGATAACGAACAGGCAAAAGAATCACGCGATTTAATAGCTAAATTTATTGATGAAGCCATTGCAGCATATCCTGTTAATAAAAACAATGTCTCCCTTTTAGGATTTAGTCAAGGTAGTATTTTAAGCTATGCTGTGGCGTTAACATATCCTGAAAAAGTTAAAAACGTGGTGGCTTTAAGTGGTTATATCAATCAAGATATATTCCCTGATGATATCAACCAAAAAGACTATTCGAATTTAGACTTTTACTGTTCTCATGGTAGTGTAGATCAGGTAATCCCTGTGCAATGGGCACAACAAACGCCTCCGTTTTTAAAAAGCTTAAACATTGCTCATAAATACTCCGAATTCCCTGTAGGACATGGCGTAGCACCACAAAATTTTTATGAGCTTAAAGATTGGTTGAGTAAACGAATCTAATGACTTTTTTTACAGCCGAAGGTTTATCTCCCTATTTGACTTCGTCAGAAAAAATAGCTAACTTCGTTTAACATTAGATATAAAATATTAAAACGATTTCATATCAAGTCGTTAGGCACAATAATAAAATAGTGTAACAAAAAATATCTACTCGTTTTCTATTAGTAACATTGATCCAAATTAATTAGACGTAACAGAACTCTTTTGCTAGGCGTACTTTTTCATTTCTGAAGTTATTATAGTCAGTGCTTGTTCCCAAGCAGATAGTAATTGTCCTGAATACATTTCTCCAAGCTCTTCTTCAATTGTCTCAAGAAGGGACGACAATACGATTGGATAATGTTCTTTACGTACTCCGTAGCGAGAATGACTTTCACCAAGTAATTTTAATCCCATTTTTAAATGATCTGGTCTACTCATCGAATAAACAATTCCTCCAAGCATATGTGTTAAAAGTCTTCCTTGTGAAGTCATATTTTTTTTAAATAACAATCTCACTTCTGGAGCTTTTTCAAAAACTCTATCGTAAAATTTAGAAGCGAATTCTTCCTCATTTCTCAACAAATAGTCCAATGAGCACTGCAATTGAAGTTGAACATCCATTTCTTTAAATCCTTTTAACTCATATATCTTGGTTTGATGCTCATGTCCTGCCATTTGATTACTAAATTCTTGGCCAATATCTAATGTGTCTTTTGGAACCCCTCGATAAATAGAATCCGAAATCAATATACTTGTTTTAACCTCTTTATTAAAAGATTGTATCCTACTTGCAGTATTGACAGGATCACCTACAACAGCAAATTGTTTATGCTTGGGATGACCTAAATGACCAATATAAGCCTTACCGAAATTTATTCCAATCCCCATTTTAATGTTAATATCAAAATCGACCAATTCCGTATGATTAAGCCTTTTAATCGCATATTGCATACCTAAGGCGGCTCGAATAGCATCTTTACAATTCTTGTCTCGCATACCACCAGACACTCCAAATAAACCTACAATTTCATCCCCAACATATTGGTAAATAATACCGTTGTTAATTAAAATAGGATCGCCAAGAACCGTATAGAATCGGTTTAATATGTGAGCAATATCAAATGTGTTATTCTCTGAGACTATTTTAGTAAATCCACGAATATCACAAAACAAAATGGCAATAGCTCTTTCTTCGGCAACTCCATCAGGAACAGTTTCTAATTGCAGTTGATTAACTTCAGAACTGGTCCAAACCAATCGCTCTATACTTACATCGTCTTTTGCATAACACTGGCATGCTAATCTAATTGACGGATCCCATTTCCGAATACGTGTGGTTTCTTTTTCTATTAGTGTTCTAGGAGTTAAGTTGTTATGACCTTCAATAACTCTAATGCGACAGGTAGTACATCGTCCATTCCCTCCACATTCATGAAGGTGGGGTATTTGGTTCATTATGGAACAATCTAGAAGTGTAGCATTCGGATCATCTAATACTATTTCTTGGTTAATCCCTGTATACGTAATATTTGGTTTTTTAATGATAGGCATAAAACTAGTTTAATAGAATTATTAAAATTAGAAAATAATTACGATTTTTACTAACTAATGTTTTTTTTACTTTTTGAATGATTTAAATAATAATAATAATAATACAAGCAAGAACAAATCTGAAATTGACAGATTGAAAATTAAAAAGGAAATGTCATTATTTTGCATAAAATAGATGAAAAAAATGTCTAAATTGTAATTAAACACCTGAATTTATCGAAAAAGGAAAAGACAGTATAATATTTAATAAGTCTTATTTTCTGACTACAGAATATTTAAAGATAAAATACTGTGCCTAACAACGTTTAAAAAAATTGCTAGTTTTAGCTAAACCAAAGTTAGTTGCTCGTTTGCTAGCTTCTGATTTTCCTTCGGAAAATCCTCGCACACAAACACGAACTTTCCATATACATCAACGTTAAACGACACTTTAAATTTTCAACAAAATCATATCCATAAAAAAATCCAGCAAAAGCTGGATTTTAGAATATTATGTACTAGAATTTTTAGTTAACTACTAATCTAAAACCTTCGCCATGGATATTAAGTATTTCTACTTTGTCGTCTAGTTTTAAGTACTTACGTAATTTAGCAATATACACATCCATACTACGAGATGTAAAATAATTATCGTCTCTCCATATTTTAGTTAAAGCTAATTCACGAGGCATTAAATCGTTTTCATGTAACGCTAATAAACGTAATAACTCATTTTCTTTTGGCGATAATTTAATAGGTTCTCCTCCATCAAATTTTAAAAAACGTAATTTAGAATTTAAATCGAAACGCCCTATTTTAAATTCAAACTGTTTGCTATCAGATATGGTTTCTGTTGCCTTACGCTGTATAATAGCTTTTAATTTCATCAACAGCACTTCGCTATCAAAGGGTTTATTTAAATAATCATCTGCTCCAACTTTATAGCCTTTTAAAACATCTTCTTTCATGGTTTTTGCTGTTAAAAACACAATAGGAATATCGGTGTTTTTTTCGCGAATTTCTTTAGCCAATGTAAATCCGTCTTTATAAGGCATCATAACATCTAGAATACACAAATCGAAATCGTCTTTTTTAAACTTTTCAAATCCTTCCATCCCATTTTTCGCATGAACAACATCGTAATCGTTCATCATTAAATAATCTTTAAGAACAGTACCGAAGTTTGGATCGTCTTCAACTAATAAAATTTTCTTGTTTTGTGCTTCCATAGTTATGTTATTATTGGAAGTTTAATTGTAAATGTACTTCCGTTATCTTTTTCACTCTCTGCAGACACATGACCTTGATGATCGTCTACAATTCTTTTCACATACGCAAGACCTAGACCGTGTCCTTTTACGTTATGTATATTTCCAGTATGCTCTCTATAAAATTTTTCGAACACACGTTTTAAGGCAGCTTTACTCATACCGCTACCATGATCTTTTATTTTTAATATAATATTGTTTCCAACATTTTCTGTATACACTTCTATTTTTGGTGCATTTGGAGAATATTTTATAGCATTATCCAAAATATTTACTATTACATTAGTAAAGTGAGTTTCATTTGCTAAAAAGGATGAATTCTCTGCATTTAAAAATGTTTTTATATAGCCTTGTCTATCTTCAATTATAAGCTCTACATGTGTTATTGCATCTAGAATTAAATCGTGTAAATTAACTCTATCTTTACTAATATTTAATTCGTTTTTTTCTAGTTTAGAGATTCTTAAAACGTTTTCAACCTGCGCATGCATTCGTTTATTTTCCTCTTTTATCATGTTAAGATAACGCAAAACTTTGTCTTTATCACCAATAATTTTAGGATTCTTAATAGAATCTAAAGCCAAATTTATTGTGGCTATTGGTGTTTTAAATTCATGCGTCATGTTATTTATAAAATCTGTTTTTATTTCAGATATTTTTCTTTGCTTAATTAATTGATATAATGAACTGGTATAAGCTATTATAATGATTAATGTAAAAACCACCGATAACAATATCATTTTTATTACAGATGACAAAATGTATTTTCCATCTCCAGGGAAATTAACCAAAAGTTTATAAGGTGTTTGGTTAGTATCATCATAAAAAATTGGTGTACTAAAAGTTGATTCTACATCATTCTCAAAATTATCACTTTGTACTTTTGTTGCTAAATCATTACTATAAATAGCAAACTCATAATCTATATCAATATCATTTTCGGTTAATTTTTTAAATAATAATGTTTTTATTTCTTCTTCAGAAACTCTTTTATATATTGGTTTTCTTTTTAAAACTTGTTTAAAATTCTTTTCAAAATACTTTTTATTTTCCTCTAAAATTGGACCACTATTAGTAATTCTTGTAATAGGGCTCTGCTTAAAATCTTTATCTTTTAAATCTGAATTTTGAAAAATTTCAATTTTAGATTCTTGATTCAATGATTTTAAATTGAATAAAGAATCATTATCGATACCAGCATCTAATAATGAAGAAGATAGTTTATAATTTTCTTCTAAAACCCCTTGACTGTAAAACAAGGTTTCATTGGTTCTCTTATTTGTCTGAATGAAAAATAATTGAGAGACAATTGTTGAATCTGATTTTTTCTTATTATCTAATTGTTGATATATTTGAAAATAATTATCAAACTCTCTTTCCTCAATTGTATTAGAGACATAACTTAAAGACTTCTTTACGTTATATTTAAAGCGCTCCTTTTCATTTTGAACCGAATCGTTTATATAATAAGCCTGCACAGATATAATACCTATAAGCGATAAACTCATTAAAACGATTAACAATACAAATACTCTTTTACTCATTGCTCAAAATTAACATTTTAACATTTAGTCCACTTGCCTTTTAACCTTACATTAACAGAAATGTTAAAATTGGTTATTTATTGCAGGTTTTTAAGAATCTGGTTATGCACTTCAAGCACCTGTTCTTTAGTGTTTTCAAGAGAGATATTTTCAATAACAAAATGAGAACGTTTTACCTTTTCTTCATCTGTCCATTGGTTATTCATAATAGCTTCAATGTTGGCTTTTGTTGTATTATCGCGTTGCAACAAGCGTTTAATTCTTAAATCTTTAGGAGCTGTAACAGTAATTACAAAATCACATTGTTTATAGCCATCATTTTCAAAAAGAATAGCCACCTCTTTTATAATATATGGTGCTTCTTGCTTTAGCACCCATTTTTGAAAATGTTTTGCGACTCTAGGATGAACAATAGCATTCATTTTTTGCAAATATGCTTTATCGTTAAAAATGATATTTGCTATAAAAGGTTTATTTAATTCTTCATTAACATAAGCATTGGCTCCAAATAACTGAATGAGTTTTCTTTTAATTATTTTAGATCTATTCATTAGTTTTTTAGCCTCTTCATCGGCTATATAAACAGGGATTCCAAGTTTTTCCTTAAACACTTTAGCAACCGTAGTTTTACCACTTCCTATACCGCCTGTTAAACCAACTATTATCATTCTGTTATTATAAATTCTATATGTTTTTGATTTATTTTTGCGTTTTTTACAAGTTTAGGAATCTTTACCAACTCTGGTATTAAAACTGACTGATTGTTAGATATTTTATTATAATCACATACTACTTTAAAATCTGTACTATTTATGGAATTAAAATTACTTAAACTTACAGAATAGGATACATTAACTTCTTTTGGAAAAAACTTTAAACTTCTATCTGGAGGAACATTTATAACATTCACTGGTATTTTTAATGTGCCTTCGGTAAACTTCTCTACATAGGCTTTTAAAATAACATTTTTGGTTGAAAACGTTAACTCCTTATTATTTTCTGGTAGTTTTAATTTTATGGTTTGTGATAAATTGGATCTGACTTCGGATAAGTAAACGGAATCTGTTTCAATGTTATTTATATTAGATACCAGCACCTTTGGACCAATTATTTGAACAGAATCTGGCTCTAAAACATAAGTTTCTGAAACATCATAACCAGGAGCAAATCCAATAGTAGCATTTAACTTTACGGGTACTCTTTTTATTAAATTAACATCATAAAGAAACACTAAAGTATCAGGGGAAATATTTAACAATTCTACATTTTTATCAAACTGTGTGTTCTTCAAAAATGCCTTAGATTTACTCCAAATAAAAACAGAATCTCTTTTGTAAACATCTTTACTGAAATCAACTTTTATTTTGGGTTTTGAAAAATAATAATCTAACCATTTAAATCCATGCGTTTTTAAGGTAATAGCAAGAACCGTATTAGAATCATTTAATATAACATTTTCTTGAGGCACATTTACCTTATCAATATTAAATATAATAGTGTTAGTGTAATCCTTTGAAAGCTTTGTAAATATTAGAATTACAAAAGCCGACAATAAAAATAAAATGAAGACATTAATTCTTTTATTCTTTATAGATGCTAGTATGTCTGATTTAATTTTTCTTATCATTTCAATTTAAAAAATAGCTTAGGAAAATAATTTTCGGGGTCTTTATTTAATATTGAAATAGCAAAAGTAGATTTAATAAACCCGTAGCCATACCCTATAAACTGAACGCAAATAGCAATTAAAGCAAAGCATGATACTATAATACTCTTGGTAGACAATAACGCTACAATAAAAGCTAATAAAAAATATAAGGCATACCCTAATAACAGCCATTTAAAGTTAATAAAAAATAATAGCATAGCTAATATTAAACCTAAAATAAAAAAAGATGGAAACCAATAAGTTAACTTTTTAGTTGTTGGATGCCATGTATTTAATATTGGGCGCACTAAACCAAATTTATTAACCTGCTTATAAAAATTACTCCAAGAGATTCGCCGTTTATGGTATACAAAAGCTTCAGGTATTAACTTAGTTTTATACCCCAAATCCCATAGTCTTATAGATAAATCTGGATCTTCACCTGGATGAATACGTCCAAATCCTTTAGAAGCTTCAAACGCTTTTTTAGAAATACCCATATTAAAACTCCTAGGTTGAAACCGATCAACACTCTTTTTATTACCACGAATACCACCAGTAGTAATAAACGATGTCATTGAAAAATTAATCGCTTTTTGAAGATTTGTAAACGATTCGTGTGCTGCATCTGGTCCTCCAAAACAATCTACATAATCCTGCTTTAAACTCTTTTCTACTTCACTTAAATAATTTTCTGGAAGAATACAATCGGAATCTAAAATGATAAAATAATTACCTTTTGCATGTTGCATTCCGAAATTTCTAGAATCTCCAGGCCCTGAGTTTTCTTTATAGAAATAAGATATATCAAGCTTCGACTTGAAACTTTCTACAACTTCTTTTGAAGAAATAGAGGAGCCATCTTCTACAATAACAATTTCATATTGGGTACTCGTTTTTAAAGCCTCAAAACTCTCTAAAAGTTCTTGTACTTCGTCCGGACGATTATAAACTGGAATTATGAATGAATACTGTAATTGCATAACACAAATGTAACAAAAAAGCCACCGTTTTAAGGGTGGCTCGTTTTCTATATTTTAAAGAATTTTATTCTTCTCCCATAAAAGTACTCATTACAGCATCACTAACTCCCATGTTGCTAAAACCACCATCATGAAATAAGTTTTGTAATGTAACACGTTTTGTTAAATCGCTAAATAAAGAGACTGTATAATTTGCACAATCTAAAGCTGTTGCGTTTCCAAGAGGCGACATTTTATCTGCATAAGCAATAAAACCATCAAAACCTTTTACACCACTACCAGCTGTTGTTGGTGTTGGTGACTGAGAAATAGTGTTTACACGTACGTTTTTATCTCGTCCAAAGAAATACCCAAAACTACGTGCAATGCTTTCTAAATAAGCTTTATTATCTGCCATATCATTATAATCAGGAAATACACGTTGTGCCGCCATATAAGTTAAGGCAACAATACTTCCCCACTCATTCATAGCATCAGATTTATAAAGTGTTTGCATCAATTTATGAAAAGACATAGCAGAAACGTCTGTTCCTTTTTGTGTCCACTCATAATTCTGATCTGTATAATGCTTTCCTTTTCTAACATTTATAGACATTCCAATTGAGTGCAATACAAAATCGATTTTCCCTCCTAAAATCTCCTGAGATTTATCGATTAAATTTTGTAAATCTTCTAATGAAGTTGCATCAGCAGGAATAATTTGAGAACCTGTTTTTTCAGCTAACTCATTAATTTGACCCATTCGCATTGCCACTGGTGCATTTGTTAATACAAATTGCCCGCCTTCTTCATGCACACGTTCTGCTGTTTTCCAAGCAATTGAATTTGAGTCTAAAGCTCCAAAAATGATTCCTTTTTTTCCTTTTAATAAATTATATGACATATTGGTTATTTTATATCTTAATTAGTTGATTAATTTAAAACTTACCATTGAACTCGTTTAAACTTTTCACAATTGTCTAAAAAGTCTAAACAACTTCATTAATATTACGGGCAAAAGTACTAAACTTTTAACTTATAACTTTTAACTTTTATTTTTTTTCAATTTAGTAGTTCTTTAGCATGGGCAATGGCAGATGAAGACATATCTAAACCGCCTAACATTTGGGCTATTTCTACAATACGCTCATCATGGTTTAGCTTCACTAAATTAGTTTGAGTCGTCTCATTCACATCTTCTTTATACACTTTAAAATGCGAATGTCCTTTCGCTGCAATTTGTGGTAAATGCGTAATAGAAAACACTTGCATGGTTTTACTCATTTGCAACATAATATCTCCCATTTTATTTGAAATCTCACCAGAAACACCTGTATCAATCTCATCAAACATAATGGTTGGCAACTGTATATAATTTGAAAGCATCGATTTAATAGCTAACATAATTCTTGATAATTCTCCTCCAGATGCTGCTTTTTTAAGCTCATTAAATTGTCCGCCCTTATTCGCTGAAAACAAAAAGGATAAATCATCTTTTCCATTAGCTAAAAAGTTGTTACCTAAAATAACGTCTATTTTAAACTGAGCATTTGGCATTCCTAAACTTGCCAATAGAGTTTCTAATTGTTGTTTTAATTGCGGTAAAACATCCAGTCTGTTTTTATGAATTGTTTGAGCAATGGTATTTAAAACATCTTCCTTACTTCTTATTTCCTCTTCTTTCTTTTTAATAGTACCATCTAAATTCTCAGTAACTGATACTTTGTCGTCTAAAGCATCTTTTATTGCAATTAATTCTGAAACATTTGCTGCGACATGCTTTTGCATTAAATTATGAAGTACTTTCAGTTTTGCATCTACAACTTCTAACCGCATAGGGTCAGCATCTATATTATCTTGTAGGACATCAACTTCTGTAAATACATCATCAATTTCTATAAGACTACTATTTACTCTGTTGAACAAATCTTCATACTTATTAGAAAACCCCGAAAGTTTTTGTAATACATTCTTTAATGACGTTAAACTTGACAAAACCCCTATTTGCTCTTCATTTAGTAACTGGTAGGCTTCAGATAGCTTTTCCTTTATGTTCTCAACATTATTTAACGTTTCGTATTCTTCTTCAAGAGTTTCTAATTCGCCATCAACTAAATTAGCCTCAATTAACTCATTTAATAAAAATGAATTATAATCATGCTCTTTTATGGCTTCAGCTTGAAAATCTAAAAGTGTTTTTAATTCTTTTTGAAGCTTCTTATAAACTTTTAATTCTACTCTATAATTTTCTAAAACGCCATCATTACTTCCTAAAGCATCAATAATTTGAAATTGAAAATCGTTGCTTGTAAGTTGTAAGGTTTGATGTTGCGAATGAATATCTATTAGGCGTTCTCCTAATAATTGCAGACTACTTAAATTAACAGGTGTGTCGTTTACAAATGCTCTGGACTTTCCTGAAGGTAAAATTTCTCTTCGAATAATAGTTTGGTCTTCATAATCTAAATCTTCGGCTTCAAATAGCGCTTTTAAATTATAATTAGACACTTTAAAAACAGCTTCAATAATACATTTCTGCGTGGTATCTTTTAAGCTACTTAAATCGGCACGCTTTCCTAAAATTAAAGATAGTCCTCCAAGTAAAATAGATTTACCGGCTCCTGTTTCTCCTGTAATTATTGAAAACCCCTCGTTAAAATTAACTTGAAGATGATCTATTAATGCGTAGTTTTTTATAGAAAGTGATGTAAGCAAAACTCTTTATGATATTTAAATTATAAAAATAAATATAGTGAAAGGGATTTAAATATGCCCCAATTTAAAAGGTAATATTTTGCCATTTACTACTGTGCATTGGCGCTACTTTTTGAAGTGTTTCTTTTAAGCTAGTAACATTAACATTAGGTCCTCCGCTAAAAATTTGTTCAATTTCATCCGCTTTGGCATCAAAAAAGGTACGTAACAAAAATGAATTAGGTCTTCTGTTATTCATTGCCTGAAACTTATTAACAGATGCTGCTATTTTCTCTTTCCCTTGCTTAACATTATTACTCATAACATCAAGACCATCTCTATGATATGTGTACATTACATCTCTGTACTCTTTAAATGTTGGTGATAACATATTATCTATTAAGGCAAATCTACTTTGCAAGCCATCTTCTACTTTCCATCCAGAAAAATTCCCTTGTTGTGAATAGTTTGTAATTATTTGCGCTTGTTTATAATAAGCATCTCCGCCGTTAGGAGAAAAAGAATCGGCGTCTAATCCTAAAATCATATAAATATGAAAGGATAAAACCGATATTAAATTAGATTCAAACTGATTCGGATTAAAAATTAAATTTTGAAATTCTAAATATCTAAAATTAAAATCTTTATCGTTAAAATTATAAACTGGTGTTGTAAAAGACGAACCAAAAACAGGTCTTGAAGATTGTACTTGTAAAGATGCTTGAAACGACTCCCCGCTATAACTTACCACATTTATAACCATACTACAATCTATACGCTCTTGTGCAGCAAAGGTTCTATTTGTCCATTTGGTGTTATTTACAAATTCGTTTAATTGCTTTTCTAAAGTCTTGAAAATAGGGAAGTTTTCATTACCGGTTTGTTGCGCATTTACAACTACATTACAATTTAATTCTTGCGAAATACCTGAAACTCCTATGCAAAACAATAAAATAGCTAAAATATTACGCATCAATTTCTTTTATAATTTTAGTTAATAAATCGGTTGCAACCTCTGCTTTTGACTTCAACTCAAATTGAGTTATGGTGTTTTTATCATCAATAAAAGTCACCTTATTAGTGTCTCCTTTAAAACCAGCGCCTTTATCGTTTAACGAATTTAAAACAATTAAGTTTAAATTCTTTCTTTTTAATTTGCCTTTTGCATTTTCAAGCTCATTATGAGTCTCTAATGCAAATCCAACTAAATATTGCTGTTTTTTTACAGCTCCTAAAGACGCTAAAATATCTTTTGTCTTTACTAAGTTTAAAGTTAACGTAGAATCGTTCTTTTTTATTTTCTGAGAAGCAACTTCTTTTGGTTTATAATCGGCTACTGCTGCAGAAAGTATTGCTACATCAACATCATTAAAATATTCATGAGCTGCATTATACATCTCTTCTGCACTGGTTACGGGAACAACATGAATGAAACTATGCGCTACTTTTTGATTCGTTGGTCCTGTAATTAAAATAACTTCAGCGCCTAAATTAGCAGAAGCTTTAGCTATTTCAAATCCCATTTTACCACTGGAATGATTACCTATAAAACGAACTGGATCAATAGCTTCATAAGTAGGACCAGCAGTAATAAGCACTTTTTTTCCGCGTAACGGAAGTTTACTTAGAATATCATTTTCGATAAAAGTTACAATATCTTCTGGTTCTGCCATTCTACCCGCTCCTACCAATCCGCTAGCTAATTCGCCACTTGTAGCAGGAATCATAATATTTCCGAAAGATTTTAATTTTTCAAAAGACGCTAAAGTAGATGGATGTTTGTACATATCTAAATCCATAGTAGGCGCAAAATACACAGGGCATTTTGCAGATAAATATGTTGCTAACAACAAATTGTCGCAAACGCCATTAGCCATTTTAGACATGGTATTTGCCGTAGCTGGAGCCACAACAAATAAATCTGCCCAAAGTCCTAAATCGACATGACTATTCCATACAGCTTCGTCATCATCTTCGTTTACAAAAGAGGAATATACTGGGTTTTTTGAAAGTGTTGATAGAGTTAAAGGTGTTACAAATTCTTTAGAAGAAGGTGTCATAACGACTTTTACGTTAGCACCTAATTTAACAAACAACCTTACTAGTGAAGCAGTTTTATAAGCGGCAATACCAGCACTAATGCCTAATAGTATGTTTTTGCCGCTTAATATTGACATTTTAAAAAATTATTCTTGAGAATCTTCCTCAGTATTTCTAAAATAAATTTTATCTGTTAGCCATTCTTGAACAGCTAAAGCATGAGGTTTTGGTAATTTTTCGTAAAATTTAGACACCTCAATTTGCTCTTTGTTTTCAAAGATTTCTTCCAGACTATCATTATAAGTAGCAAACTCTTCTAACTTATCAATAAGTTCTTTTTTAATCTCTGTGTTAATTTGCTCTGCACGTCTTGAAATAATTGAAATTGACTCGTATATATTCTCTGTTGGCTCGTCAATTTGATTTCTATCGTATGTTACAGTATTAACTGGAGCATTGGTTTTCTTTAAATCCATTATTATTGTTATTTAACTTTTAGTGCTGTATTTTTTTAATTCTTCTTCTAATGTTATAGCCATTTTATCTACTTCTTCAATATGCTTAGAATTAACATAAGTTTTTTTAAATGCTTCGTAATATTCTTTAGCCTCATTTAAACGGTTTTTCTTTAAAGAAACAATACCATTAGGAGTAATTTTATTTTCCCTACTATTAATAGCAAGTTTATATGCCGAATCCAATTTATAAAACAAAGCCTCTTCTCTTAAAGAAGACCCCGGGAATTCAAAAGCAAAATTATTAAATGATTTTACTGAAGCAGGATAATCTGATATCCGGTTATATTGCTTAGCAATTTCGAAAGCTTTTTTCTCTAATTTAAAATCCAGCTCTTTTACTAATTTATTAGCTTCTCCAACATATTGAGACTCTGGATATAAATTAATAAAAGTTTGAAGTTTTTCTATAGCATCTTTAGTTTCTTTTTGATCTTTACTATAAACTGGTGATAGCATGTAATAGCTTTTTGCGCTTAAAAACGAAGCTTCTTCAACTTTCTCACTTTTAGGATAGCTCGATGCAAAACGCTCGAATTGATAACCTGCAACATAGTAGTCTTTCATTTGATAAAATGAATTAGAATACAAATACATTAATTTTTCGGCTTGTGGCTTACCTCTATAATTAGGAACAATTAAAGCAAAAAGCTTATTTGCTTTTGCAAACTTACCTTCTTTATATAAATCTTCTCCCATCTTAAACTTTGTGGCTATATCTTCAGATTTTAATGCCTTTTGATATTCGCTACATGAGCTTAAAACAGTAAATGTTATTAATATGTAAAATAAATTTTTCATAAATATAAAACAGGGTGCAAAATTAAGTTATTAATATGGATTTTAAAAATATATTTTAATGCTAAATTAATTGCTTAAACATAGCAAGCATCAGGTTTAAGTAATATTTAACAATCCTAAAACTTATTTACAAAATCTTCTATCTTTTCTTTTAATTGATTCGATGCTGGTACTAAAGGTAATCTTACCGTGTCTTTACATAAGTTTAAAGCTTCAAAAACAGCTTTAATTCCCGCAGGATTATTTTCTTCAAAAATATAATCGATAACATCAACTAATCTATAATGAAGTTTGTAAGCTTCTTTAACTTCTCCATTTAACCCCAAACGTATCATATCAGAAAACTCTTTAGGGAATGCTTGCCCTATAACCGATATAACACCTGCACCTCCAGCTAAAACAATTCCTAACGCTAAATCGTCATCTCCAGAAATCACTAAAAAATCTTCGGGTTTATTTTTTATTAATTGTAAATAATTATAAACATTGTTACCAGCCTCTTTTACAGCTATAATGTTTTCAAAGTCGTTAGCCAGTCTTAACGTTGTTCCTGTTTCCATACCTTTTGAGGTACGACCAGGCACATTATACAAAATAATATCTACTGGAGATACTTCAGCAATGGCTTTAAAATGCTGATAAATTCCTTCTTGAGTTGGTTTGCTATAGTATGGAGAAACAGATAGAATTGCATCAATATTACTTAAATCTGTTGTTCTAATTTCTTCAATAACAGCCATCGTATTATTACCTCCAATTCCAAGAACCATTGGCAGTCTACCTTTATTAGCCTTAGAAATTGTAGCTATAACATCCTTTTTTTCTTGCTTAGTAATGGTTACACTTTCTCCCGTTGTTCCACAAATTACAAGATAATCGGTGCCATTATCAATATTATAATTTACAATATTTGCCAATGCCTCATGATCTACACTTAAATCTGATTTAAAAGGTGTAACCAAAGCAACTCCAGTTCCTAAAAACTTACTATTCATTTTTAATTTTATTTAATATAGTTAAGTATTTAAAAAGCTCCTTTTTAAATACATTAAATTCATTTATACTCGTTTTAATAATTAAATCATTTAAACGTTCATCTACTTGTAAAAGCCCCACTTTAAATTTAGCTTTAGACATAGCAGTAAGTGTCTTGAGTTCTAAAACATCTTTTTCATAAAAACTAACTAAAGCATCAAATTTTATATCCAAAAAAGACTGTAAGTCAATATTTTTAATAGCACCTTTCCAACCAAAATCTTTAGGATTGAAACAGGCTTCCCAAGCATTTGAATCATTTGTTTTACTTGAAGAAAAGGCTATTATTTTCAACTTATTTGGTCTGATTTTTAAACAAGTAGCTAAATCCCTTAGCTTTTCAAAACCATCAGTTTCATCTATATTTAAGATAATACCTAAGCTTTCAATCTTACTATCTGTAACACTTACTTGTCTTTTAGATAACAATTTGTTTAAGTACTTTTTATTAGATTTTTCTTTAAAACCTTTTAAAATCATTTACCTTTATACTTTGCGCAAAGGTAACAAAAGTACTTTCAAAACATAAGGTTAACACATGAGGTTCACACATTTATTTTTTTTGTTAAATATTTTATTTTTTTTCAGTTGCAAACAAGAACCATTTCACCTTAAAACTATAGAAGGAAAACAGATTCCTGTTACAGATTCTTTATCTCTTAATTCTGAAATTGAAGATTTTATTAAACCCTATAGAGAACATGTTCAAAAAAAATTAGATAGCGTTTTAGCCTATTCAAAAGAAGATTATTCAAAAACTGATAGCGAATTTAATACGGCTATTGGCAACTTTATGGCCGATGCTATTTTTAATGAAGCCAACCCTATTTTTAAAATGAGAACAGGTCACAATATAGACATGGTAATTTTGAATTATGGTAGTATTCGTTCTTCAATTTCTAAAGGAAATATTACATTTAAAACAGCTTATCGATTAATGCCTTTTGAAAACAGCATTGTTGTAGTCGCCTTAAAAGGTTCTCAAATTAAAAATCTTGTTTCTTATTTAATTAAATCAAAAGAAGCGCACCCAATATCAAAACTGAAACTATCTATTGATGAAAATTTTAATTTAATTGATTACACAATAAATGGACGTAAAGTAGAAACAGACAAAGTTTATTATGTAGCCAGTAATGATTATTTATATAATGGTGGTGATGATATGACTTTTTTTAAACCTAATGACAGCTTATATATCTTAAATTATAAAGTTAGAAATGCCTTAATTGATAATTTTATTAAAATTGACACCCTGAAAACAATTAGAGACGACAGATTTATACAAATTACCAATTAAAATGAAACGTAGAGATTTTTTACAACAAGCAACAGCTGGAACCGCATTAATAACTCTTGGTAGTTTTGGTTTACAGTCGTTTACAACATCTCCAAAAACTAAAAAAATCACTATTTTACATACTAATGATGTACATAGTAATATTGACACTTTTGAAGATGGAAAATACGCTAATAAAGGTGGCGTTGCTAGACGTGCTACTTTAATTGAATCTATTAGAAAAGAAAACCCACACACACTTTTGTTTGATGCTGGTGATATTTTTCAAGGCACACCTTACTTTAACTATTATGGTGGCGAACTAGAATTTAAGTTAATGAGCATGCTAAAATACGATGCTGCTACTATTGGTAATCATGATTTTGACAATGGGATTGATGGACTATTTGCCCAATTTCCTCATAAAAACTTTGAATTTGTTACGGCTAATTATGATTTTTCAAATACCATACTAAACACACATACTAAACCTTATAAAATTTTCATGAAAAACGGTATTAAAATAGGCGTTTTTGGTTTAGGTATTGAATTAAACGGATTAGTTCTCCCTGAATTGAGTAAAGAAACAAAGTATTTAGACCCTATTGAAATCACTCAAGACATGACTCGTATTTTAAAAACAGAAGAAAAATGCGATTTAATAATTTGTCTATCGCATTTAGGTTATTATGAAGAAAAGAAACCAAACAAAATATGCGACTTAAAACTAGCTGCTGTCACTAAAGATATCGACTTAATTATTGGAGGACATACACATACTTTTTTATCTAAACCGACCGTTGTAAAAAACTTAGAAGGCAAAAACACATTAGTGAATCAAGTTGGATGTTATGGTATTAATCTCGGAAAAATAGACTTCTATTTTGATTTAGATAAAAATAAATCAGCTAATGGTGTGTCTATAATTGTGTAATTCTTATTTAAGCTGATAGTTATTAGAATATGAAACGACATAATGTTTACCTCTTTTAAACATTATAAAAATGAAAAAACACATCCCATTCATTCTTAGGATTATTGTAGCAGCAATACTTATTCAAACATTACGTTTTAAATTCACAGCGCATCCAGATAGTGTTTATATTTTTAAAAAAATGGGTTTAGAACCTTACGGAAGAATTGGAATTGGCATTTTAGAATTAATTGCGGGCCTCCTATTACTTATTCCTAAAACTGTATGGTTAGGCGCACTACTTACTTTAAGTGTGATTGGAGGCGCTATATTAATGCACTTAACAATTTTGGGAATGGAGATAAATAATGATAATGGGATCTTGTTTACTACAGCTATCGTAACCTTTTTACTTGCTTTTAAGATACTTTATATTTACAAAAAAGACATCCCTTTTATTAATAAATCACATTAAGTTATTCTATTACCATAACTATTTCCTTTTTATCTTCATCTACAAGTTTAGATTGTTTATAGAAAAAGTAAAAAGCCAAAAGAGATAGTGTTCCTGAAATAATATTAAGTAAATTTCTTTCTGCAACATAAGTATATGCTACCCATATGACTTCAGAAAAAACAATACATAATACTCCTATAAATAAGTATAATGATTTGTTATTATCTCGATAAAAAAAGTTTAATAAAGAAGCTGATAAAGTTACTAGCATCACAATATTATAAACTAACTCTACATAATATTCGTTTGTCATTTTTACATAAGGGTCTATTATAACCTGCAATACATAAACAATATAAAAACTTAACGCTATTAAAACAATTAAATGTATTTTAAAATTTTTAAGAACATGAATTATGCTTATGGATTTGCAAATTTTAAGAAACAAAGAAACATAAGCTAAGATATACAGCGCATTCCCTACAAAATAATCAATCTTATAAGGAATATAATCATCGATTAAAACCATTAAATCTGAAATAGAAAATAAGATTAAAAAGAGTGAGAAAAATAAAGTTTTACGCTTAACAAACAAAAAATAAGCTAAAGTAATTGTTGGTACTAGTAATGCATCAAAATTTTCAGCTAATGTTAAATTACCTTTTAATTGAAAAAACACAAATACTATATAAAATAGCACTAATAAACCCACCAAGATTCTTGACTTGTACATAACATCTATTTAAGGTTAATGCACAAATATAAAAAAAATTAACAATTAGGCGGGGAAAATATACTTTTTATCGATTTTTTTTTGATTTATTTTAATTTTTGTAGGAATTCATATTCATTAATTAATAGTATATTTAATTTTTCCGCTTTTTCTCTTTTACTAGGTCCCATATTGTCGCCCGCGATTATATAACTTGTTTTTGATGAAATAGAACTACTCACCTTACCTCCGTTATCTTCAATAAGCTTTTTAAGCTCATTTCTTGAAATGCTTTCAAACACACCTGTAATCACAATTGATTGCCCTTGTAATTTATTGGTTTGTCCAATAAGTTGTTCTGCCGACATTTCTAAATGAACTCCAAACGATTTTAATCTTTCAATAATAGATACATTTTTTTCTGAAGAAAAGAAGGCTACCAAACTTTGCGCAATCTTTACTCCAATTTCATCAACATTTACCAAATCTTCTTCTGAAGCATTAGCAATAGCATCAATACTTTTATAATGCTTCGCTAATTTTTTAGCAACAGTTTCTCCTACATAACGAATACCTAGAGCATATAAAACACGTTCAAAAGGAATGTTTTTAGATTCTAAAATACCTTTAATCAAATTATCGGCACTCTTTTCAGCCATACGTTCTAGAGGAACAACCTGATCTTTAGTCAATTCATATAAATCAGAGTAATTATTAATTAAGCCTTCATTTACTAAAAGCGCAACCGTTTCTCCTCCCAAACCATCAATATCCATAGCTTTCCTAGAAATAAAATGCTGAATACGTCCAATTATTTGGGGCTTACAACCATTATAATTAGGACAATAATGTTGTGCTTCACCTTCTTGCCTAACCAATTCTGTACCACATTCCGGACAATTAGTAATATATATTGTTGGAGTAGAATCTATTGGTCGTTTAGTTAAATCGACTCCAAGAATTTTAGGAATTATCTCGCCGCCTTTTTCAACATAAACTTCGTCTCCTACTCTAATATCTAGTTTTTCAATTTGATCGGCATTGTGCAGTGATGCACGTTTAACCGTAGTTCCTGCCAATTCTACTGGTTCTAAATTCGCAACAGGCGTAATAGCCCCAGTTCGCCCCACTTGATAGGTAATGCTATTTAATTTTGTAGAAACCCGTTCTGCCTTAAACTTATAAGCCATTGCCCAACGTGGTGCCTTAGCGGTATAACCTAACTCTTCTTGCTTTTGTAAACTATTTACTTTTACAACAACACCATCGGTTTCATAAGGTAAATTGTGTCGATGTATATCCCAATAATCTATAAACTTTAAAACAGCATCAATAGAAGGAACAAGTTTAGCTGCAATTGGTACTTTAAATCCCCATTTTCTTGCGGCTTCTAAACTTTCAAATTGAGAATTTATTCCCAAATTTGATCCTATTAAATTATAAAGCAAACACTCTAACGGACGCTTAGCCACTTCAGCACTATCCTGCAATTTCAAACTTCCAGAAGCGGTATTTCTAGTGTTCCTATAAGGCTCCTCACCTATTTCAATGCGTTCTTCATTCATTTTATTAAAACCATCAAACGGTAACACTATTTCACCTCTAGCATCAAATTTTGATGGGTAATCACCTTTTAATTGTAAAGGCACCGACTTAATAGTTTTTATATTAGCGGTTACATTATCGCCTTGAAATCCATCACCTCGTGTTAATGCTCGAACCAACTTACCTTCTTCATAAGTTAAACTAATGGATGCTCCATCATATTTTAACTCGCAAGTATATTGAATGTCACCATCTACCAGTTTTCTAATACGCGTTTCCCAATCTTGTAAATCTTCTTTTGAATACGAATTATCTAAAGAATACATGCGATGTTCATGCGGAATGGTTTCAAAATTCTTGGTCACTTCTCCTCCCACACGCTGTGACGGAGAATTAGCATCAAAAAACTCTGGATGCTTTGCTTCCAGCTCTTGAAGGGTTTTTAACTTTATATCAAAATCATAATCAGAAATTGTAGGATGATCTAAAACATAATAATTATAGTTGTGTTCGCGTAATTCTTCACGCAAAGCTTGTATTTGCTCTTTAATACTACTCATTATTCTTTTTCACCTTTAATCATTCTATCTTTTTTAAAGATATCTTGTTTTAATTGAATGTTTTTAAAATTATTTTTTAATAAAAGTCGAATCATATCTTTACCCAAAAACTCATTAATTTCAAAAAATAATTGTCCGTTTTTATTTAGCTTCTCAACCGCAAACTCAGTAATCGCTTTGTAAAACTGCAACGGATTTTCATCTTTCACAAACAAAGCTAAATGCGGTTCGTTGTTTAAAACATTAGCTTTCATTAATTCTTTTTCCTTATCTCTAACATAAGGCGGATTAGATACAATAATATCAAATTCTGATTCCTCATTAAATACAGACTGATTAATATTTAAAATATCAGCTTCAATAAATTCAATGTCTACATCATTTAATTCAGCATTTTTTCGAGCTATTTTTAAAGCGTCTTTACTTATATCTAAAGCATACACTTTAACATTCTTTAATCTCTTAGCTAAAGCAACAGCAATACAACCACTTCCTGTACCAATATCTAAAATTCGTATTTCTGAATTGTAATTTTTGAATTCTTTAATAATCCATTCAACCAGTTCTTCGGTTTCTGGTCTAGGTATTAACGTATGCTCATTTACTTTAAAAGGCAAACCGTAAAATTCCGTTTCACCTAAAATATACTGTATCGGTTTTTCTTCCTCTAATAAATGCAGGGCCTCCAAAACCCTACCAGCATCCTTAACAGCATACTCTAAATTTAAAGCTAACTGCAGTCTTGAAACATTATAATACGCCTCTATTAAAATATAAAAGAAACTATCCACCTCTTCTTCTCCATAGATGGCATCTAATTTTTGATGAAACGTATATTGTATTTCCTTTAATTTCATATGCTTATTTCTATTGCTGCTTCTAAGAGCTAGATAGAGCTCTAGTGTAATTATGTCTTTATATGACTAATTTTTAGTCATGGATGTTTCAAATACCCTAAAACAACAACTTCTATTTTGATTTTATGTAAACTTAGTTTTTCGAATAACTATAGTATCTTTACTAACTCTAAAAAATGCTAATTTTACGCAAGTGAAGATACTTAAATCTAAAAAACACAAGATAAAACGACTTATAATTTTATCAACAATATCAAGTCTTTTTTTTAACTGTACGGTTAAAGAAAAACCTCAATTTATAAACGTTGGTAATATTAAAGTTTCAGAATCTACATCAAAAAACATAACGCTTCATGCTGATGCTTATTTTCTAAACCCCAATGACATTGGTGGTGAATTAAAAACTGACGAAATAAAAATTTATGTGAATGACAATGAAATGACTTCAGTTTCTACAAAAAACTTCAATGTACCTGCTAAAAAAGAATTTTCAATTCCGTTAAAAGCGAACATTCCAACCGACAGTATTTTTAGCAATAAAAATCTAAGTGGTTTAATAGGAAGTTTATTCAGTAAAAAATTTAAAGTACAATACAAAGGCGATATCATTTATAAAGTTTTTGGATTTTCATACCGATATCATGTTGACGAAACTGAAACTATAAAAATTAAATAATAAACATTGTCGCACCACGAAACTTACATAAAACGTTGCCTGGAAATTGCTAAAAATGGTTTAGGAAGCACAAGACCCAATCCTATGGTTGGCAGTGTCGTTGTACACAACAATATTATTATCAGCGAAGGTTACACAAGTGCCTATGGAGGTAACCACGCCGAAGTAAATGCTATAAAAAATGCAAAAGACAAATCGCTTTTAAAAGAAGCAACCATTTATGTAACCTTAGAACCTTGCGCTCACTTTGGCAAAACACCACCTTGTAGCGATTTAATAATTAAGCATCAAATACCAAATGTGGTTATTGGCTGTATGGATGATAATTTACAAGTTGCTGGTAAAGGAATTGAAAAACTAAAAAATGCAGGATGCAATGTTATTGTTGGCGTTTTAGAAAATGAATGTAAAAAACACCACAAACGTTTTTTTACATTTCACAACAAAAAACGACCTTACATTATTTTAAAATGGGCTGAAAGTTCGGATGGGTTTATAGCTCCTGAATCTAAAAATGAACGAAAACCAGTTTGGATAACCAATGTGTTTTCGAGACAACTAGTTCATAAATGGCGCACCGAAGAACAAGCTATTTTAGTTGGCACCAATACGGTTTTACAAGACAATCCTAGTTTAACAGCCAGAGATTGGACAGGAGAAAACCCAGTACGTGTTGTCATTGACAAAACACATAAGCTATCAAATAATAATTATTCCATTTTTAATGATGCCGCTGAAACTATTACTATTTCACAAAACAATATAGATTTCTCAAAGCACCTAGCACAACAAATTTGCGAGGTTTTATTTAAAAAAAACATAAACTCTGTAATTATTGAAGGAGGTGCAAAAACACTACAAACCTTTATAGATGAAAACCTATGGGATGAAGCGCGCGTTTTTACTGGGTCAATTAAATTTGAAAAAGGCATCAAAGCTCCTAAATTTTCTGGACAATTAATTTCAGAAAAAAATATCATGACTGATTATCTTAAAACTTATACAAATGATTAAAACAATTATTTTCGATTTTGGCAATGTATTTATCAATTTAGATATTGAAGGTGCAACAAACAAAATGCTAGAAGCCTTAAATATTGAAGTCTTTTCAGAAGAAATGATTGCTTTTAACAGCTTTTACGAACAAGGATTAATTTCAACAAATGAATTTATAGATTTTTATTCTGAAAACTTTCCGATGCTTTCAAAAGAAGAATTGATTGATTTATGGAATTTTATGCTCAAAGATTTCCCTGAACACCGATTAGATTTTTTAAAAACACTAAAAGCCTCTAACAAATACAAACTTGTTTTATTAAGCAACACCAACGAACTTCATATTAATTGGGTTAAAGAAAACGTGCCATTTTATAATGAGTTTAAAAATTGTTTTAATGCGTTTTACTTATCACAAGAAATTCAATTAAGAAAACCAAATAAAGATATTTTTGAATTTGTCTTAGATGAAAACAATTTAAAAGCAGATGAATGCTTATTTATTGATGATAATCAAAACAATATAGACACAGCCAATACAATAAAAATAAAAACGTGGCATATTAACCCTGAAACTGAAGATATATCAGATATATTTAAAATTAAAAGTGATTTATTCTAATCTTTTTTGACTGAAAACGATACATACAAAACCATTGAAACAGCTACAGAACCTGTTCTGTTTAAAGATAAAAACAGCAAGTTTTTCGGTTATCTTTTCCCTGTTTTAAATGAAGACTCCGTAAAGCATCATATTGAATCTTTAAAAAAAGAACACCACGCAGCTAGACATTGGTGTTACGCCTACCAATTAGGCACCGAAACTATAACATACCGAGCTAACGATGACGGAGAACCAAGCAATAGCGCAGGTATGCCAATTTACGGACAGATACAATCTTTTGGAGTTACCAATGTTTTAATTGTAGTTGTACGTTATTTTGGTGGCGTAAAATTAGGTGTTGGCGGATTAATAAATGCGTACAGAACAGCTGCTCAAATGGTATTAGAAGCTTCAACTATTATCGAAAAAACAATCAACATAGATTACCTTATAATATTCGATTACAAAAACATGAATACAGTAATGCGTATTATAAAAGAAAAAAAATTGAATATCATTAATCAAAAACTAGAAATGGATTGTCAAATAACAATTTCTGTAAGAAAAAAAGATGCAGAATTTGTTTTTGAAACGTTCAATCACCTTTTCGAAATAAAAATAAAAGAAATTTATATTAATTCTTAATAGCGTCTAAAATATACTTAGGAGCTCTAGTTGGCTTGTTTGTTTTCATATCAATAAAAACCAAAACAGTACTTGCTGTTGTTAAAATTTCACCTTCTTCATTAGTGATTTCATATTCAAATTCAATCTTAGCAGTAGGCACTTTTTTTAGTTGAGTTTTTACATTAATTACATCATCATAACCTACTGATTTTTTATAGTTTATATTTAAAGAAACAACTGGTAACATAACACCATTTTTTTCCATATCTTTATAAGAAACTCCCAACTTCCGTAGCCATTCAATTCTTCCCATTTCAAGATATAATGCGTAATTCCCATGATATACTACACCCATCTGATCTGTTTCACCATATCTCACTCTAATTTGTATTTCGTCGATTTTCATAAGGTTTTTAAAATATTTTTTTGTAGCTTCGGCAAGAGGTTAAACATGGTGAAAATTTTCCAGAAATTCAATGACATTTCATTTTTTTTTTAAGAATTTTGTTCACATATTTGCCACTCAAAAATAAGGGGTAAAGATTCGAGTTTTTTACCAGAACAAACTAACAAAAAATCACAAAATTAAACAATGAGTGTAACTGCGCAATCGGTATGGAATAATTGCTTATTATTTATAAAGGATAACATCCAACCGCAAGCATACAAAACTTGGTTTGAACCAATCGTTGCAGTTAAACTTTCAGATAAAGCTTTGAGTATTCAAGTACCAAGTAAATTCTTTTACGAATGGCTTGAAGAACATTATGTAAAAATACTTAAAGTATCACTCACAAAAGAATTAGGAGAAAATGCTAAACTTGTTTACATTATTAAAATGGAAAACACGTATGGTAATAAGCAACCATTTACAGAAAAAATCCCTAGTTCTAACAGAAGTGGTCTAAAATCGCAAGATGTCGATATTCCATTAAATAATAAAAATCCCGAATTAAGAAACCCTTTCGTAATTCCTGGTATTAGAAATGTAAAAATAGAGTCTCAACTTAACCCTAATTACAGTTTTGATAACTTTTTGGAAGGCGACTCTAACCGTTTGGCACGTAGTGCTGGTTTAGCTGTTGCAGCAAAACCAGGGGGCACATCTTTTAATCCGTTATTAATTTTTGGAGGTGTTGGTTTAGGAAAAACGCATTTAGCACATGCTATTGGGGTTGACATAAAAGACAAATACCCAGAAAAAACCGTTTTATATATTTCTGCTGAAAAATTTACTCAGCAATATATAGACTCTGTAAAGAAAAATAATAGAAATGATTTTATTCACTTCTATCAAATAATAGATGTATTAATTATTGATGATGTACAATTCCTTTCTGGGAAAACAGGTACACAGGATGTATTCTTCCATATTTTCAATCATTTACATCAAAACGGTAAACAAGTTATTTTAACAAGTGACAAAGCACCTGTTGATATGCAAGATATTGAGCAACGCTTACTATCTCGTTTTAAATGGGGACTTTCTGCCGAATTACAAAACCCAGATTTTGAGACTAGAGTTTCCATTTTAAAGAACAAATTATATCGTGATGGCGTTGAAATGCCTGAAGATATAATTGAGTATGTCGCAAAAAACATAAAAACAAATGTTCGTGAGTTAGAAGGTGCTATTATATCTTTAATCGCTCAATCGTCATTCAATAAAAAAGAAATCACTATTGATTTAGCGAGACTCATTGTTGAGAAATTTGTAAAAAACACAAAACGCGAAGTTTCTATTGATTACATACAAAAAGTAGTGTCTGATTATTTTCAAATGGATATCGACACACTGCAATCTAAAACTAGAAAACGCCATATTGTTCAGGCCAGACAGTTAGCCATGTTTTTTGCGAAAAAATTCACAAAAGCATCTTTAGCTAGCATTGGTTCGCAAATAGGAAAACGAGATCATGCCACTGTTTTGCATGCTTGTAAAACGGTAGACAACTTATCGTCAACAGATAAACAATTTAGAAAATATGTTGAAGATATATCTAAAAAACTTACTGTTTAAAACTTAATTACAATGACTAAAATCCTCATGGTTTGTTTGGGAAACATTTGTCGTTCTCCACTAGCTGAAGGTATATTAAAGTCTAAACTTTCAAGCGACTTTTTAGTAGATTCTGCTGGAACTGCGAATTATCACACTGGAAACCCTCCAGACAAACGATCTATTGCTGTTGCCAAAAAGTACCGTTTAGACATTTCTAATTTAAGAGGAAGGCAATTTGAAGTTTCAGATTTTGATGTATTTGATTTTATTTATGTTATGGATGACTCCAACTATAATAATGTTATTCATTTAGCTAGAAATGAAGTTGATATTAAGAAAGTCAAATTTATTTTAAACGAAGTCTATCCAAATCAAAATTATAATGTTCCCGATCCTTATTATGGTGGAAATGATGGTTTTGAAAACGTTTACAAAATGCTTGATGAAGCCTGCGAAATTATTGCCAAAGATTTAAATCAACAAAATGAACTCAACTAAAGGGCAACTATACTTAATACCTACAACACTTGGCGAAAACGATCCTATGGATGTTTTACCTTTGTTAGTAAAAAAAGTTATAGAAGACACTGATACTTTTATAGTAGAAAACGAAAAAACAGCTAGACGATTCATAAAAAAGATTACTCCAGAAAAATCACAACCTTCTTTAAACATATTTCTTCTTAATAAATTTACAGAAGCTAGTGAATTACCAAACTTTTTAAACCCTTGTTTAAACGGTATTAATGTCGGACTTTTATCTGAAGCGGGATGCCCAGGTGTTGCAGATCCAGGTGCAGATATTGTAAAATTAGCACATCAAAAAAACATAAAAGTTACACCATTAGTTGGGCCTTCATCTATACTAATGGCTATTATGAGTTCTGGAATGAACGGACAAAGCTTTGCTTTTAACGGCTACCTTCCTATTGATAAAGGCGAAAGAAAATCTGAAATAAAACGATTAGAACGCCTGTCTTTTGAACACAACCAATCACAAATTTTTATTGAAACACCTTACAGAAACAATAAAATGATTGAAGACCTGTCAACTATACTTGAAAATAACACCGAAGTATGTGTAGCATGTGACATAACACTTTCAACAGAATTTATAAAAACACAAACTGCAAATGCATGGAAAAAAAATAAGGTAGACCTTCATAAAAGACCTACCATATTTATTATTCACAAAAGTTAAATTCTCACTTTCGTGAGAATGACAATTTCAATTATATTGCTTTAGCTAATTTATTTGGCTTTACAAATGAGGTATCATATCCAGAAAATCGTTTCATATAATACTGAACTGTTGTACCATAACCATCTGCAAAATTATCTAAACCATAACTTCTTAAATATTTCTTTACACTCCCTGGACCCGCCAAGTGTGCTGCTGCCAAAATACCAGATTCCGTTACCAGAATGCCATTAATTCGTCTACCAACAAAATTCTTAATATCTCTACGTAAAATCCATTTATTACGCGCAGCATTAGCAATAAATGCTTTTTCTTGAAGTATTGGATTCTTCAAAAAAAGACCAGGATTATTAATTCCTATCATTTTTAAAGTTTCTTTACCAAATTGGTATTTCCCTAAATACCCTAAAGTATTAACCGAGAAATAATTACCACCAGATTCTTTAAAAGCTAAAGCTTCTTTAAAACCTACAAAACATTTTCCTAAATAAGGAGAAAACGATTGGTTCACATCATTTGACGCTAAAACATTACCTTTAATGCTCTCGTCTTGACTTACAGTATAATGTAACTCTAAGCCATTTGTTGAGTACTTACTTAGATCTATCGTTTCATTTGATAAAAACGACACAAACAATAGAATACATATTGTAAGTGTTAGGGCTAAGTAACTTGCAATACTTTTTCTCATAAATTTAAATTTCTTCAGCCTACTTACATAGTAAAGTATGCCTGAAAATTTGAGCGTGCAAAATTAGAATTTTTTTTGATAATATCAAAATTAATCGTTCAACTACTTTTTTTAATAGTAGAATAGATGAAATACACACCCTTTTTTATTAAATTCTAACGTTGGAAAAGGTAATTTTATGGAATTAAAAATGTCAAAAAAACCTTTAAGCAACTTCGAATTTGTTTTAATTTCAGTCAAATTTACATCTAAACTTAAATAGAATTGCCGTTGTCTATCAAAATTTGTTAACAACTGATTGTCAATATCTTTAACACCGCTTAACATGCCATCAGCTCCATAGCCTACGGCAACATTCAACCATTTTGGCACTTTGCTTTCCTTAAAAAACGAATATACATTTGCACTAAGCCAATAGGTTTGACCATTATAATCTTTCAAAACTTCTTCTAAAAATCCATTACCCAACTTATCTGGACGTTGAGACGCGTACTTTGTTTGATGAAATGAAAACTTAAGCGCTATGCGTTGCTTTTTCCAAAGTAATTCTTGTCCAATATACAAAACTGTTCCCGATGCATTTGCTAAAACATCACCCCAAGAAAAACCCCATTCTTCTGAATAACCATCTAAAACCTCGACAGCTGTTAAAAATGTAAAACCTAAAGTTGCCCCGTAAATTAATTGATTTTTTTTGCTGACTCCACTCCAATTTAAAAGTTGAGCTCCATGTTTCCCTAATTGATAGGAAGTAAATACATGTCCCATCTTATCCATTTGAAGCCATTCGTTATTATCATTAATAACATGAAACTTAGACTGTCTATAATCTGCATACCAAAGCTGATTTAACCCTAGTAATGTAATTCCTGCTATTGAAGCCTCAGAAATGATTATAGCATTTCTCCTTGGTTCATTTAAAGTATCACTTGGCGTTAAAAAAACATCTATATCAGACTGTGAAAAAGTAAAAAAGGGTATTCCTGTAAATAAAAATAAATATTTTAATGCTGAAATATGCATTACCTATTTATGCCTTGAGACGATAAATATCTTTGATATGCTCTAGCATTCACATTATGTTGAGTTAAGGTTTTAGCAAATTTATGAAAGCCAAAATGCTTTGCATCTGCCGCAAAATATAAGTATTTATGTTTTTCATAACTTAAAACCGCATCAATGGCTGATATATCAGGCATAGCGATAAGCCCTGGAGGTAACCCAAGATTTTTATACGTATTATAAGGTGACTCTATATCTTTATGAACATTTAAAACACGTTTAATAACCGTATTTTGATACTCAGGAAGCTGATAAGCTGCAAATTTAAGTGTTGGGTCTGCTTGAAGCGGCATGCCAATTCTTAACCTATTCATATAAACACCTGCAATTCTTGGTTGCTCGCTTGCTTCTTTAGATTCTTCATAAACTATAGAGGCTAAAGCAATCACTTGATCTTCAGACAACCCTATATTACGTGCTTTTTCAATTCTTTTTTCATTCCAAAAACGCTTGTATTCTTTAAGCATTCTGGCTCTAAATTTTTCAGCAGACGTGTTCCAGAAAAACTCATAACTGTTAGGTAAGTACATCCCTAGAGCAGTTGCTTTATTAAAATTATTTTTAGTTAAAAATGCTTCATCTTTCATAGCATTTAAAAGAGATATACTATCAGCTTCAATTTCTTTTGAAATTCTTTCCGCTAATTTCTCTAAAGTACTTTGATTATTAAAAGATACTTTTATTGGCAAGTTATTACTTCTAATAGAGTTTATAATATCATTATTACTCATCCCTTTTTTAATAGCGTATTTACCTGCTCTTATATTAGTCGTATATTTTTTTTGTTCAGCTATATCATCAAATGTATCTATATCTTTTAACAATGGTTCTAATTGATTACGAACATCTTCATAAGTATCATTCGAAGCTATATAAACATAGGCCTCTTCATTATTAAATGCTGTATTAGGCTTTAACATAGCTTTATAAACGAAGTTTGCAAAAAAAGCAGCAGCAATAAGTCCGATAACCAAAATGGCTAAAAGTATTTTTTTTATATACATTTAATTATTAATAAGCTGAAATAAATATTCGTTTTTGTAAGCACCATTAACCAGATTCCAATCCTTTTTAAGGCCTATCATTTTAAAACCTTGATTGGAAAAAAGTTTGATACTTGTTTCGTTTTCTTCCGAAATATTACAGTAAAGTTGATGCAAACACAAATGTGTAAAACTATAATCAACTAAGAGCTTAAGAGCTTCTTTCCCATAACCTTTGCCTCTTTCGCTAGCATCTTTTACTAAAATACCAATACCTGCTCTACCGTTTTTAAAATCGAAATCGAATAAATCAATCATACCCAAAGCAGTCTCTTCATAACTTGAAATTACAAGTCTTAATTGTTTTACCTCGAAAATATCTTTATGCGCTTGCTCTAAATACTGTTTTATTAAATATTTAGAATATGGCGTTATGGTATTACTTATTTCCCAAACCGTTTCGTCGTTTTCAATAGTGTGAACAAACTCTAAATCTTCAGGTTCTAAAGCGCGTAAATAGACATTATCTCCTTTTAAAGTAATCATATAGTGCCTTTGTAAACAAAATTTGCAGGCCCCATTAACCAAACGTTTTTGTATGAACCATCTTGCACATCAAAAGATACTTTTAATTCACCACCTTCTACCTTTAAAGTGATGCAATTTTCATTAGTCTCTTTAAGCACATGCATTGCTATTGCTACAGCTGTTACACCTGTACCACAAGATAAGGTTTCATCCTCAACGCCACGTTCGTAAGTTCTTACTCTAAATGTATCGTTTGATATTTTTTTAACAAAATTTACATTAGTACCAGCTTCATTATATGGTTCGCCATAACGAATTTCAGCACCTTTTGTTTTTATATCAAAATCATTAATAAAATCCTCAAACTGGACATGATGAGGAGATCCTGTATTTAAAAACACATAATTCTCATGTTTCTCAATAGCATCAACATCTAACATTTGTAGTTTTACTATATCATTTTCAATGGTTGCATGATGCAATCCATCAATAGCTTCAAAAACAGCTTTATCTTTTATAACACCTAAATAATTTGCAAAAGCAACTAAACAACGTCCACCGTTACCACACATGGTACTTTCGTTTCCATCGGCATTATAATACACCATTTTAAAATCTAAATCTGGATGATTTTCAAGTAAAATAAGCCCATCTGCTCCTATTCCAAAACGTCTGTCGCATAAAAACGCGATGTGTTTCGTGTCTTTTTTATTGAACGTTTGCTGACGATTATCAATCATCACAAAATCGTTTCCTGTTCCTTGGTATTTATAAAAAGTCTGTTGCATAATAAAGCACAAATATATAAATAATAAGTCGTTTTTTTGATTGTTAAATACTCGTTAAAGTTGACGTTAAAAATCGTTAAAACTTAATTTGTAACTCAATAAATATTTAATTTTAATCGTTAATAAATTCCCGCCTTCACGGGAATGACCATTTCAAAGGAAACCTCGGAAATATATTTTCGAGGAATTATTTTAAAATAAAATTAAATTAAAAATTATGAAGAAGATTTTATCATTAGTATTAGTATCCGCATTAGGAGGCGTTTTAACCTTAGGTTCATATAAACTTTTTTTAGAACCAAAGCATGACGTTGCACTTAGTTCAACAAACTCTACCCCTTCTTTTTTACCTACTAGTAATGTGAGTAATTTATTAGCAACTAACGAAGCTCCAGATTTTACAGTGGCTGCTGAAAATGCAGTAAATGCAGTAGTACATGTGAAAAATGTATCTATTAGTACAGGACAAATGACTATCCAAGATTTATTTTCTGGAAGATCTCCAAAGCGCGCACAAATGGGGACAGGTTCTGGGGTTATAATCAATGCAAATGGGTATATTATTACTAATAATCATGTGATTAATAATTCTGATGAATTGTCTGTTACATTAAATAATAACAAGACTTATAAAGCTGAAATTGTAGGTTCTGACCCAAAAACCGACATTGCCTTATTGAAAATTGAACCCGATGAAGATTTACCTTATGTAACATTTGCAGATTCTGACCAAGCAAAAATTGGCGAATGGGTATTAGCTGTTGGGAATCCATTTAATTTAACCTCAACAGTAACCGCTGGTATTATTAGTGCTAAAGCACGAGATTTATCAGGTACAAGTTCACAATCTTTTATACAAACAGATGCTGCTGTAAATCCAGGTAATTCTGGTGGTGCACTTGTAAATACCAAAGGAGAACTTGTAGGTATAAATACAGCTATCTCATCGCAAACGGGTTCTTACATAGGGTATTCCTTTGCAGTACCAAGCAATATTGCTAGACGTGTAATTGAAGATATTATGGAATATGGCAATGTTCAAAATGGTATCTTAGGTATTAGTGGCGGTTCCTTAAACAGTGCCTTTGCTGAAAAATTAGGTATTAATGATACTGAAGGGATTTATGTAGACAGTGTAGTTGAAGACTCTGGTGCTGAAAAAGCGGGTATAGAAAAAGGCGATATTATTAAGGAAATAGACAACATTAAAGTGTCTAAGTTCGCCGATTTAACGGGACACATTGGCTCTAAACGTGTTGGAGATATTGTGAATTTAATTATTTCAAAAGATGGTGCGCTAAAAACTTTAGCGGTTACTTTAACTAGAAACGAAACCTATACCATGCCTTTAGTTGGAAGAATTAAAAACACAAAAAAACAAGATTTAAAAAAGCTAAAAGCGACTAATGGTGTTAAAATAATTGAATTAAATGAAGAATATGCCGATTATTGGAAAAACAATGGTGTAGAAGAAGGTGCTATTATTACTTCCATTAATAATACTAAAATAAATAATGTTGACGACGTAAAAGAAGCTTTAGAAAACAAATCGTCTCACGAGCCTCTAAGAATTGAACTTATAAACTCTAACGGAGAAAAAGAGCGCTATAACTTTAGGTAGTAAATACTTATTTACACATTTTTAAAACCCTCTTAAAAATTATTTTTAAGAGGGTTTTAACTTGTAAAATATATTCTTAAACGAGACCTTACATTTTTATTAATAATTAAAAATCTAAAATTATTTTTTATTCGTATATAATTTGGCCTTACTAAGTGAGGCTTTTTTTATTAATTAAGCTATGTTTTAATAAACAATATTTTATAACTTAGTAACCAAACAAAACTATTTTAAACCCTTCTTAAATGAAATCTATTAAACACCTAACTATAGCCTTTCTTTTTATATTCACATCAGTATCCTTTTCACAATCAAAAACAGAAGAAGCAGACAACCTATCTATAAACAGTGGCACCATTAATAGTCAGTTTGAATATGTTCTTAAAAAGTCAGGTAATTTCAGAGGTACAAATGGTCAAATGTATGAAGCTGTACAACTTAATATGCTTCTTACTTTAAGAGCCCATACTATTGATTCCCTAAAAACCGCATATAAAGACTTAGCTAACACACAAGTTGTTGTAAAAAAACAAGCTAAAGAAATTACAGATTTAAAATCTAACCTATTAAATACGCAAACAGATTTAGATAAAACAGAATCTGAAAAAAACAACATGTCTTTATTTGGTATTCAAATGAGTAAAACAGGTTATAATGTACTTATGTGGTCTATTATTGCTGGCTTATTAGCGATGCTACTTTTCTTCATATATAAGTTTAAAAATAGTAATGCTATTACTAAAGATGCTAAAAATTCACTTGAAGAAATTGAAGAAGAATTTGAAGAGCACCGCAAAATAGCCTTAGAACGCGAGCAAAAGGTTAGGCGCCAATTGCAAGACGAAATTAATAAACAGAAAAAAGCGTAACACCTGTTTTTACAAATACATAAAACACTATGAAAATACATAATATTTTAGAAGATATAGGTAATACACCTGTTGTTCGATTAAGTAAATTATTCCCAAATGCAAATGTTTGGATGAAACTTGAAAAATCAAATCCGGGAGGAAGCATTAAAGACAGGATTGCGTTATCAATGATTGAAGATGCAGAAAAAAGAAATATTTTAACTAAAGACACAGAAATTATTGAGCCTACCTCTGGAAATACGGGGATTGGCCTAGCAATGGTTGCCGCAGTAAAAGGATACAAACTGACTTTAGTAATGCCAGAATCTATGTCTGTTGAACGACGCGCACTCATGGCTGCTTATGGTGCTAATCTTGTACTAACTCCAAAAGAATTAGGTTTAGGAGGTACAATTGCTAAAGCAAACGAGATGGTTGAAAATAATAAAAATGCGTGGATGCCTTCTCAATTTACAAACCCAGCAAACCCAGAAATACACAGAAAAACCACTGCTTTAGAAATAATTAAGGACTTTCCTGAAGGCATAGATTATTTAATTACAGGTGTTGGTACAGGTGGACATATTACTGGTATGGCAGACGTTTTAAAAGAAAAATTCCCTGATTTAAAAGTATTTGCTGTTGAACCTGATGATTCTGCAATAATTTCTGGAGGTGAACCTGGACCACATCCACTACAAGGTATTGGCCCTGGATTTATTCCTGAGGTTTTCAATATTAAAATAATTGATGGCGCTATTAGAATAACTAAAGAAGAAGCATTTGCCGAAGTTAAAAACATTGCTACCACTGAAGGCATTCTAGTTGGTATTTCTACTGGAGCCTCTTTAGCTGCCGTTAGAAAACAATTACAAACTTTAAATGATGGCGAAGCGACTATACTAACAATGAATTATGATACTGGAGAGCGTTACCTTTCTATCGAAGGCCTTTTATCATAAAAATAATTCCATAAAAAAAGCTTCCTATTTGGAAGCTTTTTTTTATCAAGAATTTTGATTTTCTTTTATTTTGCTGGTGCATTAAGTTTAGTGCTCATTTCCATAGAAATGGCTGTTCTATCAAACTTTAACTTTCCAGCCATAGTTTCAATAACACAACTGTTATCTTTATCATTTAACTCAGCTATTTTACCGTGTAAACCACTTTTGGTAATCACTTTATCACCACGCTTTAATTCGGCTGCAAACTTTTTCTCTTTTTTTGCACGTTTCATTTGAGGTGCAATCATAAAGAAATACACAACTACAAACATTAAGATAAACGGCAAAAATTGCCCGATTCCTTCTCCCATAATATTATTTTATTTAGTTAGCAGCTGCTGCTGCTTTTGGTTGAGCATTTGGGTCTGGTTTTACAAATGCTGTTATTTTTACTATTTCTGAACCTTTTTCTGTGTTCGCAGTTACTGTAATTGTTTTCGATACTTTATTTGAACCGCTACCATTAAACTTTACTGTAAAGCTAGCCGATTCTCCTGGAGCTAGAGGATCTCTACTCCAATCTTGTGGTACCGTACAACCACATGAACTTTTAATATTGGTAACAACTAGAGGAGCGTCACCTGTGTTTTTATATGTGAAAGTAGTTTCTTGAGGTGCTTTTGCTTCAATCTCACCAAAATCATGCTCTGTTTTATCAAACTCGATAACTGGAAATTTAGTTGAATTTGCATCTCTTTCTGCTGCTGCTATAACATTACTTTCTTCTATCTTTTTTGCTGCATTTTCTTTACAAGAAACAAATGCTATGATGCACAAAGCACTTAATCCAAATATAACTTTTTTCATTTTAAAACTATTTAATATTAATGTTGTAAAAATAGCAATTATTTAATCTATTAAAAACTTTTATTAATGCCTTTAACAGAAAATTACATTAATCCACGTCCTACTTTATTTAAGGTCCCAGCTTCTTCGTACTCTTTAACTAACTTATCTAATATTCCGTTAATAAAAATACTGCTTTTAGGCGTTGAATATTCTTTAGCTATTTCTAAATATTCATTAATAGTAACTTTTACAGGTATTGATGGGAAATTTTTCAACTCGCAAATTGCCATTTGTAATAATACGTAATCAACATTTGCTATACGATCTGATTCCCAGTTTTGAGTTTTACCTTCTATTTCTTTATTAATAGCCGATCTATTTAAAAGTGTTTTTCTAAACAAATCAATAGCATATTGCTTATCTTCTATATCTTTATAAAGTTTAGGTGTAAAATGATGATCTTGAGAACTCGCTTTTGCCTTTCTTAATATTTTTAATATCGTTGTGTTTACAGTTGGAAGGTCGTCTAACCAAGTCAGGTTCTTATCTTCAATATACTCGTAAAGCTTCTCATTAGGCGCTATGATATCTTTAAAAACATCAACAAGAAATTCTTTATCTTCCTTAAAATCGGACACCTTAGTTTGCATATATTCTTTATACAAATCGCTAGCCACAATAGCTTTAAAAATAACATCTACATACTCACTATCCAAATCCCAGTTATTTATTTTATAAGCTTCTAACCTGTCTTTTAACTCCAGATTATTTTTAAATAACTGCAATAATTGATTGCTAACAAACTTTCTGTTAGGATCTTTATCTTCTTTGGTTGCTAAATGTTTTTTCTGCTTTTTTTGTAAATCGCTTTCTGCTCTTTTTTGAACTTCAAGTAATAACGATACTAATAAAAGGTACAAGTTGTACATGTTATCTATACTAAACAGTAAAAACTTTTGGTCTTTACTTAAATCATCACTTTCACCACCTTTAAAGGCATACATAGTTTGCATTACTTTTACGCGAATATGTCTTCTGTTTAGCATAATAAAAAAGAACTTAAATTTAAAAAACGAAATTATTATTAATTTTCGTTCGGCAAAAATAATATTATTTTAAAAAACTACTCCATATTATTTACATTATTATCAAAGAGATTTTAAAGTATATTTAACACTTAGTAAATGCCAATGCTAAGATGTGTTTTGTTATAAACCTTTATCTTTGTAAACTCACATTTTTACTTAAAAATGAATCACTAATTGATTAATGAAAGAATTACAACATTTAAATAAATATTTTTTAAAATATAAAGTTCACCTTTTAACAGGTATTTTTATCACTATTGTTGCTAGAATATTTTTACTTTTTACACCAAGATTAGTTAGAGAAATTTTTGTTATAGTTGAAAAATATAAAGCAGGGAATGTAACTGAAGGCACAACTATTGAAAGTGAACTAACCATAATTATACTTTATATTATTGGTGCTGCCATAGTTGGTGGTATTCTTACTTTTTTTATGAGGCAAGCTATTATAAATGTGTCTCGATATATAGAATACGATTTAAAAAACGAAATATATAACCAGTACCAAAAACTTTCTTTAAACTTTTACAAAAAGAATAGAACAGGCGATTTAATGAATCGTATAAGTGAAGATGTTGGGCGTGTACGCATGTACGTTGGACCTGCTATTATGTATAGTATTAATACGATTACTCTTTTTGTAATTGCATTAATTTATATGTTTAATACGGCTCCAAAACTTGCTCTTTACACCATCGTACCATTACCTGTTTTATCTATAGTCATTTATAAACTAAGTAAAGAGATACATCACAGAAGTACCATTGTTCAAGAATATTTATCAAAATTATCTACATATACTCAAGAATCTTTTAGTGGTATTTCTATAATTAAAGCTTATGGTATTGAACAATTAACATCAACAAACTTTAATGAACTTGCTGCTACAAGCAAACAAAAACAAATTAGCTTAGCAAAAGTACAAGCTTGGTTTTTCCCTATGATGATCCTGCTTATTGGCATTAGTAATTTATTAGTCATTTACATAGGTGGTATGCAATATATAAATGGTGAAATTGAAAGTTTAGGTACCATTGCCGAGTTTATAATTTATGTAAATATGCTTACATGGCCCGTTGCAACGGTAGGATGGGTAACCTCTATTGTGCAACAAGCGGAAGCCTCACAAAAACGAATTAATGAGTTTTTAAAAATAGAACCTGAAATTAAAAACAACGTTAAGGCTCATACCGAAATTACAGGTGATATTACTTTCAATAATGTATCATTTACTTATGATGATACAAATATTCAAGCTTTAAACAACATTAGTTTTAATATCAAAGCAGGTGAAACACTTGCTGTAATAGGAAAAACCGGATCGGGAAAATCTACTATTTTAGATTTAATAGGAAGGCTTTATGATATTGATACGGGTAGCATTATTATTAATAATATAGAAATTAACAAACATAATTTATCAGATTTAAGAAACGCTATTGGTTATGTACCACAAGACGCCTTCTTGTTTTCTGATTCTATAAAGAACAATATCAAGTTTGGAAAAGAAGACGCCACCGATGACGATGTTTTTGAAGCTGCTAAAAATGCCCAAGTACATAAAAATATTATTAAATTTAATAACGGCTACAACACCGTTTTAGGCGAGCGTGGTATCACACTTTCTGGCGGACAAAAACAACGTGTCTCTATTGCTAGAGCGATTATAAAATCGCCTAAAATTTTATTATTTGACGATTGTTTATCGGCAGTAGACACCGAAACAGAGGAAAAAATACTAAAAAACTTAAACAAATTATCTAAAGGCAAAACAACTATTATTGTTAGTCATAGAATTTCTTCGGCTAAAAACGCCGACAATATTATTGTTTTAGATAACGGAGAAATCGTACAAAAAGGCACACACGAATCACTTATTAACGTAGATGGATACTACAAACACCTTTATTTAAAACAATTAAGTGAAACCGTTTCAAATCAAATTTAAATTTCTCAAAACACCAAAACTTATAGCTTACTGTTATTTTGTTATATTCATTAAATAGTAATATTTCAAAAAGAAACTACCTAAATTGTTGGTTAGTATCGGTTTTTTTAAGATTTTTGGGATACAAATGTTAATCGCATAAATTTCAAAACAACACTATGAATAATTATGATATGATGGAGAAAGAAGAAATTTTTTCAAAAGTATTAAGAGCAGGGAGACGCACTTATTTTTTTGATGTAAGAGCTACAAAAGCAGAAGATTATTATCTAACGATCACTGAAAGTAAAAAATTCACTAATGATGATGGATCTTTTCATTATAAAAAGCATAAAATTTATATTTACAAAGAGGACTTCGCTGAATTTAAAGAGATTCTAGCTGAAATGACTGATTACATCATAAACGAAAAAGGTAATGAAGTTATTAGTGAGCGTCATCAAAAAGACTTTAAAAAAGAATATGATGATACCTCTGGTGACACTGAAGTTAATGCAGAAGTGAAACCTGAAAGTTTTACAGATATCGATTTTGACGATATATAATTAACTCGAACAATTTATAAAAAATCCGCTACAATTAAAATGTAGCGGATTTTTGTTTTTAGCTAAGCAACGACACTGCCATTTTTAACCTTGTTCTCTGGGTTTAATAAAATAACATCGTTTCCATTTACTGCAGCCAAAACTAAACACTCACTCATAAACTTAGCTATTTGCTTCTTAGGAAAATTTACAATAGCAACAATTTGTTTTTGAAGTAAATCTTCCTTTTTATAACGTGTTGTAATTTGAGCTGAAGATTTTTTAATTCCTAAATCTCCAAAATCAATAGTGAGTTGATATGCAGGATGACGTGCTTCAGGAAAATCATTAACATCTATAATAGTGCCTACTCGAAAATCTACTTTTATAAAATCTTCGAAAGTTATTGGGTTGTTCATTTTTTAAAAATACAAATAATCACGAACTTTGTAAAAACTTTTATTTATGGCAAATACGCCTTCTAATATGATTCCGTTAGGAACGCAAGCTCCAGATTTTAATTTGTTTGATACGGTATCTCAAAGCCATGTATCACTTCAACAATTAAAAGGAGATACAGGTACCGTTATCATGTTTATATGTAACCATTGTCCGTTTGTGATTCACATCAATTCACAACTAGTGAAAATCGCCAATGATTATATTAAAAAAGGCATTCAATTTATAGCTATTTCAAGTAACGATGTTTTAAACTATCCACAAGATAGTCCTGAAAAGATGAAAGTTTTGGCTGAAAACGAAAACTATCCATTTCCATATTTATACGATGAAACTCAAGATGTCGCAAAAGCGTATGATGCAGCTTGTACTCCAGATTTATATGTTTTTAATAAAGAACTAAAACTTATTTATAGAGGGCAACTAGACGATTCCAGACCAGGAAACGGACTTCCTGTAACTGGCAAAGATTTAAAAAATGCTATGGATTGTTTAATTGAAAACAAAGAAAATACAAGCACCCAAAAGCCTAGCATTGGTTGTAATATTAAATGGAAAATCCCATCCTAAACCCTTCCCAAAGGAAAGGACTTTTATTTTTTAAAGCGTTAATTGCCAAAAACCAACATCTAGCCATTTATCGAATTTTAAACCGACCGCTTTAAAATGAGCAACTTGCTTGAAACCGAATTTTTCATGAAGCCTTACACTGGCATCGTTTGGCAAAGTTAAACCACCAATAACAACATGATAGTTTCGCTTCTTTATCTCCTTTAATAGTTCAGCATATAATTTGGTGCCAATTTGTTTTCCAACAGCCTTGTGATCTAGATAAACGGTTGCTTCAACAGTATGCTTGTAAGCTGGTTTTTCACGCCACTTGTTTACGTAAGCATAGCCTAAAATTTTATTGTCATTTTCAAAAACAATAAATGGATAATTACTTGAAATAATTTCAATTTTATTCTTGAAAGCTTCTATTGAAAAAGGAACATTATCAAAAGTTATAATCGTTTTTAAAACATAATAGTTATAAATTTCGACTAGTTGTCTGGCGTCATTAATATTTACAACTCTTATCATATAAAAAATAAATGTTTTTTTTAGATTTCCGTTTTCACGGGAATGACAATTTCAACTTCAACCCTAAGAAAGAGCCCAGAGGAATTCTTTTCGATTAAATCCAATGATTACGCTTTAGCAAATTTTCTATATGCGCATAATGATGATTACTATGCCATGCATAATTACCAATATTAAAATTTAAAAGAACTTCGCTATTAGTTTCAGGATGAATAAAAGATTTATTTAAATCAGCTTCACTTAAAGTTTTTAAAAGATACACTAACTTCGTGTGAATACTTTTTAAATGAAGTAATGACATTTCTATAGGTGCTGTTTTAGAATCTAACAATTCTGCCCACCGTTCTTCATAATATGCCTTTATAACTGGTTTATCTTCAGTTAAAGTCCATTTAAAACGTGCATAACTATGGAGATGACTATCTGATAAGTGATGAACAACTTGTCGTATCGTCCAGCCATCAGGTCTATAAATAGTATCTAGTTGTTCGTTGGTTAAATCTTTAACAAGATTTTCCAATTTATTTGGGAAATGCTCTAAAGTGGAAATCCAATCTGCAATATGTTTTTTAGAGATATTTTCAGGACATTCAAATTGACCTATTGGATATTTAAGCTTTTGTAATTCTTGTTCTGTCATAAAAACAAAGATAGAAATTGTCAAGCAACTTCAAGAACACCTTTTCTAACAAAATTTATGGCAGCATATAAACTATTGAAACGCTTAATTTTATCATTAAAAAACAAACTTTCAACCATAGAATTTAAAATTTTAATCTTATCATTAGATACAACCAAATACGATTTTAATAAGTAACTGTGTTTAAAAAACTTTAACCAATCTGAAGCCACTAAAGAATACGAATGAATTCTATTAGAAACATAAACTATATCGTTACCATTAGTTCCTAAAAAACAGGAGATATCTTCTGTTATTAATTTACCATGATTATCCCAATTAAAAACAACTCCTCTATTGATTTCTGAGACTACAAAACCATCAAAAATGAATATATTTCCGAAAGGATAATTAAATTCCTTTAGTATTTCTGAATATAAACTGGTCTCTTTTATACTAATCATTTCGCTAAAGTAGATTGTAACAAATAACATGAAAAATATAATCGACCAACAAAGCATTACTTAGTTTATTTAACAAAAAAAGCGCTCAATAATTGAGCGCTTTAGCATTTATATGTTCTGAATGTTATTTTACATCCATCAACTCAACATCAAAAATTAAAGTGGCATCTGGTGGAATAACACCACCTGCACCGGCACTTCCATAAGCTAAATGACTTGGGATAACAAAACGAGCTTTGTCGCCAATTTTAAGTAAACCAACACCTTCATCCCAACCTGGAATTACCTGACCTACACCTAATTGAAAATCGATAGGCTGATTACGTTTATATGATGAATCAAATACTGTTCCGTCTGATAATTGTCCTTTGTAATGTACAGATACTGTTTTACCTTTTTCTGCCTTAGTACCAGAACCTTCTTGAATAATTTGATAACGTAACCCACTATCTGTTTTATTAAAACCAGAAGCAATCTTTTCAAGTTCTGCCTCGGCAGCTGCTTTTGCTTCTGCTAGTTTTTGCTCTCTAGAACCTTCAAATGTTCTAAAAGCTTCAACTGCATTATATGCTTCTGCATCTGCTCCTACTCTTATAATTTCTAAACTCTCAATAACATCACCTTGAGCTATAGCATCAACAATGTCTTGTCCTGATTGTACTTTACCAAAAACAGTGTGTTTGTTATCTAACCAAGGTGTTTCAATATGAGTGATAAAAAACTGACTTCCATTGGTTCCTGGACCTGCGTTTGCCATAGACAAAACACCTGGTCCGTCATGTTTTAAATCTGGATGAAATTCATCATCAAATTTATATCCCGGATTTCCAGAACCAGATCCTTGTGGACACCCACCTTGAATCATAAAATCTGGAATGACTCTATGGAATTTTAAACCATCATAATATGGTGTTCCTTGAGGTTTTACATTGTTTTCTAAGTTTCCTTCAGCTAAAGCTACAAAGTTACCTACTGTTCCTGGTGTTTTTTGATATTCTAAAGCAACAAGAATTTCTCCTTTAGTTGTGTTAAATTTTGCGTATAAACCGTCTTGCATTGTTCTAATTTTTAATAAAGTGCAAAGATAGGGAATGAAGTTAAAAGTTATGAGTTTATCACTTATAAGTTTTTTGAAAACAGTTTTATCGCTTTCGCGGAAAGAGAAACTGACTGATTATTGAATACTAAAATTTGTTTTGATACATTTTAGCCAAAACAACATAGAACACAACTTAACTTTGTCAGAAAAATTAGCTAACTTCGTTTAACGTAAGATATAAAACATTAAAACGATTTCATATCAAGTCGTTAGCCAACATTAGATGAAAAACAGTATGTAGGCTTCCCCTATTTAGAACTGTTTAATTTTCCAAAACTTCTATAAAGTTATCCTTTTTAAGTTTAATATTATTAGCCTTGTTGGAATTAAGTTTTGCATATTTTATTGGTGATATTTTTCCTAAGCTATCATGTGGCCTGTGATGATTATAATCTTTCATCCATATTTGTGTTTGTTCTCTGACTTGGTCTATGTTCTCAAAGATATATTTATTAAGAACCCCTCTTCGATAAGATCCATTGAATCGTTCTATAAAAGCATTTTGAGTAGGCTTACCTGGTTGTATGTACTTAAATTCAATATTATGCATGGTACTCCATCCATATGTAATCTTAGCTATAAATTCAGGACCATTATCCATTCTTATTTTTTTTGGTTTGCCTTTTCGATTTATCAAATGATTGAGCACCCATACAATGCGGTTGCTCGTTAATGAAAAGTCTATTTCTATGTGCAATGCCTCCCTATTATAATCATCAATGATATTAAAGGCTCTAAATCGTCTTTTATTCTCCAACACGTCGGTTACAAAATCCATGCTCCATGTGTGATTTTGTTCTACAGGTATTTCTAAGGGTTCGAGTATTCTTGCTGGTAAGCGTTTCTTGACTTTTCGCCTTAAAGGAAGACCTAATGCTTTATAAACACGATAGACACGTTTATGATTCCACAATTCACCTTCTTCACGCAAACGACCATAAGCTTTCCAAAACCCCTCTTCAGGTCGTTGGACAGCCTTTTCTTGTAAAGCTTTTTCAATCTCAGAATCATCTTTGGCTAAAGGTTGGTAATAATAAACACTTTTACTCATATTCAAAACACGGCACGCCCTACTGATGCCGTAACGAGCAAGTTCTTTACTTATACTGCGTTTAAGGCAGGGCTTCAAAACTTTTTTTCAATGATCTCTTTGGCCATTTGATGGTCTAATGCTAAAGTGGCATACATCTGTTTTAGTTTACGGTTTTCGTCTTCCAGCTCCTTGATCCGTTTTAACTCTTTGCCATTCATGCCAGCATATCGTTCTCGCCATTTATAAAATGCAGAGGAACTAACGCCATGTTCTCGCGTAATCTGTTCAACACTCTTGCCTGTGTCAAACTCCTTTAAAATCTTTGCTATCTGTTGCGGACTAAATTTACTTTTTCTCATAATACTGTTTAAAATTAATAATTATTTTACACTTTTAAACAGTTCGGTTTTTGGGGGAGCTTACAGATAAGTACAATAATAAAATCAAAGAAATAGAAAATAATAAAGTAACATTGGAAAATATTTACACTTATGACAGTAAGAATAATTGGATTACAATGAAACAATTTAAAAATAATAAGCCAGTAGAAATTGTAATTAGGGAAATTGATTATTATAAATAACGTTGGCTAACACTGTATAAAAAAAATTGCTAGTTTTAGCTAAACCAATGTCAGTTGCTCGTTTGCTTGCTTCTGATTTTCCTTCGGAAAATCCTCGCACACAAACACGCAACTTTCCTTATACATAAACGTTAAACGAATCTCTCAAAACAAGGCTACATTTTGATAAAAAAATAAGCTAGCAAATAAATGCGTTAGGGAGTATTCATTGGTTAATGTCTTATATTAATGAAATCATGAATGCAAAGCATTTGTAATGGCTTCCTTTAGTTTTTCTTAAAGCATCCCGAACTTTTAAAATATACACTTACGATGTTAATAGATTCCTGCCTGCGCAGGAATGACAAAAAAAAACAAAAAATATAGTAAAAATCTCGCCCCAATAAGGTAACGCCCAAATTACAACGTAATTAGTTTGCTACTTCACTAATAAACTTGATACGGTATAAACGAAGTTCGTCCTCGTCATAATCTCCATCAAATTCTTCAATAGCAGCTTCAATACTATCAGATTCAGACTCCATAAAATAATCATGAATTTCTTCTTGCTGATCTTCATCTAAAATATCGTGAATCCAATAATCGATATTTAGCTTCGTGCCAGAATAAACAATAGCTTCCATTTCTTTTATAAAATCTTCCATAGACATGCCTTTAGAAGACGCAATATCATCTAAAGGTAATTTTCTATCAATATTTTGAATGATATATAATTTATTAGCAGAATTACTTCCTGTAGATTTTACAACTAAATCATCTGGACGAATAATATCATTTTCATCAACATAATTAGAAATTAACGCAACAAAATCTTTACCATATTTTTTTGCTTTACCATCACCAACTCCATGTACATTAGCTAATTCTGAAAGGCTAATTGGATACTTTAATGCCATATCTTCTAATGAAGGATCTTGAAAAATAACAAATGGTGGCACGCCTAATTTTTTAGCATTCTTTTTACGCAAATCTTTAAGCATTCCCATTAAAACTTCATCGGCAACTGCACCGCTTCCTTTAGAGGCTGTAATAATAGATCCATCTTCTTGTTCGCCTTCAAAAATATGATCTTCAGTCATCATAAACGACTGAGGGTTATTTATAAAGTCTTTTCCAGAGGCATTCAACTTAATAACACCGTATGTTTCTATATCTTTTTTTAGATAACCAGCAACCAATAATTGCCTTAAAAGTGCCATCCAATATTTATTATCTTTCTCCTTACCTTTTCCGAAAAAAGGTTGTTCATTCGTTCTGTGAGAATTAATTAACGCATTTTCTTTTCCTACAATAACGCTAACTAAATCTTTAGATTTATATTTTTCATTCGTATTTTGAATCGTTTCTAACAACAGTTTCGCATCGTCTTTAGCTTCAGTTTGTTTTTTTGGATACCGAACATTATCATCCATATCACCACCTTCTCCTGTTTCATTATCAAACTCTTCGCCAAAATAATGTAAAATAAATTTACGCCTAGATATTGATGTCTCGGCAAATGCAACAACTTCTTGCAATAAGGCTTGTCCTATTTCCTGTTCTGCAACAGGTTTTCCAGACATGAATTTTTCCAACTTTTCAATATCCTTATATGCATAATACGCTAAACAATGACCTTCGCCTCCATCTCGACCTGCTCTTCCTGTTTCTTGGTAATAACTCTCTATACTTTTTGGAATATCATGGTGAATTACAAACCTAACATCGGGTTTATCTATACCCATTCCAAATGCTATGGTAGCAACCACAACATCTACATCTTCCATAAGAAATTTATCTTGATGACTTGATCTTGTTTTAGCATCTAATCCTGCATGATACGGTACTGCTTTTACGCCATTAACTTGTAATACTTGTGCTAGTTCTTCAACACGTTTTCGGCTTAAACAATAAACAATACCCGATTTACCTTCATTTTGTTTTACAAAACGAATAATATCGACATCAACATTTTTTGTTTTAGGGCGTACCTCATAGTACAAATTAGGTCTATTAAAAGAAGCTTTAAATGTTTTAGCTCCTGTGATACCCAAGTTCTTTATAATATCTTCCTGTACCTTAGGCGTTGCTGTCGCTGTTAATCCTATGATAGGGATATTATCGCCAATACGTTTTATAATATGACGTAAATTTCTGTATTCTGGTCTAAAATCATGCCCCCACTCACTAATACAGTGTGCTTCATCAATAGCTAAAAAAGATACTTTTACAGAGCGTAGAAACTCAACATTCTCTTCTTTTGTAAGCGATTCTGGAGCTACATAAAGTAACTTTGTTACGCCGTTTACAATATCTTCTTTTACACGTTTTACTTCTGTTTTATTTAATGAAGAATTTAATACATGTGCGATACCTTCCTCTTTTGAAATACCTCTAATCGCATCTACTTGATTTTTCATTAACGCTATTAAAGGAGAGACAACAATGGCTGTACCTTCTTGCATTAATGCTGGTAATTGATAACAGAGTGACTTACCACCGCCTGTCGGCATAATTACAAACGTATGATTCTTAGACATGATACTTTCAACGACACCTTCTTGAAGACCTTTGAATTTGTTGAATCCAAAATATTTTTTTAATGCAGAATGCAAATCACTTTTTGCTATTGACATGAATTTTATAAAATTTATTTTCACCAGTTTAATACACCATAATAAATCAATTTTCAATAATTAATTTAATAGTATATTTCGAGAACCCTCATATTTTTTTCGTTAGTTTTGTAACGAAAATTCAAATTACAATAAAAATTTAATTTGAATAACATTTAAAGATAATAAAATCTTTAAATGCACCAACAATTATAAAATAATAAATTTTGAGCAGCAAAAATTCCATTATTAAAATCGCTAAACAAACTATCGAAATGGAAAGTAAAGCCATTTCTAATTTATCTAATTTAGTAAATGATGATTTTTCAGATGCCGTAAATCTTATTTACAATTCTAAAGGACGTGTTATAATTACTGGTATTGGTAAAAGTGCCATTATTGCTAATAAAATTGTTGCCACCTTAAATTCAACGGGGACACCTTCTGTTTTTATGCATGCCGCCGAAGCTATTCATGGAGATTTAGGACTTATTCTTAAAGACGATATTGTTGTTTGTATATCGAATAGTGGTAATACACCAGAAATAAAAGTACTCATCCCTTTAATAAAAAGAGCTAACAATAAAATTATTGCCATTACTGGTAATTCAAAATCTTTTCTTGGTGAAGAAGCTCATTTTATTTTAAATTCTTATGTTGAAAAAGAAGCTTGCCCCAATAATTTAGCCCCAACTACAAGTACTACAGCACAATTAGTTATTGGCGATGCACTTGCGGTTTGCTTATTAGATTTACGGGGTTTTTCTAGTAACGATTTTGCAAAATATCACCCAGGCGGCGCATTAGGAAAAAAACTATACTTAAGAGTTAAAGATATTTCTTCTGTAAATGAAAAACCAAATGTTAGCCTAGATACCAGTATTAAAGAGGTAATAATAGAAATCACTAAAAAAAGACTTGGTGTTACTGCTGTTATTGAGGACCAAAAAATTATTGGTATTATAACTGATGGTGATTTACGTAGAATGTTAACTAAAGTTGATGATTTCTCTAAACTATCTGCTAAAGATATTATGAGTGCAAACCCAAAACGTATTGAAGGTAATTCTATGGCTGTTGATGCATTAGAAATTATGGAAGCCCATGATATTTCTCAGATTTTAGTTGAAGAAAACGGAACATATACTGGTGTTGTACACCTACACGATTTAATAAAAGAAGGTATTATATAATGGCGAAAAAAGATATAAATGAGATGTCTTTTTTAGATCATCTTGAAGATTTACGTTGGCATTTAATTAGAATATGTTCTGCAATTATTATTGTTGCTTCTCTTGCCTTCATTTTTAGCAGATTTGTTTTTGATGCTATTATTTTCGCACCATTAGAGATGGATTTCCCAACTTATGAGTTTTTATGTAAAACAGGACGTTTTTTAAACGTTGAAACCTCTTTTTGTAATAATGAAATGCCAATGATTCTTCAAAACAGAACCATGGCAGGACAGTTTTCTGCAGATATCTGGACGGCTATTTTAGGTGGTTTTATTATTTCATTTCCTTATATTATTTATCAACTATGGAAATTTATAAGCCCTGGCTTACATAAAAGCGAACGAAAACATTCGCGTGGCTTCATCATTATTTGTTCTATACTGTTTTTTTTAGGTGCTTTATTTGGCTATTACATCATCACACCACTTTCTATCAACTTTTTAGCAAATTATAGCATCTCTTCTAAAGTCGATAATCAAATAGATATCAGTTCTCTTATTGGATTAGTAAGAGCTTCTGTTTTAGCTTCTGGTTTAATTTTCGAGTTACCTATTATTATTTATTTTTTAACTAAAATAGGATTGGTAACACCAGAATTCCTTAAAAAATATAGAAAGTATGCGCTTGTCATTGTATTAATATTATCAGCTATAATTACACCTCCAGATATTGCAAGTCAAATTATTGTAGCTATACCTATTCTTATTCTATATCAGGTAAGTATTTATATTTCAAAAGTTGTTATTAGAAATCAAAAAAGAAAAGAAAAACAAACCATAAATTAAACACCTTGCTATAATAGTGTATATGATTTTACTATTTTTAGCGTTCAGTATATAAAATATGATTTTAAGAGCCGAAAATTTAATGAAGTCCTACAGCGGACGAAAAGTAGTAAAAGATGTTTCTCTTGAAGTAAAGCAAGGCGAAATTGTTGGTCTTTTAGGACCTAATGGTGCTGGAAAAACTACCTCTTTTTACATGATTGTTGGATTAATTAAACCTAATGGCGGTCATATTTTTTTAGATAATACTGAAATAACAAAATACCCGATGTACAAACGTGCGCAAAATGGTATTGGTTATTTAGCTCAAGAAGCCTCCGTTTTTAGAAAATTAAGTATTGAAGATAATATTTTAAGCGTGCTACAACTTACTAAACTAAGTAAAAAAGAGCAACATCATAAAATGGAATCGCTTATTGAAGAGTTTGGTTTAGGTCATATTCGAAAAAGTCGTGGCGATTTATTGTCGGGTGGTGAGCGTCGACGTACCGAAATTGCTCGTGCCTTAGCAACCGATCCTAATTTTATTTTACTTGATGAGCCTTTTGCAGGTGTTGACCCCGTTGCAGTTGAAGACATACAGCGTATTGTAGCACAACTTACTAAAAAGAACATTGGTATTCTTATAACCGACCACAACGTTCAAGAAACCCTTGCTATTACCGATAGAACTTATCTTATGTTTGAAGGTAGTATTCTAAAAGCTGGTGAACCTGAAGATTTAGCTAACGATGAAATGGTGCGTAAAGTGTATTTAGGACAGAATTTTGAACTTCGTAAAAAGAAAATTCGGGATTAAAGTCTAAGACCTTTCTATTTCCATTACAACTATTTTCTTATTTATAAATACCATTACCCTTATATATTAAGTCTAATGGTCAAACTGCTATGCCCAATATTTACATCTCACATTATAAAAAACAATAAAAATTTATAAAAAATAAAAAATTTAGTCATATCTTTATGATATCAAAATGATATCACTTAAACAATCATAAAATCATGGAACAAGAAAAAATAATTACACCAGCAAACGGATACTTTATGCTATTCATTTTTATTATAATGTTTTTCGGCAGCATTACCACAATCTTTATAACTAAAAGTTTTTTCTTTATTATTCCTGTATTTATAGCTATTCTTATTTCCGCAGGATTCATTATGGTGCAACCAAACAATTCTAGAATATTACTCTTATTTGGAAAATATGTTGGCACAATTAATAAGAATGGTTTCTATTGGGTTATACCATTTTACACAAAAAAGAAGATTTCTTTGCGTGCTAGCAACTTCGATAGTGAGCGGTTAAAAGTAAATGATAAATTAGGAAATCCAATTATGATTAGTACCATTTTGGTCTGGAGAGTTAAAGACACTTATAAAGCTGCTTTTGATGTAGATAATTTTGAAAACTTTGTACGTGTACAAACTGATGCTGCTGTACGTAAATTAGCAAGTATGTATCCGTATGATAATTTCGCTGATGAAGGACATACAGAAGATATCACGCTAAGATCGAGTGTAAACGAAGTTAGCGAAGCTCTTGAAAAAGAAATAGATGAACGCTTATCTATCGCTGGTATTGAAGTTTTAGAAGCTAGAATAGGATATTTAGCTTATGCTCAGGAAATTGCAAATGCCATGTTAAAAAGACAACAAGCAACAGCTATTGTCGCTGCAAGACATAAAATAGTTGAAGGTGCCGTTAGCATGGTTGAAATGGCTCTTGAAGAATTAGGAAAAAAGCAAATTGTAGATTTAGATGATGAGAGAAAAGCGGCAATGGTTAGTAACCTTATGGTTATACTTTGTGGTGATAAGGACGCTTCTCCTGTTTTAAATACTGGAACCTTAAATCAATAAAAATGAGAATTTTTAAAGAAGAACAGAGATTTACACAACCTTGGTTAATCATATTAATGATTATTACATCTGTATTTTCTATAGTTATTATTACTAAAGCCTATATAAATAACAGAAACTTATTTGAATATATAATTCCTATGGGCATAGTTTTAATCACGACAGGGGTAATATTTATCTTCAAATTAAAAACTAGAATGGACGATGTTGGCATACATTATCAATTTTTTCCTTTTCATTTTAGAATGAAAACTATATTTTGGAACGATATAAAACATGCTAAAACCAGAACATATAAAGCTTTAACAGAATACGGTGGTTGGGGTTTAAAATCAGGAAATTTTTTGAATAAAAATAAAGGTATTGCTATTAATGTAAAAGGAAATATCGGGATACAATTAATATTACATACTGGTAAAAAAATTTTAATTGGCACTCAAAAACAAGCAGATGCCGATAGAATAATTAATAGATATTTAGAACAAAAAACTAATGGCTAAAAAAAAGCTTTTGCATTACGTATAAATGAAGATATGCTAAAGGCTATTGAAAAATGGGCTGCGGATGAATTCCGCAGCACTAATGGTCAATTAGAATGGATGCTTAATGAAAGTTTAAAAAAAGCGAAACGTTTACCTAAAAACAAATCTTCTAATTCAGAGACTAAAGATTAGATTAGCCTTTTCTTCTTTCTAAAAGTACCATCATCATTAAACCTAAAATAATACGTTCTTCATCATCAGAATCAATATCATTGAGTTTTGATAACTCAAATTTTCTTCCGAAAAAAGAGGCTTCTTTTTTTAGCTTAACAATAGGTTTATTATTTAAATTAAGCACACTGTAACTTGGGTTAAAAAGGTATCCAGTAAAAAAACCTAAAATTGGTATTTCTCCTATTAAAGAATCGAGAACTTTAACCCAAGGATTATCTTCTCTAATATGATATTGAAGTTTTTGGTGCTGGTCTATTAATTCATACTCTGCTTTCCAAATAGATTTCCATCCTTTTCTTGCTACTTTACCTATTTCTTTATTGTTTTTATCTTTTATACTATATGCTGCAGAAAAATCAATCCATCTATCTGCTTGAATACTATATTGTATGTGTTGCTTACTTTCGTCATTATAAACAAGAACATCTTCTTTTAACTTAAACATTTTCTGCTTTACAAAAGCTATTGTGATTCCTAAGGAGTCTTTTGCAGTAAAATCGTTAGCTAACGTTCCAATATTAAATTTAAAATCTATTGGATATTTAATGTCTTTCATAAAAACTTTTTTAACTAATTTAATATTATCATTTGTACAATCCTAAGGTTCCGCGCTACTTCTTTAACAACTTCTTGTTAAGAAAAACAAACACTTTCACTAAAATAAACACAAAAAAACCAACCCCCAAGCCTACAATAAAATCTCTAATAAAACTGGGAAGCATTTCTAAAAAATGATGCAAAAAGTCTATGTTATGAACAAAAATACCTCCTGCAACCAACAATAAGGCTAATGTACCAATAACAGACAAGCCTTTTATAACCCATGGTAATGTTCTTATCAATAGATTTCCAATTATATGTGATATCCCCTTTTTATTAACACTTAAGGCTATTAATTTCAATCCAAAATCATCCATTCTAACAATAAGAGCTACAATCCCATACACTCCAATTGTAGCTACAATAGCTACTATTGATACAACTAAAACTTGAAATAAAATAGGTTTACCTATTACTGTTCCAAGTGCAATGATTATAATTTCTACAGACAATATAAAATCAGTAAAAATTGCTGATTTAACTTTCATTTTTTCAGCAATAGCTACCTCTTCTTTTGATAAAATAGTTTTTACTTCAGAATGGTTTTCTCCTGTGCCTTCATGTTTATGTGGTAAAAAGAAATGATATACTTTTTCAAATCCTTCAAAGGCTAAATAAAATCCTCCTAAAATTAAAGCCAAAGTAACACCCCATGGCGCAAAGGCACTTAGTAAAAAAGCAATTGGTAAAATAATTAATTTATTAAGCGCAGAACCTTTGGTTATTGCCCATAATACAGGAAGTTCTCTAGAGGCTATAAAGCCTGTTGCCTTTTCTGCATTCACAGCTAAATCATCGCCTAATATTCCCGCTGTTTTTTTAGTGGAAATTTTACTCATAGCTACAACATCATCCATTAAGCTAGCTATATCGTCTAAAAGTGCAAAAAAACCTGATGCCATTAAATTATTTCGATGTTAAATTGTCTAGAACAGACATGAATATATAAAGTAATATAATGATTGGAATAGCTGCAAATTGTAATACTATTAATAACACCAAACACAATAAAATAAAAATATATCTAGTGCCGTTATTTTTAAAACTATAATCTTTAAATTTTAAAGCGAATAGTTTAATGTTTGAATTTAAAAGGTAACAGCTTAAAATAGTCACTACAATTAAAAACCATTTATTAAGAATAATAGTATTTATTGCATCACTATTTTGAAATTCTATTATTAGTGGTAATGCTATTATAAGTAATGTATTTGCTGGAGTTGGCAAGCCTTTAAAATAAGTTTGTTGCTCTTCATCTATATTAAATTTTGCTAACCTGTATGCTGATGCCAAGGTTATAGCTAAACCAAAAAGAGGAAAAAGCGAAATTTCTCTAAAACTCAAACTGGAGTCATTTATAAAATTTATCGCAGTCCAACTTCTATCAGATAATTCTAGAAGTTTATACATAACTATACCTGGTACCAATCCGCTAGTTACCAGATCCGCTAAAGAATCCAACTGAACACCCAATGCACTTTGAACATTCAATTTTCGAGCAGCAAAACCATCAAAGAAATCGAAAAAAATGCCTAAAAACACAAACAAAGCAGCGGTTACAAAATTATTATTAACCGCAAATATAACTGCTATACTTCCGCAGAAAAGATTTAAAAGGGTTAATGCATTCGGAATATATTTGTTCATGTTCTCAAATTTGTTTTTGTAAAAATAATAAACAATTTTCGTCTAATACCAGTATTAAACAATATCTATTACATTTTGAAGTTTTAAAGATTGTAAATTATGTGCATCTTTGTAAAAAAATTGCGATTGAAAGCTTATTTAACGGTATTATTCTCTATAATTTCAATATCTATATTTAGTCAAACCACTAGAAAATATTCTAATGAGTTTATGAATATTGGTGTGGATGCTGCTGCTTTGGGTATGAGTAGTGCAGTAACGTCACATACGGCTGATGTTAACTCAAGTTATTGGAATCCTGCTGGATTATTAAAACTTGAAGACAATCAATTAGCATTAATGCATTCTAGCTACTTTGCTAATATTGCCAACTATGATTATGCGGCTTATGCCATGCCTTTAGATGATAGAAGTGCTATTGCCATATCATTAATTCGCTTTGCAGTTGATGATATTTTAAACACAACGCAACTTATTGACGAACAAGGCAATATTAATTATGATAGAATTAGTTTATTTTCAACTGCCGATTATGGCTTAACGTTTTCTTATGCCAGAAAGCTTCCTGTACAAGGTTTAAACTATGGTGTTAACGCCAAAGTAATTCGTCGTATTATAGGCGATTTTGCGTCTTCTTGGGGATTTGGTTTAGATTTAGGAATTCAGTTTGAAACTGAAAACGACTGGAAATTTGGAGTGATGGCGCGCGATATTACTACAACATTTAATGCTTGGGCAATTGATGAAACAGAATTTGCTAAAGTACAAAATGCTGTAGAGGGACAGAACCAAGAACTCCCAGAAACTACTGAAATAACCATTCCTAAACTACAGATTGGAATTTCTAAATTAGTAGACTTCAACTACGATTATACGCTTTTAACTTCGGTTAATTTAAATGTTAGGTTTGAAGAAAACAATGATGTATTCTCTTCATCATTTGCTAGTATCAATCCTGCTTTAGGTTTTGAGTTTGGTTATATAGATATGGTTTATTTACGTGCTGGTTTAGGTAATTTTCAGAATGAGTTACAAATAGATAATACCGAGCAGTTAAGTTTTCAACCTAGTTTTGGTTTAGGCTTTAAATATAATGGTATTCAAATAGATTATGCATTTACCGATATTGGCGACCAAAGTGTGGCTTTATATTCTAATGTGTTTTCTTTAAAAGTAGATTTAAGTATCTTTCGGTAATCAATAAAATATGCAAAAACAACTTATCCTTTTAGTCTCTTTTTTGTTTTTTATTACTCTACAGGCTCAACCAAACATTTTATCTAATGAAGCCGAAATAAGTGTCCTTACTGTTGGTCCTGGTAATGATTTAAATGATGCTTTTGGACATAGTGCCTTTAGAATTTTAGATCGTAAAAATAAAATTGATGAAGTTTATGGTTATGGTGAATTTAATTTTAATGCTCCTAATTTTTATTTAAAATTTGCTCAAGGCAAACTCAACTATTCCATAGGGAAAGATGATTTTTACAGGTTTTATCAAGTATATGCATATTATAATAGAAGTATAAAAGCGCAAATTTTAAACCTTTCTCAAACTGAAAAACAAAAATTATACAACTTCTTATTAAACAATTACAAGCCAAAAAATAGAAATTATTTATATGAATTCTTTTTTGATAACTGTGCTACCAAAATTAAAGATGTCACTAATATTGCAGCAAACAACACCATTCAATTTAAGCTTCCTGAAAATTACGAAGAAAAATCGTTTAGAACCTTAATACACGAAAATCTTAATAGAAATTCTTGGGGAAGTTTAGGCATCGATATGGCTTTAGGTGCTGTAATTGATAAAAAAGCAACACCAGAAGAACAGATGTTTTTACCCAAATACATCTATAAATTCTTTAAAGCAGCAACCATAAATAACGGGAGTACGCCACTAGTAAAAGAAAGCAAAATACTTTACGCTAAAAAAGAAACTGTAGAAAGAGAATCCTTTTTAACGAGTCCTTTATTCATTTTTGGAATTATTGGATTTCTTATCATCTTCATCACTTATAAAGATTATAAAAACAACAAGCAAAGTAAATGGTTAGATATCACTTTGTTTAGTGTTACTGGACTTATTAGCGTAGTTATCTTACTGCTTTGGTTTGCTACTAATCATACAGGTACACACCAAAATTATAATCTACTTTGGGCTTGTCCTATTAACATTTTAGTACTAAGCCAATTATATAAAAAGAATATTAGTGATTGGTTTATAAAGTACATAAAACTTTTAGTCATCCTTTTATGCCTATTAACCTTACATTGGATTATTGGAATACAAGTGTTTGCAATTGGGCTAATTCCTTTATTAATCGCTTTATGTATTCGGTATATATTTTTAATAAATCATTATAACAAACTTTAGACATAAAACGTAATCTATTGCCCTCTAAAGAAAATCATAGTACTAATGGTTTTTATAAGAATATTAATATCCAGAAAAAAGCTTCTATGCTTAATATAATATAAATCATACTGAAGTTTTAGTAAACTATCATCTATTGAAGACCCGTATCTAGTATTTACCTGTGCCCACCCTGTTAAACCTGGTTTAATAATATGCCTTGTCTCATAAAAAGGAAGCGTTTGCGATAACTCTCTAACAAAATATGGGCGCTCGGGTCTTGGTCCGATTAAACTCATATCACCTTTTAAAATATTCAAAAACTGAGGGACTTCATCTAGCCTAGAATTTCTTAAAAACTTCCCAAAAGGTGTTATCCTAACATCATTCTTTTTGGCCCAAACGGCTCCATCTTTTTCAGCATTCTTCACCATAGTTCTAAACTTAACTATTTTAAAAAGGTTACCATTTTTACCAATGCGTTCCTGGGAATAAAAAAGAGGACCACGATTACCAATTAAATTACCTAACATAACAAATGGAATAATGAAAACACTAAATAAAATTCCTGTCACAGAAATAAGGACATCAAAAAAACGATGAAAAAACAGATACATTTTATTTTGATTACTTCTACTAAAGGGGAAGTATTTATAAAAATCTTTTCCTACAAACTGAACAGGCACTCTATAGGTCATGTCTTCATAAACCTGTGCATACTCTTTTATTGAAAACCCGCCTTCTAAAAGTGTTATAAGATCTTTATAAATTTCTGGTGTTATCGATTCTGAATTATAGCTAGCAATAACAATTTCAGATATACTTTCATCTTTAATAACTTGATAAATTTGCTTAGGGCTATATTCAACTATTCCATTAAATTTAATCTTATCTATTTTCTGTACTTCACAATTAATAAAACCAACTATTTTATAATTAGAATCTGCTCCATTAAAAGCTTCTACAATCGTTTGTATATTAGAGGTTTCTCCAACTATTAGTACTTTTTTATAAAAACGTGGAGATACTATAAACGTTATATAGGCTAAACGCCAAACAAACAGAGCAAATAGTATCGCAAAATAAAAATAAAGAATTTGCAATCTATTGTCTGGTAAAATAGGAGTGAAAAATGGGGTTAAAAAATAAAACAGCACGGTAACAGATGCTGTGAGTATAATATTAGCTAGTACTTTTTCTAACCTACTAGATTTTTGCAAATCGTAAAGTTCAAAAATAGTTCCGAATAGAGAAATGTATAAAATTAACACAAATACCCATCTCCAATTTTCTTTATTGATAGTAAAATAATCAAAATCAAATGTGTTACTTACAAAATATAAAACAACAAGTATTGAAATAATATCAAAAACACGCAATAATACTTTACGTTCGGAAATATTGAAGTGAATTCCTTTTTTCGACATTTAATGAGCAGTTTTTGAGAGACTGTAAATATAGTAAGTTAATTCAACTAAAACCAAAAATCACTGCAAAACACTAAGCCATTGTTTTTTAACAATTTCCCAATCAAAACATTCCACTTTTTTCCTTGCATTATTAGTTATTGAATTTACATGTTCTCTATTAGTTTGGAGCTTCTTTATGGCGCTTACAAATACATTTACATTATTGGGTTTAACTAATATGCCTTCTTTTTCATTTTCAATTAAAAAAGGCATACCACCAACATTGGTTGAGACAATAGGTAATCCTAATGCCATAGCTTCAATAACACTTACTGGCATATTATCATAATTAGTGGTATTAATAAAAATATTATAGTCCTGTGATACATCAATCCATGCTTGCTTAGAAAGTTTTCCCGTAAACGTAATATCTACATCTAATTGATTGGCATAGACTTTCGCTTTTTTAAGTGAACCATCATTTTCCGGACCAACCATACATAATGAGGCTTCAACGTCTTCTTTTAGTAACTGATTAAAAACATCTATTGCTAATAATGGATTATAAATTTCTGAAAAAGAACGTACCCAAAGAAGTTTTGGTTTATCAATAATACGTTGCTTAAACGGATAATTTTTAAGCTTTATAGAATTAGGAATATATACTAAATTATGATAACCCTGTTTTTTAAATTCCGATAAAATATATTCAGAAGGTGCTATATTTTTATAAGCATTATTAAAGATCTGTTTGCTTAACTTTGGGTGTGTTTTCAACCTATTTGGTAAATTACCGCCATGTAGAATAGGGATATATTTCAACTTTAAAAATCTACACAATTGACTACACAAATAAGCATAATAAAAATTTTGTGTGCTATACGTATCCATTAAAACAAAATCAACTTGGGCTCTATATCTAAGTATGTGAAATAGCATATCCAGTAAACGAACTATCTTATTTTGAATTTCTGAAGCAGTAAAAACAAGATAACCTTCTAACCTCAAAGATTTGCTTAATGTCTCAATAGTTGTTTCTGTTTTACCTTTTTGAGATAATTGATTTCCTATATATAGAAGTTTTTTCATGTGTTATATTTATTGTTTTTCATCCCGATAGCTATCGGGAGTCACATGTAGCATCTGTTTAATCATGTTTTGGGTATAATGATTTCGTTTTGGGTGTTTCATAAGTGATATTTAACAAACAAAGTCCATAAATAAATGCTGGCGCAGCAATTCGCATGGCAGAATGATTAATGGTTAGAAACCAAAACAAATAGAATGAATAAAAAAATAGATTCGTTCTATTTCTCATTCTAAACACCAATGGAGTAAGCAATAAAATTAAAAAAGCAAATACCCCAAACAAACCATGCTCTGCAACTATACGGCTCATTTCATTATGTGAGGCTGCAGCAACACCCGTTTCATTTAAACGTGCTTCTTTTACTTTACCAACACCAATTCCTAAAAAAGGATTATCAACAAATTCACCAATCTCAAAAGCTAACAAATCTGTTCTTCCTGTAGTAATATCTTCCTTTTCTCTTCCAGCTGCATCTTGATTCGCATAACGTTTATCTAAAAACCCACTGGTTTGAATGGAGCTAACCAACCAAGTAAAGACCACCATCATTAAGAAAACAAATAATGAAAATTTAATACGGAATTTCGTTTTTATATTAACTTTAAAATAATAAACGGCTAAAAAAAAGACAATCAATATAGTAGCTGTAATGACGCCTCCTCTACTGAATGTTACCAATGCTCTAAACCCTAATAATGCAAACAAAATTAAATCAATAATTCTATGATAGAATAACTCTCTAGACATAAAAAAACGTGTTGATAACACAAACATACCTATACCCAAAACGGTTGCTACTTGATTAGGTCCAAAACCACCAGAAGCACTAAAATTAGATCCTGTACTGGTTATAATCTCTTGTAAATTTGGTGTATATAAAACCAAATAAACAGCCATACTAATAAGCGGAAATAAAAAAGCTAACAATATAATTTTTATCTGCTTAAAGCTTAAACTCCTCTTATAACAATAAAATGCAGTGATTCCTAAACAAATAGGACCACTTAAATTAAAAGCAATGGCTCTTCTAATATCCGATTCAAACCCCATTTCTGTTACCGCAACAAAAATCCCTGGGATTAGCAATAAAATATAAATCAAATAAATTATGGCTTGATTTGAAAAGCTATTACTCAATAATCCCATCACAACAAATACAATAACTAAATATTTACTTGCTTCATAAAATACTGTACCCCCATTCATCCTTAAAAAAACTTCAATTCCCACGATGTAAGCACAAGCTAATAGCACATAGAATGTTTTATACTTTTTAGATGCCCTTAAAATTTTATAACTAAAAAATACAATAATGAGCAGAAAATAAGCTAATGCTAATGGTTTATAGACAAAAATACCAATAGCTAAAACTATATGAAACACAAGAAGTTTATAATACAAAGACAACTTCATATTTGGTGTTTTTTATAAGTTTCTAAAATGGAATTTAATATAGACGGTTCAGAAAACGACGTATTAACCTTCGCTTTTAAACATCGTCCTGACTCAAGTCTTAAATTTTTATTATTGATATATTTCAACAAAGCATTTACTAAAGCATCTGTATTATTTGAAGGAATTAAAAGGCCTTCTGCATCTTTGGAAACCACTTTGTAACAATCTCCAACATTAGTTGTAATAGTTGCTAAGCCTGCTAAGCCATATTCTAATAACGACAAAGGCAAACCCTCTGATTTTGAAGATAACACCCCTATATCGCTCTGATTTAAAATATGAGAAATATCCGTACAACTTCCATAAATAAAGACATGCTTTTCTAAGGCATTATCTTTTATAAAATTTTTAATGTCTAATGCATACTCATCTTTAAAATCATGACCAACTAAATGCAATGTCCAACCCGTATTTGTTTTCCATACCATATTAAAAGCCTTTAAAAGATTTATATGATCCTTCTGCGCTCTGAAATTTGCTAAACAAATAACTCTTTTTCCTGCTTCCCCTTTTAATTTTGTTAAAGATGCTTTGTTGTTAGCAACTGCAAAATTCGGCAAATAACTTACCGATTTACAATCAAGCATTTCTTTAGACCAACTTTCTAACTTGGAATTAACTACAAAAACATGATTAAATAATTTCGAACACCATTTTAAAACAAATGTCGGACGTTTATCTAAGTACTCACTTTTCCCATAATGATCATGCCATACCAATACAAGCTTTGGGTATATTATTTTAATAATAGTTGCTAAAAAAAAAGAGCTGGAATGTGCGTGAATTATTTCAATTTTTTCTTCTTTAATAAAAGCTTTCAACTTTTGTATCGCTCTAAAATCTATAGTTTTTGTTTTATTTAAAAACAAATAACCCACCTGACTTGAAATACTTTCCTTTAAATGTCCTTCTTGTCGAGTCGCACATAAAAAGGACTTATCAATTTTAGTAGATAATCCGTTTGCTAAGTTTACAGCGACGCGCTCCGCACCTCCAGCATGTAATGAATCTATTAATTGTAATACTCTCATGAAGGCATTATCAGTTTAGAAATTTCTTCCTCAAAAACCTCTAAGGTATAACTTTGCGCCCAATTTGAAGCTTTTTGAGACATCCCTTCTAATAACAAAACATTAGGTAATGCCTTATTTATAATGGTTGTAGCAACATCTAATTTTGGTTCAATTAATATGCCTCTTTCTCCATAATCTAACATATTAGGCACACAGGATATTTTTGTTGCAATGGGAATTACCCCAAAAAACATGGCTTCAGCTATTGCTTTTGGCCAACCTTCAGAAATTGATGGTAATATTGAAAAATGAGCCTTTCGTAATGCCTCTTTTATAATTTCTTTAGATTGGTTACCATGCACGACAATAACATCTTCTAATTTGTTTTCTACTATATAATTTTGCAAAACTTCTTTTAAAACGCCATCACCATACAGATCTAAAGTGATTTGTTTTCCTTGCTTGTATAGTTCTTCTACTAACTTAATTGCAAACAAAGGTCTTTTGCCCTCAACTAAACTGCCCACAAAAACAAACTTTAACATGTCTGAATACTCTCTTTTTATAAGTTTTTCTATTTCAGAGTTTTTATAAGTAGCCGTAAAAAAGGATTTTATATTTTTAGTTTGATGGTTCCAATCTCCATACACCAAAACGGTCATATTTTTAGTTAAAAATGTATTCCTTAAAATCCATTTTTGCAACTTATAACTTAAGGGTTGTTTCGCGTTTGGATCCCAATTTCCAGCATATTTTGCAGTCTTAGGTTTTGAAGGAAATAGTATTTGAACTAAACACCCTATTAAACCAATATTTCCAGGACATCGCAAATGAATATGATCTGTTTCTTTACAAGCTTTGAAAATTTTAAAGAAAATTGATGGCAATAAAAATATCGACAAAAAAGACTGCTTAAAATTTATAAAGGCAATAGATGGTATTTTATTAAACTTAATATTATTATGTGAATAGGGGTGTTCTATTGAACTTGTTTTATTTATTAAAATTGGCGCTACTATTTCAACCTCATCTACATATTTAAACCATAAATTCATCTCATTCACATAAGGCGCATAGGCAAACCATTGGTTGTTCTGCTGCTTGTGTAAAACATGTGTGAGGATTAAAAATTTCATTGTTAAATATTAGATAGATGTTTTATAATTCAACCTTAGGCGGATTAAAGATAAGCGAAAACCAACCAACAATTCGTCCTAAACTTTCTGTTAAAGCTTCTTTTCTGTTTGAAGTTGTTATTATATTTAAAACCCTAACTTTAGTTAGTAATATGGCTGTACAATGCCATTTTATTTTAGCTTTTATTGAAGGATTTGAATATTTCACGCGCCACACATACCACCCATTTCTAATAACCATTTTTCCATAATTATATTTATTTGGTCGTCCAGAGTCATCATGATAATGTTCTAATTGTGCGCCAGTATTTATATATAGACGACCCATTTTCGCTAGTCTCAATGAAAAATCGGCATCCTCATAAAGTCCGTAACCTTCAAAATAATTAGAAAATTTAAGGCTATTGAAAACTTCTTTTTTATAACTAGATACCCCCCCATAAGTTGTTCAACTTCATAAATCTTTTCTGATGGTGGTAAAAAACTAATAGAACGCCCATGAGAAAATGTAGGCATAAATCCTGGGTCCACATCTGGCAACAAACCAAATAATTGTCTTATTTTAAATCGCGAAGGTTCATTACGCATCCAACCATCAAAATAAAATTTTGACGAGTCATTTTGATTATCTGATAATTTCCATGAAACTTCATTCGTAATATAACCCCCAACAGCTAATGCGTCTGATTTAATTGAATACGTTTCAATTAAGGTTTCAAAATAGCTAGGAGTTAAAATAATATCATCATCTAAAAAACACATTATTTCAGAATCTTTAGAAACCAAATTAATTCCAAAATTCCGCTGTTTGGTCAAGCCTCTGTTTAATTTATCAACCTTATAATATCTTAAGTTTTTAAAAGGTTTTTTATTTAAAACTGTCTCAGTTTCGTTGTTTGATGAACCATCAATTATTAAAATTTCATTAGGATATAACGTTTGTTCTTTAACCGACTGCAATAATTCTAACAAAGGTTGCGGTCGGATATAGGTACATACTATCAATGAAAACATCATTAGAAATTATTTTTTAATTGGTTAGCATAGTTTAAACTTTGGCTCCACTGTTTTTTAAATGCTCTATAATATTTAAAAGGTTTTTTAATGGATTGCTTATTGTAATATTTTAAAAACAATAACGTTTTGTATCCCAATTGTTGGGTCTTGGTTTTGTGCAATAATTGAAATAACATAACTGTTGGTGATGGTTTTGGCTGTACATCCTCGTCTTGCCATAACAACTTAGGTTTTGTTCTAAAGCCACCTATAGAGGCTTTTAAATGTAATATAGAGGGTTCTGGTAAATAAATAACATCAATACCCTTATTACGAAGTTGCATTCCAAAATCGGAGTCTTCTCCAAAGCCATGTTCATAGGCTTCTGAAAAAACACTTCCGTTTAAAGACTCCATATTCACAATACTACAACCAGAACCAAAAGTTCCCCATTGTATAATTTTATTGAACACTTTGGTTTCTCCTTTTAAATAGCAACGAAAAGTAAACGCTTTATATGGGAATTGATTAATAGTGTGATTGATTTTAGCTAGAAAGTTATTTTCAATTACAATATCATCATCCGCTAAAAACACCCAATCACTTTTTACTTGTTTCAAAGCGATGTTTCTGGCATGACAAGCACCTGTTTGGTGTGTAAATGTATGTAATATTTTAAACGGCCAAGATTCTGATATTAAATAATCCAATTCTGAAACACTTTCTTCAACTGGATTTTGTTCCACAACAATCACATGTTTTGGGAGCTGAGTTTGGTTTCGCAAATCACATAATACGTCGTACAAATAAGATTTTCTACCAATGGTTGGAATGATAACATCTATGGTTGTTTTATCTAATCCTTTTTTGGAAGATTGAACAGTTATGGCATCCAAGTTTATAGATATATTGGTTCTTTTACCAAAACAAAATGTATACAAAAAAGGAAGCAACATTATTTTTTTTTCATACAACCATATATTCAAAACCAATAAAAACACCCATCGCATCTTATAATGCTGTTTAACAAACTTGAAAAGAGTAAACATATCCGCTTTAGAATTAGTCAATTTCATTTCCCCAGATAATAATCGAGGCTCTGAATAACAGAATAATCCAAGCGGCATCGCTAATTTTGCCAAAGAATTAAGGTAATAATCAAAGTTAGAATCTAGTGCTATGCTGTTTTTTATTTCCAATAAAACAGTTGCATGTATAGCTCCTACTGCACTACTCATTTGCCAAGTAGGGTAGGATACTTTTTTATTGATATTTATAAAAACGGATTCCTCCACATAACCTATTCGCTCATCCAAAAATTGATGGTCTCCTGGATGGTATGACAGCATTATTTTGTTGTGATGAAAAATAGTTTTAATGACCTTTAAATCTAAATAATCTTTGTAATCCAGATGGCACCACACTATTATTTCATTTGGAAATTGATTAGCTAGATTATGCAAAGCCTTAACAAGCGTCACATTTTTATCAACATCAATTTTTTGATGCTTAGTAGTAACCACCTCTTGAATCTTATTATGACAATGATAAAGTATAACCATAGCCTAATGTATTAGTTGACTATAAAACTCTAAACTTTGTTTAGCCACTGTTTCCATACTGAACTTTGCAATTACTTTTTCCCTTGCAGCTTTACCAAATTGTTTTTGTTTACTGGTATCATCAAGCAATTCCAAAACACGCTCAGCATACTGCTCATGATGTATTGGATTTACCAAAAACCCTTCTTTACCATCTTCAATCATTTCTTTTGCCCATCCTATATTAGAAGCTACTATAGCTTTTTCCATAGCCATGGCTTCTAACCAAGAAACAGGTAATGCCTCGGCAAAAGAGGGAAACACACAAACTGTTGACTTTCCAATAAGTTCCTGAATTTCAGAATAGGCAACTGCTCCCAAATAACTTACATTATTAAAAGCCGACTCATCAAACAAGGGTTGCATTAATTCCCAGGTTGAAGATGAACCTGTTTTAATATCGGTACTATCTCTACCAACAAGAAGCAATCTAGCTTTAGTATTTTTTTTATAAACCAAATTAAAAATTTTTGGTAGTTCCAAAAGCCCTTTTTTTCTTATTAGGGTCCCAAAATAAAGAATCGTCAACGTACTAGTATCATTAGTTTTTGCCTCAAATAACGTGCTATCAATACTATTTGGAATCACAGTAAAGTCTCTTTTTAGTTTAAATAAGCTATTAGTGAGTTTTCCTGTAAACGCACTCACACTAATGATACCGTCAGCTTTTGTGAAGGCACGCTTTTCCAAAAACTTATTTTTAAATTTAACTGGGCGCTGTTCCAAATGACAAAAATACGTATCACTCCCATGTTCTTTAATTACCAAGGGACATTTGGGTCTTACAAAAGCTGTAAACCCTGTCCAGTCTGGGGCTTCTACAATATCTAATTTACCAGACACATATAAGGCATTAAGTACGCGTTCTACTTTTTTTTGGGTTAAAAACAGTGACAATCCTTTTACTTTTATATTTTTTATTTTGTGAAAATGCAATCCGTCTTCCATAAAATAATCATCCCCATCCTGCCCATACACTAAAATACGCACCTCATGTCCCAAATCAACCAAGGCTTTGGCCTGATTGAAAATACTGGTCCCTATACCGCCTGACTTGCCTGTTTTAGGGTGTGGATATTCGGGTGTTAGAAAGCCTATGTTCATTATCCTAGTAATTTAAATATCTAGCCAATTTCCTACTCCCTAAATCAATTCCTTTTTGAACTAAAAAAGGATGCTTTTTTCTATTTACTGGGTTAAATGCTTCTGTTTTAGGTAAAGACTCCCATATCCGTTTGGCACCTGTTTCTTCTATAAATGAAGTATTTATAACTTCTATCACATCAATTTCTTTCTTTATTTGTAATAAAGTTTTTTTTGTATTGAACTTAACTTTTAACTCATTTAATACTTTATCATTTTTCAGCACTAAATCTTCATAACGTAACACAAAATGTTTTTTGGTTATTTTAGGCATATCACTTAACACTTTTTGGGTTACCTTTCTACAATAAAAATAGGGATACAACCCTAAAGGGGTTGTTATACGCTTGATAAAATTTTTAACTCCCTTTTTTTTTAAATTCATACCTTTAAACAAAGAACCAAAAACGTCTTGTGGACGCCTAAGTAATATGATATGAATATCATCGGGAAAAACTTCACTTAAATATTTCACACCTTTAAAAGAAGTATCCTTTATCATAACATACTCTTTTTTAGATTCGTTTATAATGTTTTTCCTAATGTCATTTAAAATAATTTTATCAAAAAAGGCTTTATCTGATTCATAATAAATAATGTTATTGTAAATCGAATAATAAGCGTCTAAAAATGTAGATAATCTTGTCTCACTTCGATGATGGGCCAATACCTCGTGATCTGTAAATATTTTTAGAACCTCTGAAGCAAAATTATGTCCTGTTCTAGGGGAAAAGGAATTTGAGAAAATTATTTTTTTATTCATTTTTTTATAGTTATTACTAATTCTAAATTAAGAGCTCTGCTTAATCTAGTCTAAAAGTCTAAGATAATTATCAACCATATCATCTAATGAAAACTGAGTTTTTATTAAATTCCTTGTAGGTCCTTCAATGTACTTATTCCCATTAATTACATCCTCTAATAAAACCGCTAACTCTTTAATATTTTTTGTCTTAAAAACAAACCCATTTTTACCTTCTTTAATCACCTCTAAGTTTCCTCCAACAGGCGTTGTAATTACTGGAATATTTGCAGCTAAACTTTCTAAAATAGACAAGCTAAAACACTCCATGTGAGTCGGTTGAATTAAATAATCGTAATGCTGACATAAGGCTTTTAAATTAGATTGACTGCCTTTAAAATTAAAATTGATTTCTAATTTATAGTTTTCAACTAACTTTAACAACTCTTTTTCATAAGGGCCATCACCATAAACATCAACCTTTAAATGAACTTTTAAATTATCTGGCAGTAAATGCACTGCTTTAATTAAATCTTGAATGCCTTTAGATTCCCGCAAATGAGACACTACTAAAAACTTGGGATTTACACGACGTCTTGCTGCCGTTTTAGGAATGATATCATCTATCAAAACACCATTATAAATGGTTTGGGTTTTTGGTTTTAAAAAGTTGCCAAAATCGTTTAAAATGGCCTGACTTGTATAATTTGAAACACCAATAAATAAATCGATATATTTAGAATACAATATCCCCTTTATTCGTTTCTTCAATCGCTTTTTAAACGGATAACCCAATAAAGGTCTTGGGTTGTGGTCTACAGCAATTATTCTAGCTTGCTGATGCTTTTTAACAGTTGCAAAAAATGACGTGCATAATTCCACGAAATGGGTGACAATATATGAATACTGAACTGGCTGCTTTTTAATATGTCTTATAAAACCTTGTTCTAAAGTAACACCGTTAGAAGGGAAAATTTCGAATGTATGGTAATCGCCATGTGTTCCTATGTTTGGAAAAAACCAATCAACTTTTATCCCTTTATCCGTACAAGCTTTATTGAATGCCCAGAAAAAATAATCCATACCGCCTACCCTATCTTTAAGAAGTTCGTAGTTACAAATAATGGCGATATGTTTTTGGTTTATGCCCATATTTTCAAACTCGCAACTAGTTGTTTGTTTGTTTCTTCTAAAGAAACTCCTACTTGCTGTTTAATAAAGTTTTTTCGGTTTATAGAATCTGTATCGTTATTTAAATAAGCTATAATAGCTTGAATCAATTGTTCTTTATTTTTTACAATTCTTGAAGATTGACTATTTACCAAATGCTGAATATGTGCGTATCCTAAAAATCGTTGATCATTATATAATCCATTATTCACATTACCAAAAATAGGGTTTATTACAGGCTTATCAAACAGCATAAAATCTAAACTCATGGTTGAAAGCATGTTAATATTTAAATCTGAATACTCTAAAAGTGCTCGTAATTGTTTAATATCTTCAATTGTTGGAATACGTTGCGACCATGATTCTTGGTGATTTGCCCGGACTTGTTTCCATTTTGGGAAATTCCATTTAATAAATGAAAAATTATCAACCAAAGTTTGAAAACGTATTGGATCTTCAGCTGGCGATGTTCTAACAATAAAATTAACAGGTTCAATGCTTTTTTCAACAATCGCTGTTGCAATAATTTCTATATATAATTCATCATTTTTACTAGTAGAAATATCACCACAACTAAAACAAATGGTTTTCAAATTGGTATTTAAATTGAACTCTTCAATGAATTCTACTTTGGGAATTTTATAATTTGGCATGGCATAAGGTACAAACTGTGGTGTTCCAACCACTTTTATTTGTTCCTGTTCAATAGATGTATAAAATTGAAGTAAATCTTGTTTCATTAAATCACTCCAAACCAAATAATAATCAAAATTAGATGCCATTCTACCTTTAGAAGCCAAATTATCCCAACTAAAAATAAATGCTGCTGTTCTTAATTTTAGTTGTTGTGCTGCATACACCAATGGTGCTATATAAGGTGGTCGTTGATGTGTAAAAAATAATAAAGTAAATTGCTCTTTTTCTAAAATAGACTTATATTCTTTTGTTATTTTATGGTTAGAAAACGTTAAATTTTGTAGTTTCTGAAACTGTTGAATATTTTTTTCTGAATGAAACAATGAAGTCAACTTATAGATAAAACGTGTAGCGTAGCCTCTGGGCGTTTTAAGTTTTGAATCATTGGTTTTTAGATTATCTTGAATTCCTAGATTTCCTTTCTCATGTAATTTAAGATGTGCTATTTCTTTAGCTTTTCTAAAAAACCATGTTTTGAATCGCTCTTCGAAAACATCCAATTCAATCACTCTTAAATGCGTATGTTCATTATAGATTTCTTTTGGCAAACATGATAAAATAACAACCTCATCAAAAGATTGATTTGCAAATTTCAAAAAATCACTTAAAATGAAATTTCTAAAACCAACGCCATCCGTTATTACTAGAGCTAACTTTGATTTTATGTTTTGCAATTTTAGAGTGGTTGTGGTTAAGAACCCAAAGATAATATTTTAGTTTAACCAAAAAACCATTAAGCCAATAACATTGAGAAGTTAACCAACTGCCAAATATGAAAACTTGATTGATTATCACCTGCTAGATATTTATGCCATTCCAAATCCATTTTCGTTTCATTAAACCACGATTTGTACTCGCTAGATTTGATATTATCTATATGATTTTTAACAAAACTTTTTAAATCATGACCTAACCATTCGCGTTGGGGTGTTTGTAAAGGTCGTTTTGGTGTATATGAAACATTTCTACCAACATGGTTACTTATTAAATCTCTTAAAAGCCACTTGCCCTGATTATTTTTAATTTTAAATTCTACGGGGAGAGAAAAACCAAATTCCACTAATCTATAATCTAAAAAAGGCACTCTTAATTCTGTTGAATAAGCCATAGAAACCCTGTCATTAAAACGTAAAGATCTGGGTATTTTAGTATAAAATAAATCTCTGTATTGCTGATTTTCTAGTGAAGATTTAAAAGGCGTTGGATATTCTCCTTTTGAGACATTATCCGCGAATGATGGATGTAACATGTCTTTTCTAAATGGACTCTTATTAATCCCTTGAATTGTAGATTTGGAATTATTGTTGTAATAATCGTAACCTGCTAATTGCTCATCCATTCCTTGTCCATCTAACAGTACTTTTACACCTTTTTTTGATGCTGACGCAAATAGTTTTGAATACGCTAAAGTTGGTATGCCTCCAAAGGGTTCATCTTGAATTTGAGTTATAAAGTTTGATAAACCCGGAACTTCATTAGCAGATAGCAACACTTTATTTAACGGGCATTTATAACGTGCTATAATTTGTTCTACCCAAGGTAATTCATCATAGTTTTTATCACCAGTATAAAATGTAAAAGCTTCAATTTTTGATATGTCTTTTTGTGAAATATTTGCCAAGGCCAGTAATGCTGAACTATCCAAACCACCACTTACATTAAAACCTAAAGGTACATCTGCACGAAACCTTAAACTAATGCTGTCTATCAGCAAATCTTTATAAATGGCTTTAGCCTCCTCATAATCAGTTATTTTAGCTTGATTATTTACATTGCTTTCAAAATTGTACCACTTTGTTATTTTTAATTGGTTATTAGACAATTCTAAGTAATGACCTGCTTGTAGTTGATTAATTCCCTCCCAAAATGTTTCGTTTGGTAAACCATAACTTCCATTTACAAAATAATTAGACCAAACCATTCCACTTGGTTTTCTATTTACTCCAGTGTTATGAATGGCTTTGATTTCGCTAGAAAAAACAAATACATCTTTACTTTTAAAGTAATAAAATGGTTTGATACCAAAACGGTCTCGTGCAGCAAATAATTCTTTTTTCAAAGTATCCCAAATGGCAAATGAAAACATACCATTAAGTATTCTTAAACAATCTTTCCCATATTTTATAAAAGCTGCTAATAATACCTCTGTATCAGATGCCGTTTTAAAATGATAATCATGCTTCAACCTTTCTTTAAGCTCTAAATAATTATAGATTTCACCATTAAAAACTATTATATATCTGCCTGAAACATCATTAAAAGGTTGATTAGCCTTTTGAGATAAATCTATTATGGAAAGCCTGTTGTGCCCCAATGCAGAGAAACCTCTATCAAAGAAAGTCCCTGTAAAATCTGGACCTCTATGGCCTTGAACTTCCAGCATTCGCTTTAATTGAAACTCAAAATCGTCTGTTCCAACAAGTCCTGCGATTCCACACATTCTATGCGTTATTTAAGTTTAAAAATGCCTCGGCCTTATTCCAATCTTCTAAAGTATCAATATTGATAGTATAATCTGAAGGTGATTTTATATAAGCTAATTTAGAACCATATAAAGAATTTTGTTCTAACAAAACATTGGTTTTGGTAATATAAATAAGTCCATCTCTATGATACACTTCGGGTAAATCTTGGCGTCTGGAAATAATGTCTTTTTCACCGGTAAATAATTCTAAGTTGTCAACTTTATCCTTTTTAAAAACCCAATGCGGGTTATATTCATCTGGAACTTTTTGTATAGAAACCAAAGCATCACAATCACTTTCGGTGAACTTTTTAATAGCCTCATCTATAAACATACCTGTTTTAAAAGGACTTGTAACTTGCAGCAAACAAACCGCATCAAAATAAATATTTTGTGCTTCGTAAAATTTTAAAGCATGCTGAATGACAACAAGCGTGGGCGACGTGTCTTTTGCAAGATTTTTAGGTCTTACAAAAGGGACTTCCAAATCAAGTTTTTTAGCGACTTCAATTATAGACTCGTCATCCGAACTTAAAATTAAATGCGTTAGTTCTTTAGCATTTTTTGCAGCTTCAATGGTATACTGAATTAAAGGTTTCCCTTTAAGAATTTTGATATTCTTTTCAGGTATAGATTTAGAGCCTCCTCTTGCTGGTATAAGTCCTAAAATCCTCATTAATATGAAATAGTTTTATGAAAACGCAATTCAACTTCAGCTATGATATTAGCAATTTTATCACCAGAATTTCCATCACCGTATAAAGTATCGTTACTAATAATATTCTTTGCTTCTATTCTATTTAGTATGCCTGATTTTATTTCATCTTGTTTATAAGAAACATCCATAACGTTATTTCCTCTTGCTCGTCCGTTTTGACGTGTACCAATGTTTATTACTGGCACGCCCAAATAAGCACACTCTCTAATTCCCACACTAGAATTCCCAACCAAACATTTACTATTAATAAGTAAGCGTAAAAAATCTTCGGGAATCATATTTTTAAAAAAGTGGATGTTCTCGGGTTTATGAATTTCCCGATACGAACGAATTCCATTGGATGTCCCATCGGCACCAGCATCCACATTTGGCCAAAACCAAAAAGCCGGAATTCCCAATTCGTGTATCACTTTCAAAGTAGTCAAAACATTTTCTTTAGCCTGATGGTATTCTGTAGTAACAGGATGTTGCATCACCACAACATAACCTTCTTGCCAATTAATCGTATGTCCTACGCCACCGTATTTTGTTATAGGATTAAAATTTAATTTCGGAGATTTACTAACTTTATATGCTATATCGATTGAAGGGCAGCCCGTATTAAAAACGTAATTAGCATCCTCACCCATTTTAATAACTCTAAGTTTTGCATCTTCCGATGCTACCAAATGTATGTCAGCTAATTTTGTATTGGCATGACGTACTTTTTCATCAATATTTCCTGTAACTTCTCCTCCTTGAATATGGATTAAAGGAATGTTTTGATAAGAAGCAGCAATAGAGGTCGCCAAGGTTTCAAAACGATCGGCAATGGTAACAACTGCATCTGGTTTTAAATTATAAAAAGTATTAGCTAATTCCATAACTCCCAAACCAGTGGTTTTTGCCATAGAGGTTTTGTTTTCTCCTTCTAAAACCATAAATACTTTAGCATCTATTTTAAAACCATCATTCTCAATATAATCCACAGCGTTCCCATATCTATCCAACAAAGCTGAACCAGCTACAACCAGTTGCAATTCTAAACTTGGATGATTCCGTATAGCAGTTAACGCCGTTTTTATTCTACTATAAGAAGGTCTTGCAGTTATAACTACACAAATTTTTCTTTTATTCATTTAATATCATCTATGTTTAAAAAATCCCACTGCTTCATGTCTTTTATAATTTTATGCCCAATTATAGCTTCAAAATTTGATGCAGAAATTCCTTTATTTGCAGGTTTTTTTGCTTCTAAATCAGAAAACCTAATAATGTGCCCAGATTGTAAATCTTTGTTTATAGCTAAAGATTTTTCAAAAATAGATTTAAGTTCTTTAAATTTTGAATTATCTTTTTTATCTATTGGGTGGATTTGGGCTTTCTCAATATTTCTAATAGCCTCTGAAAGTGCTTTAATCTCCTCAATAGTGAGTGATGACGTAACATCCGGTCCGAAATCGTTTCTACTAAAAACGGCATGGAATTCTAAAATTTCGGCACCCAAAGCTACTGCAGCAATAGCTGTTTCCATTTTCGCCGAATGGTCTGAAAATCCAACAGGCACTTTATATCTTGATTTTAATTCTTGAATAACATTTAAGCCATATTGCTCTGGTTTTGTTGGGTAGGATGTGGTGCATTGTAATATGGAAAATTCAACGTCTTTGGATTTCAAGAATTCTACCGTTTCATCCAGTTCTTTAAAAGAACTCATTCCTGATGACACAATAATAGGTTTACCAGTTTGAGCAATTCTCTCAAGCAATAAAAAATTATTAACCTCGCCCGAACCTATCTTATAGGTATTTACACCAACTTTCTCCAACAAATCTACCGCCGCATTACTAAACGGCGAACTCATAAACTCTAAACCGACCGTATTACAATGCTGTTTTAAACCTATCCACTGTTCTAAAGTAAACTCCATGCGCTTCCAATAATCAAAACGGGTTTTATCTTGTTCTGAAAATTTTATTCGAAAAGGTTCAAAAATACTACTTTCAGCCTCTGCAATATGCGTTTGAAATTTAACAGCATCAACACCGGTAACAGCGAGCGCATCAATATAACGATGGGCTGTGTCTAAACTTCCGTTATGTGCTTGGGCTATTTCAGCTATTAGTTTAACGCTCATTTTCTTTTTATTAAAACACTGGTGAATTCAATTCATTTACTCGTTTTAAAACACTTGCTTCTACCGGTTTTCTATGCTTTAAAACCTTTGAACTTTGAAATATTATTAGCCCAAGTATTCTAATATAGGTTCTAAAATAGATTTTATCTACCAGTGCATATTTTGTAAAGTTATGCCAAAATAGCTTTAGTAATTTAAACACTGGATTTCTATAATAAACTATATAATAAAAAGCTGTATTTTTTAATTGCTTTCCAAATCTATAATAATTTCTTCCATTATTCAATCTTTCCTGCTTATTAACGCGGTGATTTACTACAATATTATTGGTATAGAGAATATCTTTGTTGTTTGCTAAAACTTCTATGGCCACACAGGATTCCTCTCCGTAAATATCTATCCATATTGGAAACCCATTGGTAGATTCATAAACCTCTTTTTGAATAGCAAATCCACAGCCTACAAAACTATTGCATAAAAATTCTATTTTATCTGTGGATTTTTGCAATAAAGCTTCTTCGTCACTATTAAATACCCCTTTAATTTCATGAAAAGCAATAATACCTAAGTTTTTATTCTCATTAAAAACAGTATGTACAATATCTACAAAATCAGATTGTAATGGATGTGCATCATCATCCAACCCTATAAAAACATCACCTCTGCCATACGAATACAATGTATTTCTAGCTGATGATGCCCCTAAACTCTTTTCAGATTCATACCAAAAAACTTTGGGGAACTCACTTTTTAATACATGGGAACCATCAATGCAACCATCCAAAAACACCAAAATTTCACAACTTGAATAATCCACCGATTTCTCAAGAATCTCCAATGTTTTTTTCAATTCCTGTTTTCTATCCTTTGATACAATTAAAATAGACGTTTGCATTATTTATAAACTAGAACGGTTCAACAAATCATTTATAGACTTTTTCAAATAGTCTTTTGATATATAATATAATAAATCCTCTCGGTATAAAACTAAGCGGTTTGGGTCTTCTTTCCATATGTAATACAACCTTTCTATCAATAATGCTATTTTGCCTACATCATCTACCCGTGAATGGTATTCATACTCTTCACCGAGTAAGCGTTTCGTTTCACTATTTAGGGGACCCAAATGCAGTATTAACTTCTTTGCTGAAATACAATGCGGAAACTTGCCTGGTAAAAAAGGACTAATCTCAGAATTTGCTTCTAATATAATATTTACTGATACTTTCTTTTGTAGCGAATATACCTCATCAAAAGGAACATTAGAAAGTTGGGTATGTATTTCGGGTATTGTAGCCACATTTTTTTCTATAAAACTTTTATGATATGCCGCATTTCCCAACAACAATAATCTAGTTTCTTCTTTTGCTTTAGGGTTATTATCTAAAAACAATTTAAAACCCTTTATTAAACCTTCTGGATTGCGCTGTTTCATTAAATTTCCTGCATGCAACAAATTAAATTTAGAAGCATCAAAATAAGTAGGGTTTACAGAGTGATTCAATTCAACTTCAGAATCTTGATGCGGAATTACAATTCCCGTTTTAATAAAATTTGGGAAATAACCACCCATCCAGTCTTTTAAAAGCATACTAGGAAATCCTGAAAATTTCGCATGATCCGAAACACTTTTAAAAAAAGCCTGTTTTTGTTTATGCCCCGGATCTTTCCAATCATAAGGTGGCGGATAACAAACAAACGGGTAAGGGTCGTGCACATATGCCAGCCACTTTTTATATAAAACCGGTAGCTTGTTTACGGCATAATGAGGTCTAAAACTCCCCCTTTGCTTAAAGTTATTATTAAATATACATCAGAAAAATCTTGCTTTATTAAAGTTGCTTTAATACTTCGTATATCATTAAAAAAAGTGAATGAAAAACCAAATACAGGTTCTAGATATTGTGCTAAATTCACTTTAAAATAACGCTGTATAACACGTTGTAGTCTGCTTAAAAAATAAAACAATGTAAACTTCTTTTCTTGTATAGCTATACATTCAACATCCTTTAAATGGATGTTTTGTTGCGTATAGTGTAAAACTTTAACACGGTACCCTATAGCTGCTAAATTTTTAATCAAAGCCACATTGGCTTTAGAGCCGCTACTATCATCTACATTAATAGAATCTACAACTACTAAAATTTGCTTTAACATGTACTAAATACTATTATTTTGAATAAATTCTACTATGTTAATGGCTGCAAATCCGTCTCCATAAGGATTGTTCATGCAATTAACAGCATCACTATTGTTTAATACTTTTCTCGTTTCTTCAATAATTCTATTTGGGTCCGTTCCAACCAAAATGGAACACCGGGCTTGTATGCCTTCATCCCGCTCGGTAGTTTCTCTAGTAACCAAAACAGGGATGTTTAAAGAAGGGGCTTCTTCTTGAATACCGCCAGAATCTGATATAATCAAATTAGACTTCCTCATTAACCAAACAAATGAAGGATAATCTAAAGGTGCTATTAAATGAATGTTTTTAATGTTAGATAGTTTCTCATAAACCACGTTTTGAACATTCGGGTTTAAATGCACTGGATATACGATTTCAACATCATGCTTTTTTGAAATCTCTAAAATGGCTTCACAAACATTCTCAAAACCAGCTCCAAAACTTTCTCTTCTATGTCCGGTAACTAAAACTATCTTTTTACTAAAATCTATCTTTTTAGCTAAATTTTCTATAAAACCATTGGTGTAGCCGTTATCAATTTTATTTAATGTATAAAACAAAGCATCAATCACCGTGTTTCCTGTTACTAAAATTTGCGATGCTTGAACATACTCATTCAATAGGTTCTGTTTTGCTTTTTCTGTTGGGGCAAAATGAAAATCTGATATTCGTCCAGTTATCTGTCTATTTAATTCTTCAGGAAATGGGGAACGCTTATTGTAAGTCCTTAAACCCGCTTCTACATGTGCTACCTGAATACCACAATGAAAAGCCGCTAACGCTACCATGGTAGACGTTGTAGTATCGCCATGAACCAAAACAAGATCGAAACGTTCTTTTTCAAAAATTTTATCCATTTCAGATAATATTCTTGAACTTAATTGGCTTAAACTCTGGTTGGGCTGCATGCAATTTAAATCGAAGTCTGGAATCAAATCAAAAAATTCAAGCACTTGATCCAGCATGTGCCTGTGCTGTGCCGTAACACAAAGTTTATAAGGTAACTGCCGTTGCTTTAACGCCATACAAATAGCCGCCATTTTAATAGCTTCTGGGCGTGTACCAAAACAAAGTAATATTTTTTTCAAGTGCGTTTCTAATTAAAAACCAATATAGAGTTTTATTTTTTCTCTAACCAGAGATTACCACCAAGATTACTATAACATAAGGGCATAGATTCAAAAATAGCACCATGGAATTTATGCAAATATTCTGAAAATAATTTTATTTCGAATTGCGCGTTATACATTAAAAATGCTTTTATAATATAGGCTTCATTCCAATTTCTACCTTGAAAGACCCATTCTTTAGGGTATTCGAAAGGATAAAAAATATCGTGGAAATGTATTAAAACGCCTGCCTTTAATCTAGGTAAAATATGGAACATTATAAAATTCACATCGCTTCCTGTTTTTGACACATGTGTACTATCAATAAATAAAATATCTCCAGATTCTAGAACATCAAAAACAGATAATGGTACATCCTGTATCTTTTTTGTTAAAATCTTATTCGTTAACAAATCTCCTTCTTTCAGTAAAGCATACAAGCGATTAGGATAGGGCTCTATAAAAGTTAAATCTATCTCATTAGAAAAAAATAATTCATTAGTATCTAACATAACCATGGAAGAATAACCAGACCCTATTTCAATAACCCTTTTAGGTTTAAAGTGCCTGATAAAAGAATATAGGATTATAGCATCTGTATATGAATACGATCCATTTTCAAACTGATAACGCAACCCCGCACTTTTCTCTGGCTTAAATGGCAATTCCTTATAGTACGCTTCAAACTTTTTTACCAACTGCTTTTGTGCTTCTGTTCTTAAATCAATGCCATTAATTAAAGGCGTTTCAACAGCTTGCCATATACTATCCGCCCGCTCCTTTATATCTTCTATAGAAACTACAGGAGAATAAAAATGGCCATTGGGGAAACAACAATTAAGACTCTGTTTATACAAACCTCTCACATAAGGCATTTTATTTAAAAAACTTATGACACTACTTTTAATTATCTTTTTAAATTTCATAGCGCTAAAAAATTTTTTTGACATTCTTTTTTACTGAATTAAAATCGTATGACTTCGATTTTAAATAGGCCGATGCTGCCATATCCTTTTTAAGTTCAGAAGTGTTCTCAAGCAGTTTCATAATATAAAATTTCAATGCTTCCTCTGTATTCCAATGATACCCATTTATACCATGGTCTACAGTCTCTTTATGTCCCCCTTTACCTATCACAAGCGGAATACAACCATGGGCCATAGCCTCTACAACCGAAATGCCGTAATGTTCTACAAACATGGGCTGTTTTGTTTCATCAATTTTATAACCACAAGCACTGATATAAAATGCAGAGTGTTCTAAAATTTCTTTTTGTGTTTCAAGTGAACCATTTTCATGAAAAACGATGGGGTAACCTTCAGCTTGTTTTTTCAACCTGTTTACAAATTTCCTATCTCCCACATACCCTATCAAGTGTAATTTACAATTTGTCTTGCCTTTTCTAATAACATCTATAAAACATGCAATAACTATATCTTGCCGTTTTGAGCGTTCTCCCTCATTAAACCTACCTATACAAACCCAATCTTCATTTTTATTTAAAGGCAATTCGGTTGGGTTTTCTATAGGTGGATAAATAACATGGGCTGAACGATGCCACCGTTTTAATATCCAGTGTTTTGTAAACTCTGAATTGGCAATAACATGCTGCCACGTCCTTAGCCGTATTTTTTCGCTTAATGATTCTATTTTTTTCATGGGAAAATCACAAAGAATATATGACTTTTTAACCAAGGTTATTCTAGGAGCAACTAATGATTGCTGTATAACAATATCGTAATATAGCCGCTCTTTAAATGCAAATTTAAGCTGCTCCAACAAAGGAAAAGGTTTTCTTTCTATAAATTTTATCTGTAAATCGCCTGTTTTGTAACGACTCCTTAATTCCGTTTCATTAACAGTTTCAAAAAAAAAAACAGTCACATCAAATTGTCTTGATGTTAATAAGTTAGCCAATGCCAAAACATAAGTAATACCACCTCCAGCATTGGTATCCCATGCGTTAGAATAAATGGCTATTTTTTTGTTTTTTTTATACAATTCTTTTTATTTTATGTTTCACTCTTTTTAACATCCTTATGCATTTCCCTAAAACAAACAAGCCAAAAGCTACAGGCCAAATAGTTACATTTTGTAAAAATAAATATTTACTATAATCAATTTCTTTACTAATCCTGTTACTCCATAAAGAATCATTTTTCCAAGATTGGCCACCAAGATGCACGATGTTAACATCTGGTAAAATCACACTCAATAATCCCTTTTTTTATACCTAAAGCCTAATTCCATATCTTCCAAATACATAAAATAAGAAGGGTTAAAAAGCCCATAAGTTTCAATAACCTCACGTTTTATAACAATAGCGGCTCCTGTTAAATAATCAACTGGTACAGAAACATGCATCTTACAATATTTTGAAGTCGCTAATTTGTCATAATAATAGTCCTCAGTTCCCTGTTTTAACCCATAATCAAATAATAACTTTTCAATACTTAAAAAATTACCGTAACTAATATTATGTTTTCCATTGTCATCAATCAAATTTCCACCAACACAAGCAACTTTTGGGTGCGCCTTTAAATAATCTATAAAATTTATAATAGCATTTTCATTTATTAAATAGGCGTCTGAATTAAGTAAAAATATAAAATCTCCCTTTGATTTTTCAAACCCATAATTATTGGCCTTACCAAAACCTATATTCTCATCCAATTGATAAAAATAGGTGTTTTCATATTTAGCCAATTCTACGTCAAGGCATGTTACTTTGGAATTATTCTCTAAAACAATAACCTCAAAATCAATGTTTTTAACATATTTAAAAACCGATGCAACAGCCTGAAGCGTTAAAGCATCTGTATTGTAATTTATTATAATAATGGAGACATCCATTGACCAGACAAAATATTTTATAAATTAAAAAAGCTTAAACTTAAAAAAGGTTTTGGTAAAAAGATTAAAAGCAAATTTTTTGCTCTCAAAACTAAGTTCAATTTGTTTTCTGTTTTTATTTAAAATATCATAATTTGAAATAAAAAAATCAATATGCTTTTTGGTAACATAAGTCTCAGAATTTTTTTTTTCTTCAAGATTAATGTGTCTTACCATAGAATTTTTCCTTACTCTATAATAAAATCCAGTATATTCTAAACATTTTACCTTTCCTCCATTTTTTAAAAGCGAAATCCAAAACTCCCAATCCTCCCATCCAAATTTCATATTTACATCATACCCCCCTATCATTTTCCAATCTAACTTTCTGAACATACCAGAACAAAATATCATGTTAAAGCGAGCTAAATCTAACAGAGAAAAAGGAGGTAATTCCCACAAACCTTGTTCTTCACCAAATTTTTCTGCCTTGCAATACACTACTTTTAGGTTGGCATCTTCTTGAAAAGCCTCCAAAGCCATGGTTATATAATTGCTTGCAATTTTATCATCAGCATCCAATGGCAATATAAACTTGCCTTGGGATTTAGCTATACCAAAATTTCGGGCACTGGACAAACCCTTATTCTCTTGATACACATATTTAAGGCGGGCATCATTTTCTAGCCACTTTTTAGCTATACTTTCGGTTTTATCGGTACTACCATCGTTCACAATAATACATTCCCAATGGGTATAAGTCTGTTCCATTACAGATTGCAATGCTTCACCTAGGTATTCAGCTTGATTAAAACAAGGAACTATTATTGATACAATTATGGACATTTTAAATTGTTAGTTTTAATTTATTTTCAAACTAAATGTTTTATAAAATCGATACATCCCAATACCTTTAATTTTAAAAATACCTAAATTCATAAAAAGCATCATTAGTAGAAATAAAATTTTAGTTTCAAAATTGTATATTCCTGATTTAATTGACCATAAAAAAACTTGATTTGATCTTTTTTTATTTTTATTAAAAAAGGGAATGACAAATTCATTAATTATTTTATTATTAAACTTTCTAAATTCGGGTTTAAATTCTTTTGTATTCAATAAATCTGAATGTATTTTGTAAAAATCTAATAAAGAATGTAACACCTTGTTTCTAAAATTAGTATTGTAAATTTTATGCTTGTCAACTCTGTAAAAAGTATCTATTTTAAAATCCCTTAAAAGCTTAATATTTTTAAAAGTTGAAAGAATTTTTATATTAAAACTAACATCTTGAAATCTACTCAAGTTTTCATCAAATCTACAGATATTCAACAATTTCTTGCTATATAAACATGAAGATGTATGCCAAGGTATATCATAACATAAAAACAATCTTAAATAATTTTCTCTATCACTTTTGTCAGGATCTTTATTAATAGATTTATATATTTTTACTGAATCATTTAGCAACCCTGTATCTCTAATTAACAAATCTAAGGAAGAATCTCTTAAATAGTACGCAACTCTTTCTTCAAAGCAAAATGATTCCAAAACATCATCCGAATCTAAAAATTGAATATATTTCCCCTTACTCAATTCAAACCCATAATTCCTACAGGCATTAGCACCTTTAGGTCTATCTATTGGACGATGATGGTATTGAATGCGTTCATCTTTTTGGCAATAATTTTTTAAAACCTCATCTGTATTATCAGTACTACCATCGTCCACCACAATACATTCCCAATTGGCATAAGTTTGAGCCAATACGCTATCAAGGGTTTCTCCAATGAGGTGTGTACGGTTGTATGTTGGAATGATAATAGATATCAAAGGGGTATTGGTCATAACACTAATTTATAGTGCCACTAATATAGGAAATTTGTTGATGAATGTTGAATGGTGGCATATGAGATGCCATACTGAAGTTTGACTTTGAACCTCGCCCACACACCCTAGTACCTGTCACCCTGAGCTTGTCGAAGGATTGTCACCCTGAACTCGTTTAAGGGTCTCATTTCAGAATCCCACAAACCTTGTCATACTGAGCCTGTCCAAGGACCAATGTCAGTTCGAGTGATTTTTGAAGCATGAGAAAATCGTATCGAGAACTACTCAACATAACAAGGTATCCTGCAAACTATCTATATGCCTTTGCAAACTAAAATGCGCCTTAATATGCTGTTTCCCTTTAGCTCCCATAGATTTTGCTAATTCCAAATCATCCAAAAACATCATCATATGTTTACCCATAGCCTCCACATCATGCTCATCACAAAGCAAACCGGTTTCGCCATGCACAATCACATCAGGAATACCTGCATGAATAGTTGAAATAACAGGCAATCCCGCTGTACTAGCCTCTAACACCGCTAAAGGCGTGCCTTCCATATCGCCCGTATCAGCGGTTATGGAATGCTGCACAAAAGCCAACGATTCCGCCAATAAACCACGGTACTGCTCTGGTGTCACCACGCCCAAAAAGTGGACATGTTCCGCAATTTGATACTCCTTTACCAAATTTTTACACATGTTTAGCAACGCACCGTCTCCAGCCATTAACAAACGGGCATCAGGATGCGTTTCCAACACCTGTTTAAAAGCCATAATGGTATAATATGGGGCTTTCTTATCGGTAAACCGCCCAATGGCAACGAATTGTTTTTTAGTAAACGTAGGCACTACCGTTTCAAAATCGGGGTTTGGCCCATATACATTATAAACAAGTTTATCCTTTGGACACCCCAACTCTAACAACCTATGCGCCATTACTTTTGAAACAACGATAATCTTTTTAGTAATAGCAAAGACTTCTTTATAATTTTCACACTTTTGTATAACTGCCCGAATACTGGCATCATAGCCATGAAAGTGCACCGCTACAGGCAATCCCGAAGTATTGAGTATGTCTTTTAAATGATAGGCATGGGTACCATATTCAACCAACACCGTTTCAATATTGTTTGCCTTTAAACTATACAACACGCGTTGTTGCCATAAATAGCTGCTGGGCTTTCTAAAAAGCTTTGCATATACCCTTAAAAACTTATAACGATATAAAGGCATTAACCGCTGTTGCCCTTCAAGTTGTATATGGGCATCCCTACCGTAATAGTAAAATACAGTACCTTTTAAATGGTTTTTATGCGCCTGAATAAAGGTTTCAGAATACGGATTTTGGTTGGGAGTAAAAATAGCGATGTTCAAAGTAAAAATAATTTATGCTTTATTTGTTTTAACTTATTATACATCATCTTCTTCATTTTAAGCAAAAGGGTATGCTTCTTTTTAACAAAAATTTCTTGCTCTTTTCTCGATTGTATTTTAATACCATTTTCAAAAAAATCTTGAATAATGTCTTTATTGTGATATTTTAAAACAATATCACGGTATAGCTCTATATATGGTATCAATAAAGTGTCGTCATTCCAAACATAGGCTCCTTTGAACAAACTGTTTGTAAAATGAATAAAAATTATAGCCTCAGAGTTATTAATTAAAACGTTGCCATCTTTCTGAAGAACACGCTTACAATCAACTATATTCCAATTCGCAACATTACAACCTTTATGGGTTATATGTCCTACATTATCAAATCGAGTTGGCAAAATATCTAAATAGCGTTGATCTACATAATATCCAGCATCTCTGTTTACCTCACAATTATGAAGGCATAATTCTGCCCAATAAGTAAGTGCTGCAGTACCACCTTTTGTTGCCCCAATAAACCCCCCATTAAATATCCCATCTAAAAAATTATGCCTGAAGTTTTTCAAATCTATCTTTGGATTCGAACAACGCCAATGGGGAGATAATAATATATTATTTAATTCTAATTCATCCCATAGAAAATCGAATCTATTAAAAAAACAAATATCACAATCTACATAAATTACTTTATTATACCCCTTTTCTAAAAGTTTAAGTATTAAAATCGACTTCATACCCCATCTATATGCGTCCTGATTTGTTACAGAATACTTCTCCTCTAGTTCTTGCGCTAAATTATTTCCTCTAAAATCTTTGGTATAATAAATTAATATCCCACGTGATAAAACTATTTCTTTGAGTGTTTTATCTATTTCTCCACTACTTATAAATATACAATATTCGGTTTCTGAATCAAATCTTAAAAAAGAATCGTGAAGAGCAAGTGCATAATGTACATAATTAGCAGTAATAATTGTGCAGATAATATTTTTCATTTATTTATTTTATTACCTAAAATTAATAAAACATAAGCTATTTGAAATTCGATGGGTAATTTAAGTTTGAAATTCGGAAACTTACCTACCGTTTTTCTTTTTAAGTAACATTCTAAAACAATCCATTTGTATTTACCCAGATTTATAACTCGATCTATAAAACTACTATACTGTTTTACTATAAATTTATACTCATTAAATCTTTGATTCTCAACAACAAACCCTTTAAAAACTCTAGTTGTTTTTTCATGCTTTCTAAAATAATTTAATGGTAAACAGCAATAAGCTATATCCCCATATTGTAACAATTTAAGCCAAATCAACCAGTCTCCGCAAAACTTCATTTCAAGAGGAAGTTCTACTCTTAATATAGCGGTTCTTTTAAACAAAACTGCACTGGCATTAGGAATAATATTTCTATATCGAAAATAATATTTAATCTCTAAACAACCGATATTAGTGTAATTTGATTGCCAACGAACTTTATCTAGCTGAGAAGCCCACTTGTCCAGATAAACACTTTTTTGTATTTCATCAAAATGCTTCGTTGCACAATAGGCTAACACTGTTTCTTCATCTTTTAAAAATAGCAATAAGCTTTCCAAAAAATTAAGCTCGCAATAATCGTCACTCTCTGCTATCCATATATAATCGCCTTTGGCTAGTTCAATCCCCCTTTGCCATTGCTTAAACGGACTACCCGAATTCTCGTTGTTCATTACAACATGCGATACTTTTGGATGGTCTTTATATTGATTTAATAAATCCACACTACCATCAGTAGAAGCATCATCCAATAAAATGACCTCAAAATCCTGAAAGGTTTGATTAAAAACAGAATCTAACCGTTCTTGCAAAAACAATGCATGGTTATAATTGGGAATAATTATTGAGACTTTGGGGTTCACGATTCCAAGGCTTTTTTAGTGGCTTCTAAATACCTTGTACCATACTTTATACAGGGTTCTAAATGATTTCCTTCTGCCCATTCGTTCATAGCATTGATAAATACAAAATTTTCATCTTTAGAATAAGGCTTAAAATATTTTACTATGTGCAGCAACCATTTATAATATAAGTCAGGGCTACTCCCTTTTGCTACGATCCAGTCCTTTTTTTTACGTGCCGTATTATCCCAAGAAGGAGTAACGCTCCTAAATAATTTATAACCAGGTATTGGTCTTTCTATACAGTTTTTAACACCTTTTTCAAAGTCCCTAAAATCAATTTCTAATGATTTAGGTTGAATATTAAACAACTTCAAAAAATGCTTTTTTGAGGGTTTTGGCTGTTTATTCTTTATAACAGCAAGTGGCGAAAACTCTATGGCTGCATCAAAACCTAAAGACTCAGGATTCGCCTCACCATAAAAACTTTCTGTAAGACATAAATATAAATCTGGAAAATTAAACTCTTCAATAGCTATTTTACGCCAAATAGCCGCTGTTTTTTTTAAATCGGGAAATAAATTATCTCGATAAATTACAAAAACAGGTTTTCCATCTACCTTAATATATCGGCTATCAGAAAACACTTCTTGGCACAACCAGCGCATATGGTTGGCATCATCTTCAAAACTATAATTTTGCTGTATTAGAACATCATCATCTTTACCATCCCAACGGCGTGTCCAATTTTCGTTAGCCCAACAGAGCATAAAGGGCATATCTAAATCCTTTTGCTTTAGCATCCCATCAATAGGCTGGTTTAACAAGCGCTTGCCATTAAACCAATAATGATAATAGCAAAAACCCTCTATACCATAAACTTTAGCTAAATTGGCCTGAGCTAGTCTTGCCTCTGGTAAACGCAAATCATAAAAACCTAAATCTGTTGGCAAATGGGGCTGATAATGTCCTTTAAACAAAGGCTTGGCCTTAGTTACATTGGTCCACTCGGTAAACCCTTTACCCCACCATGCATCATTTTCTGGTATGGGGTGAAATTGTGGTAAAACAAAGGCTATGGGTTTTAATTTTTGCATTATTTTATTTTTCTAGCAACAACTATTTCAATGTATTCAGCTCGAATACCATAATTTAAGTCGTCAATATAAATAATTTCACAATGAGCACCTGTGCTTTTTTCAATAAAATCTTTAATATCATAGCCCCAATGCATGGTTACAGGCGACCCTTTACTATCTACAGGGTTTCCATGCCATTCAGGCTCGAATAAAAACACGGGTTCTCCATCTTTCCCTTTTTTAGCCCAACGTTGCGTAGGTTTATGTTTATTTATTATGGGTACCGAAAAAATATGTGCACCTCCAACTTTTAATGTACGGTTAATTTCCTTAAATGCTTTTTCAGGTTCATAGATATGCTCCATAACATCCGAGGTTATTACCAAATCAAATGAATTATCCTCGAAGGTTTGATTTTCTAAATCTTCATTTCTAAAACCATTAACAATGGTTCCAAATGGTTCATTTGCATAAAATTGAGAAGAAATATAATTCTTGCATTGCTTTTTTAAATTAACACTATGTCCTCGGTTTCCTGGAGACGACTCGTGTATTTTCAAAGCCATCCAATTTGGATACTGATTTTTTATGGTAAGCATTAAAGCGCGTTCTCTAGGAATGCAACCACAATTACTACACTTAAAATGATCACGTAACCAAGGGTTATTAGCAACAAATAAAACTTCATACTCACAGCAAGGACAAACCCCTTTTTGTTTAAAATAAAAGGACCCTATACGTTTTTCGTATATAGTTCTTATTTTTTGCTTTATATATTTTTTAATTTTATTCAAGTTTTATAAAAATCGTTTAAGTATATTAAATCCAGTTCTGTTATCTTCAAAAGAATACTCCAATTTTAAAATGTCTTCTGCATATTTATTCTGAACCATTTTAATTTTAGAATTTGTATAAAAATTGGAATAATTTTTTACACGCAAACTCTTATTTCGATGTTCATTAAACTTTTCGTTTATAGAAAGTCTGTCTAAAACTAATTGAATATCGGAATCAAAATTCTCAAATCTTCCTATAAAATCTAATTTATAATTCTCTTCATCAAAAAATTCAGTTTGTGCTAACAAATGATCTCCTAAATAATGACTTCCCGAAGTATTTATTAAGATACGTTGAAACTCATTTTTTTTATCTAAATAGTCTTTAAAACTTCCTTTTACTCCTGCAAAATCTTGAATAAATAAGTAATCTGAATAAGCTCTGTCCCATGGGTTTCTTACAAAAGCAAATTTAAAATAACTAGTCCATTGTTCCTCAGTAACCAACCCTGTTTCTATAAGTTGTTTTGATGTAGCATGTTGCATATGCAGTTGCCGCTTAGGACACCACCCAAAAAGTCGCTCATAATCTGGATTATCAAAATGAAATTTAACACCAGGATGAAAAAAAGAATTTATACTAGTTCCTGCTGTTTTAGGTATATGTATAAAAATACATTTATGTTGATGAGAAATCACTTAATAACTTTTTTAATTTTTTTTAATATTCTATAAATTAAACTGTCTTTTTCATTTTGTGAAAACTTAGCGGGTTTGACTCTCATCAATCCACATTCTTTCTTATCAGCTATAATGACAGATGTACTATTATACTCACCAACTTTATAAATTCTTTCAAAATCACCTACACGTGTTAGAGTTTCAGTGATTGGCTCATGATAAAAGGTTATATCAGATATAAAGTTCGGTTCATTGTCATATGCTGCTATAATTAATCTCAAATTAGTATGTTGTACTATTGAGTTAACCAAATCCAAATAAGATTTATACTTCTTTTGATGAATTAAAACATCTAAACAAATAACTATATCCTTTTTATCAAAATCAAATATTGAACTACCTATTAACTCAAAATTCCAATTTGGTTTTTTAATTCGTCCCTTTTTAACTGCTTCCAACGATAAATCTAAACCCAAGTATTCTTTAAAATCAAATACATGAATAATCTCTAAATCACCACAACCTACATCTAAAACTGAAATGACTTTACTATTATTACCAAAACAACTTTTTAAAAGCTTTCTTTTATATAATAAAGTATAACCTCTGGAGCCAATACCACTGCCTAACTCTGGAAAAAATGCGTATCTGAAATCCCAAAAAATACTATTTAAATGGCTAGAGCGGATTGAATTAGAGATTCTTTTATTTACAATATCTATAACATTATCAACATTATATAGCCCTATCTTTTTTAATTTTATTTGAGTATCAATTGCAACATGAAAGTGAATTATTTTAGGTGATACATTCAAATTGGTTTTTACATGAATTGGATAGTTCCATTCAACCCCAAGATGCGTTGTCTTTTTACCTAAACTAGCCATGGCCAGAGTAAACCCTACTTGATCGGCATGTTTATCATATTTCTCCCCAAATAAATCAGCATGTTCAATACACCACAGTGCATAACGTTCCCATGCTGGCTTTAAAGTTTTTAAAAACGTTTTTGAAATAATATAAAGCCCTCCGTTACAATTATTCCAGTCTGTTAGCTGTTCTTCTTTTAATGGAAATGTAGTTACCGCCTGGTTAACAGAATAATTATGCTCAGAAAATATGCGCTCTAAAATATTTAAAGGTGGATTAGGAAAATCGACCACCTTTGCATACACGTCTTTTTTAAAAACCAAGCCATCTAAACTTACAACAGCTGTATCACAATCCATTAAAAACACATAGTCATAACCATCTAATTGCTCAAAGGTTTTTAACTGTACTAACTTATTACAATATTTGTTTCTTGCATCAAAAGATGTTTTTTTAATAATATTTACTTGTTTGGTGTTTAGATATTCCAAAAACTCTTGTGGCACATTACCAACTATATGAATAAAAATAGTTTCTGGTTTAACACCAATACTTATTAAATTAACCAACCAAATATAGGCTTGAGTAGCCATTAATGGAGAGTAATCAAGTACACAGGAGAAAGCTATTCTTTTATGCATTGTTATTTTTTTGAAAATAGTTCCAAATATTAACTGCAATGCTTACAACATCATCAATTTCAAGTTTTAAATTCTTATTTTCATTTATAATACTCGTATCTTGATAATTAAACCAACTTGTATCCCCTTTAAAAAAAGTATTAGAGATATTTGTATTTAATTTGTTATATTTTGATAAAATCAAGCTTGAATCTTTTATCTCTAATTCTAATTCACCTTCAATAGATATTGCATCTCTAATTAAATTAATTAAAGTATTATTTGCTCCGCCGTCATGCTTATTAATATTAAACTGATTAGCTAACCTCATGAATTCTATTGATTTACTTCCTAAACTTTTGTTATTTACACCAATGTTATCTATACATTTACTAGTATCGATATTAAATATTTTAAAGAAACTATCAACTATACTATCTTTCTTATTAAATGGTTTTATTATCATATTTTCTAATCCAAAAACATTACTCCATTTATTAATTAAATACTCATAATCAAAAATTTCTTGATTATCTTCATAATAAGACATAATATCATTGCTATACAGATTATTAAAATTATGCCTCTTTATTATTTGATTATACATTGACAATAAAAATTCGTCTTGCCTTCTTAAAAAAAGTATAATTTTAAAATTAAAACCATACCCTTTAAAAAATTCAAATAATCGTTTTGGCACTTCATAACCTAAAAAATGGTCACAACTGATTAATGAGTATATTTCTGTAGATATTAATATTCTATCTTGCTTAGATTTAATTATCTCATCTATTAACTTCCCATATAGTCTCTCAGCTTTTTCTGGTAATACTTGCTGCACATAACTTGGAACCTCATTCATTAATGAAAAAGCTAAATAATTTTGGGCTTTTATGTTGGTTTCGGAATAAAATAAGTTTTTGGACTTTAGATATTGTAAATTATTTTGCACAAATTTTTGTATTGCACTAGTACCTGTTTTCATAGTGCCAATATGAATATAGATTGTTTTATTTTGTTTCTTAAAAATATTCATCTCTACAGAATTACTTTTTCAGACCATTTTCCAACAAACTGCACAGGAGCAACTGCTGTTAAAACATCTGTAACCAATATGCTGGCTATATTACTGTTATAATAATAAACCTCTCCTCTATTTCCAAGAGGTGAAATTTGATTTATAGCTATTGATATTGTATAATTACCTGCGCCTAATAATAATGATGGTATTGTTGTTTCTATCTCCACTTGTCCTTTCCCTGAAAAATCAACATTATTTATACTAGAAAAAACATTGGCAACAATTTTAGTGTCAACATCAATAAAACCATAACTAATAAAATATTTTGTAACTTCATCTTTCACATGCAAACTTACTGTCAATGTTAAAGGATGTTGAAATTTTGTTTCTAGAACGACAACTTTATAATCAACCCCGTTCAAACTAAAATTTAAAAGTTCTACTTTGCCATTACCATACTTTATTCCATCACTATTAACTTGCATTAATTCAGAATAATAATCTTGTATTCCTTTAGAAACATCATCTGTATAAATTAAAGACATTCCATTTCTCATCAATAACACTTTATTTGCCACTCTTGCTACTTGGGGCATAGAATGTGATACAAAAATAACTGCTGTGTTTTTTAATAACTCACCTATTCTATTTAGACATTTTACTCTAAATCCTAAATCACCCACAGCCAATACCTCATCAATAATCAATACATCGGGTTCCATTTGTGCGGCTACTGCAAAGCCCAAGCGTACTTTCATGCCAGAGCTATAGTTTTGCACGGGCATGTCTATAAACTCACGTATTTCGGCAAAATCTATGATCTCTTCTACTTTACTGTCAATTTCCTTTTTGGTAAAGCCCAATACCGCCCCATTGTTATAAATGTTTTCGCGACCGCTTAAAATGGGGTTAAACCCTGCACCTAACTCTATGAGCGCGCCCACACGCCCTTTTATGGTTACTTTTCCAACATCTGGGTTTATTAAACCATTTAATATTTTAAGTAAGGTAGATTTTCCTGCCCCGTTATGCCCTATTAAACCCAAGCATTCGCCACGGCGTAACTCGAAATTAATATCTTTTACTGCCCAAAATTCTTTATCGCGTAACTGCCGGTCTTGTTTATTACCTCTAACATTAGAAACTAGATCTTTCACTCCATACCACAGACTTGTTTTTAAGTCTTTACAGAATTTTTTACTTAGTCCTTCTACCTTCACAAGGACTTCGTTATTTGTTTCTATGTGTTTTTCTTCTATCATATTCTTGTTCGTGAAACGTGGTTCGTGAAACGTTGTACGTGAGACGTGAAACGGAGGTCGGGAGTCGATTCACCTTTCACGATTCACCATTCACCTTTCACGATTTTTTCACCATTCACGTTTCACCTTTCACGATATTCACGATTTTTCACGCTTTCCGTTTCAAATAATTTCTAAACCCCAGCAATAGTTGTTTTACTTTCATAATCAATTTTTCTAATGCTTCATTTATACTAATATATTTTAATCTTACTGCTATCAAATACTGTGTTTCCAACTCGGTTAACGACCCTAAAGCTATTGAAATAAATTGAATCAATTCTTTATCTCCTTTTCTGCCAGCACCTTCAGCGATATTAGAAGGTATCGAAATAGCTGCTCTTCGTATTTGACTGGTTAACCCATAACGCTCATCATCGGGAAACTTAGTGGATATGCTATAGATTTCTTCAACCAAATCCATACTATATTTCCAAACATCTAAATCTTTATGTTCCATATTTTTTTATTTCGTGAAGCGTTTTTCGTGAGACGATATTCACGATTCACTTTTCACTTTTCACGATCTTCACAATCCACGTCCCTAGGCACTCATTCGTTCTAAAAATATAGGAATCGATATTCTATAAAAAATTAATCCTAAAAGAAACAATGGTATGCATGCCAACATAATCCATAAATAATAATATAAAAAGCTAGGGTCTGCCCCTACTATAAAATCTCTTGAGGTTACTATTAGTGCTGTAAACGGATTTAACTCCATGATCGTTTTTAATAATCCTGTTTTAGGAATCACATAGACTACGGGTGTTACATACATGAGTAAACTTAAACCCATAGAAACCACCCGCATCACATCGGTATACAACATACCCAAAGGCGTAATAAACAACCCTATGGTTATACCAAACAACATAGCACCCAAAACCACAAATGGCAATAGCAGTAAAGACATATGAAAACCTACACCAAAAATAAACACAAAGGCTAACAGCAGAGCTACTTTAATACTGCTATCAAACAAGAGCCTATAGATGCCCGAAACAATAAGAGCTTCTTTAGGAAAATTAATTTTAGCCATAATGCCTTTAGAGGCATTGGTACTGCTAAGCGGCATGTTTATAGCGCTATTAATAATAGACCAAATAAGAGTGCCCGAAAAAGCAAATACAGGATATGCAATACCTGTGTCTGTAAGCTTTATGGTGCCTGTATAATTTAAGAAAATCCAAACAAATGCTGTTGTTAATGGTGCTATAAACGCCCAAATAATGCCAAAATAAGACTGTCTGTATTGTGCCTTTAAATCTCTAACCGTTAACTGTTTTGCCAAATATAAAGAACGCCTTGTATCGCTTAAAGTGTCTTTAAGCAAATTAAGCAGGCTTATTTTATTTTCTTTTTGATATATTTTGGTTTCTAATGGCATAGATTCTCTGGACAATTAGCTGTTTATCATCAATGTATTATATGTTTTCTGCTTAAAAGAGTAAATATAATCAGGTAAATGTTTTGAAAAAAATCATTTAAAGTAAAAAACTGATATATTGTAAATATGAACTACTTTGAGATGCTGAAATGAATTCAGCATGACAGAGTTTTGTCATTCCGAACTTGCCTGTGCTGAACTGGTTTCAGTATTTCGGAATCTATCTCATCTTAACTAGATACTGAAATAAATTCAGCATGACAAATAATGAACGAGTTGTCATTCCGAAGGTGTTTCGGAATCCCTTCCTATATATTTTAGATGCTGAAACAAGTTCAGCATGACAAATCAACTCACTTCTGTTATTCCGAACTCGTTTCGGAATCTCGCTTAAACATATCAAGGTCTAAAGGCGTCCACAAGTTTTTCCATTCTGGGTTATGACTTTCAATAAGATTGATTTTCCAATCTCTATGCCAATTCTTTAATTGCTTTTCTCGCTTTATAGCATCGTCTATATATTGAAACTCCTCGAAATAAACCAATTGCTTTAGTTTGTATTTCTTTGTAAACACAGATCCTTTACCTAATACATGGCGTTCCATTCTATCGTCTATGCCTCCAGTAACCCCAATGTAAAGTGTTCCTCTGGGTTTGTTGGTTAGAATATAAACCCAATAATTGTGATACGCGCGTTTCAAGGTTTTGGTTTTGTTTATTATGGTTCATTAATAGATGCTGAAATGAATTCAGCATGACAAATAATGAACGAACTGTCATTCCGAAGGTGTTTCGGAATCTGTTACTAACTAGCTTGTGGAGATGCTGAAATGAATTCAGCATGACAAATAATGAACGAACTGTCATTCCGAAGGTGTTTCGGAATCTGTTACTAACTAGGTTGTGGAGATGCTGAAACCAGTTCAACATGACAAATCAACTCACTTCTATCATTCCGAAGGTGTTTCGGAATCTCCTGCTAAAGACTCACCGTATTTTGGCAGCCAAAAACAATTCATCCATTTTAAATGGTTAATTATAATACATTTATGCCTTTTTAAAAACCTTTTTCAGCTTATGCCATAAACCTTTTTTATGTTTTCCATCATCATGATACCCATTAGCATAATTTCCATAGCCATAACCATAGCCATAGCCGTAACCATAACCATAGCCATATTTTGCTTTTTGGTCGTAGCCATTATAAATTAAACTGATATTCTTTATCTGCTTCGTTTTGTATTTTTCGTTTATAAAATTAAGCATCCCTTTTTTGGTGTAATCTTGCCTAATCACATATAAAGAAGCATCTACATAGTCTATTAACCCTAAAGCATCGGCTACCAAACCTACTGGTGGCGTATCTAAAATAATATATTCGTATTCCTTTTTTAAAATGGTAATTAACTCCCCTAATTTTTCACTCATTAATAACTCTGAAGGATTTGGAGGAATAGGACCTGATGTGATAACATCTAAATGTTCAATTTCTGTTTTTTGAATAACCGATTCTAAGGTGGCCTGACCAATTATATAATTAACCACACCTGTATCATTGTTTATACCAAAATCTCCAAATATCTTTGGTTTCCTAAGGTCTAAGCCTAATAAAATCGTTTTCTTTCCGCTTAAAGCAAAAACGGTTGCTACATTAATGGAACAAAATGTTTTTCCTTCACCACTTACAGAGGATGTTACCATTAAAGTTCTTGCGCCATTTAAGTCTTGAGACTTATAAAAGTACTGCAAATTAGAACGAATAGCTCTAAATGCTTCGGCTACTGCCGATTTTGGCTTTCTATGAACTACTAAATTATTATCCAGTCTGTTTTTACCAACAACACCCAACATAGGTATAGCCGATAATTTTTCAACATCCATAGGGCTGTTGATATTTTTATCTATAAATGTGAAAACAAAAGCTAGTAATAACGGAATTATTAGTGCCGTGAAAAAAGCAAAAACATAACGAATATTAAGGTTTCTCCCCAAAAGTTGAGCTCCCGTATTTTTTGCAGGATCAATGATTAAAATATCGGATACATTGGAGGCTTTAATCATTTGAGCTTCACCGCGTTTTGCTAAAAACGCATTATATGTTTGCTGACTTAAGGAGTATTGCCTTTTAATAGTTAATAATTGCTGTTGATCTTCGGGCAACTTACTAAATTGAGATTCAATACTATCAAGTTTAGAATTTACGGTAACTAATTCTCTTTTTAAACCATCAGTAACCGAACTGATATTTTCTAAAAGCACATTTTTCAAGCCTTCTATTTGCCGATTTAAATCATTAAAAATAGAAGCATCACTACGAACAGAATATTGCAATTTTGATTTTTGAACCGAAAGCTCATTAATTTTAGAAACATTACTTAAAATATTGCCATCACCAATACCAGCAACAGAAGGCGCAGGTATTTCGGTAAACGAACTACTTGTTAATAAATAGTTTTTAAGATTAGAATAATAATTTAATTGCCTGTCTATAGATTCTTTTTCGCCTTCTAGTTTCGTTAGTTTATCATTTAGCAAACCGCCTTCATTATCGAGACTATAAATTTTATTTTTCTTTCTATAGTCGTTAAGTGCTTCAACATTATCGGTTAATTCTCCTTTAACCCTAGATATTTGTTCATCTATAAAACTTATAGCGTTTGTAGCAAATTGGTTTTTTCTGCTTAATTGATCTTCACTTAATACGGCAATAACGCCATTTAAATAATCAACTATTTTTTGAGTATTTTTATCTATAAGTGTAATATCTAATATAGGTGAGTTAAGACTACTACCTACATCCAATCGACCGCGATAACTAGCAACCGCACTATCAAAATTTATAAATTGAATAAAAAAAGGAGTCCCTATAATAGCGTTACGATTTTCAGCCAAATTAATAACACCTTTTAAAAATGGAAGGTCTATAGTTTCTCCTAATTTAAATTGTTTTTTATAAACCCCTACAGGAACACTAACAGTAGATATCTCTTTTGTAATATAGTTTTGAACCCGAGCTACTGGATTTAAAAATTCTACTTCCAACTCGTAGGACTCTGCATTTAAAAACGTGATTTTTACAGGAATATTTAAAAGTTGTGGCGCATTATAATCATGATTGAATCTAAAAGGTGCTGATTTATAAACATCTTGCATTCTAAACCTGCCTTGTTTTAAATAACTTTTATAAAACTCTAAACGGTCTACTACTTTTTCATGATGGGTACGCGATTTTAAGGTTACAATCATGGTTTGCACCTTAGATGTGACACCTCCCCAATTAAAAGTTAAACTCGCATTAGATGTAAAAAGCGGGTTACTATCATCCTCCACAGAAATTTTGGTTCCAAGTCGATATGAAAACTCTTCTCTTATATTTTGTTGGTACACATAAAAAACACCAACAGCTAAAAGCAGTAAAAAGAATTTCCAGTAACTTAAAGCTCTAAATAAAAACTTATTTACATCGAAACCACTAGCGCTTGATTCTGAATCTTCAAATTCTTCAATCATAATTTAAACTTAAAGATTTTTAGTTAAAAAATACGTTGAAACTATTACAGACAATATTGTCGCTACCGAAGTTAAATTTTGAAAAGCTGTTTGTCCTGCTCCAATAGCTTTACGTTTTAAAGGCTTTACCAAAATAATATCGTTAGGCTGAATATAGTAGTAAGGTGAATTCATAGCAGCAATATCTGTTAAATCGATATGATGTATTTTTTGGCCATCAGGATACTGCCTTATAATTAAAACATCCGTTCGGTCTCCCGTTTGATTAATATCACCTGCATTTGCTAAGGCTTCAATAATATTAACACGATCTTGAAAAAGCGTCTGAACCCCTGTACCCACTTCACCAATTGTGGTATATCTTAACCCTGCTAGTTTTACGGTTACAAAAATTTCGGCAGTTTCTTTAAAATACTGTGCTATTAGTTCTGTTTTTACTTTCTCTTCAATTTCATCTATAGTAAAGCCCAATACATTAATTTCTCCTAAAACAGGAAATTTAATATTGCCATGTAAATCTATTGTAAAGCCATTAAAGTAAAGACCCGATTGTCCTTGCAAAGCACCTCCTCCATTACCTCCTACTGGATTAAAAATAGACGTTAACTCATTATCTAAGGCTTTAACCTTGATACTTAAAATATCATTAATTTGAACTCTATAGGGTTTTGACAGTTCCTTTATAGCAATAGAATCATTAATTATAGTGCCTTTGTCTTGAAGGTAAACAACATCTTTATTCGTTATACATGAAGAAAACAGCGTGCTAATTACCAAGCAAATAACTAAGAAACAATTTTTTACCATAAAGAGATTTGATTTATCACAAATATAAGTTTTCACCTTGAACAATAAAACTTATAGTCTGTTTTTTGGTTTTTTATCCGTTATTTGCAAAAAAACAAATTCCTTGAATTACTTAACAGTAGAAAACATATCAAAATCTTACGGAGAATTAACCCTTTTCGAAAACATTTCATTTAGTGTTCATAAAGATCAAAAGATTGCTTTTGTGGCTAAAAATGGCACAGGAAAAACATCTATTTTAAACATTCTCTCTGGTGATGACGAATCGGATTCTGGTAATGTAACCTATAGAAAAGACATTGTCGTTTCTGTATTATCTCAAGATCCTAAATTTGATAGTACTCTAACTATTGAAGAAACTATTTTTGCTAGTGACAATCCAATTTTAAAAGTCATTTCGAACTACGAAAAAGCACTTTTAAATCCGAATGATTCTGATGCCTACCAACAGGCTTTTGAAGCCATGGAACAACACCAAGCATGGGATTTCGAAACCCTATACAAACAAATACTTTTTAAACTAAAACTTGAAGATTTAAGTCAGAAAGTTGGGGTATTGTCAGGCGGACAAAAAAAACGTCTTGCTTTAGCAAATGCTTTAATAAATAAACCCGATTTATTAATTCTTGATGAGCCTACCAACCATTTAGATTTAGAAATGATTGAATGGCTTGAAGCTTTTTTTTCTAAAGAAAACATGACACTTTTTATGGTTACGCACGACCGCTACTTTTTAGAACGTGTTTGTAACGAAATTATAGAATTAGACGAAGGACAACTATACAGTTATAAAGGTAACTACTCATACTACCTAGAAAAACGAGAAGCCAGAATAGAGTTAGAAGCAACCGAAACAGGAAAAGCCAAACAGCTTTTTAAAAAAGAATTAACCTGGATGCGTCGCCAACCTAAGGCTAGAACAACAAAATCTAAATCTAGAATTAACGATTTTGCCGATATCAAACACCGCGCACACCAACGCAGAAACGACCATGAAGTTCAGTTGGAATTAAACATGGAACGTTTAGGAAGCAAAATTCTAGAATTTCATAAAGTATCAAAAGCATTTAAAGACAAAACGATTTTAGATGGCTTTAATTACATGTTTCAAAAAGGAGAACGTGTTGGTATTATTGGTAAAAATGGCACAGGAAAAACCACTTTTTTAAACATTTTAACAGAAACTGACAAGCCCGATTCTGGAAAAGTAATTAAAGGAGACACTGTTAAATATGGATATTACACACAAAACGGCATCATCATAAAACCAGAGCAAAAGGTTATTGATGTTATTAAGGAATTTGGCGATTATATTCCGTTAAAAAAAGGCAAACAAATAAGTGCGCAACAACTTTTAGAACGCTTTTTATTCAGCAGAAAAAAACAATACGATTTTGTTGAAAAACTAAGTGGTGGCGAGCGTAAACGTTTATATTTATGTACGGTTTTAATTCAGAATCCTAATTTTTTAATTCTAGATGAACCTACAAACGATTTAGATATTGTTACTCTAAATGTACTTGAAAGTTTTCTTTTAGACTTCCCTGGTTGCGTTATTGTAGTGTCTCACGATCGTTATTTTATGGATAAAGTTGTCGATCACCTTTTAGTTTTTAAAGGCGATGGTATTATTGAAGATTTCCCTGGGAATTACACCGATTACAGAGTATATGAAGACAGCCAACCCGTAATTTCTAATACCGCTTCAGAAGACAAGAAAGATAAAAATGCTTGGAAAAAGAACGATGAAAACAAATTATCATTCAACGAAGAAAAAGAACTTAAAAATATTGAGAGCAAACTAAAATCTTTAACTTTTGACAAAAAAGAATTAGAAAACAAATTCAATAATCCAGATTTATCTCAAGACGATATCAATAAGTTATCAGAAGCATTACAAAAAATTATTAATACTATTGAAGCTAAAGAAGAACGCTGGTTTGAGTTATCGTCTAAACTTGAAGATTAAAATAGTTTGCAAGATGCAGTCTCAGCTTGCAGTCAAAAAAAAAAAGAGTAAACATTTAATTTTTCGATACGATTTATAATACATCTATGTATCAAATTATTCAATACATAAAATTCTTATTTAAGTCTACCAATCAACATGGTGTACACTCCCCTTTTGTTTACGATTTGGTGACTAAATGTTTTTATGATAAATCAAAATACGCAGCATATAAAGACATTTTAAACTACAAAAAATCACTTTTAAAAAGCAAAGCTAAAATAAAAGTAACCGATTTAGGCGCTGGGTCTCAAGTTATGAAACAGCAAGAACGCTCTGTTTCAAAAATTGCAAAACATGCTGGCACTTCTAATAAACGAGCGAAACTTTTATACCGCCTAACTAATTATTTCAAACCTGAAAACGTATTAGAATTAGGCACCTCCTTAGGTATTGCAACACATGCAATTAGCTTAGGAAATAATAAAACAACTATTACAACTATTGAAGGTTGCTCGAATACATCACAATTTTCAAAAGAAAATTTAAAATCATTTCAAGTAAAAAACACGCATCTTATTACAGGAAATTTTAATACTGAAATAAAAAAACTTACCTCAAATAATTACGATTTTATTTTCTTTGATGGGAATCACCAAAAAGAAGCTACTTTAACTTATTTTGAAACCCTTTTAGAAAAAGCAAACAACGATTCTGTATTTATTTTTGATGATATTTATTGGAGTTCTGAGATGACAGAAGCTTGGGAAACCATAAAAAAACACCCCAAAGTTACTGTTACTATGGATACGTTTTTTTGGGGATTTGTCTTTTTTAGAAAAGAACAGAATAAAGAACATTTTACAATTAGATACTAATTCTTATTCATGCGAGGGCAAGAATCTAATTTTTGGCTTCTAAATATAAGCTCTTCCCTTATCAAGAATAACAAAAGTATTTCGAAATTCGTAGCAAAAACTTTTAGTTTTCAACTTATAACTTTTAACTTCGTAACATGAAACATCTATAACTAAATCTTGATATCCAAGGAAAGAATAAAAATAGATGCTACATGTGACTCCCAATAACTATCGGGATGAAAAAAATAATATAGACACATGAAAATCTACACCAAAACAGGCGACAAAGGCACTACTGCATTATTTGGAGGTACACGCGTACCAAAACATCATATTCGTATTGATAGTTATGGAACCGTTGATGAATTAAACTCGCATTTAGGCTTAATTCGCGACCAAGATATCAATCAACATTACAAAGACCTATTAATTCATATTCAAGACAGACTATTTACTGTTGGCGCTATTTTAGCAACAGATCCTGAAAAAGCGATCTTAAAAAACGGAAAGGAACGTTTAAACATCCCTAAGATTTCTATTGAAAACATAGAACGCTTAGAGCAAGAAATGGATGCTATGAATGAAGCTTTACCGCCTATGACTCATTTTGTGCTACCTGGAGGACATCAAACGGTGTCATTTTGTCATATAGCCCGTTGTGTTTGCCGTAGAGCAGAACGTTTAACGTCTGCACTTAGCGATATGGAATCTATAAACCCAAATACTTTAATGTACTTAAACCGCCTTTCTGACTACCTATTTGTGTTGGCACGAAAGTTGTCTTACGATTTACAAGCAAATGAAATTAAGTGGATTCCTGAAAAAGAATAAATACTAATTAAAGTTAATATTTGCGCTAGGGATTATTCAATGATTAATATTTTAAATTAATGAAATCATGAATACGTTGTATTTGTAACGGCATCCTTTTTAAAACATAGAAACGTTATTACGAGGCCTTTTTTTGCCGAAGTAATCTACTAATTAAAAAAGATTACAACATCGTTTCTCTTCTCGTAATAACGAGTATAGAGCTTTTAAAAAGATAAAACAACAACCCGAACCTTATGGAAGCGCCCAAATAATAGATAAAAAAATTGCTTATTATTATTAACAGAGCATAAATAAATTTCAACTGTTTAGATAACAAAAGAGTACGTTCTTAAAATTAATGATTAAATAATTCATTTTTTTCTTGTGTGTTTAAACTAAAAATTTATTTTTGCAAAAAATTAAACACAAAGAAATGTATTGGACATTAGAATTAGCATCTTATTTAAGTGATGCACCTTGGCCTGCAACCAAAGACGAATTGATAGATTACGCAATTAGAACTGGCGCACCGTTAGAAGTTGTTGAAAATTTACAGTCAATTGAGGATGAAGGAGATTCTTATGACTCTATTGAAGAAATCTGGTCTGATTATCCAACAGATGAAGATTACCTATGGAATGAAGATGAATATTAGTAAAGCATAAAGAATAGTTAAAAAGTCTCGAATTGAGGCTTTTTTTTTGTCCTAATCTTTAAACAAATGTATCTTTGGATGCATTCAAAATATATAATATTAAAACAAACACAACTAGGTTAAAACCCTAGCTTAATATAAAATAGACACACATGAGTTTTTTAAATTCTGTACTTAAAGTATTTGTTGGTGATAAATCGAAACAAGATGTTAAAGCCATAACCCCAATAGTTGAAAAAATAAAAGCTTTAGAAGCTAGCACAAGTAGTTTATCTCATGACGAGCTTAGGGCAAAAACAATCGAGTTTAAAGCGACTATAACAGAAGCCATTAAACCTATAAATGACGAAATTTCAAAACTTCTTGAAGAAGCTGAAAACACAGAAGATATTGATAAACGGGAAGATATCTACGAGGCTGTAGACAAACTTAAAGACGATGCTTATCATAAAACCGAAGCCGTTTTAAACGATATTTTACCTGAAGCTTTTGCTGTTATAAAAGAAACGGCTAAACGTTTTACAAACAACACTGCTATTACAGTTACAGCAAGCACTTACGATAGAGAATTATCTGGAGAGAAAGATTATGTAACACTTGATGGCGATAATGCTACATGGGCAAACTCTTGGGATGCTGCTGGAAAACCAATTACTTGGGATATGGTACATTACGATGTACAACTTATAGGTGGTATTGCCATGCATCAGGGTAAAATTGCCGAAATGCAAACGGGTGAAGGTAAAACCTTAGTAGCTACCTTACCTATGTATTTAAACGCTTTATCTGGACAAGGTGTTCATTTAGTTACAGTGAATGATTACTTGGCTAAACGTGATAGCGCGTGGATGGCTCCTATTTTTCAATTTCATGGTTTAACTATAGACTGTATTGATTATTACCAACCTAATTCTCCTGAACGTATTGCCGCCTACAATGCCGATATTACTTACGGAACCAATAACGAGTTTGGTTTTGATTACTTACGTGATAATATGTCGCATACACCAGAAGATTTAGTACAACGTCCACATCATTTTGCAATTGTTGATGAGGTCGATTCAGTATTAGTTGATGATGCACGTACGCCATTAATTATTTCTGGTCCAATTCCAAGAGGCGAACACCATGAGTTTACAGAATTAAAACCTAAGGTTGACGATATTGTTTCAGTACAACGCAAATATTTAACAGGTGTTTTAGCAGAAGCCAAAAAACTTATTGCGGCTGGCGATACTAAAGAAGGTGGTTTCCAATTATTGCGTGTATATCGTGGTATCCCTAAAAATAAAGCCTTAATTAAGTTTTTATCTGAAGAAGGCATCAAACAACTCCTTCAAAAAACTGAAAACTTTTATATGCAAGACAACAACCGCGAAATGCCAAAGGTTGATGCTGAATTATACTATGTTATAGAAGAAAAAAATAATCAAGTTGAATTATCAGATAAAGGTATTGAATACATCTCAGGAAAAGATAATCCAGATTTTTTCATCTTACCAGAAATAGGTATTGAAATTGCTAAAATTGAAGCTCAAGGTCTTTCATCTGAAGAAGAAGCAAACCTTAAAGAAGAGTTATTTAAAGAATTTGGTGTAAAGTCTGAACGTATTCACACGCTTAACCAACTTTTAAAAGCCTACGCTTTATTTGAAAAAGACACCCAATATGTGGTGATGGAAAATAAAGTCATGATTGTTGATGAACAAACAGGACGTATTATGGATGGTCGTCGTTATAGTGACGGACTACACCAAGCGATAGAAGCTAAAGAAAATGTAAAAATTGAAGATGCTACGCAAACTTTTGCGACAGTAACCCTTCAAAATTACTTTAGAATGTACCGTAAACTATCTGGTATGACAGGTACAGCGGTTACAGAAGCTGGTGAGTTCTGGGAAATCTACAAATTAGATGTTGTTGAAATACCAACTAACCGCCCTATTGCTAGAGATGATAAAGAAGATTTAGTTTATAAAACAAAACGCGAAAAATACAATGCGGTAATTGATGATGTTACAAAACTATCACAAGCTGGTCGTCCGGTTTTAATAGGTACAACATCGGTAGAAATAAGTGAGTTACTAGGTAAAATGCTTAGTATTCGTAAAATACCTCACAATGTATTAAATGCAAAACAGCATAAAAAAGAAGCCGAAATTGTAGATCAGGCAGGTAAAACAGGACAGGTAACTATTGCCACCAATATGGCAGGTCGTGGTACTGATATTAAATTAAGCGACGAAGTAAAAGCTGCTGGTGGTTTAGCCATTGTAGGTACCGAACGCCATGATTCGCGTCGTGTAGACAGACAATTACGTGGTCGTGCAGGTCGTCAAGGAGATCCAGGTAGTTCACAGTTTTACGTATCGCTAGAAGATAACCTCATGCGTTTATTTGGTAGCGAACGTATTGCAAAAATGATGGATAAAATGGGGCTTAAAGAAGGTGAAGTTATCCAGCATTCCATGATTTCAAAATCTATTGAACGTGCTCAGAAAAAAGTTGAAGAAAACAACTTTGGAGTTCGTAAGCGTTTATTAGAATATGATGATGTTATGAATGCGCAACGTGAGGTTGTTTACAAACGTCGTCGTCATGCATTACACGGAGAACGTTTACGTGTAGATTTAGCAAATATGATTTTTGACACGTCTGAAGGCATTGCTGAAATAAACAAAAACGCTAACGATTTTAAAAACTTTGAGTTTGAATTAATTCGTTATTTCTCTATGAGTTCACCAGTATCTGAAGCTGAATTTGGTAAACTTTCAGCACAAGATATTACATCAAAAATATACAAAAGTGCTTTTGAGCATTATAGAGCAAAAATGGAACGCAATGCCGATATTGCATTCCCTGTTATTAAAAATGTATACGAAACACAACGTGATAAGTTTAAACGTATTGTTGTGCCTTTTACAGATGGTATTAAAACATTAAATGTGGTTACCGATCTTGAAAAAGCGTATGAAACAAACGGTAAACAATTAATTACCGATTTCGAAAAAAACATCACACTTGCTATTATTGATGATGCTTGGAAAACCCATTTACGTAAAATGGACGAGTTAAAACAATCGGTACAATTGGCAGTTCACGAACAAAAAGACCCTTTACTTATTTATAAGTTTGAAGCTTTCGAATTGTTTAAAGCCATGATAGACCAAGTGAATAAAGATGTTATTTCATTCTTATTTAAAGGCGAGTTGCCTCAAGAAACGCAAAGCACCATACAAGAAGCTAGAGCGCGTAAACAGGAAAAACTGAATGTACAAAAAGATGAAATCCCTAATTTAGATGAGCGTTCTGCACAAAACAGAGCAGCAGGAAACACACAACAACAAAGAGAAGTTGTTGAAACAATTGTACGCGATAAACCAAAAGTTGGTCGTAACGATCGTGTTACCATCAAACATATTATAAATGGTGAAAACAAAACGTTAAAGTACAAACAAGCTGAACCTTTAATCGCCAAAGGCGAATGGGTATTGGTGGAAGATTAACCGTTATTCCTGCATGAGCAGAATTCTATAATAAATTTAAAATCCTGATAGTTTCTATCAGGATTTTTTTATGAATAACATTAAAAATACAAACTTGATTTTATCAGAAAAATCATCTAACTTCGTTTAACATTAGACATAAAATATTTATGCTGAATTTATTTCAGTATTAAAACGATTTCATATCAAGTCGTTAGGCAACATTTAAGAACAACTTCGAATGTCAAAACTGAAAAAAAACAGAAAAAAACTTAACTTGACACAGGAAGAACTTTCTGAAAAATCAGGGATTTCTATAAGAACCATACAACGTATTGAATCGGGGAATGAACCCAAAGGACAGACACTTAAATTATTAGCGAAGACTTTAGGAATAAAAGAAAATGAATTGCTTAAAAAAGAAGAAACCAAAATTGAGATTAACGTCACCTTAATAAAGATTATCAACCTATCTTCATTGCCTTTTACTATAATCCCACCTGCAAATATTATTATCCCACTTGTTTTAATGTTTGCAAAAAAGCAATTTAATCCATTGACAAAACAAATTGTTTCCATTCAAATTTTATGGCTAATATTTTCTGTCATTATTTTTATGTTGACTTCATTTGCAAAAAAATGGTTTTCGCTTGGGAACAAGTTTACTTTAATCGTCATGATTTTATTGGTTTTGTCTAATGTGTTTATCATCCTTAGAAACGCGGTCGAAATTGACAAAAAAGGGAAGTTGTTTTTCAGACTGAATTTCAGTCTTATATGAGCCTTTCGTGAAAATGGCGGTATATTGTCAGGATATTGGCGAGTAGATTTTTATGATGAAAATCATCAGGAATCGCATTTTTGCAGAAAAAAATTATACGTATGACAAAACAAATTTTCTTTAGCGTAGCTTTTCTTGTTTTATCTATTTTTAATACCATTGCACAAACAGATAAAAACTCAGACTTATTTATCGAACTCAAAAAGCAAGACAGCATTTTCTTTGAACGTGGGTTTAACCAATGTGATTTGGATTATTTAGAAAGTCACATAACGGAAGATTTAAAATTTTACCACGACCAAAGCGGATTCCAAGACAAAAATGCCTTCTTTGAAAATACTCAAAAATACATCTGTTCTAATTCAGAACAAAAGCCAATCCGAATAGTAGATACAAATAGTTTGGAAGTATTTCCCCTCTTTAACAACGGAAAAATATATGGTGCCATACAGATCGGTGTCCATCATTTCTATTTAAGGGAAAATGGCAAAGAAGATGTATGGACCAGCACAGCAAAATTCACACATATTTGGATTTTAAAAAATGAGATTTGGAAGTTGAGCGAAGTGCTGAGTTACGACCATCACGACCCTGTTGTTGAAAACCCGGAAAATGATATTGAAAAGTTATTGAAAGACAACAACGTTCCTGCATTGGGAATTGGAATAATTGAAAACGGAAAATTGACCAAAGTTGAAGTTTCCGGAACACTCGATAAACAAACAACCGCACCCTATAATACCATCTTTAAAGTAGCGTCTTTAACTAAACCAATTGTTGCCTTGACCACATTAAAACTGATTGACAAAGGACTATTGGATTTGGATGAACCTCTATTCAAGTATTGGATTGACCCCGATATTAAAAATGATGAAAGGCATAAGGAACTTACACCCAGGCTCATTTTAACTCACCAAACGGGCTTTCCAAATTGGCGTTATATGACTGAATCAAATAAACTGGCTTTTCAATTTGACCCTGATACAAAATATCAATATTCAGGAGAAGGTTTTGAATATTTAAGAAAAGCTATTGAAAACAAACTGGGTAAAAGTATTGAAGAGCTTGCTGAGGAACTCTTATTTACACCTCTTGAAATGACAGATACCCGCTTCTGGTGGGATTCGGGAATGGACGAAACCCGATATGCTCAAAACTTCAACGAGAAAGGAGAAAAAATAGTAACCGAAAAATATTATGAAGCAAATGCTGCGGCAAACCTTTTAACCACTGTTGAAGATTATGGAAAATTTTTAGAGCATCTAATTAATGGCGCAGGAATTTCTAAAAATCTATATCAAGAAATAATACAACATCAGGTAACTCTTAAAGAATATGACTTTTTCGGATTGGGTTGGGAAATTTTAGCAGGTTTCAACGATGATGAGTTTGCTTTGCTACATACAGGTAAAGACCCTGGTGTAAGTACATTGGCTATATGGTTCCCAAAATCGAAAAATGGATATTTAATTTTCCTGAACGGAGATAATGTTGATAAAATTTATGAAGAATTACTGACCAAACGACTCTATTTGGGAAATGAACTATGGAATAAGAGATGAAAAATGTTGCCTAACATTTTGTATAAGTAATGGCAGGTAAAGTGCTAAACATCAAGACTTGTAGCCCACTCAAACTGCGTAGCGGTTTGAGTGGGAACTACTATGCAACCTGCCACTACTCATACAATTTATCGTTAAACGAATATTCTAAAATCCCAACTTTAAAATAACATTTGGGTTCGGACAATTACTTAAATAAAACTTTAAGTTTTGCAAACTACACACTCCAGAATAATCTCCTTTAAAACCTTGTATATCTTTTATAATTTGAAAATGTAAATGTGGAGGATAATTACCATTAACAATAGCACCCCCTAAAACTGCAATTTGTTCGCCTTGTTTAATTTTTTCACCAACTTTTAAGCCAGTAATTGAGCTTAAACTTAAATGTCCGTAAAGCGTATAAAATTCAACATTTTTAATATCGTGCTTTAAAATAATGGTTGGTCCGTAATCGCCATAATTAGCATTATTTTTAAAACTATGTACGGTTGCATCTAAAGGTGCAAAAACAGGTGTGTTAACATCACACCATAAATCTACACCTAAATGAATATTTCGCTCGGTAGAACTTTCATCATTAAAATGAGTATTTCGCTTATAAATATTTCGGGTTTCATTATAGCCTCCAAAAGCAACATGAGCATTATGCTTTTTAATATGATTTGTAATATAATCACCTAATGTTGATGCTGAAGACACATCTAATTTATTTAAAACCTTATTATGTATAGATAAATCAATCTCTATATATTTTGAGTTTTCAATAGTTGAATCAATGACTCGTATTGGTTCCTCATATAAATCAAAAAGAAACTCTGAGAAATTTTTAAAAAACATACTTAAAAGTGTTTATTGAAAATAACACAATATGGCTTACTAAAAAATAAATTTATAATTTAACTTCTTGTAAACTAACACCTCTTTTAAGAATAACAATGCCCATTATAAGTAACCAAATCGCTTTTACATGAAATATAGGTTTGTAAATTTCGTAATTATCTGGAATAGCTAAAATAATGCCCATAGCAACAAGTCCTAATAATGCTGTAAACCAACCTAACCATTTGCTTACTATATACCATTTAACAAAAGCAAATCCTAATAACACTAAACCTACACCAGAAAAAATACGCCCAAAACGTATAAAACAAGTTACATATTGGTTAGTAAATAGAATATTGTCTACAAACTCATTTATTTCTGCTGCCGATTTACCTGCTGTTTGTCCAACTCCCCAAGCACCATAATTATAAAAATAAGCCGATGCAATAGCCAAGGTAAAAGTCCCAACAATAAGCATACCTGCTCCTGGCAATATAACAACACGATATGGTTTTCGAGCCGTAATAGATACTAATGAAAATGTAGCAATAGCCATAGTAACCCAACCAAAAATATGAATTCTATACATCCATATCCAATACCAAACATTCTCGCCAATAGCAGTAAAATCTGAAGCTACAATATACTCCCCAATATGATGTGATGATAATGCCCAACCTAACCATAATAGCAGAGCTGCAAAAATAAATGCCCAACCTGTAAAACTGGTTTCGAAATCTTTTTTTTGAACTTTCATAACTAAATGTATTTTTTAATTAGTAACAATATAGATTTATTTAATCCTTTTTAATGTGACAAGTGTTACATAAAAGACTATTCATTATATTTATTTGGGGTAACAATATAATATTTATACAAAGATTGCAAACTGATATCAATCAGCTTAATAACCAATAAAAATCTTTAATATTGATTTATAAATTATATTTAGGACTACATTATTTAACAATTGTAACATTAGTTACACTCTATAATTTTTTGAAGTCGTAATTTGAATACATCTTTATTGTAAGAACTTATTAAATCAATCAAATTGAAAAGAAGAGAGTTTGTAAAAAATGCAACTTTAAGTACGTTTGCAACCCTTATTGGCACAGAGCTTGTTTTTGGTACTAAAATACTTGATGGATACACACCTTTAGCGTTACAAGACCCAGATCCTTTTAAAATGTTTAATAAACATCCTGAAATGATTGTTCTTAACGACAAACCATGGAATATTGAAGCACAAGCGCATTTATTAGATGACAAAATCACACCTAATTCCTGTATGTTTATTAGAAATAATGGACTCGTTCCTGAGCGTATTGATGCTAAGTCTTGGAAACTGACTATAGATGGTGAATCAGTCATTAATAAAAAAGAATACACCCTTTTAGAATTAAAATCAAAATTCAAACACTACACCTATCAATTAGCTATAGAATGTGGTGGTAATGGGCGAAGCGAATTTAATCCACCAGCAAAAGGAAACCAATGGACCGTTGGTGCAATACACTGTGCCTCTTGGACAGGTGTTAGGCTGCGAGATGTATTAGAAGATGCAGGTATTAAAAATGATGCAGTTTATATTGGTTACCATGCTATAGATAAACATTTGAGCATGGATCCTAATAAAGAACCTATTTCTAGAGGTTGCCCCATGCAAAAAGCATTACAAGATGAAACTATTTTAGCTTTTAAAATGAATGATGAGGATATTCCTTTAGTACATGGTTATCCGTTACGCTTGGTTGCTGGTGGATGGCCTGCTTCAGTTTCAGGAAAATGGATCCATACAATTAGCATTCGTAATAAAGTTCATGATGGTACAAAAATGACTGGAACAGCTTATAGAGTGCCTTGTGCTCCCGTAGCTCCTGGCGAAAAAGTAAAAGATGAAGATCTGTGCATTATTGAGTCGATGCCTGTAAAATCATTAATAACCTATCCTAAAACGGGTGCCATCATTAATAAAGGAAAGCCCTTAACTATTAGAGGACATGCCTGGGCTGGAGAACTTGAAGTTTCTAAAATGGAATACTCTATAGATTATGGATCTACTTGGGCAGCCTGTCCAGTTGAAAAACCAGTAAACCGTTTATCATGGCAACATTTTTCAGCTCAAGTAAATTTTCCTAAAGCGGGGTATTATGAAGTTTGGGCACGAGCAACAGATAGTAATGGTATGGCTCAACCTATGTTATTACCAGGATGGAATCCTAAAGGATATTTAAATAATGCGTGTCATAGAATTGCTGTAAAAGTTAAGTGATGATTAGCGAAAAAGTATTCAGAACCTTAATAATAAAAGTGCATCGGTTATTGATGCTTCTTTTGGCGTTATTTGTAATAACAGGAGGTCTTATACTTTATTATATGTCTAATCCTTCGTTCTTTGATTTTAAATCGGAACCTAAAACTATTGCTGTGGCTCCCGTTGAAATTGATGAAGACCGCATTGAAAATGGTATTCATGTTAGAACAGGTTTAGTAGATGCAGAAGGATTAATGTTGGTTGTAAACAATTGTACTAATTGTCATTCAGCAAAATTAGTAACACAAAATAGAATGACTGCAGAACGATGGAATACAACTATTAAATGGATGCAGGAAACACAAAATCTTTGGGATTTAGGAAGAAACCAAGAGGTTATAGTTAATTATTTAGTAACCAATTATCCTCCAAAAGCTATAGGAAGGCGTGCCGTATTAACAGATATAGACTGGTACGAACTAAACAATTAGTAAAATTATATAACATTAAAATACAATTAAAATGGAAAAATATCTAGACGCATTTATTAATGCTTTTCAAGGAAGTGTAAATTGGACATGGAAATCTATAATTTTTGAAGTACCATGGTATACAAACTATTTTTGGGGACTTATAGCAATTTCGCTTTTTGTTTGGCTTTTAGAAATTGCCTTTCCATGGCGAAAAGAACAATCTATTTTTAGACGTGACTTTTGGTTAGATGCATTTTATATGTTCTTTAATTTTTTCATCTTTTCTATTGTAATTAGTGGTGTTTATAAAATTTTAGGATTAGCTTTTGGTGAAATTAATATCACAGCAAAAAGTCTCGCTTTATTCGATATTTCTGAATGGTCTCCGTGGCTACAATTATTAGTATTCTTTATTATACTTGACTTTGTGCAATGGTTTACTCATGTATTATTACATAAATATCCTTTCCTCTGGAAATTTCATAAAGTACATCATAGCGTCAAAGAAATGGGATTCGCAGCGCATTTAAGATTCCATTGGATGGAAAACATATTTTACAAGCCTCTAAAAACTTTTGGAGTTATGATTATAGGGGGCTTTGAACCTGATCAAGCTTATATTATTCATTTCATTGCCATTGCCATTGGTCACTTTAATCACGCCAATATTAAAATTACTTGGGGACCTTTAAAGTACCTTTTAAACAATCCTGTTATGCATTTATATCATCATGCCTATGTATTACCAAAAGGAAAATATGGCGTGAATTATGGTATAAGTTTAAGCCTTTGGGACTATATTTTTAAAACCAATTATATACCAGAAGATAGTGGCACTATAGAAATAGGCTTTAAAGGTGATGATAAATTCCCAAAAGATTTTATTCATCAAAACACCTATGGTTTTAAAAAAGGACAGCGGTAAAAATTTTAGGTGATAAATTAATTTAATACCATTACTATAGAAAACTTATTACTGAATTACTATAGTAATGGTATTATAAAACAGCTATTTTTTAATATCTCAAAAATATTCTATCAATTATTAGATTCCTGCCTTCGCAGGAATGACAAAAACTTAGTTTACAACCTCACCATAAAGATCAAAATCTTCTGCTTCAATAATTTTTATAGTCGCAAATTCACCTGTTTTTAAATAGGTTTTAGAGGCATCAATAAGCACTTCGTTATCTACATCTGGAGAATCAAATTCAGTACGTCCAACAAAATAGTTACCTTCTTTTCTGTCGATAACCACTTTAAAAGTTTGTCCTATTTTTTGCTGATTCAATTCCCAAGAAATTTGTGACTGAATTTCCATAATCTGATTTGCTCTGTCAATCTTTACATCTTCAGGAACATCATCTTCTAAATTATAAGCATGTGTATTTTCTTCATGGCTATACGTAAAGCATCCTAAACGCTCAAAACGCATATCTTGTACCCATTGTTTTAATTCTTGAAAATTCTCTTCTGTTTCTCCTGGATACCCTACAATAAGTGTCGTTCTAATAGTCATATTAGGAACCGCTTCTCTAAACTGATGAATAAGCTTGGTGGTTTTCTCTTTAGTTGTACCACGACGCATACTTTTTAAAATAGCATCAGAAATATGTTGTAACGGTATATCTAAATAATTACAAATTTTAGGTTCACGATTCATGACATCTAACACATCCAAAGGAAACCCCGTTGGAAATGCATAATGCAAACGAATCCACTCAACACCTTCTACTTTTACTAAAGCTTCTAGTAATTCGGCTAGGTTACGCTTTTTATAGATATCAAGACCGTAATACGTTAAATCTTGAGCAATTAAAATAAGTTCTTTAACACCATTGGCTGCTAATTTTTCAGCTTCTGTAACAAGGTTTTCAATGGGAGTACTTTTATGTTTGCCTCGCATTATTGGAATAGCACAAAACGAACAAGGTCTGTCACAACCTTCAGCAATTTTTAAATATGCATAGTTTTTTGGTGTTGTAGTTAAACGTTCACCTATTAACTCATGCTTATAATCGGCTCCCAAAGCTTTTAATAAACCTGGTAATTCTGTCGTACCAAAATACTCATCTACATTTGGTATTTCTTTTACCAAATCTGGCTTATAACGCTCACTCAGACATCCTGTAACAAACACTTTATCGACATCGCCATCTTGTTTTTTCTGTACGTACTCTAGAATTGTATTGACGCTCTCTTCTTTCGCATTATTAATAAACCCACAGGTATTAATAACTACAATATTACCTTCTTCTTCATGAACTACATCTTTTCCACTAGCTTTTAACTGCCCCATTAACACTTCACTGTCGTAAACATTTTTACTACAACCAAGGGTTACAACATTAATCTTGTTTTTCTTAAGAGTTTTTGTGCGCATACTTTCTATAAATCAGGGCGCAAAGATACACAATGATTGTGGATTAACGAATGTAGATTAGCGATTAACGAACTAGGTTTATAAATTATTAACTAAACCTTTTTTTATATTTGAGAGTATAAACTACAAAAACCTACATTATGAAACATTCATAACTAAATTTTCGATACCCAAGAAAATGATTAAATGAATGTTACATGTGTACGATAAAGAACAATAATATAAACACATGAAACCTCTTTAGCTTTCAATACCAGTTTTGTTATTGTTTTAGGTTTTTTATCTGATAATAAAGATGAAACTAAAGCACCTATTAAAGGTGAGATATACTTCCCTCCTATTAATACGGATACATGGGGGACAGAATCTAAAACAGATTTAAATTGGAATGAAAGTCAACTCCAACCATTAATAGATTTCTTAGAAGAAAAAAAAACACAAAAAATTTTATCATTTTACATCATAGTAAAATTGTTTTGGAAGCATATTCAAATGGTCATTACGAATCTAAATCTTGGTATGGGGAAAGTGCAGAAAAAACACCAACATCTCTAGTTTCTAGATAGGTAAGAATGATCAAAAATTCTATATAATACCAAGTATAAAATTAGTAAGTATTAGAATGAGGAATACTGCTAATACTGTCAATTTCACTTTATCTGACTTTGATAATGATTTATGGGAGAAGATTAATGCATTGATTGATTAACCTGAGATTCCTGATTTTGGAGGAAACTTACTTAAAAAAAGAATCTACAAATTCAAATTTATTGAACACTTGTAAATCTTCAATCCCTTCACCTACACCAATATATTTTACAGGAATTTTAAATTGATCTGAAATACCAATTACTACACCGCCTTTTGCTGTACCATCAAGTTTTGTAACCGCTAAAGACGTTACCTCTGTAGCTGCAGTAAACTGTTTAGCTTGCTCAAAAGCATTCTGACCTGTTGAGCCGTCTAAAACCAATAACACATCGTGTGGGGCATCGCTAACTACTTTTTGCATGACGCGTTTTACTTTTGTAAGCTCATTCATTAAATTCACTTTATTATGTAAACGTCCCGCAGTGTCAATAATAATAACATCTGCTTCTTGATTTACTCCAGACTGTAGTGCGTCAAAAGCCACAGATGCAGGATCGCTCCCCATGTCTTGTCGTACCATAGGCACATCAACGCGATCTGCCCAAACTTGTAATTGATCTATAGCTGCTGCTCTAAATGTATCAGCAGCTCCCAAAACCACTTTTAAACCTTGTTTTTTAAACTGATAAGCTAGTTTCCCAATAGTAGTTGTTTTACCAACACCATTTACACCAACTACCATCAACACATAAGGTGTTTTAGTGCCATCAGTTTGTTTTGGTAAACTAGGAATGGTGTATTCAGTGTCTTCACCAGTATTAGTTTCACTCAATAAACCTGCGATTTCTTCGCGAAGAATTTTATTTAATTCATCGGTACCCAAATATTTATCTTTAGATACACGGGCTTCAATACGTTCAATAACTTTAAGCGTTGTATTTACGCCTACATCACTAGAAACCAAAACTTCCTCCAAACTATCTAAAACATCATCATCTACTTTAGATTTTCCTGCTACAGCTTTACTTAATTTACCAAAGAAACTAGATTTAGTTTTTTCTAAACCTTTATCTAATGTCTCTTTTTTTTCTGAAGAAAATATTTTTTTAAAAAAACTCATTCTTTCAAACGTTTATTTATTGATTCGTTTATCTGTTTCTCTCTGAGAGCGCGTTAGGGATTGATGCGGTATCCTTTTTTGTTTTCTCAAAAAAGATTTAGCGGAAAGCCCGACCTTTAGGGAACGCTCAAATTATAATTGTCAATTTTCTTACCACAAATAGCAATAGTGCTAAAATGACAGTGAAAACCGTTCAAATATAAATATAAAAAAGCAGCTATCTATACAGAAAGCTGCTTTTGAGTATCTTAAAAAAACAAGGTTTTACTTTTTAGCTAAAAAGTCGTTTACTTGTTCTGGATTCATTATAGATTCAACAAACATGTAAGCTCCTGTTTTTGGAGACTTAACCATTTTTATTGCTTTCGTTAATCTTTTAGATCCTGTTTGTAATGATGCTACTGATTTCTTTGCCATGATCTATTTTTTTACTTGATTTCTTTATGAACTGTCATACGTTTAAGAATTGGATTAAATTTTTTAATCTCCATTCTATCTGGCGTATTCTTTTTGTTTTTAGTAGTAATGTATCTTGAAGTTCCTGGTTGTCCAGACTCTTTATGCTCAGTACATTCTAATATTACCTGTATTCTATTACCTTTCTTTGCCATTTTCTTATCTAATTATATAATGTGGCTATTATTTTAAAAACCCTTTAGACTTCGCATCTTTAATTGCTGCAGAAATACCTATTTTATTAATAGTTTTCAATGCAGATGTAGAAACCTTTAAAGTTATCCAGCTGTCTTCTTCTGGAATGTAAAAACGTTTCTTTACTAAATTCGCATTAAATTTGCGTTTAGTTCTGTTTAATGCATGAGACACGTTGTTTCCAACCATTGCCTTCTTTCCTGTAAGTTCACAAACTCTTGACATTATATTTATAACTTTAAAATTCTTGTTGCTTAAAATCGAGGTGCAAATATACTAATTATTTAGTATGTAACAACCTAATTTAAATCAATTTTTAAAAATTTCTTTTAACAACATTTCAAAGGCCTTGTTAGCTCCTTTATTTATCACTTTTGTGCGATGATTTCCAAGCATAAATTTTTCTGAGTAAACCCTTGTTTTTGTAGCAATTGCAATAAAAACAGTCCCCACTTCTTCATCAGAATCACCTTTTGTTGGTCCTGCATTTCCTGTTGTTGCAATAGCATAATCTGTTTTAAATAATTCCAAAACATGTTTTGCCATAGACTCTGCTACTTCTCCACTAACAACAGAATACTCATTAATAGCATCTTTTGAAACTCCTAAAATATTAATTTTTGAATCGGTTGCATAACTAACCACACTACCTTTAAAATATGCCGATGCTCCAGAATTTGTAGTAAAACGCTCTGCAATTTTACCTCCAGTACAACTTTCAGCTGTTGCTACCGTTTTTCCTATTTTGGTTAATTGCTTCCCTATAATAGCTTCAATAGAATGATCTTCATCCTCAAACCCTAAAAATTCATCTTTAATTAAAGGAATAACAGCATCAATTTGTTTTTGAACATCATCTTTAATTTTTTGCTCATCAAAACCTTTTGCAGATAAGCGTAGCCTCATATTTCCTAAACTAGGCAAATACGCTAACTTAATGTATTTTGGCAAAGCATCTTCCCACTCCTCTATAATAGCCGCTAATGTACTCTCTCCTAAACCATGAATTAATAATGTTCTATGAAGTATAAATGGACATTGAAACTTATCTTTTAATTTAGGAATAACTGCATCATCAATTAAACCCTTCATTTCAAAAGGCACACCAGGAAGCGAAATGAAAATTTTATCGTTTTTTTCTAACCACATCCCAGGAGCAGTTCCTAGTTTGTTCATTAAAACGCTTGCTTTAGAAGGTATTAATGCCTGATCTTTATTAACTTGCAACAAAGTTTGCCTTACATATTGTTTCCAAATAGCTTCAATATTTTCTAATACAGAAGTATCTAAAACTAAAGTATCATTAAAATATTCGGCTATTGTTTTTTTGGTAATATCATCTTTAGTAGGCCCTAATCCTCCCGTAATTAAAACAATATCAACTCTACTTTCAGCATCTTTTAAGGCGTTTAGTATATGTTGTTTATCGTCTTGTACGGAGGTTATTTGATAAACTGAAATTCCAATTTTATTTAATTGTTTTGCTATATACGAAGAGTTCGTGTCAATAACTTGACCAATAAGAAGTTCGTCCCCTATGGTAATTATTTCTGCTAGCATTATAAATTAAAATCTGATCTCATTTCGTTCACTGCCTTATCGACTGCCGAAATTACAACTTCAAGTTGTGCAGTTATATCTAAATCTGTTTTTGTAAACTTTCCCCAATCTTGTACTTCAATTAAAGTATCAAGTATTCCTAGTTCAAATAAATCGACTGTTGGTTTCATTTTATGCGCTGCCTGATATGCCTCTTGATAATCACCTTCGGCAACAGCTTTTTTTAGTCGCTCTGCATCTTCAGGCACTTCTTCTAAAAAGGCTTCAGCTAAAGTGGCAATAAAATCTTCGTCGTTATCAGCTAATTCACGTACTCTAAATAATTTGTAATGTTGTTCCATTTATTTTACTGTTATTGAAAACATCTCTTTGTTTTCTATAAATCCTTTTAATTTATCGTTTGCTATGACTCTGCCAACTCCAGCAGGTGTGCCTGTAAATATAATATCTCCAATCTTTAAAGTGAAATATTTTGACACATATTCTATTAATTCATCAATTTTCCATAACATGTGGCTTGTATTTCCTTTTTGAACAATATTTTCGTTCTTTTTTAAAGAAAACTCAATAGCATCAACCTCATCTATCTCTCTAACAGGTAACCAATTACCAATTACTGCTGCACCATCAAAAGATTTTGCTTTTTCCCATGGCAAGCCTTTTGCTTTTAACTGACTTTGTAAATCGCGTGCAGTAAAGTCAATTCCTAAACCAATCTCATTATAATATTTATGAGCAAATTTTTTATCAATATGCTTACCGACTCTATTTATTTTAACCAAAATCTCAACTTCATACTGCACATCATCTGAAAAGTCCGGAATAAAAAAAGGCTGCTTTTTTAGTAGAATTGCGGTATCAGGTTTCAAAAAAACAACAGGTTCTTCTGGTTTTTCATTTTCTAATTCTTTTATATGTTCGGTGTAATTTCTACCGATGCAAATGAGTTTCATACGTTGTCATTCCTGTGAAGACAGGAATCTGTTTTATTATTTAATTCTAATTTCTATTGTGGATTCCTACCTTCGCAGGAATAACAAGATTATCCTAACTTATTATTAAAGTTCCTTAGTTTAATAGCTGTAAGTACCTTTTTAGTATATAATGGAAAATCGGCATTAAGTAACCAACCAAAATAACCAGGTTCTTTTTCTAAGACATCAGTTACTAATTTCCCTTTATGCTTTCCGAAAGAAAAACATTCTTCCCCTTTTTTATTATAGGCTATAAAACCTGCAAAATCTGCAAATTGTTTTCTAGAACTAAATTCCGCTAAAAACTTAGTATCATTTTCTATCTCGTCATACTTAGCTATTTGCGCTTTTAAAACCTCATAAGTCGCATTAGTATCAGCTTCTGCTCCATGAGCCCCTTCCAGTTCTTTATCACAATAAAACCTATATGCAGCACTTAAAGTACGTTGTTCCATTTTATGAAAAATAGTTTGCACATCAACTGCGACACGATTTTTCATATCAAAATCTATATCTGCTCTCAGCATTTCTTCAGCTAAAAGCGGAATATCAAATCTATTTGAATTAAAGCCTCCTAAATCAGAATCTTTAATCATATTATGAATGTCTTTAGCAAGCTCTTTAAACGTTGGTTCGTTTGCTACTTTTTCATTAGTAATTCCGTGTATTTCAATAACCTCTTTTGGTATTTCCATCTCTGGATTAACCAACCATGTTTTACTTTCTTTATTTCCGTTAGGAAATACCTTGAGAATAGATATTTCAACAACACGGTCTTTTGATATATTAATTCCTGTTGTTTCTAAATCGAAAAAACAAATGGGCTTAGTAAGATTTAACTGCATTTATATTTTTTTTGAGAAATGTAAAGATACTAAATTACAAAAGTGTGGAAAGCAAAAACCCAACCCTTTTATGGATTGGATTTTTATATATTGAATTTAAATACTATATCTCTCTATTAGAGTCCCAAGCTTCTAAATAATCTTTTACAGCTTTAACAAACATACCTCCCAAAGCACCATTAACAACACGATGATCGTAAGAATGTGATAAAAACATTTTATAACGAATACCTATAAAATCGCCTTCAGGTGTTTCTATAACTGCTGGCACTTTTCTAATAGCGCCTAAAGCTAAAATACCTACTTGCGGTTGATTGATGATTGGTGTTCCCATAATGCTACCAAAAGTTCCTACATTAGTAACGGTATAAGTACCTCCTTGCACATCGTCTGGCTTCAATTGATTTAAACGTGCTCGATTGGCCAAATCATTCACCTGCTTCGTCATACCAACTAAATTAAGTTGATCTGCATTTTTTATAACAGGTACGATTAAATTACCATCTGGTAAGGCTGCCGCCATTCCTAAATTGATATTTTTCTTTTTTACGATGGTATCACCTTGAAGCGAAATATTCATCATAGGATAGTCGCGAAGCGCTTTAGCTATCGCTTCCATAAATATGGGTGTAAAGGTTAAATTCTCACCTTCACGCTTCATAAAAATATCTTTATTCTTTTTTCTCCAATTCCAAATTTTAGTAACATCGGCTTCAATAAAGCTTTGCACATGAGCAGATTTCTGAACAGACTCTACCATATGATGAGCAACCAGCTTACCCATTCTGGTCATTTCAATAATTTCATCTTCCCCATTACTAACTACAACTGGCTTAGAAACTTCTTTCGGTTTTTCTAAAATTGGCTCCTGAATAGCTTCTGGAGTTTCAGCTTTTTGTATAACAGGTTTAGGATTACTACCTCTATTTTTAATATGAGATAAAATATCATTTTTTGTAACACGTCCTTCTTTTCCTGTTCCTTTTATAGCATCTAATTCTTGCTGAGAAACTCCTTCTTGCTTTGCTATGTTTTTAACTAGTGGCGAATAAAAACGAGCATCACTAGAAACTACCGGAGCAACTGTTTCTTTTGCTATATTTATTGTTTGTTCAACGGCTTCAACAACTGCTTCATGTTCTTTTTCTTCTTCAACTTCATCTTTAGTTTGCAAAACCTCATCATCACCTTCAGTTTCTATAATTGCCAAAACTTGACCAACTTGCACAACATCATCAACATTAAAAAACTTTTCAACTAAAACACCATCAACTTCGCTAGGCACTTCGCTATCAACCTTATCTGTAGCTATTTCTAAAACTGCTTCATCCAATTCTATAGTTTCTCCTACTTCTTTTAACCATGATGTAATAGTTGCTTCCGCAACACTTTCACCCATTTTTGGTAATTTAAGTTCGAATTTTGCCATATCAATAACGTAATACTTGTTTTTTAATTTTATTTTGCAAAATTAACAAAAAAACATTGCTTTCAATGTGTTTTATCTACAAAAACTCTTTTACCTCCCCTTTTCCAAATCCATTATTACTACCTATAATAAAATTCGATCCATTAGGTAATATTTTATATGTCAATCCGTCTCCTACATTGTCTCTGCTTATAGCATGAATTATATGCTTATAAGTTAACACATTAGCATCGAATATAATTTCTGAATTTTTATTAACTGATTTTATATCGGATTTCAAAACCATATTTTTAGACAAAACAGATGCTAATTTTTTATTTTCTTTATTAGAAACAAAAACATATTCTGAAATATTTTCAGGCTTAACTTTTCGAATTCTTCTAAAGGTATGAGCCAACTCAATACCTAACCAAACAAACATATCGAATAATCTATTTTTTTTAAAATGCTTTTTATAGAATATTTTCATAGCACCAAAAAAACGACGCGCATAATAACGGTCTTTTAATGTGCTTTCTCCTTTAAAATGAATAATTATAGCCTTTCCAAAATAATAATTCTTATATCCTTTTTTTAATACTTTATAAGACAAGTCTATATCTTCACCATACATAAAATAGTCTTCATCAAAACCTCCAACTTCATTATAAACGTTCTTTTTAATTAACATAAATGCACCTACCAAAATATCTACTTCTCCATTTTCGTTTTTATCTACATGATTTGCATAATAATCTTTAGAAAAGCCTAATATTTTTTTGAATGCTACATTTACCGTAGGTATATTCCGTTTACTTTCAGGCAAAAACAAACCGCCTCCGTTAATTAACTTACAACCAACAATACCTAAATTATCTTGATTTTCAGAAAACTCTAATACCTTTACAAAAGTATCTTCTGCAACTACTGTATCTGGATTCAAAATACATAAATATTCTCCTTTAGCTTGCAAAACACCAACATTATTTCCTTTTGAAAAACCTAGATTTTCTTTATTTTCAATAAGATTAACTTCTGGAAAGCACGCTCTAACCATATTACAACTATCATCTTCAGAATTATTATCTATGACAATAATTTCTGCATCAATATTTGCAATAGCAGCTTCAACACTTTTTAGACAGAGCTCTAAAAAATAGCGTACATTATAATTTAGTATGATTATTGAGAGTTTCAAAAATAAATTTTACAATTTTAAAGAAGATTCAAACGGAATTCTGTTTAATATACTTCTTCCTAAAGTTATTTCATCGGCATATTCTAACTCATCTCCAACCGAAATCCCTCTAGCTATTGTTGATGTAAAAACTTTATAATCTTGAATTTGTTTGTAAATATAAAAATTGGTAGTATCCCCTTCCATAGTTGAACTTAACGCAAAAACCAACTCATTTATTTTACCATCTTTAACTTTATTAATTAATGACTCTATATTTAAATCATGTGGACCTACTCCATCCATAGGTGAAATTTTACCTCCTAGCACATGGTATAATCCCTTAAATGAACTTGTATTTTCAATAGCCATAACATCTCTAACATCTTCTACAACACAAATAATATCTTCTTTTCTATTGGGGCTAGAACAAATTTCACAAAGTTCGGTATCGCTAATATTATGGCAAGATTTACAAAATTTAACATCATTACGCATGGTTTGCAATGCTTCACTCAAAGCAAAAGTTTGCTCTTTGGGTTGCTTAAGCATATGCAACACCAAACGCAAAGCCGTACGCTTACCAATTCCTGGTAATTGAGACATTTCGTTTACGGCACGTTCTAGTAATTTCGAAGAAAATTCCATGACTGCGAAATTAATATTTAGACTTCAATTTAGCTAATTTTACAAACTCTTTTAAATAACAGCTAATGCGCTTGGATTTTGAATTTTAATATTTGTAATTTGAAAACTTGAAAAATTGGTTTTATGACTGCAACACAGATTCTTTTATTAATAGCAGCTTATTTTGGCGTTTTAATTTTAATATCCTATTTCACAGGTAAAGAAGATTCTAACGACGCTTTTTTTAAAGCTAATAAATCGGCTCCTTGGTATTTAGTTGCTTTTGGAATGATAGGTGCTTCATTATCTGGGGTTACATTTATATCGGTTCCTGGCATGATTGGCGGACAACAATTTGCATATATGCAAGGTGTTTTCGGCTTCTTTGTTGGTTATTTATTTATCCTTTTTGTGCTACTTCCTATTTATTACAAACTTAATGTTACATCAATCTATCAATACTTAGAACAACGTTTTGGGAAAATAAGTTATAAAACTGGGGCCTTTTTCTTTTTACTTTCGAGAGTCACCGGAGCTTCATTCAGACTCTTTTTAGTGGCCTTAGCTATGCAATATATTGTTTTTGAAGACATAGGAATTCCTTTTTGGGCAACCGTAGTTATCTCCATTTTATTAATTTGGATTTACACCAATAGAGGTGGTATAAAAACTATTATTTGGACTGATACTTTGCAAACTTTAGCCATGTTAACTTCTGTTGGAGTTGCTATTTATTTAATAAATGAAAAATTAGACTGGAGCTATATTGAGTTTTTAAATTCTAATGAATTCTCTTCAAGAGGAAAAATTTTCTTTTTTGATGACCCAAACGCAACTACTTATTTCTGGAAATATTTTATTGGAGGTATTTTTATAGCTATTGCTATGACGGGTTTAGACCAAGATATGATGCAAAAAAACCTAACCTGTAAAACATCCCAAGAATCTAAAAAGAACATGTTTACAATGGCAACATTACTGGTATTTGTTAACTTTTTCTTTTTATCTCTAGGCGCATTATTATTTATTTATGCAGAAAAATTTGGTTTGCAAATTCCTATTGTTGATGGCAAAACAAGAACCGATTTATTATTTCCAGAAATTGCTATGAATCAAGGTTTAGGCACGGGGTTAGCCATAACTTTTATTATTGGTTTAATTGCTGCGGCATATTCAAGTGCCGATAGTGCATTAACCTCATTAACAACATCATTCTCTGTAGATTTTTTAAACATTGAAAAACTGCCAATAGAATCGCAAAAACCACTTAGAAAAAAAGTGCATATCGGTGTTTCTATTTTATTAATAATCGTTGTTATTATTTTTAATAATCTTGAAGGTAACGTTGTTGGAAACTTATTCAAGTTTGCCACCTTTACCTATGGTCCATTACTAGGTTTGTTTGCTTTTGGTATTTTAACCAATTACCAAATTAAAGATAAGTATGCTTGGGTTATTGGCTTGCTATCAATCGTTATAAGTTTTGCTATAACATCCTTACCAGAAAGCATTATTGGGAGTTATAAATTTCATTGGGAAATACTTCCTCTAAACGGATTGATTACTTTTATGGGTTTAATATTGATTCGTAGAAAGCAAGACTAAAGTACAAGCCGCTTCAAAAGCAATATTATTTTCTTTTAAAATATTATAAAATTGTGGGTTTTCGGTTCCTGGGTTAAAAATAACACGCTTAGGTTTTAACGATACAACATACGCATAATATGCTTTTTGTTGTTCTGCATTAAGATATAAAGTGACAGTATCTATATTTTTATAAGGCAACAATTTAGTATCAACAGTTACGCCTTTAATAGTTCCTTTTTTCATTCCAAAAGCAACAACTTCATAATTGTTCGCAACTAATCTTTGTACTGCATAATTAGAATATCTATTTGGTTTTAACGATGCTCCAAGCACCAATGTTTTTTTATTCATATAGTAATATTATTCTTTTTTTTCGGTCACATATAACATTCATTTAATCTTTTATTTGGTATCTAAAATTCAATTATGAATGTTTCATTATGTTAAAGGAATGTTAATAAATAAAATTAGAGTAACAAAATTAAATTTTAAACGTCTATTAAATAATCATTTATCAATCAAAAATAATCAATCCAAAATGAAAAAATTAATTTTCATGTGCTTCCTATTGTTCGCAATATCTACAAAAGCATATACAGATCCCGAAACAAACGCCGATAAAACAGGCACCATTACTGGTAGAATATTAGACGCAACATTAAAAGCCCCCTTACCGTATGTAAATGTTATTATTAAAAACTCGAGTGGAAATATTATTACTGGAGGTATCACTTTAGAAGATGGCACTTTTGAAATTGAAAAAATAGCAGAAGGTAAAATAAATTTAAACATTCAATATATTGGCTATAAAACTGTTACAAAGAGTCTCACTATCAAAAAAGGGAATTACAAAATAAATCTAGGAACTATTTATTTAGAAGAAGAAACTGAAGGCTTAGATGCTGTAACTATAATTGCAGAAACCTCAAGCATACAACAAAAAGTAGATAGAAAGGTTATTACAATTGGCAAAGACTTAGCGGCTACAGGTACTGCGTCAGAATTAATGATTGGCATCCCTTCAGTAAGTGTTGATGCTCAAACTGGAGATATAAGCTTACGCGGAAACCAAAATGTTCGTGTTATGGTAGATGGTAAAATATCAAATATACCTACAGCTCAATTATTAAAACAAATTCCCTCTACGGCTATAAAATCTATAGAATTAATTACGAATCCTTCTGCTAAATATAACCCTGAAGGTATGAGCGGTATCATAAACATTGTGCTTCATAAAAACACCATGATAGGTTTTAATGGCAATGTTAATATTAGTTTAACTCATGAAATAGAAGCTAAATTTAATAGCTCTATAGATATGAATTATCGCAATGGTAAATTTAATTTATATGGAAGTTATAGTAATAATATTTCTAAAAACAGAAACCAAGGAAATATTTTCAGATTGGAAAATAACTCTGAACAATTTTTAAAATTCTTAGACAAAAGAAATTCTAATCTATATAAAATTGGTGTAGACTATTATTTAAATGATAAAAATACCATTTCAGTTTTTACTACTCAAAACAATTCTGAAAATGGTACAACTGGCGAAACAGACGTTTTCTTTTATGATAATTTGTCTTTTAACCAAAACCAAGTATTTTCAGCAAAAAGCAAGAACGCCTCTTCTCAATATAATTTTGATTACAAACATGATTTTACAAAAGATGGTCATAATATAGAACTAGAAGTAGACTACAATATTTTTGAAGATGACAGACCAGTTGATTTCACCTATCAATTTGCTCCTGATGAGAACTATAAAGATTTTAATAATACAGATAGAAAAAGTACTACTATAAACTTAGATTATGTCAACCCATTATCTGAAAGCACAAAATTAGAATTAGGCTTACAAGCACGTTTATTTAATTCTGATATTGTATATGCATCTACTGGAGAAACTTTAAATAGCGAAGGTGTTTTAAGACCTACTCCAAGTACTAATTTTGATTATACCCGAGATATTTATTCTGCATATGCAACCTACAGTAAAAAATTCGAGAAATGGACGACTCAAATAGGCATACGTGCCGAAAATGTACTAGAAGATGCTTTAGCGTTATCATCTGAAGCATCAAGCACTGAAACTTTTAAAAATGACTACTTTGAACTATACCCATCGGCATTCATAACATATTCGCCATCAGACAAAAACGCATATCAGTTAAGTTATAGTCGTCGTATAGATCGCCCTGGTATAAATCAAGTAAATCCTATTAAAGAATGGAGCACACCTTTAATTTCTCAATACGGAAATATAAATTTAACACCTCAATTTACCAATTCAATTGAAGCCAATTATACTCGAACACTTAACAATAGAAAGGGAACAGTAACAGGTGGTATATTTTATAGAATAATAAATGATGATATTAATAGAGCCTTATTTATAGATAGAAGTGATGTTAATTCTGGTCGTGTCATTTTAACAAACGATAATTTTGGTAATACCGATGCTTATGGGTTTGAATTATCTTCAAATTACAGACCAACAAAGTGGTGGAATATTAACTCTAGTTTCGATATATATTCTCAAGTTAATAAAGGTATTGCTGAAAACCTAACAGCTCCTATTGAAACTGCAACTATAAACGATATTGAAACAAAAATTAGCGAAGTAGACAATGTTGCTTGGAATTTTAGAATGTTTAATAATTTTAAATTAAACAAAACCGTTTCGCTTACAGCTTTTGGTTTTTATAGAGGCAAAAACAGATCCTTACAATTAGATAGAGAGCCGATGTACTTCGTTAATTTAGGTGCTAGAGTTGGATTTGCCAAAGGCAAAGGTACATTTAGCTTTAACTATAATGATATTTTTAACACTATGGAATTCGCCTTTAATGGCTCTAAACCATTCCCTCAAACAGGCGCTTTTAATTGGGAAAGCAACACTTGGAATATTGGTTTAAATTATAGATTTGGTGGCGAAAAATACAGTGCTAAAAAACGTAAAAAACGTGATAACAACACAGAATCTGATGGCGGATTTTTGTAAACAATATTCTAATAACTAAAATAACAGCTACTAATCAGTGTAAATTTTTGGTTATTAAATAACAAGCTCCAAAGTTTTTATGCTTAAGCGTTTTGCTTTTAAATCAATAAATCTATCAAAATACTAAACATTTAACACAAATAGCTATTCACAAACACTTTATCATCAATTAATCGTGCTAAATAAAATATAATAACTATCATTGTTAATGACTTCCATATCAAATTTTATCTTCATTTGAATTAGTCACTTAATAAAAGTTAATCTTACTATGGTAAGTTAACCCTTAGAAAAAAAATAAAAATAGCAAAACCCATAATTTTAAATTATGGGTTTATTTTTTATAATTCAAATGTTAAAATTGTTAAATATTAGATGTAACACAATAATTAACAACATTGTACGTTTAAAAACTACATACTATCTTCAAAAGCGAAATGTAATTATTTAAGAGTTAGTCACCTTCAAAGTTTGAAATTCGTAAAATTATAGTATGTATTAATTCATAGAACTCGGAATAAAATATTCCGAGTTCTATTTATTTTTATTACTGTTAAAAAGAGTTAAATATTAAAACAAATGCAATATTATATAGTTTTATACGTCTAAATATATAATTCCTCACATTAGTAATAGTGTTAGTAGAATTTGATTAATAGCTAGAAAAACCCGAAACTTTTAAGTTCCGGGTTTTTCGTTTTCATTAGTAACCTAACATTTTATATTGGTTACCATTTAATTATCGCACTTCCCCAAGTAAAACCACTACCAAAAGCAGCTAATACCACATTATCTCCTTCTTTTATTTTACCTTCTTCCCATGCTTCAGTTAAAGCAATTATTACAGAAGCAGCCGTTGTATTGCCATACTTCATAATATTATTAAAAACTTGATTGTCTTGTAATCCAAATTTTTTCTGAATAAATTGTGCAATCCGCAAGTTTGCTTGATGCGGAATTAACATATCAATATCTTCTTTTTGCAAACCATTTTTCATTAAACCTTCCATAATTACCTCACTAAAGCGAACCACTGCATGTTTAAAAACAAACGTGCCATCCATATAAGGAAAGTATGATAAATCTTCTTCTTCAGATTCCATAATTTCAGGTATCCAATGCGCTATACTTGGTGATGCTACAATTAATTTATCGGCATACTTACCTTCACTATGTAAATGTGTTGATAAAATCCCCTTAGTAGAATCTTCTTCTCTAGAAAGCACACAAGCTCCTGCTCCATCTCCAAAAATAACGGTAACACCGCGTCCTCGTGTTGATTTATCCAATCCATTACTATGGTATTCTGCACCAACAACCAAAATGTTTTTATACATCCCAGTTTTTATAAATTGGTCTGCCACAGAAATAGCATATATAAAACCAGAACATTGGTTTCTAACATCTAAAGCACCAATGGTTCTCATATCTAACAAATCTTGAATTTGTACACCACAACCAGGAAAATAATAATCGGGACTTAAGGTTGCGAATACTATAAAATCAATATCATCTTTAGTTAAACCAGCACGTTCAATAGCTATTTTAGCAGCTTTAGCTCCCATGGTTGCCGAAGTATCACCAGTTCCTTTTTTTATCCATCTACGTTCTTTTATTCCTGTTCGTTCTTGTATCCATGCATCATTGGTATCCATCATTTTAGACAAATCGTCATTGGTTACCACATTATCAGGTACATATTTACCTAAACCAATTATTTTAGAATTATACATAGTTTTAGTTTTAAAGGAAAAACAAATTACAAAATTAATTCTTCTAAATCTAGTTTCGCTATATACAATTACGAGTGTCAGTTTGTCACCTTTTACTAATTGGCATTTTTGTTGTCTACTAGACATATGTATTAAACAAATAATTAAAACATATATATCATGACAAAAGGAAACATTAATGTATCGGTAGAGAATATCTTCCCCCTCATTAAAAAATTCTTATACAGCGATCACGAAATATTTTTACGTGAATTAATTAGTAACAGTACCGATGCTACTTTAAAGCTTAAGCACTTAACAAGTATTGGTGAATCTAAATCGGAGTACGGTAACCCTATTATTGAGGTTAAAATTGACAAAGAAGGCAAAAAACTTCATATTATAGATCAAGGTTTAGGTATGACTGCTGATGAAGTTGAAAAATACATTAACCAAGTGGCTTTTTCTGGAGCTGAAGAGTTTTTAGATAAATATAAAGATTCTGCCAAAGATTCAGGAATAATTGGTCATTTTGGTTTAGGTTTCTATTCGGCATTTATGGTTGCAGAAAAAGTAGAAATTATTACTAAATCGCATACCGATGCACCTGCTGCACATTGGACATGTGATGGATCTCCAGAATTTACTTTAGAAGCTTCTGACAAAACAGAAAGAGGCACAGAAATTATCCTTCATATTGCAGAAGATTCTACTGAGTTTTTAGAAGAAAGTAGAATTCGTGAGCTCTTAAACAAATACAATAAGTTTATGCCTATTCCAATTAAATTTGGAACTAAGGATATAAACGATCCTGAGCACGAACCAGCAACTATTACCGATAAAGATGGTAAAGAAACTAAAGAGCCTCATAGAAAAATTACGGTAGATGATATTATTAACAATCCAAATCCGGCTTGGACAAAACAACCAGCAGATTTAAAAGATGAAGATTATAGCAGTTTTTACCGCGAATTGTACCCAATGCAATTTGAAGAGCCTTTATTCAACATTCACTTAAATGTCGATTACCCATTCAATTTAACAGGAATTTTATATTTCCCTAAAATGGGACAGGATTTAAATATTCAAAAAGATAAAATTCAACTGTATCAAAATCAAGTGTATGTAACCGATAATGTTGAAGGTATTGTTCCAGAATTTTTAACCATGCTTCGTGGTGTTATTGATTCTCCAGACATTCCGCTAAACGTATCGCGTTCATACTTACAAGCTGATGGGGCTGTAAAAAAGATTTCGTCTTACATTACACGTAAAGTGGCCGATAAATTAAAATCGTTATTTAACAGCAATCGTGAAGATTTTGAAGCTAAATGGAACGATATTAAAATCGTTATTGAATACGGTATGCTTTCAGAAGACAAATTCTTCGAAAAAGCCGATGCTTTCGCATTATACCCAACTGTAGATGGTAAGTACTTTACTTACGAAGAGTTATTCAATAAAATAAAAGCAAATCAAACTGATAAAGATGATAAGCTTGTTATTTTATATGCTTCAGATAAAGATGCGCAACACAGTTATATTGAAACGGCTAAAGCTAAAGGTTACGAGGTATTATTATTAGATTCTCCTATTGTTTCTCACTTAATTCAGAAACTTGAAAGCTCTAAAGAAAACATAACGTTTGCTCGTGTAGATGGCGATCATATTAATAATTTAATTAAGAAAGACGAAACAACTATTTCTAAATTAGATGAAGACCAAACCAAAGCTTTAGAAGACATATTAAAAGAAGTGATTCCTTCTGAAAAATTCATGGTACAATTAGAAGCTATGGATAGCAACGAATCGCCATTCACTATTACGCAACCAGAATTTATGCGTCGTATGAAAGAAATGCAAGCAACTGGAGGTGGCGGTATGAATATGTTTGGCAACATGCCAGAAATGTTCAATCTTGTTGTAAATACAAACTCTGAATTGGTTGGTGAAATTTTAAACACTAAAACCAAAAAGAAACAAGAGCGTTTAATAACCCAAAGTTTAGACTTAGCACGTTTGTCTCAAGGCTTATTAAAAGGCGAAGAGTTAACAAACTTTATCAAGCGTAGTTACGAAATGATAAAATAAACCTTTTGTCATTCTTGCGAAGGCAGGAATCTCATCCTATTATAAAACCAAAACCACTTTGTGAAAACAAGGTGGTTTTTTTGTTTTAATGGCAATTTGAATTTTGGTATAAGACACAGATAAGTTCTTTAATAAACAAATCTAAAAACTATAGCAAACACCATAAGATTGCTTACACACGTCATCTTTTCAACTATATTTGTCATCTATATCGATAAATAATTTTGAAGACAAACCTTTTACTCATAACGCCACCGTTTACGCAATTAAACACACCGTATCCTGCTACCACCTACTTAAAAGGATTTTTAAACACCAAAAATATTGGCGCGTTTCAAATGGATTTGGGTATTGAAGTGATTCTCAATTTATTTTCAAAAGAAACATTTTCAGCACTTTTTGATCTGGCTTTTGATACCAATCAAATTAAAACTGAAAACGCCCAAAGAATCTACACGCTAAAAGACAATTATTTACAACCGTTAGATGATATTATAGCCTTTTTACAAGGTAAAAAACCAAGTTTTGCCAGACAAATTTGTTCAGATAACTTTTTACCACAAGCCTCTCGATTTGAACAATTAGACGATTTAGATTGGGCGTTTGGTTCTATGGGTTTACAAGACAAAGCGAAACACTTAGCAACCTTATATCTGGAAGATTTATCCGATTTTATTATTGAATGTATCGACTCCAATTTTGGCTTTAGTCGGTATGCTGAACGTTTAGGTTTAAGTGCCAATTCGTTTGATGAATTGTACGCCAATCTTCAAGAAGAGACCACTTACATAGACGATATCACCTTAAATATTTTAGACGATACACTAAAAAAGATACAGCCAAAATTGGTTTGCTTTTCGGTGCCGTTTCCTGGTAATTTATACAGCGCATTTCGTTGTGCACAACATATTAAAACCAACTACCCGAACATAAAAATTGCCATGGGTGGCGGATTTCCAAATACAGAATTACGTTCGGTTTCTGATGTACGCGTTTTTGAGTTTTTCGATTTTATAACACTTGATGATGGTGAATTGCCTATTGAACTACTGTACAACCATGTTTGTCACACTGAGCGCAGTAGAAGTGAGTCTAGTGAATTTAAACGCACCTTTCTTTTAGAAAACGGCAAAGTCGTTTATAAAAACAACAGCACAAAACCAGACTACAAACAAAGTGATATTGGCACACCTGATTATTCCGATTTATTATTAGACCAATATATTTCGGTTATAGAAATTGCAAACCCTATGCATAGCCTTTGGAGCGATGGCAGATGGAACAAACTCACCATGGCTCACGGTTGCTATTGGGGGAAATGTACCTTTTGTGATATTTCGTTAGACTATATAAAAATTTACGAACCCATTGCTGCCAAACTTCTGGTAGACCGTATGGAGCAACTTATTTCGCAAACCCAAGAAACCGGATTTCATTTTGTAGACGAAGCAGCTCCACCTTCATTAATGAAAGCATTATCTCTTGAAATTATAAAACGAAAACTAACGGTAACCTGGTGGACGAATATTCGTTTTGAAAAGAACTTCACCAAAGATTTATGCTTGCTACTAAAAGCTTCGGGTTGTATTGCGGTTTCTGGCGGACTCGAAGTAGCTTCAGATCGCTTATTAAAACTGATTGATAAAGGTGTTACCGTAGAGCAAGTGGCGCAAGTAACGCGTAATTTTACCGAAGTCAATATTATGGTGCACACCTATTTAATGTACGGCTACCCAACACAAACCGTTAAAGAGACCATTGATAGTTTAGAAATGGTGCGTCAGCTCTTTGAAGTTGGTGTTTTACAATCGGGGTTCTGGCATCAGTTTGCATTAACAGCACACAGCCCTATTGGATTAAAACCTGAAGCTTATAATATTATCCCAAATTACAAGGATATTAAATTTGCGAATAACGATATCGATTTTACCGACACCACAGGTATAGACCACAACCAATTTAGTTTCGGATTAAAAAAATCATTATTTAATTATATGCACGGTATTGGTTTTGATTTACCGCTGCAAGATTGGTTCGATTTTAAAATACCAGACACCAGTATCCATCAAGATTTTATTTATGACAGCTTAGAAACGCCTGTTACTTTTAATATAAAACCAAACGCTAAAATAGTTTGGCTAGGTAATATGCCTTTGGTTAACGCATTTTCTAAAAAAAAGAAACACCTTTTAGAATTAACCTTTCATAACACCAGCAACAGCTTTAGCATTGTTACCGATAAAGACAAAGGCAACTGGTTTTTAGACCGTTTAGAAACATCGCTAAGTCCTTATAACGATAGACTACAATCGTTTTCACAATTAAAAACAGATTTTGAAACCCAGTTTGAAGATTTTGAATTGTTTTGGTTCTCTAAACCTATGCTTGTTTTGAGAGAAAATGGATTGTTAGTTTTGTAAGAAAACTTGATTTTGTAAAAGTTTTCTACTACATTCGTTTGACGTTAGATATGAAATATTTATGTTGAATTTATTTCAATATTAAAACGATTTCATACCTATGCCATTAGCGATAATTATAAACGACATATTCTTAAATAAAAAACAAATGAAGACATTAGCTAAATTAAAACACATAATTACATTAGCCATTATTGCCCTAAGCTTTATTTCTTGCACCAAGCAGGAAGGAGGTTGCGAAACAGAAACAGTTTGCTTTGGGGATGGAAATTGTATTGAAAAACCTATACCTGGTACATGTTTCTAAAAAATCATACTTTTAGTAAATATTAGCTATTGGTATGCCGATTTCATATCAAAATCATTTTGATTCATTAAGACTAACCAAATAAAAAACAATAAACTCTCATTAGTTTATCTAAAATAGTTCTTTAATAAGAACAATATTTTGTTTAATTCTATTGAATAATTAATAAACAAAATTTAATTAAATAATAAAATACATCATATTTATTCTAATTTTGTTACAAGTAATAAACTCCAAAATGATTTTTGATTTTAATAAAGACGCAGACATTCAAGATTGGAATGTTGTAGATGATGTAGTTATGGGAGGCATATCGTCGAGTGAATTTAAACTCAACGCTGATGGATTCGGTGTATTTGAAGGCCATGTGTCTTTAGAAAACAATGGTGGTTTCTCATCTGTTCAATATCAGTTTGAAAAAGTCGAAGTAGCAAAATATAGATCTATAAAAATTAGACTAAAAGGTGATGGCAAAAATTATCAGTTTAGAGTTAAGGATAACACAAGTAATTATTATTCTTATATCACTACATTTTCAACTACCAATGAATGGCAGGTTGTTGAAATTGCTTTGAAAGACATGTATCCTTCATTTAGAGGAAAACGCCTTAATACGCCTAACTTTTCACATGATTTTATCGAGCAAATTACATTTTTAATTAGTAATAAAAAAAATGAAGATTTTAAACTTATAATTGATACCATAGAATTGATTTAAATCCGCACTATATCATTCCGAGGCACGAGGAATCGCATTAGTTGCTCATGTTTTGTGATTCCTCCCTTTAGTTGAAACAACAAATAACTCGTAAAATCTTCGTTATTTTCACAACTACACAGCAAATTAACCAATCTATACATCGGTACAAACAACCTTAGTTGATAGTTGCGTTAACGATTGAACGGTTCGACTGCGCTCACCGCAGGCTAAATATTTAAGCTCCCTGATTTTTTCAGGAAAGAGCGCATAGACGAAAACGTGTTTAAACGCCTAAAAAACAAAATATAGTTTATCTTTGCGCCACATAAATAATACATGGGTTTTACATTACTTTCTTCGCCATTACAAGGGTTTACCGATTTTAGATTTCGTAATGCGTTCCATCATTATTTTGGAGGTATTGATACGTTTTATTCGCCTTATATACGGTTAAATGGCAAGTTAAAAATTAAAGCTTCCTATCAAAACGATATACTACCAGAAAACAATACCACATTAGAGGTTATACCACAAATTATTACCAATGATGCTGATGAGTTTTTGTTTGTTGCTAAGTATGTGCAAGGCTTGGGGTATAAAGAATTAAACTGGAATTTAGGATGTCCATATCCTATGGTTGCAAAATCTGGAATGGGTTCGGGGTTAATTTGCAATCCTGAAAAAATCAATACTATTTTAGAACGCGCTCATAAGGAAACCGATATTTTAGTATCTATGAAAATGCGTATGGGTTATGAGAATGCTGAAGAAATCCTGGAGGTCTTTCCTATTTTAAATCAGTACCCGTTAAAAAATATTGCGATTCATGCCAGAATAGGTAAACAATTGTACAAAGGTCCTGTAGATTTGGATGCTTTCGAACGTTGTATCACGAATACCAAACACAAATTATATTATAACGGAGACATTACAAGTGTGGGGGCTTTTAAAAGTATGCAAGCCCGTTTTCCTAGTTTAGATCATTTTATGATTGGTCGCGGATTAATTGCCGACCCATTTCTGCCGCAAATGATAAAAAATGACACCACCGAATATCCAAAAAACCGATGGGATATTTTTGAAGAATTCCACAATACCATATACACACAATACGACGACTATCTTTCCGGACCAACACCTATTAAAATGAAAATGTTAGGCTTTTGGGAATTCTTTTCGCAATCGTGTTCTAATCCTCAAAAAACATATAAAGCTATAAAAAAGGCTACTAATCCGTTTAAATATAAACAAGCGGTGAGTGCTATTTTAAATAACGAACGGAAGAACAATAATTAACACCCCACTTATAAAGCCTAAAAATTAGGCAATAGTAATCGTATTATTATATTTGCTCAAAAAAAACATGAAAAACATTTTAATTGCATTTACTTTAATTTTAATAACATCTTGTAGTAAAGATAATGCACCTGTAGATTACACTACTAAAAACGATGAAGACATTCAAGCTTATATTGCTGAGAATAATTTAAACGCACAAAAAAGCAGTACAGGACTGTATTATGTAATTGATGAGCAAGGTAACGGAGAAAACCCAATCGCGACTGATAGAGTTAAAGTGGCATACAAAGGTTACCTAACCAACGGAACTGTTTTTGATGAAAGTGTAGATGGATTTTCATTTAGCAGTTTACAAAATCTTATTCCAGGATGGATTGAAGGTCTTAGCTATTTTAGTGAAGGTGGTAAAGGAAAACTTTTGATTCCTGCACATTTAGCATACGGTGGCAATAATAATGGTGCAATACCTGCGGGTTCTGTAATTATTTTTGATATCGAACTTATTTACGTGAACTACGAAACTGAAAATGATCAAGAAATTCAAACATATATAGCAGATAACGATTTAGTAGCAGAAAAAACTAGTTCTGGGCTATATTACACCATGGATGTTGTAGGTGAAGGTACGCAGCCAACCATTACAGACAATGTATCTATAACTTACAAAGGCTATTTTACAAATGGTAATATATTTGATGAAAGCTCACAAAGCGTAAGTTTCGATTTAAAAAATTTAATAACAGGTTTTTCTGAAGGTATTACTTATTTTAAAGAAGGCGGAAGCGGAACCCTGATTATACCATCCCATTTAGCTTATGGAAATACTGATGTTTCTGTAATACCAGGTGGATCTGTTATAATTTTTGATATTGAACTGCTTTCTGTAAACTAAAACATAATTTTTATATTATAAATCAAACCACTTTGTAAAAACAAGGTGGTTTTTTGTTTTAAAAAAAACAACTAACTTGGTGTGTCTTTAAAATGCCTTACAAATGAAATATCTATAACTAAATTTGATACCCAAGAGAAAGATTAAGAAGCTGCTTGAGATGACTACCGATAGCTATCGGGGTGAAAAATAATAAATATAAACACATGAGAAAAACAGCTAGAATTATTACCATTTTATTAATAGCATTAACACTTACTAATTGCGCGACCGTTTTTGGAGGTCCGATAAACTCACATCAAAAAACAAAACCAGCTCCTGGACAACAACAAAGAGATATTAGAGTAGTTGCTTTAATTGCAGACATTCTTCTTTTCTTACCAGGCACTATAGTAGACTTTGCTACTGGAGCCATTTATAAGCCTTATTAAATATGAAACACTTTTTGTGTCATTTTTTACTTCTTCTATTCCTTTTAGGTTTTCAACTAGGATATACTCAAAAAACCAAAAACCTTTTTAATTCAACAAATTTAAAAGGTTGGTATGCTTTTGAAGCTAAAACAGGCAAACACAACAAGGCTTCTGAAGTTTTTAAAGTTGAAAACAATATGATACGCTTGTATGGTAAAGATGCTGGATACTTAATGACTAAAAAATCATTTAAAAATTTCGAATTAACTTTAGAATTCAAATGGAACACAGATACTTTGTATGCCAGAAAGAACAATAAAAAGAATAGTGGTGTAATGTATTTAGTAAATAAAAAAGCACGTGATACGTTATGGCCAAAAGGTGTTCAATTTCAAGTTAAAGAAGGTGGTACTGGCGATTTTATATTGCTTCAAGGCGTTACAATAAATGTTAACGGTAAAAAAACAGAATCAGGTAGAAGTGTTGTATCAAAACGATTTATTGATGCAGAAAATCCCATTGGTGAATGGAATTCTATTGTTATTACTTGTAAAGATGGCTTCATTGAACAAAAACTTAACGGAACATTAGTTAATTCTGGCACAGACGTTTCTGTTTTAAATGGCAGAATTCTGCTGCAATATGAAGGATTTCCTATTGATTTTCGAAACATTGAAATCATGAGTCTTTAAGTAAAAAACATCTCTTTTTAAATTAAAAACAAACAACCTAACAAACCGAAGAGTTATAGCGTACATTCACTAAAAATGAATATGTCTATAGAACGCAGGGTGAAATTGGTTGAAGAATTATTTAATAAGTTAGATTTAGAGATTTCAGAATTTCAAAACAACTCACAATTACACTGCTTAACAGGATGCGGCAATTGCTGTACCAACCCAACTATGGAAGCCTCTCCTTTAGAATTTTTACCATGGGCTTTTTATTTGTTTTTAAATGGACAAGCAGAAATCACACTTAAAACACTAAACTCCAAAGAAACGCAACCTATTTGCCATATTTATAGTCCGTTAAATCTGGTCGATAGTACGATGGGGCGTTGTAGCAATTACAAATACCGTGGGCTTATTTGCAGACTTTTTGGTTATGCTGCAACTAACGACAAATACGGGAAGCAACGTTTAGTAACCTGCAAAATTATTAAAGAAAACCAACCTGATTTATATCAAGATACAACCGAAGCTATTAACAACGGATTGTATATTCCAATATTTACAGATTACTATATGCAATTATCGCAAATAGATTTTAATATGGGTAATGTTTTTACTCCAATAAATAAAGCACTAAAATTAGCTATTGAAGAAGTGTTACAATATTATGCTTACAGACCATTCCCAGGTGGATTAGAGAAAATTGCTTGATTTTTTTTATCACAACAACGCATTGCCTTTGTCTAAAAATTTAACTAATTTAGTTTAACGCCTCATATAAAATCATTAAAACGGCTTTATACTATTTAGAGTTAAACAAACCTATGAAAATCACGTCTACTAATATAGCAAGACCAACTACCATTATTTGGAATGAAAAAGAAGTAACCACAGGTATTTATAAAACACCAACTATAGAACCTATCTTCTTAGGAAAAAACGACGTAAAAAATGATGAAGTAACCGATAGAAAACATCATGGTGGCGAATTTAAAGCCTGTTATTTGTTTTCGGATAATCAATATGAGTATTGGAAAAACCTGTACCCTAATTTAGATTGGAATTGGGGCATGTTTGGAGAAAACCTAACCGTTAATGGTTTAGATGAAACTAAACTCTTTATTGGTGATATTTATAAAGTTGGTGATGCTTTAGTACAGGTTACCCAACCTCGTGAACCTTGTTTTAAATTTGGTGTGAAGTTTGGCAATCAAAAAGCACTTAATCAATTTATTGAACATGGTTTTTCGGGAACTTATGTTCGTGTTTTAGAAGAAGGTTTTGTGAAAACAGGAGACTCGTTTAAACGCGTTGAACAAGCAAAAAACAGCATTACAACTTGGCAATTTTTTAATTTACTATTTTCAAAAGAAAAAAACCTTGAGTTTATTCATTTGATTTTAAATAATGATGCTTTACCACAAAGTATAAGAGATAAATTAAAGTCTTTTATAAAGTAACTTGGGTTTGTTATATCTTTGCCTCAAACACCTTATAAATGTCATTTAAAGACTTACAATTAAACAGACCGATTTTAAGAGCTATTGCAGAAGCTGGATATGATAGTCCAACCTTAGTTCAAGAAAAAACAATTCCTTCGGTATTACATAAAAAAGATGTTATTGTTTCGGCCCAAACAGGAACAGGGAAAACAGCTGCTTTTGCACTTCCTATTTTACAATTATTGTTTGATAAACAGGATGCATCAAAAAAAGGAAAAAAATAAAAGCTTTAATTATAAGTCCTACGCGAGAGTTAGCGGTTCAAATAAATGAGAATTTTATAACATACAGCACGTATACCAATTTAAGAACTACGGTTATTTTTGGAGGCGCAGCTATAGAACCTCAAATTGATGTTTTAAAAAAAGGTGTTGACATTTTAATTGCAACCCCAGGTCGTTTACTTGATTTACATAAACAAGACATTATCAATTTAGATTATATTGAAACTTTGGTTTTAGATGAAGCTGATTTAATGCTAGATATGGGTTTTATTGATGATGTTAAAAAAATTGCACGTTTATGTCCGGAAAACAAACAAACCTTATTGTTTTCGGCAACCATCCCTTATAAAGTTGAACAGTTAGCTAATACCATTTTAAAAGCTCCTGAACGCATTGAAGTCGCTGCTAATTCTTCAACCTCAAAAAATGTACATCAATTATTATATTATGTACCAAAACCCAAAAAAATAGAATTATGCTTACATCTTTTAAGAAACACTATTAAAGGTAATATTATCATTTTTAGACGCACCAAATTTGGCGTTGATAAACTTGAAAAAACACTCCTAAAAAATGGCTATAAAGCAGATAGCATTCATGGCGACAAAAGTCAAAATTTAAGACAAGAAGCGTTAGATAAATTCAAAAAAGGTGATGTTAATATTTTAATTGCTACCGATGTAGCTGCACGTGGTATTGATATTAATAATTTAGATGCGGTAGTTAATTTTGATTTACCTAACGTACCAGAAACTTATGTACACAGAATTGGTAGAACTGCTAGAGCAGGAAATACAGGTATAGCATATTCTTTTTGTTCGGCTGATGAAAAGCCTTATGTACAAACCATACAACAACTTATTCAATTACAAATTGATGTTATTGATGAGCATCCTTATCCTTTAGACCCAAAAGCGAAAAAAGAAATTCATAAAACACCTGGTAAAAGCAAACACAAAAAAGGACGAAAAAGCGAAGCTTCTAAAAAGAAAAAGAAACGTTGGTATTAATAACCACCCCTATTTTATAGGGAAATCAAAATAAGTGTTAGGAAAAGGTTCTTCTCTTAAAGTAAAATGCCACCATTCTTTAGGATAATTTCTAAACCCGTATTTCAACATAACTTTTTGCAATATTTTTCGATTGGCTTTCTGAGTATCGGTAATATTATCATAATTAACCCAAGATACTTCTCCGAAAAAATCATAAGTACTCCCCATATCTATAGGTTTCCCCGTATTACCATTAATAATGGTTAAATCTACTGTACTGCCTCTACTATGCCCAGATCTACTAGCAATATAATCTGCTTTAAAAAGATTTTCCTTTGCAACATCTGGATAAAAAATGGGCTTATTAATAGTATCATTTAAATCATTTGCCCATCGTATAAAATGATTAACAGCTTGTTGCGGTCTATAACCATCATATATTTTTAAACACAAATTATTATTCTGTAATTCTTCTTGAACGTGTTTTAAAGCAATTGCAGTTTGCTTCGTTAGGATAAGCTTATTAGAGTGATAACCATCGATAACCTTTCCTACGAAATTATTAGAAGTATAATACCTTAGTTCTACATTTATATCTGGTATAATATCTTCAACATAAACAAACCCTTTAGGCAATTGTGCAAAAGAAACAAAGCAATAAAAAAACAATAGGAATTTAAAAAAGTAACGCATTATACTTATTAGTTTATAAGCTAATGTAGATAAAATAATTACACCAAAAAAAAGAGCATAAAAAAACCGAGTTCCCTCAAACTCGGTTTTCTTTCAATTTGCTTTTTTTATTATGATGTAGATTTAGGGTCTCTATACCAACAACATAATGCAAATATTAATTAATTAATCCATTGAACTAAAAAGTATGTTATTTAGTACACTCCAAAGATATAATTATTAAAGATTATATAACGACAAAACACATTAAAATTCGATGAAATACACATAATTTTAACATTTAACGATTAAAAACATCGTTTAAACGATGAAATACAACTTTAGAGTAAAATATATTAATCCTACCTTTTATTCAATTTTATATTTTTAAGACACAAAAACTACTGATCTTCAACTTTTTAACAACATTTTGCACATAAAATGGGGAATAAACGATGAAATAGTAATTCTCAACGAAAAAAAACAACTATTAGGTTTTCACTTTATACATTTAAAATCTGAAACCCCAATCAGTTTAAAATGAAAAAGCACCTACTATTTATCAGTTTTCTTACTGTCTCGTATTTAAGTAATGCACAATTATACACTTTAGGTGTTAAAGGTGGATTAAATCAAAACAAAATTGGCTCATTATATCAACGTCCATATAATGGAGATCCTGGAATAAATCACCAACCTAATAAAGATATAAGTCTACAATTTGGAGCTTTCTTAAATGTGAAATTTGGTAAATTTTTTATTCAACCAGAATTAAATTATGTTAAGCTAAAAAATCATTATGATTTACCATTAAAAACATCCTATTGGAATACATCAAAAACCGAAATTCCTGTAATTTTAGGTTTTGAAATATTCGACCCCCTATCACTCTATATAGGACCAAACTTCAATTTCTATAAAAAAACTTCATTAGATGGTGTACAAGTAACGTCATTTAGTGATGGTGGGCCAGATTTAGATAAGAATACCTTAAGTTTAAGTTTTGGTATTAAAGCTAATTTTGGAAGGTTTGGATTAGATTTAAGATATGAATCTGGACAAAAAGAAACCCAAGAAGAACTCTTAGATATTATATACTCTGAATACGGCACAAATCTGGCAGATTTAAAATCATATACACCCAGCATTGTAAGTCTTAGTTTACATATAAATCTTATTAGCACAGATGGAGAGCATACGGATACTTTGTTTTCTAAATTATTTAAGGGTAATGCCTGTTGGTGCTCAAAGCATTAAATTATAATCATATAAAAAAAGCACTCTACATAGAGTGCTTTTTTACTAACTAACCAACCAAAAATATGAATTACAATTCTTAAATTTAAAGTAACCACACTATAAATTTTTATATAGAATGTAATTATTAATATATTATCAATATTTGTGCCAAAACAATTCTATTAATATTTTTAAGACATATTTAACATTTAATAAATTACTTATCTGCTACTAGTATTTAAAATATAATTGTGAGATATTTGTCGCTATCAAACTTAAAAAGTTACAAATGAAAAACGCACTATTATTATTTATCGCTTTTATGATTATTGCTTGTGGTGAAAAACAGCATGACCTAACTGTAAAAGGGCAAATAAAAGGATTAAAAAAGGGAACTATATATCTTAAAAAAGCAAATGATTCGGCATTAATAAGTGTTGACTCATTAACCATTAATGGTGATTCTGAATTTGAATTACATAGTAACTTAGAATCTCCAGAAGTATTATTTCTATACCTTGATAAAAATAGCTCAGAAAAAGATAGAATAAGATTTTTTGCAGATAAAGGCATTACTGAAATAAATACCTCATTAAAAAACTTTGCGTTTGATGCAGAAATTAATGGATCTACTCAACAAAAAACACTTGAAGAATACGAAAAAATGATGTCTAGGTTTAAAGATCAAAATCTAAATTTAATTAAAGAAAAGTTTGAAGCCCTTAAAGCCAATAATAAATCAAAACTTGATAGCTTAGAAAACATTCAAAATAGTATGCAAAAAAGACAGTATTTATTTACTGTAAACTTTGCTTTAAACCATAAAGATAGCGAGGTAGCTCCTTATTTAGCTTTAACAGAAATATATAATGCTAAGATTAATTTATTAGATACAATTAACAAGTCTTTATCAGTAAAAGTAAAAAATTCTAAATACGGAAAAGAATTACAGGAGTTTATTGACAAGATAAATGAATCAGAAAAATAACATTATATATAAATAACATCATTAAAGTAAAAGACCTTATTTCAAGGTCTTTTTTTTGTTTAATTGAGTAAGCAATAAAAGAATTCTAGTTAAAATGTTATATAACTTACTGACTCAAAATATGGTGTATAAAAAAGCCTCACAAAAGTGAGGCTTTTTTGAGCCGATGGAGGGACTCGAACCCACGACCTGCTGATTACAAATCAGCTGCTCTAGCCAGCTGAGCTACATCGGCGTTTTAACGGGTGCAAATATAATCGCAAAAATCATATTAGCAAGCAATCCGTTAAAAAAATTATCCTAATTTATTAATTTTTTCAATTAATGCAGTTCCTTTAGCTTCTAATTCTTGATTAATAGCTTTATAATGTGCCTTCACATTATCAATATTCTTTGCATTAACTTTAGCAATTAATTCATCAAAAGTTCCAATTGCTTCATCTATAATTGCTTCACTTTCTTTAGTGTCTTTATCAGTATTTGCATATTCCCAAATATAAACTGCTTCAATAATGTCTCCTAAAACGTAATTAATATCTTTTTTAAGATCTCTAACATTTGCCATAATTTCTATTTTAATTTAAACGCAAAATTAAACATAAACTTCTAATAGCGTTGCATTTTTAGAAGTAATTTCATAATTAATTATAGCTGCTGGAAGTAAAATAGTTTCTCCTTTATTGATAGTTTCTGTAAATCCGTTAGTTGAAATTTCAGCATGACCATCTACACACATATAAATAATAAATGAATCGTGTATATTTTCCTTTTTAAGTGTTTCTGATACTTTTAAATAATTAGTTGTGAAATATGGACAACTCACCATTTCATTCGATTTATTTTCGGTTTTATTATAACTAACTCTAAAGTTATCTGGCATATCAAAATCAAATGCATCAATAGCTAAATCGTTATGCAATTCTCGTTCATTACCATTATCATCTACTCTATCCCAATCATAAACTCGGTATGTTATATCGCTTGTCTGTTGAATTTCAGCAACCATAACACCTGCTCCAATTGCATGTACTCGTCCTACTTCAATAAAATAAGTATCTCCTGTTTTAACTTTATCGAAATTTAAAATTTGGGTGAGTGTTTTATCTGCCAGATGCTTTAAATACAATTCTGGTGTCATCTCTTGATTAAATCCTACTATCAAATTAGCGCCTTCATCGGCTTGTAATGTGTACCACATTTCTGTTTTACCAAAGGAATTATGTCTTTTAGCAGCGAGTTCGTCATTAGGATGTAATTGAATAGATAAATCCTCCTTTGCATCTATAAATTTAATAAGAAGCGGAAACTTATTTTTAAATATTCTATAATTTTTAAGTCCAATTAAATCGGCTTTATACGTTTCTAAAAGTTGTTTTAATGATTGCCCTTTTAGACTTCCGTTAGATACAATAGATGTATCGCCTTCAACATCACTAATCTCCCAACTTTCACCAATATTTGGTAAATCGCTATTCTTATTAAGTAATGTTTTTAACTTTTGTCCACCCCAAATTTTATCTTTTAATATGGGCGTAAATTTTATTGGGTATAAATTATTTGTCATTATTATTTTCCTGAATAAGTTACAAAATTTCGTGGGGTTTCATAAAGTGTTATTTCTAAGTCTAAATGATTTGCTAATTTAGGCTTTAACTTGTTATATATAACAACAGAGATATTTTCTGCAGTTGGGTTTAAATCTTTAAATTCTAAGACATCTATATTTAAATTTTTATGATCAAAAGCGTCTTCTACTTCTTCTTTAATAATATCTTTTAAAATTTTTATATCTATAACATAGCCCGTTTCCTGATCAATTTCGCCAGTAACGCTTACTATTAATTCGTAATTATGACCATGATAATTTGGATTATTACACAACCCAAATATTTCTTCATTCTTTTCAAAACTCCAATCTTTTCTATACAACCTGTGTGCTGCATTAAAATGTGCTTTTCTACTAACTGTTACTATCATTTCGAAATATTTATATGTTCGTAGAATTTATCAAAAATAATTTTAAACCATTCTGTATATATTTCAGGATTATTTAAAATATCGTTTTTTACAGCTTCAATCGACATCCATTTCCAACTAGCAACTTCGTCTGTATTTATTATCGGTTCAATATTACTATAACCTAATAATACATGGTCGTATTCATGCTCGGTTAACCCATTATCAAAGGGCGCTTTATAAATAAATGATATAGAGTCTTCTAAATCTACTACAAAACCCATTTCTTCTTGTAAACGGCGTTTACCAGCTTCAATATTAGTTTCTCCTTCTCTTTGATGACTACAACAGGTATTAGTCCATAATAATGGAGAATGATATTTATGTGCTGCCCGTTGTTGAAGCATAAGTTCGTTTTTATCATTAAAAACAAAAACTGAAAAAGCTCTATGAAGTAAGGCTTTTTCGTGTGCTTCAATTTTAGGCATTAATCCTATTTGCTCATCCTTTTCGTTAACAAGTATTACTTTTTCTTCTTTCATAGCATAACAAAAATACCAAGTATATTTTTAAAATACATGTTTCTATTCATAAATTTAAAATGGCTATAACAGGATATCATTATTGAACTTATAAATATTATCTTTGCAACCCATTTGCACAAATATTTATGAGTTTTTTAAAAGAAATACAACGAAGACGTACCTTTGGTATTATATCGCATCCAGATGCTGGTAAAACAACCTTAACTGAAAAATTACTTCTTTTTGGAGGTGCCATACAAGAAGCTGGGGCTGTAAAAAGTAACAAAATAAAAAAAGGCGCTACCAGTGACTTTATGGAAATTGAACGCCAACGTGGAATTTCGGTAGCAACTTCTGTTTTAGCATTTGAATATAATGGTATTAAAATTAATATTCTTGATACGCCTGGACATAAAGATTTTGCTGAAGACACGTTTAGAACACTTACCGCTGTAGATAGTGTTATTGTAGTTATTGATGTTGCTAAGGGTGTAGAGGAACAAACAGAAAAACTAGTTGAAGTTTGCCGAATGCGAAACATTCCTATGATTGTATTCATTAATAAAATGGATAGAGAAGGGAAAGATGCATTTGATTTATTAGATGAAGTAGAGCAAAAATTAGGATTAAAAGTAACGCCTTTAAGTTTCCCTATAGGAATGGGATACGATTTTAAAGGGATTTATAATATTTGGGAGAAAAACGTAAATCTATTTAGTGGAGATAGTAGAAAAGATATTGAAGAAACTATTGAAATTTCAGATTTATCATCTCCAGAATTAGATAAACTAGTTGGAGAAAAAGCAGCAAATACTTTAAGAGAAGAGATAGAACTTGTTGATGGTATTTATCCTAAATTTGATAAAGAAGATTATTTAAGCGGAAATTTACAACCTGTATTTTTTGGTTCTGCTTTAAACAATTTTGGAGTTAGAGAGTTATTAGATTGTTTTGTTGATATTGCTCCAAAACCTAGACCAAAACAAAGTGAAGAACGTTTAGTTAAACCCAATGAAGAGAAATTTACTGGCTTTGTTTTTAAAATTCATGCCAATATGGATCCGAATCATAGAAATCGATTGGCTTTTATAAAAATTGTATCTGGTGAATTTAAACGTAATGCACCTTACTTACATGTAAGGCATAATAAAAAAGTAAAATTTTCTAGTCCTAACGCCTTTTTTGCTGAAAAGAAAGAGATTGTAGACATATCCTATCCTGGTGATATTGTTGGCCTACAGGACACGGGAACTTTTAAAATTGGAGATACATTAACGGAAGGTGAAGTTTTAAATTACAAAGGGGTTCCTAGCTTCTCTCCAGAACATTTTAGATATATTAATAATGCAGATCCTTTAAAATCTAAACAGCTTTTTAAAGGCATCGATCAATTAATGGATGAAGGTGTAGCACAGTTATTTACTCTAGAACTAAATGGTAGAAAAGTTATTGGAACAGTTGGCGCACTTCAATATGAAGTTATTCAATACCGATTAGAGCATGAGTATGGCGCTAAGTGTACATACGAAAACCTAAATGTATATAAAGCGTGTTGGGTAGATCCTGAAGATCCAAAAAATGATGAATACAAAGAGTTTGTTAGAGTAAAACAACGCTTTTTAGCTAAAGACAAACAAAACCAATTAGTCTTTTTAGCGGACTCTTCATTTTCATTACAAATGACACAACAAAAATATCCGAGTATAAAATTCCATTATGTTTCGGAGTTTAATTGATGATAAAAACTTAAATATATAAAAAAAGCCTTTGAAAGTTAACTTTCAAAGGCTTTTTTTATGCTTGACCAGTTGGTCCAAAATTTAATGGAATTGGAGGTTGCTCATAATCTTTTATTTCACCATGTGAATTTTCAAATCTATTTACATTATCGGCTAAAGCTTTTAATAATCGTTTAGCATGCTGAGGTGTTAATATAATTCTAGATTTCACTTTGCTTTTAGGAACACCTGGCATAATATTCACAAAATCAACAACAAATTCTGAAACTGAATGATTAATTATGGCTAGATTAGAATAAGTTCCTTCTGCTACTTTTTCATCTAATTCAATATTAATTTGTCCTTGCTTTTGATTTTCTTTTTGGTCTGCCATAATTTTAATTTTAAATATAAAAGCCTTCAAGTTAATTAACATGAAGGCTTTTGTTTTTATGAAATGCCTCGACTTAGCTCAGCATAAATTCGACTTACAAGTTTCACTTCCCCTTCGGCTCGTGAAACTTGAGTCTCAATTTAGTTATAATTTAATTCTTGTTTTACTTGCATCATTTCGTCAAACTCTTCTTTAGAGCCAACTATAATATCAGAATAACTTCTCATACCTGTACCTGCTGGAATTCTATGTCCAACAATTACATTTTCTTTCAAGCCTTCTAAAGAATCCACTTTACCTGCTACAGCAGCTTCATTAAGAACTTTAGTTGTCTCTTGGAACGATGCCGCAGAAATAAATGATTTTGTTTGAAGTGATGCTCTTGTAATACCTTGTAATATTGGTGTAGCAGTTGCAGGTTGTGCATCTCTAGCTACTACAAGTTGCTTATCCTCTCTTCTTAAAAGAGAATTTTCATCACGTAATTCACGAGGTGAAATAATTTGACCTGCTTTAATATTTACAGAATCACCAGAATCTTCAACAACTTTCATTCCAAAAATAGCATCATTTTCTAGTATAAAATCTGCTTTATGAGCTAATTGATCTTCTAAGAAAATAGTATCACCAGAATCAATAATACGTACTTTACGCATCATCTGTCTTACAACAACTTCAAAGTGCTTATCATTAATTTTCACACCTTGTAAACGATATACTTCTTGTACTTCATTTACTAAGTATTGTTGTACTGCTGAAGGTCCTTTAATATTTAAGATATCGTTTGGCGTAATAGAACCATCAGATAAAGGCATACCTGCTTTTACATAATCATTTTCTTGAACAAGAATTTGATTAGATAATTTCACTAAGTATTTCTTAACATCACCTAATTTAGACTCTACTATAATCTCACGGTTACCTCTTTTAATTTTACCAAAAGAAACAACACCATCAATAGCACTTACTACTGCTGGGTTAGAAGGATTACGAGCTTCAAATAACTCAGTTACACGAGGTAAACCTCCTGTAATATCACCTGCTTTTGCAGATTTACGAGGTATTTTAACTAAAATTTTACCAATATTAATTTTCTCGCCATCGTCAATCATTAAGTGCGCCCCAACTGGTAAGTTGTACGAACGAATTGTTTCTCCTTTAGCGTCTTCAATATGAAGTGTTGGTATTAACTTCTTGTTTCTAGATTCAGAAATTACCTTTTCTTGGAAACCAGTTTGCTCATCAATCTCAACTTGGTATGTCATACCTTGTTCGATGTTTTCATATTTTACTTTACCAGCAAATTCTGAAATAATAACACCATTATATGGATCCCAAGAACAAACAACATCTCCTTTACTTAAACTATCACCGTTCTTAACAAAAATAGTTGAACCGTAAGGAATATTATTAGTACTTAAAACAATACCTGTTTTCTTATCTGTTAGTTTAAGTTCAGATGTTCTAGAAATAACAACATCAATATCGTTACCTTCTCCATCTTGCCCTTTAACTGTTTTTAAATCTTCAATTTCAGCAACACCATCAAACTTAACAGCTAATTTATTTTCTTCTGAAATATTACCTGCAATACCACCAACGTGGAATGTACGAAGTGTTAACTGAGTACCTGGCTCTCCAATAGATTGGGCTGCAACAACACCAACAGCTTCACCACGTTGTACCATTTTATCGGTAGCAAGATTACGTCCGTAACATTTAGCACAAATACCTTTTAAAGCTTCACAAGTTAATGCAGAACGTACTTCTAAACTTTCTATAGGTGATGCTTCAATAGTTTTAGCTATAACATCATCAATTAACTGACCTGCTTCAACTAGCAACTCGTCTGTTAATGGATTATATACATCATTTAAAGATACACGACCTACAATTCTTTCCTCAAGTGTTTCAACAACTTCATCGTTTTTCTTTAATGGCTCAACTTCTACACCTCTTAAAGTTCCACAATCTTCAGTGTTAATAATAACATCTTGAGATACATCTACTAAACGACGTGTTAAGTAACCTGCATCAGCCGTTTTAAGAGCCGTATCGGCAAGACCTTTACGTGCACCGTGAGTAGAAATAAAGTATTCTAAAATTGAAAGACCTTCTTTAAAGTTAGAAAGAATCGGATTTTCAATAATTTCACCTCCACCAGCATTAGATTTTTTAGGTTTCGCCATTAATCCACGCATACCTGTAAGCTGACGAATCTGTTCTTTAGATCCACGAGCTCCAGAATCAAGCATCATAAATACCGAGTTAAATCCTTGTTGATCTTCACGAATACGTTTCATTGACAATTCAGTCAATTCAGCATTTGTAGAAGTCCAAATATCAATAACTTGATTATAACGTTCGTTGTTAGTTATAAGTCCCATGTTATAGTTACCCATAATACCGTCAACTAAGCCATTGGCTTTATCAATCATTCCTTGTTTTTCTGGTGGAATGATAATATCTCCTAAACTGAATGATAATCCACCTTGGAATGCAAATTTAAACCCTAAAGTTCTAATCGCATCAAGAAAATCTGCAGTTTCAGGAACCGAAGTTACTTTAAGAATATTACCAATAATATCTCTTAAAGATTTTTTGGTAAGTACTTGATTAATATAACCTGCTGCTTGAGGCACGTGTTGATTAAACAACACACGACCAACAGTAGTCTCTACAATCATTCTATCTAACTTCCCATCTTCATTTAAATCAATAGTTCTTACTTTAATACCAGCATTTAAGTCTACTTTCTTTTCATTAAAAGCAATTTCAACTTCTTCTGGTGAATAAAACGTTAAACCTTCTCCTAAAATTGGCACTTCTGGAGTAGAGGTACGTAACTTAGTCATATAATAAAGACCAAGTACCATATCTTGTGAAGGTACTGTTACAGGAGAACCATTAGCAGGATTTAAGATATTATGAGACGCCAACATTAATAATTGACATTCTAAAATAGCTTCTGGTCCTAATGGTAAATGTACCGCCATTTGATCACCATCAAAATCGGCATTAAAGGCCGTACATACTAATGGGTGTAAACGAATTGCTTTTCCTTCAATTAATTGAGGTTGAAAAGCTTGAATACCTAAACGGTGTAAAGTAGGCGCACGGTTTAGTAATACTGGATGTCCTTTAAGAACATTTTCCAAGATATCCCAAACCACAGGCTCTCTTTTATCTATAATTTTCTTTGCAGATTTTACAGTTTTTACAATCCCTCTTTCAATTAATTTTCTAATTACGAAAGGTTTATAAAGTTCTGCTGCCATATTTTTTGGCAATCCACATTCGTGTAATCTTAATTCTGGTCCAACAACAATTACCGAACGTGCAGAATAATCAACACGCTTACCAAGTAAGTTTTGACGGAAACGTCCTTGCTTACCTTTAAGTGAATCTGATAATGATTTTAATGGTCGGTTAGAATCTGTTTTTACAGCAGATGATTTACGTGTGTTGTCAAACAATGAATCTACAGATTCTTGTAACATACGTTTTTCATTACGTAAAATAACTTCTGGTGCTTTAATTTCAACCAATCGTTTAAGACGGTTGTTTCTGATTATTACACGACGGTATAAATCATTTAAATCTGAAGTAGCAAAACGACCACCATCTAACGGCACTAAAGGACGTAATTCTGGCGGAATAATTGGCACAACTTTCATAATCATCCATTCAGGACGATTTTCACGATTATTGTTAGACTCACGTAAAGCTTCTACAACTTGTAAACGTTTTAAAGCTTCTGTTTTACGTTGTTTAGATGTTTCAGTATTAGCTTTATGACGTAATTCGTACGATAAAGATTCTAAATCTATTCTAGCTAATAAATCAATTAAACATTCAGCCCCCATTTTAGCAAGAAACTTGTTAGGGTCTGTATCATCTAAGTATTGATTATCTTGTGGAAGTGATTCAAGAATATTTAAATATTCTTCTTCCGTAAGGAAATCCATTTTTTGTAATGGTTCTCCCTCTTCATTTTTAGCATTACCTGGCTGAATTACTACATAACGTTCGTAGTAAATAATCATATCTAATTTCTTAGATGGTAATCCTAATAAATAACCTATTTTGTTTGGTAATGAACGGAAGTACCAAATGTGAGCCACAGGAACCACTAAATTAATGTGTCCTACTCTATCACGACGTACTTTCTTTTCTGTTACTTCAACACCACAACGGTCACAAACAATACCTTTGTAGCGAATTCTTTTATATTTACCACAAGCACATTCGTAATCCTTAACAGGACCAAAAATACGCTCACAGAACAAACCGTCACGTTCTGGTTTATGAGTTCGATAATTGATAGTTTCTGGTTTTAAAACTTCACCTCTTGACTCTGCTAAAATAGACTCTGGTGATGCTAAACCAATTGAGATTTTGTTAAACCTCTTTACTGTATGCTTATCTTGTTTTCTTGCCATTTTCTTTATAGTTTTCAGTATTCAGTATTCAGTCGCAGCACTTACTGCTGACTGAATACTGTAAACTATTTTTTTACTCCTCTAATCTGATATCTAATCCTAAACCTTTCAATTCGTGCATAAGTACGTTGAATGATTCTGGTAATCCTGGATCTGGCATTGGCTCACCTTTAACGATAGCTTCGTAAGTTTTAGCTCTACCAATAACATCATCAGACTTTACAGTTAAAATCTCACGTAAGGTACTTGATGCTCCATAAGCCTCAAGTGCCCAAACTTCCATCTCACCAAAACGCTGACCACCAAATTGTGCTTTACCACCAAGAGGTTGTTGTGTGATTAATGAGTAAGGTCCAATAGAACGCGCGTGCATTTTATCGTCTACCATGTGTCCTAATTTCAGCATGTAAATCACACCAACTGTTGCTGGTTGATCGAAACGCTGTCCTGTTCCACCATCATATAAATAACTATGTCCATATCTTGGGATTCCAGCTTCATCTGTAAATCCGTTAATTTGATCTATAGTAGCTCCATCGAAAATTGGTGTTGCGTAAGTACGTCCTAATTTTTGACCTGCCCATCCAAGAACAGTTTCATAAATTTGACCAATATTCATACGAGATGGTACACCAAGTGGATTTAATACAATATCAACAGGCGTTCCGTCTTCCAAGAATGGCATATCTTCTTGACGAACGATACGAGCAACAATACCTTTGTTACCGTGACGTCCTGCCATTTTATCACCAACTTTAAGCTTACGTTTTTTAGCAATATAAACTTTCGCTAATTTGATGATACCTGCTGGTAATTCATCACCTACAGAAATCGTGAATTTCTCACGTCTTAAAGAACCTTGTAAATCGTTTTCTTTAATTTTATAGTTATGAATTAAATCGGCTACTAATTGGTTTGTATGATCATCAGTAGTCCATTTTCCAGACACTAAATGGGCATAGTCATCAACAGCATTTAACATTTTTAGTGTGAATTTTTTACCTTTTGGTAAAACTTCTTCCCCTAAATCGTTAAAAATACCTTGAGCTGTTTTTCCATTTACAATATTGAAAAGTTTTTCGATTAAAACATCTTTTAAATCATCAAACTTTCTGTCGTATTGTGCTTCTAAAGCTAGAATATCATCTTTGTCTTGAGCTCTCTTACGTTTATCTTTTACAGCTCTAGCAAATAATTTCTTTTCAATAACAACACCGTGTAAAGAAGGAGACGCTTTTAAAGAAGCATCTTTCACATCACCTGCTTTATCTCCAAAGATAGCACGTAATAATTTTTCTTCTGGTGTTGGATCTGATTCACCTTTTGGTGTAATTTTACCAATTAGGATATCGCCAGGTTTAACCTCGGCACCTACACGGATCATTCCGTTTTCATCTAAATCTTTAGTCGCTTCTTCAGAAACATTAGGAATATCATTAGTTAACTCTTCATTACCTAATTTAGTATCTCTAACTTCTAAAGAATACTCATCTATATGAATAGATGTGAATATATCTTCACGAACTACTTTTTCAGAAATTACAATCGCATCCTCAAAGTTATATCCTTTCCAAGGCATGAAGGCTACTTTCATATTTCTACCAAGTGCTAACTCTCCTTTTTGAGTAGCATATCCTTCACATAAAACCTGACCTTTAGTTACTTTATCTCCTTTAACTACAATTGGTTTAAGGTTGATAGAAGTTCCTTGGTTTGTTTTTCTGAATTTAACTAATTGGTAGGTTTTAATATCACTATCAAAACTTACTTTAGCTTCATCTTCAGTACGATCGTATTTTATTTTAATTTCATTAGCATCTACATAAAGAACTTCTCCAACTCCTTCTGCATTAATTAAAACACGAGAATCTGATGCTACTTGACGTTCTAAACCAGTTCCTACAATTGGCGCATCTACTCTAAGTAAAGGCACTGCTTGACGCATCATGTTAGATCCCATCAAGGCTCTATTTGCATCATCATGTTCTAAGAAAGGAATTAAAGATGCTGATATAGATGAGATTTGGTTTGGTGCAACATCTGTATAATCAAGAGCTGTTGGCTCTATTACAGGGAAGTCACCTTCCATTCTAGCAATTACCTTATCATGTAAAATTTTACCATTCTCATCAACTTTTACAGTTGCCTGACCGATTAATTTTTCTTCTTCCTCTTCAGCACTTAAATAAATTGGTTCATTTTTAATATCAACCACACCATCAGTAACTTTTCTATAAGGTGTTTCAATGAATCCCATTGAATTTACCTTTGCAAATACTGAAAGTGAAGAAATTAAACCAATATTTGGTCCCTCTGGTGTTTCAATAGGACATAAACGTCCGTAGTGTGTATAGTGAACATCACGAACCTCGAAACCTGCTCTTTCTCTAGAAAGACCTCCAGGTCCAAGAGCCGATAAACGGCGCTTATGAGTAATCTCTGCTAATGGATTTGTTTGATCCATAAATTGAGATAACTGGTTTGTACCAAAGAATGAATTAATTACAGACGATAACGTCTTAGCATTAATTAAATCTATTGGAGTAAACACCTCATTATCACGAACGTTCATACGCTCACGTATAGTACGAGCCATACGTGCTAAACCAACACCAAACTGAGAAGATAACTGCTCACCTACTGTACGTACACGACGGTTAGATAAGTGATCAATATCATCAATCTCCGCTTTAGAATTGATAAGCTCGATTAAATACTTTATAATAGTTATGATATCTTCTTTAGTAAGCACTTGCTTATCCATTCCGATATCTAACTGTAATTTTTTATTCATTCTATAACGACCTACTTCACCTAAAGAGTAACGTTGGTCACTAAAGAATAATTTATCTATAATTCCACGTGCTGTTTCCTCATCTGGCGGCTCAGCATTACGTAATTGTCTATAAATATGTTCAACAGCCTCTTTTTCAGAGTTTGTTGGATCTTTTTGAAGTGTGTTATGAATAATAGCATAATCACCTTGTTCTGCACTTTCTTTATGTAAAAGAATCGTTTTAACATCAACTTCAAGAATCTCTTCAAGATTATCTTTATCTAGAATGGTATCACGATCTAATACAATTTCATTACGCTCGATAGAGACTACCTCACCTGTATCTTCATCAACAAAATCCTCATGCCAAGTGTTAAGTACACGGGCTGCTAATTTTCTTCCTAAATATTTCTTCAAACCAGATTTTGATACTTTAACTTCTTCAGCTAAATCAAAAATCTCTAAAATATCTTTATCACGCTCAAATCCAATAGCACGGAAAAGTGTTGTAACAGGTAATTTTTTCTTTCTATCAATGTAAGCATACATTACCTGATTGATATCTGTAGCAAACTCAATCCACGATCCTTTGAATGGTATAACTCTTGCTGAATATAATTTTGTTCCATTAGCATGGAAAGATTGACCAAAGAATACCCCTGGTGAACGGTGTAATTGAGATACCACTACACGCTCTGCTCCATTGATACAAAAAGTACCACTAGGTGTCATGTAAGGTATTGTTCCTAAATACACATCTTGAACAATAGTCTCGAAATCCTCATGTTCAGGGTCTGTACAATATAACTTTAACCTTGCTTTTAGCGGAACGCTGTAAGTAAGCCCTCTTTCAATACACTCATCAATAGCATATCTTGGTGGATCTACAAAGTAATCTAAAAATTCTAATACGAATTGATTACGTGAATCTGTGATAGGGAAGTTCTCCATGAAGGTATTATATAGACCTTCATCTCCTCTTTCTTCAGATTTTGTTTCTAATTGGAAAAAATCCTGGAAGGATTTAATCTGAATATCCAAAAAATCTGGATATTCTGTTCTATTTACAATAGAAGAGAAATTTAATCTTTCAGCTTGTGTTGATAACATCAATAGACGGAATTTTGATTAAAAAATAGTGATAACGCGTATGTAATCATTATATACGCAAAATGGTTTAGGTCTTGAAGAGTACTCTTCAGACCTAAACCTTTATGTTTTTGAAATGGTAAGCTTACTTAAGCTCAACCTCAGCTCCTGCTTCTTCTAATGAAGATTTTAAACCTTCAGCTTCGTCTTTAGAAACACCTTCTTTAATTGCACTTGGTGCATCATCAACTAAACCTTTAGCTTCTTTTAAACCTAAACCAGTTAATTCTTTAACTAATTTTACAACAGCTAATTTAGAACTACCTGCTGCTTTTAAAATAACATCAAATTCAGTTTGAGCTTCTTCAGCTTCTCCACCTGCAGCAGGACCAGCAACAGCAACTGCAGCAGCAGCAGCAGGCTCGATACCATACTCATCTTTTAATATAGTTGCTAACTCATTTACTTCTTTTACAGTAAGGTTAACTAATTGTTCTGCGAAATCTTTTAAATCTGCCATTTTTCTATCGTTTTAATAATTTTGTAATAATATATTTGTAATAAAGTGCGTACTATTTAATACTATTCTGATTTTTCAGAAAGTGTTTTAAGAATTCCAGCTAATGTTCCACCACTTGATTTAAGTGCTGAAATAACGTTTTTAGCAGGCGATTGTAATAATCCAACAATCTCTCCTATTAACTCTTCTTTAGACTTGATATCTACTAACATGTCTAATTGATCATCGCCAATATAAACCGATTCCTCAATAAACGCTCCTTTTAATAAAGGTTTGTCTGATTTTTTACGGAAAGTTTTTATTAACTTCGCTGGCACGTTACCTGTTTCAGAATACATCACTGATGTATTTCCTTTTAAAACTGATGGAAGATCTCCAAACTCTCTGTCTGATGCTTCCATTGCTTTTTCAAGTAATGTATTTTTTACAACTGCTAATTTTACGTTTGCTTTGTAACAAGCACGACGTAAATCTGAGGTAGTTCCTGCATTTAACCCTGAAATATCAGCTAAATAGATATTTGCATTATTAGCTAATTCTGCAGTTAACTCCTCAATTACTAATGATTTTTCTTCTCTTGTCATAATAAAAGTTTTAACTTAATTAACCAATTTTAGGATCAACAGCAATACTTGGGCTCATTGTAGAAGACATAAATATGCTTTTTACGTAAACACCTTTTGCAGTTGTCGGTTTTAGTTTCATTAATGTTGTTAATAATTCATTTGCATTACCTGCAATTTTATCAGCACTAAATGATGCTTTTCCTATAGCAGCGTGTACAATACCAGTTTTATCAACTTTAAAGTCAATTTTACCAGCTTTAACTTCTGTTACAGCTTTAGCAACATCCATTGTTACTGTACCTGTTTTTGGGTTAGGCATTAAACCACGAGGACCTAATACACGTCCTAAAGGACCTAATTTACCCATTACACTTGGCATAGTAATAATAACATCAACGTCTGTCCAACCACTCTTGATTTTATCAAGATATTCGTCTAAACCTACATAATCAGCTCCAGCTTCTTTAGCTTCGGCTTCTTTATCTGGTGTTACTAATGCTAATACTTTCATGTCTTTACCAGTACCATGAGGAAGTGAAACAACACCTCTTACCATCTGATTTGCTTTACGTGGATCTACTCCTAAACGTACAGCGATATCTACAGATGCATCAAATTTTGTATTGGTAATTTCTTTTACTAATGAAGATGCTTCTTCTAAAGAGTAAACTCTTCCTTTTTCTATTTTCGCTGCAGCTTCCTTTTGCTTTTTTGTTAATCTTGCCATTTTAAATGTCTTTTATAGATTAATTAGGGAATTGCCCTGTTACGGTTATACCCATTGATCTTGCAGTACCAGCTACCATTTTCATTGCAGATTCTATAGTAAATGCATTTAAATCTACCATTTTGTCTTCAGCGATGGTTTTAATCTGATCCCACGAAACTTTAGCTACTTTTTTTCGGTTTGGCTCTCCAGAACCCTTCTTCAACTTTGCAATTTCTAATAATTGAACTGCTGCTGGAGGAGTTTTGATTACAAAGTCAAATGATTTGTCTTTGTAAACAGATATAACCACTGGTAATACTTTACCTGGTTTATCTTGGGTTCTGGCATTGAATTGCTTACAGAACTCCATGATGTTAACACCTGCAGCTCCTAAAGCGGGTCCAACCGGTGGCGATGGATTCGCAGCACCTCCCCGAACTTGTAACTTAACTACTTTACCTAATTCTTTTGCCATTTTTAATAATTTAATTTTTCGATGATATCTCTCCTTGGAAGCGAAAGATTCATCTATCTTAATGTAACACTATTATACTTTTTCTACTTGCATATAACTTAACTCTAATGGTGTTTTTCTTCCAAATATCTTTACCATTACTTCAAGCTTACGCTTTTCTTCATTTATTTTCTCAATAGTTCCATCAAATCCATTGAATGGACCATCAATAACTTTTACAGTTTCTCCTTTAGTAAAAGGAATTGCAACATTAGCACTTTCTTCAACCGACAACTCATCAACTTTACCTAACATTCTGTTTACTTCAGATTGTCTTAACGGCACAGGATCACCTCCTTTAGTTTCACCTAAAAAACCAATAACATTGGTTACCGATCTTATAATATGAGGTACTTCTCCAGTTAAATTAGCTTGAACCATTATATAACCTGGAAAAAAAACTTTTTCTTTATGAATTTTTTTTCCGTTACGAATTTGTATTACTCTTTCTGTTGGAACTAATACTTGATCAACATAATCTTGAAGACCTAAACGAGCTATTTCATTCTCGATGTACGTCTTGATTTTGTTTTCCTGACCACTTACAGCTCTAACAACATACCATTTTTTTTCACCTACTTCAGACATAAAATTTTATTTTAACCGTTAATCCATTCAAAGTAAAATGATATAACCTCGCTAAATACTGTATCAACACCCCAAATTGCTAAGGAAAATATAATTGAAAATACAGCGACTAAAACAGTTAAACTTTGTGCCTCAGCCCATGATGGCCAACTTACATTATTTTTAAGTTCACCAAATGATTCTTTTATGTAATTTACAAATCCAGCCATTTATTATTATTTTGAATGAATTAAAACTTTGTCTTTAAATTGCAATTGAAACAAATTATTGAATTAAGCAAAACTTTAATCTTTATTATTGAAAGCAACCTTTTAAAATTACTTACTACTTAAGCACGGGTTGAGAGACTCGAACTCCCGACACCTGGTTTTGGAGACCAGTGCTCTACCAACTGAGCTAAACCCGTAAACATAAGTCAAGGTATTCCGAGAAAACGAAATACCTTAACTCTATACTTATTAAACTATAATTTAGTCTAAAATTTCAGTTACCTGACCTGCACCTACAGTTCTACCTCCTTCACGGATAGCAAAACGTAAACCTACATTCATTGCAATTTTTTGAATAAGCTCAACTGTAATAGTAAGGTTATCTCCAGGCATTACCATTTCAACTCCATCAGGAAGCGCGATGTTTCCAGTTACGTCAGTTGTACGAACGTAGAACTGTGGACGGTAGTTATTATGGAATGGAGTGTGACGTCCACCTTCTTCTTTTTTAAGGATATAAACCTCAGCTTTAAATTTAGCATGAGGAGTTACAGAACCTGGCTTAACAATTACCATACCTCTAGAGATTTGAGATTTTTCAACACCTCTTAATAAGATACCTGCATTATCTCCAGCTTCACCTCTATCTAATATTTGACGGAACATTTCGATACCAGTAATAGTAGATGTTAATTTCTCAGCACCCATACCAATAATCTCTACAGGATCACCTGTTTTAGCAATACCAGTTTCAATACGACCAGTAGCAACAGTACCACGACCAGTAATAGAGAATACATCTTCTACAGGCATTAAGAAATCTTTATCAATCTCTCTTAAAGGCTCTTCAATCCACTCATCACAAGCAGCCATTAATTCCATTACTGTATCAACCCACTTTTGCTCACCATTAAGTGCTCCTAAAGCAGATCCAGCAATTACAGGTCCATTATCTCCATCGTACTCATAGAAAGATAATAAATCTCTAATTTCCATATCTACTAATTCTAGTAACTCTTCATCATCAACCATATCCACTTTATTCATGAATACAACAATACGAGGAATACCTACCTGACGACCTAATAAGATATGCTCACGAGTTTGTGGCATAGGACCATCTGTTGCAGCTACTACTAAAATAGCACCATCCATTTGAGCAGCACCAGTAACCATATTCTTTACGTAATCGGCGTGACCTGGACAGTCAACGTGAGCGTAGTGACGGTTAGCTGTTTGGTACTCTACGTGAGATGTATTAATTGTTATACCTCTTTCTTTTTCTTCAGGAGCGTTATCAATTTGATCAAATGATCTTGCTTCTGATAAACCTGCATCAGCTAATACTTTAGTAATAGCAGCAGTTAAAGTTGTTTTACCGTGATCTACGTGTCCAATTGTACCAATATTTAAGTGTGGTTTTGAACGATCGAAAGTTGCCTTTGCCATGTTTTTAAAATAATTTTAATCTTAGTTATATAATAATATTAGTGTATTCTATATTTATGTTCAATATAATAGAGCCAATGACGGGAATTGAACCCGTGACCTCTTCCTTACCAAGGAAACGCTCTACCCCTGAGCTACACCGGCTTAAATATTAGAGCGAGAGACCGGGTTCGAACCGGCGACATTCAGCTTGGAAGGCTGACGCTCTACCAACTGAGCTACTCTCGCAATTATTTAATTCCAAAGTTTAAAAAGTGGGGAGAGCAGGATTCGAACCTGCGAAGACGTAGTCAGCAGATTTACAGTCTGCCCTCGTTGGCCGCTTGAGTATCTCCCCAATTAAACTTATTATTTCACTCTTTTAAAGAACTTGAGCCGATGGAGGGACTCGAACCCACGACCTGCTGATTACAAATCAGCTGCTCTAGCCAGCTGAGCTACATCGGCGTTTTTTCTATGTTTTTAATACATAAAAAAGCCCGCTATTTCTAACGGACTGCAAATGTATAGATTTATTTATTTATTCAAAACATTTTTTGATAAATTTTATCATAAATATGTTCTTAATTTTTCTTTTCGTTTTTTTAACTGCCTTTCCAGTGATGAAACTGCCATATCTGCACCCTCTTCAAAGCTTTTACATTGTTTTTTTACAACTAAACTATCTCCAGGTACACTAACTCTTGCTTCAAAAATTTTATTTTCCTTATCACTTGTGTTCTCTACTTTTAAATAAACATCTGATTTAATGACTTTATCATAAAACAAATCTAATTTATCCATACGTTTTTGAATAAAATCTATCAATTTTTGATCTGCATTGAAATTAACTGATTGCGTGTTTACTTTCATACTCGTTTGTTTTGGTTAGACAATAATTTTTATACTTCTATTTTTTACTTCTAGGATGTGTATTTACATGAACCTTTTTTAGTTCTGATATACTATTATGCGTATACACTTGTGTAGCTGCTAAACTTGAATGCCCTAGAAGTTCTTTAACAGCATTTAAATCGGCACCTTGGTTTAACAAATGTGTTGCAAAAGAATGCCTTAGTATATGCGGACTCTTTTTCACTTTTGAAGATGCTAAACTAAAATAATCATTTATTATTCTGTATACAAGTGTTTCATATATTTTAACTCCTTTTTTTGTTAAAAATAAATAATCAACATCTAAAACATCGACTAATTCACTCCTTGCTTTGATATACTTTCGCAATGTTCGCAACACTGTTTCTAATAACGGTACAATACGTTCTTTATTTCTTTTACCTAATACTTTTAACGTTTTATTATCAAAACTAAAACTTGTTAATTTCAACTCTACGAGCTCAATTCTTCTTATCCCTGTAGAATAGAATAATTCAATAATTAATTTATCACGAATGCCTTCAAAATCTTTTTCGAAATGCAAATCGTCTAAAACCATTGCAATTTCTTTTTCTGAAAATGGGACTTGAATTTTTTTATTCGTTTTTAATGCTTTGTGTTTGGCTAGAGGATTGACATCTACATCTCCTACTTTTAAAAGAAATTTATAATAGGTGTTGAGTGCAGATATTTTTCTGTTAATACTTCTATTTGTTAATCCGCTTTCAACCAAAGAAACTATCCAACTTCGGATTTGAGAATAATTAACATTATTAATAGAACTTATTTCATATTCACTTTTAATAAACTCTAAAAAATTTTCTAAATCATTTTGATAAGCATTTACCGTTAATGTCGAATAGTTTTTTTCAAGCAACAAATAATCTGTAAATGATTTAAAAAACATATAAATATTAAGTTGAAAGTTTAAAGTTAAAAGATTAAAGTTAATACTACAACTTAAAACCCATATATAAGTAACTGTAAACTTTTAAACAAAAAAAATCCCGCTTAAAGCGGGATTTAAATATCATCTTTTAAAGAACAGATTAAATATTTTCTGCATCTCTTAAACCTTGTACATATTGTGCTTTTTGTATTTGCGCTCTACGCAATACAGAAGGCTTAGTAAATTGCTTACGAGTTTGAAGTTGACGTTTAGTTTGAGTTCTATCAAACTTTCTTTTAAAACGCTTTAGCGCTCTATCTATATTTTCTCCTTCTTTTATTGGTATTATTAACATAGTGCCTTAACCTCCTCTCTTTTAAATTTTTCAGGCTGCAAATATATAAATATTTTTGAATTTCAAATTCTGAATTAAAAATTATTTAAGTTGCTGGCTTATATTCTTTTTTATCTATTATCATTTTCGATAATATTTCGCGCAATATTTCAGATGTCCCACCTCCAATAGGTCCTAACCTACTGTCTCTTAATAGCCTTGCCATAGGATATTCTTCCATATAACCATAGCCTCCTAAAAACTGCATACATTCGTAAATAACCTCATCTGCCATTTTAGTTGATTTTAGCTTAGATATGGTAGCCTCTTTAACTACATATTCGCCTTTATTCAATCTATTAGTAACAGAATAATTATACTCTTTACATATCTCCATGTCTGCATATAAATCTACAAACTTATGTCGTAATGCTTGGTATGTATCTAATGCTTTACCAAAAGTTGTACGCTCAGACATATAATTTAGTGCATACTCTAAAGCATATTCTGCTCTGGCATGTGCATTAACCCCCATAACCAATCTCTCTAAAGAAAAATGCTGCATAATATAAGCAAAACCTTGATTCTCTTCGCCTAACAAATTACTAGCGGGAATTTTTACATTATCAAACGCAATTTCAGCTGTATCTGATGCTCTCCAACCTAACTTATCTAATTTTGTTGCCGAAATACCTACTGTATCTCTATCAACAACAAAAATACTCATTCCCTTATTACCTAGTTCTGGACTTGTTTTAGCAGCTACAACTAAATAATCACTATAAATACCATTAGTAATAAATGTTTTAGAACCATTTACTACATAATAATCTCCTTCCTTAATTGCTGTTGTTCGCATACCAGCCACATCACTTCCACCAGAGGGTTCTGTTATACACAAACATCCTATTTTATCTCCTGCAATACTTGGCACCAAATATTTTTGCTTGATATCTTCATCGCCTTCTGCATTAAGATGCGTCATTGCTAAATACACATGCGCCCAAATAGCAGCAGCAAAACCTCCAGAATTTATTTTTTGAAGTTCTTCCTGTAAAATAATAGTATAAAATAAATCTAAATTTAAACCTCCGTAAGCCTCTGGATAATTAATTCCAAAAAAACCCATGTCGCCAAACTTTTTCCAAATAAATCGGTCAATTTTCCCTGTTTTTTCCCAAGTTTCAATATTTGGAACCACTTCTTTTTTTAAAAAATCTTGAAGACTTTTTCTAAAAAGATTATGCTCTTCAGTGAAGTACATACTATTCATCTAATTTTCTTTTTCAATCAAGTGACAAATATAATTTAATTATCTCGATTTTATTTATAGGAAAGTCTTTAACTTTTGTTAACTCATCTAACGATTTATAATCTTCTCTTAATAGACGTTCCTCTATAATACCATGTGCTAAATCGTAATCGATATGTGGAATTGTAACCAAATTATCTATAGTAGCAGAGTTTAAAATAATTTTTTCAATAGCTTTTGGCGTTTTAACTGTAAACTGATTTGTGAGCTTCTCAATAACTTCTGGTGTTAACCCATACACATCCTGAAGTTGAATATCTGATATAAAACCACCTGCAAATTTGTTTCTAAATTTTACAATACGCTCGGAAAGGATTTTACCTATACCATTTACTTTTTGAAATTGCTGAGCTGTAGCTGTATTCAGGTCTTGTTTCTCATTATAAGTTTTAGGCTTATTATTATAACCATAAGTTGTATTAGCTTTTTGTTTAGGATTTGTTACCCAATCTGGAAATTTAAAAAATGGAGAAATTACACTTAAAAGAGAGTCCGATATTTTTGTAACTTCTTGAAATTGCTTTTCAGAATTAATCCACCTGTTTTGTTTTCTAAATGCTAATAATCTATCAATTTCTGTATTACTCATTCCTAAATTAGCGCCTTTGTAATCTGTTATATAATTTGGATTAAAAGGATAAATCTGAATCTTGGAAGTTTCAATATGGACTAATTTAAGAGAATCAATTTCTTTAATATACTCTGCTAACTCTTCTTTATTTACCTGAACATCTTCTGACGAAAAATCTATAAAGAAATAAATACATTGTAATAAAACAATAAGAAGTACTAATAAAAAAATCCCACTTCGCTGTTCTTTAGAAAACGTGAAATGGGATTTCATATTATAAATTTTTAATGTTTATATTTTACTTATCTTTTTTATGTCCTATCGCTGTTAAATATCTTTTTAATTCTATCTTAACCTTAGGAGCTAACAATAACAGTCCTATAACATTTGGAAACACCATTGCAAAAATCATGGCATCTGAAAAATCTATAACAGAGTTTAAACTTGAAGAGGCTCCTACAATTACAAAACCTAAAAACAAAAACTTATAGACTAAGTCTGCTGTTTTTCCTTTTCCAAATAAATATTTCCAACCTTGAATACCATAATATGACCAAGAAAGCATTGTTGAGAACGCAAATAGAATAACAGCAATTGTTAATAAAATTGAAAAATTAGGAATAGCAGAATCAAATGCTACCGAAGTTAAATCAACTCCACCTAGACGTTCCCCTGAGCCATTCATAATAACATTACTACCCTCTAAATTTGCATAGTTAAATAGATTACTTTTAATATTAGTTATAATAATCACTAAAGCAGTCATGGTACAAATAATAACAGTATCGACAAAAGGACCAATAGAAGCAACAATACCTTCACTAGCAGGGAACTTAGTTTTTACAGCTGCGTGAGCAATAGATGCCGATCCAACTCCTGCTTCATTAGAAAAAGCAGCACGTTGAAACCCAACAATCATAACACCTACAAAACCTCCTAACAAGGAATTATTTTCAAATGCTCCATTCCAAATTTGCCCAATAGCCTCAGGAATGGCAGTAACATTCATAAATATAATTATCAAAGCAGCTCCTACATACATAATCCCCATAAAAGGCACTATTTTTTCAGTAACACGTCCTATTCTTTTTATACCACCTATAATAACTACAGCTACTAAAAAAGCCATTAAAACTCCGAATAAAAAACCTTCATCCATGCCAAATAACAGATTAAACTGTGCGGCGGCTTGATTTGCTTGAAACATATTTCCACCTCCAAAAGAACCCCCAACAACAAAAACAGCAAACATTCCTGCTAAAACTTTCCCTAAGCCACCAAGGTTTTTTTCTTTTAATCCCTTTTTTAAATAATACATAGGGCCGCCATAGATTTTACCATCTTCACCAACCTCTCTATATTTAACACCTAGAGTAGCTTCAACTAATTTAGTCGACATTCCTAAAAAACCTGCTAAAATCATCCAAATCGTCGCTCCAGGTCCTCCAATAGCAATAGCTACAGCAACACCTGCTATATTTCCTAAACCAACTGTTGCTGAAAGCGCAGCTGTTAATGCTTGAAAATGAGTAACCTCTCCTATAACACCCTCAGCTTGAGGACTCTCAAAAACATCTCCACCAGGTGTCGGATCTCCCGCAGCAATATCCACACTATGATGATCTACCTTATCATACTTTCCATTTGTTGCATTAATGGCAACTCTAATTAAGGCTATATTGGCAAACTTAAAATATAGTGTAAAAAATAAAGCTCCTAATAAAAGAACAATCAGCACAATAGGAACGTCTTTACCAACAATAGTAATCGGATAAAAAACAATGCTACTGACAAATTTTGAAAATGGTTCAAATTTGGCTTCTATATCTTCTTCTATAGAAGTTTCTTGTGCAAATGTTAAAAATGGAAGTATTAATGTAAATATTGAAAGAAGATATTTCTTCATAAAGGAATGTTTTTAGTTAATTCTATTGAAAGATTCTTATTAAAAGACGGCAAGATGCTAAAAAAAAACTGTTTTTTAAAACTTCTATTGTTAAAAAACACGTTAACCTTATTCTATATTATATTCAGAATTAAGAGCATCTATTTGTTCTGGTCTTCCTAAAACAATAATTTTAGAATTGACAGCCAACTCTAATTCTGCTTCTGGATTTACGATATATTCTCCATTTTCATCTTTATAACCAATAACTGTACACCCTGTTTTCTTCCGAAGATCTAAATCTTTTATAGTTTTTATTGCTTGCTTGCTATATAACTTCTCTACAGCAACTTCCTCTATATTAATATTAGATTTACCAACAATAGATAAATTATCAATAAATTCCATTAAACCAGGAACAACAACTAAAGATGCCATGTGATCGCCTCCTATTTTATCTGGCAAAATAACATTATTGGCACCTGCAAATTTAAGCTTATCATAAGATGATTCGTTTGACGCACGACTAATAATATTTATATCCCTATTAATCTGTCTCGCAGAAAGTACTACGAATAAATTATCGGCGTCATTGGGCAGTGCAGAAATAAAATTAGACGCTCTATCTACTCCAGCAAGCATAAGTATTTCATCCTCATTAGCATTACCTATTACATAGGGTACATCATCAAATCGCAAACGCTCCTCCACCTCCTTATTCTTTTCTATAACAACAAACGATTGATTGTGAGCCAAAAGCTTTCTTACTGTTTGTTTACCATTTCTGCCATAACCGCAAACAACCACGTGATTTTTGAAACTATCTATCTTTTTTTGCATCTTTTTATATTTTAATTCTTCAATATGATCTTTACTTAAAATGTACTCCGTAATAGTAGAAAGTGCATAACCAACAATAACAACACTTGCTAATATTAAAAAAATTGTAAAAATTTTAGATTGATCATCTAGCGGAACTACTTCACCAAATCCAACAGTAGTAATGGTTATTACAGTCATATAAATTGAATCAACCCAAGAATAATCAGATATTATTCTATAGCCAACAATACCAATTGCTAAAATAAAAACCAATAAAAATACGGCTGTATAAATTTTAGTTCTAAAAAAACGTATTAATGGGTTGTTCATAAAATTATAAATCGAAAACAGATGATCGTTTAGTATATACCAAATCTTTAATACGCATCCAAAAAGCCAAAAACAAATATAAGGCAAAACCAAAACCTACTGTAACAAAAGTTAAATACATAAAAGTGGTTCTAACTACTTTAGCCCTAATTCCTAATTTGTTTGCAATACGCTGACAAACATAATATCCATGTTTTTGAAAAAATAATAATGGTTTATAAATACTGTTCATGTTGCAATTTAACTATAAAATTTGATATTACTTAGTGTTTAAACATTTCTATGATTTTAATAATTTATTATTAAAAATTTTAAATATTTCTCGAAATTAAAGTATTACCAATAGCACATTTTAAACATTTGTTCTTATTACAATATTCGGTTTTAAGTTGAATAAGTGCCTGAGATTCTAAAGATGATTTTGATATTTTTTTTAAATTATTAAAAGCATCAATAATACTATTTTTTTCGGAAGTTATAGCCGATGCTATTTTTATAATATTTGTATCAACTTCTTCTCCTTTGTGCTTTGCATAACAAAACTTTATTGGAAGAATAGTGTTAATTAATAGCAAATCTATAAATGATTTTGAAAGTATTTTTTTTGATGCTTTTGATTCTTTTTGAAACGTATAATGTGTTTCCCAAAACACTGAAGTTAGCACCTTAAACAAATCATAAAAATCGTCTAAATCACTTGTTTCAATAATTTTTGAGAACAAATTTTGATGGGTATTATATAAACTTGCAAGTTGAGACAACCTAATGGTTGGAAAATTGAGTGGTCTTAATCTAAAAAAATACAAAGGCAATACCTGCTTATTTTCTAATATAAATTTCTGTTTTAAAAACCGATATTCTTTAACCAAATTTAAATAATACCCATTTTGAAAATCTTGTTCTAACAAGCCTGCTTGTCCAAAAAGCAGAGCTTCTAAAGTTTCTTGCTTAGATTGTGTTTTCCGAATAATAGAAAAATCTATAGACTGCGCTATACTAAAAAACGATTCTCCGTTTACTTTAAGTCCGAAATTTTTAGTCAGCATTTTAAACAACACTGCTTCCCAATCATTTTTAGAATCTTTTAAAAGCACCTCAATTGTTTCTGCTTTTCGTTGTAAACGCTCAAAATACAAACGTTCCATCCAATTATTTAAAATAAAACTATCTATAGAAGCAAAGTCATTTTCGCAATTAATCCATTTATTTTGTTTACGAAATAAGGATTTATAATTATACAAAATAGAGGATTCTAAAATATTTTTTAATACAAGTGTAGATATAACAGTATTATCCTTTCTAAAAACCTCTGTATCATGTTCCCAAACTACATGTAAAATCACATTATCATAAGCCTCATCTTTTTCATGATTATGCAAAAACCAATCGGATGATTTTACATGAATTTCTACATTTCCTGCCCATACTTGGTTTCCAATTTTAAGTTGGGCATTAAAAAAATCGGGACCAGCATTTAAATTATGCTGACCTACCGAAGTTATAAAAACAGATTCTTCTGTTTCTGTTTTTAAATTTGCAGTTAGAAACTTTTTATGTTTCCAAATATAATGTAGGAAATCTTCTTGCATGCTTTAAATATAAGCTATAAAAGCATCACATTCCAAATTGTTATTCTTCAATAATTATCTACCTTAGTGGTTTTGTGTTAAACATTAATTTCATGGAACAACTTACTCTAACGACACCTGCTCTTCTATTTTCTGCCATATCATTAATTATGCTTGCTTATACTAATAGGTTTTTAGCTTACGCATCTGTTATTAGAGATTTACATGCTAAATATCTGCAAAAAAAAGACACCGTTTTAATGGCTCAAATAAAAAACATAAAACAGCGTCTATACCTAACAAGATCTATGCAAATTTTCGGGATTTCTAGCTTGTTACTTTGTGTGCTTACCATGTTTTTAATTTATATTCAGCAAAACATTATTGCAATTTGGTCGTTTGGGTTAGCACTTGTTTTATTAATTATTTCGTTATCGCTTTTAATTATTGAAATTCAAATTTCGGTTAAAGCATTAGAACATCATATTAGTGATATTGAGAATAGTTAAGAAATCTTATTCAATGCCGTTTAATATCTGAAATATTAAAATTTAAACGATTTCATATCATTATAAATCACAGCATATAATGACACTAAAAATGAAATTGATAAACATTAATATAATTACATCCATTATCGGAATATCAATAACAATACTTCTAGGACTAATTAAAGTTTGTGAAATATAACATGAGAAACACCCTTAATTTTAAAACATAAAAAATCAAGAAGCAATAAAAGACTTCTTGATTTTTCTGACTTAAAAAAAACTAATTACAAAATATTATCCTTCTTGAAATTTAAAAAATATAGGTACAGCGTAAGCTACTTTTACAGCTCTACCACGTTGTTTACCTGGTTTCATTTTTGGCAATAAACTTATAATGCGCTCTGCTTCTTTTTCTAAAATTTTATCTGGGCCTCTAGAACGCACATTAGTTGTCTTACCTTCAGAATCAATCACAAAAACCACAGACACCCGACCTTGTATACCAAGATCTAAAGCAGATTCTGGATAATGAAAATGTTTTACAACATGTTCTTGTATTTTCTTCTGAAAACAATCTTTGGTAGCCTGCCTAGATAAACCTTCACAACCAGGATATACTGGCACATTTTCAATAATAGCAAAAGCAACTTCTACATCTTCATATACTTCTTCAACATTAACATCTCCAACTTCAACAACATCTTGAATGGCATCATCTTGATCTGTTTCAGTGCTTTCAATAACCGTTTCAATAACCTCTTCTTCATCTTCAACAATTTGTATAGATTCTTGGGTTACTGCTGGTGGTGGCGGAGGAGGTGGTGGTGTATTTATATTTACTATTGGTATTTCTTCTTCTACTTCTGCTTCTAGATTTAAAACCTCCAAGGTAATCTCATCCCTCTCATATGTTTTATACTCTAAAGATCTCCAAGATAAAAGCAACATTAAATTGAGACCAATAGCAAAATACAAACCGCTATTTCGGCCTATTTCCAATTGTGGATTTTTTTTAACTTCCATGACAATCAAAATTTAATAGTATAAAAATATTTGAATTATCAGAAAATAAGTATGATAATTATCATATTCTTAAAAAAAATTGATTTTTTTATTCATATCATAAAGTTAGTAAAAAGATAAGTAAAACACAAGTCAACTAACAACAACGAATAAAGAGAACTACTTATCAAAATCGAAGCAGAAAAGAAGCTGCAGAAAGGGCATTATGCTTTTGTAAAAAGTCACCTATATGCTTAGCAAAAAGTCATAAAAAATAGAATTGATATTTAAATAGTTCTTAAAAAAATGCTTCAGCTGTAAACTAACCAAAAAACACATGTAAATATTTTTAAGCACTTGTATATTATCTAACTAAACGTCCAGAAGTATTTCCATCTAATATACTCGTTACTTCTCTTACTGTAGATAAATTAACATCGCCTTCATAAGTATGTTTCAAAGCACAAGCAGCACTGGCAAATTCCATGGCTTTATAATCGTCAAATTGTTGTAAACCATAAATTAATCCTGCAGCAAAAGCATCACCTGTACCTATTCTATCTACCACATGGGTAATATCTAAATCTTCTGTTTCTCTAAATTCTTTACCATTCCACATTCTCGCTCTAATTTTGTGCCATGAAGAATTTAGTGACGTTCTAATTTTATCAAATACTTTTTCAATTGTCGGAAATGTCTCTATAAGCTGTTTACTAGCTTCAAGAAAATCGCTTTTAGAATAACTGTAACTGGTACCAAGAACCTCATTCATTTCATTAATACCACCAATAAAAATAGTAGAATAATTAAGTAATTCTATCAAAGCTTCCTTAGGATCTTGCCCATATTGCCACAAACCACTTCTATAGGTTGGATCAGCAGATACAATCATTCCTTTTTTATGAGCCAAAGCTAAGCCTTCTTTTAGCGTATCAAAAGCTCCTTTTGATAAGGCTGGGGTAATTCCCGTCCAATGCATCCACACCCCTTTTCTAAAAGCCTTCTCCCAATTAACCATTGAAGGTTTAATTTCTGAAAATGAAGAATGCGATCTATTATATGAAATAGCACTAGGGCGCATAACAGCTCCCACTTCTAAAAAATACACGCCTAAAGGACGCTTCGAGTAAACAACAGAAGATGTACTTACACCAAATTTATTAATGTAAGAAATAGCGGCATCACCAATAAAATCATCAGAAACACAACTAATGTGTTTTACATTACCTCCAAAATTAGCAATAGAAATACCTACATTTAATTCAGTACCTCCAAAGTAAAACTCAACCATATTAGATTGAATAAACTTTTTATTGCCACGAGGCGAAATACGCATTAAAACTTCTCCGAATGTTATAATTTGACCCATATTAAAAAATATTATTTCAACAAATTTAACATTTGTATTTGTAATGACACATACCTAACAGTAAGTTTGTTTTAGCAATACACTTTTAGATAAAATTATTCTGTTGATTTTGTGAAAACATTAGCCTTAGAAATCCAACAAAAAAATTGTTCTACTAGCAATAATACTTTTCTATTTAGATTTCCATTCATATCCATTTTTAAAATCCAAAACAGTATTATCTTAAACATATAATATTTTTTTTGCATCACTTAAGATACTTTACAGTTCGACTTTTAATAAATAGAACAAATTTCACACACAACATGAATGACAAAAAAAAAAAATCATAAATAACCAAACTGAAAAACATAGAGAATGAATTGTATGTTTTCTCAAAAAACAAATAAAAATAAACATAGAATTTTCAAATAAAAAGCTACTTTTTTTTATTAAAAACAACGTGTTTAAAACAAAAAAAATGAAACACAAACAGATTTTTTACCCTGTTTTTTAGGTTAAAATTTTATCTAATTATTTTTTTATATATTGGTATATCTTATCACTTAAAAAAGACTGTTTTCAAACCAAAAACCTTATATAGATTTTATCTATACCTTAACCTTAAAGAATTTTAAATCAGACAAAAACAAACTCTACCTAAACCATACATTTAAAATATTAAAAAAGTTAAAGAATCAACTTTTCTTAAATATAACGAGAATAAAACCATAAAAAACCTTACTCCAGACTGCTCTTATAAAATTTATTTTTTTCACATTTGTAACGTTTTAAATAATAAAGCTACTTATAAAGCACCTAACTGATTAACTTGAATAAAGAACTAGAACATAGTTTTGTAGAATTACTAGAAAAGCATCAAAATATTGTGCACAAAGTATGTCGTTTGTACACGAATAACTATGACGCACATAACGATTTATTTCAAGAAATAACCATTCAACTTTGGAAAGCCTACCCAAAATTTAGAGGTGATGCAAAGTTTAGTACTTGGATGTATCGTGTAGGATTAAATACAGCTATTACCCTTTACAGGAAATCGAAACGCAGTATTACTACTCAAGATTTTGAAAGCGTCGCTTTTAAAATAAAAGTCCAAGATTATGATGATACAGAAGAACAACAATTAAAAATATTATATAAAGCAGTACACCAATTAAACGACATTGAAAAGGCTCTTATTTTCTTATATTTAGAAGACAAAAATTATAGAGAAATTAGTGAAACTTTGGGAATTAGTGAAGTGAATGCCCGTGTGAAAATGAATAGAATTAAAACGAAACTTAAAACCATACTAAATCCGTAACCCTATGGATGAATTAGATATTTTAAAGAAAAATTGGAATAAACCCAATCCAAATCATAAAAAACTATCGGTAAATGATATTTACCCGATGTTACTTAAAAAATCATCTTCTATAGTAAAGATGCTTTTTTACATTAGTATAGCCGAACTTATTTTCTGGATATTAGTAAATACTATTCCTTATTTTACATCAGATTCTTACAGACAAAAATTAAATCAAGTTTACACAAACGATACCGTATTTAATGTCCTTACCATATTTAGCTTTGCCATTATCATTCTTTTTATCTACCTACTTTACAAATCATATAAATCAATATCTGTAACAGATAATGCCAAAAAGCTTATGGAAAGCATTTTAAAAACACGTAAAATAATAAAATATTACGTGCTTTATAATTTAATAATGATGGTCGTTTCGATAATTATAGGTTTATATATTAGTATTCACAATAACCCTGAAACTATGCAGAGTATAGAAAAAATTGGCGAACATGGTATTTTGATATTCATGGGGATTTCCATTCTGTTTATAGCTATAGCAACAGTAATTATTTGGTTATTTTATAAACTTATCTACGGCATCTTATTAAAACGCTTAAATAAGAATTACAAAGAACTCGAAAAGTTAGAGCTGTAATTCAGGCTTTAAGACTTTTTATAACTATTAGTGGTGAGCTCAAACAAACTGTTCAGTCTTTAACTCAAAAAACTAGCAACTTCAACCACATCACCAATTTTCATGGGCTTTAAATGAATATCTCCTACCCTAACACGCACTAATCTCAAGGTTGGAAATCCGACTGCCGATGTCATTTTACGCACCTGCCTAAACTTACCTTCGTTTAATGTAATAGACACCCATGATGTTGGTCCATGTCTATCATCACGTACTTTTCGCGAACGTTCTTCGAAATCTGGAATAGCACTTAACTTAAAAGCTTTACAGGGTTTTGTTTGGTACTTTTTTCCTTCAACACCAATTTCTACACCTAATTTTAATTGCTCTATAGCTTCCATTGAAATATCACCATCTACTTGTGCATAGTATTCTTTTTCAACCTTTTTGCTGTTTACAAAAGCACTCGTTTGTCCATCTGTAGTTAGTAGCAATAAACCTTCCGATTTTTCATCTAAACGGCCAACAGCCATTATACCATCAGGAAAATCGTGAAGTTCCCCTAAAAACTTTTTAGATTGCTGCTTAGAGGCATTACTCATAAACTGGCTTAAATACCCGTACGGTTTGTAAATTATAAAATGACGATGTGTTATATTTTCCAAAAGGATTTTAATTTAAACCTAAGTTCTATTATTATAAAAACAATTAAAATATTAAATATTTAGACTTTGTCAGGCTGAGCGCAGTCGAAGCCTCATTAAAAATATTTTTACTCAACAACCTTTCTACTGCGCTCAAGGTGACACTATCTTTTTACATCTACTTAAACAACTCACAGTTAATACTTTAAATAGTATAGCTCCGATTTTAAAACAATGACACATTACACAACCTTTTAGAATTATACCATTTCTCTTTACGCTCGAAATGAATCATACCTTACCCCTCAAGATATCGTGAACCAATTCTTTTGTTGGTGTTTGTCCGTTTATTTTAGCTCTAACAGCTTCAAAAGTCATTTTAAAATCGCATCCCGATTTATAAGCAGTGCATCCATAGGCCGAATGTCCTTTTATAACCGTTCCTTTTTTACATTTCGGGCATATTAACTCGTTTGGTTTCGCTTTCGCGGAAATTTGTTTAGGCTCTAATTTAAGTTTGAAATCCTCATCAAATCGAAGCAAACCTTCAACAACACCTGCATCACTCTTAAACCCCTTTAAATTAACAGTAGAACCTTTTTGAAGCAATCTAATAAATTGCTTTTCTGATATTTTTTTACCTCCAAAACTAAAAGGTAGCACAAAATTGCATCCGGATTTAAATGCAGAACAACCATAAGCATTTTTTCCTTTTATAAGTTGTCCGTTTTTACATTTTGGGCATCCTTCAGCTGTTATTCCTGCTTGTTTTTTTACTTCAGACTTAGCGACTCTGCTTTTAATAACATTTTCTTGTGAAATATTAGCTCGCTTGGTTTCACTTCTTACTTCATAAACCAAAGCATCTACCATGCGTTTCATGTTTTTAATAAATGCACCTGCACTAAACTCGCCTTTTTCAATATCTTTTAGTTGCTTTTCCCAAGAGCCTGTTAATTCGGCCGATTTTAATAAATCATTCTGAATCGTATCAATCAACTGAATACCTGTAACCGTTGGCAATACTTGCTTTTTATTACGTTTTATATATTTTCGCTTAAAAAGTGTTTCAATAATATTGGCTCGTGTTGATGGACGACCAATACCATTTTCTTTCATTAAATCACGTAATTCTTCATCATCTACCTGCTTACCTGCGGTTTCCATGGCACGTAATAACGTAGCTTCTGTAAATTGATTAGGCGGTTTGGTTTCTTTTTCTAAAAATGACGGTTCGTGAGGTCCTTTTTCTCCTTTAATAAATTGTGGCAATAAGTTATCGTTATTTGTCACACTGAGCGCAGTCGAAGTGTCGAAAACAATGCGCCAACCTTTTTCTAAAATTTCTTTACCTGTCGTTTTAAACGATACTTCGGCAGCACTACCAATAACGGTTGTATTTGCTACTGAGCAATCATCATAAAAAACCGCAATAAAACGTTTTACAATAATATCGTAAACCTGTTGCTGGTTATATTGCAAATTAATTTGAATCCCCGTTGGAATAATCGCATGGTGATCGGTAACTTTTTTATCATTAAAAACTTTGGCCGATTTTTTTATTTTCTTTCCTAAAAGCGGTTGGGTTAAAGCCGCATAATTAGTTAGCTTTTGAAGAATTCCTGCTACTTTAGGATAGACATCGTTTGGTAAAAACGTGGTATCAACTCTTGGGTAGGTTACTACTTTTTGCTCGTATAACTTCTGAACAATCTTCAAAGTTTCATCTGCCGAAAATCCGAATTTTGTATTACAATACACCTGCAAGCCTGTTAAATCGAATAACTTGGGTGCATATTCTTTCCCTTTCTTTTTGGTTATAGATACTATTTCAAAATCGCTTTCCTTTACTTTATTTGCTAAAGCTTCACCATCTTCTTTTTTTAAAAAGCGACCTTCTTCATAACTAAAAAGTGTTTCTCTATAAAGAGTTTGCAACTCCCAATACGGCTGTGGTTTAAAATTTTCAATGTCTTTAAAACGATTTACAACCATAGCCAAAGTTGGTGTTTGTACGCGACCAACGGACAACACTTGTTTATAACCACCATGTTTTACGGTATATAAGCGTGTGGCATTCATTCCTAATAGCCAATCGCCAATAGCTCTTGAAAATCCTGCGTAATATAAATTATCGTAATCTTCAGATGGTTTTAAATTTTCAAAACCTTCTTTAATAGCCTCTGTGGTTAATGATGAAATCCATAAACGCTCTACCTTGCCTTTGTAATTGGCTTCATTCATCACCCAACGCTGAATAAGTTCTCCTTCTTGCCCCGCATCCCCACAGTTTATAACAAGCTCTGCTTTGTCAAATAAACTTTTTACAATATTGAATTGCTTTTGTATGCCCGAATTGGCCACTACTTTGGTCTCGAATTTTTCGGGAAGCATAGGGAGGTTATTTAAATCCCAACTTTTCCAATAGGGCTTATAATCATTAGGCTCTTTTAACGTACATAAATGTCCAAAAGTATAGGTTACGGCATAACCATTGCCTTCATAATATCCATCGCGTTTAGTATTAGCCCCTAAAACGGCAGCAATCTCACGCGCAACACTTGGCTTTTCAGCAATACATACTTTCAAAATAAGCTATTTAATATCATGATTACAGGCTGCAAAATAAGGATTTTGATACTTTTTTTAAACTGGAGTTGTTAGGAGTTATTAACGGAATTACATAAGTACGTGTTCATTTGGCTTTCGCTATTTTCTTCCTTAAAATTTAATACATTAATTACAAAATAACATATAAATCATATAAACCATTTCTACAATTGTATAATGCCCATGGGTCTGTTTTTGCCCATCTTTGTAAGGCAAAACAAAAAAATTAAAACAATGAAAAAAACAATTTATATCATCACATTACTCTTAGGAGGCGTTATTTCGCAAACTACAAATGCGCAAGTCCGTGTGGGCATTAACATTAATGCACAGCCCTTATGGGGGCCTGTGGGACATGATTACGTTGAATATTATTATTTACCGGATATCGATGCATTTTATAATGTGCCAAACCGACAATATATTTATATGCAAAACGGCCGTAGTGTATTTTCAAGAAGGCTGCCTTCAAAATACCAGAATTTTGATTTATACTCCGGATACAAAGTGGTGGTTAATGAACCTAAGCCCTACCGTAATTATGGTCTGTACAGGAAAAAATATAATAAGTACAAAAATAATCATAGCCAAGGAATAATAAGAAATAGCCATGATCCTAAATATTACGTAAATAAAAACCATCCTGAACATAATAAATTTAAAAAAAATCATAATACAAAAGGCAAACACAAAAACAAATAAACTGGCAAGTCTAGCTTTTTAGGATATGCACAGAAAGAAACCTGCTTGTTGCAGGACAATGCCTATAAACTAGATTCATCCACATTAAGAGCTTACTTAATATTACTGTTAGGTCAGCTATGTAAACACATAAACGCTCTAAAAGTTTTGTTTAGCAAAAAAATTAGTGTTATAAAAACAAAAGCCCTACCACAATTCTCTTCTTTAATCCAGTTTTTAATATTTTAATTATGCAGCACACAAAAAAAGTAGGTTCTCACGCATATTACAATCCAAGTCGTGCCCAGTATTAATGAAGTAAAAAAGGTTTTGATGCTTTTTGAAGTGAAGGTATTAAGTGTTGTTTTTGGTTTCTTGTTGGCATTAAATCGAAAGTCTTTGATTTGTGTCCCAAATTGTTGATCAGCGAACCATAACAAAAAGGTTTGCTAGGAATTACACATAGACTTAATTGGTTTTAGAAGCTTTGGTTCTATCAACCAAATGTGAGAATCATATAACTCATTTGAAATATCATGTAACCCCCCTGCTATTTGAAGACCTACCTTTGTTGTGTGACATATTTCACACATAAACAATCTACAAATATTATGAAAATTACAAAATTTTTAGCCCCATTACTACTTGCATTTGTTATCTTATTCACTAGTTGTGACAATGATAATGATAATGTTAACACACCCCTTTCTACTGTCAATGAAACCTATCCGACCAACAATACGGCTGGTGTTTCACGTAACTCAGTCATCACAGCTACATTCAGCGAGCCTATGGATGCCTCAACAATTACAACTTCAAGTTTTATCGTGAAAGAGGGAACAACCAACGTTTCTGGTTCAGTTAACTATTCTGGAGAAACGGCAACCTTTACACCAACAGATAATTTGTCTGCTGGAAAAATCTACACGGCCACTATAACAAAAGCTGTAAAAGACCTTGCGGGCAATGCCATTGCAGCTGATATGGTTTGGAATTTCACAACTGGAGGCACTCTAACTACACTTAATGTAGTAGATCTTGGAGCCTCAGCAAATTATGTGATTTTGGCTAAAACGGCCATTAATAATAATTCGACTTCGGCCATTGTTGGTGATTTGGGATTAAGCCCTGCTGCAACATCTTATATTACTGGATTAGCATTAACCAATGCCACTGGATATGCAACATCGGCGCAAATTACAGGCAAAGCATTTGCCGCTGACATGGCTGATCCTACACCAACTAATTTAACTACAGCGGTTGAAAACATGATTACCGCTTACAACGATGCTGCAGGTCGTCCTTCCCCAGATTATATTGAATACGCAACAGGTAACATTGGTGGAAAAACATTATCTCCAGGTCTTTATAAATGGACCAATTCGGTTACCATACCTTCGTCAATTACCATTTCTGGTACAGCTAGTGATGTTTGGATATTCCAGATTGCAGGTGACCTTAACATAAGCACAGGTATTAATATTACATTAGCAGGAGGTGCGCAAGCTAAAAATATATTCTGGCAGGTAGCTGGTCAAGCAACTTTTGGAACAACCTCACATTTTGAAGGCATTGTACTTTCAATGACAGGAATCACATTACAAACAGGGGCTACCATGAAAGGAAGAGCACTTGCACAAACGACAGTAATACTTGACGGAAGTTCTGTTACGCAACCACAATAATTTATTAAAAGGAAATTATAACTACAAAGAGGTGAACCGAAAGGATCATCTCTTTTTTTATGGGAATAAATGATAGCTTAAAACTGAAAACAGGAATTTAGACCTGATTTTTGAAGGGAACCTATTGGCAGTTATCAACAGGATTTATTTTAAAAGACCGATTTTTAAAACCTGACCATTTAATTAAGGTTTTTTAACTTTTCTTATCAACTACACTTAGTGCCAATCGGATTTTAAAATAGGCTATTTAATATCATGATTACACCCTGCAAAATAAGAATTTTGCAGGGTGTTTTGTAACAAAATGTTAGGAGTTATTAACTAATTGGTGAGGTTTAGAAATTGATGTTTTGTTTAACGGTTCGTGTATGGTTGATTGCACTATCTATAAGTAAATTAGCAAAAAAAAAAAAAAAAAAAAATGAACCATTATGGAAATCCGCAGAATTTTCTGAGTAAACACGACACTTACAACTAATCATAAAGGTCTTGTAAAACGTATTTTTATAAATCTAAAATCCCGAATGTTTCTGTATATGGATTGTCAATACTAATTATATCGAATTTTGGGTTAGTTCCTTTTTTTAATAAAGCCAAAGTGTTTTTTGAACGAACGTCAGAAGTTACGAAATGACTAACAGTTTTATCTAAATCAGACTGAGCAAAAAGTTTTGAATCATTAGGGATTATTGCTCGAGGTGATAATTTTTCCACATTAATTTTATTTTCAGTAAAAATAATTTTAGCAAATTCACCTGTCTTTTCTGCGTCTTTCAAGTTAAACGGAACAATTTGGACATTTTTTAGAGGTAAATCTTCAAGTTCACCAAGAACACAATATTCAGCAATACTGATTGTAGAAACTTTTAAAACTATTTCATTTTCCAAGAAATATTTAAAATAACCAACAGCATTTAAGTGGAGTGGGTCTTCGTCATTAAGTAGTCGAATAAAAAAACTTGTATCTAATAAAACACTATGCTTCATATTCACCTCTTAAATTTAACAGCCATTCATCTGGATTAATGTTTTTCCAGTTTCTTTTGGCTTTCTTAATAAGTGAATTCAGATAGTCAATATCAAATTTTGGTTGATAATCAATTAATTCTATTAAAGAAAGTGATTTTGTGTCAATCTCACCAGTTTCAACATTTTGTTTTCCACTCGCTCTAATCCCAAATTTTTTATAAAGTAAATTCTCTTCTCTTTCCTTTAAAAACTCCTCTCCAGTCTCAATTGATAGGTATCCATAATCTTGAGTATCCAAATGAATGTTAGCTTTACTTTTGCCTCCAGCATCTTTTAAAATACCATAAAAATAGAATTCCGCTTCAGCCCAAATATTTTCTGTTCTAAAATATTTAGTTGAAGGATTTATGGTTAATTCATAGTCATCTTTGAGAGACGTTTTAATTTGAAATTCATAATTTTTTTGAAGTGATAAATCTTGAATATTCTCAATTGCTCTCGCAGTTTTTAATTCTAAAAAATCAATAGATTGATTGGCTTGAACTTGACCTAATACAGCACTAAAACCGATTACTGTTTGAATAGTTGTTTTAAACAAATGCCTAACAGAACCTTCTTGAATATCATAAGTAATTATCGGTCTATCTTTCTTATTGTTAGGATATAGTAAGTCCTCCACATTTTGCAAAATCATTGCAATATGCTTAATATCATAGTTGTCAGGTCTTAAACTTTGATTACCTGATTTCCCTACAACTCGGATTTCTATGTCTCCAATTTTTTCCACAATTCAAAGATACAATTATTTTAATATGCTTCATTGGATTCTTCTTTGCAATATGTTTTACAACTACCTTGATATAAAATCGTTTTAATGTTTTATATCATACGTTAAACCAATTTAGTTAATTTTTCGTACAAAATAAACTTTTGAATCATTTAATTAAAAAGAAAAGCTACTACTCTATTTCCACTCCATAAACACCTAACAATCCTGTTACACCATCTAAAGAAAACTTGGCGCCTTTTATCCTATTTTTTTCAGGATGCATGCTATAATTAATCGCTTTTCGGAAATCTGTTTTTTCTAAATTAGAATTTTCAAAAACGGCTTGTAGCAAATCGCAATCATTAAAAGACGAGGCGGACAAGTCAGTTTCAGTAAAATCGACATTATGAAGTTTAGAATTTATAAAACGTGTATTTTTTAAAACCACTTTATAAAATGAAGCATAATTTAATTGACAACTTTCAAAGCTGACAGAAAACCCAAATGAATTAGAACGCTCGAACTTTAAACCTAAAAGCTTACAACCCTTAAATTTTACATCTTGAAAAGCAGTACTTGTAATGTTTGTAGAACTTAAATTACAGTTAATAAACTCACACTCTAAAAACCTGATACCAGATAAAGTTCCTTCAGAAAAATTACAGTTTAAAAACGTACAATATTCATATTCGCCTTTATCAAGGTTATTTACTTTAAAATCTTGTTTCTCGAAAGTTTCATCTTCAATTAAGAGTGCTGACATATTTTTTAAAACTTAAAAACGAAGTTAACCTATTTTTAACTAAAACTTTAAACTAATCTTTTTCAATAATACTCAATGCCAAACGAATTTTAAAATAATCTATACTTTCGTTAAAATAGTCAAAATACGGTCTCAATGCTTTTGGAGCATCTAAAGCCTCTTTTGCTTTCCGCACAGCTTCCACATCACTTTTGGAAACAAAATCGTATAAATTTATTTTTTTTCCAGTGCTATACAATTTAGCTATATGCGAATATATTGTGGTTGTATTTAATTTTCGCTGAACCGCAATTTCTTCAATAGATAAACCCGATTTATAAAGCTCGTAAGTAACGGTATAAGTATCTGCTTTTTTAGGTTTCTTAACTTTAGACCCCATAAAATTCATGATTTCAGCCATAAACTCATCACCATAAACTTCTAACTTACGCTGTCCTACTCCACTAATACTTAAAAAATCATCTTCACTTAATGGACGTTCGCGCTCAATTTCTTTTAAAGTGGCATCACTAAAAATCAAATATGCCGGTATACCTTCTTCTAAAGCAATTTTATATCGTAACAATCTGAGGCGCTCAAATAAATTATCAGCAGCTGGTCTAGCTTTTGCTTTTGTTTTTGTACGTTTTAATCGCGTCTTTTTCTCTTTAACGACAGGCTTAACTTCGGTAACAGCAACTGGTTTTGTTAGTGCAACTTTTGCGCCCTTAAACAATACTTTGCTAGAAAAATCGGTGAGTTGTAATGCATTATGCTTATGAAATGCAATTTCACAAAAGCCTTGATTTATAAGCTGAATAACAAAATGTTGCCAATGTTGCCATGAAATATCTTTACCTATCCCAAATGTAGAAACTTCTTGATAGCCTTTTGATATAATAGTTGCATTTTGAGCCCCACGAAGCACATCGATAATGACACCCATAGCTTCCTGCTGTTTTAAATGATATACTGTTGATAGAATTTTTTGAGCAATAATAGTCCCATCAAAAAATTGAGGCGGATTTTTACAAACATCACAATTCCCACAGTTTGTGCCTAACAACTCACCAAAATAACTCAATAAAATTTTTCGTCGACAGGTTGTAGCTTCCGAAAATTGTTTCATTCTATCTAATTTCGCAATTTGAACCGCTTCATTAGAAGCTCCGCTTGCGAAATTCTGTAACTGAATAACATCGGCATAACTATGAAATAATAAGGCATGAGATTTTAATCCGTCTCGACCCGCACGTCCAATTTCCTGATAGTATCCTTCAATATTTTTAGGCATATTATAATGCACTACCCAGCGCACATTCGACTTATCTATACCCATACCAAACGCTACCGTTGCACAAACAATTTGGGTTTTATCATGAATAAACGATTCTTGAACTTTAGAGCGTTTATCAAAATTCAAACCCGCATGATAGGCTTCGGCTGGAATACTATTTGCTTTTAATTTCGTAGATAATTGCTCTGTGGTTTTTCTGCTTAAGCAATAAATAATTCCCGATTGATTTGGTCTGGCTTTTATAAACTTAACAATTTGAGAAATCCTATTATTAGCCGTTCGAACTTCTAACCCTATATTTTTTCTATCGAAAGATGATATAAATATTTGAGCATGGTCTATACGCAATTGTTTTACAATATCTTCTCTAGTTGTTTTATCGGCCGTTGCTGTTAATGCAATAAAGGGCGTATTTGGAAGTGTGGTTTTTAAAAATCCAAGCTGTTGATACGAGGGTCTAAAATCATGACCCCAAGACGAAATACAATGCGCTTCATCTATTGCGACACAACTTATATATTTTTCGGTTAAAATATTTTGTAAAGCTGCCAAGCTTTCCGGAGCAACGTAAAGCAATTTTATTTCTGCCCGAATAACATTTTCTATTATAGCATGCTGCTCTTCGCTACTTTGGCTACTGTTAAAATAAGATGCAGAAATACCATTAGCATTTAAACCATCCACCTGATCCTTCATCAAGGCTATTAATGGAGATATTACAATGGTTACGCCTTTAAAAGATAATGCTGGAAGTTGAAAACAAATAGATTTACCTCCACCAGTTGGCATAATAACCAAACAGTCTTTTTTGTTTAGCACAGCCTCAACAATATCTTGCTGATTGACTCTAAAACTATCATAACCAAAATAGTTTTTTAAATTTAAGAACACTTGATCCTTAACGGCATTTTCTGGCATTAATGAAAGTATAAATAGTAAACATTAAAAAACACTATGTTTTACCATTCACGTTTTTTATTCAATTCTTCGAGGGCTGCAAGTTCCTTTTGAGGAATAACTTTTAAAAACGATGGATGTTGCTCTATGGCATACTCTATTTTTTTTATGATATCATCGGTAGATTCGTTATCGTAATCAATCTCTAAAGGCGCTTTAATTTCAAAAGATTGAAGGATATTTTTCTTTTTAATTCGTAAGCCTTTTTTATCAAAAGATCTTCTAAATCCGTCAATAACAATAGGTACAACAATAGGTTTATAGCGTTTAATAATATGTGCAGTTCCTTTTCTTATAGGTTTAAATGGTGTGGTTGTTCCTTGTGGAAATGTTATAACCCAGCCATCATCTAAAGCTTTGCCGATACTAGAAATATCGCTCATTTTTACTTGCCTATTGACATCTTGACCTTCTGATCTCCAAGTTCGTTCAATGCTAATCGACCCCATATAAGCCAAAATTTTAGGTAATAAACCTGCTTTCATGGTTTCTTTTGCAGCTACATAATAAATATTCAGTTTCGGATTCCAGATGTATCCTACATTTTTTATAGAATCTACACGACCACTTAAACTGGCATTAAACACATGAAACATAGATACCACATCGGCAAAATAGGTTTGATGATTTGATATAAATAGCACATTGGTGTCTGGTAAATTTTTAATAATATCAGAGCCTTCTATTTGTAATTCGTTAAAGCCTCTAAAACGCCTATGTGTTAAAACACCAAAAATTCTAATGAGCCATTTTTTTAAAAATAGTATATGCCCAAACGGATTTTCTTTAAACAATCCCATAAATCACACGTCAAATTGGTTAGTTGCTACAAATGTAACAAATCTTGCAAACTAGAGTAATTGTTTTAACAAGTCTTTAATTTCGCTTAACATCATAGCCGTTGCCCCCCAAACTATATGCTCATTCAATTTAAAAGCAGGAACCTCTGTTTCAATACTATAAGAAGTTTTTACTCTTTTAGTCACCACATTTTTATCGTCAAAAAAATGATTTAAAGATACTTCTATAATCGCTTCAACTTCATCTTCCTGCTTTACAAATCGAGGTATTTCTTTACAAATACCAATAAAAGGAAATACATAAAAATTACTTGGTGGGATATAAACTTGCGATAATTGACGTAGTACTTGTATTGATTCAACGGGTACACCTACCTCTTCATAAGTTTCTCTAACTGCAGCAGCTTCAATAGAGGCATCATCGTCTTCTAACTTACCTCCTGGAAAGGCAATTTGAGCAGAATGTGCCCCTTTATAAGACTTTCTTAAAATTAAAACAAAATGAGTTTTATTGGTTTCATTTGGATAAAACAATGCTAAAACTCCCGCTTTTTTTGCTTTTTTAATAGCTTCTTCTTGCTGTTTTAAAAGCTCTTGCCGATACGGAGGCACCATTTTAAATTGAGATGCTTCGGCTGGAAGCGGTATATTTTCTATTTTTGATAACGATTTTAAAAATTCATCAAAATTCATTTATATGCGTATTGTATTGCTTTTATGTTGTTTCTTTTTATTTCTGAATTGTGAAGATAAACATTCTAAGTCTAAAAAAACGATTGAAATTACAGTAACAAAAGCTGACAAAAAAGAAACTTCTATAGATTCTACAAAAACTGAAGAAGAACCATTTAAAAAGTTAGATTCTAAAAATGCCATGCATTTTTTTCAAGAATACGACAAACATCATAAAGAGAACAAAGTACGTATTACAACTGATTTTGGGTCTATTGATATTCTATTATTTAATGAAACAAAATACCACCGTTCTAATTTCATTTTTTTAACCAAACAAAAGTATTTTAATGATACTCAGTTTTATAGAGTCATTGACAATTTTATGGTGCAGGCAGGAAATAGCGATGATAAAAAAACAGCAAGAAAACGATCTGAAATTGGAAAATACTTACTACCAACGGATACAAAACGAGGTTTTAAACATGATAGAGGTGTTATATCGATGCCTAGTAGTGAAATAGATAATCCGCATAAGTTAGCATCACCTTTTGAGTTTTTTATTGTACAACAAAAAGGTGGCTCCCATTTTTTAGATGGTGATTATACCATTTTTGGTAAAGTTATTCGTGGTATGGATGTGATTGATAAAATTGCTGCTGTTGAAACTGATGAAGCCGATTGGCCTTTACATAATATTTATATACGAAATGTAGAGATTATTGAGTGATGGATATTAGTTAGCAATTAGCAGTTAGCAATTAGCAGTTAGCAGTTAGCAGTTAGCAGTTAGCAGTTAGCAGTTAGCAGTTAGCAGTTAGCAGTTAGCAGTTAGCAAAAATAAAAGTTTCTTTTAACATTACTCAAGTCTGTATTATTTTTGTTTTTCTTTTTTATAAATATTTGGTAAAGCTATTTTAAACTTAACAGCTAATAAACGGGTTACTACCACTACAATGCCTGCTATTATAAATACGATATTACTTTCTATTGGTAATTTTATTAATAGAAAATAAGTAACACCTCCCAATATGCAGGCAGTAGCATAAATTTCTTTTCTGAAAATTACAGGAATTTCATTACAAAGAATATCTCGAATTACCCCACCAAAACTAGCCGTCATCGTTCCTAATGCAATACAAATAATAGGGTGTAAATCGGCACTTATTCCTTTTTGAATCCCCACTAAAGTATACAAACCAATACCAATGGTATCAAATAAAAATAGTGAGGTTCTTAAATAGTTAATCTTACTTCTAAAAATTATAGCAAAAACTGCCGAAGCTATTATAACATAAGTAAAGGTAATATCTTTCATCCAACTAACTGGTGTGTCGCCAATAAGTAAATCGCGTAAAGTACCACCTCCAACAGCAGTAACAAAAGCTATTATTAGCACACCAAACAAATCCATTTTTTTATTAAAGGCGACTAAAACACCTGAAATAGCAAAAGCAATGGTTCCTAAAATATCTATTGTGTAGAACATGGTTTCTTTTTTATTTTAACAAATCCTTTGATTTAACTCAATATAAACTTAGTACTTTTTATGGATTCCTGCCTTCGCAGGAATGACAAAATAAAAGATTGTAATGAAAAGCCCGACCTATTCCTGAACTTAATTCAGGATAAGTTGTTTGCTCAAATTTTTATGAAAAACAAAAAAATGATTCTTCTTAAAAAGATCCTTCGCTGCTCTCAGGATAAGCGATTCGCACAGTTTTTTTAAAACAAAAACTGGCTCTCTGCTTACATGTCTTGAGTGTAATAATTATAATCTTTTAAAATAACATCAATAAACTCCATATCCGTTTTTTGTTTGACTTCTTTAATTTGAACAACTTCAATGAGTTTCTTTCTTAATTTTATCAATGTTTGAAAATCTCTGGATGCTCTTGCAACTGTAAATGTGTCTTTTATAATTCGAGCATCATTATCAGATAACTTAATAACATTAGGATAGGTTGGTTTATAATCACTTTTTAAATTTTCTAAAATAGTATGATTAATCGTTACTTTATCTTTTAAAGCAATAACCGCTGTACCCGCAGCCATATCACCTAATCGCTGTTGTTTTTTATTGAATAGAATAACAAAGAAACCCAACCCGAAAATATAAATATCTACAATTCGAAAAAACCAGCGTACCACATAATCTGAAAATGATGCTTGATAGCCATCTATTTTAACTACTCTTATATTTAGTGCTTTTTTTCCAATGGTTTGTCCTTCTAATAACGATTCTAATACTAGTGTATAAAACATAACAGGAAAACTTAACACGGTATTAATACCTATTTGCGACCATTCGTCCATATTATCAAATACGCCAAACGTCCAACTTAAAACCAACATATACCCTATTTTTATAGCCATATCTATTATAAATGCCAATAATCTTTCGCCAGCTCCAACAGCTGAGAATATTATTTTTACATTTTGGGTCGTGTTAATTTGTAACTCTGACATTTTATATTTTATTTTATCAAATATATGAGAGAAGTTTCATTCATCAAACAAAATAAGGAAAAATGGTTAAGTTTTGAACGCGCTGTCTTTAATAATGACTTTAAAGATCCTGATGAACTAGCCTCACAATACATCCATTTGATTAACGATTTGGCTTATGCGCAAACCTATTACCCTAAAAGTAAGGTTATCGTATATCTTAATCAATTAGCTGCAAAAGCGTTTCAAAAAATATACAAAACAAAACGTGAAGACAGCAACAGAATTATTGGTTTCTGGAAAACCGAAGTCCCTTTAATTTGTTATGAATACCGAAAATTTATATACATCGCCTTTATCATCTTTTTTGCCTTCACTTTTATTGGCGTTATTTCTGCCGCTAATGATGGGGAGTTTGTACGTTCCATTTTAGGAGACAATTATGTAAACATGTCGTTAGAAAACATAGAAGCTGGGGACCCTGTAGCTGTTTATAAAAGTGGTAGTAATTGGGGAAGCTTTATTGGTATTACTATCAATAATTTAAAAGTTGGTATTATCGCTTTTGTTCTGGGTGTTTTTTTAGGCATAGGAACGCTTTACATTATGTTTAAAAACTGTATTATGCTTGGTTCGTTTCAATACTTCTTTTATGAGAAAGGCGTGTTTTGGGAAAGCGTTCGAGGTATTTGGATTCATGGTTCCATGGAAATATTTGCCATTGTTATTGAAGCTGCAGCAGGTTTAATTCTTGGAGCTAGTATTTTGTTTCCTGGAACACATTCTAGATATACATCTTTTAAACATGGTGCTAAAACAGGGATTAAAATTTTAATAAGCACCTTTCCGTTTACGTTTTCAGCAGGTTTTTTAGAAGGTTTTATTACCCGATATTCTAACATTATGCCGCATTGGCTATCGGTAAGTATTATTTTAATTACTCTAGGTATTATAAGCTATTATTATTTAATATATCCTTTTAAAATTCAGAAAGAAATTACCCGAAATACTACTTTAAACTTAAATATTATTTGAAGTTAAAGCAATTACATATTATATCTGTCTTACTTTTGATAATCGCAAATTATCAAACAGCGTCTTGTTCTTCTAATTTTCAAGAACCAGAACAAATAAGACAATTTGATGACGACTTTAAAGACCACTACTCTGGTAGTAAATATAATTACGAAGGCAAAAAAATAGTTGGAGAAACCCCAAGCGGTTCTGGTAAATATGAAGATTACCAAAACAAGAAACCCCGCATAAAAGAAGACAATGATTCTAATAGTTTCAGCATGAATCTAGGCCCTTTAGCTTGGTTATTTTATGCAGCTTTAGTTATTGCAGTTGCTTACTTGGTTTACATTCTATTTAATGAAGGTGGTTCTGGATTATTCTCATCTAAACAACATCAAAAAATTAATAATTATGAAGACATAACGGCAGAAAATATTGAAAACGCGAATATATCCTCATTAATTAAAAATGCTGAAAACAGCAATGATTACAGGCTTGCTATCCGCTTTTACTATCTGCTTGTATTAAAAAACTTAAGCTTAAAAAATTATATAAAATTTGAAGACGACAAAACCAATGCAGAGTACTTAAACGAAATTAACAGCAGACCTTTTAGTGATACATTTGCATACACATCATATTTGTACAACTATATCTGGTATGGCGAATTTCCTTTAGATGCTAACCAGTATAACAATGCTAAAAGTAATTTCGAAACCCTTTTAAAGCATATTAAATAATGAAAAAAGCACTGCCTATAGTTTTCGTTATTGCCGCTTTAATTGTTACAGCTGCCATTGCCATAGGTATTAAAAACACTAAAACGGTAGATTGGGAAGAATCTTTTAATGAAAAAAGTAACAAGCCTTATGGCGTAAGTGTTTTTTATAAAGAATTATCAAACCTTTTTAAAGATCAGAAAATTAGAACCGTTTACCACCAACCTGCTAGTTATTTAAGAGCAAATTCTGAAGGTGGTTATGGCGAACATGTTGCAGAAGGCAGTTTTATTATTATTGGGAATTCTGATTATTTAACAGACGAATCGGTTGATGAATTATTAAACTTTGCCGATAACGGTAATACTGTTTTTATATCAGATTATTACTTCACCCAAAAAATTCATGACACTCTAGATGTTAGTGTTGATTATATTGAAAATGAAAGAGATAGTATTTCATATTTATCACTAAAACATATTAATATTGAAGCTGTTAAAATTGATAAAAATGCTAGCGATCAATATTTTTCAGAATATGATTCTATAAATCATATCGTCTTAGGATATTCAAAAATTGATTACAAACACGTTAATTTTATTAAAGTTCCTTTTGGAAAAGGATCTATTTACTTGCATTTAGAACCCAAAGCCTTTACAAACTATAACCTTTTAAAAGAAGATAGATATAAATATGTTGAAGGTATTATATCGTATTTACCAGAAAATAATATCTATTTTGATTCATACACAAAAATACAAACAGGTTATAATGGTGATGTAGAAAAAGAATCAAATTTGAGTTGGTTTTTAGAACAACTCTCATTTAGATGGGCTTGGTATACAGCACTTATTTTTGGGCTACTATTCATGATTTTCAATGCTAAACGCAGGCAGCGTATTATTAAAATTATAAAACCATTACAAAACACAACAATAGCTTTTGTTAAAACAATATCGAATTTATATTTTGAAACTCAAGATCATAAAAACTTAATAGATAAAAAAATAACGTACTTTTTAGAAAAAATAAGAAGCGATTTTAATATCGATACCACAATCTTAAATGATGATTTCATTCAGAAATTAACATCTAAAACAGGAAAGAAAAAAGAAGACGTGAAAAAATTGATTGATTTTATAAATTGGTTACGAACTAAAAATGAGTTTTTTGAAGACAACTTAATAAAATTAAACAGACACATAGAAGCATTTTATTCAAAATAATTATGGACGAAAATAAAGAACCACAAAACCAGCCAGAATCAACACTAAAAGAAGATGTTGTAGCATCTATTGATAGTAGTGCATTGGAAGATACTAATAATTTACAATTTGAAAACAGATTGGATTTATCTGAACTCCAACAAAGTGTTCAAAAAATAAAAGACGAAGTTGGTAAAGTTATAGTGGGGCAAAAAGATATGGTCGACATGCTTATTGCATCGCTTTTAGCAAAAGGACACGCTTTAATAGAGGGCGTACCTGGAGTTGCAAAAACAGTGACAGCAAAATTATTGGCCAAGTCGTTAAGTGTTGGGTTTAGTCGTATTCAATTCACACCAGATTTAATGCCAAGTGATATATTAGGAACCTCGGTTTTTAATTTAAAAGATTCTGAATTCGAATTTAAAAAAGGTCCTATTTTCTCTAACATGATTCTAATTGACGAAATTAACCGAGCGCCAGCCAAAACACAAGCAGCTCTGTTTGAAGTTATGGAAGAACAGCAAATAACCATAGATGGTAACCAATACAAACTCAATGCTCCATTTATAGTATTAGCCACCCAAAACCCTATTGAACAAGAAGGAACTTACCGTTTACCAGAAGCACAATTAGACCGGTTTTTATTTAAAATAGATGTAGATTATCCAAATTTAGAAGAAGAAATTGAAATCATTTCTAGAGAACACCTTCTAAAAGAAAAAATAAAAACAGATGAAATCATATCCTTTTTAACAGGAGATCAAGTCGTTAATTTTCAAAACTTAGTAAGCCAAGTTTTAGTAGAACAGCATTTACTTAAATACATAGCAGAACTTATTGTAGCGACACGTAATAATCAGTTTTTATATTTAGGAGCATCGCCAAGAGCATCTATTGCCATTCTAAAATCTAGTAAAGCTTTTGCAGCCATGAGTGGACGCGATTTTGTAACGCCTGAAGATATAAAACGTGCAGCCATTCCTGTTTTACACCACAGAGTTATTGTAACGCCTGAACGGGAAATGGAAGGTGTAACAAGCAAGCAAATTATTAAACAAATTATTGAAACTGTTGAGATACCGAGGTAGTTTTCAGTTGGCAGTGTGCAGTAAATCATTTGTTATATCTATTAACTTTTAACAAATAAAAAATATGTTTAAAAAACCATTTTCATTTAAAGGAAGAATAAGAAGAACCGAATACGGACTAAGTTATTTGATATACGTTATTATAGGTATTGGCGTAGGTGCTTTAACCTCAGAATTTGGTCAACTATCGCCATTTATTTTAATGCTAATTTGGATCCCATTATATTGGTTCTTATTGTCTCAAGGAGCGAAACGCTGTCATGACAGAGGAAATAGTGGTTGGTATCAAATCATTCCTTTTTATGCGCTTTGGATGCTTTTTGCTGATAGTGAAGTAGGATCAAATGAATATGGAGACAACCCAAAAGGTATTGGTAATGGTAGTGAAATTGATGACATAGGAAAAGCTATTGAAAACGAATAATATGACATTAGAATATTCTTTAACAAACGATGATTTTTTAGAACATCAACTTTACGAAGCCTCAAAATCAAAACGCATCAAAAGTAAAAGGTTTAAAATAAGAATAATCAATCCTGTTCTTTTTATAATCTTGGGAATATTTTCATATCTATCAGACAATAAACTTTTTTTCCCTTTAATAATGTTAGTGTTTGCCGTTTTATGGTTTTTTTTATACCCCATTAGGGCAAAAAAAAATCATATAAAACATTATAAAAATCACATTAAAGATAACTATAAAAATAGGATAGATAAGTTAGTAAAATTAGAATTTAATGAAAATTATATTCACATGCATGATGATACAAGTGAAAGTAAAATTAAGACTTCAGAAATAAAATCATTAATAGAATTAAAAAATCATTTTCTGCTAAAACTCAATACAGATATGTCTTTAATTATCCCTAAAAGAGTTATTGAAAATGTAAATGTTTTTAAGGAAAAAATATCAGAATTAAAAACCCCTATAATTGACGAATTAAATTGGACTTTTAAATAAAAAAATCAACACCTAAACAAAAACAAATCAACATATAAACAGCTTTAATGAAATTCTTTAAACCATTTTACATACAACCACGTTTTTTCTATGCTGGCATTGGCATTGTGGTTTTGTTTGCTTTAAGCTATTTCATTCCTATAGTATTCAATATTGCACAACTTTCTATTTTAGTTTTAATTCTACTATTTACTTTAGATTTTCTAATGGTATTTATTGGAAAAAATAAAGTTGAAGCCACACGAATTTTACCTGACAAATTTTCAAATGGTGATAAAAACCAAATAGAATTAAACATTACAAATAACTACCCTATTTTAATTTATATAGAAGTTATTGATGAAGTGCCCGAGCAATTTCAAATGCGTGATTTTAAAATTAAAGCATCTATTGCGTCTCGTAAAACGAAGTCTATTCAATACCATTTAAAACCTACCGAACGTGGCGAATATCACTTTGGTAACTTAAATATTTATGCTTGTTCTATTTTAAATCTGGTCGCTAAACGGTTTACGTTTAATAATGGCGCTATGGTGCCTACATACCCAAGTTTTAAGCAGTTAAAAAAGTTTGAACTATTAAATATTAATCAGAATTCTTTAGAATACGGACTTAAAAAAGTACGCCGATTAGGACATTCTATGGAATTTGAGCAAATAAAAGATTACGTTTTAGGCGACGATTTACGTACCATAAACTGGAAAGCTACTGCAAAGCGAAACCAGTTAATGGTGAATCAATTTCAAGATGAAAAATCGCAACCTGTCTATTCTATTATAGATAAAGGGCGTATTATGAAAATGCCTTTTAATGGTTTAAGTCTTTTAGATTACGCTATTAATGCCACATTAGTAATTAGCAATATTGTACTTAAAAAACACGATAAAGCAGGCATGTTTTCTTTTTCTAAACGTATTGAAAATATAGTAGTTGCCGAAAGAAGAAGCTCGCAAATGCAATTGATTCTAGAGTCGTTGTATAATGTAAAAACCGATTTTTTTGAAAGTGATTTTAGCCGATTATACGCCAGTATCAAACGACACATCACGAATAGAAGTCTTATATTAATGTATACCAATTTTGAAACTTTAGACGGATTAAACAGGCAATTACCCTATTTAAAAGCTATTGCCAAAAGTCATTTACTAGTTGTTATATTCTTTAAAAATACCGAATTAGATATATTAATAAAAAGCAAAGCAGAAACCGTACAACAAGTATATGACAAAGTAATTGCCGAAAAATTTGATTTTGAGAAACGCCTGATTGTTAACGAACTTAAAAAATATGGTATACACTCGATACTTACCACTCCTGAAAGCCTTACAGTAGATACCATTAACAAATATCTAGAAATTAAGGCTAGAGGTTTATTATAAAAAAAGACCTTAAAAATGAATTCAAGGTCTTTTTTACTATTAATAAGTTTTGTGAAAATTACATGGTTTCACTTAACCATGCTTTCATCATCCAAACCGTTTTTTCTTGCTCAGTAATAAAATCGCTCATCATTGAGTTCGTTCCTTCATCATTGGCATCAGCAGATTTTTCTAAAATAACACGCTCTATTTTTAATAATTCTGATAAAGAATCAACAATTAAAACAATTGCTTTTTCATCTTGCGAAATATTTTTTCCAACAGGCACTTGTGCTTTAGCTGCATAATCCTGAAAAGTATGCAAAGGTGTTTCTCCCAAAGTTAAAATACGCTCAGCAATTAAATCTACTTTCATATTTGCATCGGTATATAGCTCTTCAAACTTTACATGTAAATCAAAAAAACGCTTACCTTTAATATTCCAATGTATACCTCTTAAATTTTGATAATATAATTGAAAATTAGCTAATAAATTATTTAAATCGTCAGCTAATTCTTTAGTTTTTACAGTATCTAAACCTATACTATTTAGTATCATAATAATATTCTTTTTTTATTTATTACAAATTTAATCTATAATTAACCGCTTAAACTATAAATTTTATTGATAGTTTTTATATTTTTATAGCCTAAATTGATAACTCATGACTATTACACAATTATACTATGTTCTGGCTGTTGCCGAAAATCAAAACTTTACTAAAGCTGCAGAAAAATGTTTCGTTACACAACCTACATTAAGTATGCAAATTCAAAAGTTAGAAGATGAACTAAGCATTCAAATTTTTGACAGAAGTAAAAAACCCATCGAACTTACAGATGTGGGCAGAAAAATAGTAACTCAAGCACGAAATATTGTAAATGAATCTTATAGAATTCAAGACATCGTCGATCAGCAAAAAGGATTTATTGGCGGTGAGTTTAAACTAGGCATCATACCTACTATAATGCCTACTTTACTACCTATGTTTTTAAAAACATTTATAAAGAAGCACCCCAAAGTAAAACTTAAAATTGAAGAATTAACTACTGAAGAAATAATTAACAGAATTAAAGATGGACATTTAGATGCCGCTATAGCTGCAACGCCTTTAGAAAACGAGAATATTAAAGAGCGTGTACTTTTCTTTGAACCCTTTGTATGTTATATTCCTAAAGAACATAGACTTCATACGAACAAAAAAATTAACATATCAGACTTAGATATTAGTGATATGCTACTTCTTGAAGACGGGCATTGTTTTAGAGATGGTGTAATTAACTTGTGTAAAGCGTTTAAAAATCATGAAGATGATAAATTTCAACTAGAAAGTGGTAGTATTGAAACACTTGTAAAACTTTCAAATGAAGGGCTAGGTATGACACTGCTTCCTTATTTACACACTTTAGATATAAATGATAAAGAAAAAGAAAACTTACATTATTTTATTGAACCGTCACCAGCAAGAGAAGTTAGTATTATTTATCATAAAAGTGAATTGAAAATGCAAATTGTAGAAGCATTACAAGATGTTATTGCTGGCATTATAAGAGGCGCTATTGCTTTTCAAAATGTGAAAATTATAAGTCCGTTACCAAATAAACGTTAATAAGATTTTATTAAAACTAAATTACCCTCAGCATAAGAACCAAGGGAAATTATTTTCAATAAAAAAAGCGACCAAAAGGTCGCTTTTTTTATGGTTTTAAATAAATTAAACATTGGTTTAATTCTGGGTTTTGCTGTACGATAGAATGAATAAAAATTTTAAGCTCTTCAATCTCATAAGGTAGTAAACGTTCTACTGCCTTTTGTACTTCTTTGCAAAACAACGTAGCATCAAAACTAACTTTTTTAAGTACAGTTTTAGTATACTCAAGCATTGCTCTTGCCATAATACTATTTGGATTTTGGTTTAAATTAAAAGTAGATTTATTTATAGGCGTTAGGTTTTTTTAACATCTAAATTTAAGCAAAAATTAAATTGATTTACGGTTTTATATAAACTTTAACAATTAAAATCGATTATCTCCATCCAGTAAATCTCCTAAACCTCCTAAAACACTACCCTCTCCTTTACTTTTCCCTCCGCTCCTAGTTGCCGAAGCTAAAACTCTACCCGCTAATCTACTAAATGGCAAAGACTGTATATAAACCGTTCCAGGTCCTTGTAATTTAGCAAAAAACAAACCTTCACCACCAAACACCGTATTTTTTATACCTCCTACAAATTCAATATCATAGTCTACTGTTTGATCGAAACCTACAATACAACCTGTGTCTACTCGTAATATTTCTCCAGCAAGCAACTCTTTTTTAGCCATAGTGCCTCCTGCATGAACAAATGCCATACCATCGCCTTCAAGCTTTTGCATAACAAACCCTTCGCCACCAAAAAGTCCGCGTCCTAACTTTTTAGAAAACTCAATACCGATACTAACACCCTTTGCTGCACATAGAAAAGCATCTTTCTGACAAATAAATTTTCCTCCAAATTGAGCTAAATCAATAGGGATAATTTTACCAGGATATGGCGATGCAAAAGACACATTTCGTTTACCTATTAAATCATTATAAAAAGCTGTCATAAACAAACTTTCACCTGTTAGTATACGCTTACCTGCTCCTAATATTTTACCTAAAAAGCCACTATCATTTTTAGAACCATCTCCAAAAATAGTTTCCATTTTAATGCCATCGTCCATCATCATAAAACTACCTGCCTCGGCAACCACACCTTCTTGTGGGTCTAGTTCTATTTCTACATACTGCATTTCTTCGCCGTAAATTCTATAGTCTATTTCATGTGCTGTCATTTTATTATGTTTTTGTTGATTCGTTTATATGTTGAAATATTTAGCTATTTGTTACAAAGTTTTTAAAATTCTAATAAAAAAGTTACACGGAGTTTCGCAGAGGTTACACAGAGATGCACGGAGGATTTATTACTAATAAACAATTTCTATGAATCTTAGTTAGTTTCTCGGTATCACTCTGTTTTGTAACTTATTAATTTTAAGAACTGTTTACTTAAAAATGATATTCGCGCAAAGGCGCTAAGACCTAAAGTATAAACGATAATTATTTTACTGCTTACTGAATACTGCCTACTGCTTACTTCTAACCTTAACACTCCACTCAAAATTAAAAGTAGCAACAACAACACCTTCTTCATTGACACCAACAGACTCCATCCAAAGGGTTTGCCCCTCACCTGTTTCAATCGTTTTGTTTAATGCGTCATTAATTAAGTTTCCATCTTTACAAGTAAATGTTATTCTTCCTGTCGCTTTTTTTGTGAACACCGATTTATTAGACGTTACTAACATAGAAATACGTTTACCAGATTCTTGAATCTTAGCTAACATTAACACTCCAGTAGTAAGTTCTGCTGCCATACCCTGAACAGCCCAAAACATAGATTTAAATGGGTTTTGATTGATCCATCTATGTTTAACAGTTACCACACAGGTATCATTAGTAATAGATTTAACTCTCACTCCAGTAAAATATGCTGCAGGTAACTTAAGCATATTGAACATATTGATTTTACTAGGCGTCATCTTCATATTAGATATATTTCTATAAAAATATCGAAAATAATTCAGACTAAATAACGTTAAAATTATGTTAATTTTTAGTACTATGCGTAACAAAGTACCTTCTTTTAGACATATATTTGTATAAGATACTATTATATACTTTTAAATCATGTTAGATAATCATCAAAAAAACATAGCTACGTTCATTCATTTATCAACCTTTAGTAGGTTTATAATTCCGTTTGGAAATTTTATTGGTCCCATTATATTATGGACTGCAAATAAAGAAAAATCGGAGTTCATAGATAATCATGGTAAACAAGCTATCAATTTTCAAATGAGTATATTCCTGTATGCCATCATTTTAGGCACACTTACCATTCCGTTTTTTATATTCAAAATATTTAATGGATTAGATTTTATAGATTTTAATGGCTTTCATGATTTTCATATTAATATTGGCAAACCATCTCCCCTACTTTATATAGGTGGTGGATTAGGAGTTTTAGCCATAATAGGTTTTATTCTTGAACTAGTATTCATCGTATTAGCCAGTTTAAAAGCCAGAGATGGTGCCTATTACAAATATCCCTTTACAATCAATTTTTTAAAATAAATATACATTTCATCAATAATCAAATCAATCAAAAAATGAACAGTTTCACAATATTAAATCGCTTAAGAACATGAAGATAGAAAACACAAAAGCACAAATGCGTAAAGGGGTTTTAGAATTCTGCATATTATCGGTCTTAAAAGACGATGATGCCTATGTTGCAGAGATACTAGACACCTTAAAAGACGCGAAGTTGCTTGTGGTAGAAGGAACCATTTATCCGCTACTAACGCGCCTTAAAAACGCAGGACTTTTAAATTACAGATGGGAAGAATCTACCTCTGGACCACCAAGAAAATATTATGGTTTAACCGAAACAGGAAAACTGTTTTTAAAAGAATTAAACACCACTTGGAGTGAATTACATAATGCAGTAACTATAGTAACAAGCCAAAAAAACACAAAAAAATGAATAAAACAGTCAACATAAATTTAGCAGGTATATTTTTTCACATAGATGAAGATGCGTACTTAAAACTACAACGCTATCTTGAGGCTATAAAACGTTCATTTACTGATTCTCAAGGGCGATCTGAAATTATAGCCGATATTGAAGCACGTATTTCCGAACTTTTTAACGAACGGGTACAAAACAATAAACAAGTTATTGGGCTTAAAGAGGTAGACGAAGTGATTTCAATCATGGGACAACCAGAAGATTATTTGGTTGATGATGAAATTTTTGAAGATGAACCACAAACATCTTACAAAAGAAAAACATCTCCTTCTAGAAAACTATTTAGAGATACGGATAACTCGTATGTTGGTGGCGTTTCATCTGGTTTAGCACATTACTTTGGAATTGACGCTATTTGGATTCGTTTAGCATGGATACTGTTAGTATTTGGAGCTGGCACAGGAGTTTTACTTTATATTCTACTTTGGATATTAGTACCTGAGGCTAAAACAACTGCCGAAAAAATAATGATGACGGGCGAGCCTGTTAACATTAGTAATATTGAAAAAAAATTAAAGACGGTTTTGAAACCGTATCTGAAACGGTAAGCGATGTTGCTAAAAATGTAACCGACTCTGTATCGGGAGCTGCAAAAAATGTTTCTGATTCGGCAAAGAATATTGATTTCACCAAACAAGGAAAAAACATTAAATCTTCATCAAGAACATTTTTTGATACCATTGCAGATATTATTATGTTTTTCTTTAAAGTTTTTGCAAAATTCATTGGCATCTTACTTATTATTATTGGTGCTATTACTTTAATTTCATTAATAATTGGCTTGTTTTCTTTAGGCGTTGTAAATGTTATTCATATTCCTGGAGCAGATTTAGCCGATATATTTATAGCTAGTGGTACGCCTGTTTGGTTAGCTTCACTTTTAATATTTTTTGCAGTAGGAGTTCCATTCTTTTTCTTATTCTACTTGGGTTTAAAAATCCTTATTAACAACCTAAAATCCATAGGTAATATTGCTAAATTCACTCTATTAGGTTTGTGGCTTATGTCAATTATAGGACTTGCTATTATAGGTATTAGAGAAGCTAGCGAACATGCATTTGAAGAAAAAGTTATTGAAAAAACAGTATTACAAATAACCTCAAATGATACATTGAATATTAAAATGAAAGGGAATGATAGATATAGCACTAATTTTAACAGATCTAATGATTTTAAATTAGCTAATGATGAAAACGGAGTAAAAACACTCTATTCCTCTAATGTAGAGATTATTGTAAAATCAACATCAGATTCCATTGCGTCAATTTCAATTGAAAAAAGTGCTGACGGAAGAAATTACGATAAATCTATTGAACGTGCTAAAAGCATTGATTATGGATTCGAATTAAAAAATGGAACACTTTATTTAAATTCTTATTTAACTACAAATCCTGAAAATAAATTTAGCGATCAAGACGTAAATGTTATTTTAAATCTACCAGAGAATACTATTATAAAATTTAATAATAACACCAAATCTTATTTGATTAGTCGAAAATATGATTGGAATTTAACAACTAGAAAAGATGTAAATCATTACTTAAGAATTCTAGAAAACGATATTGAATGCTTAGACTGCCCTGTTGAAGAAAAGGAAAATTTTAAAGTAGAAGTAAACACGCCTGAAGTAAAAATTAATGAAAATGGTATAGAAATTAATTCAGACGAGAATACTATAAAAATAGATAGAAATGGTATTAAAGCTACGTCTGAAGACGTTAAAGTAAATATTGGTTCAAACGGCATAAAAATAGAATCAGAATCTAGTCTCTTTCATGTTGCCAGTTTTGATAAAGATGTAGAAGTAAGAAAATTGGCGGTCAGTAAATTGAAATCAGAGTCTAACCTATTTCATATTGCTAGTTTTGATAAAAGTGAAGAGGTAAGAAAGTTAGCTGTTGATAAAATGGAATCGGAATCTAATCTTTTTCATATAGCTAGTTTTGATAAAGAAGCTGAAGTACGAAAACTGGCAGTTAATAAAATGACTTCAAAATCTAATCTTAAGCATATTTCCAAATTTGACAAAGATTCTGAAATAAGAAAATTAGCAATCGAAAAACTAGACGAATAAAAATTAAGTACAACACTAACAACTCATCACTAAAAAACAACAAATAAGATATTTCAACCAACAAAATTCATCAATCAAAAAACGAACAATCATGACAACACTAATCAAAATTATTGTAGCTACTATATTAAGTTTAAGCCTATTATCTTGTAATTTCGATATTAATATGAACTCTGGAGTTCGAGGAAATGGTAATGTACAAACAGAAGAGCGTATTATTGACGGCGCTTTTACCACCATAAAAGCAACTGAAGGTTTAGATGTCTACCTAACACAAGACCATAATGAAAGCATCTTGGTTGAAGCAGATGAAAATTTGCACGAGCTTATTATAACAGAAGTTATAGATGGAGTTTTAAAAATACACACTAAAAAAAATATTGGTAGAGCGACTTCAAAAAAAGTAATTGTAAACTTTAAAGCTATTTCTAGTATTATTTCTACCAGTGGTAGCGATGTGTATTCAACAAATACCATAAATGCAGAAGAATTAAAACTTAAAACCACAAGTGGAAGTGATATGACTTTAGAAGTGAACACTTCTGTTTTAAACTGTAAATCTACAAGTGGTAGCGATTTAAGATTATCTGGAAAAACAGAAAGGTTAATAGCTGAAGCTACTAGTGGTAGTGATATTAAAGCTGAAAATTTAATTGCAGAATCTAGTCAGGTAAAAGCAACTAGCGGCGCAGATATTACAGTAAACACATTAAAAGAATTAACCGCTAAAGCCACCAGCGGAGGTGATATAAAATATTATGGAAATCCAGAAAAAGTTGATAAAACAGATAGTTCTTCTGGTAGTATTAGAAAGAAATAAAACCGACCTACTAATCAACCAAAAAAGGTCTTCAAATAACGATTTGAAGACCTTTTCTTTTTTATAAATTACTATTGAATATTACTAAACTAAACTTTTAGAAATTCCATATTCTAAACCTCTCAATTCTGCTAAGCCTCGTAATCTTCCAATTCCAGAATATCCTGGATTCGTTTTTTTATTTAAATCATCTAACATTTGATGACCATGATCTGGACGCATAGGAATAGCTGCATCTTTTCTTCCTGCTTCTACTCTTCTTTTTTGCTCTATTAAAACTTCTTTAATAATGCTATACATATCTACATCACCTTCTAAATGATTAGCTTCGTAAAAATTACCAGCTTCGTCACGTTGTGTACTTCTTAAATGTAAAAAATGAACACGATCTGCAAAATGCTTGAAAATTTGCACCAAATCATTATCAGCTCTTACTCCTAAAGAACCCGTACAAAAAGTAATTCCGTTAGAAATAGATGGCACTTTTTCAAATAAATACGCGTAATCTGCTTCTGTACTCACCACTCTTGGTAGACCTAAAATAGGATATGGTGGATCATCTGGATGAATACACATTAACACCTCATTCTCTGCCGCAATAGGAATTATTTCTTGTAAAAATGACACTAAGTTATTTCTTAATACTTCTGCACTAACATCTTTATATGTATCTAAGATGGTTTGAAATTGTTCTAGAGTATATCCCTCTTCTGCTCCTGGTAATCCAGCAATAATATTATTTATCAGGATTGTTTTTTCATCTTCATTAAGATTATCAACATAAACCTTGGCTTGTTTTTGTTGTGCTTCAGAATAACTATTTTCAGCACCTGGTCGTTTTAATAAAAACAACTCGAAAGCTGCAAAAGCAATCACATCAAACCTTAATGCTTTAGAACCATCTTCAACTTTAAAACCTAAATCGGTTCGAGTCCAATCAAGAACAGGCATAAAATTATAACAAATCACTTTGATACCACAACTTGCTAAGTTTTTTATACTTAACTTATAATTTTCTATATATGCTTGAAAATTACCAGAACGTGTTTTTATATTTTCATGTACTGGAATACTTTCAACAACACTCCAGGTAAGCCCTGCGGCTTCAATAATCGCTTTACGTTTATTAATTTCATCAATTGTCCAAACTTCTCCGTTTGAAATATGATGCAAAGCCGAAACAATACCTGTTGCTCCTGCTTGTTTTATATCTAATAATGATACAGGATCATTTGGTCCGTACCATCGCCATGTTTGTTCCATTTTCATGTGTTCTTAATTATTATTTTTTATCGGTCACATGTAACATTCATTTAATGATTTCCTTAAATATCAAAAATTTAGTTATGAATGTTTCATTGCTTATCTTTTATTTTTTTAGATTCCCCAATTCACAGGAATGACAATTTCAACTGATGCACCAAGGGAAGGCCTTGTTATATTCTCTTCAATTAAACGCCACTAAATGCACTAAATCCACCGTCAATTGGAATAACAACTCCTGTTACAAACGATGATCCTTCACCACATAACCATAAGGTTGTTCCTATTAAATCTTCTGGCTCACCAAATTTACCCATAGGAGTTTGTTCTATTATCGTGTTCCCTCTTGGTGTTAGCTCGCCTGTTTCAGTAGTTAAAAGCGTTCTGTTTTGATCTGTTAAGAAAAAACCAGGAGCTAAAGCATTTACACGAATCCCTACTTTTGAAAAATGTACTGCTAACCATTGTGTAAAATTAGAAACAGCAGCCTTTGCTCCACTATATGCTGGTATTTTTGTTAAAGGTGTAAAAGCATTCATTGATGAAATATTTAAAATACTACATCCTTTTTTACCAACCATATCTTTTGCAAAAACTTGTGTAGGAAGCAAGGTCCCTATAAAATTCAAATCAAATACAAATTTGATTCCATTAGGATCTAAATCGAAAAACGTTTTAAAACCATCGGTATCATTTTCAAGATCTTCTTCTAACAAATGCGGATTTGAAGTTGTTCCTAAAGGGTGATTGCCTCCTGCCCCATTTATTAATATATCACAAGCTCCTAACGCATCATTAACTACTTGTTTTGCAGCTATTAATGATGCCTTTTCTAACACATTGGCTTCGACTCCAATTGCGACACCTCCGTTAGCATTAATTTCACTAGCTATAGTATCGGCAGCTTCTTTTCTTAAATCTAAAACCGCTATTTTATGTCCTTCTTTGGCTAGTGCCTTTGCTAAAGTGCTACACAAAACACCTCCAGCACCTGTTAAAACGATTACTTTGCTCATTATTATAATTACTTATTTATTAGTTAAAAACTTATTTTACATGTATCATTATAGCAAATATATTAAAAAATAGTGTGCGCACACGTAAATTTAAATATTATTACTAACTTGCTTCATATTTTTTCTTAAACACAGGTTTTATTTTCTATTAAGATATATGATTACAATAAAAGACATCGCTAAAGAAGCAAACGTATCAGAAGGCACAGTAGACAGAGTTTTACATAATCGTGGTGGCGTTTCTAAAAAAACAGAAGCTAAAATTCGAGAAATCATTAAAAAAAGAAAATTCAGGGTAAACCCTGTAGCTAGTGCACTTGCATTGAAGAATAACCATAAAATTGCAACATTAATTCCAGAATATAATGACTCCGATTTATTTTGGAAATCTCCTTATTTAGGCATTCTAAAAGCAAGTGAAGATGTTAAAAATATAGGCACACAAGTAAACTGTTATACATTTAATCAATACAATGCACACGCTTACTTAAACACATTCAAAACATTACTAAAAACAAAACCAACAGCCGTTTTAATAGTCCCGATTTTTATAGAAGAAACAAAGCAAATTGTAAATGAATTAGAAAAACTAAAAATCCCATATATGTTTTTAAATATTGACATAGAAGGATTTAAGAATGAAGCTTTTATTGGTCAGGACTCATACACAGCAGGTTATATTGCTGGAAAATTAATGCACTTAAGCTTACCAGAGCAATCTAATTATTTAATCATTCAATCCAGATATAAAACGACTAAAAACAATGCTATTTCTAAAAGAATAGAAGGCTTTAACGATTACTTTTCTAAAAACAATATAAAAGAAGAAACATTAATATTAACTATTGAAAACCTGAATAACACCAAGGAAACCAAAGAAAAAATTAATTCGTTTTTAAAACTACATAAGGCTATAAAAGGCATTTTTATTCCATCAAGTAGAATACATGTTTTTGCTGATTACATCGAAAAAAATGAATTAAAAAAACTTACACTAATTGGGTTTGACAATACACCACAAAATATTGCCTGTTTAAAAAATGATACCGTTTCATTTTTAATATCTCAAAAACCTTTCGATCAAGGTTATGAATCTATTCGACTTATGGTTAACTATTTAAACAAAAAGACAATACCAAATAACAAAATCTATCTTCCTATTGATATTCTCACTAAAGAAAATGTAATCTATAATGAAAGAAATGAATTTATGTTTGAAAATGAAAACATAAATAACATGGGTTAATTTAATGAGTACTTCACATCTTTAGTAAGCATTTCCCATGTATCAGTTCTAAAAGGCGATGCTGGAAAATGTTCTTTATTATATAAATTACAATCACCTGCATCATCAGCCCAACCATAACGAATAGCAACGGGAATAGATCCATTTTTATTATAAAGAACAACTTTGTTGTCTTTTATATAAGCCTTTGCAAAATGAAAAACTTTATCTGCACCAGCAATTTCAAAACCTTTTATATACCCATATTTATCGGGAGTCATTAAACCGCTTCCAACATTATCAAAAGTGATTATAACTTTATTTTCTTTTATTTCTATAGACTTATAAGTGGGACCACTAAAAACAACATCCTCTTTATAAATATTCTTTAAAGCAATAGCTGCTAGTCTTTTACCAACATCCTGTTTATTTATTGGGTGAATATCTTTGGCATTACCAATATCAGTCGTTACAGCCATTCCCGTGTTAGAAACCGTTTGTAACGTATAAGATTGAGCTTCTCTAAGTTCTGCCCATTTACTACCTATATTACTATTGTTTCCACCAAATTCATCGTAACTTGATAATTGCACAAAATAAAAAGGGAAATGGCCTTGATTCCATTTTGCTCTCCAATCTTCAATCATTAAAGGAAATGCCTTTTTGTATTGCTCTGCTCTATTTACATTCGCTTCGCCTTGATACCACAATACCCCTTGAAATGCATAAGGAATCAACGGATTTATCATAGCATTATAAAGCAATGATGGGTAACTATTTGGAGATACTTGACTTTTTATATCAACCACATTAAATTTCCATAGACCGGCTAAAGAAATGACTGTATTTTGTGTTGTAAGTTTTAAATTTGAAGCTTCACCCCAAATACCACCACCACCAGCATAATCAAAAATTTTAATAGCAATAACATTTTTCCCTTCCTTTAAAACATGTTCAGGAATATTATAAGCTCTTTTTTCGTCGTATCTTTTAGTGGTTCCAACAAAGGTACCATTGACGTAAGTTGAATCTTGATCGTCAATTTTTGCTAATTCAAGATAGCCTTCTTTATTGGCGTCTTCTTTAGAAATGGTAATAGTTTTACGCATCCAAACGGTACCATCTAAATTAGTTAACTGTTGATTTTCCCATAGTTCTGGCGCATGCATTTCTGGCCAATTAACATCATTATATTCAATATCTTTATAAGAAGATTCGTTTTCAGCTGATACTTTAGACCCTTGTATTTTTTCTACTTTATCTGTAATCAATTGCATTTGCTTTTCTAAAAGTGAATCAATATCAATATTGGGCATTTTAGCAATCATACTTTTAAATTCATCACTTCCTTCAAAAGCACCTCTACTTGTCCAAGTTTCAACATGAGTCCCTCCCCACGAAGAATGAATAATGCCTACAGGGATTTTAAGTTCGTTATATATTTTTTTAGCAAAAAAGTATGCAACAGCTGAAAAATCACCTACTGTCGTTTTATCGCAAATTTCCCAGTTTCCTGATTTTAATTTCGATTCGGGTTTAGACCCCATATCTTTTTCAACTAAAAAATGACGAATCATAGGATAATTGGCATCCTTTAATTCTTCTTTAAAATTCATAGCTCGGTTAACAGTAAATTCCATGTTTGATTGTCCGCTACAAATCCAAACTTCACCTACTAAAACATTATTTAATGTCATCGTATTATTTCCTCTGACAGATAATGTGTAAGGTCCACCAGCTACTTCAGGCTTTAAACTAACCTTCCACGCTCCTTTTTTGTTAGCCCTTGTTTTTACAATTTGATTATTAAAACGAATAACTATTTTCTCATTAGCATCTGCCAAACCCCAAACAGGTATAGGCTTATTTCGTTGTAAAACCATACCATCTGAAAATAATAATGGTAATTCTACATTACCATATGAAAATATAGTAAAAACAAAAAATAGTAAAGAAAAGACTAACTTCATGTGTTGTAATTTTTATGATTTAGTTTCAATTTTAATAACAAAAGCTTTATTATCAATTTCTTGATTAGGTGTTTTTAAATGTAATCCATTCCCATCTATTGAAAAAGAAACTTCGCCCTTATAGCCTAACATAGAAACCTTATCTATTTTTGGAATTTGATTTTCTGAAACAGCATTTGTAAACGCAGTTAAAGTTAAAGGTTTATTATTTCCTGGCCACCCTAAAACAATAGCATAAATAACATTACCCTTTCTTGTATAGCGTAAATCTTGTGGTGTATATGTTATCTTATCTAAAAACATGCCCGACTTTTCTTGTTTGGTTGGTCCTTCTCCAAAAACTTTCCATGGTCGAGTGGCATAAATAGCTTCACCATTTGTTTTTAACCAATCTCCTATTTCTAACAATATATCTTGTTGATTTTGGGGAATAATGCCATTTGCCATTGGAGATACATTAAGCATTAAAGCACCATTTTTACTTACTACATCTGCTAATACATGAATTATTTCATCAGCCTTTTTTAATCCTAAAGTATTGGTATAACTCCAACTACCAACCGATACGGTTTCGTCTGTTAGCCAATAATCTTTAGTGATTTTGTTCATGCGCCCTTTTTCAAAATCTTCAAGACTTACAGATTTCGGAAATTCACCTTCTTTATGTGTAAACACCACTTGCTTATTTTCTTCAACTGAATTATTAAAATAATAAGCTGCAAATTCTTTTTTGTAAGACTCTGGTATTTTTTGAGTTTGACTATCGAAATAAATTAAATCTGGACTGTAATTATCAATCACTTCTTTTAGCTGACCAATCCAATCGTTATTAAACTTTTCCTTTGATATGTTACCATACATTTTGGCTAAAAGCGGGTCTTCAGAAGATGTGGCCAGTTTAGGATTATACGGAAAATACGATGTATCATTTAACCATTTTTCGGGTTGCTCTTTAAATATTTGAAGATTTCGTGCCATATGAAACGATGCTACAAACTTCATATTCTTTTTCTTAATAGCAGCACTAAGTTCTCCTAGAAGATCCCTTTTTGGCCCCATATCAACAGCATTCCACGGATTAATTTTGCTTCCCCAGTTAGACCATCCATCATGATGTTCGGCTACTAATCCTGCAAATTTAGCTCCAGATTTTTCAAAAAGATCTGCCCAAGCATTCGCATCAAATTTTTCAGCTTTAAACATAGGAACATAATCATGATACCCAAATTTTGAATGTTCACCATAGGTTTCTACATGATGCTTAAATTCATTAGAGCCTTCTATATGCATATTTCTTGCATACCAATCGTTTGCAAATGCAGGAACCGACATCACTCCCCAATGGGCGTAAATCCCGAATTTAGCATCTTTAAACCATTCGGCAGTTTCATTATAATTGGCTAACGATTCCCAATTAGCCTCGTATTTTGGTGAAACTTTTTCTGTTTTTTTTTCATTAGGCTTTTTACAACTTACTAGTCCTAATAAAACAAAAGTTAAAGTGTATATTATTTTCTTCATTCGTATACTATTTTTCTACCCAAACTGTTACACCACCAGGTTTTACGATGTCTGTCCCAATTAATATTTTAGCTTTTTTTGGTATTTCTAATTGATAATTATTTGATGAATAATTCACGGCTACCCAAAAACCATCACGCCATTGTACATAAACACCTTCTGGATAATTTTCTGTAGATATATTTGCATTACTGTATACTTTACGTAAAATATCTTTTTCTAATTGTGCATCATCCGTATCTACGCCTATATAAGTTACCGTTCCTTCACCAATTTTATTAGTAACTACAGCTGCTTTACCAGCATAAAATTGATTGGTATAAGTTGCCCATACATTTTCTGGTTTATTAGCATTTACTAAATCTGCCCAATTATTCCAGTAATATTCTGTATTGTTAATTGAAATTGTGCCTTTCATATTTGGCAATAAATGATCGAAATAATCAATTTTAGCATCAATTAACGGATATATTTTTTCTCCGTAAGCAGATTGAAATAAATGTCCGTTTTTATCTTTAACTCCCGTTCTTAAGGTTAATACAAGGTTTCCGCCTTGCTTAACATAATCTTTCCATTTTGTAATTGTGGCATCATCAACCAATTCAAAAGCAGGAATAATGACTACATTATAATCGTTTAAATCATCGTCATCATAAATAATATCTGAAGGAGCTCCAAAGGATTTACTTATTTCTAGATACTTCTGAAAAAAGGATAAAGTATTCCATTGGCTCGTTTGCCCTTGCCGACTCATACTCCATAAATTATCATAATTCCACAATAAAGCTGTTTTTCGTTTTACTAATTCTGAAGGCTTTTTAGCTTTAGGATTATATGCATCTCGTAAAATTTTCATTTCATTAATAACTTGCTTATAATCTTTTCCGCCTTGCGATAAGCTAACACCATCTAGTTTTGTAATACCACTATGATACTGTTCTGCACTGTAATTTATTTGACGATAACGGTACGAACAAGCGAATGACAAATCACCTCCAAAGCAATGATACAACCACATGCGCAAAGCTCCAGGTTGTAATAATGGATTTATATTACCCCAATTAACAAAACCTGGTTGAAGCTCCATAATACCAGATACTGTATTTTCTGGTTTAAAGAAACTTAATGCAAACGAAATTTCTTTAGGGTCTCCAAGTCTAAATCCGTTGTCACCAATATTAGCTTGCCCTTTGTTAGGGTAACTTGTAAAAGCATTGAAATCTAATTCTTTAGTACGTCTTGGGTCTGCTCCATATGTAGTGGCTGTGTAATTAGTAGTTATGTATTGATTTTTAGAAATTAGCGATCGTAATATATTGGCTTGAAAATCTAAAAAATTAGCTTGTGTATCTGCTGAATAACGCTTAAAATCTAACAAAGCATGAGGGTTAGCTCCCCACCAGCCTACATGATTAGCATTGTGTATTTTAATTTGATTGAAATCTGAATATGTTTGACTCCAAAAAGCAGTACCCCAAGCGGTGTTTAAAGCATCAATGGTTTTATATTTATTTTCTAACCACAACTTAAAGGCTTCTTGCGACGATGGACTGTAATCTTCTTTAGCCTCAGGTTCGTTATCTAATTGCCAGCCAATAACTGTTGTATTATTTCCATAGCGTTCGCCTAATTTTGAAATAATCTTCTTTGAAAAATCTTTCCAAATAGGATTACTTAACGATTGTTGTGCCCTTGTACCATGCTCTGCCCGTAAGTAATTTGAACCCATAGCATAAATTTCGGGGTGTTTTATACCCATCCACACGGGAGAAATTGCTGTTGGTGTACCTAAAATAACTTTTAATTTATATTTTGCAGCAAGGTTAATCACCTCATCTAACCATTCGAACGTATAAATACCTTCTTGAGGTTCCATGTTTATCCATGCAAATTCTGCTAGGTGAATAAATTCAAAACCTAATTCTGAAATATTTTTAATATCGCGTTCCCATTCACTATGGTTCCAATGCTCAGGATAATAGTATATGCCAATTGACATTAAATTTTCCTTTGGAAAAAATTTTGAAGCATTTTGAGCCCCAACACTTAGCGTTAAAATAAAAATGAAAAATGATTTAAAAAGAGAATGTTTCATAAATCTAAATAATATATAGTTCGTATTAGGTTGTCAAATGATTTAATAAAAGATTCTTGTTTAAAACTCCAAACAAGAATCTTAAAAAAACTAACTCAAACTAAAAACTAAATAATTCTATTAATTAAGTCCATCTATAAGTGCGTCAATTGCTTGTTGATCAGATACGGTGTTATTACTTCTATCAAAAAGACCAAAACCATTATTTCCTATACTACCTTCATCCCAATAGAATGGTAATAGACCATTTGCTTTTGCTTGTTGAACCAAATATTTTAAATAATAAGCTCTCGAATTTAAATGTAATGTTAAATCATCACCTGTTAACGTTGTATGCCTAATAGCTCCAAATTCCCCTAGAATTACGGGAATACCTTGATCTACGAACTTCGTTTTCATAGATTGAAAATAACCGTCTAATTCAGCTTCTTCTCCCCAAGTTGCATTACGCTCTGTATCTGTAGTTGAATGAAAACCTGAACCCCAATAATAAAACATTTTTCCCCATGATGCATCTTCGGTAAGTCCTGCAAATTGCCAAGGTGTATAATAATGTACTTCTGCCATCATTCTATCTGAAACAGTGTCTATTGGCAATGTTGTCATCAAATCATTGGTTTTTTCAATATCGGTAGAAGGACCTTGAACTACTAAAGTTCTGTATGCATTTTTACCTCCTGTTGCTCTAACAGCATCTACAAATGTTTGGTGATATGAGTTCAAAATAGCCATTTGTGTAGCATTTTCTACTGCGGGTTCATTAGCACTTGCAAATAATAAATGCTCATCAAAATCTCTAAAATGAGTTGCTATTTGTTCCCAAAATGCTTTTTGTTTTGCATTAACATTTACCTTATTAGTTTCACCGATATTGTTTTCTAACCATCCCCCATCCCAATGGATGTTTAATAGCGCATACATATCGTTATCAACACAATATTGAACCACATCCTTAACTCTATCCAGCCATTCTGTTTTTATTTTAGCATTAACATCGTCTGTTAAATATTGATTCCAAGAACAAGGTATTCTTACAGCATTAAAGCCATTTGCTTTAACAGCATCTATTAATTGTTTTGTAACAAGAGGATTACCCCATGCTGTTTCACTCCCTGTTGCTTCTAAACTATTACCTATATTCCAACCTAAAGTTATGTTTGCTGCAATTTCTACTGCTGTACTACTCATACCTGCGGCATCTGCAGGAATAGGGTTTGTATTATAATCTGGATAAATACCATTTGCTGAAGGTACCCCTGCTTGATTTACAGTTATTTTAACTGCAGAAACATTATTTGCATTTACAGTAATTTCAGTTGAACGCCCTACAATACTCGTGTTTTCTGATGCTGTAATTTTAACTACGGTAGCCCCTGCTGTACCTAAACTTTTGCTTAACGTTATCCAGCTTGTTCCTGAACTGCTAATTACCCATGAATCTACATTTGTAGTAATCGTTATATCCTCATTACTTTCTGTATTATCAAGATCTATACTATTTACACTGGTGGTTAAGGTATATGTAACTACTGGATCTGGATCAGTTTTTTCATCAGAAGGACTGCTTGAACTACAAGCAGAAAACACCATTAGCATTAAGCTAACAATAAGGCTATTTACTATTTTCATCTTACTCAACATTTATTTGAATTTCTTTCTTGATACTTCTAGAAGAGTTTCCTATTTTAATATTATATGTACCAGATTCTACTAGCCATTCTTTTTTAACTTCATTGTAATATGCTAATTCCTTTACAGGTAATTGTATTGTTACAAGTTCTGTGGCACCAGTTTTTACAAATACTTTTTTAAATCCTTTTAATTCTTGTGCCGCTTTTTCAACATAAGATTTTGGATCTGAAACATATAATTGAGCTACTTCTTTACCATCTGCATCTCCTGTATTTTTGATAGTAAAAGTTGCCTCAATAACATCTGATGCTTTATAGGTTTTCTTGTCTGTTTTTAAATCTGAGAACTCGAAATTTGTATATGACAATCCGTAACCAAACGGATAAAGAGGTTCTATCTTATTTGTATCAAACCAACGGTATCCAACTAAAATGCCTTCTGTATATGTTACAGATTTATCTCCAGGAAAACTATGTGTAGCATGTGCAGGTGAATCTTCAAGTTTTTTAGGCATGGTCCAAGGTAATTTACCTGAAGGGTTAATGGCACCTAACAAAACATCGGCTAAAGCATTTCCGCCTTCAGAACCATTAAACCAACTCCAAACTAATGTGGGTGATTTTTCGCTAATATCTACAATGTCGAATGGAGCACCAGCAATCATTACAACAATTGTATTAGGGTTAACCGCTCTAACTTTATTTATTAATTCTTCTTGTGCGAAAGGTAATTCTAAACTTCTACGGTCTGAGGCTTCGGTTTCATAATCACGGTTAGAACCCGCAAAAATGATAACCATATCTGATTTTTTAGCAGCATCAATAGCTTCTTGCAATTTAGCAGCATCTAATTCATCAATAGTTACAGGTCCATTTAAAGTAATATCACCTAATTTCCCTTTTTTCTTATCATCATAACGTTCTAAATAACCTTCTGCATAATTAATAGTAATAGATTCTGGCAATCTATTTTTTAAACCTTCTAAAGGTGTTACTTCTCTTTTTGTTTTTACGCCAGCTCCAAATCCGCCTAAAGCATTTTTCTTAGTGGCATTATTTCCAATAACAGCAATAGACTTTATATCTTCTAAATTTAAAGGCAATACATTGTTATCATTTTTTAACAACACAATAGATTCAGCTGCAATATCATAAGCATCTTTATAATGAGCTTCTGTTGCAATGCTACCTTTAACACGTCCTTCACCATCAATAGCTTTCACTTGAAATAATACGGTTAAAATACGTTTTACATGTTTATCAATTTCTTCTTCTGAAATATCTCCAGCTTTTGCTGCAGCAATTAACCTATCTGCTAATAGGAACTCATTAAAATTAGTTGTAGGTGTTCCCATTTCAATATCCAAGCCATTTTCTAGAGTTTTAACTGTGGAATGAACCGCAGCCCAATCTGAAACCACAACCCCTTTGAAACCCCATTCATCACGTAAAACTTTATTCAACATATAATCATTCTCACATAAATATTCGCCTCTAAACTTGTTATAAGCTCCCATTAAACTATAAGCATTCGCCTCTGTTACAGCAGCTTTATACGCAGGTAAATAAATTTCACGAAGTGTACGTTCATCAATTTGAACATCTACAAAATCACGATTGGTTTCTTGATTATTGGCAGCATAATGTTTTACACAAGCCATCACATCATTATCTTGTAAACCAATAATAAGTGGCACTGATATTTTTTTGTTTAAGAACGGGTCTTCTGTAAAATACTCATAGGTTCTTCCTCCCAATGGTGTTCTTATAATATTGATTGCAGGAGACAGTAACATGTCTTTATCTCTAGCTCTCAATTCTTGACCAACACTATTTCCAAACACATAGGCTAAATCTATATTCCAAGTGGCTGATAAACCACCTCCAGCAGGATAGTAAGTTGCAAAATCATTATCCCAACCAGCTGCTGCCCAAGAATCGCGTGAAATTTCTTCACGAACACCTAAAGGTCCATCTGCCATTTTTAATTCAGGAATTCCTAAACGTTCTACACCACCAGTAGAGAACATACTATTACCATGGAGCATACCTATTTTCTCTTCAAGTGTCATTTGAGAGATTAAAGAGTTAATCTTTGTTTCAAATTTTGAAGCATCAAATACTTTTGGTTGATATGTTTTTTCTGAAGGATTTATTGTTTCAGTTATTACTGAATCATTTTTGACTTCTTGCTTACAAGACTGAAGCGAAAAAAGTAACCCTATTGTTGTTACTACTAATATATTTTTATTCATTTTTATAAATTATATTTTTTTAAACCGAATAGCAGTTCCACCACCCGACGGTAGTTTTAAAGTCATTTTATCTGTAGCAGTTACTTTTTTAGTTGAAATACCAACACTTGCTGGATTATTTTCTAAATCGGTTCCTTCTGCATCTGCATATATTTGTGCTTCAAATGTGCCCTCTCCTAAAAAGGATAAATCAATTTCTAAGTCACGCGTATTTTCGTTGGTCATACTTCCTAAATACCAATCGTCCGATTTTAAATCTTTACGAACAGTTGTAATATATTCGCCAATTTCAGCATTTAATACTTTGGTGTCTTCCCAATCTGTTGGTACATCTGCCAAGAATTGAAATTCTGGTTTCCCAATGTAATTTTCTGGTAAATCTGCTAACATTTGAATTGGTGAATACATCGTTACATATAATGCTAATTGCTTAGCTGCGGTAGTATGTACTCGACGATTATTAAAACCTTTTGTTTCTAAAACATCAATAACTCCAGGTGTAAAATCCATAGGACCTGCTAACATTCTAGTAAAAGGTAAGGTTACCGTATGACTTGGCGGATTACCATCACTCCAAGCATTGTATTCTTGACCTCGAGCACCTTCACGTGCCATCATATTTGGGTAGGTTCTACGCTCTCCTGTTGCCTTAATGGGTTCATGAAAATTTACTGTTAATTTATATTTTGCAGCTTTTTCTAAAACTTCTCTGTAATATTGAACCCCAAATTGACTCCCATGCCATTCTTTCATATTTAATTTATCGCCAACTTGACCAATTTTAACATCGTTAATTCCCATATCTTGATACAATTTCATACCTGCATCAATTTGTTTTCTGTAATTAATAATATTAGAACCTGTTTCATGATATCCAATAATTTTCACATCATTATCTCTGGCATAATCTGTTACTTCTTTTAAATTGAAATCGTCTGTAGCTTCAGTAAAACTGAATACGTGCATTTTATTTTCGTACCAAGCAGGTGTCCACCCTTTATTCCATCCTTCAATTAATAAATGATGTATTCCAAGTTTCTTACAGTCATCAATATATTCTTTAGATATTTTAGTGCTTGCTCCATGGTTTGGACCTTCCCAAAAGGAATATTTAGAAATATGCATACCCCACCAAACACCAAGGTATTTGTAATTTTCAATCCAACTGGTATCTTCTAATTTATTAGGTTCGTTTAAGTTTAAAACAATATAAGACTCTATTAAATCCCCTGGCTTCTCTCCAATTTGAAGCGTTCTCCAAGGTGTGTTAAAAGAACTATTGGTTCGTACTTTATCACCATTACTCCAAGGCATTAAATCAAGATCAAAATGAGTTCCGCTTTTATGAGCTATAGTATAGCTTGCAAAATCTTTCAAATCTGCTTCATGAAAACTTAAGTATAAACCATTGTTACTCTTGATTGTTAATGGTGTATGAACAGTATCTAATGTACTTAATCCTGATTTTGTAAATAAATGCTCGTAACGATTTGTTTTATAAGCTGGAATCCACCATGCATCACCATCGTTAGCTATATTGAAAGACGTGAGTTCGTCTATGATAACAATGCTGTCTTTACCTTGTTCTGGATAAACGTATCTAAAGGCAATACCATCATTAAAGGCACGAAATTGAATTTCTAATTGTCTTTTGGTTTTTGAGGTTTCTTGAAGTGTTACCGATAATTGGTTATAATGATTACGAATATGGTGTTTTTCTCCCCATACTTGTTCCCAAGTTTCATCAAAAGCCGTTTCTTCTGCATGAAGGACTTCAAAATTACTACTTAGAGAATCGTTGTTTTTAAATATGAAACCCAAATCTGATGTATTTAGTACGCTTTTGTCTCCATGAGAAACACTGTATGTTGGTACGCCATTTTGTAATTCAAATTTTATATTATTTTTTGCATTTGGTGATGCCACTTGATACATAGCATCTTTTTCTTGTTTTACACAAGAAATACTTAAGGCGACTACTAATACTATAGACAACTGTTTAAACATTATTATTTCTTTTAATTAGTAATTTTGAAACTTGTTTTTTCTGAAACTGGATTATTTTTAAGTACAAATCCTGAATCTTTTTTATCTAAAATTAATTCGTGCAATTCAGAATCGTTTGGCAGATACAAATACCCTTTAGCCTCTGTAGTATCAGCAGTATAAACTTTTAGTTCTATCTTGCTCCAGTTCATATCTTTTGTTGATTGTGCCAATTTAATATGGGGGATTACAGTACCATCTTTAACTAAGGCAATAATAGGAATCGCTCCAGCTTTAATGGTATGCCATCCTTTATTGTATACTTTACCTGTTTGATAATCTATCCATTTACCATCTGGCAAATACACCTTTCTTTCCGTTACATTTTCAAATAATGGAGCGACCAACATATCTGACCCAAAAAGGTATTGATCGTCTACTAACCAAGCACCTGGATCGCTAGGATATTCAACAAATAACGCTCTTAGCATTGGCAAACCATTTTCAGAAGCGTGCTTAGCTTGCGCATAGATATATGGCATTAGTTTGTAACGCATATTATCTGCATCTCTAAATCCGCTTAAAAACGCCTTACTATATTCCCAAGGTTCTGTTGGTGGTTCACCATGACTGCGCACATGCGAAGTAAGCATCCCAAAAGGCGTCCATCTTCGATATACATCTTCTGGAGATTTTGTTGTAAATCCACCTACATCATGACTCCAAAAAGAGAAACCAGATAACCCTAAAGAGAGTCCTCCTCTTAAGGTTGATGCCATAGCTGTATTAGTTGTTGCTGCATCGCCTCCCCAGTGTAAGGGATAACGCTGACTTCCAGCCCATGTACTACGTGCCCAAATAATACTGTTGCCTGTAACTTCTTTAGTGATTTCAGCAACCGCTTTATTGTATCTTAAAGGATATAAATTATGTTCGTAAAAACCTGTTTTTCCATTACTATAAATACCAGATGCAGGTCCAGCCTCTCCAAAATCTACCTTAATAACTCCAACTCCTAACTTAAGTAAAGAAGCTATTTTTTCTTGATACCATGCAATAGTTTTAGGATTAGTAAAATCTAATGTAGCATCCTCATAAGGAATGTTTCCTTTCTTGTCTTTTACAGCTAAGCCTTTTTCAATAATTTCATTAAACAACGTGTTTTTTGGCGTAAAATATGGTAACTGCCATAAACAAACATTAAAACCATCTGCTTTCATATCGGCAATCATTTTAGCAGGGTCGTCAAATCTGTTTTTCGAAAATTCGTAATTACACCTCCAATCTGTTTCAAACCAACCGGTGTCAAAATGAATAACATCACTCGGTATTTTATGTTTACGAAGATTTGTTGCTATATCCCTCCCTTCTTGTTCAGAAAAATAAGTAATACGACTCATCCAAAAACCAAATGACCAAAGGGGTGGCATTTCTGGTTTACCTGTAAGGTCCGTATACTCATCTAAAATATCTTTTGGCTCTCCAATAAACACGAATAAATCGGCTTCATCATCACCAATCATCATAGAATTAGCAGCATTAAAATATTTACCAAAATCTACCGTAATGGGTGTAGAATGGTGCATAAAAACGCCATAACCACGACTACTCATATAAAAAGGAATAGGTTTATACATGGTTTCATTTTGTACACCATTAGCATCATCTGTCCATAAAATCACTTTCTGTCCACGTTTATTAAATTGTGTAAATGATTCACCACAGCCAAATATCTTTTCTTCTGGCGACATGGAAAACACAGCATCCATACTACGAGAATAGTCTTCGGCTCTTCTAACAAATGAAAAAGGCGTTACGGGTGTATATGTACTTTTTACATCATCTAAATGCAACGTACTTGTTAGTAATTTTCCCGAAGCATCATAAATATATACATGCCAAGGTTTTTCAGTTATTAACACAGATCCTTTTGAACTTGTGTATTTATGTCCTTCTGAAACTTTAGAATATGTCCATAAATTTCTAGCATCTTTCGCAACACCGTCAACAAGCATTAAAGATGCCTCTTGTTTTTTAAATTGAGGTCCTGATGATGTTTTTATTCTAATGGTTCTATCTGAAATAAACTCAACTGAGAATGGCAATTCTGGAGAAACCGCATATTCTGTTGAAGGAAATTCATTTGCAATACTAGGAGTAAGCTTGCTTAACATATTGTTAAAAGCTTGTCTGGTTGCAAAGTTATATCGTAAGTATTTAATAGTTCCTTGTCCTGTTTCTGGATTAAAAGAAGCTAATTCATCGGCTAGATAATACGTGTTTTTATAATCTTCAAAATCTTTACTAATATCTGGCGGCGTATTTAGCGTATTATTATTTTGAAGTTGGGCAATTGAAACGCATGTATATAGTAGCAGACTTAATAGGGTGAAAAGCTTATTAAATTTCATTTTATTTTTTTTGAACATATTGAATATTTAAATGCTGTTACCTGTCTAAATTAAAAATTAAGACTAAGGAAACATAATTAGAAATCTATAATAATTTAAATATTAGATGATTAAGTTTAACCTATTTAGATTAACACAAAGTTTATAGAATTTACTTCAGGTGTATCCTTCTCCACTGAAGCATTCTTCAATCAAAGCAATATATATCACTGCACCTAAAAAGGTACAGTGATATATTTATGTGTTTAAACTCCTGGAACAAAAATCCAGGTTATCCAGAATGCGTCTTCACCTGAAAGTGCAGCATCTCTTTCTGCTTGTAAAAGCAATGCACCTGGTTCTATTTTAAAAGTTCTAATTGCTGTCCAGTCTGCAACAGCATAATCAGCAGTCCATGGGTGTAGCATTTCTGCTGTAATAGTTAATTCACCATCACTTACGCTCCATGTTCCATTTAACGTTACAGAACCACTATCTGTTAATTGGTTAACAACCATAGTTCCATCAATGTTAAAAGTCATGTCCCCGTAATCTACACCAACATCACCAGCAGCATATTGTTCTCCTGGTAAGGGATTCCAAGACCAAGAAGCAAAATCTGAATACACCGCAGGTCCTTGAACTGCAATACCCCCAATAGTAGTATCATAAGTTCTATTAGAATCTATTTTCCAAGTATTTCCTGTCAAAATAGCTTTAACCTCAGCATTTGGATCAGCATTTGGATCTTCTAACACAAAATGGAATACCATATATTCACTCTTAACTTCATCGCGCTTACCAAACCAAACATCAGTAACCGTTGTACCCGTTAAGCCCGTTTTTATAATTTTCCATTCATTATTGGCAGTTGTAGATACTTTATCTAATGAACTTCCTACAGGAAAAACAGGTGTAATATCTGTGAAAGTAATAACATTAGTTCCATCTGTAGAAGTTATATATGTACCTTCTGCTTCATTACCATTACTATCAATAGTAGTGACTGTACCATCATCATTAAATGTTATTTTATTATTAACGACAGCTACTTGATCATCTGGTGTATAAGCTGCCCAGTCTGGGTAATCTTCAACAGAGTTCCAATCATTTAAGAATGTTCCATTTAAATCTGTCCAGTTAAAAGGAGTATCTGGACTTAAAGACCACGTTTTTGATGTTGTAGATGTTACTGATAATAAATCATCAACAGTCCCTCCGTTTAAATCAATAGCAGGATTTGGATCTGGTAAATCTTCTGCTACCCAATTATCGCTATATTCTTTTGAAATAAAGTTAAAAATCACTAATTCTTCTTTAGAGTTATGAAATGCTGCAAGTTGCATCGCATCTTCTGTTAATGTTAAAATTCTATAATTAGACCAATCATTAACATCGTTATCTCCCCAAGAATTTTGTAGTATAGCTGCATCAGTTAGTGTTAGTGTTTTTGCATCAGCATCTAAAAAATAGGTTCCATTTTCTTCGCCTCTATTAGTAGTAAGAGCGTGGTTTACATTAATAAATGGCCCACCTTCTAAACTAAATGTCATTGAACCATAATCTCCAGCATCTGCAATCCACTCATTTCCTGCCCATTCTGGTTCCCATATCCAACATAAACCATCATCTGGATTCCCTTCACATTCTTTATCCCAAACAAGTTCGTTTCCAGAAAAAGACATTGGTGCTCCAAAATATTTAGATTCACCATCTGCATTCAGGTCTAAATACCATGTTTTAGAATGACCAACACCACCAGAAAGAGCGGTCCATAAAGGGTCATCTACATAACTTAAATTATCATCTGTTACCGTAATTGTAACCGGATCTAATTCTACAATACCTCCAGCAGTTACTGCCGAAATATATATTGTATAATCTCCTTTAAAAGCATATTTAACTGTTTCAACTTTTTTATTAGATTTTCCAGTTCCATAATTCCATGTTAAAATAACACCATCGGTATTGTTAGTCATGATTACAGTATTTCCACCTGAATCTGCAGTAAAATCTTGAACAATTTCAAAATCTATTTCAGATTTATCAGGCGTATTACCAAGTGAATACTTTTCAGCCTCACAAGATGATATTAGAAATCCTATTCCCAACATCAAAAATGATGCAATTAATATTTTTATATTTTTCATTTTTAAATATTTAGTTTAGTTAAAAATTACCAGCCAGCATTTTGCTGTAAAACATTATTAGATAATGTAATTTGCGTATTTGGAATTTGAATCAAACCGTTTGTTGTTTTGATATTTTCCTCAGAAATAATTTTAGTATCTGATACACCACCACTTAACAATTCTGTAGTTTCAGCAATTGTTGATGCAGCAGTATTAACACCTTGACGTAATAAATCCCAATATCTAACACCTTCTAAAGCAAATTCTAAATGTCTTTCTTTCATAATATTTTCTTGAGACACGGTAGTTGAGACAAAATTCTCTTTATAAGCACGCTGTCTTACCTCATCAAAATAAGTTTGCGCATTAGCACTTCCTAATTCTGCTGCCATTAAAAGCACATCTGAATATCTCATAACCACATAATCTTGAAATTGGCTAATTTGAAAACTAACACCTCCAACTGCTGTTACAACACTATTACCATCTATATCAGACATTGGTGAATACTTTTTATTATAATACCCAGTATATTCTCTTTGGTTATTAATTTTATCAAAAGGAATTTCTTCATCATCAACACTAATAATCGATGCAGATCTTCTAGTGTCAGTATCTTTATAGGAATCCCATAATTTACCATTCACAGTAATTCCCCATCCGTTTCCGTAAGGATAAGATGTGAATTCTCTCATACCAAACATAACCATCCAATGGTTACCATCAGTATTCCCATTATAATCACTGGTATATGTATATTTAATTGAGAAGATATTTTCTTTATTATCTTCTCCTGCATAATTATCTATAGATGCTGCTGGCCAAAGTGTTGAAAAATCATCAACTAAACCATGTCCGCTTCCTGTAATAACATCTTCTAAATGTGATAATGCTTGAACTTTAGTAACTATACCTACTAAATCTGATTTACCATAATACCCTGTGTAATATAAATAAACACGACCAAGTAATGATTTAGCAGCCCATTTTGTAACACGCCCACTATCAACAGAATTGTAAGCTCCACTTGATAAATTTTCTGCAGCAAAAACTAAGTCCTGTGCTATTACAGCATAAACTTCATCTGGATTTGCTTGCGGAATATTTTCAGTAGAAGGTTCTGTTAACAGAGGAATGTTTCCCCAAAGTCTTACCATTTCAAAATATAGATAAGCTCTAATAACTCGTGTTTCAGATTCGTAAGTATTTCTTAATGCCTCATCACCTTTCCAGTCTATTTGATCCATTTTAGATAAGAAAACATTACAACGGTAAATCGCTCTATAATAAGCTACCCAATTACCATTCAATAAATCTACATCGGCAGGAGAACGGTTAATATCAAATTCATCTACGGCAGCAAAATTATAGCCATCAGATGCGCCAGTTCCACCAAAGCAGTCGTCAGACATGACTTCGCTTGCTACTGGAAAACTCATACCTCCAATACCACCAACAACTTGTAATCCATCATAACATCCTACCAGTGCGGTATATGCATCATCTGTACTTGAATAAAAGTTTGTATCTGTTAATTGTGTTAAAGGTTCTGTGTCTAAACTACAAGAACTTAGAGACAATAAACCTAAAAATAATATGTATAAATATGTATTTTTCATTTTTCTATTTTTTTTAAAGTTTAACGTTTAATCCCATCATAATCGTTCTTGGTCTAGGATAATATCCTACATCAACACCAGATGAAAAACTATCGGTTCCAAATCCAATTTCTGGATCCATACCGTCGTATTTAGTAAATGTATGTAGATTTAATACAGATACATAAACTCTAAATTCACTAGCAAAAAAGGGCTTACTTTGTTTTAATTTCGCTAAGTCAAGACCTAAGGTAATGTTACTTAGCCTTAGGAAATCTCCATCTTGAATATATAAATCTGAAAACTGAGTAAAGTTCCTGTTATCTTCCGTCACTCGTGGTGTTGTATTTGAAGAACCTTCTCCATGCCAACGATTAAATATTGCTGATGTATAGTTTCCATATGCACCTGATTGATCTCTGTAAGATTGTACTAATTGATTTCCTGCTACACCATTTGCTGAAACAGAAAAATCAAATGCTTTATAACTTCCTGTAATTGAAAAACCAAAAGTAAAATCTGGATTAGGATCACCAATCATTGTTTTGTCTTCATCGCCTATGGAACCATTTCCAGATATATCTTGATAAATAATATCTCCAGGTGCAGCATTTGGTTGTATCCCATAATCATTTACCTGTTGTTGGTTTTGAAAAACGCCTGCCGTTTTAAAACCCCAGAAATAGCCTATTGGAAATCCATCTTGTGCTCTGTAAAACTCTGGTGCATTATTATACAATTGATTTGTGGCGCCGTGTATGATACCATCTGCCGTCGGTATTTCTCCAACTTCATTTTTGTTATATGCGCCGTTTGCAGCAATACTATAACTAAAATCACCTATTCTATTTTGATAACTTAATGCTAATTCAACACCTGTATTTACAACATTACCTCCATTTATATAAGGCGCATCAGCACCAGCCGTTGCTAAAATTGGAGCTACAATTAACCAATCTTTATTCGTTTTTTCATACCAATCAAAATTAATATTTAAAGTATTATTAAATAATCTGGCATCAAAACCTATATTGATTTGTTCTGATGTTTCCCATTTTAAATCTGGATTTGGCAATCTATTTGGATATGCCCCTGGTGTTAATATCCCTTCTTGATTTCCGAAAATATAATTAGTGGTTGATGTTTGAATTGGTGCTAAATATTGAAAAGCTCCAACATTCTGGTTTCCTACTTGTCCCCAACTCGCTCTTAATTTAAAAAAGTTAATCGCATTAGAATCACTCAAGAAATTTTCATTTGAAGCTACCCAACCTGCTGATACCGATGGAAAGTACCCCCATTGATTATCTGGATGAAAATTAGAAGAACCATCAGCTCTAAACGTGGCATTTAATAAGTATGTGTCTTTAAAATTGTAGTTTAACCTACCAAAATAAGACATTCTCTTATTTTCTGATTTCCCACCATTAGGACCACCAATTAAAGTACCATCTCTATTTGTAGCATTATCTAACCAAGCATGATTTAAATCACTAAAAATAACATTCACATTGTTACCACTTAAATAGGTGCCATCATAATTTATTGAAGATGAACCAACCAAAGTTTCAAAATGATGATTATCTGTTACATCAAACTTATATGTTAATAAATTATCCCAAGTTAAAGTTTTACCTTTATTCATATCCTGAGAAGCTCTATCAAATTCATTAAATGAATAAACTGATAATTGATAAATAGGGCTATAAGAATGTCCTTCTCCTGCATAATAATCTAAGCCTAAAGTTGTTTTAAACGTTAAATTTTTAATTGGCTCTATTTGCAAATAAACATTACCTAACAATTTCTGATTATTACTTTCATTCTGATTATTATAAGCCATCTCTGCATATGGATTGGCAACACCTGCTAACCAAGGTTCACTACTATTAGAAGTATTAAAGTAATCTCCATTAGTATCATACATAGACAATAAAGGCGAAACACTAAAAGTACTTCTTAACGAGTTATTATACTGATTACCAACACCTACTCCATTTTTATTTATATATGCAAAACTTAAATTCTCTCCAAAAGTGACAATATCTTTATAAAGTTTATGTTCTGAATTAAATCTGAAATTATATCGTTCGTAGTTTGATAAATCTTTACCTCCAACAATACCTTCTTGACCTAAATAAGATAAAGATGCTGAATACACAGAACTATCTGAACCTCCAGACACTCCTAAAGAGTAATTTTGTGTAGTAGTATTATCAACAAACATTTCGTCTATCCAATTTGTACCATTTCCTAAACCAGCTATTTCAGCATTAGTGAAATAAGGGTTTTTACCCGAGTTCATTGCTGCTTCATTTATCATAATAGCATACTCACTAGCATTCAACAAATCCATTTTTTTAGGCACTGATTGAAGACCATAGTACTGATCGAAAGTAATTTGGGCAGCCTTACCTCTTTTTCCTTTTTTTGTTGACACTAAAACAACACCATTAGAAGCTTGCGATCCATAAATAGCTGCAGATGCTGCATCTTTTAGAACAGAAATAGATTCTATATCTGAATTATTTAAGTATGATATATCATTCGTTAATATCCCATCTACTACATATAAAGGGTTACTCCCTGAGGTAGACCCAACACCACGAATTACAACTTTTAAACTTTCTCCAGGCTGTCCTGAAGTAGATGTTATTTGTACCCCTGGCGATTGTCCCTGTAACGCCTGAAGCGCATTAACCGCACTCATTTTCTCAAGGTTTTCACCACTAACTTGTACACTTGCACCTGTTACAAGCGCTTTTTTTTGCGTTCCATAACCAACAAGTACCACCTCTTCTAATGAAGCAACATCCTCTTGTAGTGTAACACTTAAATTAGTTTGTCCGTTAACCGATATTTCTTGTGGTATAAAACCAATGTAAGAAATTAGTAAAATGGCATTTTTATCTGAGACTTTTAAAGAAAAGTTTCCATCAAAATCTGTTTGAGTTCCATTTTTTGTTCCTTTTTCTAAAATACTCGCTCCTGGTAAAGGTTGCCCATAAGCATCTATGATTATTCCTTGTAAATCGAATGTTTGTATCTTATTTTCTTTAACCGATTGATTAAATACTTCTTTAGGAGTAGTAGACTCTTCATTTTTTAATAAAAATATTTGTCTATCAACAATACTATAAGACGTATTTGTATTCAAAAACATTTTATTTAATACAACATCAATAGATTCCTTTTTTACATTAATAGAGATACTACGTTTAATATTTACATCTTTAATTTTATAAACAAATCGAAATTCTGTATTGCTTTCAATCTCGTCAATAATTTGACTTACTGAAGCGTTATTTAAATTTAAAGAAACCTTTGTTTTTTGAGAATACGAATTGTTTGCTTGAAGCGTGAAGAATACAACAAATATAAATAGTACGCTTAGTTTCATCTTTAAGTCAAATTTTAGCAGTCGTTGGTTATGGCTTCTTTCTTTGTTAAGAAGTTTTTTCATACTTTTGAAGTGTTAATTGTGGTTATTAATTTAGCTTAATCACATTTTTAATAAATCGGGAAATGTGTCACCATTTTCCGGTTTTTTTTTGTTCTATTTTAAATGTGTTAAAATGAACAATAAAAATGTGCTTTTGATTTAGTTTAATTTTTGTGGTGTCTAAGTCATAGGCAAGAGTGAATTTTAGTTTAGTTAGTTGATTAATATTTTATTATTTTCTATGGTGTAATTAATGTTATAGGTGATTTTGAAATATTCCAGTATTTTTTCAATGGGTTCATTTCTAAAACTTGCATTAAATTTCTCGTTGGCTAATTCAATGTTATTTGCAGTGATCTTAACATTGTAATGTCTTTCCATTTTTTTTAGAATATTATTAAAAGTCATATTTCTAAAAACTAATCCGCCGTCTATCCAAGATGTGTAAACACTCGTTATTACAGGATTAGTAGAAATACTAATGTTTTGTTTACTGTAACTCCCCTTAAATCCAGGCTTTAATAATACATTATTATTTACATTAACTTTAGAATATAAGCTAACAGAACCTTCAACAAGAACGACATCGGTTTCACTATCTTCAGGATAGCTAGACACATTAAATTGAGTTCCTAAAACTTGAACATTTAAAGCACCAGAATTGACTATAAATGGGTGTTTAGTATCTTTAGCAACACTAAAAAAGGCTTCCCCTTTTAAATATACTTGGCGATTTTGTCCTGCTAAAAATTTTACTGGGTATTTTAACGAAGTACCTGCGTTTAAATGAACGTGTGTCCCGTCAGACAATAACACTTCAAAACGTTTTCCATAAGGCACAGTTAATGTGTTATATACTAGAGTTTCTTTCTCAACTTCATCACTATATACTATTTGTGTACCGTTTTGTGTTCCTATAATATTTCCTTTAGAATCTCGTAACTCAGAAGTACCATCTTCTTTAATAATTTTTACTGAACCATTTTCTAATTGAAGCGTAATATTTTCGATGGAAGGTGTTATTAAAGTCGATTTACTGTTAAAATATCCTGTTTGGTATAAATAACCAATGCCCAAAAACAAAATAGCAACAGAAGCATATTTAAAAACATTAAATACCTTTAACTTTCTAACCTTGATTTTATTATTTATTATTTTTTCTTCAAGATTCCTATATACTCTTTCAATTTCAATTTGTTTGTAAATAGAGAGTTTGTCTTGAATGTTTTTCTTATCTATAATTTTATTGTAAAGCGCAAGATTGTCTTCATGTTTTAACCAATTATCTAGAATTGCTTTTTCTTCTATTGTAATTGTTTTCGAAATCGATTGAAAAATCAATTGTGCTATTTGGTATTCTGATAGGTTTTCCCGCATTATCTTTAATATAATAAAATAGAATTTTATTGTTTGCGAATATGCTAATATTATAACATATTTTTTTGCAATTTGACAATATACCTATATGACTAAAAAAAAGGTGTTTCGGGTGGAAAAAAAATGAAATAAAATTTAAAATATTATAAAGTCGCTAATAATATTTGAAAAAAAGGATGATTTTTTAAATGTGATTTTAGGAGCTCAATGGCTCTTGACCGTTGAGATTTCACTGTATTTATACTTATTTGAAGATCTTCTGCAATGTCTTTATATTTTAAACCTTCTAAACATGATAATTCGAAGACTTTTCGACATTTTGATGGCAAAGTATCTAAAGCTTGAAATAAAACAGCATAAGTTTCTTCTTCTATAATGAATTGATCTTTTAAAGTTACAGAATCATGCTTTTCTAGATCTAAACGTATAAATTTCTTTTCTTTTTTAATATAATCTAAAGAAGCATTTCGCACCATTGTGTACAAATAAGATTTTAGATTATCTATTTTATCTAGTTTATTTCTTTTTTGCCAAAGTTTAAGTAAAACATTTTCAACAATCTCTTCAGCAGCATATTTATCTTCAACATAGTTAAGAGAAAACAAATACAATCTTTTATAATAGGTGTTAAAAATAATTTTAAATGCATTTTTATCCCCTTTTTTTATAAGAGTTTTAAACGATTTTAAATTACTAATTTCATTATTTTTCAATGGCACCTTATTAGTTTACACATCGCAAAGTAATAAAATTAAATGATTCTAGATTAGCTTAAAAGCATTACAATTAATTTATCAATACAATCTAGAATCATTTAATTGGTTTAAAAAAATTTAAAATCTTACTTATTTCTATTTGGCATTGGTTTAATATCTGTTAAATCTTTAATTTTAATTGGATCTCCAGATTCTATACTTTTTCTAGCTGCTATTCCAATTATTGCAGACATAACTCCATCTCTAATTCCTGCTGCTCTTTCATAAGGATCTTCTGTATTTGGTGTTTTAAAAATTTTATCATGTAAGCGTTTGTCTCCACCTCCATGGCCTCCTTTTTCAAAAGGAACCTCAACAGTATCAAAATCATTCCAAAGTTTATGAACAATTATTGACTCAGAATTTGCTTCTTCCAAAGTATTTTGTTCCATTTCTTTGGCATGCATCTCTGCCTGATTAATGCTTACTTTTTTATCATAAGGAATATCTAAAGACGCTTCAATTCTTCCCTCTGTGCCGTTAAAAGCTATTCTCCAACCTTCAAATGGCGAATATGTTGTTAATGAGTAATTTACAGTTACGTTATTTGCGTATTTTATTTGAGCAGACATTTTATCATAAATATCAATTTCTTTTCTAAACAGACAATTATCCCTAATGTATCCATCATGTTTTTCGTTAGCAACATAAAGATCCATAAGACGTTTATTCTTTGTTATATCATAAAAATAATCACAACTTGTTTTATATTCACAAGTCCTACAATTATCTCCTCTAAAAGCACCATTAGAACCATAATACTCTAAACTTCCATAAGCAAAAACTTGCTCTGGATCTGAATCTAACCACCAATTTAAAAGATCAAAATGATGCGTTGATTTATGAACCCATAACGAGCCTCCTTTATCTTTTATACCATGCCATCTTCTAAAATAAGACGCTCCATGATACGTATTTAAATACCAATGAAAGTCTACCGATGTAATTTTACCAATAGCACCACTAGCTATTATTTCTTTAATTTTTGTATTGTAAGGACTCCATCTGTAATTGAAACCAACAATAAGATTTTTATTAGATTTTCTTTCTGCATCCAAAATAGCTTGCGCTTTATTTTCATTGGTAGTTAATGGTTTTTCGGTAAGCACATCGCAACCAAATTCTAAACCTTTAATAATAAACTCGTGATGGGTAGAATCCATTGTTGTAACAATTACTAAATCTGGCTTTGTTTCTACCAGCATCTTATCAAAATCAATAAATGTTGGACAATTAGTTCCTATATATTCTTTTCCATATTTCAGTCTTCCTGGATTTATATCACTAAGTCCAACAAATTCTAAAATATCTGAATATTCATCAACTAATCTTTTTCCCCAAAAACTAGTACCTCGAATACCTGTTCCTACCAGGACAACTCTAAGTTTTTTTGATAATCCGAAATTAAAAGCATTGATAGGAAAGGCACTATAAGCTGCTAGCATGCTTATTGAAGCTAAAAAAGTTCGTCTTGAATTTTCCATGTTTTAAAGTTTAATGTTTATAAATATTATGTGGTTTAATTGGTAATTTATTCTTTTAATAATTTATAGTTTTTAACGTTTTCATTTACGAGCCAAGGTCGTGAATCACTTAATTGAGTCGATATTTTACAATTTTTAAATAAAACATCATCAGTATGTCTTATAAAAAACCCATGAGCATTTGTATTACCAAACTTACTACCTTCTGGATATTCACCATCATACTCCATAACCGTTTGGTTAGCTGTATTTACCCCTCCTTTTAATTCAAAATCTAAATTTTCGAAAGTTATATTCTGAATATGATGCCCTTCTATACCTGTAATAATTGAAGGATATTGTTGTGTAAAATTAGTTCCTGTTATGTTTTTAAAATGAATATTAGAAATTGCACCTATTCTCGGTTTTCTATTAGGCACTGTACGCTTTCTGTCAGCTAATAACACAAAAATGGCTTGACCACAATTGGTTATATTAGAATCTTTAATATTTATATTATCGATAACCGCACCATCCATAGATTCTATTGCTATGGCTGAATTTTGATGTGCATTTTTTAAAGTTAATTCTGAAATATCAAAATTCATAAAGCTCCCTAAACCATCGGTTCCTAGTTTAAAACAATTACCTGCATTTACATTTAATTTATCTAAAACACATCGTCTTACCACAACATCTTTACAACCATACTCACTACCGCTTTTAAAACAGATTCCATCATCTTCAGATTGAATAAAACTATCTTCTATTAAAACATTATGACAGTCTACAATATCAATACCATCTCTATTAGGTGTTAAATTACCTGTATTTACTTTAATATTTTTTATGGTTATGTCATCAGACTCAATATAAACTTGAGTCCAACAAGCGGGTTTAATAAGTTGAATATTTGAAACTGTTATATTTTTTGAACCTACAAAAGCTAGAATTGAAGGACGGTCTTTTTCTGTTCCAAGTTCCTTTACGTGCATCCATGGCTCATAATCACCTTGTCCGTTAATGGTACCTCCACCAGTAATGGTTACATTGTTTACTTTGTTGCCATAAATTAATCTTCTTTGACAGTCTTGTAACATTCTGTTAGGGAATTTAGTTTCAATAAGGTGATGTGGATAATCGGTCTCAGCATCAGATTTAATTCCTAAAATGGTTGCTGTTGAATCTATATTTATAGTTAACTTATTTACCAAGAGAAGCTGACCGGTTAAAAAAATGCCCTCTTTTAATAAAACCGTTCCTCCTGTATTTTTACAAGCATCAATAGCTTTTTGAATAGCTTTTTGGTCGTTTGTAATGCCATCACCTTTAGCACCAAAATCATAAACATTATAAATTGGATTTTCTACTTTAGAAGTACAGCTTTGTGATAGAATTATTAATAATACTGTTAAAAAACACTTATACATGTTTATTATTTTATTTTTTTTCATAAAATATTAATGTTCTTAAATATAATGAATTTTTAGATTCTAAAAACTAAAAAAAAAGGGAATGCTTCAAAAAGATATAGCATTCCCTAACTAACTTTAGAATAAAGTGTGACTCTATTCTAATTACTAACTAAACAAACTAAACTAATTTTCGTATCCGTCATTTTGAGTTAATTCAGCTTCTGTATTATTCTGAATTTCAACACTAGGAATAGGGTATAAATTATTATGTGGTGCTACACTTGCACTTGAATAGTGATTATATTTTTTAGTTCTTTCATAAAGTAAACCAAGTCTATTTAATGTTAATCGTCTAGGCTCTTCTAAAAATAATTCTCGTAAACGTTCATCTAAAATAAAATCAATAGTTACATCTGACCCTGTAATTAATGATGCATTTGCTCTTTTTCTTATAACGTTTATATCAGCGGCAGCTAAATCTAAGTTGTTTGCTCCTCCTAAATTCATATAAGCTTCAGCTCTCAAAAGCAAAGTTTCTGGAAGTCTTGCAGCATAATGATCTGCAAAATACCGTCTAGCATTTCCATTCATTTTAGGACCAATACCTCCATAACTTGCAATTAAGTCTTTGTGTGCTTGTGTCGCTTTCGCTTCTTGAGCACCGCTTAAACTACCATCAGTTAAATCGGTATCAAAATGATTATTAATTTGTACAAGCTTTAAAAATACTGGATACACATATCTATTAGAATCATTTTCAATTGTTGCTGCATTTAGGTAAGTCTCATAAGCCAACTTACTGTCTGTACGTAAATCAATAATATCTCCATAATGTGAAGATAAAGGGTTGTCTATCCACCATTTTCTAAGTACATTATTATCTGAATTTCTTATATCATTATCATAATCAGCAGGGTCTACGTTATTCCATATACCATGAGTAACGTGTGTACTTGGTCTAAAAAACGCTTGCCCTCTTCCTCCATGATAAGTTGATTCATAAACAAAAGTTCTTACTCCAAGATTTTCATCTTTAGCAGTAAATCTATTATATTCAGGGCCAATTAAACGTTCCCAAAAGTTTGCATCACCAGAAGCCCGACCATAGCCACCTAGAGTTTCGTACTCTACTTGATATAACCAAATACCTTCCGTATTCCCTGTGCTTCTATTTTGATTACCTAACCTAAACAAATCCCAGTACACATCACCCTGCTCACTCGCTCTTGTACCAAATCGATTTTCCATTAGAGCATAATTCCCACTATCAATAACTTCTGATGCATTATTAACCGCTTTTTGGTTATCACCTGTTACAATATAAAGTTCTGCTAAAAAATGTCTTGCAACATCTTTGGTTAATCTACCATCCGCAGCTTCATCTCCTAAACTTGGTAGATTAGTTTTTGCAAATTCTAAATCATCTATTATAGCAGCTAAAACATCTGCTTTTGGTGCTCTAACAAAATCTCTTCTCGCCGATGGAACCTCTTCTAATATAAGAGGAACATCACCATATAAATAAACTAGCGCTCGGTATGCCCAAGCTCTAAAAAATCGAGCCTCAGTAAGCAATCTATTTTTAGCTGTTTCATTATCAAAATCAACATCTGCAATTCTACTTATTACAGTATTAGCGTTAGAAACCATTTTATAAGCATCGGTCCATCTTTGGGCAACATCACTATTATCTGGTCCAAAACCAGCATATTGAGAATATACATGCGATTGAAATTCTCTAGCATGCCAACCTGCATCTGTACCAAACCAGACATCCATATCTGTGGCTGAACCTTCGGCATCTCCAAAATAACGCCTTGCTTGATTATATAATTGCGCTACTGCAGCTTCAAAATTACCTTGAGTCTTGTAAGAGTTATCTACAGTCGTGAAATCCAAAGGAGTTTCTTCTAATATTTTATCTTCATTACAGCTACTAAATGCTATAAATAGAAGAGATAAACAAATATATTTTATATGTTTCATATTCTTGTTTTTAAATGTTTATGTATTAAAATGATAGATTTATACCTAAAGTATAAGAACGGGTAACTGGTCTCTCTCCATAGCTAATACGAAAACCAGCCTCTGGATCTATACCTTTCCAATTTGTCCATGTTACCAAGTTTTTACCACTTGCAACCAATGTAAGATGTTTAAGCCCTAATTTTTGAAGTATACTATCATCAAAAGAATAACTTAAACTAACGTCTTGAAGTCTCACAAAACTTCTATCTCTGAAAACCTTAGCCCTTCTAGAACCATCATAAGCATCATATCTAAGTGAAGGATATTCTGAATTTGGGTTATTAGGTGTCCAATAATCAACTATCACTGGTAATAATCCATTTACTTTTCCTTTCCCACCAGATGTCCATTGATCTATTTCCCAATACGTATTATCTCCTAAATAACCATTTTTACCTCCTTGAATAGAGTTTACAAAAACGCTTAACTTTAAATTTTTATACTTAAAATTATTAGTGATTCCAAATCGGTAAGCAGGATCTGTACTTCCTAATATAATTTTATCATCTGTACTAGAAATACCTCCTCCATTTTGATCTACAAGTCTATAAAAACCTGGTTCTGATCCTGGTGGAATATCTGTATCTCCTATTTGGTATATTGGATTATTTGGATCAATCTGATAATCGAATATAGCACCTAATTGCTCTCCAATAAAAAAGCCAGAAGAAGGCAAATCGTCTTCAATGCCATCACCATCATCATCCTTACCTAAAACAGAAACTACCTCGTTTTTATTAGTTGAAAAATTCACTGTTGATGACCAAGAAAAATCATCTGAAATAATATTTGTAGAGTTGATAATAAATTCCAATCCAGAATTATGGACTTTACCTAAGTTAGCACTAGCTTGTGAAAAACCATTCACAGATGGAATATCTATATTAATAAGAATATCTTCAGTATCTGAGTTATAATATTCTATATTTCCACTTATTCTATTGTTTAAAAGTCCGAAATCTAACCCTATATTAATTCCTGTAGTGGTTTCCCATTTTAAATTAGGAGCAGCCACAGTTGAAGTAAATTGACCTCCAAAAGTAGTTCCGCCATCTCCAAAAACATAAGCATTGTTTTGATCTACTTTTGCCAGTGTAGAATATCTAGGTAGTGCTCTATTTCCACTCTTTCCATAAGACATTCTAAGTTTTAAGTTTGAAACTGTCTCACTAAGGCTTTCAAAAAATTTCTCTTTTGAGACACTCCATCCTAAAGCTACCGAAGGAAAGACTGCAAATTTATTATTCTTTCCAAATCCAGAAAAACCATCACGTCTAACAGTTCCTGTTATAAAATATTTACCATCATAATTATAATTAAGTCGCCCCATTTGATACAAACTACTTTCCTCTTCAGCTCCTGATTGAACATCTTGAGTTGCTCCTAAGCTTAAATCATTATAACCTAAAATTTCATTACTAAAATTAGAAGCACCTATTTCAGTACTTTCAATATATCTTTCCTCACGACCATAAACAAAAGTAGCACCTATGTTATGAACATCATTAAGTGTTGTATTGTAAGATAAAATGTTATCAATAGTCCAATCTTTATTAAAGAATAAATCTTTTCTTGCTTGGGCAACACGATCTGGTGTAGCATATAAAAATTGATTATGTCTTCTAGTTCTTGTGCTGTTATTATAGTTCATTCTATAAGACAATCCCTTTATCCAAGGAATATCAATAACAGTATAAAGGGTTGTATTTAAATGTGTTCTCTTATCTTCATCTAAATCGTTTGCAGTAAGTAATGCACTACTTCCAAAACGTTCTGTTACTTTTACAACAGGATTTCCTTCAGCATCATAAGCCGCTGCATATGGCGAGTATGTAATATCTGCTCTTTCAAACTCTATACCCGAATAATCAGCAGAAGTAACAAAAGAATTTGTTCCTACTTTCAACCAATTGTTTAATTTCAGTTCTAAATTAACTCTCCCTGTTACCTTACTGTAGTTGTCTCCTATAATAATTTCTTCATTATCTAAAAAGGATCCTGATACAAAATAGGTTACATTATCAGTGTTTCCTGAAACACTTAAATTATGATTGTTAACAAACCCTGATTGAGTCAAAAGATCTTGCCAATCAACATTAGTACCGTTGTTATATCCTTCAACTTCTTGAGGATCTAAACCTGTTAACACATCATAATTTGGATCATAATTAGGTCCTTGAGGATAAGCCGATTTCCAATTAAACGCTCTAATCTGATCTAAATAATCTTCTCCTGTTCCATAAGTTAATCTATTAGCATCTTCTTTAAAACTATAGCGAGCTGAATAATTAAAAACAGGTTTTCCGCTGCCTCCACTTTTACCCGTTCTGGTAGTTACTATTATAACACCATTAGATGCTTGTGAACCATATATCGCTGTAGAACTTGCATCCTTTAATACATCAACAGACTGAACATCATCTGGATTGATATCTTGAAGTGTTCCTCTAAAAATAATACCATCTACAACTATTAAAGGCGCATTTGCACTAGCATCACCCCCTAAATTATTCTGACCTCTTACAGAAAAATTCACATCGCCTCCTGCTTCTGTACTTACACCTACATTCAATCCTGCAACAGACCCTTGTAATGACTGTACAATACTTGTATTTCCTTGTTCTCTAAAAGTCTCTAGATCGGCTCTTGCAACAGAACCTGTAACATCAGATTTTTTTTGAGACCCATATCCTACAATCACAACTTCATCTAAACCAGCTGCATCCTCTTTTAATACTATAGCGAGTGCAGTTTGGCTATTAACACTAACTTCCTGAGTTACAAACCCTATATAAGATACGACTAGTATAGCATTCTCATTTTTTACTAATAAAGAAAAATTACCATCAAAATCTGATTGCACACCATTTGTGGTATTCTTTTCAAGAATATTAGCTCCTGGTAAAGGTTGTCCAAATTCGTCCGTAATAGTTCCTGTTATTTTATATTCTTGAATTTCTGCATAAATAACAGGTTCTGAAAGCCCTAACGTATTAAAAGTAATTTCTTTGTTTTTTAATACTACTTGGGTGTTTTTTATTTTAAATGATGTATTGGTATTATAAAATAATTGACTTAAAACAGTTTCAATTTTGACATCGTCAACTTTTATTGAAACTTTTCTTCTTAGGTCAACAAATTTTGTATTGTATACAAACCTATACTCTGAAGAAGCTTCAATTTTATCTATAATTTGAGCAACTGTTTTATTTTCTACATGTAATGTAATTGACTGTGTATATCCGCTATTAGCTAACATACTAAAAAACGAAGCAAAAAGAAAAAATGTGGTTAGTTTCATTTTTAAATCAAATTTCATAAAAGGCTGGTTTTTACCTCTTTTGTTATGAAGTTTTTTCATATTTTTAAAGTGTTTAATTGGTGAATGACTAATTTTAGTTGATCACTTAAATATTTCCGGGAAATGTTGCAGCATTTTCCGGTTTTTTTTATCCTTAGTTTTAACAGATAAAAGTGATATTTTGTTAGTAATTGAGTTTAGTTTTTTTTTATTTCATATGTATAAGGGTTAAAGATTAATTAATATATATTGTATCATTTTCTATAGTATAATTAATAGAAAAGCTTTCTTTTAAATAACCTAAAACATTTTCTATTGGCTCGTCTTTAAAATTAGCATTGAAAATTTCATTTTCTAATTGCTTATTAGAAATTATTATTTTCTTATTGTAATGACGTTCTAGTTTTTTAGCTATATTTTTAAATGTCATTTTTCTAAAAAACAAACCTCCATCCATCCATGAAGTATAAATTAGAGTATCTACATTTTCAGAAGAAATATTTTGATTTACTCTATTAAAGGATCCTTTTGTACCTGGAATTAAAATAGTGCCTTTGTTTGATGTTTCATTATTAGCATACATACCAACAGAACCTTCAACTAAAACAACATCTGTTAATGTGTCTTCAGAATAAGCAGACACATTAAATTTTGTACCATATACTTTAACATTCAAATCTTTGGCATTAACTATAAAAGGGTGTTTAGCGTCTTTGGTTACTGAAAAATAAGCTTCTCCGCTTAAAAACACACAACGATCCATTCCTTCAATAAATTTAATTGGATATTTTAGAGAAGACCCTGAGTTTAAATGAACCATTGTTCCATCAGACAATTTTATTTCAAATCGTTTACCATAGGGTATATTTAGTGTATTGTATACTAAGGCCTTTTCTTTAACAGTATTACTATAAATTAGTTGATGACCGCTTTGACTACCAACAATATTTCCATTTTTATCAACTATTTCAGTTGCTCCATCTTCATTTATAATTTGAACATTACCATTTTCTAACTGAAGTGTTATACTATCTGTGGAAATAATTATTTCATTACTTTTATTAAAAAAATCATTTTGATATAAATAGGTAATTCCTATAAACAAAATAGCTATAGCAGCATATTTAAAAACATGTGAACTTAATTTGATAGCAAGCTTTTTACTTGAGGATTGTTTCTTTATTTTCGAATTAATAAGTTTCCAAGCAACTTCTTGATCTACTTTTTTAATAAAATTTAGCCTTCTAGATTTCTTATATAATAACAAGTATTCTGAAAATAATTTTTCATTTTCGGAGCTTTCATTTAGCCAATCTGTTAATTCCTGAAATTCATTTTCATTAATTTCTTTAGAAATATAGGCTGCAATAAGATTTATAATATGTTGATTATCGTCAATCATTCTATTTTAACATATGTTATTTTAACCACAAAGTGTGTTATATTAATAATAACAAAACATTAAAAATGGGTGACAAAAAAATAAAGTATTTTTAAATAAAGAAAAATATAATAATTATTTCAACAGCATTTCTAAGTTGTTTTAATGCTCTTGTATAATGTGTTTTAACCGTATTTACTGTAATTCCGAACTCTAAAGCGGCTTCTTTGTATTTTAGATTATCTAATACAATTGCTTTAAAAACTTCTTTACTTTTTTTAGGAAGCGCTTCAATTTGCATATGTAATCTGTTCCTTTTTTCTTCTAGATACTCGTTATCGACAGCCTCTTCAACCATCAAATTATTCACATAGTCTTCAATACCTACAAAATTATATTTCTTTTTTATTTGCTGTAAAGTATTATTTTTAACCGCTTTAAAAAGATAAGAACCTATGTTTTTATCAAACTTCATATATAGCCTATCATTCCAAATTTTAATAAATAGATCTTGTACAATATCTTCTGCTAAAGAAAAGGAATCGCAATATTTAAGAGAATATGTACTTAATGGCAAATAATACAAATCGAATAACTCCTTAAAAGCTTTTGAATCCCCTTTTTTAAGTTTCTCAAGTATTTTAGAATCATTAATTTTCATAGTAACTAACGGCAAATCTTAATTAAAAAAATACTTAACAATAATATTAAATATAAATTAAAACAGAATTTATTTCTTGTTTAAAACAATAAATTACAAAAAAAAGGGAATACTCAAAATATTATTTTGTACCCCCTTACTTTTCTAATGAAGGAAGAATTACTAAATAATTCAATTCTCGCTTCCTACTAAAAACTAATTAACTATCAAAAAATAAACTTAAATGCAATTAGGTAACTAATCTAATTACTAATTTATTTTCTTATTCAATTTTAATGAAATTTATCTTTTAAACCATCCTGTACTATCCTGTAATTCGAAATAAAAAGAAATCAATCGAAACAAAAAGAAATACAATTAAAAGAAATGCAAAAACAAATCTCTATTGCGTCTTATTTTGAGTAATTACCTGCCAATTTTCATAAGCTTGCTGAGTAATATTACTTTCTGAATTAGGGATATACCTTTTTATCATTTCAGAAGGCAACTTAGGAAAATCTTCAATATGCTTCCATAATTTTATTCCCAACCCTGAAACAAGAGCTGCTCCCCATCCAGAAACATCTGTAATACCCATATTTACAATAGGTGTTTTTAATAAGTCTGCTATAAATTGCATTAAAAAGGCATTTGCAGTAATGCCTCCATTTACCTTTAATTCCTTTAAAGATGTATTTGTTTCTTGTTCTATAGAGTGAATTACATCTTTTAACTGAAAGGCTATAGACTCTAAAGCGGCTCTTACTAGGTGTTCTTTCTTTGTTCCAAAGGTTAATCCATGAATAGAGGCTTTCCAATCTTTTTTCCAGTAAGGCGCTCCCATGCCACTAAAAGCTGGAATAAGATATACGCCTTCGTTTGTTTTTATAGAAGTAGCCATGATTTCAATGTCACTATGAGATGTAAAAATATCTAATTGATTTTTTAACCATTCTAAAGTAGACCCACAACTTACAATAACGCCCTCTATGGCATAATTCACCTGTCCTTCTATACTCCAACCAATGGTCGTTAACATACCATTATTTGTTTGTTTTTCTATATTTTCAGCATTCCACAAAATAGAAGAACCTGTTCCCAAAGTTGCTTTTGCCATACCATTAACAAAACACTCTTCACCAAAAAAAGCGGCTTGAGAATCTCCTATCATTCCAGTTATAGGAAGTGGTTCATTAAAAACACCTTCAAAATTAGAATCTCCAAAATAATCTGAAGAAAAAGTAACTTCTGGTAGATTTAAATCCTCTAAATCAAATATTTTTAATAAATCTGCATCCCATTTTAAATCGTAAATATTATAAAATAAGGTTCGAGAAGCATTAGTATAATCAGTCTTATAACTTTTACCTCCAGTTAATTTATATAATAACCAAGTATCTACTGTTCCAAAAAAAGCATTTCCTGAACCAATAGCGTCTTTTACTGTTTCATTATTTTCATACAACCACATTACTTTGGTAGCTGAAAAATAAGGATCAATGGTTAGTCCTGTACTAGCATTTATTTGAGTTTCTAAATCACGCTCTTTTAAACGCTCACATACTTCTACAGAACGTTTACACTGCCAAACGACAGCATTATGTATAGGATTTCCATTTTTATCCCATAGCACAAACGTCTCTCTTTGATTTGAAATACCACAAGACACTATTTTATTTTCTTCTCCTGGAAATTCATTATTAAATTGAGCTATACAACTCTTTACTGCGTTTATAACCGATTGATAAATTTCTTGTGGATCTTGCTCTACAAAACTAGATGCTGGATAATACGATTTTAAAGGCTCGGTTGTTTTAATAACAACCTTTCCAAATTCATCAAAAATAATAGCTTTTGTTCCGCTAGTTCCTTGATCAATTGATAAAATATATGATTTTAACATGTATACTTTTTACTTAAATTAATCTTCGTTTGGATGATTCAATCCATCCATTATAACAGCTATAAGAAATCACCAAACCTTCTATTATTTACTAGCAAAAAGGCGATACATTCAACAATACTAGACCACTATTTAACACACCTATAATAAATGCGCATTGCACCGTACCCATAATAGAACCACGACCTCCAAATAATGATGTACCCCCAATAACTACAGCTACTTTTTTAGGTGAATCCCCCTTTTTATTACTACAACTAGATAAAGCAAATAGTGTTAGTAATAATAAAATTAGATTTTGTGGTGTGAATGGTTTAGTTGGTGAGTTGGTCATAAAAATCTAATTTAAATATCTAATAGATTTTTACAGATATTATATAACCCGTCTTGTGAAATCCCATAATGATTAAAAATTTCAACCTGAGAACCTGTAACGGTATATTCATCTGGAATGCCGACTATTTTAAACGTATTTTTATATCCGTTTTGAAATAAATAAGATGCACAAGCTTCACCTAAACCGCCATTCACCATATGCTCTTCTACAGTAATAATTGGCTTACCATTAGCAGCAAGTTCTTTTAATAAATTAACATCTAAAGGCTTAATAGTATGCATACTCACAACTGTTGCTTTAATGCCATGCTTATCTTCAAGCATTTTAGCGGCTAACCAAGCTGGATAAACAGTCTCTCCAGTAGCTATAATTGCTATATCATCTCCTTCTCTAACAACACGACCTTTTCCAAACTCAAACGTTTTATTGTCTTCATTTAAAAACGGCATCGCTTTTTTACCATAACGCATATAAACAGGTTTATCTGATTCTGCTGCTAAACGAACCGCTTGTTCTGTTTCAAAATTATCTGCAGGCGCTACAATTATGATATTATTTATAGCACGAAGTACGGCATAATCATGTAAACTATGGTGCGTTGTACCTAGTGCCCCATAACTTACTCCTGAGCTTATTCCAACTAATGTCACAGGATTATCTGAATAACATACATCATTTTTAATTTGCTCTAACGCACGTGCGCTAAGAAAACACGCTGGAGATACAGCAAAAGTTTTTTTACCTGCCGAAGCTAATCCTGCAGCAACACCAACTAAGTTTTGCTCTGCAATACCTACTTCAACAATTTGATTTGGGTATTTTTGTCCGAAAGGCACTAATTTTCCAGAACCGCGAGAATCACTAGTTACGGCAATAATATTTTTATCGGTTTTAGCTAATGCTTGCATGGTTTCAGAAAAAACCTCTTGGTTAGCTTTACCCATTTTTAAATCTTTCTCTTTTATTTTATCTAATTCCATAACTTTAGATTAATGCTTCCGCTTCATTTAATTCAGACAAGGCTAATTCGTATTGTTCAGGTGTAGGCACACCATGATGCCATTTTAAATTCCGTTCCATATAACTAACTCCTTTTCCTTTAATAGTATGCGCAATAATAAAGCTTGGTTTTCCTATTTCTAAAGGACCATTATTTAAGGCAGCTTCTAATTCTTCGAGATTATGACCGTCTACTTCCTTAACTGCCCAACCAAAAGCTTCTAATTTTTCACGAACTGAATCAGTATTCATCACTTCGGCATTATCACCTGTTATTTGCTGTTTGTTATAATCAAGAATCGCATATAAATTATCTAATTTATAATGTGCTGCCGATAAAAAAGCTTCCCAGTTAGAACCTTCTGGCAACTCACCATCGCCTAATAAAGTAAATATTCGATGTGTTTTATTATCTAATTTTGCAGCAATAGCTTCTCCTACACAAATAGGTAAGCCATGACCAAGTGCTCCTGTGTTTTGCTCAACACCATTCACTTTTTTTGTTGGGTGACCAATATAATGTGATTGATACTGACAAAGTGTTTCTAAATCAGATTCAGGAAAAAAACCCCGATCTGCCATGGTTACAAAAAGCGCTTCTACACAATGTCCCTTACTTTGAATATATCTATCTCTATCTGGATTTTTAAAATCTGCAGGATCTACATTTAAAACTCTATTATACAAAACATTTAGTGTGTCTACACATGACAAACTTCCTCCTGTATGTCCTGCTTTTGCTTTATAAATGTATTTAAGAAGATTTCTTCTTAAGAATACAGATTTTAATTTTAATTCTTTATCCGTCATTTTTTGTTTATTTATGAGAAATCTAATCGGTTATCCTTTATGATTATAAATTTCCCAACCCATATAATTCCCTAAAGCTTCTTCCAGAATTCTTCCTGTTTTAGAAGCATTCATAACTACGTGATGTTCAAAACCGTTTCTACACACATGATTCATTAAACCTTGTAAATCTCCAATTTGAGCAACCGCTCTGTTTCCAAAAGTTTTTAAAGGATCATCTGTTAATTCCCCTTCACCTATATATGCTTTTATAATTCCTTTAGGGTCATCTGTACTAATTCTACCATACGTAAGTGGCATTGCAGGAGTACGTCCATCTAATGCCCCATAAGTGTTTTCAACACCAACACTAGTCCCTAAAATAGGCGCATTACTTATTTCAATATCTGGCAAAAAAGATTTTGCCCAGTTCCCACAATGGAATAGCACACACTTATTTGGGTCATCGGCATAATTATTATTCCAATCTACTAAAGCACTTGGAGACCCAGAAGCTAATTGCATAGCATACATACTTAATGTCCCCGTAACATCTACTTCACAAGCCGATGGCATCATGTTTTCAGACATAATACTCATACTAGTACATACATTACAACCAAAATTTTGTTGCAACGAAGTCCAACATTGAATTGCTGTAGCATCTAATTGATATTCTTCAACATATTCATTTAATACAACATCTAATTTAGCAATCTGTAACATAGCTTCATTAGGTGTTTTCCCTTTTGAAGCATAAGCATTAATACTTTCTAAATGCCTTTTTACCGATGCATCATCTTTAGTAAGCTTATTTGCTTTACCAAGTATTTCAGATAAATCTACGGTTGTAACTGTGATACCATTTCTTTGTAATATTTTTTCAGAATAACGCACAGTATTAAATGCCCCTGGTCTTGCACCAACAGCACCAATTCTAACATTTCTCAATCCTTTTACAACACGACAAACCGCGACAAAATCATTTAAGTCTTTTTGAAAAACAGGATCTGTTGGATGACAAACATGCTGACTAGTTAATGAATATTTTATACCATATTGATATAAATTATTACATACTGATATTTTACCACACCAAGAATCACGACGATTAACCACATTCATTTTAGACAATTCATCTGGATATGCTTGTATTAAAACAGGCACATTTAGATTGGCTAACTTCAAAGTATCTGCAACCCCTCTTTCATCTCCAAAATTTGGTAACAACACCAAAATTCCAGCGAGTTCATGACTGTGTTTTTTAAACAGATCTGCACATTTTTGCGAATCTTTATACGTTTCAACACCTCCAAGTTTGGTATCTGTTGTTTCTAATAAAATTGGTTTTATGTTTAATTTTGAAAAAACTTCAAGAATTTCTGTTCTTGCTTTTTCTACTAAACTATCAGGAAAAAAATCACGATTTCCAATTATTAATCCGATACTTAATGCTGATTTTGACATCTCTATTTTTTATAAATTTTAATATTTTTTTTTACTAAGCTATAATGACTTCTATTTCATGGTTTTTAAACACTTTTTTATCTTTTTCATCCATTCCAGAATCTGTAATAATATAATCTATTAAAGAAAGTGCTCCTAAACTTGCTAATGCGCTTTTACCAATTTTAGTACTATCTGCAACCAAATAGGTAATATCTGCAGCATCAATCATTGCTTTTTTAACTACTAAATCACTAATACTTGGATACGTTAAACCAGATTTTAAAGAAATTCCAGCAGTTGCTAAAAACAATTTTTGCACATTTAAACCTTTAAAAAAATCGGCTGCTTTTTGACCTGTTAAAGAAAGTGTAGGCGGTTTAAATTCTCCACCAGTCATAATCACTTCAATTCCTGGCTCGGTACCTAACATTAAAGCTATATTTAATGCATTTGTTATAACCGTAAGATCTTTATAGCCAATTAGTTTTTTTGCAATCTCCGTAGTAGTACTGCCTGAATCTAAAATAATAGTATCTCCACTTTCAATAAATTCCAGACACTTAAGAGCAATAATTTCCTTTTGCTCTAAATTATCTTGCTGTACTAAAGAAAAGTTTTTTACATTATCTTCAATATTCTTTAAATATGCGCCACCATGTTCTCTTATAATTAAATCTTGTTTTTCCAGTTTTTCTAAATCTTGTCTTATTGTTACTTCTGTAACTTTAAACAACTTAGCTAAATCCACTACTTTAGCAGACCCATCTTCTTGGAGAAATTCAATAATTTTTTCTCGACGCTTGTTTGGTAATATTGCCATAATACAAATAAAAGAAAATTATCATAAATAAACGAAAATATTGTAGTAAAAAACAAAAATAACACTGTTTTACTACTTAATACATTTACCTATATTGATTAATAAAAAATTTGGGTAAAAGTTACAATAATTTGTTTAGCTATTTTCTATACATATTTAGACTATACAGATAGATGATTTTTTTCTTAAACTACTTAGTATTATTTTCTCTTTTTTTACGCCAATAATTTGCCAATAAAGAACCTGAGATATTCATCCATGGACTAAAAACAGCTGCTGCTAAACCTAAGGTTGCTAATTTCCCCATAGACCCTGCTAAACCAGAGGCCATACCTCCATTTTGCAAACCAACTTCAAAAGCTATAGTTTGACTTTGTTTTTTATCTAAACCACTTGCTCTACTTAACCAATAGCCAAATAAGTATCCTGCGGTATTATGCAATATGGCTGCTAAAAATAGTAGCCCTCCTATTTCAATTAAATTATCGCTTCCTGCGGCAGTGGTTACTAATGTAAAATACACAATTCCAAACATAGAAAAATAAGGCATAAATGCATCTACTTTATTATTTGCTTTATACAATAAATGATATAGTACACCTACTAGAAAAGCACCACTTATAAAGTTTACAATCTCTAATAAAACTGCTGTTGTGCTTCCTTGAACTAAATTAAAAGAATCCCATAACATGAATGCTAGCATTAACCACAAACCAGATATAATTGCTAAATAGTCAATCTTTTTTGTAACTCCAGGTCCATAGGTTTTCAATGCATCGTGAATCATAGCAGCCGACAAAGGCACCAATACTATTTTCACAATACTCATCATCATATTAAAAAAATCGATTTCAATAAAAGTACCCGCAAACAGCTTCATTAAAAAGGTTGTCATTATAGGTGCAGTTATTGTTGAAATGGCTGTAACAGTAACCGACAACACCAAATCACCTTTAGCAATATAAGTCATTACATTAGAAGCCAACCCGCTACTACAAGAACCTATTAACACAATACCTGCAGCTATTTCAGCATCAAACCCAAATGTTTTAGCTATAATAAACCCCATTACTGGCATGATAGTAAACTGCCCTAGTAAACCAACCAAAACCCCTTTTCCAGATTTTCTAATTCCTGTAAAATCTTTTATACTCATTTGAGTTCCCATTCCGAACATTACTAATTGAATAATGATAAGAATGAGCCATTTGTTACGTAAATCGACACCTCCAATATTTAAAAATGTATTTGGGAATAACAATCCGGCAAATACTGCTGCAATAATCCAAAATGTATATTGATAACCTTCTAAGGATTTTAAAGCGCCTACTCCAATTGCTAAACTAGAAAAACCAACTACTAAACCCGTTTTCCATAATAAATCGATATTTTGTAATCCGCCAAAACCAGCTGCTATAAATAGAATAAGAGCAATCCAAAGAAAGTATTTACGCATCGTTTTTTATTTAAAATATGTTTCAGATAATTTTTTCATAGCAATGGCTGGACTCGCTAAAATAGGGACTAGCTTTTCGCCTTCACTTAAACCATCTACTACTCGAGCCATGGATGCTTGCGCTAAAACAATAACATCAACTTCTTTCATTAATTCTTTTAATGCACTCGCTACCATTTCGTCATGCTTTGCTCCATCTCCGCTCATTAAAGCTTCAAAAGCACCTTCACATAATTTTGATGTTATGGTTACATTTTTACCAGCTACTTCGGCCCTTCTTTTCACCAAATCGCTTGTTGGTTCTAAAGTTGTTGGTAATGTAGCAATCACCCCTATTTTGTCACTAATTTGTACTGCTTCATCTGCCATAGCTTGGTCGACTCTAATAACCGGAACGTTACATAAAGTAGCAGCTGTTTCAATTGCAGAACCAATAGATGAACAGGTTGCTAAAATAACATCAGCTCCTGCAGCCTCTGCAGCTTGTATATGACTAACTACTCTTGCTGCCGTATTTGGTGTTAATTCTCCCTTTTTTATAACATCTTTAATCACACTATCATCAACAATATTAAAGGTATCAATGCCTTCTATAAACTCGTTTGTTAATTGTTGAAACAATGGCACTAAAGTTGCCGATGTGTGAACAAAACCTAATGTTTTTGCTTTCATTTCTTAATTTTTATTTATTATTTAATGTCAAATGTAATTCGCCAGTAATCATTTCGATAAATATCGATTTTATTATTATGACTCATATCATAATTTTTCTCCTTTTAAAACTTTTATAAAATAATCATCAGTTCCAACTTGACCACCTTTAAAATTTAACTCCAATCCGTTAACAAATTCATCATCAGAAATTGCCTTACACATTGGGGCTCCTGGTGCCAGTGGTGCTATCATTTCAAGGGCTGAAATATTTAATTCTGATGCCGCATAACTAGACGTGTCACCTCCTGCAAAAACAATACGTTTAACACTAATTTCTGAAACCACTTTTTTAGTGATTTGGCCAATTATACTTCCATAAATTTTACTGCATTGTTTTTGTATCATTTCCTCAGCTAAACCTTGGCTTTTAAAATACAATTCCGTTTCACGAATACGAGCATCGTTTGGACCTATACTCGTGTGTATAATTGTACTTATTCCCTTATTGAAATTATTAACAACTGTTAAAACTGCATTTTTGATTATTTCTGAATGATGTCGAACATCAACCGCTTTACTTTCTAAAGCAATTTGTTCAAAACCATTATCTATAGCATATTCTATTTGTTTTGCCGAAACTGGCGAACAACTGCCTGACAACACGAGTATAGGACCAACTTCACCTAAAGGTTTAAATGTTTCAGGATTACCTATAATGTCTTGTTGTTTCCAAGCAAGTCCCAATGCCATTTCTATACCTGACGATCCAACGGAAAAAACCGTTTTATTGTTAGCTAATTGATGAAAAACAGTTCCGATAGTTTGTAAATGCTCTGTATTAAAACCATCAAAAAACAAAATCTCTTTTTCATTATTTACTTCTATTTCGGATAATACAAATACTTCTCCTTTTTCTATCATACTTAAATTAATAAGTCCGATAGATTTTGAGGTTTGTTTTGCTAAATGAAGTCTTAAATCGGCTTCTGTAGCTGGTGTTACGGGATGCTTACTCATAGATGGATGTCTATCTATTCTATAAATTTCACCATTTCCAAACGTTCCCATTTTAGCAAATAAATTACCAAAAACACAATACCTACCTAAATGAGGAGCTGATGGAGAAACCATCACTGTTTTTTGATTAAAAACGCTACTACCAATTTCTATCGCTTTCCCAATATTACCAACATGTGGTGCCGAATCAAACGTTGAACATACTTTATAATGAAAATGATCAGGTTTAAAGCTGTTTAAATTGTTAAATGCTGAAACCAGTTCTTTTTCCATTTCATCAGGAGACATTGATCTGCTTTTTCCTGCCAAACCTATTGCCTGCAAACCGTCAAACTTATCTAAATCTTTTTGCTCAGGTGTTTTAAGAAATAATACTGTTTTCACACCAGCTAGTGTTAAAAACTCTAAGGCATCAGTTGAACCTGTGAAATCATCACCATAAAATGCCAATAATAATTTATTCTTTGGATTCATTATTTAGAAAATTTCTTAACCGATGCTGCAAATTCTTTGTGGTTACTTGCTGTTTCTTCAATAGACAAACCTTTTACTGCGCCTTCCCAAGCTTGTTGTAGTGCATTAACCCCTGCTTTTGGTCCCATAGGATGCGCTAAAATACCTCCACCGGCCATATATAATAAATCGGTAGTTTGCGTTCTTTTATACGTTTCAAATGCTTGTCCGCCCCATTGCCCTGAAGATACTACTGGTAAAATTTCACCCCCCCTAAAAAGGGTTTTAAACAAGATTTTATAGAGGTTACGACGGAATCATCAGACTCCCAAAATTTATTTTGAATGCCATTTACATGTAATTGATCGACACCTGCTAAACGCTGAATTTTTTGATACGCAGGGAACTCAATACCCAATAAAGGATGCCTATTTAACATCCCCCAGCCATTTCTATGACCATGAATAACTAATTCACCATTATCACAAATTTTCTTTGTTCCTGTTAAACCAACACTATTAATACTTATCATAGCACTACTACCTTGCTCTTTTACAATCAAGTCATATTTACGCTGCATCTCGTCAATTTCATCTGAAATATTAAACGCATACATCACTTTTTTTCCAGTTTGCTGCTCGTTATCTCTAATCACTTTCATAATGGCTTTAACGCGCTCATCAAAAGGCGAATTAGCGGCAGCTCCCATTAATTCATCATCTTTAATAAAATCAATGCCAGCATCAATTAAATTTTTAACCAAAGTTGCTGTGTCTTCAACAGACATACCAATACTTGGTTTTATAATAGTTCCTATCATGGGTCTATCGCCTACACCACAAGATGCTTTTGAACCTTTAATTCCAAATTTTGGACCTCTATAATGATTTTTAAAAGAATCTGGCAATTCTAAATCCATTAGTTTTAATCCTGTAAACTGTGTTATTTCATAAAGGTTTCCTTGTAATGTACTAATTAGAACAGGTAAATTATAACCAAAATTCTCTATAGACCAACTTACTTTTACTTTGGCTTGTTGATATTTTTTTCCTGGAATCATGCCTCCAGGAATGGAAGGTGTATCAACAACATCTAACAATTCAATATGTTCAACTCGTGCTGCAAAACGTTGTTTTAATGCTTCTGTTTCACCAGGAACAGAAACAAAAGTTCCAGAAGATTGCTCTCCTGCCAATACCGCTGCTGCATGTTCTACATTGTATGGGGTTTCAATAAGATATTCGGCAAAAATTCGTTCCATTTTATCTTGTTATTCTGTTTTTAAACTATTTCTATTTGCAATAACAACTGCGTTTTTTTTATTCACTTAATAATTAACTATTTTAAGGTTAAATATATGCAATATTGCTTGTTTAATAATTTTTAAGTGCTAGTTTTGAACGTCGACCAATTTTATAAACCTTCATTCTTTTGACAAGTATAATATCAAAAATGGTATTCAAACACCATATTGCAGGCTTCCCCTTTTTAGAACTGTTTAATTTTCCAAAACTTCAATAAAGTTATCCTTTTTAAGTTTAATATCATTAGCCTTGCTGGAATTGAGTTTTGCCTATTTCATTGATGATATTTTTCCTAAGCTATCATGTGACCTGTTATGATTATAATCTTTCATCCATATTTGTGTTTATTCTCTAACTTAGTCAATATTCTCAAAGATATATTTATTAAGAACACCTCATCGATAAGACCCATTGAATCGTTCTATAAAAGCATTTTGAGTAAATTTATCTGGTTGTGTGTACTTAAATTCAATATTATGCATGGTACTCCATCCATATGTGATCTTAGCTATAAATTCAGGATCATTATCCATTCTTATTTTTTTGATTTGCCGATTCTATTTATCAAATGGCTTAGTACCCAAACAATACAGTTGCTCGTTAATGAAAAGTCTATTTCTATGTGCAATGCTTCCCTATTATAATCATCTATAATATTAAATGCTCTAAATCGCCTTTTATACTCCAGTACGTCGGTTAAAAAATCCATACTCCATGTGTGATTTTGTCCTACAGGAATCTCCAACGGCTCGAGTATTCTTTCTGGTAAGCGTTTCTTTACTTTTAGTCTTAAAGAAAGACCTAATGCTTTGTAAACACGATATACACGTTTATGATTCCACAATTAACCTTCTTCACACAAGCGATCATAAGCTTTCAAAATCCCTCTTCAGGGCGCTGGATAGACCTTTGTTGTATAGCTTTTGCTATTTCAGAATCATCTTTGGCTAAAAGTTGGTAATAATAAACACTTTTGCTCATATTCAAAACACGACACCCCTACTGATACCATAACGAACAAGTTCTTTACTTATACTTCGTTTAAGCTAGGGCTTTAAAGCTTTTTTTCAATGATCTACTTGACCATTTGATGGTCTAATGTTAAAGAGGCATACATCTGTTTGAGTTTCCGGTTTTCATATTCAGGTTTTCAAGTATATACTGCATTTCCTTTTATCTCAACATGATTTTGTACAATAATTCCATTATGTAAAATCGTTATATAGGTGCATTATATATGAAAACAAGACATATCCTTTAAAAGGATATGCCTTGTTTTTTTATGTAAACTAATAATTTGGATTTAAAATCACTTCCCTTGATGGCAATGGAAATAGTGTATTAATTGTAGTATATGAAGAAGATATTGGATTTGTTCCAACTGGAAAATAATAATCCTGTGGATTAGCTTTAACCTTATCTCCAAAAGCTTTCATAACAGCATCTGCATTACCTGTTCTAACCAAGTCAAGCCATCTCTTATTTTCAAATGCTAACTCAACTCTTCGTTCATGTAGAATAATATCTCTTAATTGTGCTTTATCAGTTGTAACTACATTTCCAAGACCAGCTCTATTTCTTACTTTATTTAAAGGAGTTAAAGGATCACCAGAATCACTTTCATTTAATGCTTCAGCCAAAGAAAGTAATACTTCAGAATATCTATAAACAGGCCAGTTGTCATTTGTATTATTAAATTGTGAATGCGCATGATTGTATTTGGCGACATATGGTGTTAACATACCAGTTGCTGAAATATTAATATAATTGATTGTAGCATCTTTTCTTAAATCACCAGCTTCATAACTTGCAATAAGATCAGGTGTTGGTAAATTAAATCCTTCCACCCCTATAGATTGAGCATTTGAAACTCCCGTAATTTGCGCTACTTCCTCAGCAGTAATTGGTTGTGGCATAAATTGATAAATAAAATTGCTATTATACCCCGCTGACCCTTCTAAATATTGAACTTCAAATATAGATTCACTATTATTTTTATTACTAGGATCAAAAACATCTGCATAGCTTGTTAAAATTAAAGAATATTGCTTAGAATCTACAACTTCCTGTAAAACAGTGGCTGCTTGCGAATACATCTTAAGCACCATATAAACGTTACCTAATAATGTTTTTGCTGAACCACTGGTAGCTCTACCAGGTTCTTGATTAGTCTTATTTGGCAGTAAGGTTTCAGCAAGTTTTACATCATCCATAATTTGTTTATAAATAACCTCGGTAGTTGACAATGGCAAAGCTGTTCCCTCTAACGTTGTTACAGGATCTAAATGAAGTGGTACATCTCCAAAATATTGTACAAGATCAAAATAAGAAAGCGCACGTAAAAACAAAGCTTGTCCTTTAAGATTGTCTTTTAAACTACTATCATCAAATTCTACATCATCAATGGAAGCTAGTACTTTATTTGCTCTTGAAATAACATAAAAGTCATTATCCCATTTAGCTTGTATATTAACGTTAGTTGATGTTTCTAAAAAATCTGCTATAAACTCTGGTGGATTTTGCCCTCTATTTTCACTATTATAATCGTAATAAGAGTTATCTGATCGCAATTCGCCCATTACATAGGCTGATTTATTGTATGATTCACGTAAAGGAGCATAAACACCATTAACAGCCTTTACATAATCTTCAGGTGTTTGAAAAAAGGTGCTATTACTTAGATCTGTTTCAGAGTCAATTTCCAAAAAATCACTACAAGCAACCATGGAAAATGCTAATACTATATATAATATTTTTGTTTTCATTTTTTCTAATTTTAAATTCATGTGAATAATCAATTATTTCAACGTTAAATTAATCCCAAATGTCACGGTACGTGGTACTGGATATGCAGAAAAATCAATTCCTTGAGATAAAGCAGTAGCATTATTACTTCCAGCTCTAGTACTAACTTCTGGATTACCTGCATAACCCGATATCACCAATAATTGTTGAATACTTGAATACAACCTAACAGAACTAAACGCACTAGTCTCTTTAAGTGGCATATTATAACCAAGTGTCAAATTTTTAACAGCTAAGTAACTACCGTCATGAATATAACGCGAATGATCTGGTCCTCTATCTAAACCAGTATCACCATCAGTTCTTCCATATTTCCCAGCTCCTGGATCTGACTCAGAACGCCATCTATATTTAACTTCTTTAAGCACATTAAACACACCATCTAAATTAGTTGTTCCTTCATCTGAACGACGATTAATGTCATTACCAACAGACCCTGCCATAACAATTGCTAAATCAAAATTTTTGTAGGAAAAATTATTAGTGAAACCAAAAATAAAATCAGGAAAAGGGTTACCTATAATAGTTCTATCATCATTATCACCACCTTCTGTTATTACACCATCTCCATTAACATCTCTAAATTTAATACTTCCTACACCTGATCTAATATGTTTGGGTGAATTATCATAGTCAGCTTGGTTTACATACACACCATCTTGAATGAGTCCATAAAATTGTCCAATTCTTCCACCAACTTTAGTTATTGTTGTACCACGACCAAAATCATCAAAATATAACCTATCAGTTAAACCTGACAACGCTTCTACTCTATTATCACTAGCTGCAATATTAAAGTTTGCATTCCAAACAAAATCACCATTTAACACATTTGCTTTAACACCTATTTCATGTCCCCAAAATTTAAGTTCGCCTACATTTGATGTAATCGAACTAAATCCAGATTCTCTTGGCACATCTAAGTTAAATAACAAATCAGTAGTCTTTTTCAAATAATAATCATAAGACAGTTGAATTCTATTTTTCAAAAACCCTATCTCAAATCCTAAATTAGTCTGTGTTGTTCTTTCCCAGCCTAAATTTGGGTTTCCAACCCCTGTTAAAGCACCACCACTAGCAACAGTAGATCCAAATATGGCTGCATCTGTAATAGAAACATTTTGTATATGCGTATAATTACCAATATTATTGTTGCCAGTAACACCGTAACTTGCTTTTAATTTTAAGAATGATACGGTATCAAAATTCTCCATAAAATCTTCATCTGAAACAATCCAACCTGCTGAAAGAGAAGGAAAATTACCCCATCTATTCTCAGGACCAAAACGCGATGAACCATCTGTTCTAAAAGATGCTGAAAACAAATACTTTCCTGCATAATTATAATTTAATCTAGTAAAAAATGAAAGCAAACTCCATTCTTCTATTTGATTTACGGTACTTCCTCTATCAATATTGACAGCTGATTGTATAGTTGAAATACGATCATCAGGAAAGTTTGAAGCCTGAATATTAGTTGCTTCAAATCTATACTTTTGTGATGAAAAACCAGCTAATAACTCAAAATTGTGCTTGTCTGCAAGGGTTTTATTATATGTAGCCGTGTTTTCGTTTAACCAAGAAAAATAATTAAGATTATTATTTTGAGATATTGCTGTTCTTGGTGGAGCAGCAATCCAACTAGTAGATACATGTGAAGGTGTAAAATTCTTATTTATAGTTTGTCCAAATTCAGCATTAATCGTTGTTTTAACTTTTAGCCCTTCAATAATTTCTGCTTCTATATATGCGTTAGATAATAAAGTAGTGGTTTTATAGTCTCTGTCAATATTATTAATAGTATAAAGCCAATTGGGAGCATTAAAAGCTGTATTAGCAGTTGCTGAAAGGGTTCCATCTGCATCTCTGATTGGATTTGTAGGCCATGCTTGAATTGCACCTGCCAATATTTGATCACCAGAACCAAAAAACAAACCATCAGTGTTTAATCGACTTTCTACGGTATATGAAGGTGCTACATTAACACCTAATGTTAACCAATCTGTAATATTAAAAGACGTATTAGTTCTTAAAGAATACTTTTTATAACCTGAATTTTGTACCACACCGTCTTGATTAAAATAAGTACCAATAACAGAAACACTATGCTTTTCATCTCTCTTAGAATAAGAAACATTATAGTTTTGTATGGGTGCAGCATCATTTAATAAAGCACCGTACCAATCACTTCCTTCTCCATATTGTTCAGGATTCTGGAATTCTGTAGGCACAGCTAAGCCTTTAGCTTCAAAACTTTCCTTTTTAAATTGAGCAAACTCTGTAGCATTCATAAGATCTGGTCTACTTCTTTGTGGTACCGTTTGAAAACCTGTATAAACATTAACACTAAATCTCGACTGACCTAATTTAGCTCCTTTAGTTGTAATAAGAACAACACCATTTGCACCTCGCGAACCATATAAAGAAGTAGCAGAAGCATCCTTTAAAACTGTTATGGTTTCTATTTCATCTGGATTAATAGCATTAATATCAGATGTAATTGGAAAACCATCCACAACATATAGCGGATCACTATTTGCTAATATTGATGCTTGCCCTCTAATACGGACAGACATACCTTGACCTGGAGTTCCTGATTGTTGATTAATTTGCACACCAGATATTTGTCCTTGTAATTTTTGAGTAAGCTGAGCTGCAGGCATCTCGGAAAGAGAAATAGCATCTACAGTAGCAACAGATCCAGTAACATTTCTTTTTGATTGTGTACCGTAACCAACAACAACAACTTCATCTAGACTAGCAGCATCATCTATTAATACAACCGCTATAGTAGTTTGATTGTTAACCGTAATTTCTTGGGTTATAAATCCTAAATAGGATACAACAAGAATGGCATTTTCATCTTTTACTAACAAAGAGAAATTACCATCAAAATCTGTTTGAGTTCCATTTGTAGTGTTCTTTTCAATAATATTAGCTCCTGGTAAAGGCTGATTATTAGCATCAGTAATTGTACCCGATATTTGAATACCCTGAACCTCAGTAATCACAGTTTTTATTTCTTCGACAAGAATAGTATTATCGGAAGATAGCTCAATATTGAAATTACCACTTGATAAACTTTTCTTCAATAGTTTATTAGCAGATATAACCCCCTTTTTTACTTCTATCCTTGGCAAATTCTTAAATACACCTTCTTGATAAATAAACTTATAGTCTGTTTGTTCCATTATAAGATCAAAAACCTCGTCAACGGTTAAGCTATTAGTAACCTCAATTTTAACTTTAGAATTTTGAGATAACACATTACTTGGTGTAAAACTAAAAGCCGTAATACAACATAAGAAAATGAAAGTTCGCATAATAATGATTAGTAGTTTCTTTCTAAAAAAGGAAAGAACATTTTTTAATTTAATTTCCATAAATTTGTTCTGTTATTAGTTGGTTAAATAATTAATAATTCAAAAGGGGATGAAGTCTAATACTTTCCACGGTGTAAACTCTGTTCCCTTTACTTTTTTACTTAATAGTTTTTATTTTTACATATATTTTTAGGTTTAATTATACTTGAGTTTCGCTATTTATTTGCCAAATAATTCTCTTAAAAAAATACTCTTTCCTTATTTTGTGAGGTAGAATTTCTGTTTTACTTTAGTATTATTGTCTTATTATTTATTTCAAAGTCTTCAAGAATACTTAAAGTTTTAATAGTCATTAAAATTTCTTCAAGCTCTTGATTTTTACCTAGTACGCCTTTAAACGTAATATTTTCAAGTTCTTTGTTTTCAAAAACCACATCTATATCATACCATCTTGATACTATTTTCATTATTTCTTTTAAAGGTTTCCCCTTAAAACTAAAAACACCTTCTTTCCAAGAAACTTCGTTATAAACATTGACTGTAGCAACGGACATTGATTTATCTTGAAGATTAAGGTTGGCTTGTTGTTTTGGTTTTAATACTTGATTTTGGGTTGGTGATTTAACAAGTACTTTCCCTTCAACAAGGGTTGTATAAATATTCGTTTCATCTTTATATGCTTTAATATTAAACTCTGTTCCCAAAACTTCTATACTTTGAGATTCATTAAGCACCATAAACTTTGATCCTTTATGCTCCATACTAGGTGACACATCAAAATAAGCCTCTCCATAAACCAATTCAACTTTACGCGTATCTCCTTCCTTAAAACTTACTGGGTATTTTAATTGCGATTCTGAATTTAACCACACTTGCGTTCCATCTGATAATACAATGTAAAACTCACCTCCTCTTGGGATTGTGAGATAATTATATACTATTTCTTTTGAAACTTTTGCCTTTGAACTATATACTAACTGTTCCCCATTACTATTAACATTGTTATTTTGGAAAGAGGCTCCTTTTTCTAGTGCAATTTGAGACCCATCTTCTAATGTAAGTATGGCTTTATCTATACCAGGCAGAATACTATTTTCATTTATAATAACAGATTTTTTTTCAATAGAATCACCTAATATATTATCTTTCAAAAAATAACCTGTACCCAATAACCCAACAATAACTGAGGCTACTGCAAACTTCCAATAAGTTTTATGGGGTTTTGGCTTATCAATTCTATCAACTATTTTTTGCCAAGCTTCTTCAATATCAACAATCTCAATATTCTTATTATAATTAGCCTTTACATTATTGAAGAATTGTCTATGCTCCTTTTTCTCTTGATACCAAGCCTTGAAAACTAATTCCTCTTTTGGAGAAATTGAATTATTAAGTTTTTTTAAGATTAATTTAAATTCCATTTAATTACTGTTTTTATAAGGCTTTCATTTATAATGACAAAAAAAACAGAAAATGGGTGACAAAAAACAAGAAAAAAATATCAATTTAGTATATAATATTATTAAAATAGCAAATAATCCACCTTTTACTGATACAATTCTAAAAGAATTAAGACAGTTGTTACAAGCTCCTTAATTTTAGATTTAGCGCGTTTTAATTGTGTTTTAACTGTATTAACTGAAACATCAAGTTCCGTCGCTATTTCGTTATATTTATAATTATGTAGAAATTTCAATTTTACTATTTGCTGCATTTTATCAGGGAGTGTATCCACAATTTTGAGTATTTGGTGATATACTATTTTTTTGTTTTCATCTGAAGTTGAATCAAAAACATGATCAGCAATTAAATTAATATTAAAGTCTAATGACTTAAAATTATCTGTAATTTTTAACGACTTCAAAAAGTTTAGACACCGATTTCTTACCATCGTATGGACGTAGCCATGTAAGGAAGATTCTATTTCAATTTTATGAGATTTTTCCCAGAGATGAATAAACACCTCTTGAACTACATCCTCGCTAGCTTCTTTATCAAAAAGATAACCGTTAGCATATATAACCAAACCCTCATAGTTTTTATTAAAAAAATTTCGATAAACTTGTCGATTTCCTTTTTTTATTTCTTCAAAAATAAGATTCATTAAACTATATTAAAATGTCTAAATTTCACTCTATTTTTATGTCCACTGATGCTACAATGCGATCACCGTCTATTGAAGCAACTAAATTAATAATTTCTTCTTTTCCATTTGATTTTATAATCACAATACATTTACCGTTATATGCTTTTATTTCTGAAGCTTTAAATGAAGATAAATTAGCTTGATAACCATTATCTACGCCAACAATTTCACCACCGCCTGTAACTTCAAATTTAATTAAGTTATTTGCTTCTGGAACTAGATTTTCATTTTCATCCAATACATTTACCGTCACATAGACTAAATCGTAATCATCATTTTTAATACTCTTTTTATCTGTAACCAATTCTATTTTTGAAGGAGTTCCAGCCGTATGAATTTCCTTTTCTAAAACGACTTCACCTCCTTTTCTAGAAACTGCTTTTATAGTACCTGATTGAAACGGCACACGCCATGACACATGTAAATCGTCATTTTGTTTCGATCTCACACCTAGTGATTTACCATTTAAAAACAATTCCACTTCATCGGCATTGTTATAATACGCCCAAACATCAACATCTTGTCCTGCTTCCCAGTTCCAATGCGGAAAAACATGCAAGACATCTTTATTTGTCCACTCGCTTTGGTACATATAATAGACATCTTTTGGAATACCCGCTAAATCTACCACTCCAAAATACGAGCTTCGCGCTGGATACGGATAAGGAATAGGCTCTCCTAAATAATCGAAACCAGTCCAAATAAACATACCACTAATATAATCTAAAGACTTTACTGTTTTCCAGTTTTCCTCGTGGGTAGCACCCCAATAGGCTGAAACTTGGTCGTAAGCCGAAACTGTAAAATCGTCGTTACCATCAAAAGGCACATTATGTGCAGACGGCCATCTTTTTATACTATCTGAAGGCATATCGTAATGTCCTCTAGTTTCTAGTGCCGACACACTTTCTGAAGCTATTATTTTCTCTCCTTTAAACTTCTCAGGAAAATCATAGTAATCCTTATGCTTATAATTAAAACCTAAAAGATCTAAAGCTCCAGATTGATAAATAAAATTTTTATCAGGAACATTTTCTGTTAAAGCACAGGTTACAGGTCTGGTTTTATCTAACGTTTTTACAATGTTCACCAGTTCTCTAGTCATGGCAACACCAGTACTATCAAACTGTTCACGAATTTCATTACCAATACTCCACATCATAACTGATGGATGGTTACGATCGCGTTTTACTAAATCTTCTAAATCGCGTTTATGCCATTTGTCCCATTCTAAATGATAATCCGCTTTTACTTTTTTCTTTTTCCAAACATCAAAAGCTTCTGCTTGTACTATTAAACCCATCTCATCACAAAGTTGCAACAATTCTACAGATGACGGATTGTGAGATACGCGTATTGCATTTACTCCCATATCCTTCATGATAGTAAGTTTACGTTTTATGGCTGCTCGATTAGCAACAGCACCCAAAGCGCCATTATCATGATGTAAACAAACGCCATGAATTTTCATAGGTTTACCGTTTAAAGAAAACCCCCTTTCGGCATCAAAATTAAAATATCGAATACCAAGCGGTGTTTCATAATTATCAACCAACTTAGAATCTTCATAAACTTTAGTTACCACTTTATAGAGATAAGGATTCTTAGTATCCCACAACATCGGATTCAAAATTTCAAATTCCTGAACAGCCGTTTTAATGTTGTTTTTTTGAATACTTGCTTCGGAAGACACCATAGAAACCTGAACATTTTCGGCATTTACAATGCTACTTACAAGTTTGAATGTTTTATCTAAATTGGAATCATTCTGAAGCATAACTTCTAAATTTACCTTGGCTTTTTCTTTTGAAACATCTGGTGTTGTGACAAAAGTTCCCCAATGGGCAATGTGAAGCTTTTCGGCAACAACCAACCGCACATTTCTATAAATACCAGAACCTGAGTACCAACGTGAATTGGGTTGTTCTGAATTGTCAACTTTGACAGCCATCACGTTTGGTTGCTCACCAAAATTCAAATAATCGGTTAAATTATAAGCAAAGGAAATATAACCATAAGGTCGTTTTCCTAAATAGTGTCCGTTTAGCCAAACTTCACTATTTCTATAAACACCATCGAACTCAACTGTTATAACTTTGTCTTTTAAATCTTCAGATAAATTAAAAGTTTTTCTATACCAACCCATACCTGTTGGCAAAGCGCCTCCTTCTGGTTTTGCGGGGTGTTCCGCACTAAAAGCACCTTCAATACTCCAATCGTGAGGTAAATTCAAAGTACGCCAATTCGAAACATCAAAATCTGCTTTCATGGCATCTGGAAAATCGCCTAATTGAAAACGCCAAGCGAAATTAAAATCTTTAACCTGACGTATGTCCTTTTCAGAAGATTTACATGCAGTCATTAAAAACAATACACTAAATAAAATTACAATATGCTTAACTAGGTCTTTTTTCATTTTTAATATTATTGAAATTCGAAAGATTCAATTCTTAAACCCTTCATTTGATCTGACTCAATGGTTATTTTATAAATTCCGGCGTTTATAAATCCTCCTGAAGTGGTATTTAAAATCTTCCATTTTTTGTTCTGTATCGGAAACTCAATATCGTCATTTCTTAATAAAATACCATTGGCATCTTCTATTTTTAATCTAACTTTTACAGGAAAATCGTTCATATTCATGAATCGGTAACGCATTAAATAAATATTTGCAACCCCTGGATTCACTACAAAAGTCAAGCTGTTTTTTGTGTTTTGAGTAAATTCGATATAATCACTTTTCTTGAAAAATGCCTTTTTAATTCCTAAACCCGTTGTTGTGGCATTTTCAGCTTCTAATTTTAAAATAGCGCGATCGTCCTGCTCTTCCATATTATATTTTGGAACAACAGCGATAGTATACATATCGCAATCTGGACAACTCTTTAAGCTTTCAAACGTTATCTTCTCTTCTATTTTAGCATCCTTCTGATATACAACAAACAACGTCCCTTTTGAATTCTGAATGGTATCTGTCGTAATCTTGAAGTCGTTCAACCATTTAGGGGTTTCATTAAGTTTAGCATCGATTGCTATATAAATATTCGAATGCTCTTTTAAAATAAAACTACCTGACACCTCATTTTTTACCGAATTTGGAAAACGCAAATAATCGGCTCCGTAAACCAGAGGTGGTAATTTTGTAAAATTGACTTTAGAATCTTGATATTGTTTATCTGAAACATTTAACCATGACGTTAGTTTATAATCAACATTAGCCGAAACATTTATTATGTTTTTAGGTGAGGCATCTGCTGGTTTTACATTTTCATCTAAGGTTGCAATGGCAATTCCAGAAATAATAGCTTGCCCTGATTCAGCTCTAGGGAATGATATATTTAAACTCCCGTTTTTAGCACTTACCTTATATGTTTTTTTAAGTGCTGCATTTGTTCCAACAGCATTCCATATATCTAAGTTTTTTTCTACAACTTCAGTATTAATAGCGATATCGAAAACACGCCAATCTTTACAATTCATTCCACCTCCTGTTCCATACCAAGGTTCATTAAAATATAATTCAACTAAATAATTACCATCGGGTACAGGAAATTGGTATTCTAGTTTATCAGCTCCATACCTAAAATCTTGAAACAATTTCCAATCTTTTGTACCTTGAATGGCATCAAATGTATTTCTCTGACTTGCGTAAAATGCTGGTAAATCTTCAAAATCATCTGTCCAAGACTTAGAACCCCAAGTATTATCTTTTGTTTTATGAACGTCGGCCAACCAAGTATTACCAAAGGTATCTTTATAATCTGCACCACCACTATTTACTCTATAAACGTAATTATACCCTTCTTGTGGTTTTAAAATTTCGTTTGTATTTGAAACTAATGTATTAAAATGAGGTGCTTCAGGTAAATTATTTAAAATGATATAATCTTTCGCTACCGCTTTTCCATTCACATAACCAATAGCATACAACACATTGTATTTAATATCGACATTGTTCCATTGAAAATGCGTTCCAATAATCTCTGAATTTTTAAGCCTTCCTAAGGATTCATGATTTACATCATTAAACAATTCTACCTCATCGCAATTAGAATATACATCGATACCATTTTTAACGCCAGAAGTTAACCAACGGTTTGGCCACGAATGAGAAACGATATATACCATCGGGCTTTCTTCTTTAGAAACATAATTAGCCCTATACATATAAAATGCATCCAAAGGCTCGCCCCAAATCGTAAAAATACCTTTATAATTTACGGGTCCCACTTTATCAATATCACGATAACCTTCTCCATTTTGTGTACGTCCTGGATTTTCATGTGAATACAATAACCAATGGTATTGACCAACAATTTTATCTTTTACAGATTCTGCCTCGCGCACTTTAATTTCCATAAGCTGAGAAAACCTGTTTTCACTTAACTCACCTTTTTGGTTGAAGTCGCCTTCGGTGTGTAAATCTGCCGATCTCCACGCGCCATACTCACCGTTTAATAATTGTGTTGTTAGTTCTTCACCGTAATTATAAGGATTGCCTCCATAAGTTCCCGACCAATTTTGTATCACGTTCCAATCGGTACCTTCACCTCCATTACAAGTTGTAACAATGCGTTGTTTTGCTGATGTTGGATCCATTTCTCGAATAATTTGGGTACATTCTTCTGCAAAAGCTTTAGGAATAGTGCTTTCATTTTGCAAACCCCACATAATAACCGACGGGCTATTTCTGCGCTCTTTAATCCACTCTTTTAATAATGTTTTGAAATTTGCTTTAAACTCGGGTGTATCATACCAAATATGTGCCGAAAACTGACTCCAAAACAAAATACCTTCTTCGTCTAAATATTCCTGATATTTTAAATTATGGGGTTGATGGCCTTCACGAAAGGCATTATAACCCGCAGCTTTTACTTGTTCTACACGTGATTTAATCTCAGTATTCGAAAACGAATGACTTTTACCAATGGCATGTTCATACTCGCAAGTGCCATTTATAAATACCGGATTGTCATTTAAGAAAAAACGATTATCATTCCCATCTCTATTTACTGGCCAACTTACCCAACGAATACCGTAAGGCGTTTTTAACTCATCTATTAAACGACTGTTTTCATAAATTTTTGTCGACAACTGATATACATATGAATGCTCTGGCGACCACAATTTTGGGTTCAAAATTTCGGGTAATGTTTGCTTTATTTCCTCTAATTCTGAAACATTAATATTTTCTGTTTTAACCGAAACAACTTCTTCTCCATTTGCATTTAAAAGCGCATTTTCAATTGTAATTGTTTTTTCTGAATTACTATAATTCTTAACCTCTGTAGTAATATGAAGTAATGCCTTTTCTTTATTTGTTTTATCGTCACTCCAAATATGAACACCAAAAGGTTCTATTCGTAATTTATCTGTAACAATTAACGATACTGGTCTAAAAACACCCATAGGTTGTGAACCTTCAGAAAATCCCCATTCGCCAGAACAACCCCCGCAAACCCAAGGTAAATCGGCAATAAAAGCAGGATGATAAGCCTTAACAACAATACTGTTTTCTACGTCAAAGTTAATTGCAGGTGTTATATCTAAAGTAAAGGTTGTTCTTCCGCCTTTGTGCTCGCCTACTTGCTTGCCATTAACCCAAACAGTAGCATATGAACCTACACCTTCAAAAAATAAAAAATGCTGTTTATTGTTATTTGCCTTATCTAATTCTAACGTTTTATAATACCATGCTGTACCGTGTAAATTGCCGTGTTTCATTCGGCGATAGCCATAATATTGATCCCAGTTATGTGGTACCGAAACTTGTTTCCAAGAAGCATCTGTTTTTAGATTTTTTACAAAATCTGCTTCAGACTGTCCTAGACTATCTAATACAATAGTTTTCCAATCGCTGTTAAGAACGATTTCTTTTCGAACATTATCGATTTTACTTTGACAGGAAATCAACCCTAAAGCCGTAAAAAAAAGTATGTACTTAAAACTTAACTTCATTTAATAAAATTATATTTTTCTATTTATGAGATGCTTCCCCCTTCGTCTGCGCTCGAGGTAATATTCAGTGTTACAAAAATTAATAAAACAACCAATCTACAGCCATACCATCTTCTGAATTAGTAATACCTGCATCATGAATTAAAATGTCTTCTTCTCCATCAATAAACCCTAAAATTAAAACACGCCCTTTACCAAGTACCAATTTGTGTTCTCCTGGCTCATATTTATAACTATAAACATTAACAGGATACAACCCTGGAATTAACATGGCATTAGCAATCTTAATATCTGCTTGTCCTCGATTGTTTGCATGTGCGTTGGTTTCTAAAGTTGGTGGCTCTAAAACGGTATAACTATTGGTATTAAAATACCCAACTAAAATTTTTACTGTTTTATTGGTTTTAAAATGTAAAACCGTTCCTGCTTCTTTTTGCTGTTCATCTAAAAACTGTACTCCAGAAAGTTGCTGTAACTCTTCTGCTACTTCGTTAATTTTTGCATCATTATCAGCATATACTTTTTGTCCCTTTTTCAAAGCGTAACGCTTCGTATCTTTATTAAGAATTACAACCTCAACAGGTTCAAATATCTTATGCGCTTTTGCGATTTGTCCATTACCTCCATTTAATTTAAGCATGTCGATATTACGTTTAAAAACATCAAACTCTTTTTGATAATGTGGTAATAAATCTTCCCAGGTTTTATTGGTTCCATCGCGACCTGTAATTGGTATACGACGTTGTGCCGTTTGCATACTGTTAGCGTACAAATAAGTGTCTTTTGTAAGCCTGGTTAACTCATTAAAATGCGCCAAACTCTTTTCTAAATGCGGAATTGCTTTTTCTAAATCAGCAATATCATTCGAATATTTGTAATTTAAAACCAACATTGCCGCTTTTACTTTTTCTGCAAAGAAATTAGCAAACGCATCATAACAATACACATCGTTTTTTAAACGTTCAAATTCTTCCTTATTTTTTCCAATCGAGGAAGACACTTTTTCTATAGCTTCAACAGCTAATTTTCCATGTGCTACAACTTCGGCTATAATTTGAGGCGGTGTTTCGCCAACATGAGTCTCGCCTTTCCATTCTTTTTCAGCATAATCTATTAGTATTTCGCCAACAGGTCCGTTAGATGATAAAAAGTTTTTGTAAACATGATATTTATATGGATTAACCAATTGCCCCATAAACATACCGAGTAATAGGGTTTGTCGATTTCCATCTGAAATACCAAACGTTCGGAGTAACTTTGGAGCGATTTCACCAATTTGCTCATAGGCTTCCACGATGTCTTTACCACTTTCATCACTATTATAGTACGCATTAAGTGTTTTTGACCAGTAATCTACTTCTTCGTTTCTGTCACGATCTGAATTCCACGCATATCTTGCCCATGCTTGATACCACATCCAATCACGGTCTATTTGTTTTAACCTTACAGTTGTTTTATCTGCTGTATAAGGCCAATCCCAATAGGATGCTTGAGGATATAAATGGAGTCCATTTGCACCTTGTATGTTATGCATTGCTTTCACGCTTTTTTGAATAAAATCTGGCGAACCATAACGAAACGGTTCTAAATTTGCCAAAACATGAACGTTAGAAACATGTACAGATCCTAATTCACTTAAGGCTTTAGGAATATCTTCCCAAGCATCACGCGGTTCGTAAGTTGTTAGTGATTCTCCGTTATATTTAAACGTAGTAAATAAATTTTTATAAATAGGCAATGCAGCCTCCATAACACGTTCTGCATCGGTATCGTGTCCACGTAAAACAATTGGTGGCTCTTCGGTTAAGCCTAATTCTTCTAACCCATTTTTCACACCTGGTATAATCGTTTCGGTAAACCATTTAACATCATCATCAATGGTATGCATAGCCTCCCCTAAGGTTACTAAAAATCCAACATTTGGATATTTTTTAATAAATGCTGTTATCGATTTTTGTGTATAATCTGCAATTAATGGTGTAATTGGGCGACTTCTCTCCTGAGTTTCAATACCGTGTTTTTCTGCAAAAGGTTTTGAAACAAGAATATTATAAAACATCTGAATAACCCAAATTCCACGCTTATCTGCTTCTTCGGTTAAGAACTTAAAAATTTCTTCGTTTTTCTTAAACGTCTCCTCATCTACCTCAAGAGCATACGGATAGTCATCTAACTTTACAAGAGATGCAAATGGATGCCCATTCCATAAATACAAGGAGTTGTAACGGTTTTCAACCATCATATCCAGATATTCAATCCAATGCGCTTTATCATAAAACCAAGGAAAACTCTCTGGTGTATATGGATATTCGTAAACCATACGCCCTGGCAAATAGGTTGTTTTTTGAAGTCCAATACAGGTGCCTCTCAATACCATTTCGGGACCATCTTCAATATGTATTACTGAAGGTAATGCGCCGTTTTTTTCAATTTCATCAATTAATTCTAAAGCACCATACAACGCACCTGAAGCATCAGTGCCTTCAATAGAAATTATATGTTCTGAAGAGCTTATTTTAAAACTTTCTTTTTTTGTCTTATCTTTTTTTTCTGAAACAACAATTACAGAATTTGTTTTACCCGTTGGTATTTCAGATGAAATATTAACCACATAATGCTTGTCTTTTAATGTCTCGGAAAGTTTATCTACGCCAAACATAATTCTTGGAGATTCTGTATCTCCAACAATAGTAACCTGCTTTTCTGTTGTACAAGAAAGCATTAAAACAATGAGAACAACACTTAAATATTTCATTAAAAACTGTACTTTATATATTATTTATTTTGAAATACTTTTTTTAAATAAGCAACATTAGCACTATAATTTTTAACAACTTCTCGAACCATTGATGTATCTCTAGAGCGCTCTACAATTAACCAACCTTTCCAATGCATTTTGTCTAAGGTTTCTTTAATTTTTGGTAAATCGATGGCTTTATCATTTTCTATCCAAACTCCATCAGTATTTGAAGCATGTATTTGAGCTATATTATCACGTCCTAAAGTTTTTAATTCTTTAGAAATATCGCGTCCGTTTTTAATAGCATTCGCAAAATTGAAAGCTATTTTTATGTTTCTGTTTCCAATTTCTTTTAATAATTCTTTTTCTTCTGCAGCAGATAAAGACGTTTCAATAGCGATAACACCATTAATTTTTTCAACTTGCTTACCAGCCCAACGCAAACGCTCGATAATTGCAGGTCTTAATTCTGGGTTTTTAACTAAATCGCCCTGTGTTCCTAAAGGTAAATACCCCACTTGAACGTTGAATTTCTTCATCACTTCTATACAATCGTTAACCATGCGTTTTACGGTTGGTCGCTTAGCAAAAGACTGTGCGTAAAAACCAGACATCGCTATAGAACTAAACCCAATACCTGTTTCTGCAGCTTTATTTTTAAACACCTCTTCTTCAATAGTATCACCGCTAAGAAATTTACTATCAAACGTTTCACGGTTTCCTAAACCACCCATATCCATTTCAATACCATCCGCACCAATTTCTTTAGCACGTTCAAACGCACCCAATTTCTGGCGTTTTAAAATCATCCAATCGCAAACGGCTACTTTATAACGTTCCTTTGTTGGTCCTGGCCAAACACCATCTTTTATTGGAAACGATACTAATTTTGATGGGTCTATTTTTACATACTTAATTTTTTGACGTCTCCACGTATAAACACAATGCAACATACCATCTTTACCTTGTATGATGGATGGATATGAATATTGACTGATTTTTGAATCTTCTAAAACCAATGACGCATCCCAATTAACACCATCTTTTGATATCGCTATATTCAATGGGCTTCTATAACTTTTTGTTGTGCCTTCATCTGGCCATACATGATTATAGATTAAAACATGTTCACCATTTTTCATGGTAACGGCATCGGTACCCGAACTGTTATTAGGCATGTTTAGTAATTCTAAATCAGACCAGGTTTTTCCATTATCTTCAGACCATGTACTAAATAAATGTCTGTTTCTAGTTCTTCCTATTTGTTGTAGTTTGCCATTTTCGTGGAATAAAACACTTGGTTGAATCGCATTTATTTTATTTACGCCTTTAGGAAGTGTATCACCCATAACCCAGGTTTTCCCAAAATCTGGAGTCGATTCCATACGTAAATTCCAGCCATTACCTTCAACACTCGATGGTAATAAAAGTGTCCCATTTTCTAACAACACAGGTTTGTTTTTTATGGGTCCTAAATAATCTTCTGGCATTTTTTCTGGCGAAGACCATGTCTCTCCTTCATCTGAAGAACGCATTAACATACCCCACCAAGTTGATGGACTTGGTCCTATTTTATAAAACAATACTAAATCGCCATCTGGAATTTGATACAAAACGGGATTCCAAGTTGGGTAACGCAACGTATCATTTTGCACACCGTTTGCTACCTCAACAGCTTCTGTCCATTTTCCATTTTTACGTTTACTTACCCAAATACCAACATCCGGATTACGCTCTTTTGTACCCCCAAACCATGATGCTACTAATTCGCCATGTGTTGTTTCTACTATGGTTGCTGCATGACAAGATGGATATGGTGCATTTTCATTAATAAATTCTTCTACTAAAATCCCTTCTTTCCATGTTTTATCGGCTAAAACTATTTTCTTTTCTTCAGGTTGTTTACAACTTCCTAAAAGGATAACACATAATAACATTAATGTGGTTTGAATTCGTTTCATCTTCATCTGATTTATTAATTTAACTCTGAATTAGTTTAGTTTATTTGAATTGAATACGTTCCTGATTTTAATTCTAAAACAAGCTTATTGTCTTCTGTTTTATAATGTTCAGAAATCTTATCTAATCGATTTTTATTAATTTTCACTTTTGAAGCACTCGTTGTTGGTAAATACACCAATGCACTCGTGTTTGCAGGAACTGTTATATTCCAGTTAAACTTGTTTTTGTTTTGTTCCCAATGACTTTTAATGGTACCATGTATGGACTCATAAGATGCATTTACATAACTTAAACCCGCATTAAAGTCTGGTTTCATGATAATTTGTTTAAACCCAGGATGTACTTCGCTCGATTTAATTCCCGCCATATTTTCGTAATACCAAATCATTAAATCACCTAAAAGCATGACATGATTTTGTGAATTCATTTCTGGGTCTGCTGTATTTCCATTCCATAATTCCCAAATAGTGGTTGCTCCATTTTCTACCATATACCCCCAACTTGGATAGGTTTTATTCGATGCTAATTTGTATGCTAAATCGCCTCTTCCAAAGTCGGTTAAGGTTCGCATTAAAAATTGTATTCCTACTACACCAGTACTAACATGTCCGTTTTTAACTACCTCAACCTCATGAACCATGTTTTGAAACACCTTATTTTGCAAATTATCTGGCACCATATTAAAAGCTAAAGGCAGTACATTAGCTGTTACCGTATTGTTTGCGTAACTAAAAGTTTCTCTATTGAAATATTTAGCATTGAATGCTTTTTTTACTCGATTTGCTAAAGCATCATAATGCGCAATATCTGATTGGTTAGCTTCTGAAATAACTGCAAATTTTTTCATGATTTGAAGCAAATGATAATAGAAAGCACTAGATAACACTTCTCCATCTGTTAATCTTGAAGGGTCTTTAGAGCGGATAATTTCTAACGATTCTGGTGGCACACACCAATCTCCATATTTATCTTTAGTCATTAAATCATGCTTCAAGTAATTATTCTCCATGTACAATATCCATTTTTTCATGTATGGATAATGGTCTTTAATTACTTTGGCATCTCCAAATTGTTGATATAGCATATCGGCTACTTTTAAGTAAGCCCCTTGCCATGTCACACCATCGCCATAATAACGCCAAAATGCTGGTGCTACATCTGGAATGCCACCATCTAAAGTTTGCGAATATTTAATATCATCTAACCATTTTGCATATAAGGTTTGGTTATCAAACAAAAAGCTTTCTCCGTAAGCTCCTGTTGTTCTATCCCCTAACCAAGGCTGACGCTCGTTACGTTGCGGACAATCAATAGGCATCCCTTTATAATTTCCTCGAATGCCCCAATAGGCATTTTTAAAAATTTGATTCATGGTTTCGTTAGAACATTCAAACGTTCCTGTAGTCGACATATCATCATACACGACTTTTCCTAAAAACTGATCTAATGAAGGTTTCGATTTTAACCCTGAAACTTCCACAAAACGAAACCCGTGATATACAAACTTTGGCTCCCAAATTTCTTCACCGTCGCCTTTTAAAATATAAGTATCGGTTGTTTTTGCATCGCGTAAATTGGCGATGTATAATGAACCATCTTCTTTTAAGGATTCAGCAAACTTTAGTATAACTTTATCTCCACTATCTCCTTTTACTTTTATTTGCAACCACCCCACCATATTCTGCCCCATATCCAAAATATAGGTTCCACGATTAGTTGCTTTAATTGATAAAGGCTTAACCTCTCCCATCACTTTCATGTTCGGTGTCATTTGTGCTTCATAAAAGCCACCTGGCTCTTGAACCCACATTAAATGCATCCAATCGCTATCATCAAAATTAACCTTGTTCCAGTTGGGTAATTCTTTACGAGCATCGTAGGTTTCCCCATCGTATTCGTTATTTGCTCGAATAGGGCCGTTTGGAGAAAACTTCCATGTTTGATCTGTTTTTATGGTTTCCTTCGTCCCATCCTCATATTCAACTACAAGTTGCAATGCCATTTTTGGAAAGCCGAAACTTTTAATTTTATAGGGTTTGTATTCTTGTCGCATAGCGAAAAACCTACCGTTACCTAAAATAGTTCCTAAAACATTTGCTCCTTGTTTTAAGCTAGATGTTACATCAAACACATTATATTTTACGTTTTTGGTATAATCGGTTGGAACCGGCGCTAAAACTTGATTCCCTATTTTTTCTCCATTAACATAAAACTCATACAAGCCCATGCCCATAATGTAAACTGTCGCATTTTTTATGTTCTTTTTTAAATCGATTTGCTTTCTAATATATCGTGCCGATAATTTAGAAAACTGCCCAACAGAATCTCCAGGAAATAATTGATTGTAACCAATCCATCTGGTAGATTTCCATTCGGCATAGGTTAGAATACCCATGTTCCAATGTGCTATCTCACTCCAATTTGACGCACCTTTGTTAGTCCAAACTTTTACTTTCCAATAAGCTTCATCTTTACTATCTAATGCCTTTCCTTTATATTGAATATTTACAGACGTGTTACTTTCAACTTTACCACTGTCCCATAAATCTCCTTGATTAGATGCTAACTTTTCGGCAGAAGAAGCTACTAAAACTTGATAAGCTGTTTGTTCTAACTTTGTTTTATCTGTGAAATATTTCCAACTTAAGCGTGGTTCTACCACATCAATTCCCAAAGGATTAGTGAGCATTTCACATTGAAGATCATACAACTTAATGTCATTTTGAGCAATTGCAAAAAAAGAAAAAAGAAGTATAAATAAATATTTTAGCATTTTTTTCATTGGATTTTACACCTACAAGGTTTAAAACCCTGTAGGATTTTTTTATTCAATTCTTAGACTTTTTGACAAACTCTTTAAAACTATTTTTCGCCATAATAAAAGCCTTATTCTGAAATTAATCTTTCAAGTTTTTCCGAAGCAGCAATTTCTTGACCGTTTCTAAAAACCTTAAAACCTTTTCCTTTATTATATTTTTTACCTGTTTTATCCCAAAGAATAGTTACTATGTCGCCGTGATACAACACATTATCTAAACAAAACCAATCCCATTTATCTTCTGGAATTAACGGACTCACTTCTATTTTATCATCGGCTCTTGGACGTAATCCTACCAAACCAGTAATCATTAAATCATTAAATGTTGAGTGGTTGTAATAACGACTACGTTCTCTATCTCCCATTAACCAATAGCCTGTAGTTTCATCTAAATATTCACCAATATATGGTCGCCCACGGTAATATTGAGACTCTACATACAAGTTCATTTGATTAAAATAATCATCTTCATTTATAACATCTTGATTGTAATTATTCAGCACGTTAGCCATAGCCGTTAATGTTTGTGATGTTGCAAATGGCCAAACAGCTCCATCCCACTCACAAGTTCCTGTACCGTGACTTCTAAACCGCGGACTTCTACGTTCGGCAGTCGTTAAGCCAAAAGGTGCTGCAAAACCTGCTTCATCTTTTACTTGCTCCCAAGCTTTTTCAAAACCTTTATTTTTGGTTGGCAAATTAAAATACCAAGGAATAAAACCTATAGCTTCTCGAACTTGCGACGATGTATCTTTTTCTGTTAAGGTTTCAAAGAATTCAGCCTCTGCATTCCATAATTTGCTTTCTACTAATTTCTGAATGGTATCTGCCTTAGCTTCAAAATACTTCTCTTTTTCAGCATCACCTTTCATTTTAGACATTTCAGCTAAAGCCTCTGCATTTGCAAACATGTAACTGTTAATCGTTGGACGCGCATTTCGTACATGACGTCCACCACTTAACGATTCTTCCATACCATCTTTTACATCGTTTTGCCAAAATAATCCGTCTGGTCGTTGTCTTTCTTCCTCCCAAGCAGTATAATCATTTACCATATCTGGATACATATCTAACAAATAGGTTTCATCCTTATTTACCAAGTAACGGCTGTAAAGCGCATCAGCTGTCCAACTACTGAACTTATGTAACTTTTTCATTGGTTTTCCTTCATTTCCTCTGTACCAAATATTTACATTTTGCTCAATGTATTTAGGATTATGCACCCATCTAAATTCATAAATATGATGTCCTAATGCACATGCAATTAAATTATATTTATCGGCATAAGAACGATCTACCAAAAATTCGGTAATGGCATAACCTTGTGGTGTATTTGTAATGTGTTTACGCAAACTCCACCAGCGGAAATAATACATTTCTTCAAAGTTTTGTTGCGGACATTCAAACAACGGAATGTTGGTTTTCATCCAAGACCAAGCACTATCATTCGGTACCGCTTTGGCTATATTTTCGTCTTCCATTGTATTGAAGTAATCTGCGTAATGCTTATAATCTTCAACTTTTAAAATTTGTGCCGTGTGCGCCTCGTTTAGTGCAGGTTTACAACTGCTAAACACCAATATAGTGGTAACCAAAGTAAGCTTAATGAGATTTATTTTTATGTTCATTTTATTAGTCTGTAATCGTTATTTTCCGTAAAAAGTATATGCTTTTCCTGCCTTCATTAGCACATCATATTCGTAATACTTCGGAAGTTTTAATTTTTTAATCTCTGCTTTTTCTGAGATAATTGGAGCTTTTACTTCAACATTAAAAAATAAAGCATTTGAATTTTCGCCCTTAGCTCGTTTAAGCGATTTTCCGTTAGAAAATTTTAATGGCGACTTAGATCTTAACCTACAATTTCCATCAAATTTTGATGTTATTGTTAGCACTGAAACTTTATTGTTTTTCCAAGATAAATCGATTTCATAACCCCCTCTAGATTTTAATCCTTTTACATTGCCTTCTTTCCAAACACTTGGTAATGCAGGTAATAAATGAATCGCACCTTCCTGACTTTGCATCAACATTTCTGCAATACCTGCTGTACAACCAAAATTACCATCTATTTGAAAAGGTTGATGTGCGTCTAACATATTTGGATAAGTTCCTCCGCCTTTTCTTTGATCGGCAGTCACTAAATGCAACTGATCTTGCAATAATTTATAAGCATGATTACCATCTAATAAACGCGCCCATAAATTTACTTTCCAACCCATAGACCAACCTGTAGATTCATCGCCTCTGAATTTTAATGACGTTTTTGCAGCTTCAAATAATCTGGGTGTTTTAAATGGTGATATTTGATTACTTGGAAATAACCCGTATAAATGTGATACGTGACGGTGATGATCTTCAGGATCGTCCCAATCTTTCATCCATTCTTGTAATTGTCCGTGTTTACCAATTCGCATTGGCGACATTTTAGAAAGCGCAACATTTAATTCTTCTACAAAAGCACTATCTGTGTTTAATATTTTTGACGCTTTCATAACATTGGTAAACAAATCGAAAACCAATTGATTATCCATCGTTGTCCCTGCTGTAATGGTTGATTTGCCATCTTCACCTGCATGCGTATTTTCAGGCGAATTAGACGGCACCACTACTAAATATCCTGTTTCTGGTTCGGGAATCATGAAATCTAAAAAGAAACGTGCAGCTCCTTTCATTAATGGAAAAATCTCTTTTAAAAAAGCTTCATCACCAGTATACAAATAACGCTCCCACAAATCTTGACAAACCCATGCTCCTCCTGTTGGCCACATTCCTGAAGCCGCATTATCTATTGGCCCTGTAATACGCCAGATGTCTGTATTGTGATGCAACACCCAACCGTTCGCGTTGTACATGATTTTTGCTGTTTGTTTCCCTGTTTCTGCAACCTCTTTTACCATTTGAATAAATGGTTCATGCATTTCAGATAGGTTGGTTAATTCTGCTGGCCAATAGTTCATTTCGGCATTAATATTCATGGTATATTTACTTTCCCATGGCGGAAATAACATATCATTCCAAATGCCTTGTAAGTTAGCTGGTTGCCCACCAGGTTGCGAACACGAAATCAATAAATAACGTCCAAATTGAAAATATAAAGATGCCAATTCCGGATCGAATTGACTATCGAATTTCTGAATTCGTACATCTGTTGTTGCTTTTGAAACAGCTGTAGTTCCTAAATTTAAAGAGACACGGTTAAAAAACTTCTGATAATAATCTACATGTGCTTTTTTAATGGTTTCAAAATTCTTATCAATAGCTTTATCTAAAAACGATTTGCTTTTTGCTACATAATCTTCGGTAATGTCTTTATAATTTTTAAAATTGGTTGCTATAGAAATATATAAGGTTACTTCGTTTGCTTTATCAATACTGATAATTCCATTTTTAACTGATATTTCACCGCCTACATGTCGAGCAGCCATTCGCCCTTGAAACTTCACACGTCCTTTTTGTCCTTCAACGGTGCTTGTCACTCCAGATAGTGTTACTTCATTATCTTCAGTAGTTGTTTTTGTTTTATCAAACGGACTATTCATAAACACGTTACAAGTAATTGCTCCAGGTTTATTTGCTGATAATTTAACAACAATGACATCATCTGAAAATGCTGTTAAAATCTCCCGTGTATATTCAATACCATTAACGGTGTATTTTACTTTTGCAGTAGCATTTTCAATGTCTAAATCACGATAATAATTGGTATAATTTTGATGCCCTGGAAACGATACATACACACTTCCAAAGGTTTGATATGGCATACCGTTATTTGTTTGCGAACGAATATCTGATGTTGCCATCGCCTGTGCCTCGGCATATTTTCCATCAAAAATTAACTGACGTACTTTAGGTAGCGCTTTTAATGCCTTATCATGCGCAATACTGTTTGGTGAACCTGCCCAAATGGTTTCTTCATTTAATTGTAATCGCTCTATTGCGGGATCGCCAAAAACCATAGCTCCTAATCGGCCATTTCCTAATGGTAATGCTTCGTTCCAAATTTCTGCTGGTTCATCGTACCAAAGTTTTAATACATGAGAAGATTGTGAAGAAACAGTTTGAATTCCTAAAATGGCAATTAAACTACAAAACACATATTTTTTTAATTTCAATTTCATCTTTTATGACCTTAATTATTGGTTATCATATATTAATTGGCTGAAACCAATTTTACCTGATAATCTCTAATATCTTTTAATTCGCCTTCAAACGTTAATTCGTTCTTTTTAACTAATTCTTTTAAACGCCAATTCAGTGTATAATCACTAGCATTAAAATTAATATTAACTAACGTCCAGCCTATAACACGAGCTGCTTTTTGAAGTTCTTCTTTGCAAGGCTTTTTAAGTGCCTCATCAAAGTAATTTTCTTTAACTGACTTTATTTTACAATCCTCTCCAAGAACTCTTACTAGATCATTTTCCTTAACCAAACGTTCCCATAAATAAATTAAATCATTTCGATTCCCTTGGGACAACGGCTTAAAATGGTCTGCAATGACATGAATATGTTGTGGTAATACTACTGAAATACTATCAGGAACATAAAACGAACCATCTTCTCGCTCCAATTTTATTTTCAAAAAATCAGATGTGAATATATTAAGATTAAAATCTTTCAATGCATATAAAAGTTCACTGAACGATATTATATCTAGAGCACTACTACCAGACCAGATATAAAGATCTCCATCGATAAAACCTTGCTTTATTAATTCAATTTTTCTAAGATTCTGACTTCTTGATGGATCCATTGAATTACAAGAGATATTGGAAAGAAACCAAGCATCTCTTTTAGCTCTTCCTGCATCATTATTGAGATTTTGTATTGGTCCGACTCTAAAATCATCATTCAAGTCAATGATATTTTCTTCTGGAAGATTAAGTTCTTTACTACTTAACAACCTTGATTTTGCGTAATTACCAAAAACAATATGACATTTATTTTTCATAAACTCTATTATTTTTCTCTCCAAATAACGCGTATAATTTATCAATATCTCTTAAAGCGTTTTCTGGTAAATTTTCTTCTTTATTATCAAAAACATATAAAGCGTCGTAGGTTTCAATAGTACAAGTTGACTCATCTATTTCTCCATTATCATTTTTTACTTTACTCAAATCTAAATTTAAATATTTTGCCATAAATGGATACATAGCCATACGTTTTGAGTGCCCGTAATCATGCCCTTCATTTCTAAAATGTGCATTTTTAACGAAATCCTTTTTGTCATAAAAACCATAAGTTCTTTCTATAAAAGGGAACTCTATTTCTGGTACTGCTTGTGTCCAATCTTTTCCATCTGAAATAATGAGTTGTGGTTTTGGAGCAGCCATAGCCGCAACTTCAGCATTATTTGTTCCGTTACCACATAAATGAATACCTCGTCCGCTTTCGCAAGGACAACCTCCAGAATGATTTGCAGAAACCATAACCACTGGAACCGATACCGTAACTCTATCATCTAATGCCGCTAAAAACATGGTATGAGAACCACCACCAGAACCACCAGTAACGCCAACACGAGAAACATCGGCATGTTTAAGTGTTGCTGCATAATCTAGCAATCGCATACCACTTAACACTTGAATGGTAGACGCTATACTATTTCTATGCGTTTCCGAAGAAAATTGTAATCGAGATTCTCCCCAAGCAAACAAATCGAAATTCACTACAATGGCACCCATTTTAGCCAACATTGCACAACGTATTTGTTCACTTTCTCGATAACGACCATTTCCAAAATGACCATTAGGTGTTATAATAATAGCAGCATCATTTTTAAGAGGATATGGCTTATAAATAGAACCTGTTGTATAAACCCCTGGAAGAATTTCTAGAGCTATATTTTGTACGCTATAACCATCAAACTTTCTTTTCTTTGTTAAAATAGGTTTAGAAATTGGTGTTGCTGGAGCTTTATTTATACCAAAAGCTGATATCATGCAGGTTTTTAATTCTGCTTTTCGAGTTTCCCATTCCTCTTTATCGTGATACAAATGAGTTAAATAATTTAAACGCCTTTGTGCCTTAGCTTCTGAGACTTTATGATGTTGAAACTTTCTAACAGTATAAGATCCATCTTTTTGTTTGAAGGTTGTTAAATTAAAAGGAGCTAACACATTTGCTAAAGACACTTCTAAACGACCTTGCTCTATTCGCCAATCGGCATATTCCAGTGTTATATCTTTTAACAAATGTCTATCATCTTCGATTTTAACATTGAAAACAGATTCTATTTTTTTTATCGTTTCAATTACTGGCGTTTCAAAATTGGTATCAGATGTTTGTGCTGTAAGTTTTGCAAACGAAAACACGAGCAATACGAACCAAAACTTCTTATGTATTTTTCTTATTTTCATCATACTTTTTATTGCTTTTATAATGAACATTCAATTTTATAAATCCCAGAACCTAATGTAAATCCTGATTTATCTTCAACTAAATTTAACTCTGTAAAAGATTCTCCATTAACTTTCATGTGCGCCACATTAGACACTGGTATTATTACTGAAGCTGAAGTATTTGGTGGTATTTCAATATTTAAAATTAATTGTCCATCTTTCTTTTCCCATTCTGAAACAATCTTTCCATAAACCGATTTATAACTCGCTTTTACAAACGACAAATCGCCCACTAATTCTGGCTTTATGAAAAAATGTTTAAACCCTGGATTGGCTTCATCTGGAACAATCCCCGCTAAACTTCTGTAAAACCATTCTTCAATTTGTCCCATCATAAAATGGTTCCATGAATTACCCTTCCGTGGATCCCATTGCTCTGTTAAAGTGGTTAATCCGAATTGAATTTGAAATCCGTAACCTGGTGTATCATAATGATTATTCATTTTATACATCACCTCATTTTCATCATTTCTTGCCAAAGCTTGAAACAAATAACGATTACCAACATCGCCCGTTGTTAAACGGTAACCTCTAGCTTTTATATCTTCTAAAAGATTATTCATAACCGCCTCTTTATATGGAGACTCAACAATATTCATAAAGACAGGAACGGCATTACTAAACTGACTTCCCGTACCATATTGTTTGGTTTCTTCATTAAAAAATTCGGTATTAAAAGCCGTTTTAATATCTGAAGCTAAGGTTTCGTATGTAGCAATGTCTTCGGTTTTATTTAAATGCTTTGCTGCTTTAGCAAATAAATGAGCCGCATAATAATAATGACTGGTTGCAGATAACGCAATGGGACTGTTCTTTGAATATCCAGCAGCATGCTCTCCATAATCGTACCAATCACCTAAACCATAAGACAAAATGTAGTTTTCAGATTTAGATGTTAAATAATCAATATAACGTTTCATGACTGAATAGTAGTCTCTTATTAAACTATCGTCACCATAATATTCGTAATACATCCATGGTAAAATAACACCTGTAACACCCCATTCTGGAGAATCGGTAAAATCGCCACCAAACACCACGTATTCTGGAGCAATGGTTGGAATCATTCCATTGTCGCGTTGTGCATCCTCAATGTTTTTCATGATGCTCGGAATGTATGTTTCCAAATTGTAATTATAAATTAATCCGGGTCCGTTTAAATGCGCTTCTTCTAACCAACCTAATTTTTCACGATGCGGACAATCCGTCAACACCGCTTGAAAATTACTTTTAATCGCATTGTTTATTAACTCATGTGCCTTATTAAAAATATCGTTCGAACATTCAAAAGTACCCGCTTCACCAGCATCATTATAAATAAAATTTGATGTAATATCTAATAACGTAGGACGTTTAGAGTTCTTTTCATCTTTATAATTAACACTATCTACTTGTATGTATTGATAGCCATAATAACTAAATTTTGGTTGCCATTCTTCAACGCCATCCCCTTTCAACGTGTATTGAAAATAATAAGGTTTACCTGAGCGTCCTTGACTAATGGTACCGTCTTCTTTCAAACCTTCACCAACCCAAAGCGTCACTTTTTGTCCTTTTGAACCTTTGACTTTTATAGTTGGAAAACCCGATAAATTTTGCCCCATATTAAACACATAAGTGCCATCAATCGGTTCTTTAACGTCTTTTACTTTATATTTTTTCTGAATAGAAACTGGTGGCGCTTGTTGTGCTTTTAAACTTCCTTTTGGAGCTTCTTGCAAGACAACTCCTCCCCATGGCGTATCATCAAATCCAGAAGCATTCCAACCTTTTTGTTCTAGATTGGCGTCGTAATCTTCACCGCCAAACAAACTATTGAATGTAATAGGGCTTTTTGAATATTTCCAACTTACATCCGAATTTATAATATCTTCTGAACCATCTTCAAAAGTCAGTTTTAATTTTAAGAATAAAGTTGGCGGACCAAAACTCACAAAAAACTTCGAGTAACGTTTGGCCAGCATATTGTACATCCCATTTCCTAAAACAACGCCAAGTACATTTTCTCCATTTTGGAATTGATTCTCATCTAATTCGTAAACATTATAATTCACCGACTTATCATAATCGGTCCAAAGCGGTGCAAACTCACTATTACCAATTTTTGTTCCGTTAAGCGATAATTCATAATGTCCTAAACCAGAAATATAAACAACGGCATCTTTAATTTTTTTTGAAACTGAAAACGGTTTACGCAACATAATACTTCGTCGAGACAAGGAATCGGATGCATTAATAATAGAATCTTTTTTAGCTCTTTTGAAAGTCGCTGTATGGTAATGCCTGCCTTCTGGTAAATGACTATTGGCTTTAGTAATGGCTCCAATCCATGTCGGATTTAAACTTGAAGTTTCTGGGGCTAACCTAAAAAATGCAGGCGCACTGGCTTTTGAAGCTATGTTATCTTGATTCCAAACCTTAACTTTCCAAAAGTATTTTGTTTCCCTTTTTAAAGCTGCGCCGCTATAGGGAATTAACTGACTTTGGTTAGATATTACTTTTCCACTATCCCAAACATCACCTACATTATTTTCTAATTTTTCCTCTGAAGTTGAAACTATAATTTGATACGCTTTTTGTAAAACATTAATTCCCTTTGAAGCTAATTGCCAACTTAACCTAGGTGTTTCACTATTTACTGCTAATGGATTTTTCACCATTTCACAAGTTAAACTAGAAACCTCAACATGGTTAGAATTTTCAACAGATTTACATGCTGTAAACACTGAAACAAGAATCAATATGGCTTTAAAAATTTTCAAATTATAGCTTTTTAGTCATCAATGATTTAATATTAAATACAGCTTCTAGAATAGATGCTCCCGTAAAAGGTACATCATCATAATCAGGAGTATCTACTGGTGTATCTGGGTTTGGATAATGGCGTTGCTCTCCTGTTCGAAACATAATGCGTGAAATACCATCTACTGGTTGAAAAAATATACCTCTAATTTCCTTTCCTCCATTGACACTAAACGTATATGATCGTGAATCGGCATTTAAAGAAATTTTAATTGCATATTCTTTTCCTGCTTCATATGGCATAATATTTCTCAATCTATAGCCTGCTTTGTGTTTTAAATTCCCGTCTGAATCGAATATAAAACGAATGGCAGGCATGCCTTGTTTGTTTTGGAATTCTACCTGCATTATTCCATGATTATTTTGTTCTGGAATTACTGTGAAAGTCGCTTCCATTTTTTCAGCAAAAGGAATTACACGCTCTACACGAGGATAATCAAAAGGATCTTGGTCTCGCAATGTTAGCCATTTCTCATTATTCTTGTTTTCAATTTTAGCAGAAGCCCAAGACAAGTTATAAGTATTCCAAAATTCTAATTCTTTACCATTAGGAAGCTTACTAAAAACATCTTTAACATCTTCATTTACAATACTTGTTACAGGAACAGGAACTGAAGCTACCCACATATCTTCTTTATTCATGCTATAGGTTAACCAAATTTTACCATCTGGAGGCGTTCCATTTCCTTCTACAATACCACGCACATATTGTGGGCCATGAGATTTATATGCACCTCCATATCTTATTCGGGATATTTCACCATGCACTAAAAATAAATTGTTATAATTCAATCCGTCATCACTAGTTGAAATGGCAAGCGGCCAACGGAATTCTGAAGGATTATAAACCGTTGCAAAACGACCATCTGAAGTTTTTTGTCCCCAAATTTTAGCATTACTATTCACAAAACCTGGTGCTCTTAAAGCGTCATATTGCCATGTTTTACCATCATCCACGCTCATAGATGTTAAGGCATGTTTCCACAAACCAACAACTCTTCCATCTGGGATATGGTAATAACTAAAGGCTTTATATTCTTTTTTAAGCGGAATTAAAGGGTCATCTCTATCGGCTTCCTCAACCCATTGTTGCATCATTAAAGGTGTGGCCAATAATTCTTTACATGCTTTTTTGAATCCTTTATCTTTACTTTTTGTATAAAATGGATAAGCAGATTTAGAAACATCCCATGATTTATTATAACGAATAAAGTAAATTGGTCCAAAACTGCCATCTTTATAAACTTCTCTAATTACTCTTCCTATTCCTTTACCATCATTAGGATCATCATGCGGCTCCATAACGATTCCATAATAAGCCAATGTAAAAAAACGATTATCCGATGATGTAAAAAAGCCCATACGCTGGTGCATAACGGCCTTTAAATTTTTGGCTACCGCATTTACACCTTCTTTTACGTAACCATCTGGAATATTATACATAGGAAAAACCACTTCTGGAAAACTCCAATTTTCACCATCTTTTGAGGTTTGTAAAAAAGATTGACTTGGTGGAATGTGTTCTCCAACAGGGTCACTTAAGTACTGTACAAAAAAGGTATTGTTCCAATACGCTATATTAGGTGCGTGATTGTATGTCCACCCAAAACCATCCGACTTTTCTGGATGTTCACGACTCGCTCTCATAATTTGAGTCGCATGAACACCTACAGCTGGACTTAATTGCCCGTGATGATAATCTATATTCGACAAAGTCGAGCCAACATATTTTAAAGTATCTTGTTGTGCCTGAGTAAAAAACACAGTAAACAGTAATACAATTAATATGATTCCGCTTTTCATTTTTGTATTTAATTTAGTCATTTATAGTTTTACTTTTTTCTATTAAACTTTTTAAAACAGATTTTGAAATCGTTGTTATGGTACCATGTTTATGGCCTTCGGGTAATCTTATTTGAGCACTTATATCTTCAAAAGTTTTAAAATCTGAAGTTTGAACTGCCTTATAATTTTTCTCACCATAATTATCGTAATAAATAATATATTTTCCGTTCTGCTTTAATACGGTTGGTCCTTCTGAAAGGTAGCCCGAATAGGGTTCTGAAACATTCTCAAACGGTCCTAAAGGTGTTTTTCCAAAAGCGACTTTCAGGTTTCTATTCGGTCTTGTATTATCTTTTATTATTAAGGCGTAATCATCTTGTCCTCGCTTTACGATTACACAATCAATCACACTAAAACCGGGATCTAAGAATAATTTAGTATCTGAAAAGGTTTTAAAATCTTTCGTCGTTACATAATACATACGGTGATTATTTTTCTCTTCTTCTATACCTTTTTCAAAACGAAATGGAATGGTTGATGCCCAAATAATGATATACCGATCTTCAACATCATCATAAAAAATTTCTGGTGCCCAAACATTGACAACCTCAGGTTCATGTGCCATTACCGGAATGTATTGTTGTTCACTCCAATGAATCATATCTTTTGAGCTCGCATATCCAAAACCATCTCCACCTTTCCAATCGGTAGTCCAAACCATATGATAAACACCATCTTTACCTTTAGCTATTGACGGATCACGCATGATTTTACTCGCTCCAGCTTCTGGTTTTAAATACGGTCCTTTAAGATCTTCCCAATAAAAACCATCTTCACTGTAAGCCAAATACAAACCATCGGTTGCTGGTTCTCTAAAGGATGTAAACAAGTAGATGTCTTTTTTTGAAGCACAACTAAAAACCACTGAAACTAATATTAAAAACAAGCCTTTTTTCATATTTGCAAGTACTTTTATTATTCTATTTTAATTTCACTTTGAAGTGATTCTCCCATTTTTAAAACTGTTTTCACATTATAAAAAACATTATTCTTCAAATAAATATTTTTAGTTTGTGCACCATCTGCTTCTAAAAAAACATCAGTTGCATTCATAGGAAAACAATTATTTAACATCAAATTTGATACATTATTTAATTTCACAACAGGTGTGTTTTTCAATGGCGACGATGTGGCAACATTATCTAATATAATGTTTTTAGACGCTTCAATTTTAAATGAAGCCCCTAATGTTGTATTTATCTTTACATCATGAAACTCCACATCGGAAGCCGTAGTTAGATTAAAACCTTCTTTAGCTTCTATATTAACATTTGAAAATGAGATATTATGAATCGGCATTTCTGGAATTCCTATAATACGCCCAGCTGTATTTACATGGGTTGCCGTAACATTGCTAATATGAATGTTTCTAAAAATGGGGGTACGCTCTGTAACTGGCTCTACTACTGTGTTTTTATCGTAAAACAAATTCAGCATAAAAGCTTCTTGCTTTATGTTATTCATAACCACATTAGACACTCTTATTTCCTCGACAACACCACCTCGTCCACGCGCGGCTTTAATACGAATCCCACGATCGGTACCATCAAATACACAATTAGTTATCGTTACTTTTTTAATACCACCAGACATCTCACTACCTATAACCACGCCACCATGACCACTCAACATGGTACAATTGGTAATTGTGACATTTTCTGTTGGTGTTGCATATTTTCTACCATCGGCATCTCTACCAGATTTGATTGTAATACAATCGTCTCCAACACTTATGTGACAGTTTGAAATATGAACATTTTTACATGATGTTGGATTAATCCCATCGGTATTTGGTGAATACGGATTGAAAATCGTGACATTATCAATAGTTACATTGTCACAAAATGCTGGATTAATAGTCCAAAAAGGTGAGTTCTGAAATGTTACGCCTTCAATTCTAATATTCTTACAATGGTACGTTTGAAATAATGGTGGTCTATGAAATAGATAACTTCTGGTTCTTTCGTAATACGGTTCTGTCTTTACATTAGCATTTGCTTCCTGAGTCATTTTCTGATACTTGGTAAGTTCTAGTTTTTCTTTAGAAGATTCGATACGCCAAATTTCCTTCCACCAAGCTTCACCTTGCCCATCAATAACGCCACGACCTGTAATGGTTATATTTTCCTGATTATTGGCATAAAGTAAAGGTGAAAAACTTTTTAAAACAGTGCCTTCCCAACGGTATTCGACAAAGGGTAAATAATGATCGAAATTGGTTGAAAATTTTAAAAGAGCACCAGCTTCTAAATGGATAACAATATTGCTTTTTAGTTTTAAAGCGCCCGTTAAATAATTTCCTGCTGGAAAATAAATGGTTCCACCTCCAGAAGCATTTGCTTCATTTATGGCGTTTTGAATGGCTTCTGTACAAAGTTCTCCTTTATTATTCCCACCAGCTTCTAAAATATTAATCCAGCCACTGGTCGTGTTTGCTTGCAACGTTGAAAAAGCTGTTACCAAACAAGTAAAAAATACTATATAATTTTTTTTAAAATTCAAAATACTATTGTTTAGAAGTTAAAATTAATACCCAGTCATTACCATCAATTGGTTCTCCCGATGGCTTAAATTCCTGAATACCTTCATTCTTAAAAGTTCCGACTTTAGTAATCGCTCCATTTTTAGGATTGTACCATGAAGCTTCAACTTCTTCGCCTTTAATTTTACCCATATTTATAGATATGTTTCGGGCATTGTAGGTATAAATTAAAGCATAATCTTCACCTCGTGTAGCAGCCAAATAATCATACTTTTCGCCTTGATTTGCAATTAAAGTTGCATCAGGAATTCTATTAAAATATGGGAATTTCAGAATTAAATCTTTTACAAACTTCATTTGTTGTGCTCCAGGGTCGTTTATGGCATCAATCCATAGTTTTTTATTTCCATAAGCGGGATTATCGCCAGCGCTAAACATTTGCATTACAGCATTATGTCCATAAGTAAAACCGGCTCCACCTGCAAAAACAGACCAATATGCGTAACGACGTAAATCATTGTTTGTCCACAACGGTTGTAATGTATCGTGTAAACCTTGCGGAATACCTTCATACGAAGGCTCACCATCTAAAGTAGGCTTGGTAGGTTTTAAATTGAAATCTACATTAACATATTTGTAGTTGTCCTGAGCATACATTTTTCCTTCGGTTTCTTGATCGTATCGTCTGTGCCCCGATTGAAACATATTAAAATCTAACCAAGATACATCGTGATAATTATCGGAAGAATCGGTACGTCCAAAGGGATGAAATGTTACTAAAGCTTGAGGGTTTTTCGATTTAAGAATGCTCCCTATAGCATTCCAAATTTCAGTATTTTCCTCACCAGGGGTATCGCCTCCATTTAACCAAATAATATTTCTTCTATCTTTAAATCGATCTCCTAAAAAGTTTGCATAGGCCTTTGCTTGTTCTAAATTAACCTTGCCTCCTTTTACAGATGTACCCCAAATTGGCACCATACCTAGATATAAATCATTTTCTTCTGCAACATCTAAAGCATAATCTACATGATCCCAAAAATCATACATTTCAGGATTTTCGAAATCGTTCCCTTCTGTAATTAATGGTTTGGAAACATCTTTGTTTACTAAAGCCGAATCACCATAAATATTGGTCATTTCTTCGGAATGTAATGTCATAATTTGAATCACATTAAACCCTTTGGCTTTTCTATCTTGAAAATACGTTTTAATCTCATCACGATTCAACTTTTTAAAAGTTAACCAACCCGTATCACCCAACCAAAAGAAAGGTTTTCCATCTTCCGTTTGAAAATAATGTCCATTGTTTGAAACTTCAAGCTTTTGTATACCTGCCACTTCTGGTTCAATATTTATAGTTTCTTTTTTTGATTCTTTACAGGATATTATCAAACTAACGATACCTAAAATTGTAAAAACTTTAAAGAGTTTTTTATTTCTTATCATACTTATTTAGTTTATTTCTTATTTATAAAAACAGCTACTTTTTTGTTCGTTGGATTTGATAGCAAGTGCTTTGATTTTCCTTGAATGCTATTTGTAGAAATCACGTCTCCACTACTAGTATCTATCCAGAAAACTTGATATCTTCCTTTAGATTCAGATAAATCTATATTAATTTTGTTGGTATTTTTTAAATAAAACAAATAGCTATCTCCACTAGCTTTTAAAGTCCAAAAATCACTGTTGACATTTTGATTTTCATCTACTTTCATTTCAGCTAAAGCTTTATAAAAACCAGGGATTTTTATCTTAGGAATATTAGCCAATGAACCTCCTGCCATAAGAACGGACCAACCAAACCTTGGTGATGCGTTAGTAGAATATAATACTATTTTTTCAGGATATTTAGAACGATATTCCTTTATAGCTCTATATACTTGCTCTTCGGTTTCTTTACCTGTTTTCATTTTACGAGCATGCTGTCTTGGTGCTAAATTTTTACCCCCTTCTGGCGCATATGCAGTACCGTCTTCTCTGTAATGCCAATAACGAATATCTATTAAATCGACTGTTTTTGTAAACTTATCATCTTCTAAAATAGCATCTTGAACATCCTTTGTAGCACTTAAACCAATAATGCCATTTTTACCCGTTTCGTCTTTCCATTTCTGAACTTCTTCTAACCAAAATTCCATAAAATGAAGAGGTCCTGTATATTCTGCACTTGTTAATTGAATAACATTACTATTTCCATCAAAATTCTCTAATGATTTTCTAATAAACTGTTGGTGCAATTTTTTCCGAACGGGGTTTGTTACATCATAAAATTGCTCTGCCATAAAAATTCGCTTATCACCAGCATATGGCGGTGGCTCTGGGAACCCTGTATTATTTACATTATTTGCTGAACGCCAAGGTGAACTCGACCAGTGTGCGCCAGCTTCTATAATATTATGCTGAAAATATTGCTGATTAATCAATAGTTGTCCGTTAGATTGCGCTAAATCAGCAAAACATTTTAAACGAGTCCAATACCAATCGTTGTAAGTTGTTAAATCATATTTACTTAGGTGATCCCAAGCTAATCCGGTTCCAGTTCGTGCAAAAGGTTGTTCGTAAAATGGTGGCCAAACATCAGCATCAATTCTACGCGTGCGTTCATGATCGTCCATACGGCGTTCGTACCACAATCCGTAATTATGTTCTAAAGCGATGGTATTATTTTTTGAAAAATTAGTTACAACGTCTTGTAAATTATCTGTAAAACCAGCGCCTGTTCTTCCTGGGACAAATCGAGTTACATGTGAAGAAGCATTTCTAATATCATGATCTCTAAGACTGCCTCGCCACCATTGTACATTTGATTGATTTCCAATTATAACTTGGTCATTAAAAGTAAGCCAACCATTTTTGATTTCTACTTTTAAAGCCTTCTTGTTTTCGCTTTCGCGGAAAGGCTTTAGTTTTAAATCTTTAATGGATTTTACATTTTCTGAATGTGTAGGAATGACATTTTGTTTTGAAACTTGATTGATCCATTCTGGCAGAATCACCACAGGTTTTAAAGCTTCTTTTGTTAATTGTTCAGCTTGCTCAATCGTTGGGCTTGAAGAAGGTTCAGAACCTGTATCAAATACAAACGCATTAAATGGAAGCTGTTCGAGTCGATTTTCCAATTGCGCATAAAATAGACTTCTCGGCGTAATATGATTATTCACGTCTTTCCAATGACCGTTTCCTGTCATAATTCCTCCCCAAACACCAAACGCCCAATTTTGAGCTGTTGGCGGACTATAGCATCCTATTTTCGAAGCCGAAGTTTCCCAAATCACACTGTTAGCAGCAGACCAACCAGCACCTCTTCCTCTTTGTTCTCTATTTTCATAACCTAAAGCTCCACCATCAATTTTCACAACATCGAATAATACACCCGTTGCCCAACTACCAATAGTACCACTATTACTAAACGGCAAATACGATTCACATTGCACAAAAGCATTCGGACCTGTTGTTCCAAAACCTCCAACTGCAAAATCGTGATATCCATTTTCTGAATAACAACGCTGAAATAAAGTTTGTTCACCTTCCGTATAAAATGTATGTCGTCTAAATGCTGCAATCTCAGAAATAGGCTCAGTTGCTATACAATCTTCAACCGTAATTTGTTGTGCTGATTTTAATAACGAAACTGCTCCACCTGCTAAATGCTTAAAATTAACTTGACGAACCCAAGCATTTTTAACATACTGCATCGTAACTCCAAACCACCTATGTAATTCATCTTTACTATTGGAAGCATCAAAAGTGGACTGTATACTTAAATTTTCAATTCCAATTTGCTCTATTCTACCTGGCCAAGAATAAGAAATCACTTGAGCTTTTCCGTAAGTATCATCTAGAACCATTGTTAAAGGCGCATTTAAAGTAACTTCGTTTCCTTTTATACTTTTAACCACACGATTCCAAGTGATATCCCAGTCTCTGGTTTTCCAACCTATCCAACCAGTTTCTCCTCCAAATTCATTCATTTGTAAGGTGTCAATCCAATTTTGAGTTAAAGGTTTTTCAATGATAATATCATCTAAAACTTTTAACTTTGATGCGTCTTTCAATTGAATCTTTTGAGCTCCAAGCGGTGTATAATCTATATTAAAACTCAAAGTATCTTTTAACTTTTTATCGTTTACTCCAAATACACTAATAATAGCTTCGCGTTTAATACCCGTACCTAAAAGCACGGTTTCATTTATATTGTTTCCGCTACCACGCAACACCACTCCAGATTGTTTTATGTATAAAGTACCATCAATTTTAAAAATGCCTTTATCTAACAAAACGGCTCCTCTAAATCCAGAAGCATTGGGTTTTAAACTACTAACATAATTGATAGCTGCCTGAATGTTTTCTGTTGCATCTGTTACTTGTTTTGGCACAAATATTTGGGCTTCCACATTTGGAATTTGTACTTCTGAAGCCTGATAACCAGCAAAAGAAAAGTCGGGAATTTTATTCCCTAAACTATCTGCAACATGTGTAACTTTTCCTTTTTCATTTTTTACAATATCTGGAAACTTTGCTTGAGCAAAAACCTGAGGTATTAAAAAAAGAAAGCCAGCACCATTAAACACAGCTTCATATCAAATTGAAAAACAATATGTTTTAAATCTTTAAATCGCAACATAATAGCTTTTAAGTGTTTATTTATTGTAACAATCCGTTTGGTAATTTTGCCAACGTATCGGTGTTATTTTCTATTTTTGTCCAATCGACTCTTTCTAATGGATTGATACCATTAATATATTTTTCAATATTAGTATAGCCATCGCCATTTAAATCTTTATTAGCATCGGAAGCATCCTTAGGATTCAATCCATATTTTTTCTCCCATTTATCTGAAATGCCATCGCCATCAGAATCTTTATAAGATTTCCCAGAATAATTTGGGTATCCACCAACTTGGTCTGGGTGTGTAATAATGCCTTTTTTATAAGAATCGGCAGGTAATCTTCTTTTAATAAACTCCTTACCAATCGTATTTTCTAAACCTTCTTTATAAGTTATCTTTCCCGTTCTAACATAATTAATAATACGTTTATCCACAGCATCTCTTTTAGGAAGCGTAGCACCTACATTGTTTAAAACAAATTCATAAGCTTTCTGGGTATCCATTATAGTAAGATGTGCCATTTCAAATGGTTTGTCTTGCTTGATAAGCTCTAAATAGTCTTTAGCTTCTGTATGCAATCTGTTTTCAATTTGAACGCCGCCATCCCAGTTATTAGCAGTAACTTCTGGAGATCCCACAACATAATTTCCAGAAACATAAGCGCGACCAAAGGTTTTAGGCTCCATGTAACCTGATTCTGGTTTTAAAATTCTGTAACGAATTGGCTTATCCTCTGGTGTTATTGGGCCTGGTTTAAAATAATTATTTATAATATTAAACATGGAGCGATAATCGCCTCCATCTAAGGAACGATTCCACCAGTTAAACAACACGTTATTTACAAAATTAAAACTACCGTACATCCCAATAGATGGATTTCTAGAAATATTATTAGCCCATAAATTTCTAATAAAGGTACTATTTAAACCTCCAATAGTACTTCCGAAAGCATGATTATAAGTATCTAAACCTTCAGATGAAATCGTGTTTTGAATGGTAACATTTACCGCTGGTAATTTTTCTAACTTTGATTTTTTATTAGCCTGAAATTGATGACGGTATAATGAAATATTTTCATCTAATCCCCAACTTACCGAACAATGATCAATAATAACATTACCAATAACATTGCCTCCCAAACCGTCGTCTCGTCTAGTGACATCGGTAGCACCACGACGAAAACGCATGTGACGAATAATAATATCGTGTGTATCTAATAATACCGATTCTCCCGCAATACAAATACCATTACCTGGTGCTGTTTGTCCTGCAATTGTAATATAAGGCGCTCGCACACTAATAGGCTTTTTCAATTGAATTATTCCAGAAACATTAAAAACAATGGTTCTGGCTCCTACTGCTTCACAAGCTTCCCTAAAAGTACCTTTGCCTGAATCTTCTAAACTGGTGACTACAAATATTTTTCCGCCACGACCACCAGGTGTAAACGCAGCACCACCTTCTGCTCCTGGAAATGCAGGAATATCGGCTTTTATTAAATCGGATGGATAGGCTGCCCATGGAATATACGGCTTACCGTGCTTGGCTTCTTCAACTATAATATGATAATTATCTTCCCATATTTTATGCAGTCTAACATTTTCTTTCGCTAATACTGTATCTGTTTTCGCCTGAAGATCATGAGGTATTTCTGGATATTGAGCAAATGCCAACTGAAATACAGCAGTAAAGGTTATTAACGGCAATAATCTTTTAAATGAATAAATACTTGAATTTTGCATGATGAGAATTTAAATCTTTAACCAATTTTTAACTAAAACAGCTGTTATTCAGACTTGTTTTTTTGTTCTTCTATTCGTTTGTACCATCCATCTCTTTCTTTCTCTAAATCATATCCTCTTGCCGACAAATAGTTATTAATTCTTCCCTTATATTTTCCGAACCAAGCATGCTTTTCTTTAGATGAACCACCATCCATGGCTTGTTCTCTAGCCTCTTTTAAATTGTTGTATATATAATCCTTTTCCTCTTGAGAAAGACTTGGTATCATTTCTAAAAATGCCGCATATGTTTTTGGCAAAACACTATAAGTCATACCATCTTTAACAGCATCAACTTTTTCTTCATTTAAATGAACCGATAACTGCTTAAGATATATTTTATGCAACTTCTCAATTGATTTATTTGCTTTAGCTTTTACCTTATCTATTTTTTTGTTTTGCTTTTCTTTTGAAAGCTTATTTTTTTTTAATGCGTCAATTTCTGCATCTCTTTCGTCTTGAAATTTACTCAAGTTTTGATATTGTTTTGCAATAACACTTATTACTGCGGCTTCTTTTTCTGAATCAGACAACTCAAGTTCTTTTACAATTTTTGAAGCTCTACCTTTTGTAACTTTTATATACTCTGGGTCTAGATGCTGTTGTGCATTTAAACCCACTATGACTAACGTAAAAAATACAATATTTAAACTTATTTTTTTAATTGACATGTTTTTTATTTTACTTATTATTACTGAAGTAATCGCTCTTTTAAAGAATTTTCATTGTTCTTTAAATCTGTCCAATCCTTATATTTTTTTGGATTATTACCATTTATATAATCCTCAATATTAGTATAACCATCTTTATTTTTATCTCCATTTGCATCTGAAGCATCATTTGGATTTAAACCATATTTTTCTTCCCACTTATCTGGCATCCCATCTTTATCTGAATCTTGATAAGGTGTTCCATTGTATTCAGGATAACCACCTACTTGAGAAATATCTGTAATAATTCCTTTTTTGTATGAATCTTTAGGAAGGCGTCTGTGTTTAAATTGATAAAAAGAATCTGGATCTAGTCCTTTAATATATTCTGGCTCTCCTGTTTTAACTGTTCTTGCTATTCTTGTATCCACAACATCTCTTATTGGTAATGTTGCTCCTGCATTATTAATCACAAAATTGTAAGCCTCATCTGCAGACATAATTTCCTTAAACCAAGGCATTGGGAAAGGAGTACTCGCATTCATATAATCGAAATATGGTTTAGCATCTTTAAAACTCAAAAGCTCCCCATCTTTACCTTCAATCTGTACACCACCTGCCCAATTATTTTTTGTGATTGCTGGGTTTTTATCTACTATATTTCCTTTAACATAAGCACGACCATAAACCATAGTATCTAGTTTACTTCTACCAGCTTCTGGTTTTAAAATACGATAACTTATAGGAGCATCTTTAGGTGTTAATGGACCTGGTTTAAAATAGTTATTGATAATATTGTATTTAGCTGTATAATCTCCCCCATCTACAGAACGATGTACCCAATTAAACATCACATTATTCACAAAATTAAAAATACCATTCCACCCTATAGAAGGATTTCTTCCAGCATTACTAGCCCACATATTTCTAATAAACGCACAGTTCTCACCACCTAAAGTACTACCAAAAGCATGATTATACGTATCTAAAGCTTCACCAAATAAACTGTTTTGAATAGTAATGTTAACGGTCGGTTTTTTCTCATCTTTATAATCGGCTCCTGGACTATACATATGGCGATAAATAGACATATTTTCGTCTAATCCCCAAGTTGCTGAAATATGATCTAACATGATATTTCCAACTGGATTACCACCAATAGCATCGTCTCTTCTACCAACAAACGTATCGCCTCTACGAAAACGCATGTGGCGAATAATAACATCGTGTGTATCTATCCAAAACGATTCGCCTGAAACACAAATCCCATCTCCTGGTGCAGTTTGACCTGCAATGGTTATATATGGTGCTCGAACAATTAATGGAGTTTTAAGTTTAATTATCCCTGCAACATTAAATACAATAATTCTTGCTCCTCCTTTTTCACATGCTTCACGTAAAGAACCTGGTCCATCATCTGCTAAACTTGTAACTGTATAAACATTTCCACCACGACCACCAAACGTGTACATGCCTCCTCCTTCAGCACCTGGAAAAGCAGGTATACTTGCTTGTGGCAAATCTGTTGGTCGTCCTGCCCAAGGAATATATGGTTTTCCTTCCCTAGCTTCTTTTTGAACTATAATTTTAGCTTTTTCCCAAGCCTCGTCTGAGTGCTTATAAGCTTCATCTTTAATAGCTTTCTCTTTAGCTCTATCCTCATCTGTAAGCTTTGGATATTGGGCATAAGCATTTGTAATTCCTAGAAATAGGATTATTAAAATAAAATTAAACTTATTCATTTTTGTTTTTATTGTATTCGATGTAGTGGCTTACACCTATTTATAAATATTATAAAGTTTATTTTTAGTTGGCAGTAAAATTTATTTTCTTAGTGTAAATGAACATCTTGAATCTGAAAACAAATTGGAATAATTAAAAAAATTACCTGTATTTAATATGGATACAGGTAATTTCTATATTTTAAATAATTATTTTGAATAACGTTTATTCTGCTAAAGGATCAAAAACACCGGCTCCAAATCCGTTACCCCATCCTTGAGTTTGTTTTAAATATGGTGATTTTTTAAGAGCATCTTCATAAATTCCAAAAAAGTAATACTCATCATACCATGTAAAAGAAAAACCATTATCATCTACATCATCTCTAACAACAACCTCAAAATAATTATCGTATAAATAATCTACATATTCTTCATAAGTTGTTACACCTGCAGGGTAATTAGAAGCATCTGCATCTCTATCAATAATGTCTCCTTTTAAAGGATCATCACTTCCCACATAATCTTTAACAACAACATAATATCCTTGTCTTCTAATTCCATCAATAGGTGTTTGATTTAATTGAGTTACAGTACCAAAATTATCATTAAAAAGTAACCAACGTCTTAAATCAAAGAAACGTTTATTTTCATATGCTAATTCTACTTTTCTTTCGTTAATACAAGCCGCAAAATGTTGATCTCTTGAGCTTACAGCAGACAAACCATAGTCTCCATCATTATTCTCTATACCAGCTCTTTCTCTAATCTTTTTTAAATAACCTTTAGCTTCTGATAAATTATCAATTCCAACTGCTGCTTCTGCTAAGTTTAAAACTACTTCTGCAAAACGAAATTCCATATAATCTGTTCCGCTATATCTAAACTTATCGTCATCATCATATTCAAAATTATCATTAGTAAATTTTCTTAAATAGACTCCTGTCGCATTGTTATCCTGTTCGGTAGAATTTTCAGGATCTCCTCCTGCTTCATCATGCCAATAGTAAGTCCAGTTTTTCCATTCTGGCTCTTGACTCCAAGGCCAAATAGATCCATTATATGAAAACGTATTATAAAATCTTGGATCTCTATCTTTATAAAAATCATTAAGATTACTGTTAGGATCATAAGCTGTACCATCTTTCATTGGAAATGCATCCATAATATTTTTAGTTGGAGAAATACTTCCATCTCCTCCTGCTGCTCTAGAACGTGCTTTTCTTTCGTTAGCATTATTCTTTCTATCAGAATCATCATGATTGTTGTATCCAACAACCGTAATAGCTTCTGGATTCCCTTCTTCTTCAAACCACATGTTTTTCCAATCTGGGTTCAACCCTTTTCCAGCAGCTGTACAAACATCATATGCTGATTTACAGGCATCATAAGCACGTTGCCATCTAGCTTGATCATCAGTTCTGTTAAAAAGAGGACTTGCCCAAGTTAATAACACACGTCCTTTTAAAGCAGAGGCACTTAAATTTGTTACACGACCATAATCACTACCACTCCATGAGGTAGGCAATAATGCTTCTGCCATATCTAAATCCGCTACAATTTGATTGATAACTTCTCCTGAGCTACTTCTAGGTATTTCTATATCTAATTCAGTCTTGTTTGTTGTAATTATTGGTACACCACCATACAATCTTACCAATTCAAAATAAAGAAGCCCTCTAAAATAATAAAACTGACCTTTAGCTGTATTTTTAAATTCATCACTAAGCCCTTCATAATTATCTACATTATCAAAATATTCATTACAATATCTGATCATACCCCATATATCGTTATCCACACTCTTACTATATATAGATTTTAAACAATGATTATTTGTATTTAAAATCGAGGTATACTCTTTATTTAAATCATTCTCATCTCCTTTTTCATCAGTTGCTGATCCAAATAAAGATTCGTTCCCATGAATAAATGCCATAAGATGGTAATTAGATAAATCTTTATCATTTGGTGCTACAACAAGTTTATATAAACCATTAATGTATGTTCTTGACAAATTTTCATCTTCATAAATCTGAGTTGTTGCTTGATTTAACTCAGTCTTTTCTTCTAGAAAGTCTGTACTACAGCTCACTAAAAATCCTGTCATAATAATAACTAACAGAATGTTATTTTTTATATTTTTCATATTTATAATTTTAAAATTTTAAATCAAATTAAAATCCAACATTAAGCCCTAAAGAATAGGTTTTAAGAACAGGAAATTCGTTAAAATTTCCATCAGGACCTAGTCCCCAATCTTTATAAGGATTTACAATAATAAATGGATTTATTGCTACCACATTTAACCTTAAGCTATTAATCTTAAGCTTATCTAATATTTTCTTTGAAAATGAATAGTTTAAATTTACATTTCTAATATTCATTGCAAAATTATTTACCGCCCAAAAATCAGAAGTTCTATTATTAATATTTCCATTATTTTTTGCTAAATTCGGTATCGTTCCGTTAGGGTTTAAATTAAGATCATACATATTGCTCCAAAATTCAGGTCTATTTTCCCAATTCTGATAAATTCGATCTCTATTCATGTATTTGGTTGCTGTACCATTAACTGTTCTATATCCTCCCCAACTTACACCTACAACGGTATTTAAATTAAAGTTTTTATATGACAAATTGATGATAGATGAAAACCCAGTAGGAACCCATTTTGCTGGTTTTTTTAATTGAACTTGATCATCTTCTGTTATTACACCATCAGCTTCTGCAAAAGTTTTTGTTTCTGGATCCCATTCACCTCTAACATCTCTATAATATAACATGCCTGGTTTAAGATCTGATTGAGTTGGATCTGCATCATAAACATATCCGAAAATATCGGTAACACCCGTTTCTGAAACATAGTTATCAATTTCTTCATAGGTTTTAAACATTCCTAGATTATCATAACCCCAAGTTCCTATATTTGTAGATTTCCCTTCTTGAATATCCCAAGGTTTAACACTTTCTGGATTAAAATCACCTTTAATAATTTTATTATCACTCCATCCAGTAAGAAGTGTTATTCCATAATTAAAATCTTTTCCAATAACATCTTTCCAACCTATAGAAATTTCAGTACCATAAGTATCTGCTTCAGCATAATTCACAGTAGGTGGTGTTCCTCCAATTGTGAAAAAAGAAGTATTACTAGTCGGGGCAAGAAGATCTGTACCCATATTATAATACTGTTCAATATTTATTGACATTCTATTATCTAAAAGTCTTGTTTCTACACCAAAATTAGTTTTAAACTCAGACCCCCAATGTGCATCGTAATTAGCTATTGCACTAGGTTTCCACCAGTCGGTTCTATTATCGTTACCGCCAAAAGCAGGTCCTTTATTACTACTAGAAGCTTGATAACTATAACCTTGTCTCCATAACCATGACTTTATATTATCATTACCTACCTTACCAGCTGAGGCTCTAATTTTTAAATAATCAACTGTCTTTGAACTCCAAAAATTCTCTTTAGACACAATCCATCCAGCAGAAACGTTATAAAAATTACCCCAATAATTTTCTGGCGCAAATTTTGTTGAAGCATCTGATCTATATAAAACATCTACAAAATACTTATTATCAAAACCATAAGACAATCTAGCTATATAACCTAAATCTCCTGCCTCACTAGAACTAGTTCCACTATTACCAGCATCACGATTACCGATTTCCCAATCTTGACCTGTTGCCCATTCTGGAATATTTCCTTCAAAAACAAGCCTATCTTGATCAAATGATGATTCGCTTTTTTCTATAGCAAAAAGACCAGACAAAGAATGTTTACCAAAATCTCTAGCATAATTTAATTGAAAATTTAACTGCTCTCTCCATCTTGTATCATTATCTATTAAAACTCTACGTCCTCTACTAGTCGTTTTTGTTTTTCTAATTGTATTATCTCCAAGAGGACCAGAACCTGATTCATAATAAATATAACTTTCTTCATCATCTCCAGCTCCATTAAATTCAGTCAATGTATATCCGTAACCTACTTGCTTTGCTCTATTTTTACTTTCAGTTCTTGCATAACTTAATTGAGTGCTTAAGCCTTCAACAAACGGGAAATCATATTTAAGCTTTGCATTTATAGTTACATTATTTCCTTTGTTAACATTTAAATTCCCAAGTCTTAACATTTCTGCATAGTTATACTCCAATTGATTTGAACCACTCGCATTTCGCATTTTAGTTGGTAAACCATCAATATAATATGGTAAAAACGGGGTTCTATATTGTAATTGAATATAATCATCTTCAGATTCTGAACCAAACTTATTAAACGTCTTTCTTCTTTCTTCAAAAAGTCCTGCAACCTGAAAATCGGCAGATAACCCTGAAGCTATCTTAAAAGTACTCCCTGCACGAAAAGACCATTTATCATAATCTAAAATGGCTAAGTTAGTATCTTGTTCAAAATATGAAATTCCTGCATAATAAGTAGCATCATCCGTACCTCCACTTAGGCTAACATTATGCCTTTTTGATGACGCTGTTGACCATGCATCTTCTAAAAAATTATAATCAAGAGTTTTAAAATGATCTAAGGCCTCAGAAGAAAAAAAGTAATCATTATTAGTTTCATTTCTTTCATTACCGTATGCACCATTCATAATATTAAACGCTTGACCATACTGGCTAGCATTCATCATTTTAGAATGATAGGTTGCATCTGATACAGAAAAATTGCCACTATAACTAAACCTAGCAGGCCCTTTTTTTCCTTTTTTTGTAACAACTAAAACCACCCCTTGTGATGCTCTAGACCCATAAACAGCCGCCGAACCATCTCTTAAAAAAGAAATACTCTCTACCTGTGAAGCATCTAAACTATTAAATAACGAATTATCGTTTGTTCCTGTAAAAGGATCAATTTGTACAACACCATCAATAACATATAATGGTTGTGTATTACCACCATCCTTGGCTGTAATCTGACCTGCTACATTACCAAAAGGCTGACGAATAGTTAAACTAGCTCCTTCACCAGGTCTGGATTGACCACCACTAACTGAAACACCTAAAACACGACCTGCAAGAGCCGTTCCTAAGTTCCCTACAGGCAAATCTTCTACTTCTGCTGGATTAATAGTAGAAATAGCCCCTGTAACGGCTTCTCTCTTTTGAGTACCATAACCTACTACAACAACCTCTCCTAAAGATTCAATATCCTCATGTAAAATAATATTAATAACACTTTGATTATTAACTACAACTTCTTGAGTTTCCATACCTACAAAAGAGAATATTAAAGTTGAATCAGAATTCACAGAAACACTATACTTTCCGTCAAAATCTGTAACTGCTCCATTATTGGCTCTCTTTTCAAGAACATTAACACCAGGCATTGGTACGCCTGAAACATCGACCACTGTACCAGTGACGTTCTTTTTGCCACTCGTATTTTGCGCAAAACTTGACAGACATAACAGACTGAAAAGTAATAAAACACAAGCTTTAGTAATTGTTTTTTTCATACTTGTTTGTTTAGTTTAATTAATATATTTAGTTTAAGTTTTAATTATATTACTGGATAAAGCACACTACCAATAATTCTGCTAATTTTGATATTTTAATAATAATTCAATGCTATTTTTGGACAACGACCAATTTTATAAACAACTCTTGTTTGTTTTTTATGTGTTTACGCAAAAACATGAACGATTATTATATAACAATCATTGTATTCTGCTAATATTGAGATATTAACAATAATTCTGTGCTATTTTTGTACGGTGGTCAATTTTATAAATTTGCATCCAACACTTAATACTATCTTTAATAAGAGAATAATTTTTTTTAGTTACAATAAACTTCTTAAAACAAACTATCCTTGATGCAGAGCCATAGAGGTGTTTGCTAGTTCCTTTTTGCTCTAAAACTATTTGAAATAAAAATCATGTATTTAGATTCCCGTTTTATTCATTATTTAAATGTTATAATAATGTATTCATAAACCTATCGATTTCACGGGAATTACAATTTCATAGGAAACCCCAAAGCAGCCCCCTAATGGAATTCTTTTTCTATTAAAGAACAATCAATACGACATCCACACAGTCATCTCTCCTTTTGAACGATTTCCCCATGAGTAATAAGGTACTAAATTTATGTCAATTGTTTCTTTATCTTTAGATATTGGTTTGTATAATACTTTATCCCAATTTCCTTTTTCAACAAAAGCACTTCCCTTTATAGCTAGAACCTCTCTATTAGCGATATTAATTTTATTCGTAGTGAATTCTGAATTAATATCTAACACAATATTATTAATTTCTGCTTTTTTTGAAATATCATCAGATTCTAAACAATAAACAATAGGTCCTCTTTTTACTGCTACTTGATTTTTTATTTCTTCTACTAAAGGATTTCCTTGCATTAGCTCTACTGGCATTGGTATATTAAGCTCTATAACATCTCCTTTTTTCCATTTTTTTGTAATTCTTGTATAGCTACCTGAAACAATTTCTAAATCAAGCATTTTACTATTTACAGTTATAGTTGATTCTTTACTCCACCCTGGAATTCTTAAAAATATAGAAAAATCCTTTTTTGGTGCTTTTAATACTTTTAAGACTATTTTACCATTCCATGGATAATTTGTTATTTGTTCTAATTCAATCTTATCGCCTTCTAAACTTTTAGTAACTAAATGATTACTTCCATATAAATTAACATACAATCCGTCTTTTGAAATATTATAGGCATAATTATTAACCTGAGCTAAAGTTCGTGTTACATTAGGTGCACAACAGTTTGACCATGCTATATAGCCTTCCCGTTCACTACCCCAACGTTGTTTAAAAGGTAATTTATCTGACACATTTAAAGGGTTGTTATAACAAAACGCTGTACCATCAAGACTTACACCAGATAGTACACTATTATAAAGCGCTAATTCCATAACATCGGTATATTTTGCGTCTCCTGTAAGTTGTAACATTCTCCAATTCCACAATACATTACCAATGTTAGCACAGGTTTCTGTGTGTGCCGTGGCATTTGGCAATTGAAATGGTCTACCATATGCTTGATGTATTTTTTGTACTTCGGTAGGATCATAAGATGTTCCGTCTGGCGAAACACCATCGTATAGTGCTCCACAACCACCTGTAATATACATTTTTCTATAAACGACGTCATCCCAAATAGACTTCAGGTTTTCTAATAGTTTATCTTCCCCTGTTTCGGCATATAAATCGGCAATACCAGCATATAAATAATTAGCTCTTACGGCATGTCCCATTGCATTTGTTTGGTCTCTAAACGGAATTCTATCTTGGTTATCGTCTGTACCATCATTCGTGGTTCCCCTAATATCAATTAAATTATTAGCTAATTCTAAATATCTTGGATCTTTTACTGTGCGATACATTTCTATAATACCCATATAATGTGACGGACAAATAGCATTTCTAGCGAGTTCTGGTGATGCTTTTTTATAAAAATCATATAAAAATTCTGCAACACCCTTTGCAACATCTAAAAAGTTTGTTTTTCCAGTTACTCTGTAATGCACACATGCAGACGTCATTAAATGTCCCATATTATACTTTTCAAAGCCTAATTGCTTTTTCAGCTCTTCAGGACCTAAAGTGCCCCAACGTTCTTCTATTAAAACAGGTGTATTTATATAACCATCGGCTCTTTGTACTTTACTAAACATAGCAATAGCCTCATCCATTTGTATATCTAACTCTGGATTTTTAGTAATGGCATAAGCCGAAGCCATTCCTTCTAAGATTTTGTAAAAATCACCATCATGAAAAGAAGGCCCTGCATGCTTTCCTTTCATTAAACCAGCTGCTATTTCAAAATTTGCATAAGCATGTGAAATGCTGTCATTATGATATAAATCCCACATATAAGGCAATGTGTTTTGGGTTTCAACATCAAACTGTTCTTTCCAAAAACCACTAGTCCATTTTACATCCTGTAAATTGATACTTTGTAATTTTGTATGCGGACTATTACCATTTGCGACTAAGCCTTTTCCTTGAGAATAAACTAACACACTTAAACTAAGCAGATAGATTAACATAATTTTACTTTTCATCATGTGTTTACTTAACAAATAAATTAATAATTCGACTCATAGAATCCCCATCGGCATCCTTAACTGTTATTCTAAAAGACGCTAATCCTTTTTGAATTGCTTTAAATTGAATTGTTTTATTTTTTAATAAAACATTTCCATTTTTTACATTAGATAAGCTGTAAACCGGACTTTTCTCATAACCCTTAAAATAATCAGCTATCGAAATTTCTAACAGCTCATCTAATGTAATAAAATAATGTGGTTGCGCCATCCAATTCAAATATTCTTCTAATTGCGTATATCCATTATTATCTAAATCAGAATTTGAATCAGAAAAATCATTTGATGGTGATTCTAAATTTAAACCATGCACATCTTCCCACCAATTTGGCAACCCGTCATGGTCCGTATCCCAATTTTCAGGTCTTGTCTCTCTTGAGAATTCTGGCCAACCTCCAGCATCTTCAACGGTATCTATCATGCCAGCCAATCCGCTTTTACTGCCTTTAAAACTATAAGTTCCAGCTATTGTTTCTTCAATAATTCGTTTATCATGTGCATCTATAATGGGTTGATTTGCTCCAACATCAGACAACACATTCTTATAAGCTGCCCTTGCAGACTGTGTGTTAACATATGATTCAAAAAACGGATCCTCTACAAAAGTCTCATAATCTACTATTTCATTGTTTTTAATTTTAGACCGTCTTCCTAATTCTTGATTAGTTTCATTAAAATGCCCAGACATCACATTACCTTCAAAAAAATAACGCTGACTTCCTTTTCCAACACCTTCATGATCTGCAGTTAATGCAAAGAAAATATCGGTAGAAGCTCCAGGTTTATAATAATTATTAACAAAGTTAACTTCATTTGCTCCTCCGTCCGTTGTACGATGTCCCCAATTATAAACCACATTATTTCGTATATCTAATCGACCAGAGTAATAACCATCACCATTTAATCCGCCACCCATACTCCAATTTCTTCCGTAATTGTGTGCTAATAAATTATGATGAAAACTACCAATATCACCACCAATAGTTGCTGCATAGCCATGCATCTTTCCCTCTTCATATTTATCATGACCTGCAACATTTAAAGCTTCAGAAATTAGGGTGCGCTGTAATGTAATATTATGTGCACCACGTGAACTAAAGGATTCATCTATAGTCCAACTAATAGAACAATGATCTATAATACTATAATTAGCACCTGTAAGTCCCATACCATCATATGTGGTTCCTGATCCAATACGAACTCTTAAAAACTGAACAATATTATCATCTCCTGTAATACCAACTGGAGCTCTGCTAATAGTAATACCTTCTCCTGGAGCCGTTTGACCAGCTATGGTTATATAAGGCTGATTAACTACCAATCTTGATTTTAATTCTATATTTCCAGACACATTGAATACAATAGTTCGTGGTCCAATATCTTGATTCACAGCATCACGTAAACTACCTGGACCATCATCATTTAAATTTGTAACTTCAATGACTTTTCCTCCGCGACCGCCAATAGCAAATCGACCATAACCTTCGGCATCTGGAAATGCTAATTGTGCAGGTTTAAAAGACCACACATTTCCTTGAGTTATACTTCCATGAGCATCAACAGCATCTACTCTCCAATAATAGGTTTTCATGCTATATAAATCTGAAACAGAAAATTTATTATCGGCTAATTCGCCTTTAAATTCAGAAGTATTTTTATCTGCATTAATTACATTGTTTTTATCTTCCCCAAAATACAGATGATACGCACGAGTTCCTTTGGGCGATGCCCAATTAAGTTCTAATTTATCACTAAAAACCACATGCTCATCGGCATTTTCTGGAAACGGTGTATTGGCTTGTCTTTTTAAATCTGGTGTATCAATCTCAAAACCATTAATAATCATTTGAGGAATTTCTGAATCTGATTTTGCATTGATTTCAAAACGAATAACAACGGCTTTATTTTCTTCAGCTTCAAATTCAAAATAAGCAGTTTCAGATGCTATTTTAGCGAATACACGATTACTTTGCGATACCGTTCTAACTAATTTATCATTCACATAAACATGAATAGCCGCATACTTTTTATCGCCTATTTTATCGAATGTATTTTGAAATGTAAGCAAAGAATGTTTGCCTGGATTCAATCCAATAATTGTCATTTCTAAAGGTGCTTCAGAAAATAAACCATCACTAACTAATTGTGCATAATGTGGCGCACTCATTCCTAGTTTAAACCACTTTGACGTAAAGTCGCCTTTCAACTTTATAGAAACGCCATCAAAAGATTTCTCTGCTTCCTTCTGTTCGTTTATTACCCAAGATTCATAAGTTGGATTATGAACTTCTTCAAGTTTTCTTCCAGAAAAATCAAAATCAACTTTTACGATTTGTTTTTCAGGTTTGATGTCTTGACATTGCACATTTAAAATTAAAATTGCTGATAGCAATAAACAACTCAATACCTTTTTAATCATTCTCATTTAATTTAAATTTATTTTTTCATCTAAAGTGAATAACAAAAGATTCTGAATATCTTTTCGTCTTTCTTCTGGAACCACTTCTATTATATCTACTTTTCCATTTTTAAGCATGACTTCAACTACCGTATTTTGAGAAGCATGCAACTTAAAATGTACATTCCATTCTTTTGGCCATGCAGGGAATAAAAGGATTTTTCCATTTACTTCTTGCAACAACATATCTTGCATACCAATCATTCCTGAGCCACCCCAGTTATGATCAGGCACCCAATCGAAACCTGGCCCGCAAAAGGATGGAAATCGTCTTCCTGAATTGGTCATTTTTAAAAGTGTGTATTTTGCCGCTTCATTGGTTAAGCCCAAATGTGCAGCAAAAATATTGTCTTGTTTCCAACCCACATGACTTCTAAATTTCAACACATCTTCATCTAAAAAATAAGTGTTATGCGCAACATCTAAATCTGGCTTTCCAACTCCATATAACTTCCATGGAAACACGGGATATAATTGTGCTGCTTCTGTATTGTTAATTCGTTCCCATGATTTTGCAGGTGCTAATACTTTATGATGGTCTATTTCTCTAAAATTTAAAGGCGGTATTCTGGTTTGAAATGCTTTTACATAATTAATATCTTCAATACTTAATTCTTTTGATGATACATTTAATAGTTTTTCTGAGATTACTTTTAAAGCAGAAATCGTACTATTTGCATTATATGCCATTTTATAAGTCTCGACTGCAGAACCAGGATACAGTACCAAATGCCCATTTGCGTCTAAAGTTTTCCTTCCTCTTTTTTTAGCTAAATATTGATAATGCTCGTCGAAAAAGCGAAGGCAACTTATTATAAACGGATTGTATTTTTCAATGTTTAAATTAGCATATTCTTTTTGTTCCAACATCATTTTACAAAACTCAAACACCGTATCCCACTGGTATTCTAACCAAGCATTATGCTGCATACCAGGATCGTAATCTTCTGGTCGCTTCCAGTCATATTCTGCGGGATTAGGCAAACCAAAATTCTCGAGTTGCTCGGTAAATGAAGCTCCTTTATGATTCCAATAGACTTTACTGCGCAACTCTGCATTTTTTTGCAGACTTAAATAATAGTCCAATTGGGATTTCATCATATCAAAATCACCGCTTTTAAGCATCGGAAAATAAACCAACCGTTGGTTTTGCTGTGTCATCGTACCACCACCCCAATTTCTAAAATCGGGTGTGAAATTTAAATCTGAATTTGTATAAACAGGATCAACCGTAAACAAACCACCATTAAATTTTGTTGGATACTTTCCATAGGCATTACAACCCAACATATATCGAAATAACTGATAATTCTGCCCTATTTGATACACCGAATCTTTTATAGAACCATCGTTATTTTGTGTATAAATAAAACTTCTATCCCAAAATTGATTCCACCAAGTAAAGGTTTCTTTTTTTGCTTTCTTTTCTTTTAATTTATATGATGATACTAAATTTTGTAATCCATCATTCCAAATATTAATATTTTCATTTTGATCGGTATGTAAATACAGTTTTAACTGATGCTTTTTAGCTGGCTTAACACTTTCTAAACTAAACCCTTTAAAATCGGTATCTTGATACATCCCACTATACATCCCAGAGGGTTTCATGCCTTTACCTAACATGATGCCTCCAAAAGTTAAATGTTTTATTGGATTCATCATTTGGCCTTTAACCGATTCCATTTTTTGTTGTTTTACAGCGACATCAAATACTGTTTGATCTCGGTTTTGGTGATAAAACTTCACTCCATTATTCTCAAAATCAATAGAATCTTTAAATGTTAAAATCTCTCCTTGAGGAGCCCATTTATATGAATTTGCATTATTAGCCTTCCCTTTTACTTCTCTATTTTTATAACGCCAACTTTCGTAAGACGCTTTCATAGTTATTGGAGATTTACTTTTTAAATCCAGATGAATTACAGGACTATACACATCAACCCATAATTTAATTTCCGTATTATTCTGAGTGATTAAAATATACCCGTCTTTTAATTTTAATTCTTGATGAAATCTATTATTATCTTGAAACGGATTTGGCGATAATGCCACTTTTACACGACCTAATTTTAATAAGGTATTATGCTCATCAAAAGTACCGCTACGTGATACATAAAAATATAAATTTCCATTTTCAACCCAAACGTTCAATCCAATATCACCACCTCCAAGGGGCATGGATTCTGATGCATTTTCACTTTGTGAAGTCCAAACCTGATTATAATCTTCAAGTACAGGTGTTTGACCTTCTAAAAAAAGTGAAAAACAAAAAATCATGAAAACTACTAGATACTTCATTTTATAATTTGAATAAAAATTTAATCCTTATACCAATCATCTGTTCTGAAAGACGATATGGGTAAACCACCAACACTAAACAATTCAGCTGTTGTAAAATCTTTGAAGAGATAGCGAACTGCTACTGGTTTATCAACTCTTGAAGAAGATAATACTACAGATTTACCTCTAACAAAAGTTTGTGCAGGATAAAACACTTTGTTTTCTCCTGCAATTTCAAAACCTGTAACTTCCTTACCATAAGATGTGATGCCATTTGGCACGTTATTAAACGATATGGTTACATTACTTCCTTTTATTTCCATCGCATTAAACTCTGGACTTTCATATTCAAATCCATTAAAACCATAGGTTTTAGCTAATGCTAAATACGCTAACCTGCTTCCTCCTTTTTCCTTATCTACTGGATGGATATTATCCTTTTCTCCAATATCCATAATAACCGCCATACCTGAATTCGGAATTTCTTTAGAAGCTTTTAATTGTGCTTCCCGTAAATATGCTGAATTGTATTTTTCTAAATAATCATTAGGATGATAGCGTGTGTAATCAAACGGTGCAATTTGTACAAAATAAAACGGAAACTCCCCTTGATTCCATACCCCTCTCCAACTAGAAACCATTTTTTCAAATAAGTCCTTATATTGAAATGGTCGGTCTCGATTCGATTCCCCTTGATACCAAATAGCACCTTTAATACCATAACCAATTACTGGCGATAACATCCCATTAAATAAGGTAGTTGGTTCGCGATTTGGTGCTTCTTTAAAATCTTCTTTCTTTGTTGGAATAGTAATTTCCTTAAAGTCTTTAAGCATTTCTTCACTCATCCAAGCTTCTACATTCGAACCTCCATAAGACACCTCAATTAATCCAACAGGAATTTGTAAAACCTCTTGAATTAACGATCCAAAATACCATGCTGTAGCACTAAAATCACCAGTAGTTCTTGGAGATGCAACTTTCCAGTTTCCTTCAAAATCGTCTTTTGACTCTAAAACTGTTGACCTAGGAACACTAATAAATCGAATTTGATTATTAGTAGAATGCACAACCGCTTCATGGCCTCCTTTTACAGGTTGCCCCATAAATCCTTTTAACGGCATTTCCATATTAGATTGTCCAGAACATAACCAAACCTCTCCAATTAACACATTATTTATCGTTTTGACGTCTAAACCTTGTTTAATCGTAATTTTATATGTTCCACCAGCATTAGGTGTATTAATTTTAGTTCGCCACTTTCCAGCTTTATCAACCTTTACATCGTATGTTTTAGAATTCCATGAAGTTGAAATTTGCAACATTTCATTTTTATTTCCCCAACCCCAAATTGGAGCTTCCATATTTTGCTGGAGCATCATATTATCGGTAAATAATGCTGGTAATTTTATGTCCGCATTCATATAGAAAATTCCAATGAAACATAATACTGCTGTAATAATTCCTTTTTTCATTTTTTTAATTATTCTCTTTTATAATAGTTACCGCACCTAACAAACCTGCTTTCAACAATGGTTCGTCTGTTAATCTAAAAGGCGCTGTCGTCCATGTTAAACGTTGTTTTTCTGGCAATTTCTGGTCACCAATTAACCGGTTTGCCCATGTATTAGTTACTTTAATTTCCAAAATATTGTCTCCTTTTCTAATAGCATCAGATATATTTATTCTAAACGGATAGGTCCATACTACGCCACATGCCTTTCCGTTTAATTGAATGCTTGCAAGATTATTAACCTCATCCATTTGTAACCATAAATCTTTAGTTGTATCTGCTTTCCATTCAAAGATTTTCGTGTAGCTTACTGTTCCAGAATAATATTTTATGCTGTCGTTCTCAGACATACTCCAATCGAATAATTTATTAACCTGAATAGGTTTAGAAGGACCGTTAAAATCCACATCAAACTGAAGCTCCCAATCTTCATTTAAGGTTTCAATAATTTCAAAATTTGACCAATTTTGAACTCCTTCTGAAGCTTTTTCACTTGTAGCTTCCTTAAATATAACGAAATAAGAAGCATTTGCTTCCAATCTTAACGGAATTACAGTGCGCCCATTATCAATCTTCCAAATAGATAAGTCTTTATAAGTATTTGTTACTGGATTGAATAATATCGGCCGTTTTCCTTCTACACGGAAGGATACATCTAAATTTTGAGTTTCTGATTTTTGATTGGATAAAAAATAAATAGACTCATTAGCTGCTTCGCGATGTGTCCAAGCTATGTTCCCTACTTGATTTCTGTTTAAATTCAAGAACTTAACATCTTGATTAATACCAATTTCTGAAAAATCAGATCCTAAATAAGGCAATTTTTTTTCGTTTAAACTCCAAATCTCATCAATAACTTTTTGCCATTTCACTTTATCTTCACTTGAATACACACCAGGAATATCATTTGGCTTTTCTCCTAAAAACACCGTCGCACCAGCTTTTACTAAATTAAGAATTTTATCAGCAACAGCTAAAGACATGTTGTTATTGGGATTCATTTTTGTCTTTCCAGGAAAAAACAAAGCGCCATATGCAATCCCGTTACTAAAAATCACCTTACCATCTTTTACCGTTGCATTATTTAGTAAAACATCAGTATTAAAGGAATCGTATTTATAACCATTTAATGCGTTTACCCATTGCGATAAATCAGTCGTGTTTTTAGAATAAGTCACTTCCTTTGGCATTTTTGCCGTTGGTTGCTCGTCATTTTTTAATCGAATAACTTCAGAAGCTACACGCTCATCTCCAAAAACATTCGGCATTAATGGCACTAATCTATCTGGCAAAACAGAACGTGATGGAATTTCTTCTCCTGTAAAAACAGCCAAATCAACAACAGGTTTCCCTTTTTGTAATTGAAATTGAACACGTTGGCAATAATCGAAAAAGGCTTTTCCGGGTTCCCACCATGTTTGGTCACGCTGAAAAAATGTACCAATACCATCTAAAGTCATCCCTGGTTTTCTATCTGCCCACGGATTATGCACAAAAACATGATAAAAAAAACGGTTTATTCCTAACGCATAATTTCTATCAGCCAAGGTTTTTAAATTCCCTGGATGTTCGTCCCAATCCATTCGAAGTTCTGTAAATGCTTCTGCTTGAATAATATCTTTATTATAAATATGTCCGCCAGAAATGGCATCTAACATATCGTTGGGTTTATCGTGTGTTGGACTTTTTAACCAAAATTCGCCACCTGGGTAATCCACTGTTTTAAAATGCAATAAATTATCACTAACCATGGTCGGTGCTACATTTTCTGAACTGAATTTTACGCCTGATTTTTCAGCTTCTTCTGCTAAAGTGCCAAAGAAATTATCTGTAATTAATTCTGAAATGGTTTTTCTAATATCGTATAAAACTTGCTCACTTGTTTCAACACTTTCTACTGGAATACCTGCCATAACGGGCAAGTAATCTACTAAATCATAACCTCTTCGTTTTTTAAATTCATCCCTAAAAACAGGCGACCAGTTTTGGCTTCCACATTCCCAACTATCGAGATGTAAAATTTCAACCACGCGCGAAGCTAATTCCGGACCAGCGATTCTTAACATTTTACCAAACCAATGGTCTAATTGAAAACGAATAGCTTCGGGATTAAATTTGTCTACTTCCAACCCTTTGCCTGCTCCTCCTGTGGCATTTTCATGTCCTGTTGATGTATGACCCATTCTTAAAATACGCCAATTCCCTTTTGATGCTTTCCAATTTAAAACACCATCTGTATTAACAAACTCAGAAATATTAATCATTTTAGAAGGATCAATACAATCTTGATTTTTAATTTGTGCGTTCGTTGATTGTGGACTAATACGCCAAACAGCACCCGATTTCCCTTGGTAATTATCAATTAAAGCTTCGTTTGAAAGGATAATTTTTGTCACTTTTAAAGCCTGCTTCCATTTTGCTGCATCCAAATCTTCTGCTCCAGGCTCTGTTCCTTCTGGATTGTAAACAAATCGAAAATATTTTGCTGTTGTTGGTACAATACTGTGCGTGTAAAAAACATCGGTATCTTGCCAACCGTGACGTGGTGCTTCCAGTCTGCCTAAACTTTTAAAATTCTCTCCATCATTGCTTACCTCTATACCTAATCGATGCGCTTGATAATTATTGCCTTTTGTTTCTATTTGAATAGATTTACAGCTAAATGGTTTTTCAAATTCATATTGAATCCAACCCTTTTCGTATAATCTTAATTGTGTTTTTTCTGTTGAATCATCAGCTAAAAAAGAGGCATCAAAATCTGGTAAAGTAGATGTTATTTTTGGCTGTATATTAATTGAAGTTTTAAAAACCTCTTTAACAGGTAATGCAAATGTCGCAATATCTTTATAGTAATCTTGATAATGATTTGGAATAGGTAATTTTAAATGATGTGTTTCATTTTCTGAAACAATAGTATCGGCCCAAACTACTTTTTGCATAGACATTTCGGGCGTAATCCATGGTCCGCCTGCAACAGCAAAACCATCGGCTGCATGAAAAGCTATTTTCAAACCTAATCTATCGGCTTCAGTTAATGCCCAATGCACCATATCCCAAAACTCCTTACTCAATTGTAAAACTGGCGGATCGATTAAGGGGTTTTCGTCAGGCCCTTTAATAGTCATTAAATAAGCACCTCTAATTCCTGCACTTTTCATAGCTTCTAAATCGGCTGTAATTCCCGATTTAGAATAGGCACTTTTCATCCAATACCAATACACCCAAGGTTTAGCAGAATCTTCGGTTGGCTCAAAATACGTTACGCGTTTCTCTTCTTTTTCATTACATGAAAATAAAATCATCAAACCGAATAATAGCAATATGTGTTTTATTTTCGGCGTCATCTAGTATTGGAATTTTTTAAGATTTTTTTCTAAACTCGCTTTCGCGGAACGAAACGGAAGGATATAAAAACTGTATTCGTAATTTTTTGAGGGAATTTGATATTTTTCTAATGGCGCACTTACGGGTGACCAACTGTCGTTACCCCCAACACCCATTTGTTTTAAATCAATATTGACTGTTAAATAGCCTGGATTTACTAAATCGTAAGTATGTTTTGCTTCGTTTAAATTTTCTTGTGTATATGGCCAAACAGACATGCTTAAAAGCTGTTCATGATTAACTACCAAAAGACCTTCATTCTTATTTTGTTCTGTAAATGCCATCCATCTCACCTCCGTTCTGTTGCCGTTTTCTTGTGGCATTACGTAAGGTTCTGTAAATTTTTCTAGAGGAAGCGAGTAACGTTCAACAGGAAATCCGTGATTACGATCGATGTAGTTTTCTAACTCGCCTTTTCCATACCAAGAAATTTGTTTGAATTCATTTTTAATGCCCATTTGCATGCCAACTTTTGGAATATTAGGTAGTGCTTCCGAAGCTTTTAATTGATACTCTACTTTAATAAGACCGTCAGGTTTTATAATATAAGTAACTGAAACGCTTGCGCTGTCTTTAATAACTTCGTAGTTAGAAACGACTAGCACATTATTTTCTAATTTCTCTGTATTCACAGAAGTTAATTTTGGTTTATTTTCATACCAAGCTTTCAATACTTTATGAGGCTTCCAACCTTTGCGATCGTTATCGGTTAACGGACGCGTAAAGTTTGGTAATAAAGGTGCGAATACTTGCTCTTCACCTTTAAAGACATACGAACTTAATGCACCATTTTCTTTACTAAATTTTAATTTAAAATCTTCACCAAAAACTTCAATAATGTCATCATTTTCAGAAACTGAGGCAACTATTTTATAATCAGTAAACAAATTTGGATTGTGTCTCTTTTTTGAAACTAAAAATTGATCTTGAGCAACTACAAACCCTTTCTTAGCCCAAGGCTTATCTTGAGAAAGCTGAAATTGAATACCAACAAGAACATTCGAATTTGTTTTAAATTTTGGCAGATAATTATCCAAGTCTAAAGCCATTGTTTCTCCTGCCTTTAAATCCAAAGGTTTTAAATTTATTTCTTTAAAAGCCTTACCATTTAATGTCATTTTTAAAACAGGAATAAAATCGATTAACGATTTTGTGGCTTGTCTGTTTTTAATAGTCAGTAGGTTTCCTTGCAAACTGCAAGTTACAGGTTGATATACCCATTTATTTTCATACATGGCTGCTTTTGGTCTTCCATCTGAAGCAACAATACCATTTATACAGAAATTTCCATCGTGTAGTTTTTCTCCAAAATCACCTCCATAAGCATAAAATTCTTCTCCTGTTTTTTCATTAACTTTTAATAAACCCTGATCTTTAAAATCCCAAATACACCCACCAATTATTCTAGGCAATCTTCTAAATTCGTCCCAAAGTTCTTTTAAATTCCCTGTAGAATTCCCCATGGAATGTGAATATTCCACAAACAAAATCGGTCGTGTATCGGCTTTATTATCCACCAAAAATTGTGGTGTATAAACGCCTGGATAAAAACGGCTAACCATATCTACATACGGCTCATCTTTTGGGTTTTCAAAGCGATGAGAGTGGTCTCCAGTAGATGGATATCTTTCATCGCGGTTATCGATATAACCATCTAATCTTGGGTCGCCCTGAGCTGGTTCATAATGAATGGGTCTCGTGATATCAAAATCGTGAGCCCAAGCCGCCATAACTGCATGGTTTGGGCCTTTACCTGCTTCGTTCCCTAAACTCCACATAATAATACTTGGGTGGTTTTTATCGCGTTCCACCATTCGGCTCATGCGTTCCACATAGGCATGCGTCCATTTAGAATCATTACTTAATTTACCACCGATTCCATGAGTTTCTAAATTGGCTTCATCCATAACCATAATGCCATATTGATTGCATAATTGGTAGAAATACGGATCGTTTGGATAATGACTGGTACGAATGGTATTAAAATTGAATTTTTTGATGGTTTTTACATCATCTTCAATATCTTTTCTAGTTAATGCTTTTCCTCTAACCGGATGATGATCATGACGATTAACTCCATAGATATAAGTTTCTTTTCCATTGATTAATAATTTACCATTATCTTTTGAAAACTCGATAGAACGGAAACCAACCTTACAAGATTTTACTTCGGAAATATTGCCGTTTTCGTCTTTTAAAGTTAGTACCAACGTGTACAAATTCGGTTCTTCTGAACTCCATTTTAATGGATTTTTAATCATTTTTTCAAAAAATCCAAAACGCACATTATCTAATCGCGGATAGCTTTCGTTAATAATACTCTTAGCCAAAGTATCAATCGGTTTTTCGAATAAGGCTTCATTTTTAGCATTGTATAATTGAAATTCAAACGATGCATTTCTTATCGTATCTCCTGTTAGATTTTCTAATTTTGGTCGCAACTGAAACATCGCATCTTCATAATTTTTATCCAACTTAGCCTGATAAAAGAAATCTTGAATTCGCAATTTTGGTTCAGCCATGATGAATACTTCACGTTGAATACCACTCATGCGCCAGTGATCTTGATCTTCTAAATAAACACCATCGCTATAACGCATCACTTGAACAGACAATACATTGTCTCCTTCTTTTAAATATGGCGAAATATTAAATTCTGATGGCAAACAACTGTCTTCTCCATAACCTAAAAAAGTTCCATTTAACCACACTTGAAACGCTGAACTAACACCTCCAAAATGAAGTGTCACCGTCATATCTTTTTTCCATTCGTTAGGTACTTTAAACTTATGCTGATACGATCCTATTCCATTAGTATCTTTCGGTACAAATGGAGGATTAATTGGTCTGAAAGGATATACAGCACTTTTGTAAATAGGGATATCATAGCCTTTTAATTCCCAGTTCGAAGGCACTTCAATTTTATCCCAGTTTTCAACTTCGTTTTTATAAAAATCTTTAGGTGCTTCATCAAGATTTACCGAGTATTTAAAATGCCAATCCCCATTTAATAATAAAAATCGGCTTTTTTCACGATTGCCTTCCAGCGCATCTTCTACTGTTTTATATGAATATGCAGTTGCTCTTGCAGCTTGGCGGTTTATGCTTGTTACCAAAGGATCTTCCCAAGGTGCATAACTGTACTTTTTAGGCGACTCTGGAATTCCAGCAGGCTCACCCGTTACTGTCTGGGCACTTGTTAAGCATGCGATACTTAAGGCAATACATAATATGATGTTATTTTTGATCATCTTCTAGTTTTACAAAATGTAGATCACTTTTCCCGATATCTTTAGATGTTGCTAATGCAATTCCACGTTGTCCTGCTTTATTTACGGCGCAGTAATAATGATATACAACGCCATCATGTTTTACTACGAAAGATTTGTGCGCAAATAAATCGTCGTAATCTTCCGAAGACTTTATTAAATCTTCGCCTTCCCAATCTTTCCAATGCATTAAATCGTTAGAAACCGCAAATCGGTTAAAGGCACCTTGATCCCAACCCGTCCAAAATGCTCCAAAATAAAACATCACCCAAGTATCATTAATACGCTGAATAAACGCATCCCCTGAAATACCTTTATGATGGTTAATTAACGGTGCATCTCCATAACGTTTCCAATCTTTCATATCGTTGGAAACTGCCATGGCAATACGTTCTGCGCCTTTGGCAGGATTGATACTATCACCACGAGCATTATAGTACATTATAAACTCATGACCTGTTTCTTTCTGAATATCTCTAATCACCGAACTTTTATACATCGTGCTATTATCCCACCATTTTGCTGTTGAATCTGTAGGCTTTAAAACTGGATTTGGTAATCTTTTAAATTCGTGTGGCGTGGTTGGTGACTTATCTGTGTAAGCCATTCCCATAGATAAAATTCCCGCTTCGTAACCTGTGGTATTTCCACCAAAATAACTCATCCAGTATTTATCATCGTATGTTTTCCATTCATAAGAACCACCCCAAGTTGGATCTTGTAAGGCAATATATCCTGCTTTTTGATTTACGTCCCACTCGGTAGTATCTTTTGAAAACGACATTACTTTTCCTAAGTGTTTCCAGTTTAATAAATCATTACTTTCTGCTAGCCAAGTTTCGTAACCGCGACCTTCAAAAATTAAATACGTCATAAACCATTTTCCATCTTTTTTAAAGATACTCGGACAATCCATTTTATATGAATTATCGGTAGGAACCATGATTAACCCATATTTGTATGGTGTTTTTATTTCATTATAAATCTCTTCCATCACCTCTTTGGTAATGTCTCGCTTCTTATATTTCGCTTGACCACAACCTATAAACACAACTAAAATTATAGTGATGATAGAATAATTTAATATTTTCATTTTAAATGTTTTATGATTGCTATTTTAAATATATCTATTCTTTTTTTGTACATGACAAAAATTGAAAAGTGTCACATTGAGCGCAGTCGAAATGCTATTAGAACAATATTTCCAATGTCTTCGACTGCGCTCAGACTGACATCTAAATCTATCTTTTTATGTACTAACTATTCTTTATAACTTCTGAACGCATTCAGCAAGTACATCTCTATTCAATTTAACTTTTACTATGCCCATAGGATGAAATCTTTTTTCCAAATCTATTGCTGCATAAACGATGGTATACACATCATTACCTTCAGGAATTAAACATAATGGTGTTCGCATGATATCCCACCATTTATCAACCTTGGTTTCAATAGGCCAATAACGTGCTTCAGACCAATTTAAGCCGTCTTTAGACAAAGAATACGCCATCATATTTGGTAAATGATGTCCCCAACCATCTGGTCCTCCATCAAAAATAGCGATATATGTACCATCAGGTAACTGACTCACAATCGGGTTTTCAACAAAAAAAGGATGCATGGATTTTATTGGATTAATTGACGCATCTAAACGCTTCCATGGCCCTTCTAAACTATTAGATTCTGCCAAAGCCACAAACCAACCTTTTCCTGTTTTCTTTGGGTAATCGTCCCATGTTTTAAACGGATATGCTCCACTATAAAATCCTAGCCATTTATCCTCACCAACGTTATATGGAAAAAAAGAAGCAACACCTTGACGTCCTTCCCAAGGTTCCGAATTTAATCCTGGTTCAATAATAATGCCAACATCTTTATATGGACCACCAATACCTTCTATACCATCTACTACAGATTCGCAGCGCCAAATACGACCAAAAGAATGGTTTGGATCTATGGTTTTACTAACGGTGTAAGCCAAATAATAACCGTACCATTTGTTTGCTTTTTTATTAAAAACGGGCATATATGACCAAATAGCGGCTCTACGGTCATTCATAGGATTATCATCTTCGGTAACCGCATAAGTCCCACTGGCTTGATATATGGTTGACTCTCGTTTCCAGTGAATGGCATCTTTACTTGTCCAATGTCCAATTCGAGTCTTAACCCGATCGTAATACGCTTCCACCCCAACTTCTCCAGCGCGCTCTGTTGGAAACATATGATAGGTATCACCCACTTTTACACAACGACCGCCTTCAAAACCACCTTGAATCCCTTCTGTTCCTGGCATACCTTCATCAACTACTGGTGTATTTTGTCCGCCAATAATGTCAAATAACGGTTTCTCATCTGAAAAACCTTCAACAATAAACGTCGGATTCCAAAGGTTTCCATCTGGAAATTCGGCATTCCTGAAATTTAATGTTTCATTTCCTTTTACTACTCCTAAAATGGTAAACAAACCTGAGATATTTATACTATGCGTCCCTCTTGAATATGGAATGGCATAAACATTCACTGGCGACAAACCTGTTATAGTAAGTCCGTTTTCTAGAACAAGTTTCGCATTTATTAAATCTTTAATATTTGAATCTTGTTCTTTAAAAACACCAATAAGTATTTTTACAGACTCTTTAAATTTTAATTTAAGTGACTCAGTATTTTCAAGAGGAAATTTAATACCAGTCAACCCTTCCAATTCTGGCGCTAATCGTACAATATTATGTTTACTTCCTTTAAACACATGTGCATATTGTGTTGTCTTGAACGTCTCGTAATTACCTTCAACAATCTTAAATGACCCTGCTTTCCAACTCTGATTTGAATTTTGAGCTACTCCTAACAAGCATCCTAGAGTGCATAATAAAATAAATATATATCTTGTTTTTATCATCTGAGTTTATAATGCTTTATATGTAATTTGATAGGCCACATTAGGTTGAATTTTTAACTGATATGTATCTTTACCTAATGCTGTAATAATTCCTGAATCTGTTAATGGCTTGGTTTTACTAGCAATAATTAATATCCCTTCGCCTTCTGAAGCCTTTACTTTAATTTCTTTAGTACTGCAATACAAATCCACAACACCATTTGGCGTTGGCACTTTACCTTCCATCCATTTTAAACCACCTAAATTTGGTTTAATTTCATAAGTTTTATATCCTGCAGAACTTGGTTGAACCCCTAAATAATATTTTCCAAATAAATAAATTGGGCTTGCACCCCAAGCATGACAAAGGCTTTTTCCATAAGGTCTACCATACATTTCTAGGTGCTCTTCTCCTTTATCATTAGGATTATATAATTCCCAAAATGAAGTTGCTCCAAGTTCTAACATGCCTCCCCAATAATCACGAATTTCATTTAAAACAAATTCTTGTTCACCCAAAGCGCATAAAGACTCTAATTCGAAAAAACGCATATAGGGTGTCGTGATTTTCTGAATATCATCATTTAATAACACCTTATTTTTTACACTTTGTTTTTGGGCTTCATCAAAATAATTAAAAAAGATCCCGAACATATTGGCGTATCTAGTAACAATATCTTGTACCGATCCATCTATACGTTGGTGCTTCATAACACCCTCTTCTTTATCCCAAAATGCATCAAACAATTTAGTTTTTAAATCGTTAGCTAATTTTTGATATTGTTCATGATCTTCAAGTTCTCCAGCAATTTCTGCACTAACTGCCACAGCCTCTAAACTTCTTACCAATAACATTTGCTCAAAACTAACCTCTCCGGTTTTTGCTAATCCATCTGCCCAATCGATAAAAACCCAATCACCCTCTAATGGCTCTAAAAATCCATTTTGATTTCTTCTACCTAAGCAATATTCCATGAGTGTTTTCATTCTAGGATAAAAAGTCTCGATAAATTTTGTATCACCAGTGTATAAATAATAATCATAAATCCCCACAAACCAATAAAGTGAATAATCCATTATGGTATTGACGTGGGCTGTTACTGGTTCTTTGCCACGAAGGGCTAATAATGTGCGTTCTACAGATGGTGAATCAAAGAATAAATAATAATTCATTAAATAACTTTGATAGGCATCTCCAGACCAAATCCAACGGTCGCGTTTAATACCATCGATAAAAAATTCGCGTGACGTTAGGTGCATAGTATATGCAGACACATCCCAAATGTCATTCAATAATTCATCAGAAGATTTAAATGCACCACGATATTCTAATGGTAAATATTCATAAAGCATCGATATAGAATCATATTCTACGGATGCATCAGCTTGTACTTGAACAAACCGAAATGCTTTAGATTGATCATGTGTATACACTTCTGGTTGTTTACCATCAAAAGAAAGATAATCTAATGTTTCACATTTTGCAGAATCTAATGCTTCTTCACGAGATTCTCCATAATACAATGCTAACTTTCCTTTCCCTTTTAAACCATGAATACGGATATAACCAAACGTTTCTTTACCAAAATCGATCAACTCGCCATTAGCTATTTTTTCTGTTTTTTTCGCATTCCAAGGTTCGGTTGCGAGTCTAAATTCAGAAGGCTTATCTTTTGGCGAATTAAAATTCCAAGAACCAACAGGTACCCAAGGCGTTCCAGATTGTTGGGCCTTACCAGTCTCATCAATCCAAAGTTTATCCTCGTTGGTAACCATCCAATTGGCATTAGATTTAACATATTTGCCTTCAATATAAATAGCTGGTAGTACTTCTTGATTATATACTTTAAAGGATATTTTGTGCTTTCCAGCTGGAATTGTAATTGATTTAGGCAGCCCATATATTTGAACACCATCTACAAGTAGTTGAAACGTACCCTCTGAGTAAATTTTCACTTCATCTTGTTCTGGAATATCAACTTCTGTTTGAAAGGTAACCAAAGGATCAGGACTGTAATATTTCCAAAGCGGAGGAAATACAGCTTCACGTTCTGTACGTCTTACTTGCATTTTATTGCTCAACCAAACTTCGAAATCACCTGGATACCAAATCCAAGTTGAAGCAGTTGAGGTATTCGGTAAAAAAGTTTTACCCATCTGTTTAGTTTTTTATGATAATATAGATTCCGTATTAAATATTGTCTCCGTATCTTTCTTTTGTTATTTCTTGCAATGTTTTACCACGAGTTTTTGGTGTCCAAATAGTCCCTATTATTAACGCGACAAGGAGCAATCCTACCATAATGTATGCCGCCGTGTTAAATCCTTCCCCGTTTTCACCATAAATATGAACAAATGCCAATCCCCATATTGCAGCTATAGCTCTTACAACAAAGAACATAACCCCTTGTGCTCCCGCGCGATATTTGGCAGGAAAGAGTTCCGAAGCCCAAAGCGCATAAAATGCTTGTACACTTATACCTGCGTGAATACCCCAAAGAATGGTGAAAGTCCATAATGCAGCATAATTTTTTATTCCTATAAAAATGAGGATACACCATGCCACTATGCCTATCAACGTGCCGACAAAATACAATAGGCGCTGATTTACCTTATCGACTATCATGGCAAAACCAAAATAAGTTACCGCAATAATCACGATCCATTGTACAGCCGATACCATGTTAGCTTGCCCGTTAGAAAGACCGCCTGCGTTTTCATAAATATGCTGTTGAAAGAAACCCATAACGGAAGCCACCATATTCCAGGAAACGTAAATACCCGCAAGAAAAAGCATGGTACGAATATTTACCTTATTGGTAAAAAGTAAACCAAACGACGCAAAAACACTCGGTTGTTTATCTTTGCCTTGAGCTTGCTGAGCATCTTCCCAATCTTTCGATTCATTGAGTTTTCGTTGCAGAGTCCATGCAATAAACGCTACAATAAACAACGAACCGAAAATAAGACGGCTACTGAATACATTGACTGCTTCAAGGCTTGCATCATTACCTATAAAAAATGTTGCTATTTTTTCCACATAGCTGAATAGAACACCGGCTGCAGCATCAGCTTTACCCGGAGCAAGTAACATTCCCAAAAGTAAAATGATAGTCGGACCAACGCCCCATGCAAACTGAGAAATTCCCATATTGCGTCCGCGATTATTCACTTCTGAATTTTCAGAAATATAAGTCCACGAGGCAGGAACACCCGCTCCTACAGAGATTCCCGTAATCAGAAATCCAATCAACAGCATTTGGAAATTGACTGTAAACATGATTATTGCAATCCCCAACATATACACAAGCATATTGTAGGTGTAAATCGTTTTTCGTCCGTATTTGTCAGCAAGAAAACCACCAATAATCGCGCCGATAGCTGCACCGAAACAGTTGGCACTAATGGCATTAAGCCAGCCAAGATTCCCTTCGGTAAGTCCAAGGTAATTTTGCCAAAGCGTCAATCCGCTTGCGCCAGCTACAATTGCTCCCGCATCAAGATAATTGGTAAGCGATACAGCGATCGTACTTTTCAAGCTTCCTTTTTTTGTTCCATTTTTATTTATTTAAAATTTTATAATGCGTTTTAACCTCCGACTAGTTTAATATTGAAGCTAATAATTTATTATGCATAATAATGGTTTATATTTTTAGTAAATATGTGAATAATTTTCGCCACCTCCATCCTGCACTTTCCTGTAAAAGACAAATAAAAGAAAATAAAAGAAAACAAAAGAAACTTATATGTCTAAATTCTACTAAGAATAAAATTCATTGCTAGCAGCCTCCCAACATTCCTGAACTATTTCTTTATACAATAATGCTTGCTGCCAACGATCGCCTTCTTCTTGCTCACCACTATCAGTTGGAATTGTTCTAGCATAAAAAATATCAGCTTTCAAAAGTTCCACAGTAAAACAAATATAATCTCCGGGTTTAGCTGTTTTTAAAAATCCTAAAAACGAACGCTTCCACATCTCTTTAAAATGCATTACATATTCAAGGTTTTTGTCATCTGTCACATTTACCTGAATGCATCCTGGATTTCCAATTCTACCATGCATAAAACTAACACGATTAAAAACGGGTTGAATAAAATCCCATTTATTTTCAATTCCGCCATAAACCATCTCCTGTCCTGTGTACCAATGTGAAAAATCACCATTGAAACGAATTTCTGGAAACCGTTTTGTTAATTCAACCGTTCTGAATAAATCCTGAGTAATGGTAGCGCGATGTGTTTCAATATAAATTGGAAAATTATTTTTTGCCGAAATTTCTAAAACATAACTTACTAAAGCATCCATTTCAGTATCAGACTCCATACCCCAACCTAAATGAATAGTAGCACAGTTATAATTTTCTGCTTTCCATTTTGGTAATAAATCGTCCAAATCACCAACTTCATTAACCCTAGCATGAGCGGTTAATTGTAAATTAAATTCTTTACATAGCTCTGGGTTTCCGTCTTGAATACCCTGAAAACCTGCTTGGGCAATAGCTTCATGCTTTTCTCTATCGGTTCCTTTTGGACCTACTGAAAAGTCAGGTAGCTCATCACAAGTATTATAATTTATATCAATACGCAATGATGGCAAATTATTACTACCATCGTTTGTGTTTTTTATCATAATAAAATTTTTCTTTCTTTATTCTAATTTATTATAAACTCAAATATCTAATGTCCATTAAAAAATAGGTATAATCCAATCATTGTAACAATAAGCGCTGCCCAAAGCAACTTTACTTTTGGTGACAGTTTTGCTTTCGTATAATTTAATGTACTTTGATACGTATTGCTTTGCTTATCTAAATTTGAAATAACTACAATCATAATGGATAAAAACACAAATATGTAAAAAGATAAGAGTAAAAAATGTGGCCATATTTTAACTGCTGAATTGGGATCGTTAGGAAAAACCCATAAGTATAAAACCCCAATTGTTAAACTAAGTAAAGTCCCAAAAATTAAAATACTATTGGCAGCCTTTGTAGTTGTTTTTTTCCATAAAACACCAAACAAAAATACAACCGACATTGGAGGTGCAATAAAGCCTAATACTGACTGAAAAACATCGAACAAATTAAGACCTTTAATACTATCTATTGCCATGGTAATGAATATAGACAATATCGCACCCGAAACGGTAACCATATGCCCTACTTTAACAATTTTTTTCTGATTTGCATCGGGCTGAAATTTTTTAACAAAAATATCCATCGTAAAAACGGTACTTAATGCATTTAAAGCGGAATCTATCGTACTCACCAATGCTGCAATTAATACCGCCATCACCAAACCTTTCATACCTGTTGGAAATAACTCTGTTACCATGGTCATGTATGCTTCATCTGGATTACTTAAATCAGGAAACAAAATAAAACACATGATACCTGGTAAAATAAATAAGGGAACATCTATTATTTTTAGCCATCCTGTAAAATTAGCTCCTAACTGACCTTGTTTTACACTTTTTGCTCCCAACACAGATTGCACCATGGATTGATCGGTACACCAAAACCAAACCCCCATAATTGGATAGCCTAATAATATGGCTGTCCAAGGATAACTAGCATCATCTGATGGCATAAAAAGATTCCAATAATTTGATGGTGTTTTTTCAATAACAGCACTTATTCCTCCAACTTTTTCTAAACCAACCCACATTAAAGAAAATGATACTATTATTAATAACACCATTTGTATTACATTGGTATAAGCTATAGTTTTAAGTCCGCCTGCCATTGTAAAAAAACCTGCAATAAGTAATAATATAATTACTGAAGCCCACATAGGTAAATTTAAAATCTGCTGAATTAAAATACCTCCTGCAAACAATGTTAAAGACAACCAACTTAATAAAACCGTAACAATGGTATACCATGCTAAAATATTTTGAGTTGAATTCCCGAAGCGCTTACCCATAAATTCTGGTAAGGTTTGCACTTTAGCACCTAAATATCTTGGTGCAAAAACAACGGCTAATAAAAATATAAATATAAAGGCATACCAAGAAAAATTACCAGCCACGATACCTGTTGTATATCCTATACTTGCAGATGCTATTAACATCGAAGGCCCTACATTGGTTCCCCACATATTAAACCCAATGCTCGTCCAATTTAAAGAATTACCTGCTAAAAAATAGTTTTCATCCGCTGGTCTTTTAGACCGAAAACTTATCCATGCACCAATGCCTATCAATACTAAGAGATATATGCCTACAACTGCAAAATCAAGAACATCTAATTGGTCGTATATATTCATTTTTATAGTTTAAAATGTCAATTTAAATAACAAGTCTTTTTGGTTAGTTGGTTTTTATTTTTTTTTTAAGAATAAAAACTATTATTCATTAAATTAAACTGTATATGCGCTAATATTTTCTCCTTCTTTAATAAAGGGCTCTGCCCAATATAATGGTTCTCCAGTACTTTTTAAAATAGGTTCTGCTGAATATTGAATTAACAACACGCGTCTTGATTTGTTTGTAGTATTTGAACCGCTTCGATGAAAACAAGTACTTGAAAATAAAGCAACATCTCCAGCTTTTAGAACTGCTGGTACTCCTGGGTTATCTCCAAAATATCCAATTTTATCGTTGGTACCTTCTTGAAGCACGTGTTCTATTCTATTTTTTACACCAGCATCTTTATAAGGCAATAAGTAAACTGTTCCGTTTTCTTCGGTAACATCATCTAACGGACACCAAATTGACAAGTATGGTTTATGATCAAAATCTAAATAACCAGAATCTTGATGCCATGAAAAGGTCATACCTTTATCGGCAGCCTTTACCACATATTGCTCTAGAAACAAAAACACATCTTCGCCTAATATTTTACGGGTAATTTGTTCCATTTCTTTTCCAAAAATAAGATCCTGCATAGTCTTACTATCTTTATAACGCAAAGCGATAAAATAACGTTTCCCTTTATGATTAATCTCATCAACCTCAACACCTTTTCTATCCATTTCATCATCCTTTTCTTTAATAAAACGCTGACATTCACCTCTTAATCGTTCTATAAGTTCTTGTGAAATAACATTTTTTAAAATGCAAAAACCGTCCTCTTGAAACTGATTTAGTTGTTCATTAGTTATAACTGTACTCATTTTTATAATTTTTTAATGTTTTAGTTTGGTTTAAATTCTTATTTTATAAAATCTAAATGCTTCCAAATTCCCTGAAAGCTTTTATCAATTTTAATGGTTATTTTTTTATTCATATCCATATCATCTGTACAATTTACAGCTTCAGGATATATTGGTATTTGTGCATTTTCTTTTACCCATACTGGCATATCTTCCATAGGAGTTTCAAAAGACTTGAGCCAACGCTCACCTTCAAAATGCTCTCCTGTAAAAAAGTTAATCCAATTTCCTTCTGGTAAATATACATCTCTTTTATTTTCAGAATTCATCATAGGTGCTACTAAAAATTCATCACCAAAATAATATTGATCATCTAAATGCCAACACATTTTATCCGTTTGATGATGCATTAATAAAGCTCTTAAAACGGGAAAACCTGTTGATGTTGTTTTCTCACCTTGCTCTATAATATAAGGAAGTAACGCATAGCGCAATTTCCACCATTTCCTGATGGTTGAGGCTATTTTCGGATAATAATAAGGTTCTCTTTTTGATGTACCATGGTAACGAATATGAGAAGTGAATACACCAAATTGTGTCCAACGCACATACAAATCGTCTGGAATTACCGAATTCATAAAATTAGGTACACCATGAAAACCAGGCACATCATGACTCCAAAAACCAAAACCAGATAAACCTAAGTGAAGTCCTCCTTTTAATGAACCTGCCATTCCGTCCCAGGAGGCTGCAGCATCGCCACCCCAATGAATAGGGTAACGTTGGCAACCTGCCCAACCTGCTCTAGCCCAAACTAAACCATCTCCAGTTACCTCTTTTGTGACTTCAAAAGCTGCTTTTTGATACAATAATGCGTATAAATTATTAAGAAACTCTGGCGCCATATTATAATAATCTGCATCTAAATGAATTTCTTCTCCAAAATCAGTTTTAATACAAGCAACTCCCATATTAAGAAGTTTTCTCAATAAATCTTTATACCATTCAACAGCTTTTGGGTTTGTAAAATCTATAGTTCCTGCATAATCCAGCGTACTAAAATTTGAGCCTCCTTGAATTATTTCACCGTTTAAAGCACCAATATAATTTTCGTTTTTTGCTTCCTCATACTGTTCTGCTTGGTCAGATATATATGGCATTTGCCACAAACTTACTCTATACCCATTCTTTTTTAAATTTGAAACGAATCTTTCAGGGTCTGGAAAACGCTCTGAATTGAATTTCCATTCGCATAACCAATCGGTTTTAAACCAACCTGTATCTAAATGAATGACATCGCATGGAAAATCTTCATTTCTCAGTCTATCACAGATTTCATTCACTTCTTCTTCAGAAAAATAAGTCATTCTACTCATCCAAACACCATAACTCCATAATGGTGGTGTTGTAGGGAATCCTGTTAATTTTTTATATTGATAGATGATTTTTTCTGGCGTATCTTCTCCTATTAAAAAAACATCTAAAACAGGTTCTTCAACTAATAATTGAACCGATCGTGTTGAAAAATCGGCCATAGAAAATTTACAATATGATGATGTATGCAAAAACATACCATACAATTCGCTTGATAAATAAAAAGGAATATTCTTATAGGTTCTTTTATTATTTACACCTTGCCCATCCTGATTTTTGAGTTGAAACGTGTGTCCTGACAAGTCCATTTTAGAAAATCGTTCTCCTGTACCCACAAATTTTTCATCTGCTTTTGCATGAAACGAAATTGATACTTTATTTGGTTTCCCATTTTGCTCTATAAAAGACAAGCACATGGCATCCATTCTATTTGGAAAAAATTGGTCGTACGCACTAACTACAATCTCCTTTTTACCATCTGGATAAAAAGTAGCTTCCATAGATTCTTCTGGTTCTGGCAATAAATCGCTCCAATGATCAATTTCCGGATCAGACAAATTAAAAACGGCACGTTTTATTCCTTCTTCATCTCTTATAGTCCAATGTTCTTCAGATTTTACGAAAGTTAATTTAGTTTCTTTTAGGTCTGAAGCTATGTCTAACATATGCGATGTTTCCATAACTTCTTTTTCAAAACCTATACTTACCCTTAATATTTTATTGCCAAAAGCACGTAAAAAAACGTGATAGCTTTTTCGTTTGATCGCAATATCGGGTGCTATTTCATTTGACAATAATTGACATTGAAATGGTACTGTTAATAACACACCCAAACCACTTTGATTAATATCGGTTGGTTTACAGGCTTTCCAAAGTCTAGAAACACCTTCTTCTGAAGACAAATTTGTATCAAAATCCAGAAAGTCAAAAAACTGATGATTGGTTAATTTCATTAATTAGTTCGTTTTGTAATAAAAATAATTTTGGCTAATTATTATCCGTTTTTGTATAAGAAATTCTGATTTTAACTTTAGATTCTTTTCTCATTCAAAAGTTTTTATTTATTGTTTTTTTATTCGTTTGTTTTCTTTAAAAACACCCAAGTTTCGTTCTTTTTTGCACCTTTAATACCCGTCTGGTATTTTTTCATTAATGCATTCCAATCGTATACACGAGGATTATTTTCTGTTGTTTTAGGGTTTAATTTATCTAAACTTTCTCCTTTTGGAATACTTATTATTAACATTAACTGTCTTCCATTTTTAAACACTTGTAATTGCTGAAAATCGGCATTACAAAATCCTTGAGCCACTTCTGGCCATTCTTCAAATTGTGTTTTGTGGTAATCTAAATATTCTTGTTGAAGCTTTTCGTCTTTAACTAAATTGGCCGTTAATACAATATGTTCCCATTCTGACTCTGGCTTTGATTCTTCACATCTCTCTATTTTTTTAAAATCATAAATTGGGTTTTCATAAATTTTAATTTTTAGAGATGGAAATGCTAAAGACAGCTTTCTTTTTACTCGTTCTGGTTGATTAAGTTTTCCGTAAATCACTAAATGATTTTTCCATTGATACACTTGTTGACCAACGATTCTAAATCCTTTTATTGTTGACCTTATTTTAGAAATATCAAAATCAGATCCTATTAATTCAATAGCAACAGGCTCTGGCAATTTTTGCATGCCCCATAACTCATCTATAACGACTTCATCTTTAAGCACATTTTTATATGGATCTCTAATCCCTGCCTTTTTCTTTATTGTTTCGCTTACATATGGATTGTTATTTTCCCAAATATTACCCGCAGGACCATTATTATTCTTTAATATCTTTTCGGTTGGAATCCAGTTATTCTTTATGGTAAAATAAGACGAACCTTCATCTGTATATAGATACAACCATAAAAATGGATCATGAGCATAGGGACTGTGATATACTTTATCAATATAGTTTTCTTCTATTCTACTATCTGGCTGAGCAGAAAGCGTGTAAACACCTGATACATCATGCAAATGTTTAGCATAATGATGAATTTTATTAGCTATAATTTTATTGTTACGCATAACGCTTTCAGTAGCATTCCAACCCCAACCTAAACTAATACCTGAATATGAAATATCTGAAATTTCATTATGAGCAATTGTAATATTTTTAACAAATCCAGCAGCTATTCCTATTGTTCCCCAATCTTCATTAGTTACATTCGTTATCAAGTTATCTGTAATAACTTCATCAGAACAGACTACCCGTTCATCTTTAGGATTATAAGGTAAATGCGCTTCAAAACCTTCCTCAGAAAACACCCCCACATTAATAGCGCTTCCTCCAATATCTTTAAACAAATTACCTTTTACTGTGTTATGATTTGTCCCTTTATTTAAATCTAATCCTGTAGATGACAAATGTTTAAAAGCACAGGCTTCAAATTGTAAATTATTAGCATAATTAACTTCTACAGCGGCTCTAGGTCTACCAACCCAAGCTTGATTTTCTAAAGTGGTTTGATTTGGTGTTCCTGGAGTTTCTAGTTTGTAAGCATCTAACAAATACATGCCTGCTTGCAATGGCACATGACCCTGCTGCGAAGGTCTCAACCAGTTACTATATTCAAAAGAAATACCTTTAAATGATATATGATGAACAGGAAAATCTACAGTACCTTTTACCTCAACCAGGTTTTCTAAAACAGGCACTGTTACTTTTACAGCATCTATTGTTTCTCCTTCTCTTGGATAGTAATAGATTTTTGCGTTTTGTTTATCTAAATACCATTCTCCAGGTTCATTTAACATGGACATCCCATTGTTTAAATAAAAAGCTGAGTTTCCATTATTCTTTGAAATCCAAGGAGCAGGCCAAGGATGCTCACTTTGAATTCGACTTTCTGGTTGCTCAAAATAAACTTTAGCACTATCCTGATGCACTTCAATATCTTTTACACGAAGATTAGCAATAGCCCACCATTGTATGATAAACATTTCGACACCAGGTTCAAATTTAATAGACTTATCTTTATAAGGAATCCAACAAGTTTCTGATGCTTTATCCCAAGATAAAATCCTTTCCATCTTAGTTCCAGAAGTACTTTTTGCTCTTACAGCCTTTTTACCATTAACCCACAACTGCCTGTAATTAATTAGGTCACCAGCTTTTTTAGGTGCATCAGCAACCCAAACTTCGCCAGGTTTTAACCCATTTATTGAAACTTCAGATTTTTTCCACCCATTTATTTCTAATCCGCCACTTAAAATAGGTTTTGCACCATATTGAGCTTCAATAATTGTTGGACTCTCTTCTGTTCCTGAATCTTCAGATCTAATAAACACAGGTTCATTAAGAAAATAAGTACCATCCATTAAAATAATACGAATTCCATCTTTTATTAACGGGTCGTTTAAACGACGCATATTTCGTGCTTTCCTTAAAGCCATATTTAGGGTTGCTAACGGACTTTCTTTAGTTCCAACATTAGAATCGTTTCCGTTTTTGGCAACCCAAATTTCGCTTGCTCCACACGAAAAAACGACCAGTATTAAAAGAAAAAAATTGAGATGTGGCGTTTAATAACTAGGTTCATTTAATTGATTTTTAATATTTAACAACTTTATATTCAACTATATTTATACTTTAATTTACTAAAGTAATCGATTGCTCTTTTAAAAAAAAGAAAGCAATACAATTTAAAGTCATTAATATTTTGCAGCTAATATTAATATTTCAACAATAAAACAATGTTATTTTTAAACGATGGTCAATTTTATAAATACACTATCAATGACTAGAAGACAGGGAATTTACCTGTTATAACTTTACATAAAACAAATAATATATTTGACTTTTTAAATACCAAACTCAGACTTTACATCAGCAATTTTAACTGGCATTCCTGTTTCTAAAGACCTATCCATAGCTTGTAATAAAGCCACTGTTCCTATACCTTCTTCCATATTAGGACAGGCCGTAAAACCTTGTTCAATACTATCAACAAAATATTCTAAATAATTTTGATATTCACCCGCATGGTGTGTTTGTCCTTCAAAGCGGTAATAATATTTAAGTTTATCATCTCCCCAATGAATAATTTTTTCTTCGCCATCTTTAGATGTAACAGAATAACGCAACTCATGATAATCGGCTTGATTTGCACCAAGTGTTCCTCTTAATATACAACTCAAAGTGCTATCTCTTTTTGTAGGTTGTGTGGGTGAAGAATACACACCACTTACTCTCGCAATCCTACCATCTGTAGCTTTAAAAACAAAGTGCATAACATCTTCATTTTTTAAACCTGCAACTTCTCCATTATCACTTATCATTCCATAACCCATAACTTCCTCTATGTCTGGCAAATACCATCTTATAAAATCTACTGGATGACTCAAACCGCCATACAACCATTTAAAAGATTGCAATAAAGACCACTCTTTGGTTAAAAACCAACGGTGATCTGCATGATAATGTGCTTCAATAGTAATTAAGTCACCAATAAGCCCCTCTTCAAAATCATTTCGTTGACGTTTCATAGGTTCAGAAAACCTAGAACTCTGACCAATAAATACTTTTTTACCTGATTGCTTACTCAATTGCAATAATTCTTTTGCTTGAGATAAATCATCAATAAACGGCTTTGTACAAACTACATGTTTACCATGCATTAAAGCTTGTTTTACATGTTCTGCATGCAAATGATCTGGTGTATATATTGCTATAATATCTATAGTTGTATCATTTAACAAATCTTCATAATTTGTTGTGTAATATGGGAAATCAAATTCTTTTACCCTTTGCTTACAAAGCGCTTCGTTAGTATCACAAATTTTTACCAACTCTAATTTAGTACTTTGTAAAACTGCCGACATAGTACTACGACCTTCTCCCAGTCCTAGAATAGAAATTTTCAACATTTAATATTTTATTTATTCAACTTTATAAAAAAATTAAAACTTTAGAAAATCTAAATAAAAAGGTTTAGTGCCTTTTTCTGCTATTAAACAGATTGTCTTACATTATTAATTTATAGCTAATATTAATGTTTTAATAATAAAATAATGTTATTTTTAAACGATGGTCAATTTTATAAAACCTCATTAAGTATTATAAATGACATCTAACAACTTTTAATTAATACAGAACTTTGATTTTCAATAATTTGATATGGAAAATTTAACCAAAACCAATTTATCTAATACTAAACCCAAAACAGGCAACCAGGGGATTTGGTGGCATAAAGATAATATGGGGCCACTAGAAAATCTGCCATATATCATACAATTTGGTAGCATGAAATTTTCTAAAGTAAGAATGGATGAAACTATGCGTCCTCATTTAAACGACGGTATTGAAATACATTTTGTAAATAGTGGCAAATACAAATGGGTGGTTGATGACAATGAAATAGAGCTTTTACCTGGTAATTTATCAATAACTGCACCATGGCAATTAAATGGAAGTCCTACTGGAAAAATGGATATTGGTCAAATAAACTGGATGGTCATTAAACCCAAACAGTATACCTTAAATTCTCCTCTTAACTTAGGTAACTGGACTAAACTACCATCTAGCCTTCAAGAAAATATAGGTAGTATGATAGCCAATAAAAATAATTTGGTTATTGAAAAAGCAAAAACTTTTAAAAAATACTTTATAGAATTAGAAAAAGAACTTTCTAACCAAGAGGAAGGCTTCGAAATAATGGTTGGTAATATTATTGAAAATTTATTTATTGATTTACATAGACATTTATCGCTTAGGGAGCAACAAAATTATGAAGAAGACAATTTTATAGATAGGTTAACCCAAATAGTTAATAACGATTTAAGTAAAAAATGGATTATTGACGATTTAGCTTATATGTTTGGAATGGGGAAAACAAAATTTACTTACGAAGTAAAAAAACTAACAGGATACCCGCCTAATAGTTTTATTATTAATTTAAAAATTGAAAAAGCGATTGATTTAATTAAAAACAACAAATCAATGAATATGTCTGATATTGCTTTTACTTGTGGCTTCTCATCTTTACAACATTTTACGGCTACTTTTTCGCAGCGTATAGGCGTTAGTCCTAGTAAATATGAGAAATAAACTTAATTTGAGTAGCTTCTTATTTAGCACTGCAAAATCAACTTATTAATGCCATTAACAGATTCTAATGTAGAAATAAATATTTCATTAGAATTTACTTCACTTTTAAGATGAAAGATTCTAATGGCTTTAAAGACATTTCAATACAACCACCACCATTTTCAATCTTTAAGTTAGATGAAAATTGATTGTACAACTGATCATTCACAACATAATTTTCATTTGACAATCCCCAAGTTTTTATAATCTCTTTTGGAATTTTTAAATTGAATCGAAACCCCTTTTCAGAATCAAAATTTGAAATAATAATCAATTTTTCTTCATCACTCCAACGTACAAAAGACAAAACTTTATCATTATAATTCTTGGTGTGTTCGCGATTATACAAATGAATATCTTGATACGCCCCAACTAAGGCCGAACTTGAAATGGTAAAATTTAATAAACGTTTATAAAAATCTCTTAATGCTTTTTCTTTATCTGTAGATTGTCCACCATCAAATTGCTTGTTATTCATCCAACGTTGGTGAGCAGGCACCCCAATATAATCGAAAATAGAGGTTCGAGTTGGCTTCCCAAACCCTGCGTTTTCACTACCATCTTCACCAAGTTCTTGTCCAAAATAAATCATGGTAGGTGCCGTTGTTGATGTTGCTGAAACAACCATGGCTGGTTTTCCTTTTTCAGGGTTTCCTGCAAAATCAGGACTTGCAATGCGCTGCTCGTCATGATTTTCTAAAAAATGCAACATATGATGTTCTATATCCTCTAAACTGTTAAAAATTGATGGAATATTATCGGTTTTCCCATAACCTTGCATTACGTGTTTTATAGTATCGTACAACTGAACCTTGTCATACAAATAATCTATTTTACCTTTCTTTATATAATCTCGATACAGCGACGGGTTATATACTTCTCCCAATAAAAACGCATCAGGTTTTTTTATTTTAATAGCCGAATTCATAAAACTCCAAAACTCAACGGGTACCATTTCAGCCATATCATAACGAAAACCATCAACACCTTTATCAAGCCAATACAATGCGATGTCTCTAAATTTTATCCATGAATTTGGTACAGTTTTATCTTGCCAAAACTCAAAATGGTTTTTATAATTTTTGTTGGCAAACTCTTCTGGAAGTCCATCAAAATCTTTTTCACCTTCTGGTGTAACCCCATAATTTACTTTTACTGTCTCATACCAATCGCTCATATTTGGTTTTGATGCTCGAGAACCGTTACCAGTCCATTTTGCTGGATTTTCATTAAACTCACCATCAACCAAAGGATGTTTTTCACCTCCTAAAACTCTATAGTTTTGCTCCCATTCAGGCAATTGAAATGATTCCTTTAGGTTATAATAAAAATTATTATTCACATTATACACAACCGAAACATCATCGTTTTCACCAAAATCTTTTATGCCTTTGGGCTTTGATATACTCTTATAATTTCGAGCCACATGATTAGGCACAATATCTATAAGAACTTTTAAACCTGCTTTATGAGAACGCGCTATTAGAGCTTCAAACTCTTCTAAACGATTTTCAACATTTACTGCCAAATCTGGATTTACATTGTAATAATCTTTTACAGCGTATGGTGAACCTGCTCGCCCTTTCACCACATCTGGATCGTCATTTAAAATGCCATATTTTGTGTAATCTGTTATTACATCATGGTGCGGAACACCTGTATACCAAATGTGAGTAACCCCTAAATTTTTAATTTCTTGAAGTGCTTTGTTGGTAAAGTCATTAAATTTTCCAACACCATTTTCTTTAATAGTTCCCCATGGCTTATTGGTTGTATTTGTGTTTCCAAACAAACGAGTAAACACTTGATATACTACCTTTTTTCTATTTTTAACAATTGTTGAATTTTTAGAATGTGTATTCAATTCTTGCTTCTCTTTACAATTTATGCAAAAAGCAAAAGTTATTATTACTGCTATTATTATCTTGAATTTCATCTTTGTTTTTTTAACAGAAACATTAAAGGAATGTCCTGGCATTTATTCCGTGAACTTTCAGAATGATCTGTACCTTCAAATTTTCTATTCATTGAGCTTTCAGAAGTATACCTTTTAACTTTAAAATATTATTTACTTGTGGTTTATATTGCGGATAATACGCTTCTAAAATTTTGGTTTCATAGTCAAAATAAATTACAGTGTGTTTTTGTTTCTGGCAAACGCACTTCCATATATTTAAAAATAGCATTTGGTAGCAAATTATTTTCAATTGGTTTTGCACCGAACTAATGTTTGAAATATAATTTTATTTTAAAGACATTAATTACCAAGTAACAACACTCTTAATCTCATCTTTATAAAATAATTCGCAATGCATTCCATATTCAATAACTTTTTATACACAAGTGGTTTATAAAATCTATCTAGTCAAGTATTATAATTTTGAAGTAAAAATGACACTCCCTTTTTCTTTCAATGTAATATCATCATTCCAAATAAAAGACTCACCAGTAACAACATTCTTCAAAGTTTTTCCTTTAAGTCCAATTTCGGCATAACGTTTTAAATCTATAGTTATAGGCTCTTCGTTTTTATTGATAATATGAACAACAACTTCTCCTTCAAAAATTCTGAATAGAAAATATGTTCCCTCTGATGGTATAAAATGAATTGTTTTTCCTTGGTGAATGGTCTTATTGTGTTTTCTAAAATTAAGAATCGTTTTTAAATATGATTGCATATCTTTTTGATCATTAGATAAGCCTTCTCCTGTAAACGCATTAACACTATCACCTTTCCAACCTCCAGCAAAATCTGTACGTATTAAACCATGATCGCCAGGTTTTTCAAAATCATTCATTAATATTTCGGTTCCGTAATATATTTGAGGTATTCTAGGTAACATTAATAAATAACTCAATGCTATTTTTGTATTAGTCACATCTCCATTTAGTTGTGTAAAAACACGACTCATATCATGATTATCTGTAAAAGCCATAATCATGTCTGGATTTGCATAAGCAAAATCATTTGCTAAACCTTCATACATTCTTATTAACCCTTCTCCAAAAGATTCTTTTTGATTTAAAGCATCTCTTATATGTTCTTGCATTGCAAAATCCATGGTAGAAGGTAAATTACCGTTATAACCGTCTTTGTTTTTATGCCCAGCTTGCCAATATGCTATTAATAATGGGTTGTTAGTCCATTCTTCTCCTACAATTGAAAAATTAGGATATTCATTCATAATGGTTCCTGCCCAATTTGCCATAAAATCTTTATCTGGATATGGGTATGTATCTTGTCTTATTCCGCTTAATTGCAATGTTTCAATCCACCAAATACTATTTTGAATGATGTACTTCGCTAAAAATGGGTTACGCTGATTTAAATCTGGCATTGATGGCACAAACCACCCTTCTGTCATATTTTTTTTATCAATTCGAGATGCGTAAGTATCTTGATTTGTAGTTCGTCTATGGTTAGAATTATTTAAATGTTCTTTATTTAAAAAACGTTCTTGCTGGTTTACCCAATCTTTAAATGGTAAATCTTGCATCCACCAATGCGATACACCACAATGGTTTGCCACTTGATCCATAATAATACCTATACCTTTTGCTTTAGCCTGTTTAGACATATCAATATAGGTTTCTAGAGTTCCAAAACGCGGATCTACCTCATAATAATCTGTAATGGCATAACCATGGTATGAGCCATCAGACATATTATTAGTAAGTAATGGGCTTGACCATAATTGAGTAAAACCCATGGATTCAATATAATCTAAATGATTTGTGATGCCTTCAATATCACCGCCATGACGTTTGTAATCTTGCTTTCTATCTAAATCTTGCTCTAAAAGCCCTTCAACAATGTCGTTTTCTGAATTTCCATTTGAAAAACGATCTGGTGTTATTAAATAAATAGCATCAGAACTATCAAAACCTTTGTAATCTTCAGCATTTAAAAGTCTTTCTTTTAAGGTATAAGTTTGAACTAGCTCCTTTCCTTCTTTAAATTTAAAATAAATATTAAACTGTCCTGCTTTTGTTTCATCTGAAATTTCTAAATCAATAAACAAATAATTTGGACTATCGGCTTTATGAACTTTTTGTATAGAAACCCCCTGATAATTAATACTTGGTGAAGCTTCGGAAATTCGTGGATGCTTAACCAACAATTGAAGATTTTTAGATTTAAAACCAACCCACCATTGAGATGGCTCTAAACGGTCTATATCATATTGTTCTATAACAGATTCTGTTTTTGGAATATTTACAGACGCTTTATTTATTTCTTTACACGAGGTATTCAATACCAACACACAAACTAAAAGTACTGTGATAAATAAAAAATAATTTCTTGATTTTATACGATAGTCCATACGTTTATTTCTTTTCAATTATACTTATAGCGTAACCTCCACCAGGAACAGATAGCTGTGATAATTTTGTTTTATAAGTTACTGTTTTTGTTTTTATTGTATAGGCTTGCGGATTGGTTTTATAATGTGCATCCTTAGCATCTGCATAAATAGTTGCTGTGTATTTCTTTCCTTTTTCAAGAAAGTTTAATGTAATATTAGATGTTCGTGAATTATCACCATTTACATTACCAACAAACCAATTGTTCGAGCTTTTTTCTTTACGCGCTATAGTAAGATAATCTCCTGGTTCTGCTTCAAGATAGACACTCTCATCCCAATCTATAGCAACATCTTTTATAAACTGAAAGGCGTCCATGAATTGCTTGTAATTTTCTGGTAAATCGGCAGCCATTTGTAAAGGACTATACATAGTTACATAAAGTGCTAATTGATTTGCTATAGTGGAATTTACATGCGAATTATTATTAGGATTAAGTTTACTAATATCCATTTCAAAAATACCTGGCGTATAATCCATTGGACCACCAATTAAGCGCGTAAAAGGCAAAACAGTTACGTGATTAGTTTTAGAACCTCCAAACGCCTGAAATTCGGTACCTCGTGCTGATTCATTTCCAATTAAATTTGGGTAAGTTCTACAAATACCTGTTGGTCTAACCGCTTCATGAGCATTAACCATAATTTCATATTCGGCTGCTTTTTCAATAGCATATTGATAATGATTAACAATCCATTGGCTATAATGATGTTCACCTCGAGGTAAAATATCACCAACGTAACCACTTTTAACCGCATCATATCCATTATCTTTCATGAATTGATAGGCTTTATCTAAATGACGTTCGTAATTCCTTGTAGATCCTGAAGTTTCATGGTGCATAATCATTTTCACACCTTTTGATTTAGCATAATTATGAATAGCTTCCACATCAAAATCTGGGTAAGGTGATACAAAATCGAACACATAATCTTTCGATTTTCCGAACCAATCTTCCCAACCTTGATTCCATCCTTCTACTAAAACAGCATCAAAACCATGCTCTGAAGCGAAATCGATATATTGTTTAACCTTGGTATTGTTTGCAGCATGTGTATTGTTTGTTTTTACTTTAGAATAATCGGTAACACCTAGTTCAATAGCAGCTAATTCATTGGTGTACGACCATGAACTTTTTCCAGTAATCATTTCCCACCAAACACCAATATATTTTACAGGTTTTATCCATGAGGTATCTTCTATTTCACAAGGTTCATTTAAATTTAATGTGATGTTTGATGCTAAAATATCACGAGCATCATCACTTACTATAATGGTTCGCCATGGCGAATTTGAAGGTGCTTGAATATACCCCTTATCTCCATTTACATCTGGAGTTAGCCAAGATTCAAAAATCATATTTTCATCATTCAAATTTAAATGCATACACGAGTAATTAATTAATGCCGCCTCATGTAAGTTGATATATAACCCTTCAGAGGTTTTCATCATAAGTGCCGTTTGCACACCTGTTTTAGAAAACTGTTTTTGTGATGCATTTTCAGATACTGCTCCATCAAATTTTTGACTAATTTCTGATAATTTCGATTCAGTATAATCGTATTCTTGTGTATCATAATCTCCTGGAATCCAGAAGGCCGTATGATCACCAGTCATAGCAAATTGTGTTTTTTCTTCTTTAATAACAAAATACGCAAAGTTCTCTTGCGACGGAAATTCGTATCGAAACCCTAAGCCATCATTAAACAATCTAAAACGAATTAAAATATTACGATTAGTTTCTTTTTGCGTTAAAGTAACAGCCAATTCGTTATAATGGTTTCTAATGTCTTTTTGCTTGCCCCAAACAGGTTGCCAAGTGTTATCAAAAGTTGATGTTTTAATATTTGAAACTATAAAATCATCTAACAATGAATTTTTATCATCTTTAAGCTCAAAACCTAATTTACTTGATTTTATAACAGGTTTATTTTTATATGATAATTGATATGTTGGCACACCGTTAGATACTAAAGAAAATTGCAATACTAATTCACCGTTTGGCGATTTTAACTCTTGTGAGTTCCCTATAAAGGATAAAAACAAAACAACTAAGGCTACTATAAATGTCTTCATGATTTTTTAATTTAAATTGTTACTAAATGCATAGGTAAAATGGATACAGGTGTATTATTTACTAAAAGTTGTAATTTTGCCTCCCCTTCCAATTCAAATTTAGTTTCAGTTTGAGACACATGCACTTTTAAAATTTGATTTCTAAAATTTACTTTAAATGAATATGCTTCCCATTGATCCGGGATTTTAGGTGTAAAAGATAACTGATTGTTTTTTATACGCATACCACCAAAGCCTTCCACAATACTCATCCATGTTCCTGCCATAGATGTAATATGTAAACCCTCATGAACTTCTTTATTATAATCGTCTAAATCTAGTCTAGATGTTCGTAAATAAAAAGTATAAGCCTGATCCATTCTGTTTAGTTTTGCTGCTTGAATACTGTGTACGCAAGGAGACAAAGAACTTTCGTGAACCGTAAATTGTTCGTAAAAATCGAAATGACGTTCTAATTCTTCATCAGTAAATTGATCTTCAAAAAAGTAGAACCCTTGAAGCACATCGGCTTGCTTAATATATGGCGAACGCAAAATTCTATCCCAACTCCATTTTTGATTAATTGGGCGTTGTAATTTATCTAAATCTTTAACTGTAATTAATTCTTTATCTAAAAACCCATCTTGCTGAAGATAAATGTTATGCTTATCAGAATAAGGAATATACATATTTTGGGCTACTGATTTCCATTCAGCTAATTCTAATGTGCTTAGCTTCACTTTATTCATTATTCTTGTAAAATCAGAAGCATATTCGTCTTCAATTTTACTAATATTTTCTATAGTATAATTAATACACCATTGCGCTAAATAATTAGTGTACCAATTATTATTAACATTGTTTTCGTATTCATTTGGACCTGTAACACCTAAAATAACATACCTATTTTTATCGGTTGAAAAGGTAGCACGTTGATGCCAAAAACGAGCTATACCAATTAAAACTTCTAAACCTTTTTCTGGTAGATAACTATAATCTCCTGTATAACGTTGGTAATTATAAATGGCAAAAGCTATAGCACCGTTTCTATGAATTTCTTCAAAGGTAATTTCCCATTCGTTATGGCATTCTTCTCCATTCATGGTAACCATTGGATATAATGCTGCTCCGTTTGAATAACCTAGTTTCTCAGCATTTTCAATTGCTTTTGCTAAGTGATTATAACGATATTCTAGAAGCGTTCGTGCTACTTTTTGGTCTTTGGTAGCCATGTAAAACGGAATGCAATAGGCTTCAGTATCCCAATAGGTGCTACCTCCATATTTTTCCCCTGTAAAGCCTTTTGGTCCAATATTTAATCGAGAGTCTCGACCTAAATAGGTTTGATTGAGTTGAAAAATATTAAAACGAATGCCTTGTTGTGCTTTTACATCACCTGAAATGGTAATATCAGACATACTCCAAATGACTTTCCAAGCCGTTTTTTGGTCTTCTAATAATGTATTAAAACCTGCTTTAAGAGCTGTTTTAAGAACTGTTTTTGCCGCAGAAATTAATTCATTTTTATCGTGCTTAGTATCAACCACATAACCACCAAACTTATGAATAGTATAAGTTTCATTTTGTTTTACTTGATGCTTATAAGAAAACGAAACATAATTAGCTTCGACGTTAATTCTTGGTTCTATTTTCAAAGCTTTATCATTAATAAACACCTGAGATTCCATAAAAGTACAAGTATTAAAACTTGTCTTCATGGTTTTTGCCTCTATAAATGCTTGATGATTATCATGAACTACGTTAGTTGTATCCCAGAACTTATCATCCCAATTGGTATCTTCATTAGTAATTCCTGAATCTAAATAGGGTTTTAAAGTTATTTCAGCATCACTATTTATTGGTTTTAAACTGTACTGAATGGCCCCAACTTCATCTAATTCTAAACTTAAAAAACGCTTGGTTATAACCTCAATGGTAATGCCATTTTTTAAAGTTGCCACAAAATGACGAGATAACCAACCTTCTTGCATATTTAGTTCTCGCTTAAAATTTTCAACCCTTTTACAAGTGAATAAATCAAGCTGTTCACCATTTATTTCTACATTAATACCAATCCAATTTGGAGCATTAAGCACTTTTGCAAAATACTCTGGATAACCATTTTTCCACCAACCAACACGGGTTTTGTCTGGATAATACACCCCAGCAATATAACTGCCTTGAAAGGTTGGACCTGAATAATGCTCTTCAAAATTAGCACGTTGCCCCATAGCACCATTGCCAATACTGAATAAACTTTCGGAAGATTTTACACGATCTGTTTGAAAACCTTCTTCTATGATAGACCAATTATTTGGTTTTATATAATTTTGATTCATTGTATTTTTTAAATAAGAGAGTATTTAAAAAAGACATAAACGATGTAGTTTTGAATAACTATCGTATCTTTTTCTAAACTCATTGTTCTTTATTATTTTCTAGCTTTTCTATTAAATCTTTAATAAAATCGGCACTTATTTCTGTTAAATTGTTAAAGTTATAATCGGCTTCACTTAACGTTTTTTTATCACCAATTCCTATAGATGTCATATTAGCTCTATTTGCGGCTTCAACACCTGCAATAGCGTCTTCAAAAACAATACAGTTCTCTGGTTTTAAGTTTAACTTTTTGGCTCCAATTAAAAACACTTCGGGATCTGGTTTAGCTTGATTGACACTATTACCATCAACAATGCCTAAAAACCTATTGTACAAACCCACTTGTTTTAAAATTAACGGAGCATTTTTACTTGCTGAACCGAGTACGTATTGAATACCTAAATCATCTAAAGCATCCAACAATTCTGAAGCTCCAGAAAGAATTTCATCGGCTCCCATTTTTGTGATATACTTTAAATATTCTTCATTCTTACTTATAAGAAATTCTTGTTTTTTTTCTTCGGAAACGGTAGCGTCTCCTATATCTAACAAAATCTCTAAAGACCTTACTCTACTAACTCCTTTAAGTAATTCGTTATGCGCTTCTGTAAACTCAAAACCTAAGCTATCTGCAAGGTTTTTCCATGCTAAAAAGTGATACTTTGCAGTGTCTACAATGACTCCGTCTAGATCGAAAATGACTCCTGTTTTATTCATTATATTTTATTTAACTACATCATCAACATCTTTCACTTTAAAAACTAAAGATGCTGCTATTAAAAAACTAACACCACTCATAACCAAAGCATATATGGCATGATTACCATAAGCATACTTTACAAGTGGACCACCTATTAAGGCATTAATAATTTGTGGGATGACAATAAAGAAATTAAAAATCCCCATGTAAACACCCATTTTTTTAGGCGAGATAGATCCTGCTAAAATAGCATAAGGCATAGCCAGAATACTTGCCCAAGCTATACCGATACCAATCATAGAAACAATGAGCCAATTTTTGTCTGGCATAATATAAATAGAAAGCATACTCAAACCACCAATAACAAGTGATATAGCATGTGTTTTCTTTCTTCCTACTTTTTTAGCAATGTATGGTAAAGCGAAGGCATAAAATGCAGAAACAAGATTATAAACCCCAAAAAGAACGCCTATCCAATCTCCTGCATCTTGATACATTGCAGAGCTACTATCTGTATATGGTAAACCGTAAATATGTTGTGCTAAGGCAGGTGTTGCAAAAACCCACATTCCAAAAAGACCAAACCAAGAAAAGAATTGCACCCAACTTAGTTGACGCATGGTTGTTGGCATTTTTTTAAAATCTTCAAAAATATCTAGTAAACTAGATTTTTCTTCTTCGTCACCATTCTTTATGCTGTCAGAATACTCTTTATCTGTCTCAAAATTAGCGAGTTCTTCAGGAGAATATTCTTTAGTTGTTAAAACAGTGACTAATATAGAAGCTATTAAAATTATAGCTCCAATAATGAAAGACCAAATTAAATTTTCTGGTACTACACCTGCAACGGTCTTGTTAGAAACACCAAACCAATTTGTTAAGGTATAAGGCAACCAGGACCCTATAACTGCTCCAAAACCAATAAGTGCGGTTTGAACACTAAACCCTGAAGTACGTTGATCGGTTCTTAAATTATCGCCAACTAATGCTCGGAAAGGTTCCATAGCAATGTTAAATGATGCATCCATAATCATGAGCATGCCTGCTCCTACCCATAATGCTGGCAAAAAAGCAATAAACATATCGGCTTGAGGCATAAGCACTAAACCAATAGATGCTAAAATGGCACCAACTAAAAAGTAAGGTTTTCGTCTACCAAATCGTCCCCATGTTTTATCGCTATAATGACCTATTATAGGTTGAACAATTAAGCCCATTAATGGCGCTATTATCCAAAACCATGATAATTCGTGAACATCTGCTCCGAAAATTTGAAGTATTCTACTTGCGTTGGCATTTTGAAGGGCGAAACCCATTTGAATTCCGAGAAACCCAAAACTCATGTTCCAGATTTGCCAAAAATTTAATTTACGCTTTTGCATTAAATAGTATGTTTAAATTAATACTATTTGATAAGCGATACTATATCAATTCAAAAAATGAAAAAATAGAAAATTGTACTGATATGACTTATCAAAACTTATTATGAGAAGTGAAAATATAAGTTTTGATTTGCAGCAAAGATATAAAAGAATTTAATTATTCCTAATAAAAAAAATTATTTAGTTGATTCTCTTTCAATAATTTCTGTTTCTATAACAACCTTTATAAAGTCTTTTTTTGTATCATTATTAGTAAAATATTGCTCAGTTTCAACATCTACTGCTTCCAATCTATCTATTAATAAATTTGCAGCTTGTTCCCCTATTTTTTGACCATGTTGACTAACAGTAGTAAGGCTTGGTGTTGCATGCTTTGATAAAACACCATCTGTAAAACCAATAACTTGAATATCATCTGGAATACTAAATCCTAATTTTTTAGCTACTTTCATTGCAGTTACCGCATAAAGCTCGTTTACAGCAAAAACCCCATCTATTTTTGGATTTGCTTTAAAAAACAAATCTATTTCATTCTCTAAAATTTCTAAATGATTTTCAACATCTAAACTGTCATCTATTTTTAATATTAGATTAGGGTTTGCATTTATATTGTTTTGTTCTAAGGCTTCTAAATACCCCTGAGTTCTTAATCTACCAACACTTACATAATCAAAAGTCGTGATTAGGGCTATATTTTTGCTCCCTTTTTCAACAAGTTTATTTACAGCTTTTACTGCTCCTACAAAGTCATCAACAATTACTTTATCACAGTCTACTTCATTCACCACTCTATCAAACATAACTATAGGCATCCCTTGATTTATAGCAGCATTAAAATGATGATAATCTTGTTTCAATAATGTTTCTTTTGAAATGGACAGAATAAACCCATCAATACTACCATTGGCCAATAGTTCCATGTTTATAATTTCTTTAGTAAACGACTCGTTAGATAAACCAACTATAACATTATAACCTCGCCTATTAGCAACTCTCTCTATACCTCTTATAACTGTTGAAAAAAAATGGTGTACAATTTCAGGAATTAAAATACCGATGGTCTTAGTTTTTCTGTTTTTTAAACTAAGAGCTATATTATTAGGTCTATAATTATAAAGTTTAGCAAATGCTTGAATCTTTTGTGTGGTATCTTCACTTATTTCTTTACTGTTACTTAACGCTTTAGAAACGGTAGAAATTGACACATCTAATTCTCGTGCAATTTGTTTTAAGGTAATTTTTCTTTTCATTAATTTTTAAAATGATAGCCTTTAAAATATTTACTCTAAATATATTAAACTAATCTTGATTAAATTTATTTTTCTCAGTATTTTGATGTAAAAATCAAAAGTTATCAACACGAAAACGTTTTCGATAAGAATTTCGTAATCAAAAATTATTTATAAACCATTTCTTTACATAGTTTTAACCTTGAGAAGTGAAAATATAAAAACAACTAAACTAATTCGTTAAACTATTAAATTGTATGAGAACAACTGTAAAAAGGTTATTTTTTCTATTCTTGTTTGTGCCAATAACTTTATTTGCACAAATAGATATTAAAGGAACAGTAACAGAGCAATCAACATCCATCCCGTTGCCTGGAGTAAATGTCTTAATTAAAGGCACAGCAACCGGAACTGTGACGGATTTTGATGGAAACTACCAAATTGAAGCTACAAAAGGAGATGTCATTGTATTCTCTTACGTTGGATATCAACCTAAAGAAATAATTTATAATGGTCAGGCTACATTAAATGTACAGATGGATGAAGATGCTGCCCAACTGGATGAAATCGTGATTATTGGTTACGGTGTTCAGAAGAAAAGTAAAATTCTTGGAAGCGCTGTACGCGTAAATGGCGATGACTTAAAAGACAATCCTGTATCATCTATTGATGCTGCGCTTCAGGGTAAAGCCGCCGGTGTACAAGTAATTCAAGGGTCTGGATTAGCAGGTTCTTCCAATGTGGTTCGGGTTAGGGGAATCTCTTCTATATCTGCGGGTGGTGATCCATTGTATGTTGTAGATGGGATACCCATTACACAAGATTATTTTTTACAAGGCGATTCTAATGGGCAAAACAACAACCCTTTAGCTTCTTTAAATCAAAATGATATCGAAAGTATAGAGGTATTAAAAGATGCTGCCGCGGCAGGGATTTATGGATCTCGTGGTGCGAATGGCGTTATTTTAATAAAAACCAAACGAGGTAAAGAGGGGTTAAAATTCTCATATACAGGAATCGTTACAGTTTCAGAACCAACTTATACTCCTAAAATATTGGATAACAAGCAATTATTACAAGTGTATCAAGAAGCATGGGAAAATGATGGAAATATTGGTCTGTCTCCATTACCAAGAAATATATCATGGGAAGATGCACTAAATACAAATACCGATTGGGTTGATTTAGTGACTAAAACAGGTATATCCAACAGACATAGTTTTTCAGTGAATTATGGAACTGAAAAATTAAAAACTTATTTTAACGTGTCTTATGATGATACGGAGTCTTTTATTAAAAATGATGAATATAAAAGATTAAGTGGACGGTTTAATTTAGACTATCAAATACTTAAAAACCTAAAAATTGGACTTAACTCCTCAATAACTAAAGGTATTTACGATAAAGTTAATATTAATGATACTTGGAGAAATGCCCAAAGTTTTACCTTACCATTTTACTCTCCTTATCTAGCCAATGGAGATCTTGATAATTCATTTGGTAACCCATTAATAGAATTGCAATACAGAGATCGAAGATCGGAAGAAATGAGATCAATAAATTCTATTGCTATAGATTACCAGCCTATAGAAAATCTATACCTAAGAGGAACTGGGTCTTTAGACTATATGGATTTTAGGGATTTTTACTGGCAATCTTTAGAAGTAGGTAGAATTAGCGGCACGCCAGCAGAAGAACAGAATACCTTTGCATCTGCAAATCCATTTTTTGTTATTAATTACAACACAAACTTTACAGCCTCATATTTATGGGATATGGACGATAAAAATTCATTCAACTTTTTACTTGGTACAGAATATCAAAGAAGTGAAAGATTATTATATCGGTTTGGGAATCCAGAAGGTCATATTAATAGCCCAGTACCACTTTATGAATTAGATGCGCCAGATTATACAAGAGAAAGTACAGGTAAAACGGCCTATTCTTTTGCCTCATATTTTGGTCGTATCAGCTATTCTTATAACGATGCTTTAGATTTAATGGCTTTGGGTAGAGTAGATGGTTCTTCTCGTTTTGGAGAAAACAACAGATATGGTTTTTTTCCAACAGTTTCTGCGGCTTACAATTTTTCTAAGCATGATTTTATTGCTAATAGTAATGCGATAAGTCTATTAAAAATAAAAACATCTTATGGTATAACTGGTAACTCAGAAATTGGAAATGATTCAAGATTTGGAGCGTATAGTATTCCAAATTCTGGAACTAATTATTTAGGAAACGCATATAAATCCATTATTAGACTAGACAACCCTGATTTAAAATGGGAAACCGCTCAAACGGTAGATTTTGGAATTGAATTAAACCTTTTCAATAACCGTATTGAAACTGAAATATCTGGATATTATAAAAAATCTAAAGATGTATTATTGGATTTATTTCAAATCCCATCTTCAGGGTTTGGTGAAAGTCTATGGATAAATGCTGCTGAAATTGAAAACAAAGGTCTTGAGTTTAATGTTACTTCTAAAAACATTGTTAGTGATAATTTTTCTTGGACTACTACTTTCAATATTGCTCATAACGCCAATAAGTTAATTAGCTTAGGAGGGGTTAGCCCAGATTTATTAGAAGGCGGGTTTAATGATACCCGTGTTATAGAAGGTCAACCTATTGGAACTAATTATTTGGTTCGTTTTGCAAGAGTAGATACTACTGATGGTTTGCCTATTTTCTTGGATAAAGAAGGTAACGAAACCAAAACTTTCAATTTAGCTAATAGGGTTTCAGCAGGTTCTGTTATTCCAGATGCCACAGGCGGATTCGGTAATAAATTTAAATATAAAAATTGGGGCTTGGATACCGACTTTGTATTTACCATAGGAGGAAATATCTATGATAGTTATGCAAAAAGAGCACTTGGCACCTTTCGAGATGGTAACAATTCATCAAATGTAAGAACAGATATATATGATAGATGGAGAAATCCAGGCGATGTCACAGAACAACCAAGGCTTTTTCATGATCATAATGAAGTGCAAGGACTTTCAAGTGTATGGCAGTATAACCATACAGGTTTTTTATACGATGCTTCTTATTTGAGGTTAAGGAATGTAACACTAAATTATACATTACCAGCCGAATTTTTAAAAGGCACAGGGATAAGCTCCTTAAAATTGGCTTTAACTGGGTCTAACATATTCACATGGACCAAGTTTCCTGGTGGTGATCCTGAAATTGCGAGAGATTTCCAATTTCAAAGAGATAGAAACTTATCGCCAAATGTGTCATACTTAAGTATTCCACAAGCGAAATCATTCACATTTAACATTAATGCAACTTTTTAAAATGGAAACGATGAAAATGAATTTAAAATTAATATTAGGGTTGTTTTTCTCTATCTCATTATTTGTTTCTTGTGATTTAGAAGAACTACCAGAAAATGTAGATATAGTTGGTCCAACAAATTTGGCCGATTTAGAAGCGTTATTAAACGCAGGATACAATAATTTAGGCTGGCCTTTAGGAGGAAACGCTCAACTTTATGCCGAAATTAATGGAGATAATGTTGACGGGCCTAATGGAATCAACTCTGATGAAACCGAAATTTATAATAGAAGCACCTCATTCTTTAATAATACCATTAGAGATAATATGTACCGAGGGTTTTATAGAATTGTATTAGATGCTAATGTTGTATTAGGGCATATTGAAAATAACCTAGAGGCTTTGAGCTTATCTGCTACAGATGCAAGAGTGCAAGAAATAAAGGGAGAAGCGCTTCTTTTAAGAGGGATGGCGCATTTTGAAATTTCAAGATTCATGTCGCACTCTCCTGGATACAGTGCAGATAACTCACATTTGGGTGTTCAGTATATTACTTCAGTCGACAATGCCATTGGGCAGAACAGAGGTACTGTTTCTCAGAATTATGCAAATCTTATTAGTGATTTAAAGGAAGCAGAAAGCTTATTGAACACAACTAATTCTAAAAATCAGTACTATGCTAATAAAGCTGCTGCACAAGCATATTTGGCAAAAGTGTTCTTCCAAGCAGGATTTGGACCTGATATTGACACGGCTGGATCAAATTATGAACAAGCTTTTAGTTATGCGAATAGCGCCTTGACCAATACCTCAGCCGTTTTCGATATTAATTTATATCAAGGTGATACAGGTACTGAAAGATTTGCAGGAAACTTGGTTGATAACAATAATACCGAGTCACCAAATGTTGAAACTATTTTCGGAATCGTTTCAGAATCTACAGCAAATAGCAAAGGAGGCACTTTTTCAAGATACCGCACAGATTTGTCAATTTCTAATACCACTATTAGAATTATGCAAGATTTATATAATTCCATTCCTTCAACAGATAAAAGAAAAGCATTGCTTGAAGAAACAGATGGTGAATATTTCTTAAATAAATTTAACAAAGGAATTTTACATGTACCGTTGGCCCATTATACAGAATTACTTTTAATAAGAGCTGAAGCTGCTGCTGAAACTAACAGTCTTACTCAAGCAGAAACTGATATTAACTTAATTTTAGATAGAGCTGGATTATCAACTATTTCTGGACTTTCTAAATCACAATTAATCAATTTAGTGAGAAACCAGAGACGTATCGAATTACTTGGAGAAGGGAATAGAATTAACGACCTTAAAAGAATTGGAGTAAACGAAACGTCACTTACTATAAGAAACGCACCTTGGGATTGTAATGGGATGGTATTTCAATTTCCAGCAACCGAAGTGTTTACAGGATTTATTCAAAACCCAACAGGTGGTTGTAACTAAAAAAACAGCATTATGAAAACAATTAAATACATCTTTTTAATAAGCTTAGTAGTCATGTTCACCCAATGTAGTCCAGATAATGAAGGCGAATTTGGTGATACTGTAAATAGAAGTGAGCAAATAATGGGTACTTGGGTCATAGAAAGTGCAAGTCAGATAGATCTTGACGCCGAAAAGAAAAGTTTTCCAGACTTTGCTACTAAGATAAATATCACCAATGCTATTGCTGGTATGCCATTCTCAGATTTTACTTTACAAATAGAGAATGGTACTTTAACAACAAGTATTGGAAATTCTCCAATGAGGTACGTAATATCTGAAGGGTCAGGGTCTTGGTCTTGGATAACCAGTGAAGCGATCAACCTTGTTAATACAGAATTAGGAATAAATGCATCATCGGGTATAGAAACTCAAATTAATGGTGATAATGTCATTTTTTACATTAGAACGTTCTCTGGAATTTCTGGAGATGCACCAAAATTGTCTTTGAATTACGAAAGGTTCGATTCTGATAACAACCCTGTTACTAGGTACGAATATATATTAGCTAAACAATAAAAACTGAATTATGAAAAATATATTTTTTAGTATTTTCTTTTTATCGATACTAACCGTTCAAGCTCAAAACCCAGTAGTTACAGGAAATCCTGCTAGTTATACGGTTATTGATGAAAACATTGAAATCATTTTCAATGTAGCGGGTGCAAAAGATAATAATGGAAACTCGTTAGAAGGCAAAGATTTATATATCTGGAGTTTTTCCAGTGCTGGCGATTCTAAAACGAATGGTTCTTGGACTAATATAAAGGCTGCTGCAAAATTAACAAAAATAAGTGATACTGAATACAGAATGATATTTCCTGTCACAGATGGAGTAAATACTTACAAAACATTAGCCGAATTATATGGTGCGGAAGCTGCTCCTGGGTCTATAACATCTATTGGGTATTTACTAAGAGATCAAGCACCTACATTCCAAACCGGTGATTTAACCATACCGTTTTCACCCTTTAAGTTTATACCAGATGAAGTGAGAACATTCCCATCTCAGGCAACAACCAAAGATGTTGTAACACTTCGTTTTAATAAAAACTTTACAGGTTTAAGCAACCCAGCAATGATGGGTGCGCAAAATATTAGTGTACATATTGAGCCAACCGTAGATCCTTTATTAGCTATTGAGATGGCCACTACGTTTAGTGGACTATATTACCAAGCATCTATAATACCTGCGGCTAGTTTTCCTAGTTTGTATAACTCAGGAAATTTAGTAGAACTGCAGTATTATTTTTATGATGCAGATAATCCAACTATAAAATCTGCGACAGGAACGATTCGTTTAAGAGCAGCTAGTAATTAAAATTATATATTATGAAAAATATACTTTACAAGATATCAATAATTCTAGTAGCACTTTTTGTATCATGTACAGAAGACGTAGAATTTAGTTCCGATACTGAAGCTTTAAATGGTTTTAGTATTGTAGAAAGTACCGATTCAAGTTATGTGTTAAATTCCGGCACACCAGAAAACACCATAGAACTGACTTGGAATAATGCCATTCCAGGAGTTTCAAAAACACCAACATATAAAGTTCTTTTCTTTAAAGCAGGTTCTGAAACACCAGAATTTGTGAGCTTTCCATCGAATAATAATGGTAAAGAAAACAAGTTGACTTTATCTTTTGCAACCACTGATGAAGCCTTACAAGCTGCCGGTTATGCTGCGGCTGAAACAGCGGAATTACAATGGCAAGTAGTGGCAACAAATGGTGATGTTGAAGTTGCAACAAGTATGAATAACATTGAAATTGTTCGATTTTCAACAAATGGCGTTAAAAACTTCAATTTACTATTACCTGACAATAATAATACTATTAAAGCTGATATTTATGGCAATCCAAATGGTGAAGTGAATTTTTCTTGGGAAGAAGCCTCTACAACCACTGGTAGCGGAACTATTGAGTATACTTTATTGTTTGATGAATTAGGTGGTGACTTTTCAGATCCATTGAAATCGTTTCCTGTTCCTTCAGGGACTTCTTTCACGATGACTAATACTCAAATAGGAACAGAGTTTTCTGGTAATACAAATGTTATATGGACTGTAAAAGCTAAGATTAGTGATGATGTTTCTGAATTAAAGGCAGAAAAGAAATATTTGAATTGGGATATTTTTGTCATTAACGAATTATATTTAGTTGGAAACCATAATGGATGGGATAATGCAACAGCCAATGCATTTACCAGTAACGGTAATGGAGGCTTTGAAATTCAATTAGATTTATCGGCTAATGATGAGTTTAAGTTTCTGCCTACTCTAGGATCTTGGGATGGCGACTGGGGTGAAGACCCAAATAATCCTGGTAAACTAATTCAAAATGGTGAACAAAATTTAAAAGTGCTTACTGCAGGAACCTATATTATAACGGTCGATTTCCCATCACTTTCTATAACAGTAAAAGAATTTACTGCACCAGATAATTTATATATGGTTGGATCCATTAATGGCTGGGATAATGGTAGCGCTATTCCGTTTTATAATGACAATAATGGAGTTTTCTCTTTAACTTATGATTTTAATGCTAACGATGAATTTAAATTCTTACCAGTTTTAGGTTCTTGGGATGGTGATTGGGGTGAAGACCCTTCAAATGCTGGAGGTTTAATTCAAGATGGTGAGCAAAATATAAAAATCACAGATGCTGGAAAGTATGTAGTTATTGTTGATTTTAATAACTTAACTGTTCAAGTATCACCAATTAATAATTTATTTTCAGTAGGATCGCAAAATGGCTGGAATAATGCAGATGCTTCACAAAAATTTAATACTACTGGCAATGGGGTGTTTGTAAGGTTGCAAACCTTTGATGCAGGTGCAGAGTTTAAACTATTACCCATTTCAGGTTCTTGGGATGGTGATTGGGGTGAAAATCCTAATACTCCAAATAAGTTAGTGCAAGACGGAGAAAATAACATCCCTGTCACTAATGCGGGGACTTATATGATTATTATAGATTTCAACACCCTATCCTTCAACCTTACAGAAGCACCAGCTGATTTATACTTAGTGGGCTCGCCAAATGGTTGGAATAATGGTACGGCACCTCAATTCACTAAAGTATCAGAAGGCGTCTTTGAAATTAATCAAGCCTTAGTGTCATCAGATGAATTTAAGTTCTTACCTGTTCAAGGCTCTTGGGATAATGATTGGGGAGTAAGTTCAATGTATCCAGGTATGTTAGTTAGAGACGGAGAAAGTAATGTGAAATCTCCAGGAGATGGTACGTATAAAATTACGGTGGACTTTAATAAAGGTATAGTGACTGTTCAATAAATAATTTAACTAATGATTTAAAAGGGCTGTACAATGATGACAGCCCTTTTTTTCAAAATATAATACTATGAAAAAAATTATATTTTTAATTAGCTGCTTTTCATTTTTGTTTTTATCTGCTCAGGAACAGCAAGTAACCATTAACATTGATAAAATCGCTTTTTCAGCGAATGATCAAGTCACAATTACGGTTTCTAATGTTGATCCCACATTATGGAATACAGGACAACCAGATAATATTTATATCTGGGCTTGGTCTTTCGATTTAAATGGTGCTGAAGCTGGGGATTCTCCAACTAATGGCTCTTGGAACGATTCCAATGCATTGCAGCAACTTACAAATAATGGAAACGGAACCTATGGATTTACATTTACTCCAAGTTCATTATTTGGAACAACAAACATATCAAAGATTGGCTTTTTGCTAAAAGCAGATAATGGCGCATCAACAGGTAGTGGTGATAAAAAATCTCAAAACCTTTTTCTAAATCTTGCCATAAATGAACTGACTTTAGCGGCACCTAGCAATTACCTTACGGTGGCTAATTCTGGAACGTTAATTAATATTTCAGCGACTACCAATCTAACTTCAGATTTCACTTTAAAAGCAAATGGAGCATCTGTAAATACCGCAAATGGAACCAAAAATTACAGTTTTGATTATACGTTAACTTCTGATGTCGATTTTGTACTTGAGGCAAATGATGGTAGCAGAACGATTTCTGAATTTTTTAATGCTAGGTTAACACCAAGCAGTCCAGTGCCTTCGGGTATGTTAGACGGTATTAACTTAGATTCTAATGATAATACGAAAGCAACCTTAGTTCTATATGCGCCGAATAAATCCACAGTGCATGTCATAGGTAATTTTAACAACTGGCAGGAAAATGCAATTTTCAAAATGAATAAAGATACTGCTAGAGATAAATTTTGGATTGAATTAACTGGATTAACACCAAATACAAACCATATGTATCAATATTTGGTTGATTCCACGATTAAAGTTGCAGATCCGTATTCAACGACTATTTTAGATGAGTTCAACGATTCATCTATAAATGCAACCACATATCCTAACTTGCCTTCTTATCCTACGGGTTCTACAAATCACGCTGTAACTTTATTAAGGACAGGAGATCCTGATTATTCTTGGCAAACAACTAATTTTCAACCACCAGCAAAAACAGATTTAGTGATTTATGAATTACTTATCCGAGATTTTGATGAGTTACACAGTTTTGATGCTATAAAGGCACGTTTGGATTACATTCAAGATTTGGGTGCAAATGCTATTGAATTCATGCCTGTTAGTGAGTTTGATGGAAATAAAAGTTGGGGATACAACCCTTCTTTTCATATGGCGCTGGACAAGTATTATGGAACACCAACGGCTTTTAAGCAATTTATTGATGAATGTCATAACCGAGGTATAGCAGTTGTATTAGATGTTGTTTACAATCACGCAACGGGTCAAAACCCTTTTTATCGCCTTTGGAATACAGATAACGGGGGTTATGGAGGACAGGCTTCTGTCGATAATCCGTTTTTCAATCAAACAGCAACGCACTCTTATAGTGTTTTTAATGATTTTAATCATCAATCTGAAGCGACTAAAAGTTATGTTGAAAGGACTGTAAAATACTGGATTGAAGAATATAAAATTGACGGTTTTAGATGGGATTTAACAAAAGGGTTTACACAACTTTGCACATCTTCAGATGAAAATTGTACAAATGAATTTAAAAAGGATAGGGTAGATGTTCTAAAAGAATATGCCGATTATCAATGGGCAATGGATTCTGATTTTTATATCATTTTTGAACATTTAGGAGGTATTGATGAAGAAAAGCACTGGGCAGATTATCGTGCAAATGAAGGTAAAGGTATCATGCTTTGGAATAACTTAAATGGTATTTATAATGAGGCGACCATGGGATACCATGTTAATAACCAATCTAATTTCTCAAATGTATCTTATTCAGTAAAGGGATTTGATGGACCTTCCGCGGTTTCTTATATGGAAAGCCATGATGAACAGCGTTTAATGTATAAGAATCTTCAGTTTGGTAATTCAAACGGTGGTTATTCAGTTAAAACAGCAAATACTGCTTTAGCAAGAATACAAACGGCAGGGGCTTTTTTCTTTACAGTTCCAGGACCAAAAATGATATGGCAGTTTGGAGAATTGGGTTACGAAGTCGATATTGATTTTAATGGTAGAACTGGAGAAAAACCTATTCGCTGGGAGTACTTTTCTAACCCAGATAGAAAGGCAATATATGATACATGGTCGCGACTAATTTACTTAAAACATAAAGAGCCTATTTTTAATACCCAAAATTTTTCCATGGATTTAGGCAGTACAAATGGTCTTAAAAGCATCCATTTAACTTTAGATTCTGCAACTGGAAATGACATTAAACATATTACAGTATTAGGTAATTTTGGAGTTACCCAGCAATCTATTGATACTAACTTTCAAGAGGGTGGAATCTGGTACGATTTAATGGACGAAACAGGAAATACAACCATAAATGGTTCTACAACATCATTAAGTTTGGCGCCTGGTGAATTCAAGGTTTTTGGAAACAACCCTTCGGCGTTATCTGTTAATAGCTTTGAAAACGATTTAAACATACAAGTCTACCCTAACCCTGCAACAACGTCATTTCAAATAAACAAAGCGATAGAGGTTCTTTTAATATATGATATTACTGGAAAAGTCGTAAAAACATTTAAAGGCTCTTTTGCAAAAGGGTATTCTTTTAATATTTCTAATTTACCTGCTAGTATTTATTTAGCAAAGGTTAGCAGTAGCATAGAAAACACAACTAATTTTAAAATTGTGAAATTAAATTGATTAATAGCTAATTATTTTAAAATGTATCCCAAATAATTGGGATACATTTTACTTTTTTAAATGAATTATACATGACCTTTCTACACTCATTATAATTGATTCCTACCTCAGCTTTAATTATTATTATATTCTAGTTGTAATTTGAAGTAGACACCTCAAAAGTAGAATCTTTAGCTGCTAAATAACGTTCTGCGTCTAATGCAGCCATACAACCAGTTCCTGCTGCTGTAACAGCTTGTCTGTAAACATGATCTGCAGCATCACCAGATACAAAAACGCCTTCAATATTTGTTTTTGAAGACCCAGGCACATTTATTATATACCCTGTTTCATCCAAGTCTAAAAATCCTTTGAAAATATCTGTATTTGGCTTATGTCCAATAGCTACAAAAAATCCTGTTACTGGAATTTCAGTTTTTTCATTTGTTTTATTATTAAAAACACGAACACCTGTAACCACTTGATCATCTCCTAATACTTCATCGGTTTCTGTATTAAATAAAATCTCTATATTCTCTGTATTTTTTACTCTGTTAGCCATAATTTTAGAAGCTCTAAACTCATCTCTTCTAACAAGCATAGTCACTTTTTTACAAAGTTTAGACAAATAATGCGCTTCTTCACAGGCTGAATCACCAGCTCCTACAATAATCACTTCTTGATTTCTATAAAAGAATCCATCACAAACAGCACAAGCAGACACACCGCCACCAAGCTTTAAATATTTTTGTTCAGAATCTAATCCTAAATATTTTGCAGAAGCTCCTGTTGATATAATTACAGTATCACAATGAATTTCTTTCTCATCATTAACCCAAACTTTATGAACATCTCCTGAAAAATCTACTTTTGTAATCCAACCATCACGAATATCAGCATCAAATCGTTGAGCTTGTGCTTGCAATTGCATCATCATTTCTGGACCTGTTACACCTTCTGGATATCCAGGAAAATTCTCAACTTCATTAGTTGTTGTTAATTGACCTCCAGGTTGCGTTCCTTGATATAATATAGGGTTCATGTTAGCTCTGGCAGCATATATTGCCGCTGTATAGCCCGCTGGACCAGAACCTATTATTAAACATTTTGCTTTTTCTATTGTATTAGACATAATCGCTATTAAATTTTATAAAACAAAAGTAGAATTTTTGATTAAAACCTTACCTATAAGTTATCAACAGTTTTTATATATTCATAATTACTTACTATTAAAAGAAACAAGATATTTATTTTTTTCGTAAATTGTAGAAAACCAACGACTAACTATTTAAACTTAAATCATGAAAAAATATTTATTTATCATCTGCATCGTTCTGTTTTTTTCTTGTAAAGACAATACTGATTCAACAAACACAAATGAAAACATTAATAATACTGAAACTAAAGCAACTTCTTTACAAGGAGCTTGGGAGTTAACTAGCTTTTTAAACTATAGAGAAGATGGCTCTGTGGACACCATAAATTCTTCCAACTCTTTTAAACAAATGAAAATGTATTCTGAAACTAAAGTAATGTGGAGCAGGTTACGTACTATGGATTCACTTGATTGGTTCGGTGTTGGGGATTACACCTTTAAAGACGGCATATTAACCGAAGTTTTAGATTACGGTTCTAAAGCTATGAATAGTCGTATAAAATCAAAAAAGAATTTTATTTTCAACATACTACTTGATAAAGATAAATTTACCCAAATTGAATTCGATAGTATTGGAAAACCTATATATGCGGAAAACTATTTAAGGGTAAAATAAATTTTATTTTCTTTTAGATGAATCCCGTTCTATTAACTTTGATTCTAAAATAATGGTTTGACCTTTTTTTGGGATACTTTTGTTAGTAATATGCTCTAACAACAAGTCTATAGCCAACTTCCCCATTTCAAATCCAGATTGGTCAATTGTTGTTATGGATGGTTCTATAACTCTAGAAACAGGTTCATTACTAAAACCAACTATAGCAACATCTTCTGGTGTTTTTATATCTTGCTCTTTCAAATATTTCATAGCACCGATTGCTGCTAAATCATTAGATGAAAATAATCCATCGATCTCCAAACCTTTTTCTAACAACTTTTCTATACATTCATAACCATCCTTCTCCATAAGTCTAGAACTTAATATATACTCACTGTTAAATGAAATACCATATTTAGATAAAGCAGCTTGATAACCTTCAAAGCGTTTTTTATAAATTTCTACTTCTAATGGACCAGAAAAATGAACGATATTTTTACATCCTTTAAGTATTAAATGCTCTGTAGCATCAAAACCTCCTTTAAAATCATCTATAATGACACTACTATAACCAGGTATTTGACAATGTCTATCAAAAAACACAAGAGGAACACCGCTTCTTTTTAATACTTCTAAATGATTATAATCAATTGTTTCCATAGAAATTGAAATTAGCAAACCATCTACCCTATTTGAAACTAACCCATCTACTATTTTCCTTTCCCTATCTAACTGATCTAAAGATTGACAAATTATAACATTATACCCTGCCTGATACGCAGTTTCTTCTATACCCTGAATTGCTGAGGAAAAAAAATGACGAGATATTCTAGGAACAACAACACCAATTGTATTGGTAATATTTTTACGTAAATTTGAAGCTAGTAAATTACGTTGATAACCTAATTCTTCTGCTTTAGCCAAAATAATTTTCTTCGTATCTTCCTTTACTTTTGGACTATTATTTAATGCTCTAGAAACAGTTGAACTATCTATTTTTAAAGCCCTAGCTATATCATGAATTGTAGGCTTATTGATTTTATTAATCACTTATTTTAATTAATTAATATTATTGTTTCAAACAAATATAAGTATTTATTTAAATCCAATCGATTGGATTTAAATAAATACTTATATTTGCATAATTTCCATTATTACTATTAGCATAGTAATAAAATAGCTAACACTTAAAACATAATTCCAAAATAATGAAAAGCAATTACGAAGTTAGATATGCTGCATCTCCACAAGATGTAAAATCATACGATACTAAAAGACTAAGAGATGAATTTTTAATTGACAATTTAATGAAACCTGATGCATTAAATTTAGTCTATTCTCACTATGACAGATTTATTTCAGGAAGTGCTGTACCTGTTAATACTACTTTAAAGCTTGAAACCATAGACCCCTTAAAAGCAGAGTATTTTCTTGAAAGAAGAGAGTTAGGTATTATTAATATTGGAGGTTCTGGAACTGTAACAGTAGATGGAACTGATTATGAATTAGATAATAGAGAAGCTCTATATGTTGGACAAGGAAATAAAGACATTACTTTTTCTAGTAAATCGTCAAGTAATCCTGCCATGTTTTATTTAAACTCTACACCTGCTCACAAAGCATATCCCATTAAAAAAATTGGTATTGACGAGGTTGAAGTTGTTGAATTAGGAGCTCCTGAAACAGCAAATGCACGTACACTAAGAAAATATATCGTAAATAGTGTGGTTAGTGTTTGTCAATTACAAATGGGTATGACAGAACTTAAATCGGGAAGTGTATGGAATACAATGCCAGCGCATGTACACGACAGAAGAATGGAAGTATATTTCTATTTTGACGTTCCTGAAGATCAAGCTGTTTGTCATTTTATGGGACAACCTCAAGAAACTAGACATATTTGGATGCAAAATCATCAAGCTGTAATTTCTCCAGCATGGTCTATTCATTCAGGTTCTGGTACAAGTAATTATACTTTTATCTGGGGAATGGCTGGTGAAAACTTAGACTATGGAGATATGGATCATTGTAAAATAAACGAATTAAAATAAAATAAAAAATTATGTCAATAAACTTATTTGACCTTACAGGAAAAGTTGCCTTAATTACAGGTGCTGTACACGGACTAGGAATGGCTATGGCAAAAGGTCTTGGTAATGCAGGAGCTACAATAGTTGTAAATAACAATTCTGCAGATAAATTAACTGAAGCTGTTAATGAATATAAAGCTTGCGGACTAGATGCTCATGGGTATGTATTTGATGTTACTGATGAAAAAGCAGTCATTGAAGCCGTTGCTAAAATTGAAGCAGAAGTAGGCCCTATAGATATCCTTGTAAACAATGCAGGAATCATCAAAAGAACTCCAATAGTTGATATGGAGGTAACAGATTTCGAATTAGTGCTTAAAGTAGACCTTGTAGGTCCATTTATTGTATCTAAACAAGTTGCCAAAGGAATGATTGAAAGAGGTGGTGGAAAAATCATTAACATCTGTTCAATGATGAGTGAATTAGGAAGAACTTCTGTTAGTGCGTATGCTGCTGCTAAAGGAGGTCTTAAAATGCTAACAAGAAGTATGGCTACAGAATGGGCTAGATTTAATATCCAAACAAACGGTATTGGTCCAGGTTATTTTGCGACTACACAAACAGCTCCTATTAGATTAGATGGTCACCCTTTTAATGATTTTATTATTAATAGAACACCTGCTGCTCGTTGGGGAGATCCTGAAGATTTACAAGGTGCTGCTATATTTTTAAGTTCTAAAGCAAGTGATTTTGTAAACGGACACGTAGTATATGTTGATGGAGGAATTCTTGCAACTATAGGAAAACCTTCTAACGAAGAATAAATTATTTAAAAAAATTAAAAGAAAAAGCCTTACTAAAATTAGTAAGGCTTTTTCTTTTTTATTAAGTCGGGGTGGCAGGATTTCTTAATAACCTGCAACTATTTGTTTTTCAGTATTTTAAACACTTTTAATTTAGTATGGTTCACCGAATTGCACACTAAAGTCAAAAAGAACTATTTAAAAACAAAATTTGTTTGTTTTTGGTTATATAAAGACACAAAATTTATCAATAAATATTGGCTGTACAAATTTTAAGTTTCCAATGGCATTGGCTGCATTTCTGAGTGCGATTTTAAGTCGATTGGCTTAATAATCTCCGTTTTAAATAGCTCACTTTCAACGTTTTTTTTCGCACATAACCACTTAATTTAGATTATTATCAAAACTTAGCCACCACTGCCTTTTATTTTCATCAATAGTAAACACATGCTCTTCATTTCCTTTGGTGTGATTTCTTAACCAGAACAAGGCATTTGCCGGCGCATTATAAAAAAGAACCGTATCTTTGGCTGTTTGACGCCCAAGGGACTTCCAGTCCCTATCCCAATAGAACAATTCATATTCCTCTCCAATATTTATATGGTTATCATCATTTCGTACCTGAAATTCAATAAAGCCAATAGATGTAGGCTCCTCAAGCTTCAACCCTAACGTAAAATCTTTTCCCCCTGAAAACGTTAAGGGATAATCATCAAAAACACCATCCCCCCATTCTTGGCGCATATTGTTTTCTTTGAACACTTCTCCTTTTAATAATTCTCCTTTTTTATTATAAAAAGCCAGCTTGGCCAGAAAGGATTCTTTTCCTTTCGAAAAAATTTGTATCTTATCAATTTTTAACCTCAGAGGTTTTTATTCTCTTTTTCTAACGTGAAATTCAAAGGTTTGTCTTCCTAATTCGCCATTGCCACTTACACCTTCTATAACGCCTATAAATTTGGAGTTGATACTGGAAACACTAAATTCTAATTGGACTTCTCCTTTACTATTGGTCAAAATATCAGGTTTCCAATACAGCGTGTTTCTATAATCTGGAAAACCATCGGTTTGTTCTGTTTTATCATATATTGGATTATAAAATTCTTTTTTAGTATAATACCCTTTTGTCTGTATTATATTAAACTTTTCTAAAAGATACGCATCTGTTAATTTTGGATAACGGTATGCTGGAAGTTCAGGGTTTCTAAACACTTGCCCATCGACAGGAGCAACCCCTGTAACAAATTGCCCTCCTTCCTTAACTTGGAGCTCTAAATATACTTCTTCTTCTACGGGTCTTTTACTATTATCACCAAAAGAATGAATTGGGCAATTAAAATAATTATCAAGCTTGCATACGTAATCGACGCCAGCCATTTCTAGCTTAGCCAAACTATCCAATTTTGCTAAATATTTATCTCTTTTAACAACACCTCTTTTCTTAGCTACTAGTTCTATTTCGTCTAATTTAATGGCATCTTTTATAGATTGCCATTTAAGTGTTTTAGTTTCGTTGACTTCTCTTTTCTCTGTAACTGGTTCTATTGGGTAGCCATAATCCTTTAGTTTTTTTATGTTATTTATGGTCATAAAAGGATTTTTAACAGAAATTAGTACCTTATCCTTTTTTGTGCCAAAATGTTTAATAAATAACCTTCTACCCATTTTTAAATGGGAAGGCTTTAAAACAAACTTGTTATTAGTATCTAAAGGGACCATTGATTTGATTTGTTCTTCAAGCGGATCATAAACAATTATAAAACTTTGCTCAGGGCTCTTTTTACCTTTCTTTATATAAGTAAACTCACCTTCTACCCCATTAGTTAACTGTGTTGTTTTTAATGTGTTTTGTGATTTCAGGTTTTGCTCTTTCCATCCATAACACCGCCATCCTTGGGTTAAAAGCAGTAAGTCCAATCCCTGATATCTATTGGTGTTCTCTGGATTAAAATAATAACTTGGGTTGTATAACCTCCCTTTTAACTGGGCAGATAGGTGGTAATGGCTCTCTATAGTTTTAGAATCTTCTAGGTTATTATAAAACGCATCAAAAACGCTTAATCCTAAATGGGCAACTACAGGGTTATTGTGTTGATCGGTTACTTTTAACTTTAATTGGACGTTGCCTTTGATTAAGTATTCTCCTTTATCTAATACTGCCTTTATGTTTAACTTTTGGTCTTGGTTTACATACACAAGGCGTTCTGCCACAGATTCAAGCTCTTGGTCAAACAAGGTTACTTCCGCTATGCCTTGGGGAATATCTTCTAAAGGAATTTTTATTAGCCTTTCTTTGGCTATTGCTACTTTGGCAACACTATACGCCACACCTCTCACTTGAACCCTTAGATACACCGTTTCTTTATGGCTTGTGTTTTTTGAAACTTTAAAGGTTAAATTCTTTTTGGTATTACCAACCAATTGTAAAACATAACCTTTGGTTTTTATAGCTGGTAAAGTATATTGTTTTTTTATACTTGTTGAATCCAGTTCTATATAATAGTGTTTGCTGTTATCTGGAATAAAGCTAAAGCGTCCCATACCAGCATGCGTTGTTTTAAAACTGATTTTTGGGTTATTGTTCTCATACAAGGTTCCCGATACTGTTTTTGGATGCCCTTGGGAGTCTACAGCTTTAAAGGCCACGGTACTTGTTATTCCAGAGACTAAATGACCGCCTTCCGGAAATACCTGAAAATCGATGGTGGTTTCTTTGGTTTCTGTTTTTACAAAAGTGTCCTTATTTTTTGATTGATGGTAGTCTGTAATGTTCTTTACGATCTGCAACTCACGAATAGACGTTATAGGCTGTTTATCATTATAAAATGAATAAGGTGTATAAACGGCTAGAGTGTAACTTCCTTCTTGCAAGGTGTCTTGCACATAAATGTGTCCGTTTACAAAACCGTTTTCTATTTCATACTTTTCTTCCCAAACAGCTTTTTTTGTTTGGCTCTCTAAAAGCTGAACATACAGGGTTTTGCTCTGTATTGAAGGCGTTAAATATTGACTGTTCAGCACATGGCCCTTAAACCATAAATCTTCTCCGGTTTCATAAATGCCTTTACTGGTTTGTACATACACAGACTCTGAAGCATGGTTTTTTGATAACTCGTGCAATTGATTTGCTAATTGGTCGGAGGTGTTTTGTGCATGTAACAACATGATTGGTAGAAGCAATAAGACCAAAGAAAGGTAATTTCTGTATTGGGATAAGTTAATGTCAATTAATGTGTTGCGCATAATTACTTGTTATTAATGTTGTTTGTCATTATTATTTGTATCAATAATGTTCCTCATTTCCGCTTTTATCTCTTTGATAGCTGTTGAGGACACTTTAACTTCCTTTTTTAATATATCCCTTGCTAATACAACCGCTTTGTTTTTTTCTCTGTTTTCATCATAAAGTTTTACTAGTAAATACAATGGATAAAATCGTGACGGCATGGTAATAAGCAGTTTCTGCTTTATCGTATTGTTTCAGTCCTTTATAGGCATCGCCTAAAGCTGTTTCTATAATGGTTGTATTCAAATGCTGCTTTGCTTCTTCCAAAATCCCAACGGCTTTACCGTATTGCTCCGCTATAGATAGTGCTTTACCATAGTTCATTAAAAAGTCTCCTTCTTTCCTGAAAACAGGGTAGGCTTTTGCATAATCTTCCAAAGCGCCATCATAATCTCCATATCGATACTTATTTAGAGCGTTTTGCCAAGTCTCAAAGCCCCTGTCCAGGCTATTTGCGTATTCAACGCCTTTTACAATTCCGATGGTTCCTAGAATAAAAACGGTTGCTTTAAAAAATACAGGTATATGTGGTTTATTTTGGATATTTAAAATTTTATACTTTCTTCTATCCAGGACCGATAAAAATCCCAAAAGAATGACAATTATCATTTTTATGGGCAGTATTTGCATAGGGTATGAAAAAAGGGCAAAACCACTTATTGCAAGCAGTCCCGAGAATGAAATCGCTACCATGAATTGCTCCTTTTTGTCCACATTGACTTTAAATAGCGCATATAGGAACAGGGCTAAAAACACGCCTCCCGTAAGGCCATTTTCCACGGCATATTGCAACCATTCGTTAAACGCATAATACGTATTATCGGCGACCAAGGCTTCTGGGGTCTCGCCATTTTTTTCAAAATAATCCGCTTGGTAGTTCATGTAGTTCGCCTTGAACCTATCGAAATCTACTCCAAAAACGGGAGCGTCTGCCATGATTTCCGTTGTTACTTTCCAAATAAATGCACGCCCATCGGACGAATCTTTTTTAAAGTGATAAATACCAAATAGCCCTGCACCAACGATCCCTATGGAAGCCATTATTAAAATGCTTTTTTTTAGTCCGTTACTGTTTTTAAAAAAGACACTTAAAATATGGTACCTGTACTCTATTAAAATAATGCTGCTCAGCAATATGCCCAGCCATTAGGATCTGGAATAAGTCGCAGGGATTACCAGCACAATACATATTATTCCCAATAAAGGGATGTATTCAAAAAGAGCTAGTGTTATCCTATATATAGCCTTTGATCTGCTTTTTATTTGTACATGCCCAAAGACATTGTCCTTAAACAGGTACATTCCAAACGCAATGGGCCAGACCGCCGTTAGAAAACCGGCATACGGACCTGGTTTAAAAAAACTCCCCGTTATTTTAAACCCCGAATGGTTTGAAGGGCAATAGCCTAATAATTGTAAATTACCATAAACGGCCTGTACAATACCAGAAACAACGATAGCAAACAAAAGCCAGATAATACTTTTAGAAGGCATATTTCTTAATATTACATATAAAAGCCCTAATCCTAATAATTCTATAAATCGGATAGAAAACCCATAATTGGATTGTAAAATATACCTGTTGACAATGATAAAAATGAATATTGCAGAAACAGAAATATCAATCTTTGATGTTTTTAATGAAAGTATTTTGCTTTTGTTGAAGACTATATTGAATAAGTAAAAACTTAATATAACAAGGAGCGTATAAATAAAAAATACCGTCTTTGATGTTATGCTAGAATTGGCAAAACCTGACTGGTTAATTGAAGGAAGAAATAACAACAACAAAATTATGGTTATGAATAAGCTCATATAAATCACACCAAAATTTTTAATAAATCCTTCATCAAGTTTTTAATAGTCTTGACATTCTACATGTCTGTTTTATTCTTTAATTGAAACTAAATTATCTATAGTATCAATCAATTAGTTTATTCCTAAACGCACTTTATTAATTCTTTGAGAGACTTATGTAGGCGAATTTACACGAAGTTTCAAGGAAACAATATAAATTAATGCCCATAACATATTAATTATCGCTCATTTCGCCTTATTTAACCAGAATTATAGATATTTATAAAGCTAGGGAAGTCTAGGCGAAGGAAAAAACCTTTCAAAACCTTTCGAAAAACCGTACTTCGCTGTCTTCTACCATCAAAGCTTCATTGCCTTATAAATGGACTCACTTCTAAGTTTATTCTATTCTGGGCAACTAAGAAGTTGTAGAGCAAGAGGGCAATGCACTAAAGCGACATTACATAATTTGTTTTTATTGTAAAAAATTAAAGTACAATCAGTTAACAAGTATTAAATCATTTTTATTCCATGCAAAAAATACCATAATTATGTTAACCCCTTCGAAAACCCTTATAAACACTGGGTGCATTAACATAATCGAAGTGTTTAAGCTACCGCGCTCACTTTGGCTGAGCTTGCTGCATTTTTAAATTTAAGGATTCTACTTGCTCTTCAGTCTCTAAATCCACAACTTTAAAACGATCGATTTTCTCCCTTTAAAAAATAAATCAATGTAGTCCATTCATAAATATTGTAAATATTACCCTTCGAATTGAATATAATTTTGTAACTTTAAAAAGATTAGGATAAATTATAGGACACTAGTATTCATTGATTTGTCTTAATGTTATCCAATAAAATGGTCAATACTGATATCAATAAAATTATATCCGATAAAACTATCCAATTAAATTTTAAGGATAAGTTGACCTATTTTGGCATTGCATTTTATTTATTGGTTTTTTTCGTTTTGATCCTGATTGGAAAATTGGTAGATTTCATTCAGCACAACATATTGGCAGTTGAATTAATAGGACTGTCAATTGCTACGGTTGTATTGATAACTCAAAACAAAAAATTAAAATTCAAGTCAATACTGGCAAACCTAACTGCTAGTGAAATTAACAGTGCCATTTACATGACATCCAAATAGTTGAGATGGCACCTCGTCGATGTTGGATCAAATTATACTATTGCTACAAGAGAAGGGGGTACTTTTCCTTTCAGTTGGGAAGAGCAAATCACAATAATATCCATCAACGAAAAAATACTTATCAATAGCCTATGCGACCCAGACAGTGCAATGATCACAATTTTTGGTAAAAACAAAAGGAACATTAATACCTTTGCAAAGAATATCATTAAGCAACAGACAATGGATTATAAAGTGCCTTTTTGATATTCTGAACAAAGAAATTCTAATATAAGACTACTGCGCTCGCTATGGTCGAGCTTACTTCATTTTTAAAGAGGTTCGCTTTTCGAGAATATTATATTAACTAAAAGTTTCAAATTATTAAAAGCCTCTTAGTTTTGGAGACTAATCCTTAATTAAATACTATAATACCGGAATTCTGTAATTTAAGATTGTTTTGGCGGTTTAAATATTCCTTTGGTGCCAGTTTGGTTAGTTTTTTAAAAGAGGTAGAAAACAAATTATATGAACTGAAACCTACTTTAATAGATAACTCTTCCAAAGTTAAGGTATTTAAATATCCTTCATCAATAAGTTTTAGAGCATCTTTTATTTTACAGTAATTTTTGTATTCCTCAAAAGTAACTATTGCGTGATATTTAAAGATATAGTATATATGGCATTTAGGGATGTTTATTGCTTTTGCAAAATCAGGAAATGAAAATTTAGTATTTCTAAAAGGGTGTTCTTTGTTCACAAAATTTTCAATATCAGATATATAAGGCAATACTCTTTTCTCTATATTGTCACTCACCTTACTGTCCTTAAGATTTGAAACACGTATTGAATCAAATATCCAGACATGATCATTAATGTTAATTTGGTTTAGAGTTTCTATGTCCCTTCTTTTCAGATCTGGATAACCATATAAAATTTCTGGATGAATCAAAATTTTACCATAAACGAGAAACCAAGGTATGACAACCAAGAAGGAATAGTTTTGTGCTCTTAATAATTCACCCGAAATTTTTTCAGAATGAATTGAATATAAAATTCGTAAAAATAAAAATGAGGAAATTGTAAAAATAAATAGTGTCCAATTTTTAATAAGAAGATAATGTCTTTTTTCAACAGATTTGTTTACATCCAATCTCCATAAGCCATTGTAAAGAATATTACAGGATAGGATAATATAAACCAATATGAACACATTCAAGCTTATAAACCGTATATTTTCAATGGACTGGTTCTTTAAAATCGGAAAATATTCTTGACCAAAATTCAAAACTAAATTCAAAACTGGATATAAAAAGTGGATTAAATCTTTTTTATGAACACGTTCATAATCTTTGGTTAAAGATTTAAAGTACAGATATAAAGAAGGCACTACAATTAGGTATATTGGTGAAATATATTTTGAAGTGAGTATTGAGTTAGTATTTATTATTTCAAATAAGCCAATAATGATGCTCCTAATAGAGCATAGAATAAAAATTATCACCAAATATATATTCACGAAAATATTTGACCTATACGAAAATAGCATGAGTGATATTACAAATAAGCCAATAATACCGACCAAAATTAAGGTCGAGTTCATAAAAAAATGGGGCATGTTATTTCTTTTTGTTAAGAAAACGATTTAAATATGTGGATTAAATTTAATGAAATTACCTAAACAGACTATGAATAATTTCTATTTTTTTAGTGGATCAATCTCAAAAACCATACAGGTTACAAATCGATTTCATGTACAAAAGCTTGCCCTAGAAGCATTACAAGATATTAGAATAAAACATAGGTGGGACGCTATAGACTTGGAGAATCAGGAAATAAAGGAAGCTAAAATCGATAATAAAGCATATAAACCGCAGCTGTTTTGTAATGAAGATACCAGAAAACAGCTCTTAGCTAGAAGTAGATATTTACTCTACAAAGCACCTCAAAACTGGACACAAAATCAATATGAGAGAAGTAAAATACTGTTTCAAGAATATCCAGATATTAAAACCGCTTTCAATTTAGTTCAAGGACTCAGAACCATCTTCAATACTGCAAAATCACTAGAAATAGCATACACAAAACTTGCTCATTGACACAAGGATGTCGAACAATCTGGTTTTAGAGCATTTAATACAATAGCAAATACAATAACTCTAAACTATGGGTCTATACTTAATTATTTTATCAATAGAAGCACTAACGCTTCTGCTGAATCTTATAATGCGAAAATAAAAGCTTTTATGGCTCTCCCTATAACTATTGGGATTAGAGGTGTTAAAAATGTAGAGTTCTTCCTTTTTAGATTAACTACAATTTTTGCTTAAACACAACAATTAGGAATGACCCGTTTTCATAACACTAAAGGTTTAGTGTATCCCTATTTCAGGATGGGACTAACATAAAAAGAAAAAGCCTTACTAATTTTAGTAAGGCTTTTTATTAAGTCGGGGTGGCAGGATTCGAACCTGCGACCTCCGCGTCCCAAACGCGGCGCGATAACCGGGCTACGCTACACCCCGAATTGGTTATCTTGTAACAGGCTGCAAATATACTTTATTTATTCATTTTACAAATTAATTTTTAAAGAAAATATTCAACAAAGAATAAAACTAAATAACTATTTAAAATCTATAATTTAGCATATCAAACAAAAAATGATTCCAGTTGTATTCTAAAAAATTAAAACTACTCACTTTACTTGCTATTTGTCTAACTTTATTCAGTTATGGTCAAATTAAAATAATTGATAATGACAGTAAAGAAACTCTGCATGATGTTAAAATAATTAATAGTCAAACAAACGATTCTTTAATGTCAAACTCAAATGAATATTTCAAGATATTAAAGGCAGGAACTTATATTTTAAAAAAAGCAGGTTATTTTGACAAAGTTGTTTCATTAAAAAAAGACAAATATTATATTATTGCATTAAGCATTAATCCTTCAGAATTAAATGAAATTATTATTAATGCAAATCATATTCCTAAAAAACTAAAAAAGTCAACAAAATCAATTAGCTTAATTTCATTAAAAGACATTGAACGCTCAAATAGTATAAACTTCGCCTCTGTTTTAAATAGAACACCAGGGGTTTTTATGCAAAGTGGAGCACTTAACACCAATAGAATTACTATTAGAGGCATTGGATCAAGAAATTTATTTGGTACGGCAAAAATTAGAGCATATTTTAAAGATATTCCATTAACTAATGGCAGCGGAGAAACTAATATTGAAGATTTTGAATTAGCATCTATATCTCGTTTCGAAATTATAAAAGGAACGACCTCTAGCGAATATGGTGCAGGACTTGGTGGGACTATTAACATAACACCTAAAAACGCTTATTTAAATACATCGAGTATTAATAATGATTTAATAATTGGATCCTTTGGATTAACAAAAGGAATCATTAACTTAAATCATGGTACAGCCAAAAACAGTTACAGTGCTATTTATAGTAATACACATAGTGATGGCTACCGAGAGAATAATAAATATGACAGGCAAACATTTACCTTAAGCTCTAATCATTTTTTAACAAAAAAAGATGAGATTTCATTTTTAGCTAGCTATGTCGATTTAAAAGCTTTTATTCCAAGTTCAATAAATGAATCTGCGTTTATAAATAATCCAAAGTCTGCGGCCTTTACATGGAAACAAGCTCAGGGCTTTGAAGATTCAAAAAGAGGTGTTTTTGGTTTATCATGGAAACATGAGTACACTAATAGTTTAAAGCAAATAACAAGTATTTTCTCTTCTTTTAGAAATGCTTATGAGCCTAGACCTTTTAATATTTTAAAAGAAAATACTATCGGAATTGGAATGCGTTCTAGGTTTTTAGGACAAACAAAACTGTTTAATAAAAAACTAGATTACACTTTTGGTGGTGAACTTTTTAAGGACGATTATAAATACAAAACTTTTGAAAACTTATACGAAGATTTCCCTTCTGGCATAGGAAGTGTTAAGGGTTTAGAATTGTCAAATTTTAAAGAAAAAAGAAATTATTATAATCTATTCTTTGAAACTAATTATGAGTTTTCAGAAAATACAACACTTTCAATTGGCTTAAACTTAAATGAAACGTCTTATAAATTAGATGATAGATTTACAATTTCAGAAACTAATACCGATCAATCAGGTCGTTATAAATTCAAAAACATTCTATCTCCAAAACTTGGTATATCGCATTTAATTTCAAATAATGTGAGTCTTTTTTCAAATATAAGTCATGGTTTTTCTCCTATTACACTATCAGAAACCTTATTACCAGACGGACAAATAAACACTAATCTAAAACCTGAAACTGGTTGGAATTTTGAAATAGGAACACGTGGTTCTACACTTAATAAAAAGTTACAATTTAACCTTGCTATCTACCGCTTAGACATAAAAAACCTTCTGGTTTCTAGACGTATTGCTGAAGATGAATATATTGGTATCAACGCAGGAAAAACGCAACATGATGGTTTAGAAATATCTTTAAACTATATATGGTTACAGAATGAAGCCTTAACAATAAGCACCTTCACAAATTATACATATAATAATTTCACCTTCAAAGAATTTATTGATGATGAAAATGATTTTTCTGGAAATGATTTAACAGGTGTTCCTTCTAAAATTTTTAATGCAGGTATGGATATCGAATCAACTGTAGGGTTCTATGGAAATATAAATTTTCAATATATAGGACGTATGCCAATAACAGACTCTAATAGCTTATACACTAACAGTTATAACCTAACAAATCTTAAGTTTGGATTCAAAAAAAATCTTAATAAAAAGCTAAAATTGAATCTATATATTGGTTTAAACAATATCTTTAATGAAACCTATGCGTCTCAAATATTAATAAATGCTTCAGGATTTGGTGGCAATGCACCACGTTACTACTACCCTGGGAATCCCAATAATTATTATACTGGCATTAGCTTAAATTATATTTTTTAATGTATATTAAATCAAAAAACAAAATGAAACAGATTTACTCTATACTTGTTCTAATATTTATCACCTGTTCTGCATGTGCACAACAAACCGATTCTGAAATAAAAGCAGAAGATCCTATAGATATAAATTATACAACAGAAGTTGTTGTTCCAGATTTAAATATTCCTTGGGGCATGGTATTTTTACCTGATGGCAGTATGCTTATAACTGAAAAATCTGGAGAAATCATTCGCTTTAAAAATGATAAAAAAACAACTATTGATGGCGTTCCAGAGGTTTATGTCCGTGGTCAAGGAGGTTTATTGGATATTGAATTACATCCAGATTACCCAAATACAGGATGGATTTATTTATCCTACGTATCTTCTGAAGGTGAGGGCGACGGTGGGAACACAGCCATTATGCGCGCAAAACTAAAAGACGATACATTAATTGAAAAACAGATGCTATACAAGGCGAGTCCTAACTCTAAAAAAGGGCAACATTTTGGTTCTCGTATTGAATTTGACAATGAAGGCTACTTATATTTTTCTATTGGAGAACGTGGACAACGAGATGTAAATCCGCAAGATATTACTAGAGATTGTGGTAAGATTTACAGATTAAATGATGACGGAAGTATTCCTTCAGACAATCCTTTTATTGACACTCCAAATGCAAAAACTGCTATTTTTAGTTACGGACATAGAAACCCACAGGGCATGGCAAAAAATCCAATTACTGGAGCCATTTGGGTTAATGAACATGGTCCAAAAGGTGGCGATGAAATAAATATTATAGAAAAAGGAAAAAACTATGGTTGGCCTATTATTTCTTATGGTATCAATTATAGTGGAACGCCTTTTACCGATATTACAGAAAAAGAAGGCATGGAACAACCTCTTTTTTATTGGGTACCATCTATTGCCCCTAGCGGAATGACATTTATTTCATCTGATATTTATCCAGAATGGAAAGGCAACATTCTGGTTGGCTCATTAAAATTTTCTTATTTAGAGCGATTAGAGCTAAAAAACAATAAAGTTATAAAACGCGAAAAACTATTAAACGGCATGGGGCGTGTTAGAAATGTAATTCAAGGTCCAGACGGGTATATTTATGTAGCTATTGAAGGAAAAGGTATCGTGAAAATCATCCCAAATAAATAAAATTATGAAACATTCATAACTAAATTTTCGATACCCAACGAAATGATAAAATGAATGTTACATGTAACCAATAAAAAAACAATAATTTAAAACACATGAAAATATTTTTTTTAAGCTTATTAGCAACTGTATCATTGTCATGCAATTCCCAAAATAATGCTTTAAAAGCAAGTGTAGATAGAGGTAGTGAAATATACACTGATTTTTGTATCTCTTGCCATTTACCAAATGGAACTGGAGTAAAAAAAATCTATCCTCCACTTGCAAATTCAGACTATTTATTAAAAAATAGAGAAGCCAGTATTAAAGCTATTAAATTTGGATTAAATGGCGAAATAATAGTCAATAACGAAAAATACAACAATGTTATGGCAGCTTTAGGTTTAAGTAATGATGAAGTTGCAGATGTAATGAACTATATAAGTAACAGTTGGGGTAACAAAAACGATAAAATAGTAACAGAAGAAGAAGTTTCTAAAATTAAAAAATAAAAGTGATTACACTTATAAAACTATACATTTAACTAACTTTGTGAAAAGCTAATTAAAGAACATATCATGTTAATTATAGGAATTGCAGGTGGTACTGGTTGCGGAAAAACCACCGTTGTAAACCAAATACTAAATGAACTGCCTGAAGGCGAAGTAGGTATCATTTCTCAGGATTCTTATTATAATGACACCACTCATTTATCATATGAGGATCGAGTTAAAATAAACTTTGATCACCCAAGATCTATAGATTTTAATCTTTTAACGAATCACTTAAAAACATTAAAAAATAATCAACCTATACACCAACCCATATATTCGTTCGTTAAACATAATAGAACTGGTGACACTATTTTAACCTACCCCAGAAAAGTAATGATCGTTGAAGGGATCTTAATTTTAACCAATCCAGAATTACGAGATCTTTTTGATATTAAAATATTTGTGCATGCCGATACCGATGAACGATTAATACGGAGATTAAAACGAGATATAACTGAACGTGGTAGAGACATAGACGAAGTTTTAGCAAGATACCAAACAACGTTAAAACCCATGCACGATCAGTTTATAGAGCCTATGAAAGAGTATGCAGATATCATTATCCCAAACAATAAATATAACACGGTTGCGGTAGACATTGTTCGAACCATTATAAACGAGAAACTATAAGTGGCAAAATTCAATAAAAATAAATATTTAAAACCATTTAAAAACTGGTACATTTTAATTCTAGTAATTTTTGGTGCTTGGATGATTTTTTTTGACACTAATTCTTGGTTTATTCATAATGAATTAAACAACGACATTAACGACCTAGAAGCTGAAAAAAAATATTACGAAAGAGAAATTGAAAAAGACAAAAAAGCAATAAAAAAATTAAGTACAGAAGAAGGTTTAGAAAAATTTGCTCGCGAAGAATATTATATGAAACGTGACAATGAAGAAATTTTTATAATTGAATACGAAGACAGTTTAAAAGTAAAGCAAAATGACTAAACAGTTATTTAACGAATTTGATTCGGTTTCTTCAAAACAATGGAAACAAAAAATTCAGTTTGACTTAAAAGGAGCTGACTACAACAACACCTTGATTTGGATATCAAATGAAGACATTTCGGTAAAACCATTTTATCATGCCGATGATTTAAAAGAACTTCAAAAATCATTAGGCACTAAAGCAACTGAATGGAAAATTTGTCAATCTATTTATGTCGCTAATATTGAAAAATCAAACCTAAAAGCAATAAATGCCATAAATAAAGGCGCCAATAGTATTAAGTTTATTATTCCATCTGAAACTGTTTCAATTGAAAATTTATTAAAAAATATTGATTTAGATACCACTTCAATTCATTTTGAATTACACTTTCTATCTTCTAATTTTATTGAAAAAAATGCTTTTATTTCAGCGGAAGCCAAAGTGTATTATCATACAGATATTATTGGAAATCTTGCAAAAACAGGAAACTGGTTTAACAATATAAAGGGCGACTTTTCGCAATTTGAATCTATAATAACACAAACCAAGTATTTCAGCATTAACGCATCATTATATCAAAATTCTGGAGCTACTATCGTACAAGAATTAGGTTATGCTTTGGCTCATGCAAACGAATATTTAAATTATCTGGATACCAATCTTACTAAAGATGTAAAACAATCTATTGATGTTAATTTTAACATCGCTGTTGGCTCCAATTATTTTTTCGAAATTGCGAAACTACGGGCCCTTCGCCTACTCTGGAAAACGGTAGCTTCCAAATATAAAATCAACACTAATTGTCATATTTCAGCAACACCATCAATACGCAATAAAACATTATACGACTATAACACTAATATGTTGCGAACCACTACAGAGTGCATGAGCGCTATTTTAGGTGGGGCTAATACTATTTGTAATTTACCTTACGATGCCATTTTTCATAAAGACAATGCATTTGGTGAGCGTATTGCAAGAAATCAACTATTAGTTTTGAAGCATGAAAGCTATTTTGATAAAATTGATAATCCTACTGATGGAGCTTATTATATTGAATCGTTAACAAATCAATTAGCCGAAAAAGCCTTAGAACTTTTTAAAGACATTGAAAAAAATGGTGGCTTTTTAAAACAATTAAAAGCAGGCACTATACAACGGAAAATCAAGGAAAGTGCAACAAAAGAGCAACAACTATTTGACAAAGGGGAATGCATATTATTAGGCACTAACAAACATGCTAACCCAGATGATACAATGAAAAATGAACTGGAAATTTATCCTTTTGTAAAAACCAATCAAAGAAAAACATTGATTGAACCTATAATAGAAAAACGATTATCAGAAACATTAGAACAAAAACGATTAAAAAATGAACTTTAACATGAACTCAAATTTAAAACTTATTGCTTTATTTTTAGGAATTACCTTATTAAGTTGTAAAAACGAAAACACGTTAACCGAATTTAAATATTCAGAAAAACCCATTGCTCTAACCTGTAGCGATATAAATTCAAAATTATACAATGAAGCACTGTATTCATTTGAAGATGATATCTTAACTTTTTATAGCAAAGACAAACCTAATTTTTCTTTAATCCAGGCTTATAGCCAATTTATAAGAAATGCTACTTATGGAAACGTTAAATATGAAGAAATAATTTCAGAACATACTTCAAATATTTTTAAAGCATTAAAGCAAGACAACGATTTATGGGATGCTAACAATACAAAAAGTCATTTAAACTACAATAGCAAACTCATTAAATGCATAGCAGACAACATAAAAGACAAAAATTTAAAAACAACATTTAATGCGCTAATATCAACAAATAGTATGAGTCCAAAGTTATTTGGGGCACCTCTAAACACAAAATACAGAAATGTACTTTCCGATAAATTTTTAGCATCATACGTTGCTTTCGATTTATTTTATGCTAATCTTTTTAACATAGATTTCTCAAAAGTGAATTTTGACAAACCTGTTGAGAAAGTTGATTTTAATAAAATACCTCAAAAATAAAAACGGATAATTTCATATCAAATAACAAGTTAAAATGCCATAAGTGAAGCTACAAATTCATTTTTACAACTAAATTTATTTATTTTAATAATTAAACTCTGGCTGTTAACAAATTCCATTTTTATTCCTCATAAATAATCGTATTTTTACCATTAATAAAACCAAATCATTTAATGGGTAAAATCATTGCAATTGCTAATCAAAAAGGAGGTGTTGGAAAAACAACAACATCTATAAATTTAGCAGCTTCGCTTGGCGTTCTAGAAAAAAAAGTATTACTTATTGATGCTGACCCTCAAGCAAATGCAACTTCTGGAATTGGAATTGACGTTGAAAATGTTGAAATAGGAACCTACCAACTTTTAGAACATTCAAATTCTGCAAAAGAAGCTATCATTAAAACCGAAACACCGAACTTAGACCTTATTCCGTCGCATATCGACTTAGTTGCTATTGAAATAGAGCTTGTTGATAAAGACGAACGGGAATATATGATGAAAAAGGCGTTAATAGAAATTAAAAACGATTATGATTATATTATAATTGATTGCGCGCCTTCTTTAGGGCTGTTAACACTAAATGCTTTAACTGCTGCTGATGCTGTAATAATTCCAATACAGTGCGAATATTTTGCATTAGAAGGTTTAGGAAAATTACTAAACACAATTAAAAGTGTTCAAAAAATTCACAATCCAGAATTAGATATTGAAGGCTTATTATTAACTATGTATGATTCGCGTTTACGATTATCTAACCAAGTTGTTGAAGAGGTACAAAAACACTTTAACGATATGGTTTTTCAAACCATAATACAACGTAACGTGCGCTTAAGTGAGGCTCCAAGCTATGGTGAAAGTATAATTAATTATGATGCTTCTAGTAAAGGAGCTAGTAATTACTTAAGTTTGGCAAAAGAAATTATCAATAAAAACTCCTAAATTATGGCTAAGGCAACAAAAAAACAGGCTTTAGGTAGAGGTTTATCGGCACTTTTAAGCGACCCTAGCAACGACATACAATCTGTTCAAGATAAAAATGCTGATAAAGTTATTGGTAATATTATTGAATTAGATATTGATTTTATAGAAGTCAATCCCTTTCAGCCTCGAACTAATTTTAGTGAAGAATCGTTACGAGAACTAGCTTCTTCTATTAAAGAATTAGGTATTATTCAGCCTATAACCGTTAGAAAATTAGGATTCAACAAATATCAATTGGTTTCTGGGGAGCGTCGTTTTCGAGCTTCTAAATTATTAGGTCTAGAAACAATTACGTCGTATGTAAGAATCGCTAACGATCAGGAATCATTAGAAATGGCTCTCGTTGAAAACATTCAACGTCAAGATTTAGATCCTATCGAAATTGCCTTATCATACCAACGTTTAATTGATGAAATTAATTTAACGCAAGAACAAATGAGCGAACGTGTTGGTAAAAAACGTTCAACCATTACAAACTATTTACGTTTATTAAGATTAGACCCTATCATACAAACAGGTATGCGTGATGGCTTTATTTCTATGGGACACGGTCGCGCTTTAATAACTATTGAAGACCAAGCAACACAATTAGATATTTATGAAACAGTATTATCTAATAAGTTATCTGTTAGAGAAACAGAGGTTATGGTACGCAACTTTAATGACAATGATGAAGTAAAAGTACCTTCAAAGAACAAAGAAGAAGATGCCGAAGAACTGCCTAAGTTTATAAAAAAAGGTATGAGCACTTTTTCAGAATACTTTGGTCATAAAATTGACGTTAAAGTCTCAAAGAACGGTAAAGGAAAAATAACGATTCCTTTTCATTCTGAAGAAGATTTTAACCGGATTAAAAAATTAGTTCAAGGTGCCAAATAAATTCATAATAGCAAGTCTATTTACATTACTTTTTTGCTTTTCAATAATTGGACAAGAAAAAAAAACAAAAAAACAAAAACTTAAGAAAGAGATTGTTACAGATTCACTTGTTAGTATTAACAATCCTATGAATCCGTTATCTCCAGCTAAAGCTGCTTTTTATTCTGCTGTTTTGCCTGGTTTAGGACAAGCTTATAATAAACAGTATTGGAAAATCCCTCTTGTTTATGCTGCTTTAGGTACTGGAATCTATTTTTACACCAACAACAATAAAGAATACAACCGATATAGAGATGCTTATAAAAGCAGATTAGCTGGTTTTAAAAATGATGAGTTTTATCTTAATTCTCAAGGCGAACCTTTAGACACCCCTAGAGTAACTACCGAAGGTCTCGAAAGAGCTCAAAAATTCTACAGAAAAAACAAAGAAATGTCGCTTTTAGCTATTGTTGGTATTTACGCTTTAAATATTATAGAAGCCAATGTATCGTCGCATTTAATGCAATTTAATGTCGATGAAAACTTATCTTTGGCACCACACTATAACATTAATGAGATTGATGCTACAGGCAATCTCGGATTAACCTTAAATTTTAAATTTTAATATGAACATTGCTTTACTAGGATACGGAAGAATGGGACAAACCATAGAACAAATTGCCATTAAACGTGGACACAATATTGTTTTAAAAGTTGATAAAGATGATAAAGATTACGATATCACAAAAGCCGATGTCGCTATAGATTTTAGCATTCCTAACGTTGCTTTCAATAACATATCTAATTGTTTAAATAACAATGTTCCTGTTATTTCTGGAACAACAGGCTGGTTAGAAAATTATGATAATGCAGTGGCTTTATGTAAAGAAAAAAAGGGCGCATTTATTTATGCGTCTAATTATAGTTTAGGAGTTAATATATTTTTCGAGTTGAATAAAACCTTAGCCAAAATGATGAGTACTTTGAAACAATACAATGTTTCTATGGAAGAAATTCATCATACTAAAAAATTAGATGCTCCAAGCGGTACCGCAATTTCATTAGCAAATGATATTATCGAATTTAATACTAATTTTAAAGCTTGGGAATTAGATTCAACTAAAGAAGAAGCTACTATTCCAATTGTAGCTAAACGTATTGAAGACGTACCTGGAACACATACGGTTAATTATGAAAGTGAAGTTGATACAATTACTATAGAGCATATTGCACATAACAGACAAGGGTTTGCTCTTGGTGCTGTTATTGCAGCCGAATGGATTGTTGGAAAAACTGGCGTTTTTACAATGAACGATGTGTTAAATATTGGTTAATACTTAAAGTTTTGTGTAACAACATAAAGCCGTACAACTACTAACAAAAAATTAAAAATTACGATTATGACATTAATGCAATGGTTTATTTTCATCCTAATTATACAAGTCATTCATGGCTTAGGTACTTGGAAACTATATATTAAAGCAGGCAGACAAGCATGGGAAGCTTTTATTCCTGTTTACAATGGCATTGTATTAATGAAAATCATGAATCGTCCTAGGTGGTGGGTTATTCTTCTGTTTTTACCTATTGTAAACCTTATTATGTTTATAGTCGTTTGGGTGGAAACAGCAAGAAGTTTTGGAAAAAACCAACTTATAGACACTTTTTTAGCTATTATTACACTCGGTTTTTACAACTACTATTTAAATTATTTTACCAATGTAGAACATGTTAAAGATAGAAATATTAATCCGAAATCAGGTTCTGGAGAATGGACAAGTTCTATTCTATTCGCTATTGTAGCAGCAACTATAGTTCACACCTATTTTATACAACCGTTTACCATTCCGTCTTCATCATTAGAGAAATCGTTATTAGTTGGCGATTTTCTTTTTGTAAGCAAATTTCATTATGGTGCCAGAGTACCAATGACAACTGTTGGAGCGCCAATGGTACATGATACCATACCTGTTTTAAAAAATAAATCGTATTTATTCGATGATCATAAGGGAAGTCATTCATGGATAAATAAACTGCAACTTCCATATTTAAGATTTCCAGGATTTGAAAAAATTAAAAGAAACGAGATTGTAGTATTTAATCAGCCAGCAGATACCCTGTTGAATATGAATGATTTTCACCCTGATAGAAATTATTATAAACCTATTGATAAGAAAACTAATTTAGTAAAACGTTGTGTTGCTATTGCTGGAGATTCTTTAGAAGTTCGTGATGGTTTTGTTTACATCAATGGCAAGAAAAATGAGTTACCAGATAGAGCTCATTTACAATTTAGCTACTATGTACAACCAAAAACAAATCAATTTAATCCAACATATTTAAAAGACCGTTACGATATTACTGATGGTTTTGGTATAATAAATAATCAAAATACCTATTATTTTTCTGCTATATCAGATGAAGCATTGGCTAAATTTAAAAATCATCCTAATGTTGCCAATATTACTCCTATTATAAAAGAAAAGGGTGTTAGAGACTCTAATATTTTTCCTCACGATCCAAATTACAATTGGAATATCGACTTTTTTGGACCTTTATACATACCCGAAGCTGGAAAAACAATTGATATAAACCTAGAGGTCTTACCGCTTTATAAACGCGCTATTACAGAATACGAAGGCAACTCGCTACAAGTAAAAGGCAATCAAATTTTTATTAATGGTGAATTAGCAACCACGTATACCTTTAAACAAAATTACTATTGGATGATGGGAGACAACCGCCATAACTCTATTGATGCACGATCATGGGGGTTTGTACCTTTTGACCATGTAGTTGGGAAACCTGTATTTATTTGGATGAGCTGGGATGGTAAAAATCCTAGATGGGAACGCTTCTTTACAACAGTAAGTGGCTCAGGAAAAGCAACATCATATTTAATTCCGTTTATAGTTTTATTATTTGGTTTCATAGGTTTTAATAAATGGCGAGCACGTAAAAAGAATAGCTAATTTGTTAATGGTTTGTCATTCCTGCATAGGCAGGAATCCATAGTAGTAAAATTTAGTTTCAAAGATAAGATTCCTGCCTTTGCAGGAAAGACAGTGAAAATGAAAATCATTATTCATCCAACATACTTTCCAAACATTGCACATTTTGTTGCTATGGCAAAAGCCAAGGAAGTAATACTCGAGTTTGATGATAATTTTTTAAAGCAAACCTATAGAAATCGCACTTATATATATGGTGCTAATGGAAAACTAGCTTTAAATATTCCTGTAATTCATTCACAAAAAAATCGTCAAAAATATCGAGATGTAAAAATTTTTAAAGAAGAAAAATGGCAAAGTCAGCATTGGAAATCACTACTTTCAGCATACAGAACATCACCTTTTTTTGAATATTATGAAGATGAACTTCAACCTTTATTTGAATTAAAAGCAGATTATATTTTCGATTTTAATTTAAAATGTTTTGAAGTTATTTGTGATTGTTTACAATTAGAATTAAACACATCAAAAACAAAAATCTATCAAAACACTATAGATGGCTTATCAGATTTTAGATATTTAGTAAATGCAAAAAAAGAACAGCCTTATGCTTTTGATACTTACACACAAGTTTTTAATGAGAAGCATAACTTTATTCCTAATTTAAGTATTTTAGATTTACTATTTAATGAAGGTCCTAATGCATTAAACTATCTAGAATCTCAAACTATAATAGTTCAATAATGCTACAAACCATTGCGCATTACGGGTGTCATATTCTCATTCCATTACTTGTGGCTATAGTTTGTTATAAACAAACTTGGAAAACCGCCTTTTTAATTATGATTGCAGGTATATTAATAGATTTAGATCATCTAGTGGCAAATCCTATTTTCGACCCGAATAGATGTAGTATTGGTTTTCACCCACTTCACTCCTATTTTGCTATATTGTTTTATGTATTCCTTTTAGTTCCTAAAAAATCTAGATTAGTAGCGCTAGGCTTAGTTATACATATCTTTTCTGATTTTGTAGATTGCTCTTTTATGTAATACCATATTAAGTCTTTATGAATAGATTCCTGCCTTCGCAGGAATGACAAACTTATTTATCCAGACTTAAAGTTGCCATAATAGGATAATGATCTGAATAATGCGCTTCATAACTCTCAAAATGTTTAACAGCAAAAGCATCATCAGCAAAAATAAAATCAATTCTTACCGGAAAAAACTTAAACTCATAAGTACGTCCAAAACCATTACCAGCTTCTTTAAACGTATCATTTAAATCACCTTTAATTTTTCTATATACATACGAGAATGCTGTATTATTAAAATCGCCACAAATAACCATTTTATATTTACATTGCTTTTTATGCATTAAAAACAATTCTGTTTGAAATTGTTGCATTTTAAAAGTTGTTCCTATGCGCTTAAAAAGACGCTCAGAATCTTCTTTTTTTAGACTCTCAACCTTCGTATTAATATGCAACGATTCTAAATGAATATTATAAAATCGTATCGTATCGCTACCTTTTACAACATCAGCAAAAATAGCGTTATTACCAGTATTTGGAAACTCTATAGAACCCGAATTAACTATGGGAAATTGAGAAAAAATAGCTTGTCCGTATTTTGTTTTCTTACCTGATAGTTTTTCAAACTTAAACTTGAAAAATGAAAAATCTATATTTTTATGTGGATGGTATTCTTGAACACCTAAAACATCTGGAGCTTCAGTTTTTATAAAGTCTAAAATTTTAGTCTCAACTCCTTGTTCGGGAATCCAATCATACAAATTAAAAAGCCTCACATTATAATTCATGACCTTAATATCCTGAGAATTTTCAACTTTATTAGAGGATGAAAATTCATATAAGGATCCAAAAGACAAATAACCAAGTAATAGAATTACAAGAGACACCATGAATTGTTTTTTGAGTTTTACTAACCAATAGATAAAAAACAAAACATTAATTAAAACAATAAAAGAAACCCCTAAATTAAAAACTGATAATATAGAAAATGTTTTAGGAGGCAAAAAAGGTAAAGCATAAAAAAACAATAACAAAACTGCAAAAACAACATTGATTAAATAGATTATTTTATCAATAAAACGCAACTTTTTCATTTACTTCTTATTTTTTTAGAGACAACATTCTATTTCTTCCCAGCTCTAAATAAATATTCCTTCTCTTCAGCTGTTAAACCATCATAACCACTTTTACTAATCTTATCTAAGATAACATCAATTTTTTTCTGATCATTAAACTCATTAAAATCAGCTTTAGTATAACCACCAACTTTACTTTTGTTTTTGTGTACCGTTTTTAAAGGCGACTTTTTTGAAGCTTTAAATAGACTTGAAATACTACTTATAAAACGTTCAAAACCTTTACCTATATCAGTTCCTTTGATTAATTGTTTAGCATATAAATAACCAAGTAAAGCCCCACCTAAATGCGCTAAATTACCTCCAGAATTACCTAAAGGATCATTAAGTCCAGCGACAACCCCAATAGCATCAATAACCACAATAGCTAAACCTATATGCCAAAGCTTTATATTAAACGTAAAAAACCGAACCTCTTGATTAGGCATATACGCACAAAGGAATATTAATAAAGCCCTAATCGCTGCCGAAGCTCCAACTAAATGTGTATTAACCCCAAATACGCTAGGGAACAATGTATAACAAAGCATAAATAATAAACCTCCCGAGATAGCTCCTAAAAAATAAACATTTAAAGCCATCTTTGGACTAAACATGTTTAAAAACATACGTCCTATAAAATATAACCATAGCATATTAAATAAAATATGTATGAAATTATAATGTAAAAACGCATAGCTAAAAATAGCCCAAGGTTTTAAAATAAAATCGGCTAAATCACTAGGTAATTCTAACCAACCTAAATATCTTTTAAAAAGTAAACCAACTACAAAAACCACCACATTAACAGCAATAATTTTTTCTAATACATTAAGATTAGATAGTTTTTCTTTTATGTCTTGAGAGAGTGACGTCATTAGTACCAACGATTTCTATTAAACTGTGTTTTTTTCCAATACCACATAATCAAGAATCCTGTTAATGCACCACCAACATGGGCCATATATGCCGTATTACTAGGACTAAAGAATGATTGCCCTGTTAAACCTGAAACTAAATCTAAAATAATAATACCAGGAATAAAGTACTTAGCTTTTATAGGAATTGGCAAAAAGATCATCATTAATTCTGCATTAGGATTCATCATACCAAAAGCAGCCATAACACCCATAATACAGCCTGATGCTCCCACCATTGCACTATTGTTTACAATGACATTCATTTCATATAAATTATTAAATGAATTCTGATTAATCAAACTAGTATCCAGATTATTGCTAGCTAATAAAGGAAAAAGTTTTTCTTGAAATATTTCTTTACTAAAAAATCCACCTCCATTAATATTGTAATCAACTATATCAAAATTAACTATTTGCTTAACAACATCACTTGAAAAACCCAAATCTGAAATATTATTTATTAATGGATAATAATCAAAGTAGTAATAGCCTAACTGCATGGCAACCGCTCCCAATCCTGCCGAAATATAAATAAACAAAAAACGTTTAGATCCTAAAACTTGTTCAACAGGTGTACCAAACATCCAAAGGGCAAACATATTAAATAAAATATGTGTAACACCACCGTGCATAAACATATGAGTTATTATTTGCCAAGGTTTAAAGGCATCATTTTTTGGAAAATACATAGCAAACCATTCATAAAACAATTCACCATTTCCAATCATTAATGTACCAATAAACATAATCACGTTAATGATTATTAAATGTTTAACGGTTTCTGAAATCCTCATCATAATCTATATAAATTTTTTATCTAATTCATCAACACTCATTGTAATAAAGGTTACTCTATTAGTAGGTGATACATTAGGTTCTTTACAAGCAAATAGCTTATTCACTAAATGCTCTTGTTCGTCTTTTTGTAATGACTGCCCTGTTTTAATAGCTAAACTTTTAGCCATCGATTTTGCTAATAAATCGGTCGCACTAAAGTTACTATCTGGCACTTCATTTTCAACATCACTTATTAATTGTTCTAAAATTATAGAAACCTCACTTTCTGGAACACCAACTGGTACGCCTGTAATTTCTACCAACTCTTCTCTAATGTTAGAAAACATAAACCCAGTATGTTCTAAATCATCTTTTAATTGCTGAATAACAACTATTTCTTGATTTGAAAAATGAAGTTGAAGAGGAAATAACAATTGTTGACTCATCGCTTCTTTAACCGTTAAGTTTTTAAGAAAATCTTCATATAAAACACGTTGATGCGCTCGATGCTGATCGATCATCATCATCCCAGATTTAATGGTACTTACAATATATTTATTATGAAGCTGGTACGTGGTGTGAATATGTTCTACATCTTTATCATTTTTAAATACAGATACCGTTTCTGCTTCACTTTCAAAACGCACTTCGCTAAAATCTTGATTGGTTTTAGTGCCTTTAGATTCCAATCCCACATATAAACTTTCCCAACTTGAAGCGGGTTCTTTTTTATAAGCTACGGCTCTGGCTCTTGAGTCTGTTTCTTCTTTAAACGGATTAAAACTTCTATCTATTTCTATTTTAGGCGTATCTGCTTTATCTTTATTATTATAACTATATGGTGTATCTAAACTAGGATCGCGTTCAAAATCTAACACAGGTGCAATATTAAACTGCCCTAAACTATGTTTTACTGCCGAACGCAATAACGCATAAAGCGTATGCTCATCATCAAACTTAATTTCTGTTTTTGTTGGATGAATATTAATATCAATAGTTTGTGGATCTACCGTTAGATTTAAAAAATAACTTGGATGTGTGCCATTTTTTAACAAACCATCGAAAGCCGAAGAAATAGCGTGATTTAAATACGCACTTTTAATAAAACGATTGTTCACAAAAAAATACTGCTCGCCTCTAGATTTTTTAGCAAATTCTGGTTTACCAACAAACCCCGAAATTTTAAGCACCTCGGTATCCTCTTCAACAGGCACTAATTTTTCATTCGTTTTATTTCCAAAAACGTTTACAATACGCTGTCTAAAATTACTAATTGGTAAATTAAATGATTCACTTCCGTTGTTATAAAGTGCAAAACTAATATTTGGATGCGCCAATGCCACACGATGAAACTCATCAATAACATGGCGTAATTCTACGGTATTCGACTTTAAAAAATTACGTCGTGCTGGAATATTAAAAAATAAGTTTTTAACAGAAATAGAAGAGCCTTTTGGCGTTACAATGACTTCCTGCGACGTTACACTACTGCCTTCAATAACAATAACATTCCCAACATCATCACTTTCTTGTTTTGTTTTTAATTCTACATGTGCAATAGCAGCTATACTAGCTAAAGCTTCACCTCGAAAACCTTTTGTATGTAATTGAAATAAATCATCGGCAGTACGAATCTTAGAAGTTGCATGGCGTTCAAAACTCAATCGTGCATCCGTATTACTCATGCCTTTACCATCATCAATAACTTGCACAAGTGTTTTTCCCGCGTCTTTTACAATAAGTTTTATTGAAGTAGCTCCTGCATCAATAGCATTTTCAAGAAGTTCTTTTACTACTGAAGCTGGGCGTTGCACAACTTCTCCAGCGGCTATTTGATTTGCTACATGATCGGGTAAAAGCTGAATTATATCTGCCATGTATTATTTAGAAAAGAAAATAGATAAATCGAAATCGATAATAAAAAGAAACACCAAAACAAGCACAGCAATAATAATAAGTATGCGTCGGTTTGCTTCTTTATCTCGGTTATTTTTTAATTCGTTTAAAGCATTATTAATCTTAGTTTTTAACCCATTATTACTACCAACTGTTGTTCTATATTCATCAAACTTATGTTTGATTTCATAAGGGTTACCTTGCCCTTTATCATCGTAATAACGAGGTGTATAACTAAACTTTTTATTTTTACGCAATTTTAAGATTCCCATAATTTCTAAGTTTTTTAAAACCAAATAAATTTCAAAATAACCGATTAATTTCGTTTCTATTTCCTTTATACTTCAACATAAAATAAAACCGTAACTATGGTGGCTATGCTTAAATTTTCTATTTTATCTAAAGAAAATATAATTCAAATTTACTATCAATCATTTTAAAACTCATTTGATATTATTACATGTATTTTTTTTCTAGTAAATACATACAAATCAATAATAATACCAAAACGAAGATTAAAGTACCTACTGACAAAGTCCCTCTTACTTTACGCTTACTACCTTGCTTCCATTTGGATGCAAAATCTTTTTCATTAGATTTCTCTGAATTAGAATTAACGTCTTCTTCTTTTGAAAATCTAGGTCGGTAATTAAACGATTTATTTTTACGCTGCTTAAACAAAATGTATGAATGCTTATACCTCAAAAATACTTAAAAATAGGGAGAAACTAAGAATTGAAGTGCCAAAAATTGTTAACAAAACACCTTAAGCAAAATACTGTTAGAATAAAAAAAGGACTAGCTATTATTTCTCAACTCAGCCATCTTTATAGCCGCTATAGCAGCTTCGGTACCTTTATTACCGTGCTTTCCTCCAGAACGCTCAATGGCTTGTTGCATATTATTATCTGTAAGTACACAGAAAATTACGGGAGTTTCATGCAAAACATTAAGATCTTTTATACCTTGTGATACACCTTCGCAAACAAAATCGAAATGTTTGGTTTCACCTTGAATAACACTACCAATAGCTATAACCGCATTAACCATTTGCTCCTGCATTTTCTTACTACCGTAGATAAGCTCAAAACTACCAGGCACATCCCAACGTATAATATTATTTGGCAACACACCATTTTCTATTAAAGCATCATATGCACCTTGAAATAAGCCTTCTGTAATAGTCTCATTCCATTCTGAAACAACAATCCCAAACCGAAATTTACTCGCGTCTGGGATTGTTGTTTTATCGTAATCTGATAAATTTTTATTTATCGTAGCCATTTAATATTAAAATTGGTACTTATTTATTTGCTAAAACTTGGGCTTTTCCAATAAACACATCTACAGATGCTGCTTCATTAGCATTAGGAAATTCTTCTTTTATTCTTTCGAAATAAGTTAAAGCTTTATCTGCATTTCCTAAATCTAAAGCAATAACACCTGCTTTATACAAATACATTGGTGTTGTATACCCATTGTTACGCATTTTAGCAGCTTCTTCATAATACCCTAAAGCATCTTCTTTTTGGTTTAATTGCACAAAAGCATCTCCAATATTTCCTTTAGCTAAAGGTGCTAAAATTTCATCATCACTTTTAAAATCACTCAAATACTCAACAGCATTCTTATAATCTTTTAATCTTAAATAAGCAGTACCCGCATAATAGTTAGCTAAATTAGCTGATGGTGTTCCGCTATATTCTTCAATAATGTCAAGCATACCAAATTTACCCTCACCACCATTTAATGCTAAATTGTATAAAGAATCTTTTGCCACACCTGTTACAGCTTGATCAAAATATTTTTGAGCTTGAAACATATCATTCATAGCATTTACCTGTTTTGGTTTTGCTATAAATTCTTTATATGCTAAAGACCCCAAAACTACAACAGCTACAACCCCAATTATAATAAAAATATATTTCTGATTCTTAGCTACAAAATCTTCCGTTTTAGATGCTGTTTCATCTAACGTGTTAAAAACTTCTGCAGTTGTAGAACCTTCTTCTATATTATGTTCTTTTTCTTCTTTATTTTTAGGTTTATAACCTCTTTTATTATAAGTCGCCATTTATTCTTTCTAAATTAATGTGGCGCAAAAATATAATTTTTCTTCAGAACTAAAAGGGTATTTATTTGATATTTTTCAATAATTTGCACTTCTTTTTAAGAATTACAAGTTCGAGACACACAATAAGTTGCCATTTCTATGATTTTGAAATCACTTTCATTACTTAATTACAAAAATTTTGATAGTAAAACCTTTACTTTCAACGAAAAAATAAATTGTATTGTTGGTAATAATGGTATTGGAAAAACCAACGTTTTAGATGCGATTTATCATTTATCTTTTGGGAAAAGTTATTTTAATCCAGTAGCAACTCAAAATATTAAGCACGATGAAGATTTTTTTGTAATTAATGGTGATTATGAAAAAGAAAATAAATCCGAAAAAGTTATTATTAGTATAAAACGCGGACAAAAAAAGTAATTAAGCGCAATGGAAAAGCGTATGAAAAATTTAGCGAACACATTGGTTTTTTACCCCTAGTAATTATTTCGCCTGCCGATAGTGATTTAATTATAGAAGGAAGCACTACTCGCAGAAAATTTATTGATAGCGTTATTTCGCAAAGCGACAAAAACTATTTAAGTCATTTAATAAATTATAACAAAATCTTAGCACAGCGAAATGCATTACTTAAGTATTTCGCACTAAATCACACCTTCAACAAAGACACACTAGAAGTATACAACAAACAACTTACAGATTATGGAACACAAATTTTTGATAAGCGTAATGCTTTTTTAAAGGAGTTTATCCCTATCTTCAAGTCTCGTTATGAAGCTATTAGTAATGGAAATGAAGTTGTTGATTTAAAATATCATAGTGATTTATTTGACGATGATTTAAACACGCTTTTGCTAGAATTTATCAATAAAGATAAAGCCCTGCAATACACTAGTGTTGGTATACATAAAGACGATTTACATTTCAATATATCTGGACATCCTATTAAGAAGTTTGGAAGTCAAGGCCAGCAAAAATCGTTTTTAATAGCGCTAAAATTGGCACAGTTCGATTTTATAAAGGCACAAGGCGGTGTCAATCCTATTTTACTATTAGATGATATTTTTGACAAATTAGATGAAAACCGTGTTGCACAAATTATTAAATTAGTAGATGATGAAAATTTCGGACAACTATTTATAAGCGACACTCATGCCGAACGTACCGAAGCCGCCGTAAAACAAGTGCATCAATCTTATGAGATTTTTAAATTATAGGTTTTTTTTTAAATGAATCTTAAAGAACATTACAATAATCTTTACACCGAATCTATCAAAAAAATAATCCATGATAATTATCAAATTGATGATTTAATAGACGCTTCATTAGATCAAAGATTCGGAATCACACTTTTAATAAGACCTTCTATTGAAATTAAAAATGAAATACAAAAATTTCTGAATCAATTAAAATTAATAGACCCAAATCAATATTATTATAAAAATTCAGATATCCACATAACAGTTATGTCAATAATATCTTGTTATGAAGGATTCAAATTAGAAAACATCAATCCATCTGAATACATAAAGATTATTAAAGAAAGTATTATTACAAATTCTAATATTAAAATTAAATTTAAAGGTATTACTGCATCGCCTTCCTGTATTATGATACAAGGATTTATGACCAACGAATCCTTAAACATTATAAGAAATAATTTAAGAGAAAATTTTAAAAACACTACCTTAGAGCAAAGTATTGACAAGCGTTATTCTATACAAACAGCTCATAGCACGGTAGTTCGTTTCAAAAAAAAGCTAAATAAAAAATCTAACTTTCTAAAAACGATTGAAAGTTTTAAAGATTATAATTTTGGCTCATTTTCACCCAAAAACATAGAATTAGTTTATAATGATTGGTATCAGAAAGAAAAACACGTAAAGAAATTATTTAAATTTAACATTTAAAACCAAGTCTATTTAAAAACATTATGGCAAAACGCAACAACGAACATATTAGCATAAGTGATGCATTAAAAGAATTTGTAGAAACAAATAAATTAGAAAAAGGTTTAGACAAAGTAAATGTTGCTGATGCTTGGGCTAACCTTATGGGCAATGGTGTTAACAACTACACAACATCAGTAAATCTAGAACGCGACACCTTATATATACAATTAAGCTCCAGTGTTCTAAGAGAAGAATTAGGCTATGGGAAACAAAAAATAATTAACATGCTTAACGAAGAATTAGGAAAAGAAATTATTAAAAAACTGATAATCCGATAATTACTGGTTCAGATAGAAAAAAAATATTTTTAATAAAAACAAAAAGCTATTATTATTTATACTATCTTTGGGGCTTAATTATTTTAATACAAATACAATGAGTAAAGGTACCGTAAAATTCTTCAATGATTCAAAAGGATTTGGATTTATCACAGAAGATGACAACAACAAAGAACATTTCGTACACATTTCAGGACTTATCGATGAAATTCGTGAAGGTGATGCAGTTGAATTCGATCTACAAGAAGGTAGAAAAGGATTAAACGCCGTAAACGTAAAAGTAATCTAAGATATATACTTTAACAATTACAATTAAAAGTCTATCAATCAATTTGATAGACTTTTTTTTGTTTTTAGCCATTACTAACTTTTTTGGCACTATCTTCACGCAATAATTATAATTTTAATACATTAAACAATGAGTAAAGGAACAGTAAAATTCTTTAACGATTCTAAAGGATTTGGATTCATCACAGAAGAAGACAACAACAAAGAACATTTTGTACACATTTCAGGACTTATCGATGAAATTCGTGAAGGTGATGCCGTAGATTTCGATTTAGAAGAAGGCAAAAAAGGATTAAACGCCGTAAACGTAAAAGTAATCTAAACATATACTTTAACAATTACAACTTAAAAGTCTATCAAATATTTTTGATAGACTTTTTTTATTTCTTATCTTTTCAACGCAGAACTTATTGTTAAATAGATAATTATTATTTGGCATTAAGTTTGCATATCATTTAGTAATTAATTTAATATTTTAAAACAATGAGTAAAGGAACAGTAAAATTCTTCAACGATTCTAAAGGATTCGGATTTATAATAGAAGAAGGTTCACAAAAAGAACATTTTGTTCACATTTCTGGATTAATCGACGAAATTCGCGAAGGCGACGAAGTTGAATTTGATTTACAGGAAGGTAGAAAAGGTTTAAACGCAGTAAATGTAAAAGTAGTTTAATATATATTAGCTAACATTATTGAAACAAAAAATCCCGCAACGATGTTGCGGGATTTTTATATTATATTATTTCCTTAAGATCTAAAACATATCTCTTCCAGAGAAATGAAAAGCACCTTCTATAGCTGCATTTTCATCACTATCACTTCCATGTACTGCGTTTTCACTAATTGAATCGGCAAACATTTTACGAATAGTTCCTTCTGCTGCATCAGCAGGGTTTGTAGCCCCAATTAAAGTTCTAAAATCTTCAACTGCATTTTCTTTTTCTAAAATAGCCGCTACTATAGGGCCGCGAGTCATATATTCAACTAAGTCTGCAAAAAATGGACGCTCGTTATGTATTGCATAAAATGTTTGCGCATCTGCTTTAGTCATCTGTGTTAATTTCATTGCAACAATTCTAAACCCTGAAGCTGAAATCTTTTCTAATATTGCGCCAATGTGTCCTTTTTCAACAGCATCTGGCTTTAGCATTGTAAATGTTCTATTTGTTGCCATTTTTTAAAATTTAATTTTGGGCAAAAGTAACGCATTTCCAATTAAAAACAAGATAAACAAATTTTAAAAAATTGTATATTCGCCTTCTATGACAAAAGATGAAATTACAAGTATAAAACAACTGCTTTCTACAAAAAAAAAGATAGTAATTGTTCCTCATAAAAACCCAGATGGCGATGCTATAGGCTCAATTTTAGGATTATACCATTACTTATTAAAAAAGAATCACGACGTAGCAGTAATATCTCCAAATGACTATCCTAGCTTTTTAAAATGGATTCCTGGAGAAAATATTATTTTAAAACATGATTCACAAACGAAAATGTGCAATGCTTTAATAGAAGCTGCCGATATTATTTTCACTCTAGATTTTAATGCTTACCATAGAGCAGGAAACATGGAATCTGTTTTAGAAAAAAGTAGTGCTATTAAAATAATGATAGACCACCATCAAGCACCAGATGATTATGCTACTTATATATTTAGTGATGTAAGTATGAGCTCTACCTGTGAGATGATCTATCATTTTATTGATATGCTAGGCGATACAGATAGTATAAAAGCTGATATTGCGACCTGTCTATATGTTGGAATCATGACAGATACGGGTTCATTTAGATTTCGCTCCACTACAAGTAGAACGCATGAAATTATAGCACACCTTATAGATAAAGGAGCAGACAATACACAAATTCATAATAACGTATACGATACTAATACTTATGAACGCTTGCAATTACTGGGTTGCGCACTTAACAACTTAAAGGTTATTCCTGAATCTAAAACCGCCTATATTAGTTTATCTCAGGAAGAATTATTTAAATATAATTATAAGAAAGGTGATACCGAAGGCGTTGTTAATTACGCGTTATCACTAGAAAACATTGTACTTGCAGCTATTTTTATTGAAGACAAGCAAGAAGGTATTATAAAAATATCGTTGCGCTCAAAAGGCGATTTTTCAGTTAATGAATTATCTCGTGCACATTTTGAAGGGGGCGGACATACAAATGCTGCTGGAGGAAAAAGTCATTTATCACTACATGATACTATTGAAAAATTTATCAATCTATTACCTAGTTATAAAAAAGCCCTGAATAATGAATAAATTTCTAATATTAACATTAACCCTCCTTATTGCTGCTTGTAAAAGCCCCGAAGCAAGAAAACCTATTTCTTCTAAATCGGGTTCTTTTATTAATGCTTCTATAGAGCGTAACAAAAAATTGAACGCTCAGGAACAGACTGCTATTGAAAAAATTATGGCAGAGCAAAACAACAGCTATATAGCTTCTAAAAGTGGATTTTGGTATTTCTACAATAATAAAGTTGAAAATGACTCTTTAAAAACACCTGATTTTGGAGATCTGATAAACTATAATTATAATGTAAAGCGTTTAAATGGCGATATCATATATTCTAAAGAAGAGATAAAAACTCAAAATTATATTATGGATAAGCAAGAGCTTTTTACGGGGTTAAGAGAAGGTTTAAAACTTTTAAAAACAGGTGAAACAGCAACTTTTTTATTCCCTTCACAAAAAGCTTATGGTTATTATGGTGATGAAAATAAAATATCTCACAACACACCTATAATATGCGAAGTCACAGTAAATTCTATAACAACCCAAAACTAAATAAACTAAAATGCAACTATTAAAAAGTACTATTAAAATCTTATTGTTGTTAATATTCATAAATTTAACGGCATGTAAAGCGCAATATCCAGATCTTGAAGATGGTATTTATGCCGAATTTATTACAACAAAAGGAGTTATGGTTGCAAAACTAGATTACGACAAAACTCCTATTACTGTAGCCAATTTTGTATCGTTAGCTGAAGGAGAAAACACTATGGTTGACGATAAGTATAAAGGGAAAAAATTCTATAATGGCACTATTTTTCACCGTGTAATTAATGACTTTATGATTCAAGGTGGTGATCCAACAGGAACTGGAGCAGGAAGTCCAGGTTACAAATTTATGGATGAATTTAATCCTGATTTAACACATGATAAAGCTGGTATTTTATCTATGGCTAATTCTGGTCCAAAAACAAATGGAAGTCAATTTTTTATAACAGATAAACCTACCACACATTTAGACAACAGACATACTGTTTTTGGCGAACTTGTAATAGGTTTAGATGTGGAAGACAGCATCTCTAACATTAAAACAGGAGCTAATGACAAACCTCTAGTAGATGTTGTTATAAAAGAATTAAATATTATTAGAAAAGGAAAAGAGGCTAAAAAATTTGATGCTCCAGATATCTTTATCAATCATTTTGCTGAAGCTGAACAAAAAGAAAAAGAAGCCTTAGCAAAAGCTGAAGCTATTTTAAATGCAACAAAAGAAAAATTTAATAGCCAAAGAGAAGACGCTATTACATTAGCTTCTGGATTACAGTATGTCATTACAGAAAAAGGTACAGGTGAAAAATTACCACAAAACGCCAAAGTTTTAACCCACTATACGGTTTACTTTGAAGACGGAAAATTACTTGACACAAGCATCCTAGAAACTGCCGAAGCTCTTAATGCGGTAAATGAAAGAAAAAAAGCTGCTGATGCTTATAAACCTATAACTGCAGATATTAGCCCTGACGCAGGTATGATTGCTGGTTTTAAAGAAGGCTTACAACAATTAAGTGTTGGCGATAAAGCCACCCTTTTTATACCTTACCATTTAGCTTATGGTGAAGCTGGAAATAGAGGTATCCCAGGAAAAACTAATATTATTTTTGAAGTTGAAATTATAGAACTTATTAATTAAATTTTAACACTAAAGATGTTTTCAAACTTTTATATTTACGTTGAAAAACAAAAACTATGCAACTATTAAAATTTGATTGGAACCCTATAACAGGCATTGACATTATTGGAAATTTCAAACTCCACTTTTATAGCCTTATGTGGGTTACTGCATTTATTGTTGGGTGGTATATTATGAAACGTATTTTTACAAAGGAAAAAGTGTCTTTAGATTACTTAGATCCACTTTTTATATATACCGTTTTAGCAACCATGCTAGGAGCTCGTTTAGGGCATGTGCTATTTTACCAATCAGAATTAATTAGTGAAGATTTCTTTAGCATCTTTTTACCTTTTAAATTTAAAGGTGGATTTGAATTTACAGGATTCCAAGGACTCGCTAGTCATGGAGCTGCTATAGGTATTATTATCGGTATGTATTTATACCGAAGAAAATATAAATACAAATCGCTTTTATGGATTTTAGATAGAATTGTAATTTCTGTAGCTTCGGGAGCTGTTTTTATTAGAATTGGAAATTTTATTAATTCTGAAATTATTGGTAAAGTAACCAATTCTAGTTTTGGTGTTCGTTTTATTCAAGATGAGTATTATAAAAGTCAAATTACCCAACTTACAGGAATCAAGGATGCGAAAAAGGCCTATGCTGCTGTAACTAACGATCCGCAATTCGCAGAATTATTAGAAAAAGTTCCATACCGTCACCCCGCTCAATTATACGAATCGTTTTGCTATATTTTTGTGTTTTTAATTTTATGGTATTTCTATACTAAAACCAGTAAGAAAGACCAAACTGGGTTTCTTTTTGGACTATTCTTAGTACTACTTTGGACCATTCGTTTCTTTGTTGAATTTGTTAAAGAACCACAAAATCAAGAACGAGCAGATTGGCTACTAAATACTGGGCAATGGTTAAGTATTCCATTTGTGCTATTAGGTCTTTACTTTATGTTTGTTTTCAAACCTAAATCTGCAGTCAAATAAAATGTTATTAAAACGAAATGCGTTATTAATTATTAGTACTCTTTTTATCCTGTTTACATCCTGTAAAGACGATAAAAAAGTTGTAAAACAAACTGTAATTACGTTTAAGAAAGAAGGCGAACTCACCATTATAAAATCAGATTCCACAAAAGTAAATTTAGATATAGAAATTGCAGACACCGACTTTGATATTCAAACAGGTTTGATGTACAGAGATTCTATGAAAAAAAATCAAGGCATGTTATTTATTTTTAATGATTTTAAAGAGCGTTTTTTCTACATGAAGAATACACATATTCCTTTAGATTTAATATATATTGATGATGCTTATAAAATAGTAAGCTTTCAAAAAAACGCAAAACCTTTTGATGAAAGCTCACTTCCTTCGAATACGCCTGCAAAATATGTTTTAGAAATTAATGCCGGTTTGATTGATGCTTGGGCGCTTTCGGTTGGTGATATTATAAATTACACACAGAAATAGGTTACTAACTCTCTCTTTAATGACACAACAAATTATAATTGCTACAGGTGCTATTTTTGGTATGTTATCTGTAATACTTGGTGCTTTTGGGGCACATGCTTTAAAGAAAATTTTATCTTCAGATCAATTACATAGTTTTGAAGTTGGTGTGAAATACCAAATGTATCATGCTATTGCATTACTAGCTTTAGGCTTTAATAGCTCTCATATATCTTCTGCAACATACTGGTGTTTTACGCTAGGTATTTTATTATTCTCTTTTAGTATTTATGGATTAGTTATAAGTGATGCTAAAGGAAAAAAGCTTCGATTCTTAGGACCTATTACTCCAATAGGTGGTTTGCTTTTGGTTATTGGCTGGTTACAATTATTAATTAATGCTTTATAAATAACGACGAGAAGTCACAATTAAAAAACCTGTCTATGACTTACTCAGGAAAGTTATTTAAAGCTAAAGTTTCAAATTCCTTTTTATCATTTTCAAAAATCAAATAGACTTTAAGCTCTGGATGTGTTTTTAAAAATGCTTTTATTTTTTCAATACCCATAGATTTAAATGCCGTTGCATAGGCATCAGCTGTCATACAATTATTTGCAATTACAGATATACTCAATAAATTAGTTTTACTAGGGTAGCCTGTTTTAGCATCAATAATATGTGCGTAACGATTACCATTTTCATCAACTTTAAACTTTCGGTAAACCCCAGAGGTAGCCATCGCTTCATTATTTAGAATAAACACTTTATCCCAACTTTGTGTCCCATCAAAATTTGGATTTTCTACACCAACAGTCCAACCAGATTTTTTATCTACATTAATACCTTTACAATTCAGTTCCCCTCCGATATTTACTATATAATTAGCTACATTTTTTTTATCTAAAAACCTAGCAATAACATCAACTGCATATCCTTTTGCAATTGCATTAAAATCTATAAATGCATTTTGTGGTTTAACTATTTTATTATCTATAACAGACACTTTATCAAAACCAACAGAGTGCATCAATTCTTTAATCTTCAAACTATCCAAGTTTTTTATTTTGCCTTCTGGTCCAAAATCCCATGCATTTACTAAGGCACCTATTGTAGGATCGAAAGCACCATTTGTTTCATGAAATATTTTTTTAGAAGTCTGAAATACCTTTTTAAAATGGGCATCAACTTCAACTATCTCATTTCTATTAATTTTTGAAATATCTGAATTCACTTGATAAGTTGACATCGATTTATTTATCACATAAAATAAGCTATCAAATTGCTTATTGTAATCAATCTTAGAATCGTAAGTCACCTGATAGAATGTTCCAAAAACTTCTCCTTCTATTAAAGTGTTCTTTAAGTTTTGATTGTCTACTTTTTTTGATTCTTCTTTACAGCCAATACAAACAAGACAGAAAAGAATTAATATGAGTCTATTCATTTAATTAAGATTCGTTTCTAAAACTTGAATACCGTTATACTCTAACAAATATTCTTCATTCAAATAAATAGGCGATTTTTTCTTACTGGTATTACCTAAACCAACTCCAGCATATAATACTTTAGCATCATTTTCTCTGGCATGCTTTTTAAAAGATTCCATCCAAATAACATCAAAATTATTTGGATTATCTGGTAATATCACTGCTCTTACAATAACAAAATAATACTGCTTGTTTTTATCCATACAAACAAATTGAGGATGTTTTTTAAGCTTGCTATTAACAGCTATAAATTCAAAACCACGTTGTTCTAAATCTTTTCCAACATGATTCATTGCTAGGTTGTGAAGTTCTTGTTCTGTAAGCGGTTTACTCATATTGCAAAATTACTACTTATATCTATTTCATTAAAATTTTGTTTAACTTTAAAATCATTAATAAATAATTTCTATCAATAAACTCATCATTTATTAGACCTATTATAAATGATAATACATTATTCTAATTCTAAAATAATTGGTCTTGGTTTGATATCTATAGTATTTATCAATATTCAATTTTTATCTTTCGGAAAATTTCTAAAAAAGCAAATACCTTTATTCTTACTGCATTTACGAGCATGTTGATAAGTTCTGTAGGCTTACTTATTGGGCTATTCCAATTTATTCTGCCAGTAATATTCTATGCAAGAATTGATTATGATTATTTTTTTTAATAAATTAGAAATAAAAAATCATGAAAACGTCAACTCGTTTAGAACAAGCCATAAAAAAACTATATGTTGCCTTTCATAATAATACATTGCATCCAGAATGTTGTAAACAATGTGCGGTAGGCAATATCTTAAATAACACCGATAGTTGGAAACATTTATCAGACTATCATGGGGCTTTAGAATTAAATTATATTGGTAAAGTAAACGAATCTTTTGGTAGAAAATTTAACGGCTATTCCCCTTCTGAATTATTAAAAATAGAAGCTACATTTTTAAAAGCTTGTGGTTACCAACTTCCACTACACTACAAAAATAGTAAACCCAAACACCCAACAAACAAAGATGTTTTATTTAATGGGCTTACAAAAGTTGTTACCTTTTTATGTGAATTAGATGGCGTTTCTAATGTTATGGACTATACAAAACTTTTTGAATTTATAAATGAAAAACCTCGTTTTCAATTAGATGACGTGATAACATTTTGATTATCCTTTTAAAGGATAATTAAAAATTCATTACATTTATTACGTCTCATTTCTATGCAAAAGTGTCATTTAAAACCAATCAAGCATATGAAAACAAACATTTTAATTTCTGGAACTATTATCTGCGTAATATTAAGCGCATGTAACTCTAAAGAGAAGGAAAAAAAAATCTCTTGAACAATATGAACCTGTTGAAACGATTGTAGTCGATCCTGCAGAACGAGGTGCATATTTGGTAAACACTAATGGATGTCATGATTGTCATTCACCTAAAAAATTTACTGACAAAGGCATGGAATTAGATCCCGATAGATTATTATCTGGTCATCCCGCTGATGAAAAACTACCACCTTACGATGAAAAAACAGCACAATCGTATATACTATTTTCAATGGGTTTTACGGCTACAACAGGCCCATGGGGCACATCCTTTGCCGCAAATTTAACACCCGACGATACAGGCTTAGGCACATGGAGCGAAGCACAGTTCTTAACGGCTATAAAAAAAGGTTTATATAAAGGTCTTGAAGGAAGCAGACCTTTATTACCTCCAATGCCTTGGCAACATTATGCAAATTTTACTGATGATGACTTAAAAGCTATTTTTGCTTATCTAAAAACTTTTAAGCCTGTAGAGAATCTAGTTCCTGCTCCTATTCCACCTCAAATTCAGTAATATTTAAGCATAAAAAAGCCAACAATATTGTTGGCTTTTTTTATACTTTATTTGAAGTTATTATCCTCCAAAGTCATCAAATCTAATATGCTCATCTGGGATACCAAAATCTTCTCCCATTTTTTGAACTGCTTTGTTCATTAATGGTGGTCCACAGAAATACAATTCAATGTCTTCTGGCGATTCATGTAAACTTAAATAATTATCAATTACACAGTTATGAATGAAGCCTACGAAACCATCTCCTGGTGCATCAATATTTTCTTTTACTTTCCAGTTATCTTCAGGTAATGGCTCAGATAAAGCTAAGTAAAACTTGAAGTTAGGAAACTCATTTTCTAATTGGTAGAAATGATCTAAATAGAATAACTCACGCTTAGAACGTCCACCATACCAGTATGTAACTTTACGACCTGTTTTTAGAGTTTTGAATAAATGATATAAATGAGAACGCATTGGTGCCATACCTGCTCCACCACCTACATAAAGCATTTCGCTATCTGATTCGTTAATGAAGAACTCACCATAAGGACCAGAAATAACTACTTTATCTCCTGGTTTTTGGTTAAAGATATAAGATGATGCAATCCCTGGATTAACATCCATCCAGCCACCTTTGGCTCTATCAAAAGGAGGACAAGCCACACGTACGTTTAACATAATTTCTCGTCCCTCAGCAGGAAAAGAAGCCATAGAATATGCACGTTCAATTGTTTCAGTATTTTTCATGACTAAAGGCCATAATTTAAACTTATCCCATTCAGCTTGAAACTTATCTGGTGTTTCGTGCTCTTCTGGATGCGCCGTGATATCCATATCTGAATACTTCACTTCACATGGAGGAATTTCAATTTGAATATACCCTCCAGCTTTATAACCCATATCTTCAGGGATTTCTACAACAAACTCCTTAATAAAAGAAGCTACGTTATAATTTCTAACAACTGTTGCTTCCCATTTTTTAATTCCGAAAACTTCTTCCGGAATAGTAATATTCATGTCTTGTTTTACTTTTACCTGACAAGCTAAACGTGCACCATATTGTAATTCTTTTCTTGAAAAGTGAGGTGTCTCAGTTGGTAAAGCTTCTCCTCCACCTTCTAAAACATGACATTCACATTGAATACATGTTCCACCACCACCACAAGCTGATGGTAAAAATATTTTTTGAGCACCTAAAGTCGATAATAAACTACCTCCAGAAGCAACTTCTAATTCACGTTCACCATTAATCGTAATTTTTACTGGACCTGATGGTGATAATTTTTGCTTTACAAATAATAGTAATACTACCAATAATAACGTAATAATTAAAAACGCGACTACGGTTACCGTTATTGTTCCTAATGTACCTGCGGCTAAAATCATATTATTCATTTACTTTTATGTTGTTAGCTAACACTTCTTTTTCTTCTTTAGAATCAACTTTAACAGTCTTTTCTTCTTTAGGAGCTTCTTCATCACCTCCTGTTAACATACCTCCAAAACTCATGAAACCAATCGCCATTAAACCTGTAATGATGAAAGTAATTCCTAAGCCTCTTAATGCAGGCGGTACATTAGAATATCTGATTTTTTCGCGAATAGCTGCAATTGCAAGAATTGCTAAAAACCATCCAATACCTGAACCAATACCGTAAACAGTTGCTAATCCTAAAGTAGGTATTTCACGAGATTGCATGAATAATGACCCACCTAATATGGCACAGTTTACAGCGATAAGCGGCAAGAAAATACCAAGTGAATTATATAATGAAGGTGAAAATTTCTCAACTACAATTTCTACTAATTGTACCATGGTTGCAATGGTAGCAATAAACATGATAAATGATAAGAAACTTAAATCGTAATCTGCATATTCTTCTCCTAACCAAGACAATGCTCCTGGCTGTAAAAGATATTGATCTAACAACCAGTTTAAAGGCACTGTAATTGCCAATACAAATATAACTGCTGCTCCAAGACCAACTGCTGTATTTACTTTTTTAGATACAGCAAGGTATGAACACATCCCTAAGAATGTTGCAAACACCATGTTATCTATAAATATTGATTTTAAAAATAATTCTAAATGTTCCATTTTTTATAAGTCTTAAGTTTGCAGTTTTAGCATAGGCTACTTACCGAATACTGTTTTACTGCATACTATTTAATTATCTTCTACTAATGCTTTATTTTTACTACGTTGAACCCAGATAATAATACCCACTACAATCAATGCCATTGGTGATAATAACATGAACCCGTTGTTTTCGTAACCATATTTATACAAACCTGTTAGCTCTCCTGGAATTGGATTTCCCAAAACTGGATATCCTAGCAACGTACCAGAACCTAACAATTCTCTAAAGAAACCAACAATGATTAAAATTAAACCATAACCAGCTGCATTTCCTAAGCCGTCAAGAAAAGACCTCCAAGGTTTGTTTGCTAATGCAAAGGCCTCAAAACGTCCCATAATAATACAGTTGGTAATAATAAGCCCAACAAATACAGATAACGTTTTACTTAACTCGTAAGCAAAAGCTTTTAAAACCTGATCTACAATAATTACCAAGGCAGCCACAACGACTAACTGAACGATGATTCTAATTTTAGAAGGAATAATATTTCGCATTAAAGAAATAACTACATTTCCAATAGCTAATACTGCCATTACTGAAATAGCCATTACTATAGAAGCTTTTAATTCTGCTGTAATTGCTAAAGCAGAACATATACCTAATACCTGAATAGTAATTGGGTTATTATCGGCTAATGGGTCAGTGATTAACTTGGCGTCTTTTTTTGATAAAAGTCCCATAAATTAATTATTTTTTAAATTATCGAAATAAGATTTATAAAGTTTTAAATCGCTTTTAATCATTGCTGTAACACCATTACCTGTAATAGTAGCTCCTGCAATAGCATCAACTTCATTATCTGTTTTATTTTCATTCTTAGGATCTGCATTTCCTTTAGCAACATCTATACCTTTAAAGTTACCAGAGGCATCTAATAAATGCTCACCAATAAAATCATCCATAAAGAAACGTTGCTTAATATTTGCTCCTAAACCAGGTGTTTCTCCTTGATGATCAAAATAAGCACCTTGTACTACCATGTTTTTATCCAAGGCAACATAAGCCCAAATAGCATCCCAAAGTCCTTTTCCTCTTATTGGTGCGATATAAAATGTTTGTCCGTCTTTTTCTCCTATAAACAAAGGAAGCTTTCTAACATTACCAGCTTTTGCGCTAGCCTGTTCCTTTTTAACATCAATTAAATAAGCTTGATCATTTTCAGTAGCTTTACCATCTTGTATAACGTATTGCTTCTTTATATATTTTGAAAACAATTCGGGTGCTTCTTCTGTAGAAACAAAGACAGCGCTACCCTCATCATTATTATTTACACCCATGGCATATAATATATTTTGCTGCTTTTCTAAACGCTTATTTTCATTTATAGTAGGCTTTAAAGATGATGCTGCAAATGCTAATAATGATCCAACAATCAATACCATTGCAATAGCAAAAAATATGGTATATGAATTTTTATCTATTCTATTTTCCATCGTTAGACTGTTTTTGCTTTTAAACGTTTCTTTCTTTGTTTCACATTTCCTTGAACCACATAGTGGTCGATAGTTGGTGCAAATACATTCATTAAGAGAATAGCTAACATAACACCTTCTGGATATGCAGGATTAAAGACTCTAATTAAAATCGATAAAAATCCTATTAAAAATCCGTAAATCCATTTTCCTTTATTGGTTTGTGATGCCGTAACAGGGTCGGTTGCCATAAATACGGTACCAAAAGCAAAACCACCAATAAGTAAGTGATGCCAAAATGTAGTACTCATTAAACCGTAAAACTTACTACCTTCTGAAATTATACCAGCATCAACAATTTGATTAAATATTATCCCCATTACTAAGGCTCCAAGAGCAGAAGACAACATGATTCTCCAACTTCCAATTTTAGTGAAGATTAAAAACAATCCTCCCAATACTATTAAAAGTGCAGATGTTTCTCCAACAGAACCAGGTATAAAACCTAAAAACATATCTGATACAGAATACGCAATCTCTTTTCCTTGTGCCAGTGTACCTAAAATGGTTTCACCAGAAATAGCATCTAAATTTGCACCTGCAGCAATTTCGTTAGTTCTTTCAACAGCACCTTCAACCCAAACTTTATCACCAGACATCCACGTTGGATATGCAAAGAATAAAAAGGCTCTAATAGTAAGTGCAGGATTTAAAATATTCATTCCTGTACCTCCAAAAACTTCTTTACCTATAACAACTCCAAACACTACTGCAACAGCAAGCATCCATAATGGAATATCAACAGGTACAATTAAAGGCACTAACATTCCTGTTACTAAATACCCTTCCTCTACTTCGTGTTGTTTTATAATTGCGAATATAAATTCAATTCCTAAACCTACTCCATAAGACACAATAACTAATGGTAATATTTTCCAGAAACCAATTAAGAAGTTATCCATAATCCAAAATTCTGAACTAAAGAAACCTGATGTTACTGCTTGAATATCTCCAATCTGAACATTATGCTGATACCCCGCATTAAACATTCCGAAAATTAAACAAGGTACCATTGCCATAATAACGGTATTCATGGTACGCTTTAAATCATCGGCTGCTTTTATATGAGTTCCATTATGTGTGGTCTCGTTTGGTAAGTATAAAAACGTGTGGATTGCAGAAAATGCTGGCAACCACTTTTTGCTTTTATTCTTTTCCTTAAAACTATGTAATTTTTCTTTTAAACCCATTATCCTATCTCTTTAAGCATTAAGTCTAAACCTTCTCTAATTATTTTTTGATGTGGTTGTTTAGATACACAAACAAATTCTGTTAATGCAAAATCTTCAGGTGCTACTTCGTACATACCTAAAGCTTCCATTTCATCTAAATCTTTATACATACAAGCTTTTAAAATTTGCATTGGATAAATATCTAAAGGAAAAACGGCTTCATAGGTACCTGTAGTAACAAAAGCACGATGCTCACCATTTGTATTGGTATTTAAATCGTATTTCTTTTTAGGAGTTAACCACGAAAAGGTTAACGCTCTAGAGGTAGAAACTTTATTAAAAACAGGTTTAGTCCAACCAAAAAACTCATAATCATCACCTTCTGGAATGATAGAAATTACATTACTATAATAATCTAAAACACCATCTGGTCTTACTTGTTTTCCTGATAATACATTCCCAGAAATAATGCGATCGTTAGCATCTTTAGCAATACCTTTATCATAAACAATTGTCGCTATTTCGCTACCTATTTTAGTAATAAAATATCTTGGTTTTTCAACTGAAGAGCCAACTAAAGCCATTATACGTTCTGCATTAAACTTTCCAGTTAGTAATAACTCACCAATAATAACTAGGTCTTGAGCATTCACAGTCCAAACAACTTCACCTTTATTTATAGGGTCAATTTTATTAATTAGGGTACCAACATTACCTGAAGGATGTGGTCCTGAGACTTTATGAATAGTTGCTCCTGATAAACCAGCAAGTGGAGAATTAGAACTACCAACCGAAATATGCACTTTACCTTCAGTAAGTTTACTTAAAGCTGTAACTGCTGCTTGCAATTCTGCTTCTTTTCCTTTTAAGGTAAAATCTAAATCGGCAGCCAAAGGTGCGCTAGCATAACCAGAAATAAATATCGCTTTTGGCGATTTATCTGGATTTGCAATTACATCATATGGACGTTGTTTAACAAATGGCCAACAGCCCGAAGCTAACAAATGAGCTTTAATAGCTTCTGGTTTTGCTGTTTCTAAATTAAAAGCACCATAATCTACATAAGATTGTGTTTTATCTGCTTCAATTTTAATAGCATCAATGCGTCTTTTTGGTCCACGTTGTACTTCTATTACTTTCCCCGAAACTGGTGAAGAAAACTTAACTGCTTCATGAGATTTATCGAAAAACAAAGTGCCTCCAGCTTCTACTGAAGTACCCTCTTTTGCAACAAGTTTTGGAATAACGCCGTGAAAATCTTCTGGTCTTATAATGCAGTAGTTACTAACAATCGCTTTTTCTACGATTTTTTCAGCTTCGCCTATAAGATTAATGTCCAGACCTTTTTTAATACGAATGTCGTTTGACATATTTATTTTATTGAAATTAGTTGTCTAAAAATCGGGGCAAAAATACGAATTTCTTCAGTAAAAAAAGAAAATGTTTTTTGTTGTTTATTATTTGTACCCATTCTAAATAATCAAATAATATTAAGGCATAAAATTTGCATATATTTACATCATATTATCATAATTAAATGAAACAAAACATCAAATATACTATCTTTCTATTCCTTTTTTCGCTTTTAGGATTTTCCCAAATTCAAGAATTAAATCCACCAGACTATATAAAAACGATAACCTTTAAAGGCAACACACCTGAAACTCAATTACCTATTCTAAAATTAGGGGAGTATGTCATTCTTGAATTTGATGCTTTAAATGGTGATGAAGCAGATTTCTACTATAAAATTGATCATTTTAATTATGATTGGACACCTTCGGCTTTAATGAAATCTGAATTTTTAGATGGTTTTGACAACCAGCGGATTAGAAATTACGAAAATTCATACAACACCTATCAAATATATTCTCATTACAAATTAACCATTCCAAATGCACAAACTAAAAGACTAAAAGTATCTGGAAATTATATGCTTTCCATTTATAATAATGATGATGCATTGGTCTTTTCAAGAAAATTCATGATTTATGAAGACAAAGTTAATGTTGGTGTTAATATAAAACGCACTAGAAATATTGAATTTATTGAAGAAAAACAACGTGTTGATATTATTGTATCATCCGAGAGCATGCAATTTAACAATCCCAAACAAACAGTAAAAGCTTTAATTGTTCAAAACAATAATTTAAATACTGCTATTTCAAACCTAAAACCACTTTATACTATTGGCAATAAACTTATTTATAAGTACGATAATGAAACTAGTTTTTGGGGAGGTAACGAATATTTATATTTTGAAAACAAAGATGTACGTGCTGCCAATACAGGTATTCAGTTTATAGATTTAAAAGATTTATATCATAATTATTTATTTACCAATGTTGAAAGAATAAATAAACCTTACACATACAACCCAGACATTAATGGTAATTATGTTATAACTAATGTTGATGCAGATAACCCAAATATAGAATCCGATTATGTTTGGATGCATTTTTCATTATTAGGTAGCGATTATTTAAAAGACAAAACCGTTCATATTTATGGAAATTTCAATAATTACGCTATTGATGAGAGCACAAAGATGACCTACAACGCAGCAGAAAATATTTTTACAAATACCCTACTATTAAAACAAGGATTTTATAATTATAAGTATATTGTAGTAAATAATGATTATACTTTTGATGAAGGTGCCATTAGCGGCAACTATTACCAAACCGAAAATAATTACAAAGTCATTATTTATTACAGAGATTTAGGCGCACGTTACGATAAAATTATAGGAATAGGAGAAGGTAACTCTGTTAATATCTCAAATTAAGCTATCTGTTTTTGCATTTCAACTAATTTATACATTAATCACACTATTTTTTAACACTAACCACTTAATATTTATTATTTTAGCAACTGTAAACACTTATTTACATTAATAACTAATAATGGTTCAACAAGTTACCAGCGGTATTAAAATTTCGGTAGAAACAAACTACGAAGGTTCATTTTATAAAAATTATAAAATACAATACGCCTTTGCATATACCGTAACTATTGAAAACCAAAGCAAAGACTCCGTGCAACTTAACGCACGCCATTGGGAAATACTAGATGCATTAAACAATGTAGAAGTCGTTTCTGGCGAAGGTGTTATTGGTAAAAAACCTGTTTTAAATCCTGGCGAATCTCACACGTATACTTCTGGTTGCTTACTTACTTCTCCTTTTGGCGCTATGCAAGGTCATTATAATATGGTAAACTTTACTACTACCAAAAACTTTGAAGTTATAATTCCTACATTTAAGCTAAGTGCTAAGTTTGCTATAAACTAAAATCTTTATTTTTTTTAAAGAATGGATTCCTCCCTGCGCAGGAATGACAGCAAGTTTGAAAGTTCGAGTTATTCTAAAGCATTATAAATTCCATCAACAAATTGAGCGTTCGCCAATTAAATCGGACTTTATTCGTTGGTCCACTTTTTAATTAAGGAACTCTTGAATATAAATATTTCACTACTTGCGTTTTGTGAGGAGCATAAACAATTCACTTCTATTGAACACGGTAAAATCGTTCAACATCGACAAGAATTTGATTACTCATAATTTATTTTTTTAGTATTTTTACGAAAACAACACTTATCCTTTAGTTGTGCCTAATTTGAAAAATGAGTACAGATAAAGAAAAAACATCAAGAATTGATTTATATGTTGACCATCTTTTAGATTGTAAAGATATGGACAACCTTATTTTGAAAGGTCATTTAATGACTGAATGGGCACTTCAATATTATATCAATGAATTCGCAAAAAAGAAAGTCAATTTTAAAAAAGTACGATTTACATATTCAAATAAATTAGAAATCGCAAAGTTACTTGGACTATTTGAAAACGGAAATACACAACTTTATCGCTTATTAAAATTACTGAACGGATTGAGGAATTCAATTGCTCACAATGTAGAATACGATGCAAAAATACTAAGCAATTTTTTTGAAGAATGTTACATTCAATCAATTCAAGGGGCAAATAATATTGAAATAATGAATCCTGACGACAAGATTGAATATAAATTAAGTAAAACCGAAAAAACTATAATAAACGGAATTCACTTTAGACTTTTACTTAATATATCTATGATATGTTCTAAAATTTATAAAATTTCTGGATTGTAATGAAAAAACTAGGCACAACAATGTATAACCGCAATTACGGCGGATTCGACTACGTCCGAATCCACTCGGAATTGCTAAAGTCAGTGCCAAACCGAAATTTAGTAACTTTTAACCCGTAACTGACGGTTATACGAGACCTTTGGGTGCAACCATAAAATAAAAAACCTTTAAAGATGGAAAATCAAGATAACAAATCGTCAAGGAGGAATTTTCTCAAAAAAAGTTCTTTAGCCGGGATAGGATTATCAACTGCATTCATTTCTTCAAATGCACTAGCCAGTGAAAAAGAAAAAAAACAAGAGATTGGTAAATTAAGCGAAAGCAGTAAAAAACTTTTAGCCTTATTCAATTTAAAATATCCATTTTTCCAGGCAGCTCCTGGTGGTGAAAAGTTAGCAATTGCAATTGCCAATTTCGGAGGGATGGGATGCATCCAGTTTACATGGTCATCTCCTGATTCTGCCTATAAAAAGGCTCAGCGAATGAGTTTAAAAACCAATGGAAATTATTTTGCTAATTACATACTTCAATTTGAGCCTAAATCATTAGATAAAGTAATAGAAGCTGGTTGTAAATATTTTCAGTTTTCATGGGGTTTACCGAGTCTGGAAATTATTTCAAAAATAAGAAATGCCGGTGCGAAATTTGGCATTCAGGTATCGAGCAAAAATAATGCGGAAAAAGCATTGGAATTAAAACCTGATTTTTTGATTTGTCAAGGTTTGGAAGCAGGTGGACACATCCAGGCAACACAATACAACAAATACGCATTGCCACAGGTATTAGAAGTAGCCGGGGAAATACCTGTATTAGTTTCTGGAGGTATAAGTACAGGAGAGGATATTCGGGCAGCTATTCATATTGGAGCTGCTGGAGTTGTTATGGGTACCAGATTTATTACCACTAAAGAAAGTAATCTGGCTGATATTTACACACGAAAGCTACTTGAAGCCGGAGAGAACAGTACTGTTTATACCAATTGTTACAATAAGGACTGGAATGCCATGCATAGAGTGTTAAGAACGAACACATTTCTCAATTGGGAAGCCGAAGGATGTCCTCTAATTGGAAATAAGCCGGGAGAAGGAGATGTGATAGCAAAATCAGCATCTGGTAGTGATATTTACAGGTATTCAGCGCGTAGGCCTGTGGAAGGAGATACTGGCGATTTAGAGAGCATGTGTATGTATGCGGGAGAAGGCATAAGTAAAATAAAAGATATTCCCACAGCAGCTGAATTAATAGAAAGACTTTGGAAAGAATTTGAAAATAAATAAAAAAGGCAGCACCCTACAATGTATAAAAATAATAGCCGGGGTAGTATAAAATTAAAGGGTTATTGTCCGCTTTATCTTTCTTGTAACTTGACAAGAAAATGCCCCGCAACCAGTTACTATTCTTATACCAACCGCTACCCATAAGTTTGACCCGTCCTGAAATAAAATTAAGACATTCTAACTGTATAGAAATTTAAAAATAAGAATTAATGACAAAAAAAGGACTCTCAACGAAACAGAAGTATCAACATATACTTTTAATAATTGTAAGGACACTAATTCCAGTTTTTGCTATACTTTTTGTAACAAGGTTTATCTATAAATATTTAAACAATAAGTTCCCAAGTGATTATGGAACTGAATTTTGGGATAATCACATTTGGTTCATCTTACACATTACGGGAGGCAGCTTAGTAATTATTTTAGGCTCTTTGCAATTTTCGACTTTTCTAAGACGGAAGTTTATGCCTTATCACAGAATTGCAGGTAAAATTTATATTTGGAGTTCTATTATTTCAATTTTCACTTTATATATCATCCTTCAAAAATGTACTAATTGTGAGCCAGGATGGACATCTAAATTTTTTGTTGGGACGCTTTGGCTGATTTTCACCCTTTCTGCTTGGTGGACAGTTCTTCATAAAAACATCAAATCTCACAGACAATTTATGACAAGGAGCTTTGTTTGTGCAAGTTATTTTGTGATTGTAAGAATTCTTGATACAGTCGGTGATACAAACATTCTTCCTTTCATCAAAGACCCAATAGTTCGTTATGTTGACGGAGATTGGCTTTCTTGGCTTGTACCACTATTCATTGTTGAATTTTATCAGAGCTGGTGGCCAGCAATTTATCAGCCTAAATTAAAGAAACAGACAAAAAAAAACCTGATGCCAACAAAGAACTGAGTTAAAAACCTTTTTAAACCTTATAATATAACCCTTTCAAACCTAAAAACCTTTCCATTCTGCTCAACATGAAAGAATTTACAATTGGAATAATGCACAAATTGAAACTCTAAATCGTAATCAAATGCATCATCTTCAACAACAAACTTGTCGTGCACATCAATATTTCCATGAGGAGAAATACGCTTAAAATGGTATTCTACATCATGCCCAACTTTATGCAATTCAAACCAAGCACCAGCTGCAATACCAGATAACCACTGTGCTTTTTCATGTAAACCATCAACAGATTTAGCTTCTAATGTTCCAATAAAGTTAGGTTTATGATCTTTCAATTTATCTAAAAAGCATCGCATGTTTTCACTTTTCTGAGACCCTTTAAATTCTGAGATCTTACCTGTTTCAGACACTTCAAAAACATAATCTCCAGTATTTGACAATAGTACATTACCGACCGTACTAGGTGTAAACCATTTAGAATTTTCAAGATTTTTTTTCATCTTTAAATCGGTTACCGACGCTATCAAAGTATCGGTAACAAAACGGGCACAATTACAAGCATCCTTAATAAAAGCCGCATATCTTATAAAATGCTTGTTTTGCATTTTGGTAATATGGGTTCTGGCTTTTTCATAATCAACCACATTACAAACCGATGCTACTAATTTTCCATCGCCATGAGTTAATTTAGGATGTGTTGCTAAAAACTCTAAAATGACATCTAAGTTTTTTATTGTTTCGTTTTCTATCTGGGCTTTTATAGGAAAATGTAATTCATTATCGGTATCACGACCTCTAACCCTACCTGTGGGTTCTGGTGTAATATAACGTCCAAAATCATGGTATTCTAAAACACCCGTTTCCTTATTAATTAACACCAATGCGGCATGTCCTGCTCGTAAATAATTCTTTTTACCAACACCTACAAATCGTAAAAATGGAGAAAACCATTCTTCAGAAACCATAACAATAGTATCTGGATACGCCAAGGTTAAAATAATACCCGTATTATTCATTAACTATTTGGGGTGTTTTTAGCGTTTTTGTAGTTACTAAATTATCTTGAAAGTTTTCATAACGCATTTCTAAGGCATCACATTGCTTTTCAACCTGTGTGATACTAGTTGTTTTTACAAATCCACGATTCATAATAACACCATAATCGTCATTACCTTGTCCTGCCGTTTTATGAAATGTTAATAAAGAACTTGCTGTTAAAGCATTTTCAGTTTTAAAATTTTCAAACCATTTTAAACGTTCATTTCTCATAGCGCTATTATACAAAGTTGAAGACGACCAAATTTTAGGTTCTAAAGGTAATACTGTAAAATGCTTTTCTTTACCGTCCCAAACCAATTCATAGAATTTTAAAGCATCATTCCAATCTGCTATAACCATGGTAAAAGGCTCAACATCTTGAAGATCATAGGTGTCAATCGTAGCTAAAATAGTTTCAGCTACCATAAAATCTTTAGCGACTACGCCTCGACTCATTCTATAAGTTTTCTTTCGTTCATGATATTCAAATCCGCCATTAAGCACACAAATCAATCTGTTTTTTTCGCTTACACCAATCCATGTACCACCAGACAATTCATCTTTTGGAAATAGTAGCGTTGTATTATCAACTTCATAAAAATCTGAAGCTAATGATATTCTACTTGGAGCTTCATCTCTGTTAGAAGTTAAAACAAAATCATTTTTCCCTTTAGGGATAAGAGTTACTGTACACATAAAAATGTAGTCTATAAACGAATGGGCAACTTACAAAAAATAAATAAAATTTAACGCGCTTTTAATAAACGTTCAACCTATAAATCATTTGAAAATTCGTAAATTTACACCCTATTTACTGAATATTCAATAACAAAAAATCAAATATCATGGGAAAAGGCTTTTTTAACGTACCAATTGCTGTAAACGAACCTGTAAAATCTTATGCTCCTGGATCACCAGAACGTGATGCTGTTTTAAAAGCATATAAAGACATGTTTAACAGCAAAGTAGACGTTCCTTTATATATAAATGGCGAAGCCATTAAGACAGGAGATACTAGAACCATGTCGCCTCCACACGACCATAAGCATATTGTTGGAACCTATCATTTAGCAGAACAAAAACATATAGACGACGCTATTTCTACAGCCTTAGAAGCAAGAAAATCTTGGTCGCAACTACCTTGGGAACAACGTGCTGGTGTCTTTTTAAAAGCTGCCGAACTTATTGCAGGACCATACCGAGCAAAAATAAACGCTGCTACAATGATGGCGCAATCTAAAACCATACATCAAGCTGAAATTGATGCCGCATGCGAACTTATAGACTTTTTGCGTTTTAATGTTCAGTTTATGACTGACATTTACATGGAACAACCAGAAAGCACAAGTGAAACATGGAACCGTATTGAATACCGTCCGCTTGAAGGTTTTACCTATGCTGTAACCCCTTTTAACTTTACCGCCATTGCAGGAAACTTACCAGCATGTATGGCATTAATGGGGAATGTTGTAGTATGGAAACCAAGTGATAGCCAAATATATTCTGCTAAAGTTATTATGGATGTTTTTGAAGAAGCAGGCGTTCCATCAGGAGTTATTAATGTTGTTTTTGGTGATCCTGTAATGATTACCAATACTGTTATGGCAAGTCCAGATTTTTCTGGATTACATTTTACAGGTTCCACATTTATTTTTAAAGAACTTTGGAAACAAATAGGAAACAATATTCACAACTATAAAACCTACCCAAGAATTGTTGGAGAAACTGGTGGTAAAGATTTTATTATAGCACACAAATCGGCTAACCCGAAACAAATAGCAACGGCTATTGTTCGTGGTGCATTTGAATTTCAAGGCCAGAAATGTAGTGCAGCTTCTAGAGCTTACATACCTAAAAGTCTATGGAATGAAGTAAAAAACTTTGTTATTGAAGATGTTAACTCGTTTAAAATAGGCTCTCCTGAAGACATGAGTAACTTTATTACTGCTGTAATACACGAAGGCTCTTTTGATAAATTGGCAAAATACATCGATCAAGCTAAGGCAGATAGTGATGCCGACATTATTGTTGGTGGCGGTTACGACAAAAGCAAAGGCTACTTTATTGATCCTACTGTTATTGTTACTACAAACCCAAAATACACCACCATGTGTACCGAGTTATTTGGACCTGTAATTACCATATATGTTTATGAAGATGACGCGTATGCTGAAACCTTAAAACTAGTTGATGAAACTAGTGATTATGCATTAACAGGCGCCATTTTATCTAAAGATAGATACGCCGTTACGCAAGCAACAGAAGCTTTACAAAATTGTGCTGGAAATTTCTATATAAACGATAAACCAACAGGTGCTGTTGTAGGACAACAACCTTTTGGTGGCGCTAGAGCCTCTGGAACGAACGATAAAGCTGGTAGCCCACAAAACTTATTACGCTGGGTATCACCAAGAATGATTAAAGAAACGTTTGTAACACCAACAGATTATCGTTATCCGTTTTTAGGAGAATAAATTAATTCCTTTCAAAAAAGGAATCTTATTTTAAAAAACAGGCAACCAATAATATTTGGTGCCTGTTTTTTTTTGTTGAATTAAGAGAATTAATCGATTTGATTTAGCCAGAAAAATTATCTAAATTAGTTTAATATTAGATATATTTAATCTGTACTGAGCGAAGTCGAACTATTAAAAACGATTTCATATTAAGACGTTGGTTGCAATTTTTGTGTACCCTACTAATATCAAACTTTACTCCAAAAAATAAACTTTGACAACTTGAAACGAATATGGAAATTTTTATCATCGCATTTGTTGCTTTAGTTGCTTCTTTACTCACCTTCTTTTCGGGTTTTGGCCTTGGGACAATTCTCACACCTGTTCTTGTTGTTTTTTTTCCAGTTGAGGTTGCAATTGCCTTGACAGGCATTGTGCATTTGCTCAACAACTTTTTCAAAATCGGCTTGATTGGTAAGCAAATTAATTGGCAGGTAGGGATTAAGTTTGGCTCAACTGCAATTATCGGTGCATTTATTGGTGCGAAGCTTCTTCTAATGTTTTCGAGCAACTCACCGCTTTACACCTACACCATTAACGATAAACTATTTTCTATTACTATTATCAAACTCATCATTTCAGCATTGATGATTGTGTTTGCTTTGTTTGAAGTTGTTCCTACTCTTAAAAACATTCAATTCAGCGAAAACAAATTATATGCTGGCGGACTTATAAGTGGTTTCTTTGGTGGATTATCAGGAAATCAAGGAGCATTGAGAAGTATGTTTCTTATTCGTTCAGGTTTGACGAAAGAAAGTTTTATTGCAACAGGCATTCTCATTGCGTGTTTTGTTGACCTTACACGACTTTCGGTTTACTTTAGCCGCTTGTCAAGTGTCAACATTGAAGACAACTTAACGGTTCTTATTACTGCTGTTTCTTCTGCGTTTATAGGAGCATATATTGGACGTAAATTATTAAAGAAAGTAACTCTTAACTTTGTGCAATGGACAGTTACAATAATGATTATTTTACTTGCTATCGGACTCGGGACAGGACTAATTTAAACGACACGAAAATTATAGTAAACCGCTCTTACAAACTTTCGTGTATGCTCCCATGAGCTTAACTTCGTGAACAGAATAAAACTTGCTGAAACTCACAAAAAACCAACATTTTTAAAACACACAATTCCCCCAAACACCAAATTGAAAGTTCATAAACATCTAGTTATCCATACTGGTGTATTAACAAAATAAGTCCTAATAAGTTTCATTACGGAGAAAACAAAAGCAACAAACCTGCTGAGATAATTGTTTTTTATGCTAGCGATACAGAAACACCTTTAACCATCATTAAAAACGACTCTAATTAGGAAGGAAGGCAATTATTAATTATTCGATAATTATTTTTTTACTTACCATACCATTTTCTGTTTCTAATTTCACAATATAAGCACCCGCTTTCACATACAAAGGAATAGAGATGTTATTTGATGAATCTACATCAAAACCTTCAATACTTTGTCCTAAAATATTATACAATTTAACATGAGACAAGTACCCCCTTTGTTTATTAACAATCTTTAATTGCGAAGCTTTTGAATCAAAATACACCAATATATTATCAATATTTTCAACTTCATCAACCTGTAATGATTGGTTGTTTTTTTGAAAAACAAGCTTAAATCTATCATTATAAGTCCCTGTTTCTAAATAAACTTCAAAAGGCTTACTATTTATTTCAGAAACTTCTCCCGTAACATTATCACTAATATATATAGGTTTATTAGCATCAATATTTTCTAGAGCATCAATTTTAATAGATGCTAAACCAGGTTTTTTTACAACTACCCCAAATGCAAGTTCTTGAGATTCTTCAAAATTATTAACACCCTGAATAACAAATTGATTATTATCAAATACCCAATACATGTCTTCTACATTTACATCTGCCATAAAAGCGTCATAGCCTAAATCAAATGCATTTGAAGCTCTCTCTTTTAAACCAACTACAATTTGCCTGTGATAACCTAATGGAGAATCATACATTAATTTTATGGTTGGTGTTTCATTCACATCCTTTTTCGCACTACTATTAGTCTTTTTAGTTTTTGAAGATTTAAAAAACAAAGATGTTGATCCGTCTTCCCTTGCAAACACACGTTGACTATTTTTAAATATAATATCCCCACCATCAACTGTTAATATTGGAGTTCCATTATCATTATCAAAACCATCTAAAGCAGTAGACACAAAGAACCCTTGATTTACAGATATATATTGCCCTGGCACTTTGGTTCCTTTTCTCAGATTATCGTTAATCCTACTATCATTTGAAATAGCTACAGCTCCTCCTGTTAAATTTCTAGTAGCATAACCTCCAACATAACTACTTAAGTAGTGTGAGTTTTCTTCTCCAAAGTGATCCCAAAAATATAATGCGCCGTTAAAAACAGTTCCATTAGTGTTATTTCCACCATCAGCAATACTAAGGTTATCTAATATAAATTCAGTTGCATCTATAGCAGATGGATATGGATTCCCTATTAATCTATCAACATCACCTGTACCAGATACTTTATTCAATGCTAGAGTTATATCTCCATTATTAGGCAAACCTTTAAATACATAATTCTGATTATCTGTTACCGAAGCCCCTTGTAATACACCTTTCATTGTAAAACCTTCACCTGGAAGTAAAGAAGATAGTTCATCTATTTTTGCCCAAGAATTATAGCTATCTGTAGCACCATAAAATTTATAGAACCAATAGGTACTGATTGTTTTAGCGATACCAGATTCGGGAATAGAAATGCCAACATTAGGACTTGTACTAAACATCAGGTTTTGATAAGCTGAAGCATCAGTTCCATCATTTAACACCCCAGAAACAGTATAATTTGTATTTGTAGCAGACACACCTACTCCTCTTGTTGAGGTATCTCCGCTAATTGGACCTACCGAAGACGACCAGTAATTATAATTAAAGGCATTTGCTGTCCCTTGTTGATCGCGCGTTATATAACCACCACTATCTGCATCAAGAATACTACCTTCGGTTTGTATTAATTGAGATTCGCCTACTAAATCTATAACACCATCTAATTCTAAATAATGAGAAATTGTTAATGCTTGACCTGTATTATTTTCAACCGGAGATGTAACAACAGGGTCTGCAATAGTTAACTTTCCTTCTGTTTGTATTAAACCTAAAAGCGAAATGTCTCTATCGCCAGAAGTAATATCATGGCTAACCGTTACAATATTCCAATCAATTTTGGTAGAACCATCTAAACTTAACGAATTTGGTATAACTTGATCAACATTATTACTCCAAGTCGTATCATCATCCCAAACGCCATTAGAAGCAGAAATATAAGGTAATGGAGTAGTCTGAGAATCAACAATCATTTTATTTTTATTTAAATACTTTATTCGCAAAAAGGTTCTATCATTAGCCAGTCCTTCAACTGTTGTTCCATAAAACGAATTAAAATCATAATACGCTTTAAGCTTACTCCAAGATATGGCTGCCACTTCATTACTTGAAGCTGTAGTTGGAATTGTTTTTCCACTTACATAATCACCTGTAACCTTTTCTATTTCTTGGTTCATAAGATAACGTACTTCACTTTCACTTAAACCTTGATCCCAAACATAAACCTCATCTATTTCTCCTAAAAATGGGTTTGAAACAGTATTTTTATCTATATATAATGCACCAATTGAAAATCGATTAAAATTTGGAGACGGCGCAGAAATATTTTGCTCAGACTTATCTAAAACACCGTCTATATACAAAAATATAGTACCGCTTATATAAACAAAAGTTATTTGATGCCATTTACTATCACTTATCATCATTGAAGAAGTAAATCTAGGTGTTGAATCATCATCAACCATAACTTCTATTTGATTGCTTGTATTAAGTCTAAGTTGTAATTTACTTCCTTTAGACATAATCGTTCTTGGATTCGCACTTACTGCATTATTTTTTATCCAAGCTGAAATGGTAAAGTCGTTAATATTTAAATTAAGCGCATTTCCTCCAACCATATAATCTCCAGAAGCAAAACTAACTGAATGTTTTTCGGATAATTTAGGAGCTTTACCAAACGTAAAATATTTGGTTCCATCAAAATCATACCAAATATTAAGGTTTCCGGCTCCATCAGACTTTAAAGGAATAACATCTATAATATCACCATCAGAAAAATTTGAGTCATCTGCAACTATTAATACATATTCTTCATCTGTAGTTTTTGAAAAACTATTAAAGGCATCGATTGGAATTGAGACATATACGTTTTCAACATCCCCTCCAGAACCTGATTCAATAGATTCTACAATTTTCCATTTCCTATCAATTCGTGTTAATGAAGTTGTAATACCAGAAGCTATCGTAATTGTATTAGTGTTTGAACCCGTATAAGCGCTATTGTTACAACCCCAAACTAAAAAATCTCCATCCTCATTAAATTCATTCGTATTTGCGCTGTTAGTATCAAAAACACCATTTAACCCAATTGTTACTTCATTTGTAGTGTTTATTGTTTTTGACTGTTTTTGATTTAAATCGGAATTATCATCTCTACCAATACCAGCAACATGATAATTAAACCCTGTGTTTAATGTCACATCCCACACAGAAGTTTCAAAAGAATTAATATAATCTTTTTGAGCTTCAGTCGAGGCTCCTAAAGTAATACCATATTTAACAGCTAAATAAGATTCTATTTTCTGCCTTCCACTAGCATCAACTCGTGTTCCAAAAGTAAAAATTTCAGCGACTCTCCCGTTTAGGTTGCCAACTCCATCATAATTTTTGCCAATCCAATATTTATTACCTTCTATATTAGTAAAAGCATTAGACACTGTAGATGTTGATAAAAGATTAGAATTATATAAAATCTCTTGACCAGTTGGAGAACTTATTGTATTATTTCTAATATTTATTATACCTACATTAGAATAGGATGTATTTAACTCTGCCACTCCATTAAAACTTCCACCCCCTGCAACATCTTGATTATAAGACAATGTTTCGTCTGTAAACTCAGTAGAATAATCACCAAAGCCAACTCCAGTAATATCCCCGGTAGTTTCTGAATCAACACTAGCAAAAATGGTGTTTCTTGAAGAAGTATTTGTCATCGATGCATCTGGAATCATTACAATAAATATATCTGCACTATAAAACCCACTTAGAGGTGAGTCATTGTTGTACATATATTGTTCTGTAGCCCCTCCATCATTTTCAAACTTTATTACTGGATTAAAATTTATATTATCTGTTGCTGTATCTAAATATGTTGGCTCTTTGCCTGAAACTGTAGTTGCATCTTTTCCATTGGTACCTATATCAATCCAATCCGTGATATTAGAACCAGATGTTGTAATGCCTCTAGTAGACTTTAACCATAGTCGAAAATCAGCTGTAACTCCTCCTGGTCCAGGTATATTATAGTTAAACATTTCTGCACTTACATCAAACGTAAATGTAGTATTAACTGTGTGGGTTATACTTATTGTTGAGGTTAATGTTCCTAAACCACCAGCTGGACCAGTAAATGTTACTGGCAAAATAACATAAGAACCTGGGTCTATACTAGTGGTAAAACCAGATGACGTTACACCATCAGATAGTAGGACATATGTAGGCACAGTAAAATCATAACGCGGTAACGGATCTGTTGGTGAATTGGTAATATTTATAATATCAAGAGGACAACTTCCTGTATTAGATATAACAAAATAACGCGTAACACTTGCTCCGTCATCTACAACACCAAAATAAGTTCCATTACTTGAATTTGTTAAGGTAGAACCATCAAGAATATCTGCAGAAGGAGTCCCTCCTAAAACGTTAATTTCAGAATTTCCATTTATAGAAAAAGTAAATGTAAAATTTGGATCTTGTTTAACCTCAATAATAATATCTGTACTGGCACCACAATTACCACTAATATTAGTAATAGTAAAGTCAATTTTCTTGGTTTTCCCATTACAGCTTTCTGTGTCTATATTTGTCGGGATTTTATCAGTTGAAATCTCAAAATCTGTAGTGTTAGTTAGACTTATACTTTCAATTTTAACTTTATCACAATCTGTTCTAGTGTTTGTTATTCTAAAAGAAATAGAATTACCAGAAGAAATAGATATACTTGCTCCCCCTGTAACGGTTGAACCACCTAGAATATTAACTTCGATATCTTGTGAATTACCAAAATAACTGATCAGTGAGAAGCATACAAAAACTAAAGTTTTTGAAAGATTTGTGAGAGAAAATCTTTTCATAATATTTAATTAAAACATAAATTATTAATAGCATTACATAAAATTTTAACTAAGAAACGAGTAACTTCGTTAAAATATCGGGACAAACATAATACAATTTATCGATAAAAAGCATTTTTATTCGATTAAATGCGTAAATTTTTATTTTGTTACAAAAACTATGATTAAAAAAAGAAGTAAATTATATAATAGAATAAAACTCTACGTCCATGTAAAAAAATTAATTCTAATAAGAAAAAGTCTAATAAAAATATCACTAACTTTATTCTTATAAAACGGCATATTATTTGTTGCTATTATAACTATGAAAAAAAACATTATTCTAATACTTCTTGTGTTTCCAATAATCAGTTTTAGTCAAGCTAATAAACTGCTTAGACAAGGACTTAAAACCACCGATTTAAAAGAAAAAATTGAATTATTCACAAAAGCTATAGCATTAGAGCCCCAAAAACTAGACGCTTATTTTTATAGAGCAATTGCTAAAAATGATTTAGGCGATTACCACGGAGCTATTGTAGATTACTCAAAAATAATAGTAACCGAACCAGATGCCGACTCTTATTATAATAGAGGAAACTCCAGATATAGTTTGCAAGATTTTGAAGGTGCAAAAAATGATTATGCCAAAGCATTGGAACTAGATAACAATTTTTTAGATGCACATTACAGCTTAGCCTGTGTTAAACTTGATTTGGGAGAATTTGAAGATGCCATAAAAGATTTCACTAGTTTTATAAAAAAAGTACCTTATAATTCAACCGCATATACTTTAAGAGCTACAGCTTATAAAGCTTTAGAAAATTACCGAAATGCGATACAAGATTTTAATACAGCCGTTTTGATTGAACCCAATGCAGATTCATATTATAACAGAGGTGTGTTTTTAATGGAAATAAATTATTACAAAGAAGCTAACTCTGATTTTAATAACTCTTTAAAGCTTAATAAAAATAATTCTTATGCTTATTTTCATCGTGGAGCATCCAATCTATTTCTAGGGAAATTTATTGATGCTATTTCTGATTTTTCTACTGCTATAGAATTTGATTCAGTAGATTTTGATTCTTACCTTGGTCTCGCTATAGCCTATAATAAAACAAATGATGTTGTTAATGCAAAACTAAATTTTGATAGAGCAAATGCTATATTAGTACCTGGTAAAACAATTACAAGTATAGAACAATACAAAAACACGTACTGGTTTCAAAACCAATATTTCTATTTTAACGAAAACATGAATCAATTAATTAAATTGAAGTAATTATCCTTTAAATTTTAAAGGTAAATGCACCACTTTTTTAGTTTCGTAAAAATCTTCAGAAAAATAATCATTTAAATTATAAACCTTAGTCGTTTTATAATCCTTAAGCTCTTCTGTTAAGTCGCCTCCTTTTAAATATAATATTCCATTTTTAAAGTCGTGATTTTGTTGCTTAGCAATCTTCCCTTTTACCCAATGTACAAATGTTGGCATTGCTGCTACTGCGCGACTTACTATAAAATCATAAGTTTCATTAATGTCTTCAACACGACTATGTGTTGTTTTAACGTTAGTTAATCCTAATCCTTCAACAACCTCATCAACTACTTTTAATTTTTTTGCAATACTATCCACCAGGTGAAAGTTACATTCGGGAAATAGAATTGCCAAAGGTATTCCAGGGAAACCACCTCCTGTACCAACATCCAAAATACGACTTCCATCTTTAAAAGATATAACTTTAGCAATTCCTAATGAATGTAAAACATGCCTTAAATAAAGCTCGTCAATATCTTTTCTTGACACCACGTTAATCTTCAAATTCCAATCTTGATAAAGCGATTCTAATGTCTCGAATTTATCAATTTGGTCTTTCGTTAAATTTGGGAAATATTTTAAAACAAGTTCCATTAATGTTAAATTTTCAACAAAAATATACTTTTTATATCCATATTTTTACAAAAAAACGTTATTACTTAAGTTGGTTTATACCTATCTTTGCGCCGCATATGGTTTAGACACAATAATCTGTATGTATTTTTAAAATTAATAGCATGAATAAACAAGCTTTATCCTTTTCAAGAACGGACTCAGCCAAATTTTTTAAAACGCTAAATAAGCGTGTTAATGATTACTTTAAAGAGAATAATATTAAACGCACAGGCAACTGGAAGCTCTACATAAAAACTATTGTTATGTTTGCTTTACTCATTGTTCCTGTAGTTTTAATATTAACAATTGACTTACCTGCTTGGACCCAAATTTTATTGATGATAATTGTTGGGATTGGAATGGCTGGTGTTGGCATGAATGTGATGCACGATGCTAACCACGGCTCTTTTTCAAGTAAAAAATGGGTTAACAAATTAATGGGAAGTAGTATTTATATTTTAGCTGGAAACGACTACAATTGGAAAGTACAACACAACGTATTACACCATACCTACACCAATATTCAAGGACATGATGAAGATATTGATGCAGGTAGAATTATTCGATTTTCTAAACACACCAAATGGCTTAAAATTCATCAATACCAAAAATATTATGCCTTCTTTTTATATGGTTTATTAACGGCAAATTGGGCTATTACTACCGATTTCATACAAACATACAACTATCTTAAAAGAAAGCTAGCCTATGGTAAGCTTCCACATCCTGCAACACAATGGACTAAATTAATTATAGGAAAAATTATTTATTATTCTATTTGGGTTGTTTTACCACTATCATTAGGTTTTGCTTGGTGGCATGTTTTAATAGGATTCTTAATTATGCATTACACGGCAGGCATTATTTTAAGTGTTATATTTCAGTTAGCCCACGTAATGCCTAATACCGAAATGCCTACTCCAGACGAAAATGGAAACATGAAAAACACTTGGGCTATTCACCAATTATTTACCACATCAAATTTCTCTCCTAAAAGCTGGATAGTAGAATTTTATACAGGTGGATTAAACAGGCAAGTAGAACACCATTTGTTTGCAAATATTAGTCATGTTCATTACAGTAAAATATCAAAAATAGTTAAAGAAACTGCTCAAGAATTTAGCTTACCATACAATGAATACAAAACATTTTGGAAAGCTGTTTCAGAGCATTATAACCAATTAAAGGCTCTAGGTAAAAAACCTAGTTTAGCCTAAACTTTACAAATACCATCATAAACAAATAAAAAAAATGAGTTTACTTTCTGAAAGAATTTTAAACATGGCTACGTCTGCCACTTTAGCAATGGCTGCGAAAGCAAGAGAACTTAGAGGAGAAGGAAAAGATATTATCGGGTTAAGCTTAGGCGAACCAGATTTTAACACTCCCGACTTTATTAAAGAAGAAGCTATTAAAGCGATCAATGAAGATTATAACTCGTATACACCAGTTGATGGCTATGTAGAGTTAAAAGAAGCTGTTATTACTAAATTTAAACGTGATAACAACTTAACATATACACTACCTCAAATTGTTGTATCTACTGGAGCTAAACAAGCTTTAGCTAATATAGCAGCTGTTATGCTTAATAAAGGAGATGAAGTTATTTTACCATGCCCTTACTGGGTAAGTTATGCAGATATTGTTAAGTTAAATGATGGTGTGCCTGTAGAAGTTAAAACATCTATTGATACCGATTTTAAAATGACACCAGAGCAACTTGAAGCCGCTATTACACCAAATACAAAAATGATGTGGTTTAGCTCGCCTTGTAACCCTAGTGGTTCTGTTTATAGTAAAGCAGAATTAAGAGGTTTAGCAGATGTATTAGCAAAATACCCAAACATATATGTTGTTTCTGATGAAATTTACGAACATATAAACTATGTTGGTGGTCATGCAAGTATTGCAGAGTTTGATGATATGTACGACAGAACCATTACAGTAAATGGTGTTTCTAAAGCATTTGCAATGACAGGATGGCGTATTGGCTACATTGGTGGACCAGAAAAAATAGCTCGTGCTTGTAACAAAATGCAAGGGCAAATTACTAGTGGTGCTAACTGTATAGCGCAACGTGCAGTAATCACAGCTTTAAACGAATCACCTTCTCGTGTTCAATACATGATTGACGAGTTTAAAGTACGTCGCGATTTAATTTTAGGATTATTAAATGATGTCGAAGGATTTAAATCAAATACACCAGAAGGTGCTTTTTATGTTTTCCCTAATGTATCTTATTATTTCGGAAAAACACTTCGTGGAAAGACTATAAATAATGCTACAGATTTTTCTTTATACTTATTAGAAGAAGCTCTTGTTGCAACCGTTACTGGTGAAGCTTTTGGAAATCCAGATTGTATTCGTATTTCTTACGCCGCTTCTCAAGAACAAATTATTGAAGCTATTAAACGTATTAAAGAAGCCGTTAGCTAATCTATAGTACACAAAAAAATATTAATTTAAAAGAGGTCGTCTAAAAAGCAATTTTTAGGCGATTTTCTTTTTTGTGTTTTGACCATAATAGATGTTGGATTGCTTTTTTGGATTTAAAAAGAGCCAATAATTATTGGCCCATTTGACTTATATAGCTGAACTAAACTTTTTAAGGTTGTGCGCCATTGCAATTAAGCCTATTTCTACATTTACTTTATCGATTCCAATTAACATAAAGCGTTTAAAGTTCATGTTTTGCTTGATGTTGCCAAAAACAGCTTCAACATCCCAACAGCGTTGTTTGCGTTTGCTATTCCTTGCGCGCTAGTTCGTAATATTTTTGCTTTTGCCTTAAGGCGTATTAGGTTGTAATTGCGTTCTATATTACGATTGGTTTTTGATTTATGACAGAGGCTTCTTAGTGGGTGGGCATCCAGTATAGTTTTGGAATTGGTAACGGTGTTTGGTTGGGCGTTTTTTGTTCTTCTTTATATACCTTTTCAACATAAGACCACAACTCATTTAGTTGCCTTTTGATACGTTCTTTGCTAGTCTTTATGGACTTGCCCCATACAAAAGTGTAACGATTGGCGTTGGCTTCTGGTCTTAAAAACTACTTTTCTGCTCATTCTTAAAGTTAAGAAATAACTCAAAAAAATGATGGTAATTTTAATTTAGTTAAAACTGCAAAAAAAAATTAGGCATTATTTAGACAAAACATCTATATAACATTAGCAGTAATTTTAACACATAAAATAGAAATGCAAATAAACACAAAACACTAAGTTAAAATCCTATAAAGACACTATACTTCTACTTTTTCTGTTTTTTTTAACGAAGGTTTAGTTTAATACTTATAGCAAAAAACAAAGACGGTTTGAAAAAACCATCTTTGTTTTAATATTACTTTATTATTTACTAATCAATAGCGTCTTCAACTTCATCTGCTGCGTCTTCAATACCATCCCCGACCTCTTCAATACCATCTTCTATTTTTTCTCCTGCTGTTTTTTTATCTCTACAACTTGTAATAATAGTACTTGCTGTAAGTAATAATAAAAATGTATATGCTAATTTTTTCATCTGTTTTTGTTTTTTAAGTTATTTTTTAATGCCACCTTTTATAAGCGATAGTATAAAAAGCACTAAAAATATAAAGAATAGAATTTTAGCTATTCCTGCTGAAGCTCCTGCAATACCGCCGAATCCTAGAACCCCAGCAATTAATGCAATTATAATAAATGTGATTGCCCATCGTAACATAATTTATGCTTTTTTAAAGTTAATTAATATTACTTACTGTTTCTTTATTTAGATTCTGTAAGCTTCTTTATTTATAATTTTAATGTTTATTATATTTAAAATTGATATCTAATACCTAAAGCTATATCAAAATCTAGGTCATTATTATCATAGTTTTCATCTCCAAAACCTATTTCGGGTCTAAAGTCTAGGGACAGTAATAATGGAATATCAAAATTATATTCGATACCAATGTCACCTGCTGCAAAGACAAACGTATCTGTATAAACATTACCATTATTATTGTTAAAACTAAATGACCCTAAACCACCACCAACACCAGCATACCAATTAAAACCGTTATCAATATTCCAAACCCATTGATGTAAACCTGCAAGTTTAAAACCGTCGTAGTTTTTACCATCTCTCCAACCAAGGTCAAACTCCAATCTTTTATTTTCATTCAAGCCTCTTTGGTATGAAATTTCTCCTCCAAAGCCATCATTATCTCCCAATCGTAATCCTAATGCATTTTTAGAGATATCCTGTGCTTCCATTGATACACTAGCAATTAATACTAAAATACCTGTAATTAAATATGTTTTCATTTATTTTTATTTTTTTGTTTATATAGACTAATACTTATATTTTTGCTTTTGCATTTTCTTCTGATTTAGCGCCCATTCTATTAATAGTGTACATGGGTGCAAATTTCAATTTCAAACCTGCTATTTTTCTGTTATCAGAGCTTGTTAAACCTTCCTTCTCAACAGTATTTTTTCTTGTATCTATAGCTTCATATAGCATTTTAATTTCATCCCAATCTTCGCGAGAATAAGAATCTTTATTCTTATCAACCGTATCAACAAAGTTTTGGTAAACACTTAAAATGTTATCTTTATTAACCCATGTGAATTTCATATCACCATCATCATAGCTAGTGCCTAGCAAAGATTTACGCATCATGTTTTTAGATTTTTCTATTTCCATTCTTTCATGATTAGCAATAACTTCTGCTTTAAATGTTTCGTATTTCAAAGTAGATTCGTCTATAGCATTTTGTAAATCTGAATGTTCTTTAAGAGTCACTATAGCATTGTGTGTTTCTGTTTTCTTTTCTTTAAATGCTATCTCAATATTCTCCCAGTTCTCATAAGCTTTATCTGCTGCTACACCGCTTATAGAATCTACATAATTCTCATAACCCGTTACTTTTTTTTGAGCCATTTCTTTTTGGCTATCATTGCATGCTACAAATATTATAGATGTTGCAAAAAATATTAATTTTAATGTTTTCATATTTTTGAATTTTTAGTTAATTTCTATTCTTCTTCTTTATCTGTGCTTACTTTTTTTGAAATAAAATTGGTTATAGTATATTGTAAAAGATGTCCTGAAATTTTCTTGAATAAAGAATTAGATTTACCTACCAATATTTTTTTTGAAAAATAACCTCCAGTAATACTTAGTATGGTTATAAAAAGACTTGTTTTTATATCTGGTAACTTTCCGAAATCTTTTACTGTTTGATTGAGTATATTAATAGGTCTAAAACTTTCGGAAGTTTCGTGAAATTGATGTTTTAAATCTTCATACTCCTTCTGTCTTCTGTCTTCAATAAGCAACATATTTGCTTTTAAAATTTCTATTTGGTTTTTATGCTTAATCATGTTCTCCTTCTTTAAGTGAATCAAAAACCTTAGAAGCTGAATTTTTAGATTTCAATAATTTCTCGATGATTAAATTAGCAACAGGTGTTTTTATTAATTTATCTTTATATACATAAAGAATTAAAGCCACCACTAAATAGAATGCAGACACTATAAAAAACCCTAAATAATACGCGTTTAATAAACTGCCTAAAAACAAACTTAAACCCACGTTAATAAACAGTGTAAACATGGCAACAACTATAACAAGAAGCACTATGAATGTTAAAGACGAAAGCACATCGGCTGTTTTATCAACAGTGTTTAGAGCAAGTAATTCTGCACTAGTTTCTGTATACTTTTTCGCCTTTTCATAAAGCTTTTCTACACTTTTCGCCATGTTTGTGGTGCTGTCCATTTTTTAACTTTTAGAATTCACTGCTTTCTTAACTTCACTTTTTCCTTTTTCAAGAATTTCTTCCCCATTTTTAATTGCTGAATCGTATTTTTCTGATACGGTATCTAAAAAATCATCAAACTCTTCTTTTAAAGTGTCTTTAGCTTCTATTGTTTTTTTTTGAATTTTTTTTCTTGTTTTAGACCCTTTATCTGGTGCAAATAATACACCTAAAACAGCTCCTGTAGCAATTCCTGCTAATACTCCTAATACATTTGATTTCATAAGTTTGTTTTTTTTTAATTTATAATTCCCCATCATTTGTATGATGGTGTTTTGTTATTTTAAATTTGTGTTTAAATTACACACCTTTACCTCCTATTAATCTTAATAAAATAGCTATTACAGCAATTACTAATAAAATATGGATTAACCCTCCAGCACTATAAACAAAGAACCCTAAAGCCCAACCAATTACAAGTACTACTGCTATTATGTATAATAAACTTCTCATAATATTGAATTTTTAATTGTTAATAATTTTATTGTTTTTTTATTGAGTTGATCTAAATCATGATTCAAACGCGTTAAAGACTTAACTATAAATACTTTAAAATCTAAATCATTTGTTATACTAGACAGATATTCTAACCGAGCAATTTCTCTTTCTAAAAGTTTGCCAGTTCTACCTAAATAAGCTTTAGAAAAACCATCTTCATCAACTAATAATAGTCTATTAACATCTGCTTTATTAAATCCATTTGGCAGTATTATTAGTTTTGCTTTAGCCAATTCGATTATAGAATTCTTTATCTCTGTATTATCTTTTTTTAGCTTATTAGCTATAGTATAGATATTATACTCACCACTTTCTGTTAGAGCCAATTCGCTTAGCTTTAAAATTGTTTCATTTAATATTGTTACTTCCGACAATACTTTTCCTTCTTCTATATTGGTTTTAATTTTTTCTTTTTTAAGATCAGGATTAAACAAGTATGTGTCTTTTTTATGTTTATCTAAATCACAGGAAACAATACTAACACCTATTGTTATTAGTGAGAGTGCTAAATACTTTTTTATGTTTTTATTTAATTTCACTTTCTGTTATTTTCTACATTACAAAGATGCAACCAGTACAAGGTTTTCATGTTACAGCATTTTTAGCTTTTGTTATAGAATTTCAACAAATGGTAAGAAAACAAACTTTAATCATAAAAAATAAGCTCTAAAGTATTTTACTTTAGAGCTTATTAAAATATGTTTAGATTGATAAAAAGAAAACTTACGCAGGAAGATAAATTGTAAAAACAGCTCCCTCTTGAGGTTTTCCAAAAGCCATTATAATTCCATCATGGTTATCTACAGTTTTTTTACAAATAGAAAGTCCTACTCCTGTACCAGAATAATTTTCTTTGTTATGTAGCCTACTGAATAATTCGAATATTTGATCGCCATATTTTTGTTCGAATCCAATACCGTTATCAGAAAAGATGATTTTATGAAACTCCCCTTTAGGTACATTAATCAAATTTACATCGTTCTTTGAACTAACTTTTGAATATTCTATTTTAATATTTGGAGGGACTTTTTCTTTGCAATATTTTAATGAATTACTTAGTAAGTTTAAGAATAACTGATGAATTTGAAATGGTATTACCGATACTGTTGGCAGCAAATCGCTTGTAATAGTTGCTTCTTTTTCTAAAATAGTTTCTGCTACATCTTGCTTTGCCTGTTCTAAAAGTTCATTCAAATTAGTTGAGACAAACTCTTTATCAGGCTTATTGGTTCTAGAAAACTGAAGTAAATCATCAATTAACAAGCGCATTCTAGTAGCTGCTATATTAATACGCTCGAGGTATTGAATACCTGAAGCCGAAAATTTTTTTGCTTCTTTGTCTTCTAATCTAGATATAAAGGTTTGTATTTTCCGTAAGGGTTCTTGCAAGTCATGACTAGCAACATAATTAAATTCTGAAAGTTCAGCATTATTTTTTTCTAGTTCTAAATTACGTTCACCTAGAACTAAATAACTTTCAACCTCATCAGAAATATCAGTAATATTTCCAACAATTCGTTTTTCGCCATCGGCACTTACAAGTAGTTTACCATAAGCTTTAATGTGCTTTATGGCGTCATCTTTTGTAATGATTCTGAAGTATGTAAAAGGCAAGTTTTCTTCTTTCATCATTCTATCTACAGCAGCAGCTAGCTTTTCTTTATCATCTGGATGCACAAAGCTCATGAAATTCTCTAAAGTACACTTAAAAGCTCCTGGTTTTTCTCCTAATACGTGGTATAAATTATCTGAAAACGTGAATACATTTGTATCAATATACCATACCCAATTACCATGTTTACCAATAGTTTCTAATTGAATAGCGGCCTCTTTAAATATGGACAATTGATTGTTTATTAACTTGGTGTTTTTATAATCATTAGTTATTTTGTTGTATGAAATTATAATTAACACAAGCGTAACTAACAAAACTAAATATAAAAATAAAGGTGTAAAATCTAAATTACTTTGATATTGTTTTTGGCGTTCTTTAAGCTGTTTATTTTCAAGATCAATCATCTCATTTACTTTTTGCCTAATAGAATCCATTATTATTTTTTCTTCAAAAAAATTGGATTTAAACTCTTCTGTTAATGTTAGATTGTTTCCAACAAAAGCATTCGTTTGGGTAAAATTATTAAATAGATTGTCAATATATTTACTTAATATACGTAAGTTTTCTTTTTGTACTTCATTCTGGTTTGCCACTTCTTTCAATTCAGCAAAAGAGACATTAACTTTTTCTCTAGCAGACAAATAGGGCTCTAAGTGCGTCGTATCTTTGGTTAAAATATAATTTCTATGACCATTCTCGGCATCTTTTAAATATGAAATAACCTGTTCTAACTCAACATTAACTTTATAAGTGGTTACTACCAGTTTTGTAGAATTTGTTAAATTAGAAATGTGCTTATATGTAAAACCACTTATTAAAAGGACAAGAAATACACTAACCAAAAAAATAATTTTTAAAAATAAAGCTGATTTTGAAAATAATCTTTTTGACATTACAATCTCATTAAAAAGTTATCTTTGTTTAAACCGTTAGTATGGTATTGCCAATTGATTGATACAACTTCTGAAAGCACTTTTTTTAGTTGTTTAAAACTACTTGGTTTTTTTATATAAATATTAGCCCCTAACACAAAGGTTTCTTCTATATCTTCTTCTGATGCCGATGTAGAATAAATAGCAATGGCAATATCAGACATTTTGCTATTGGCTTTAATTTCATTTAAGCATTCTATCCCCGACTTTTTAGGCATATTTAAATCTAAAAAAAGCACATTTGGCAATATAACATCATCAGCGTTTAAATATTCCATAAGTTCAATACCATCGTTAAAGGTATTTACCTTGGTATTCATATTTAACTCATCAAAAGCATCGGTAAAAAACAATCTATCATCCTCGTCATCATCAGCAAGAATAATATGTATATAGTCGTTTGGCATATAATATTAGTTAGTTTTTTTGTTGTGATATGATTCTTCTTTTTGAAATTATACGCTGAAAAGCAGAAGGTGTAATACCAGTTGTATTTTTAAATTGGGTACTTAAGTGAGCTACACTAGAATAATTAAGCTTAAAAGCTATTTCGGTTAAACTTAAATCTGTCGTTATTAAAAGTTGTTTGGTGTATTCTATTTTTTGAATGATAATAAAATTTTCAATGGATGTATATGTAACCTCTGAAAATAAATTGGAAAGATACCCGTAGCTATGACCTAATTTTTCTGACAAATACACCGAACTTTTAACATTTACTGTAGAGTCATCATTAAAAACCATATCAATAATAACATCTTTTATTTTTTGAACCAAAATACTTTTTTGATTTTCAACTATTTCGATACCATAGTCAATTAAAGTATTATTTAAAGCTTCGTATGTTTCTGAAGGCACTTTTTCTAGCAACTCTATTTCTCCAAAAGCCACAATTTTGTGTTTTATGTTAAGCTCGTTAAGTTTTGTCTCTAAAACTTTTTTACAAATAGTATTAAAATCGAACTTTATAAATAATATCATATAAATTATAATTATTGTAAAGTTAAGAAAGGAATTTGTTTTAACCTCAATTTATTTTTAGGCGTCATTTTTAGTTTTTCTAATACTTTTCCATTTTTTTAAACGTCCCCTTGCTTTACTTTGTAAATGTTTATCTATAGGCTCACCTATAAGAAAACCATAAGCTTCGTATCCTGATGTATTATCAAATAATATTTTTAAAGTTGCCGTAATTGGCAATGCTAAAATCATACCTGTTATTCCCCAAAGCATTGAAAACAAAACCAATGATGTAATAACAACAAAGGCATTAACACTTACTTTAGACCCTGTAATTTTGGGCGTTATAAAATTACCTTCTAAAAATTGAATAAAACCAAAAACGGCAATAACACCAAAAGCATACCAAGCAGAGTCTTTTGTTGCCAAAGCTATAATGGCAGGTAATAACGACCCAATAATAACGCCTATATATGGAATTAATAATAAAAGTGCTGCTAAAAACCCGAAGAAAATCGGATTACCTATTCCTAAAAGCACCAAGCCTAAACTATTTAAACAACCTACTATAACGATAACCTTAAGTAATCCTAATAAATAATTTTGTTGTATTTCATAAATCTTTTTTAAAATGCTATTTATAAATGATTTTGATTTTGACTTAAAAGCTTTATAAAAAAATGTTCTAAAAAAAGCTCTATAGTATAAAAAGAAAAAAATATAAATGGGTATTAAAACTAAATCACCTAAAAGGCTACTAGATTCTGATAAAACGACACCTACTTTATCTAGATTGTCTTTAATAATATTTTCGGCTTTTAACTCCTGATTTGCAAAAATTCGATTATTCCCGATATTAAACGTGTGCTCTATACTATTTACAAACTTATGGAAGAGTTCTGCTAATTTTTGAGAGTAAACCTCGCTATTATCCATAAAATATAGTAACCTAGTACTAATTAAAGCAAAGATTAATGCCGTTATAAAAAACAAAACTATTATAGAAGTAAGGGTTGCAAACAACCTGTTGCATCGCCATTTTTTTTCAAGAAACCTTTGAATAGGAAATATCATAACGCTTAATATTATAGCGAATATTATAGGAACTATAAAAGGTTTTAATACATATAAAATAAAAACCACAGCAATGAGTGCCAATAAACTTAGCACACTGTGGTTTATTTGATTTTTTGTGTTCATATATTATTTTAAAAATTGAAAAACTGTCTAGAGGTTACAAAGCATAATGTAACTAACCAAACAAAAACCACAGTTTGCAACAATTCTAGACAGTATATTAGTTTCTATAAATCAGAAATAATTTTATGCACTTCTTCTTTTGTTTTTCCTAGTTTCTCTTGTAACCTTCCTATTAACTCATCTTGTTTTCCTTCAGCTATAAATAAATCATCATCAGTTAATGTCGCATACTTTTGTTTTAATTTACCTTTAAGCTCGTTCCAATTTCCTTTAATTTCTGTAGTATTCATAATTTAAAATTTTATTGTTTATTTATTTTGTGTATTTTATTAGCACGCAAGCTTTAGATTCGTGTGATTGTAATAGTGCCTTTAAAAAATCGGCTGAACCTATATTCTGTATCTTCCTCAATAGAAGTTATTGTGCTTCTTAATTCCTTTATTACCGTTTCATGATCGTTTAATAATTCTTCAATCATAACTTTTTGCGATGGATTTGTTTCACTTTCTTTTAAGCTCCCATGTTTTACATCGTACCAATAGGTTTTCCTCCTAATTTGCTAATGCGCTCAGCTATTTCATCAAGGTCTTGCTCTAATTCGTTATATTGATTTTCAAATAGTTTATGTAATTCCATAAAACTAGCCCCAATGATATTTTCTGGTTTTAATATAAAGTATCATCGCGTTAGATAATACAACTGTTAAGTATTTAATATTCGATGCAAAATTTTTTTCTGTTATTCAAATTATCTGTTTTCATAATTTAAATTTTTAAAATTTTTTCTCCAACAATACTAATTATGAGCGCAGACAAACCCAATCCTATACTTATGTATGAATTATCATTATTATGTACTTTACCTATATCTAAATCCCCAATACTCAATACAGTTTCAGGAACTATCATAGTATAAATACCGTAAGCTATCAATCCTACTCCTACAATTGTTAAAATTGTTTTTATCATCTTGTTCATAACTTAATAATTTAATGAATTTAAGAATGCTTTACTCTTTGATACAAAGGTAGGATAACAGTAAGCATTTGCTGTTACACAATTTTCACCAATTATTATAGAATTTTAATAATATTCTATTCTATAGTAAAATAAATGTACGATAGGAGCTAAACATCTACATATTAGCTATATAAATAGGTATGAAGGGGATACATTAGTGTTAAAAACACCCTACTTTTCGATATAAATATAATAAAGAATATTAATAACTTAAAAAAAGCAATCTATCTATTACGCCAAAAGAAAGGCGTAAACAAAATAAGTACCGTAAAGAGTTCTAAACGACCAATAAGCATTAAAAAGGAGGCCCACCATTGCGCCAAAAGTGGCAATGCCGCATAATTATTTACAGGTCCAAAATTACCTAGCGCTGGTCCAATATTACCTAAACTAGAGGCAGACAACCCAATGGCAGATGTAAAATCTATATCGAACATAGAAAACACTAAAGCACCTATAATAAATGACAGCATGTATAATATAAAAAATGCTAAAACATTAAATACAATAAACCTGTTTATAGCTTTTTTATTATATCGAACAGGTACAATGGCATTAGGATGAAGCGTACGTTTAAACTCTAAAAAACCGTTTTTAATAAGTATTAAATGGCGTACAACTTTAACACCACCAGAAGTACTACCAGCAGAACCACCTAAAAACATAATTCCAAAAAAGAAAACAGTTAAAAAGGGGGTCCATAATGTATAATCGGCAGTTATAAATCCTGTAGTTGTAATTACTGTTAAGACTTGAAAAAGTGAATGCCTAAAAGCACTTTCACCCTCTCCCCAAACCATTGGATGCGCTATTGAAGATATTGAAACATCTGCTCTAAAATAAATAATAAGTGCAGCAATTATAGTAAAAACAAGTACAAACCTAAAGTACAATTTAAACTCCTCGTCTTTAATAATTTTTTGAACTTTTCCTTTAAATGCAAAGTAACTTAATACAAAGTTAGAACCTGCTAAAAACATAAACAATATAATAATATATTGAATAATAGGTTGACTATTCCAATAAGCAACACTCGCATTTTTTGTAGAAAACCCACCTGTTGACAAGGTTGCCATTGAATGATTTATAGCATCGAAAAAGGACATACCTGCCAGTTTAAGCAATAACGTTTCAGCTACTGTATAACCAAAATAAATAAGCCATAAACGTTTTGCTGTATCTGTAATTCTAGGATGTAATTTATCGGCACTTGGCCCAGGTGCTTCAGCTGCAAAAAGCTGCATACCTCCTATTCCCAATAATGGTAATATAGCTATAGCAAGTACAATAATTCCCATACCACCAATCCAATGAGTTGTACTACGCCAAAATAACACACCTTTTGGCACTGCTTCGATATCATTTAGAATAGAAGCTCCTGTGGTAGTATAACCAGACATGGTTTCAAAAAAAGCATTTGTAAAACCAGGGATACTTTCTGTTAGTAAATAAGGTAATGTTCCCGATAAAGACATAATAACCCAGCCAAAGGCTACAACAATATAACCTTCACGCTTATTCATTTCCTTTTTATGGTTACGAGTAAACAACATCCCTATAACCCCTACAACTAGTGTTAATAAACCCGCAAGAAATATTCTAAATGCAACAGCATCTTCATAAATTAAACTTACAAGAGCAGATAGTAGCATAAAACCACCATTAAACAATAATAGTAATCCTAAAAAGTGAAAAATAATTTTATAGTTGAGTTTCAATTTTTGATTTAAGTTTAATTAAGCAGATTAAAGAAATAATTTTTCAACGCGTTTTATTGATTGTAATAAACAACAAACTACAACACGATCTCCTTCTTCAATCTTAAAATCACCCAGTGCAATCATTCCAACACCGTTCCTAACAACGCCTCCAATAATAGCTGTTCGAGGAAAATTAATATTTTTAATTATTTTATTACAGATAGCTGACGTGCCTTTTACTTCAAACTCTAATAACTCAGCATTTAAGTTATTAAGCTTAGTCATAGCAACAACTTCACCTTTACGTATATACCTGAAAATATTATTTGCTGCTAATAATTTTTTATTGATTAAAGTATCAATACCTATGGAATGAGATAAATCAAAATAATCTATATTCTCTACTAAAGCAATGGTTTTTTTTACACCTTTAGATTTAGCGACTAAACAAGACATAATATTTGTTTCAGAATTTGTGCCTACTGCAATAAAAGCATCCATCTCACTTATGTTTTCTTCTTCAAGCAAATCAACATTACGTCCATCACTATTTATAACGAGTACCTTTGTTAACTCCTCGGCTAAGTCAAATGCTCTATCTCTATCGCCTTCTAATAGCTTGACATTAAATCCTTTTTCACTTAAATCTCTAGCAGTTTTATAGCCTATTTGACTTCCTCCTAGAATCATCACGTTTTTAATTTCTCTATTAACCTTACCGGTAAGTCTACATAGTTCTTCATCGCCACCTTCAGATGTTATAAACACCACATTATCGCCTCGTTTAAACTTAGTATCACCTCTAGGAATAATAGTGAATTGTGTACCAAAACGCTGAATAGCAATGGGTACAAAATGTATTTCAGGAAAAATTTGAGCTGCTTCTTTAACCGTTTTCCCAATAAATGAAGCTGTTTTAGAAAGTGTTAAACCCGCCATGGTTAATGCCCCATCTTCAAACTCGTAATTTTCGTTAAAAGAAGATTGTTTTAAAGACAATTCAATTTCTGAAGCCGCCAAAGCTTCTGGAGAAATTAACTCATCAATACCAAATTTTGTAAACCCGACTTCATCTTTATAATGAATAAATTCAGTATTCGTAATTCTAGCAATCGTTTTCTCAGCTCCTAATTGCTTTGCTAAAACACAAACTGTAATATTAGTTGTTTCACTAGATGTTACCGCTATAAATAAATCACAACTATTAACACGTGCATCTTTTAAAATAGAAATAGAAGTCGCATCGCCTTTAATAACTCTAATATCTAAATGCGTATCGGCGTATGCTAAGCTTTTTTTATTTGGATCTATCAAGGTAATTTCCTGAGACTCATATGACAAAAGTTTTGCCAAATGAAACCCAACTTCACCTGCACCAGCAATGATTATTTTCATTTTTTAAATATAATAAAAAGAAGTTCAAAGATACTATAAATTATAATTGGCAAGCCAAATGAATTTATTAATATAAATTCTAATAATTACTAAAGTAACAATTTAAGCAATAACTAAGTCTCCACAAACTCATTTTAAGCCTCTTTGGAATTTTAAAGTCAAAATAAATTATGTAGGTTTGCGAAAAAAATATAGCATTGTCAAAAATTAAGCCCTACAAAAACAGCGATTTAGGTAAAAAGGAACAAGTTACCAAAATGTTTGATACAATTTCTGGAGATTATGATGGATTAAACCGTGTGATTTCATTTGGAATTGATATTAAATGGCGCAAAAAAGTAGTAAAACTAGTTAAAGAAAATAATCCTGATACTGTTTTAGATATTGCCACAGGAACAGGTGATTTAGCAATAAACCTTGCAGAAACAAATGCCTCAAAAATAGTTGGCTTTGATATTAGTAGTGGTATGCTTGAAATTGGCAAACAAAAAATTATAAAGAAAGGTTTAGAATCTAAAATTGATATGATTTTAGGCGATAGTGAAAATATGCCTTTTGAAGATAATAGTTTTGATGCCATTACAGTAGCTTTTGGAGTTAGAAATTTTGAAAGTCTAGAAAATGGGCTAAAAGAAATTTTTAGAGTACTAAAACCTAATGGCACTTTTGTTATATTAGAAACTTCTATACCAATAAAATCACCCTATAAACAAGGTTATAAATTTTACACAAAAAACATTTTACCACTAATAGGAAAAGTCTTTTCTAAAGACAGAAGCGCTTATAAATATTTATGCGAATCTGCTTCTGTTTTTCCTTATGGTGAAGCGTTGAACAATATTTTACGTAAAATTGGGTTTATTAATGTTGAAGATTTTCCGCAAACATTTGGTGTGGCAACAATTTATAAATCATCTAAGTAGTAACATGAAGCACTTTTTTATATTATTAGCCTTTTTTTTCGTGATTCAAACCACTAATGCGCAGTTATTTAAAAAAGAAAAAGTGACTTATGATGCTAATCAAGGTAAAGGTGGTACTGATAATGATTTACTACGCTGGGGATATTTTTTAGGCATTAATAATTACGACTTTAATTTTGACTATAACCAAGACTTACGCGACATCTATGTAAAAAGAAGTCCAGGATTTAGTGTTGGTTTAATAGGTAATTTACGCATAAATAGTTTTATAGATTTGCGCTTAGAACCAGGTTTACTCATTACGACAAGAGAACTCTACTATAGTCAGACTTATTTTCAAGGTATTGATTTTAAAACTTCTGATTTAACACGAGAAGTTAAATCTACCTATATACACGTACCTCTATTAGTAAAAATTTCTACAAAACGAATTAATAATTTTAAACCATTTATAGTTGGTGGTTTCTCAACAGCTTTGAATTTATCTAGTAACGAAACAAATCCGAATGACAACAGCAATGGGCAATTTAGAACTAAAAAAAACATGCTTTTTTATGAGCTAGGTTTCGGTATAGATTTTTACTTATACAACTTTAAATTCACCCCTTCTATTCGAGGATTATTTGCTATTAACGATGAGCTTATTAGAGACGAAGACCCTAATAGCCCATGGACTAGTAATATTGCTAGTATGAAAACACGTGGTGTATTTATTAATTTTACATTTCAGTAAAGTCTTCGTTTAAATTCACTTAACAAAATGGCGGTTGCAGTAGCCACATTTAAACTTTCAGTAGCTTGTATGTCTCCAAACCTCGGAATTGAAATTTTTTCACTAATAATAGCTTCTACTTCTTTTGACACTCCATTAGCTTCATTCCCCATAACCAAAATACCTGTTTCTGGTAATTGCTTAGTATAAACCGTTTCACCATCCATAAAGGCTCCAAAAATAGCGGCATTACTTGCTTTTAAAAACACCTCTAAATCAACATAACTTATATTAACTCTAGTAATAGACCCCATAGTAGCTTGTATTACTTTCGGGTTAAAACAGTCAACAGTTTCTTTGCTACATACCAAATCTGTAATACCAAACCAATCGCAAAGTCTTATAATAGTTCCTAAATTTCCAGGATCGCGAACCGCATCAAGAGCTACAATAAGCCGATTGTTATTTATAGCTTTAACCTCAGGCATTTTAAAAATAGCCAATGCCTTATTAGGGGTTGTTAAAAAACTAATACGCTTTAAGTCGGTTTCAGTAATTAAAATTTCATCTTTGGCATTAATATTGAATGTTTCTGTCGTATATAATGCATGAAGTTCTAAATGAGACTGTATGAGTTCTTTTATTGTTTTAATACCCTCAACAACAAAAAAACCATGTTGCTGTCTATATTTTTTTTGCTTTAAACTCGTTATTAACTTTATTTGACTTTTTGAAAGCATATCAATTTTATAAAACTATTTAAACATTTTTTTTTGTTTAAATAATGTATTTTTGAACTTATTAAAAATATTTTAATTACAAACTTACAAATACTGTACGCTTTTAAAGTTTAAAACTAGAAAAACTATCATTTTCACTTGAAACAAAAACTCTTAAAAATATTAACACTCATTATAATCACTAATTTTTTTACGTCTTGTGATGCTGTTAAAAGAGTAGCTGAGGATGAGCATTTACTTACTAAAAACACGGTTTTAATAAACGATAAAAAAGTAAGTAATGAAACTATAAACAACCTACTTTATCAAAAACCAAATAGAAAAATTCTTGGTATCCCATTGCGTTTACACATATATAATATGGCACGTCCAAATAGAGACTCCATTTTTGAAGCTTGGTTAGATAAAAATCCAAAACGTAGACAACGCTTAATAAATAAATTTTCAAAAAAACAAGTAGATCAACTTAAACAATCTTCATTAGGATTTAATAATTGGTTAAAAACTACAGGTGAAGCACCAGTTATTATTGATGATGAAAGAACTAAAAGATCTGTAAAACGTTTACAGGATTACCACATAAACAATGGGTGGTTTGATGCTGAAACAACTTATAGCATTGATAAAAAAGAAAACAAACGCGCAGCAATAGAATATCAGACTAACACAGGTAAAGCATTTATTTTAGATACTATTTCTAGCATTGTGGCATCGCCTATAATAGATTCTTTATATAAATCCATCAAAAAAAATTCGCTTTTAAAACCAAAAGAACAATATAAAACCGAAAATTTAGTCAATGAACGAGATAGGATTTCTAACGAATTACGCAACTCTGGTATTTTTCATTTTAATCAGGACTATGTTACATTTGAGATAGATACTATTGGCACAAATAAAAAAGTAAATATTGATGTACAAATTTTAAACAGAGCTATAAGAACCCCTGATTCGACTAGAAGAGAACCTTTTAAAGTTTATCATATTGATGATGTGAATATTATTACCGATTACAAATATGAAAACAGAGGAAAACCATTTCAAGATTCGATAAGATACAACGGTTATAAACTTTATGCATACGACAAAATTAAGTACCGTCCCAAAGCAATTACTGACGCGATGTTTATAAATCCTGGAACCCTATTTAAAGATATTGACAAAACAAGAACTTACAGACATTTAAATGGGTTACGCACTTTTAAATACCCAAATATTGAATATATTGAAAACCCAGACAACACCTTGTCTGACACCATACGCTTAACCCCTTTAAAGAAATTTAGCCTCGTTTTTAATGCTGATGTATCAAAAAATAATATTCAAACTATAGGACTTTCATTAAATCCGAGTTTACTAATTAGAAATATTTTTAGAGGTGCTGAAACATTAGAGGTTTCTGCTATTGGCTCTATTGGCGCTTCAGATGACAAAAACAAAAACAACCTAAACGACCCGTTTTTTGACATCAATGAAATTGGAGCCAATTTAAAACTAACAATTCCGCGATTATTTTCTCCATTTTACACCGAAAATATCATACCAAAATACATGTTACCATCTACCAGAATTAGTTTATCTACTACGAGTCAAACTAATATAGGGTTAGATAAACAAACTTTTAGTGGTAACTTTAATTATAATTGGCTTCCAAACTCTAAAAAAACAAATAAGTTAGATGTACTCAATGTACAATATGTTAGAAATCTTAATGTTGAAAACTATTTTGGAGTTTATCAAAACTCATTTAATTCTTTAAACCAAATAGCACAAGATGTTAGCTACATAGCATCTGATGCTACTTTAAACCTTCCTAATACCGATAATCCTGTAAATGAAGCAAATGCTTTTATAGATTATGTATTAGGTGATACAACTCCTAATGAAGTCTCTGATCTTCAATTAAAAACCGTAAACAGTATAAACGAGCGTAAAAACCGACTTACTGAAAACAACCTAATTCTATCATCTAGCTTTAGCTTCACAAAAGATGAAAGAACAAATATATTTGATCAAAATTTTTCAATCTTTCGTTTTAAATTAGAATCTGCTGGGAATTTATTGGCAAACGCATCAAAACTTCTAGGTGTTAAAAAAAATAGCAACAATCGTTTTGAACTTTTAAATGTAGCATTTTCTCAGTATATAAAAACAGAATTAGATTACATAAAACACTGGGATTTGGGCAACAAAAATGTGTTAGCTATGAGAAGCTTTTTAGGTGTTGCTATTCCTTACGGAAATTCAACAAGCATACCATTTTCAAAAAGTTTTTTTGCAGGAGGCCCTAATGATAATAGAGCCTGGTCTGCTTATAATTTAGGACCAGGAAGCTCTGAAACTACAAACGAATTTAACGAAGCTAATTTAAAGTTAGCCCTAAGTATTGAGCAACGCTTCAATATGTTTGGAAATCTAAATGGTGCCATTTTTATTGATGCTGGTAATATCTGGAACGTATTAGATGATGTAGACGACGAAAATGCGACATTTTCAAATTTCAGCTCATTAAAAGATATTGCTATAGGTTCTGGCATAGGATTACGTTATGATTTTAGCTTTTTTGTTTTCAGGTTTGATATAGGATTTAAAACTTACGATCCTTCTTATAGAGACCAAAATAGATGGTTTAACGATTATAATTTTAATAATGCAGTTTATAATATCGGTATCAACTATCCATTTTAAAATAAAAATTTCTACGGTAATTCCCTTCATTAATAAAAATGAGCTCTTTAACACTTCTCTTTTTTAAACCAAAAATCATATTCAAAACATAAATAACTATAACGTTTTAGTATCTTTTTATTCTTTTCAAGTCACAAAACCACAACTCTTTATTTAAAAAATCATTACTTTTGAAAACTACAAAATACTAATTAATTTATATAGAAAAATGGGACACAATATAAAACCAGGAGTTGCTACCGGAAAAGAAGTACAAGCTATTTTCAACCATGCAAAAGCAAATAATTATGCATTACCAGCTGTTAACGTCATAGGATCGGATACTATTAATGGTGTTTTAGAAACCGCTAGAGATTTAAATGCACCAGTAATTATTCAATTTTCTAATGGAGGTGCTCAATTTAACGCTGGAAAAGGACTAAGTAATGAAGGGCAAAAAGCAGCTATTGCAGGTGCTATAGCAGGTGCAAAACATGTACACACATTATCTGAATCTTATGGTGTTCCAGTAATTTTACATACAGACCACTGTGCTAAAAAATTATTACCTTGGATAGATGGGTTATTAGATGCAAGTGAAAAACATTTTGCTGAAACTGGAAAATCACTTTTCAGCTCGCACATGATTGACCTATCAGAAGAACCTATTGAAGAAAATATAGAAATATGTAAAACCTATTTAGAACGTATGTCTAAAATGGGCATGACTTTAGAAATTGAATTAGGTATAACTGGTGGTGAAGAAGACGGTGTTGATAATACAGATGTTGATGATTCTAAATTATACACACAACCAGAAGAAGTAGCTTACGCATACGAAGAATTAAGCAAAGTAAGTGACCAATTCACTATTGCAGCAGCTTTTGGAAATGTTCACGGTGTTTACAAACCAGGAAATGTAAAGTTAACACCAAAAATCTTAAAAAATTCTCAAGAATATATTACAAAAAAGTATGGTGTTGAAGAAAACCATATTGATTTTGTATTCCACGGCGGATCTGGTTCTACAGTTGAAGAAATTAGAGAAGGTATTAGCTATGGTGTTATAAAAATGAATATTGATACCGATTTACAATATGCCTTCATGAGTGGTATTCGTGATTACATGGGAGAAAAGGCCGATTATTTAAAAGGACAAATAGGAAACCCTGAAGGAGCCGATGTACCAAACAAAAAATATTACGACCCACGTGTATGGTTACGTGCAGGAGAAGTTACTTTTGTAGAGCGTTTAAAAAAGGCATTTGAAGATTTAAACAATGTAAATACTTTATAGAAAGGTTTTATTACAAAAAACAATTAAAGGCTCTGAGAAAACAGAGCCTTTATCGTTTATATAAAGCACTAAAAACAAGATTATTACAATTAAAAAAAACACCCCACTTCAATAAAAACACAAGGGCGTTACCACAAAACTAAAAAAAGACTTAATTTTGTAGTCAGGCTTTCTGCCGTTTTCATGCTTGTAAAAGCAAAAAATTACGCAGCAATCCTTAATCCAAATAGCGTTGTTATAATAAACAAATAACGTCGTAAACTAAAAAAGGTAAATTAATATGTCTTGGTTTAAAAGAAAAACAAAAGGAATTACAACTACCACTCAGGAAAAAAAGATACCCCAAAAGGATTGTGGTATAAATCTCCAACTGGTAAAATTGTTGATGCAGAAGAATTAGAAAAAAACTTTTATGTAAGTCCAGAAGACGGTTACCATGTTAGAATAGGTAGTAAAGAATATTTTGAAATACTTTTCGACGATAATAAATTTAAAGAACTAGATGCCAATCTTGAATCTAAAGACTCTTTAAAGTTTGTTGACACAAAAAAATACCCTGAACGTTTAAAAGCAGCTCAAGAAAAAACCAATTTAAAAGATGCGGTTAGATGTGCTGTTGGAAAATCTAAAGGAAAAGATTTAGTAGTAGCTTGTATGGATTTTGCCTTTATTGGTGGTTCTATGGGAAGTGTTGTTGGAGAAAAAATAGCCAGAGCAGCAGATTACTCTTTAAAAAATAACATCCCTTTAATGATTATATCAAAATCTGGAGGAGCTCGTATGATGGAAGCGGCTTTATCATTAATGCAATTAGCTAAAACATCGGTTAAATTAGCACAATTAGCAGATGCTAGCATACCATACATTTCATTATGCACAGATCCAACTACAGGAGGAACAACAGCATCATTTGCTATGTTAGGAGATATTAACATTAGTGAACCAGGAGCTTTAATTGGCTTTGCTGGTCCAAGGATTGTTAGAGATACAACTGGTAAAGAATTACCAGAAGGCTTTCAAACTTCCGAATTCTTACTAGAACATGGTTTTTTAGACTTTATTACATTGCGTAAAAACTTAAAAAATAAGGTGAATCAATATCTTGATTTAATATTAAATCAACCCCTAAGAGCATAAAAAACGACAAAAGAGTTTTTATCAATTTTTTAGCTACCCAAATCTTACCTTATGAGTCTAAAAACCAACATTGTATTGCTACTAATTTTAACTGTTTTTAATTGTAGTGAACTTGACAAATTAACTGAATTTGATATCACTAAAGATTTTAATACCACAATTGAAATAGCCATTCCAGATAATAATGGCGGTAGTTCATCATCGTTATCAGAATCTACTACAATAGATATTTCTACAAATGAAGAAATTAAGAAAAATTTAGATTTAATTCAGAATATAACGATCAACACGTTAACGTATGAAATCTCTAATTTTACTGGTGCAGAAAACGCAGCTATTACAAATGCATCATTTAATATAGGCGAAATTTCTATTGCAGTTAACGATGTTAACCTTAAACAATCAGACGACAACAATACGATATACAGCATTGATGATACTAACCAATTAAAAAGTATTGCAACGTATTTAAAAAACAATACGTCTGTTACAATTACAATATCGGGAACACTAAGTGCAACACCTGTAACTTTCGATGTTATAATTGAATTAGATTCTACATTTACAATTGATGTCATTTAATTTTTTTCAAAACTAAAAAAACACCTGTTCAGTTTTAAAAACTTGGCAGGTGTTTTTTTAGTTTATAACACTTGCAAATCACTAAAATTTACTATATTTGCCGCTCGAAAGAAAGGCTTTCGTGTACATAACAATCATTTACAATAATATTAGCATGTATTTATCAAAAGAAGCAAAAGAAGAAATGTTTGCAAAACACGGTAAAGGAAAAAACGATACCGGTTCTGCTGAAGGACAAATTGCGTTATTTACGCAAAGAATTAATCACTTAACAGAGCACTTAAAAAACAATCGTAAAGATTATAATACTGAGCGTTCGTTAGTAAAATTAGTAGGTAAAAGAAGAAGCTTACTAGATTACTTAACGAAGAAAGATGTCTTAAGATATCGTGCCATAGTAAAAGAATTAGGATTAAGAAAATAATAAAAAGAGGCTGTAAAGCCTCTTTTTTGTTTAAATATAACTCAATCGAAAGAGTATAACATTCGAAAATTATGAATAAGCAGATCCTGATACAAGTTCAGGATACATAGTTTTTCATTGGTCACACACAACAACTACACACAACAACACAACGACCATTGTTTAATTAGAATTAAAAAATTTATGATTCCAAAAGTTTTTAGAGAGGTTATAGACCTTGGTGACGGTAGAGAAATTTCTATCGAAACTGGAAAATTAGCAAAACAAGCGCATGGTAGCGTTGTGGTGCAATCTGGAAAATGTATGTTACTATGTACAGTTGTTTCCAATTACAAACAAGCAGATGTTGATTTTTTACCGTTAACGGTAGATTACAGAGAAAAATTTGCTGCAGCAGGACGTTATCCTGGAGGTTTCTTTAAAAGAGAAGCTAGACCAAGTGATGGCGAAGTTTTAACAATGCGTTTAGTAGACCGTGTTTTACGTCCGTTATTCCCAAAAGATTATCATTCAGAAACTCAGGTGATGATTCAGTTAATGTCTCATGATGATGAGGTTATGCCAGATGCTATGGCAGGTTTAGCTGCATCAGCGGCTATTCAATTATCTGATTTTCCTTTTGAATGTCCAATTTCTGAAGCTAGAGTTGGCCGTGTAAATGGTGAATTCGTTATCAATCCAACTAGAGCTCAATTATTAGAATCTGACATCGATATGATGATTGGTGCTTCTGCCGATTCTGTTATGATGGTTGAAGGTGAAATGGATGAGATTTCTGAAGAAGAAATGACTGAGGCAATCAAATTTGCTCACGAAGCTATTAAAGTACAATGTGCTGCTCAAGTAGCTTTAGCTGAGGCTTTTGGCAAAAAAGAAGTACGTGAATACGAGCCAGAAAGAGAAGATGAAGAGCTAGCTCAAAAAATTCATGATATGGCATACGACAAAGTATATGCTGTAGCAAAAGCAGGTTCTGCTAAACATGAAAGAAGTGCTGCATTTGCTGAAATTAAAGAAGCGATAAAAGCGACGTTTTCTGAAGAAGAATTAGCAGATATTGGTGGATTAATTTCTAAATATTATAGTAAAGCTGAAAAAACAGCGGTTAGAGATTTAACATTAAACGAAGGTTTACGTTTAGATGGTCGTAAGACTGACGAGATTAGACCAATTTGGTGTGAGGTTGATTATTTACCATCAACTCATGGTTCAGCTATCTTTACACGTGGAGAAACTCAAGCCTTAGCAACGGTTACTTTAGGAACAAGTAGAGAAGCTAACCAAATAGACATGCCATCTTTTGAAGGTGAAGAACGCTTCTATTTACACTATAACTTCCCTCCTTTTTCAACAGGTGAAGCAAGACCTATACGTGGAACATCTCGTAGAGAAGTTGGACACGGTAACTTAGCGCAACGAGCTTTAAAAGGTATGGTTCCTGAAGATTGTCCTTATACTGTTCGTGTAGTTTCAGAAGTATTAGAATCTAATGGCTCGTCTTCTATGGCAACTGTTTGTTCTGGTACAATGGCGCTTATGGATGCTGGGGTTCAATTAAAGAAACCTGTTTCGGGTATTGCTATGGGACTAATTACAGATGTTAATTCTGGAAAATACGCTGTATTATCTGATATTTTAGGTGATGAAGATCACTTAGGAGATATGGACTTTAAAGTAACTGGTACTGCCGATGGTATTACTGCTTGCCAAATGGACATTAAAGTAAAAGGATTATCTTATGAAATTCTTGTCAATGCGCTAAAACAAGCACGCGATGGACGTATACACATTTTAGGTAAATTAACAGATACAATTGCTGCTCCTAATACAGATGTTAAAGAACATTCTCCAAAAATGATTACCAGAAGAATTCCTAACGAATTTATTGGTGCATTAATTGGTCCTGGTGGAAAAGTAATCCAAGAATTACAAAAAGAAACCAATACAACTATTGTTATTAACGAAGATCCTGTTACTGAAGAAGGTATTGTTGAAATATTAGGTGTTGGTAATGAAGGTATTGATGCTGTTCAAGCAAAAATAGACTCATTATTATTTAAACCAACTGTTGGTAATGTTTACCAAGTAAAGGTTATTAAAATGCTTGATTTTGGTGCTGTAGTAGAATATATTGATGCTCCAGGTAACGAAGTTTTATTACATGTAAGTGAATTGGCTTGGGAACGTACTGAAAATGTAACAGACGTTGTAAATATGGGTGATGTTTTTGATGTGAAGTACTTTGGTGTAGACCCAAGAACTCGTAAAGAAAAAGTATCTCGAAAAGCTATTTTACCAAAACCAGAAGGTTATGTAGCAAGACCACCTAGAGAAAACAATGATCGTGGTGGACGCGACAACAGAGGTAGAGATAATCGCGGACGCGATAACCGTCGTGATGATAGAAAACCTAGAGAAGACAAGAGAGATTAAATTCTTTTAAATCTATAATTTATTAAAGCCTGTTTCAAAATTTGAAACAGGCTTTTTTATGTGTATTTACGCGCAAATTATGATTTGAAATTAAAGAATACATTAAGGCCATTGAAAATGTTAAATGGAGTAAAACACACAAAACATTTTATATAAAACACACCGTTTAAATAAACATAAACTATACCAAGCATTGAGGCTTAAAAATTAGTATGTAGCCTTTATTCAGGACGGTTATCTGTTGGCTCAACGGTTACCACTACAACATTGCTGTTCGTTTGGTTTTCTTTATCAATAGAAAGCTTAATATTCTCAGTATTTTTAGTTGTTTTCTGAATTTCAGAAAGTATTTTTTGCCATTTTTATAACCAATCACCTCAAGAGTTCCTGGTATATATTTTACCTTCCATTCTAAATGTTCGTATTACTTCATTTTCTTTTTGCCTAAGCTTTTTTTGTTCAGGAAAAATTCTACTTCATCGCAATTTGAATAGACCTTAACATCGATTTCCTTGCCTTCCATTCCACTCCAGTTCCAATGTGGCATAATGTGTAAAACAGGTTCATTTCCCCACCAGGATTTCAAATAAAACACATTGTTTTTCGGGAAACCGCAAACATCCATCATCCCAAAATAAGAAATTACAGGTGGACAACCGTAAGGCGTTGGTTCTCCGCGATAATCAAATCCTATCCAAAAAAATATTCCTGCTAAATATGGACGGCTGCATAAAATTTCCAGCCTTCTTCCATCGAAGCATTAACACACACAACAATTGTATTTTCACCACTATAGTTCACATACGCGGTAACATCATATTCAAAACCATTATAACCACTTTCTTTATTTCCGATAAAATATCCGTTAAAAAATACTTTTGAATTTCTAAAAACTCGATCGAATTTTAAAGAAATAATTCATCCTTTATCTGATTCTGGAATATTGTTTTTTTTCGGTACCAACCTATGCTTTTTTCAGGAAAATTTTTCCCAGCAGTTTTAAACCCATGACTAAAACTGGCTTTTTCACTAAACGATTGCTCTACAGTCCAATCGTGAGGAAGATCTCATTTTCGCTACGATCTATCATCAAATCCCTGAGTTGCTGAACCATGTCCAAATCTGATTTGGCTAAATAGAAAAAATAGCCTGTTGCAGATTAAAATCTTTTTTAGTATTATATAAATGACCAAACGAAAAACGCCAATCTTTATCAATTAAAATCAGATCTCTTTCGGTTTACTTTTGTGCCGAAATACAAAAAGATATTAAAAACACTAAAAAGAAAAAAAATCGATTACGAGAAATAGATTTCATAAATAATTCCAGTTAATTTGATAGTTCCGTAAAGGTGATAAATAGATCATTTGAATTATTTGAAAAGATTGAAGCCGTTAAAATTCTCCAAAATAACTAATGTCTATCCATATTTTTGATGTTTTGTGCCTTCTAAAAAAGCTGAACATGTTTATTGTTAAAGCTTTTGGGGACAACCAATTTTTTCATACCATGCAACACCTTCTTATTTATAGACACTATTAAGGTGCATGGTGGTAGTGTCTTTATTGTGAATGCTTTTTTTTATCAGTATTTGTAGTTTCAGGTAATTCAACAACCTCATTTAAGTTATTGTTGTACTATTTTTTTCTATTTATACATCAAGAACAAATTGCCATTCGCCATCAAGATTTATATAGGTTTTATATTGTTCTTGTTCTGTGTTGCAAGAACCACTTAAGGTTATAAAAAAAGCAAATAAATATTTTTCATCCCCTTATATCTTATGATTTTTTGAACATTATTGATGTCCTTTATTTATTCAAAGTAACCATCAAAACATCATGAGGTTCTATTCTTGCTTTTAAATTGGTTGAAGTATCCCCTAAATTTTTATGATTAAATAAATCTCTAATTTGAAAGGTATTCTTTATCATATCTACATAACGTCCGTTGACATCATCTCCAATGTCATGATTTTTCCAATCAAAAACAAAATCTAAAGGATGGTTACTCATGTTTACAAACGTCAAAGCCCATTGGTTGTTGTCAAGAGGTTTTATCCATATTTCCATATTGTTTTCATTAGTAAAACGAAATCCTTGAATTCCCAATTTATCTTGATTCACATTAATGACTTCTTTATTAGAAAGCGTTTTAATAGTTTCTTTAGAAGCCGTTCTTAAATCATTCCCCATTATTAATGGAGAAGCTAACATGCTCCACATAGCAAAATGACTTCTATCCTCTGCATTTGTCATACCATTACCAACTTCCATCATATCGAAGTCGTTCCAGTGACCGGGACCAGCTGATTTCCGGATTTCTTTTCTCATATTGATAATTTTCCAAACTCCTGAAGAAGACCATGAACCATGACCAACTTCGCAATCCCAGCAATTAATAATATCTCCTGTGACACGCCATAAATGTCCAACATCTTTTGCCCATTTCCAGGGTTCATTATCACCCCATTCACAAATACTAAAAACCACAGGTCGTCCTGCTTTATATAGAGCATCGCGCATAGTGGTATAAGCACTTTCTGCATTGATTTTACCTGTATCGCACCAATCGTATTTAAGGTAATCAATATCCCATGAAGCATAGGTCTGAGCATCTTGATACTCATGCCCACGGCTTCCTGGGTAACCCGCACAAGTAGTGGCTCCAGCACAATTATAGAGTCCGAATTTTAAGCCTTTAGAATGGATATAATCCGCCAAATGTTTCATTCCGTTAGGAAATTTTTCAGGGTCGGCAACCAGATTGCCATTTCCATCACGTTCTTTAGCCATCCAGCCATCATCTAAAACAATGTATTGGTATCCAGCATCCTTAAGGCCTAATTCAATAAATTTATCGGCAATTCCTTTTACCAGAGTTTCGTTGATGTCTGTACCAAAGGTATTCCAGCTGTTCCAACCTTGAGGTGGTGTTTGAGCTAAATTTTCAAATTTTTGCGCATTGCTAAATACAGCTATTAGTAATACTAGTATTTGTGTTATTTTTTTCATGGAAATAAATTAAAAAGAGCCCTAAAAAAGTATATAGGGCTCTAAAGCTGACTAAATAAAAACTAATTATTCTATTTTAAAATAAAACCAAAATTATCAAAATAATATTCCCCACCGTTACCAGTAAATTCTTGAAATGATATATTTTGAACATGACCAGCATTAAGCAAATCAGCCCATGTAAAATAATACTCTTTCCATTCTGATGTAAGCGTAATAATAGGTGCTGTGTCATCACTCCAGTTTCCATTGAAAACTAATTTTATTTTAGAGCCTTCAGGGCCTTTTAAAGACATTCTAATACCAGCATAATCTGCTATTTGATCGTCCCAACCCCAATTTCCTTGAACATTGTCCCAACCCCCCATATTTTTCTTAAAATAGGTTCTACCTTGTGCAGCATCATCATTGGTTTCATAAACTTGGTTGTTCCAAGCTTCAACAGTCCATCCATTATACCAATCATCATCATAAATTGCTGTTCCGACGGCATAGGTAGAGGCTACTGAACCAGAAATAGTTGTAACAGTTATATATTGATGATTTGATCCTGCTGGAGCTTTAACTACAATTTCTGTTAATGTATTAGAAACTACTTCAGCTTGAATTGACCCAAATGTTACAACAGGGTCTAAAAAGAAATTTCCATAGATGGTGATTTCATCACCATCAGCTGCATTTACCGGATTAAAACCTCTTAACATTTGAGGTCCTGGTGGAGCAATAACAAATGGATATATAACGGTACCTCCTGCAGTAACAATTTTTAATTCACTTGATGCATTTTCATAAGGTGTATTTTGGTCAATATTTACAAAAATAGCAGTATCGGTAACTAATGTTGGATTAAAATAGGTATCGGTATCATTAAAATATATTTTTTCAATAGATGTAAAACCTGCCCCCTTAATAACATACATATTATTAGCATAACCAACATTTGTAGGCGTTAAATCTCCTTCTTCTGCTTTGCTTACTGAATTAATAACGGGAGATACAAAAGACGCACTATCATTGTCATCGGTTGAACAAGATGATAGAGAACTGACAACTATTGACGCCATTATAAAAAAGGCCAATATGTTTTTTATTTTTAAATTTTTCATAATCATTATATTAATGTTAATTAAAAGTATAAGGAACAGGATCTTCTAATAACTTTGGGTTTTTTGCTACATCATTATCAGGATAATCTATATAAAAATCATTAGCGGCATGGTCTGTAGCAGAATAAGTTGGGGTATAGTTTTGTACTCCATATTTATCTCCTCTATTTTGAGCAGATATAATATCAATGGCATCAGATTTATCAATTCTTCCAAGGTCAAACCAATAATCACCTTCAAAGCATAATTCTAATCGTCTTTCCTTAAAAATATCATCAAACGTGATTGACGTCTTACTTGGTAAACCCGCTCTGTTTCTAACAGCATTAAACGAGCTTAACGCTGCGGCGTCAGAAGTACTTGCACCTCCTGCCAGAACAGCTTCAGCATGAATAAGAAGTAATTCTGCATATCTCATAATATATTGGTTGTTATCCATCATGGCCCATGCATCGGCGGGACCAGTTGCTTCAGAAACTCTACCTATACAGTATTTTTTAATACCTCCACCTGAGGCTTGTGCATTATCTTCATCAGGCACTGTAAACCCTACACCATTTGAGGTATTCATATTTGGGTAAGTATCGCCAGGAACCATAATGGTTTCATGTTTTCTTAAATCAACTGCATCATATAAGGTAAATATGTCTTGCGAAGGCCCCATAACGCCTCCATAGGAAGCATTTGATGTAGAAACGGTATTAGAGCTTATTCCAAATTGCGTATTACTGTTATTTGCAGAACCATAATTTCCATCACCTTTCCATTGAATGGCAAAAATAGACTCTTCATTATTGTTGTTTTTGTACAAGAATAAATCTCCAAAAGACATAGAAGGCAACTCGCTACCGCCTAACAACTTAAACTCATGACTATTAATAACTTCCTCTGCAATTGTTTTTGCATTCTGATAATCTTTTTGATATAAATACACTTTAGCTAGCATCGCTTTAGCAGATCCTTTAGAAACTCTACCATTTTCTCCATAGTTTGTGCTTCTAACTTTACTTTTCAATTTGCCTGCAGCATCTTTATAATCATTTACGATAAATGTATAAATGTCTGACACAGGGTTTGTGTTTATATATGGATCATTCGAGTAATCTAAATTATTCTCAATAATAGGAACAGGTCCCCACATACGTACTAAATAAAAGTAAGCTGTAGCTCTCATAAAATAAGCTTCACCAATAGCATTATCTATTACATCTTGATCTACATCTGGACCAACACGTGATTCTAAGAAATTAATGAGCGCATTTGCTTGCGCTACATTAGCCCAAAGCGAGGCCCAACCATTTGCTAGTTCAGGATCACTTCCGTTTAAAGAGAATGTTCTTAATCCTGCAACATCAGGAGAACCAGAATACATATTTCCAGAACCAATTTCTAGTACCCAGAAAAACTTGTTGCATAACTGAAACCAAGTTCTACTGTACATTCCGTTTGTTGCAGAAACCACTTGATCATTGGTATTATAATAAGCATCTAAACTTATTGAATCTTCTGGAGGTCTATCTGTAAAGTCATCAGAACATGAAACAAAAACCAGAAATAATATTGCCACACTAAGCAATTTATATATGTTAAATAAATTTTTCATTTTCATTTTTTTTTAAAATTCTACGTTTACACCTATTGAAAAAGTTCTTGGAGATGGGTATCTTCCATTATCTATACCTGACAAAAGGGGACTTTGATTAAAGGAACCAATTTCAGGATCGTAACCAGAATACTTAGTAAAAGTATATAGGTTTTGGGCAGAACCATAAATTCGTAATCTAGACATCTTAAATTTTTCTAAAACATCTTGCGGTAAAGAATAGCCTAAGGTTAGGTTTTGCACTCTTAAGTAAGAACCATCTTCAAGATAACGACTGGAAATTAACAAATTACTATTAGCAGTATCGGCAATTGGTCTTGGCACATCTGTATTTGTATTTGTTGGTGTCCAATAGTTCATTGCCTCCTCTAGTTGATTTTCATATAAAGAAGCATTTTTTGTACCTGCTCTTCTTGTTAAATTCATAACATCATTACCATAAGAGCCTTGCAAGAACAATGACAAATCAAAATTCTTATACTTAAAGTTATTAGTAAAACCAAAGGTGAAATCTGGATGCGGACTACCAATAAGTGTTTTATCAGAAGCATCAATTACACCATCTGGAACACCTTCAGGACCACTAATATCCTTGTATTTTACATCACCTAAATAAGTTTCACCTGCAGCAGTACCTACTGGTTGACCAAATTGAAGAGGCGCACTATTAAGCGCGTTTAAATCGTTAAAAAGCCCTTCAGCAACATACCCATAAAACATGCCTATTGGTTCACCAACAATGGTATTTGTAACCACAACTGGCTGATAACCATTAGTATTTACTTGTTGTGTTAAAACAAGTCCATCTTGTATTTCTTTTAATTTGTTAGAGTAATGTGAGAAGTTCAAAGAAGTATTCCAACTAAAATTTTCGGCACTCAAATTATATCCTAAAGTTAATTCATAACCTTTATTCTGCATAACTCCAAGGTTTGAATAAGGAGCAGAAATCCCTCCATATTGACTACCGCCTCCTGTTAAATAATCAGGTAGTGGTACTTGAAATAAGAAACCTTCAGAAGTCTTATCATAGACATCAAAACTAAAAGATAACTTTGAATCAAAAAGGGTGAAATCTATACCCGCGTTTGTTTGATTTAAAGATTCCCAAGTTAAATCAGGGTTTGGAGAATTTGAAACCAAAAACCCACTTCCTAAACCAGAATTTTGTGTATTCAACAAGGCTGTATAACGATTATTCTCTATTTGCTGATTACCTGTTTCTCCATATCCAAGTCTAAACTTAATATTGTCAATATAATCTTTAGTGCCTTCCATAAATGATTCATTAGATAATTTCCATGAACCTGATATAGCTTTAAAAATCCCTGTTTGATTACCTGTAGTAGGATCAAATTTAGAAGAAGTATCTGATCGTATAGAAGCAGTTAAGCTGTATTTATTATCAAAACTATAAATTAAACGAGAAAAATATGAAGAAATAGATGCACCTCCCTTATAACCTGTTACCGTATTATTATCTACATCTGCTAAATTTATAGTATGATTTTCGTTAGTTTTAAAACCATTTGAAGAGGTAACAACTCCTTCCCAATGACTATCATTAGCTTCTTGACCTAACAAAACAGTAAAACTATGCTTATCTATCGATTTATTATAGGTTAACAAGTTTTTTATGTTTGTTGAATACCAGTTTTGGTTTCTAGTATCTAAATCTGCCGTAATGTTTTCTTGAGACCCCCATTTATAGGATGGTCTAAAATCTTCATTCTTTGAAAACTCGGTATTTGCCGAAATTTCAACACGATATTTTAATCCTTCAATAATAGAAAATTCAGCATATACATTTCCTAAAAAGTTTTTTCGAACTAATTTATTATCTCTTGTTAGTGCTTCAGCAACTGGGTTATAATATGTAACACTTTGATCTGAGCTTGGTGGTCCAGCAAAAGAACCATCGGCATTTCTTACTGGAATATCTGGAGATTGAAGTAAAGTATTACTAATTAAACCTGTAAAGCTTTGATTAACAGTAACCTTTTCGTTGGTTATACCTGCAGTTAAATTGGCGCCAACTTTTAGCCAATTTTTAACTTTAGAATCTACATTTAACCTAACCGTATATCGTTTAAGGCCTGAATTAATAATAGTTCCTTGCTGGTCTAAAAAACTTGTTGATAGATAATAATTTGTTCCTTCATTTGATCCTGAAAAAGACAATTGATGGTTCTTAGCTAGAGCAGTTCTATAAACTTCATCTTGCCAATCGGTACCTAAGCCTAATAATTCTGGATGAGAAAACTCGTTACGTGTTTGAAATCCGAATAGTTTTGCAAGTTCAGTTTTGTTTTTAGCAAACTGCTGCAAATTCATTACATTAAGATTTTTATAATTACTTACAATGGATGTATAACCTTCATATGCAATTTTACCCGTTCCTTTTTTACCAGATTTTGTAGTAATTATAATAACTCCATTAGCACCTCTAGATCCATAAATAGCAGTTGCCGAAGCATCTTTTAGAATATCAACAGACTCAATATCATTAGGATTAATCATAGATAGCGGGCTAACTGCATTATTCCCATTACCTCCAGTAGAAGAAAAACCATCTTTACCAACTAGCGGTTGACCACTTGTAGATTTTCCTGTAGCATCACCCGAAATAGGAACCCCATCAATAATATATAAAGGTTCATTGGTTCCTGTTAACGACGTTGTTCCTCTAATTCTAATAGACGCCGCTCCCCCAGGCGCACCTGAATTACTAGTAACACTAACACCAGCTGCTTTTCCTTGTAACATTTGGTCTAATGATATTTGCTTTAAATCTTTTAAATCTTCAGAATTTACAGATGAAATAGAACTATTAACATCACTTCTTTTTTGAGTTCCGTAACCTATTACAACAACCTCATCTAAACCTTCAAGTTTTTCAATTAAAGTCACATTGATAGCCGATTTTCCAACAACCTTAATTTCTTGAGTTTCAAACCCCAAAAAGCTAAAAATCAAAGTTCCATTAGTATTTGCTGAAATAGTATAGTTACCATCAAAATCGGTCACTGTTCCATTGCTGGTACCTTTTTCAAGGATACTTACCCCAGGAAGGGTTATTCCATTAGAGTCGCTTACAATTCCTTTAACTTGAATTTGAGCTAAAGTAATTTGAGCTACTAGAAAAAATAATAACAGTGGTAAGTAATGATTTACACCACCATGCATATTTTTAAAAATTGTTTTTCGCATGTCTTTTAGTTTAGTAGTATTAATTGTTAATTTTAGGACTAACTATTTTACGATATATATAATTAATCACTTGGTTTATTATTAATTTCAAAATTAAATTAAATGTTAAGTTAACGTTAATATTATTTTGTCATTTACTAATAAAATTTATTCGACAAAGACATACTCGTTTAACTTTTTTAATCAAATTTGGTTAAAAAATAATTGATAAATAAACAAATACCCTTTTAAAAAAGGGTATCTAGAAATAATTATGGTATGTAATTTAAATAGACTATAGTATTCTTTTAATACCAGAAAAGTCATTTTTATATTGGCTTGGAGTACATTTTTTAGACTTTTTAAATACCCTATTAAAATTGGCTATATTATTAAACCCACAGTTAAATGCGATTTCAGATATACTTACATCCTTTTCAATTATTCTTATGGCAGCATAGCCAATTCTAACATCATTAACATAATCAACAAAAGTTTTGCCCGTTCTTTTTTTCATAAACCGATTAAAAGATACTTGGCTCATATTTACCAATTCTGAAGCTTCAGCAAGTGTTATTTTTTTATCATAATTTTCTTGAACATATTCATAAATCCTTTTGATTTTATCACTATTTTCAAAACTATCTCGATTTGTAGTATAACTAGAAAGAAGTCTTTGATTTCTTGAATTGGCTAGATCATATAGTATAGAAATCAATTCTAAAAAGTAGTCCATACTATCTAATTTAGACACTTGAGCAATTCGTTCAAATATCTCGGCACTCACTTTTTTCGAAAATAAAATGCCGTGTATAGATCTGTCAAACATGTCTTTAATTGGTTTCATTATCTTTCTAGACAAAAACTCATCATTGAACAAATCACCATGAAATTGAATAGTGATTTCACGTATTTCTCTGCTTTTACAATTATGGGTTAGCCAGCCATGGTACAAATTTGGCCCCACCAAAACCAGTTCTATATTGTCAATCTCCTCAATACTATCGCCAACAACTCTATTAACCCCCTTGCCATTGCTAATGAAATTTAGTTCATATTCAGGATGGAAATGTATGGGAAAATCAAACTCTTCCTTAACTCTGTCGAAAACTAAAAAACTATCTTCAGGAGATAAAGGTGTAATTTCTCTGTGTACTTTCTTTAAAATATCCATTTTAGGTGTCATTATATTTTATCATATTGATAAAATAATATTATAGATGTACTTTATATAATTGTTAATTTTGAATTTCATAAAATAGCGACACCAAAATTATATATTATATATTTATTTTGGCATAAAATTATCAAAAAATAGTCAATTAATGCATAGAACTTACAAAACATATAATTTTAAAAAGTGTTTAATTAAAATTTTAATAATGGGATTTATTGCTATTTTCAATTCCTGTAAACCTTTTTACAATACGGTTTATAAAAAACCACAATTGGTTGATACGAAAGCGTCAAAACAAGTTAAAATTCTTCACAAAAAGTTATTCTATCTTTCAAAAGAAGGATTTGCTATTGGTCACCAAGATGCCACTGCATATGGAATTGGTTGGAAGCAATCAGATTTTCCAAACATGATTAAAAGTGATGTGAATGATATACTAGATGATTTTCCTGCCGTTTATGGATTTGATATAGGAGGCATAGAAAAAGGGAAAACCAATAATCTTGATGGTGTTCCTTTTGATACCATGAGAGCATTAATGATTGATGCTTATAGTAAAGGAGGTATAATAACGGTAAGTTGGCATGCCGATAATCCAAAAACCAATGGTGATTCTTGGGATAGAACTACTGCAGTACAAGAGATTATAGGAGACGGCAAGCTTGTAAAAAAATACGAGTCATGGTTAAGCAAGGTAGCAGTTTTCCTAAAATCTATTAGATATAAAGGAAAAGCTATACCCATAATATTTAGACCTCATCATGAAATGAATGGTGACTGGTTTTGGTGGGGAAACCCTAATTGTAATTCCTTGGAGTATCTGCAATTATGGCGAAATACGATTTATTCACTAAGGGATAAGTATCATGTTCATAATTTAATATATGTATATGCTCCCAATAAATTAAATCCGAACGATAATTACATGGATTATTATCCTGGAGATACTTTTGTAGATATTTTAGGTATCGATATCTATGATTTTCAGAATTCTGTTGAATTCTCAAACGCTATTGCAAATGATCTAAAAATTGTAAAAAACATAGCAACCGAAAAAAGTAAGCTATATGCACTTACTGAAACGGGGGTCAATAAATCTGCAGGGGTAAATTGGTTTATTCAAGAATTAGTCCCAGACCAAAATTGGTTTACTAAGGTGTTATATCCAAACATTGAAAATTCTGGAATTTCTTGGATTCTATTTTGGAGGAATGGCAATGAAGGCGAGCAGTACATGCCGAACAAAGGTCATAAAAGTGAAGCAGATTTTAAAATCTTCGCAAAAGAACCAAAAGCATTATTTTTAAAAGACATTAATAGACTAAAATTATAAACTAAGTTTATTTTATGAAATTACTTCACACCGCAGATATATTAATCATAGCCGCTTATTTAGTCACCATTATTGTCATAGGTTTAGTCCTTAGAAAAAGAGCTCAACGCAGTAAAGATGATTATTTATTAGGAGGGAAATCGATTCCTTGGTATTTACTTGGTCTTTCTAATGCGTCTGGAATGTTTGATATTTCGGGTACCATTTGGCTCGTTACCATCATGTTTGTTTATGGCATAAAAAGCGCTTGGATTCCTTGGTTATGGCCAGTTTTTAATCAGATATTTTTAATGGTTTACTTATCAAAATGGCTAAGACGTTCTAATGCTACGACAGGGGCAGAATGGATAGGCACTCGATTTGGATATAAAAAAGGCGCTAAGCTGTCGCATATAATTGTTGTGGTTTTTGCTTTAATTATGTGTTTAGGTTATTTAGCTTATGGGTTTATAGGCTTAGGCAAATTTATAGAGATCTTTATTCCTTGGGAGGTGGTAAGCAACTACATTCCTTTTTCGGTAACACCCGAGTTTGTTCCTCATTTTTACGGCATCATTTTTACACTTTTTGCAGTATTTTATTCACTTCTTGGCGGTATGTCTGGCATTGTTTGGGCAGACGTTGTTCAATTTGCTATTATGACTATTGCCGCATTGGTAATTGGTTATTTAGGATTTGTTGCCATTGGTGAAAACACGCTTATTGTCCCAGAAGGTTGGTTAAGTCCGTTTTTCGATTGGCAATTAAATATGGATTGGAGTTCTATTATCCCAGAAGTTAATCAAAAAATTAAAGAAGATGGTTTTAATTTATTTACTATTTTCTTTATGATGATGGTTTTTAAAGGTGTTTTAGTTAGTGTTGCTGGTCCTGCACCTACTTACGATATGCAAAAAATACTCTCCACAAAATCAGCATCTGAAGCATCAAAAATGAGTGGATTTGTCTCTGTAATCTTAATGCCTATTCGCTATTTAATGATTGCTGGGTTTGCTGCTTTAGCCTTAGTTTATTATGAAAGATTAGATTTATTAACAGTCTCTGGAGACATTGACTTTGAATTAATCCTACCTACCGCAATAAGAGAATTTGTTCCAATTGGCTTATTAGGACTTTTATTGGCTGGCTTAATTGCTGCATTTATGTCAACTTTTGCTGGAACTTTAAATGCCGCACAAGCTTATTTAGTAAATGATATTTATTTAAAATATAAAAATCCACAGGCGAGTGCAACTCAAATAAAAAACATGAATTATGCAACTGGTATTATTGTGGTATTTATAAGCATTATAATAGGTTTATTTGCTAAAGATGTAAATTCTGTATTACAGTGGATTGTTTCTGTTTTATATGGTAGTTATGTCTGTGCCAATATTTTAAAATGGCACTGGTGGCGCTTTAATGGTGAAGGATTCTTTTGGGGAATGGCATCAGGACTATTGGCAGCTGCTATTGTGCCTGAGTTATTTCCAGATGTTTTAGGCTTATATCTATTTCCTGTTTTACTGGTAGTGTCACTTATTGGTTCCATTTTAGGGACTTATTCAGCGCCTCCAACCGAGGAAGCTGTTTTAAAGACCTTTTATAAAAATGTTAAACCTTGGGGTTTTTGGTCACCTATTTATGGAAAATTAAAAGCTGAAGATCCAAGTTTTAAAAAGAATTCAGATTTTGGAAGAGATATGTTCAATGTTGTTATTGGCATTATTGCACAAACAGCTTTAGTAATTAGTCCTATGTATCTCATATTTAGACAAAACACACCTCTATATATTTCCTTAGCAGTTTTAGTTGTTTGCCTATTCCTGTTGAAAAAATATTGGTGGAACACACTAGAAGAAAAATTAAATTAATAACTTTTAAATAATAATACATTGTACAAGATAACAAACCATATAGAAGATGTGAAGGAGGCTTATCAAAAATTAATTAGTAAAATAAATGAGCCTATTTCTAAATCAAATGGCATTTATAATAGATATAAAAACCCGATTGTAACCGCTGAGCACATTCCAATCCATTGGAGATATGATTTAAATCCTAAAACAAACCCCAATGTTTTAGAAAGAATAGGATTTAATGCGGTCATGAATTCAGGTGCTATAAAGTGGCACGGTAAATATGTTTTATGCCTTCGTACGGAAGGTATCGATAGAAAATCGTTTTTTTCAATGGCCGAAAGTCCTAATGGTATTGATAACTTTGAATTTTGGGAAAAACCGTGTGTAATTCCTCAAATTGAAGGAAATCCGGACACTAATGTTTACGACATGCGGCTAATAGAACATGAAGATGGTTGGATTTACGGTGTTTTCTGCACCGAACGTAAAGATCCAAATGTGCCACCAGAAGATACAAGTAGCGCTATTGCAAATGCTGGTATAGTAAGAACAAAAGATTTGATTAATTGGGAACGACTACCAGATTTAATTTCAAACACAGGACAACAACGCAATGTGGTGCTTCACCCAGAATTTATTAATGGTAAATACGCGGTTTATACAAGACCCCAACAAGGATTTATTGATGTTGGAAAAGGTGGTGGCATCGGATTAGGATATATTGACGACATGATGAATCCTGTCGTTAAAGACGAAAGAATAATCAATAATAAAGTATATCACACTATTTATGAACTTAAAAATGGCTTAGGACCTGCACCCATTAAAACCGATAAAGGTTGGTTGCACCTAGCCCATGGTGTAAGAAATACGGCTGCTGGATTACGCTATACGTTATATATGTTTATGACGGATTTGAATGATATTTCAAAAGTGATTCACCATCCAGCGGGATATTTTATGGCTCCCGAAAATGAAGAACGCATAGGGGACGTATCTAACGTATTATTTTCAAATGGTTGGATAGCGGACGATGACGGTACTGTATATATTTATTATGCATCTTGCGACACCAGAATGCATGTGGCTACATCAACTATAGAAAAATTAATTGATTATTGTATGAATACGCCCGAAGATAAATTTACATCTGCAGGTTCTGTAGAAACTATTTTAAATCTAATAGAAAAAAATAAAGGTTTGTATTAATCATGGATACCTACGACCAACTTAAATCTGAACTTAATTCTGAATTAAAAAACATATTAAGTTATTGGACGAATAACACATTAGACCAAGAACACGGTGGTTTTGTAGGCAAAATAGATCATTATAATAACGTAGTTTCAGAAGCGCCTAAGGGTATTATTTTAAATACACGGATTCTTTGGTCGTTTTCGGCCGCTTCTAATCATTTAAAAACCGATGAATATCGTATTATTTGTGATAGAGCATTTAAATATTTGAAGACTTTTTTTAATGATGTAATGCACCAAGGAGTTTTTTGGGAACTTGATTATAAAGGCAATCCTTTAAATAAACGAAAGCAAATTTACGCCCAAGCGTTTACCATTTATGCTTTATCTGAATATTACCTATTTACTAAAAATGAAGCTGCTAAAAATTGGGCTATAGAACTATTTGAACTGATTGAAGAACATGCCAAAGATGATTTGAATAGCGGCTATTTTGAGGCTTTCCATGAAGATTGGAGTCCGATAGAAGATATGCGATTAAGTGATAAAGACATGAATGCTTCTAAAACCATGAATACACATTTACATGTTTTAGAAGCCTATACAACCTTACTTAAAATTCATGATAACAATCAATTAAGAAGCTCTTTAAAAACACTTGTTGATTTATTTTTTGAAAAATTCTTGAATAATAAAAATCATTACGATTTATTCTTTGATGATACGTGGCATTTATTAAGCGACACCGTGTCTTTTGGTCATGATATTGAAACAGCATGGTTGGTTATTGAAGCAGCTAAAACCTTGAATAATGATTTTTTATTATCCAAAGCGAATGAAATAGCATTAAAAGTAGCTAATACTTTTTTACAAGAAGCCATAGATGAAACAGGTGCTGTTCTAAATGAAAAAAACAGAAACACAAACCATATAGATACAGATAAGCATTGGTGGCCACAAGTAGAAGCTCTTATTGGCTTGAAATATGCTCATAGTTTAGAAACTAATGATCAATATATAACAGCTTCTCTTAAAATATGGGATTATATTAAAAATCACCTCTTAGATCATGAGCACGGAGAATGGTTTTTTAGAGTTGATAAAAATGGAACTGTTTACACGCAAGAAGATAAAGTAAGTATGTGGAAAGCACCCTACCACACATCTAGGGCGTGTATTCTTTTAAACAAGTAACTTAAACTAGCAATTAGGCATAGGGAATTATGAATAATTTATATAAATTTATATTAGTTAAGCTCCCTGTTTTTATATGGCTTCTTTTAGCATTTTTAGCAATAGGATGTTCTAAAGATGAATTTCCTGAAGAACCTGAAATTATAGATCCTTCAACTCCAGAGAATGCTTTTGTTTTACAGCCAGAAGATACTCGATTATACATGGTAAATCCAAACGCTACAACAGAAACAGCCGCTCTGTTTTATAATCTTAAAATATTATCCAAATCGAACTTTATAGTAGGACAGCATAATGCTTTTCATAATTTATATAATGATGCCATAGGAGATTCAGACATTAAGAAAACCACTGGGAGTGACCCCGGATTATTAGGGTCAGATTTTTTGTTTATAACAGACGATCTTAACGATGGCACACCAACAAATTGGTTCTATCAACAAGAACAACGTATTAAAGCAGATGCCGTTGAAGCCTATAACAAAGGCATGGTAAACGCCTTTAGTTGGCATTTAAGAGAGCCTTATGAGGGTGTTAGTTTTTATACTTCTGAAATGACAGATTTTCAAAAAAACAATGCCTTTAAAAGTATTTTACCAAAAGGTGAAAACCATGAGTATTACAAACAAAAAATTGAAAAAGTTGCTGAGGTTGCCAAAAGAATGGTAGGTGCTGATGGAAAATTAGTGCCATTTATATTCAGACCATTCCATGAATTTGATGGCGACTGGTTTTGGTGGGGGGCTTCCTACTGTACGCCCCAACAATTTATTGCGCTTTGGCAATTTACGGTTGACTATTTAAGAGACACTTTAAATGTAAACAATATCCTTTTTGCTTTTTCCCCAGATAATAGTTTTATTTCAGCTTCTGAATATTTAGAAAGGTATCCAGGCGATAACTATGTAGATATTATAGGAATGGACAACTACGGTGATTTAAATAATCAAGGACAGACAGGGGTTGACAATGCTAACAACAAACTTCAAATTATTTCACATTTAGCGATAGAAAAGGTTAAAATAGCAGCATTAACTGAAACGGGATATTTTGTAACGCCTGGCTCAAACAGTCCTATTCCAAACTTTTATTCAACAAACTTATATAATGCCATAACAGTAAATAATACTGAAATTGGTTATATGATGTTTTGGTATAACTCAAAAGACACTTATTGCACACCAGCTCCAGGGTTACCAGATACTGCCGATTTTATCGCCTTTGCTAACAAACCAAAATCGGTGTTACAAAATAAGTTACCTAACATGTATGCATTACCAAACTAAATCTAAAATTATAATGAAAATCAATAAACCTTTTTTACTTGTTTTAACAATAGTACTTTTTTCAGCATGTAAAAGTGCTAAATACAGAAAATCCGTAAGGATGGTAGATATTAAACAAATCACAGTAAAGGATTCCCAGTTTATTAAAGAAGGAAAACCCTATTATTTTGTTGGTGCAAATTATTGGTACGGCCCATTAATAGCAGCTAAAAATATAGGTGATAGAGATCGGTTAATTAAAGAATTGGATCTTATGAAAGACCTAGGTATTGACAACCTACGCATTTTAGTTGGAGCAGAAGGAGATGGTGGAGATTCTAAAGTATATCCGGCATTACAATATGAACAAGGGAAATACAATAAAAACCTTCTTGATGGATTGGATTTTTTAATGGCGGAAATGCGAAAGCGGAATATGTATGCTGTTTTGTATTTAAACAATAACTGGATATGGTCTGGAGGGATGTCTGAATACCTAAAATGGAATGGTTACGGCGAAGTACCAAACCCCTTTTTGGAACAATATACTTGGGATGAGTATATGAACTATACTAAGCAGTTTCATAGTTGCAAACCCTGTAAAGAAGCCTATTACAATCATTTGAGATTTATTATTGGAAGAACAAATAAATATTCAGGAATAAAATACACTGAAGATAATACGGTGATGTCTTGGCAAGTTGCCAATGAGCCTCGTGTATTAATGACACCTGAACATGAAAAATCGTTTGCAAGTTGGTTAAATGAAACGGTTAATTTAATTAAAACATTAGATACCAATCATTTAACATCCACTGGAACAGAAGGAAAACATGGGTTTTTAGAAGACATAGACATGTATAAAAGACTACATGCTAATAAAAATATTGATTACTTAACGCTGCATATTTGGCCAAAAAACTGGAGTTGGTATGATATTAATAATGAAGCACAATCAACAGAAGAATCCATAGAAAAAACATACCAAGACATCGATGAACATATGGAGGTAGCTAAAGAGTTCAATAAGCCTCTTGTGATGTCTGAATTTGGATTTCCTCGTGAAAAAGAAAGCTTATCGCCAAAAGCTTCAGTTGAAAACAGGGACAATTATTATAAATCTGTTTTTAACAAAGTTATAGAGAGCTATAAAAATCAAGGCGTGCTTGCTGGGGCAAATTTCTGGGGATTTGCAGGGTTTGCTAAAACCAATCCTAAAAATAACAACGGAAAATGGCAACATGGCGATGATTTTACTGCCGATCCTCCACAAGAACCTCAAGGATTAAACTCGGTATTTGCTTCGGATGTTTCAACTTTACAAATCATTAAACAGGCAAATGAAACACTAAATAACCTGAATAAATAATCTTAATGATTATTTTTAAAAACTAAAAAAGCTCTACAAAATTTGTAGAGCTAAAGCCTCTTTTTTTAACCATGTGAGGTTTACTCGCTAATCTACTAATTTAAAGTCTGTTTCAAGAGTTGTTATAGAGCTTCCACCAATAAATACTTTAAAATCTCCTGGTTCTACAACATATGTTCCATCATTATCGTAGAACCCTAAGGTTTCTTTGTTTAAGGTGAAATGAATTGTTTTTGATTCACCAGCTTTTAATTTAACCAATTCAAATCCTTTTAATTCTTTAACAGGTCGGGTAACGCTTGCATATAAATCTCTAATATACAATTGCACCACTTCTTTTCCTGTTACTTTCCCTGTATTTTTTAAAGTCACAGAAACATCAACATCATCTCCTATTTTAAAAGAAGTTCCGTTTAGTATTACATCACTGTATTCAAAAGTTGTGTAGCTTAATCCATGCCCAAAAGGATATAATGGTGTTTTTTCTACATCTGAATAATGAGACCAAAAAACATTATTATCTTTATTGGTTGGTCTACCTGTATTTTTATAATTGTAATAAATAGGTACTTGTCCTACATTTCTTGGAAACGTCATGGGTAGTTTTCCACTTGGATTGTAGTCTCCGTATAACACTTGAGCCACAGCATTTCCTGTTTCCGTACCCAAATGCCAAGCTTCTACAATAGCAGGAATGTGTTTATCTGCCCAATTGATAGACAAAGGCCTACCGCTGTTTAGCACCAAAACAATATTAGGATTTACTTTATAAACCTCTTCTAATAACTCTTGCTGTATTGCTGGTAAATCTAACTCTGTCCTACTACGCCCCTCTCCAGACTGAAAACCGTTTTCTCCTAAAACCATCACAACCACATCTGCTTTTTTGGCAGTTGCAACCGCTTCTTTAACCCCTGATTTATTGGAAGTATTAATTTTCACCTCTTGTAAAAAATTAGAATCTCCAATAAAAAACTCTGATCCTTTTTCAAACAACAATTCATTTCCTTTGTATTGTTGCATCCCCTCCAAAACCGATACTGCTGTGTTATTTTCAGCAGCAATTCTCCAACTCCCTAAAGGACTATTTTTATCACTAGCCAAGGCACCAATCAAAGCTATTTTTTGACCTTCTTTTTTTAATGGAAGTATCTTATTTTGATTTTTTAAAAGCACTATAGATTTTTTAGCCATGTCCAACACCGCTTCATGTGCTTTTTTGCTTCCTACGGTTTCCTTTTCTCTTTTTTCGTCACAATATTTATATGGATCATCAAAGAGACCTAATTCAAATTTCACTCTTAAAATTCTACTAACCGCATCATCTAAAATAGCCTCTTGAATCACGCCATCTTTTACCAACTGAGCTAATTCCTCAATATAAACATATCCTTCCATGTCCATATCAGAACCCGCTAGCGCAGCGAGCCTTGCTGCTTCTCTTTTGTTTTTTGCGTGTCCCCATGTAATCATTTCATTCAAAGAAGCCCAATCAGAAATTACAAAACCATTGAATCCCCATTTTCCTTTTAAAATATCTCTTTGTAAATAAACGTTTCCAGTAGCAGGAACACCATTTAACTCATTAAAAGAATTCATTAAAGTTCGAACCCCCGCATCTACTGCTGCTTTAAAAGGAGGCAAAACAATATTATGTAAGGTTGAAGTTCCTATATCAACCGTATTGTATTCTTTTCCCGATTCCGAAAATCCATAAGCAGCAAAATGCTTGGCACAAGCAGCAATGGTGGTAGGTGATGACAAATCATCTCCTTGAAAACCTTGTACTCTTGCCACTGCTATTTTACTTCCTAAAAATGGATCTTCACCAGCCCCTTCCATGGAACGCCCCCAACGAGCATCTCTAGAAATATCCACCATAGGCCCAAATGTCCAGTTAATTCCAGATGCTGAAGCTTCTGCAGCAGCCGTTTCAGCAGATTTTTTAATCGCATTTAAATCCCAACTTGCAGCTTCAGCTAAAGGAATTGGACTTAACGTTTTATACCCGTGAATTACATCAAAACCAATGATTAACGGAATACCTAATCGTGTTTCTTCAACAGCTATTTTTTGAACAGCTCTTACTTGCTCGACACCTCTTACTGTTAACATTGAGCCCACCCAACCTTTTCTTAAATGCTCATATTTTTTCTCGGCACTCCCTCCTTCTGGAGCAGGTCCTGTAACATCCCAAAACCCATTGTATTGATTCATTTGACCTACTTTTTCTTCAATGGTCATTTGTTTTAAAAGAACTTTAATTTTTTGTTCAAAGGTGTTTTTGTTTTTCATTTGAAATGTTTTTTGAGCTTGACATGCTATAAAAGGCATAAGAGTTAATGATAAAATGATATTCAACTTTTGTAAATCCATAATATTAGTTGGCTTGTTAATTTTCTGTAGTAAAACTAGATGCAGGTAAGTTTGCTTTATTAAACAGATTGGATTGTGTATTATTCCCCCAGGCAAACCTTAGATATTTAATATCATTTACTTTTTTTGATGAAACAATAATAGTGTCATCTTTCAACTTACTTGTTGCAGGATAAAACAATTTATCTTCTCCTGCCACCTCAAACAATCCTTTTTTATCTTTGGAATAAAGACCTTCAGCATAATTGAAAGAAACAACGGCTTTATTTTTATCAAAATTAAGTTCTGAAACACTTGGACTTTCCACCAAATCATCAATTAAATGATAGTGATTTTTTAAAGCTAAATTGGCTAATCTAAATCCTACAGCTTTTTTATCTTTAGGATGAATATCATCAATTGGAGAAACATCACTAATCACCACCATTCCTGAATTCTTAATCTGGTTATCAGCCTTGCGTTGTGCATCTCTAATAATGACCCCTCCAAAATGATTCTCACCATAATTGTACGGAGCAATTTGTACAAAATAAAAAGGAAAGTTATATCCCCATAAATTTCTCCAAGAGGCAATTAATGCTTCTAAATTTTTATCATAAACATCAGAACCCACATTAGATTCACCTTGATACCATAAAGCTCCAGCTATTTTATAGCCTACTAAAGGATTGATCATGGTATTAAAAGCTTTCCCAGGTTTTATAGGTCCATAAGAAACAGGTGTTAACTTGTTAGCAGCTGTGAGTAAAGCGGTATCTTTTTTAATAATATTTTCTGGTGTCCAAATTTCAATAGGAGTTCCTCCCCAAGCCGAAACCATTAATCCTACGGGAACATCTTTCATGGTTTCTTGCAATCTTTTTGCAAAAAAATAAGCAGCTGCACTTGCGTATTTCATACTTTCAGAAGTACAGATTTCCCAACTAGAAATGATGTTATTTTGTTCTGAATTTGCAGCCATTTTAGGACTGGTAAAAAAACGGACGTTATCATAATTAGCTTTCGCTATTTCTTCTTCACTGTTATCAATTCCCCAACTTGCAGACATTTCCATGTTAGATTGTCCAGAGCAAAGCCAAACTTCTCCTATTAAAACATCCTTTAAAACAACTTCATTATAGCCTTTTATAGAAATTGTATACGGCCCACCAAATTTCGGGGTCTTTATAGTGAGCTCCCAATACGCTTGATTAGTTGCTTTTGTTTTGTAATTTTCACTTGTCCAAGATGGAGATATATCCACCTCTTCATTAGGATTTGCCCAGCCCCAAAATTTTACTTCATCATTTTGTTGCAGTACCATGTGATCTGAAAAAACAGAAGGTAATATCACATTAGCAAATGATATGTTTGCAACTAGCAGAAGGCATATAACTTTTAAAAATTTCATTATTTATTGTGTAAAATATTTTTAAAAAAAGGTGTTAGTTTTTCGGCTATTTGCTTATGCTCTTCAACACTAGGGTGCCATGAGCATCCATTTACATATGCTTTATCAAACTCAAATAACAAAATGGATTTCTCATGGTTTTCAGCAAAATAAGACTGAACGTCCTTTAAGCATGAAACCAATAGGGTATTGTTTTCTCCAACTACCATAGGACTATTTAGTAAAACAATTTGTGTGTTGGGATAATGACTATAAACCTTTTTTACAAAATTTATATAATTGGTTACGTACGTTTCTTCATTAAATGGTAATCGAGGCTTTATGCCATCACCATTTGATAAATCATTTGTTCCTAAACAGATACTAACGAGGTCTGGTTTTTTTTCAAAATTATACTTTTTTGAATTGTTAGTATCAAGATATAAATTTTCATAAACCTGTGGCATAATAGGCTCTTCAATATTTTCATCGTTCCAATTTCTATACATTCCTATACCAGATACAGAACTTAGCATAAAATCTGAATCTAACGCTCTCGCTACATCAGCGCCATAAGAAAAATATACGTTTTCGTGGTCAAAATACTCTCCTTCACCACAGGGTGTTACACTGTCATCAGCAACCGCTCCGCAGGTAATAGAATCTCCAATAAACTCAATAAAATGCTTTGGTTTTTTATTACTACTTAAAACCTCTTCCACCTTAATGCTATTAAATAGCACGAATCCGTTGCTTGCTTCAGATTCTTTAATAATTTTCAAAGTATGCCTCTTTTCTTTTGACGTGACTTCTATAATATAAGATGCTATATTATCACCGCTAATTTTTTTTCTACCTAAATATTCTCCATCCAACTCAAAGGCAACGTAATTGTAAGGAACTCTTTCTGCTTTTAAATACACTTCACAGTAGTCACCAGAGAAATTAATGGACACATTTGCACCAGGTGATGTTAAAGCAGCTCCATTTTCAATAAGCTCATACCTTCCATTATAATGAAAATTTTTATTGTCCGCACGATACTTTTTTGGCATTGTTTCATTAAAATTAAATAATAATGAAAGTATGAGTATTGGTATAAAATGGATGTTCATTTTGCTATATTTAATTTAAAAAGGCTTATTAATTGTATTTATAACTTTGAAGTTTTTTCTTAAAGTACTTTCCATGTCTTGAAGGCGTATAATCCCAATCCTCAAACAATCTTGGAGCCCACTGCGGATCGAAAACCCAAATAACATAAGAAATTTCTTTTTCATCAGCATAGTTGGTAATGGCATCTCCATAAGATTCATCACTTATAACAGGATGGTGAGCGCCTATATCTTCAGGTCCACAAAATCCGATTTCGGTAAGTATTAAAGGGTATTTCTCTTTAACAAATCCCCAATCTGCTGTCCATTGATTTTCCCAAGGCTTCTCTCTTTTTTCTGGATAAGGATGACTCACATAAGCAATCCCTTCTGCATCAATTGGGTTTTCAATAACAGGTGTTAAATCATAAGCCCAATTAAACCCTGCAACCAAGGGAATACCTTCGCCTCCATTGGCTCTTACAATAGTTATTATTTCTTCATTTATTTTCTTCCATGCTTCCCAAGTAGCTGTACCTAAAGTATTGTGATATGTAGTTGGTTCGTTAAATAACTCATAAAAAGCCACCGTTGTATTTTTTCCGTATTTTACAGCAATCGTTCTCCAGAAGTCATAGGTTTGTTTTAAAGTGGTGTCATACATATCGTCCTGATACATTTCTGTTTGTAAATTACCAATACTGTGCCAATCTATAATGACGTATAAATCGAGTTCAGTAGCCCATTTTATACCCTCATCTAGCAGCTTAAGATAATTTCCCTTCCCTCGCTTTGCCCAAGCTGTTGGGTGCACTGGAAAACGAACAATATTGGCACCCCATTTTTTAATTTCTTTAAAATATGATTTGTCCCAATGTCCTTGTATTTCTAATTTATCAGGATCGCTAGTATTTAGACCTCTAAAAATAATTATCTTTCCATCTTCAATGACAAAATTGCTTCCATTTACAGATATTCGATCTAATTTATTTTGTGAGAAGCTAAATGCCGAAGAAGAAAAGAATACACACAAGAGTACTAATAACTTTTTATTAAATTTATTCATACCTAAGTTATAATTCGTTTTATATGAAATGTAATTTATGATATGCAGGAAACTATTTCTTTTACTGCAAAATAATATTGTTTTTAAATACTAGATACAAAAACTCATTCCATTATTCGAAATTGTTAATATATAAGGTGGAAAATTATGAAAAGTAAGCATTAATAACTTAAAAAAAATAGTCAATTAATGATACGATATTATATAAATTGGGGATAATCTTTTGATTTTAGAAAATTGTTGGAGTTTCATAAAACAATTTATAAAGAGTCCAAAGAAAATTTAAACAGTTCTAAACAGGGGAAGCCTAAATATTACTTGAGCAAACTGCAATAAAAACAAACATGTCAATTAATAATTTGATTAATGTATTTTGTGTTTTCATAATCTTCAGTTTTATAAATTCAATTACTTTTTACATAAATTTCAGCTTTACCAAGTGATGATGCATCATCCCTACTTATTTCTTGATTTGAAATCTTAGTAAAGCTATACCATGTACCTGAGTTAGAATACACTTTAATGACATACGTATTTGTTCCATTATATTCTTCAACCTTGACATCATAATCCAGACCAATTAAAATCAAATAAGTTGACATTGCATTGGTTTCGTTTCCGTTTTCATCAATTATAAAAAAGCATAATTGGTAAACCTCAGACCTCGTTTCCCTATTTTTTCGTCTTTTATAGTCCAAGTACCTTGTATTCAACTCGGTGTAGAAATTTTTAAACCATCTGTTTTTTCTTGTACTTCAGGAGTACAAGAAATAAATATTATGATTATAAAAAATAAAATAATGCGTTTCTTAATTATATCTTATTAAATGTTAAATAATCTATATCACCTGTTTCCTTGTTTACTAAATAAAGTTCAATTTTATTTTCTGAGTAAGAACTAAAATCCCAAACACCATTGAGGTCCTTAAATTCATTATCAAAATTAAAAGTTATTATGACGTATAAATCATCCAAAAAATATTCTTCCTTACCTCGCTCCCAATCAATATTCCAGTTTCCTAAAAAATTATCATGCTCTACTTTTGGATTAAATGCTGAAATAAATAACCAATTAATTATAAAATGGTAAGCTTCAAAGTTTTTGGTTTCATCAATATTCAAATGAATAAATGAAGAAATAAACCATGTTCCAGAATTAGTAACATCTTCTATTTCACAAGCTATAGGTACACATTCCTCAAAACCAAAGCCACCAACACTTGTATCTCCAAAACCACTAAAATCAGGAACATAACCCGAGCAAGATGTAAATAATAACATTGGTAAGAACCACCAAATTAAGATTTCATTTTGCAATAGTCTTTTTATTGTTTTCATAACTCTTGACATTAATATTAATAAAATCTACTTTTTACTATCTTCTCTTTAAATATTCTCCATTTCTCAACATCTCCATTAATAATATAAGTTTTCGATTTTTTAAAAAGAGACGTTATTCCTCCAATAGCGCTGCCACCCAAAGCTCCTATACCTCCCAAAACAAGTGCCCCTTCTCCTTTTGTATATGAAAAAATCCAATCGTCAGGATCTGCTGTTGACACTCCCACCACAGCACCTAAAGTAGCTCCAGATACAGCACCAATTACAACATTGTTACTCGCAGATTTTTTTGTTCTTATAAAACCAATATCATTAAAACTTACCCGTGATTGTTTGATACTGTTTTTTAACTCTATAAGCGAGTCGTTAATAAAAACAAGTGCCCCTTTACTTATTTTCTTTCCTTCCAAATTATACACCCTTAAGTATATATTGTACTTTATTGTTTCGCTCTGGGCATTAACACTAATGCTAGTTATTAAAGCCGTAAGTAAAATCATAATTCTGATTTCTTTTTTTAGAGACTTCATGATATTATAAATTATTATAATTAGTTAATTTATAGTTTATAGGTAAGCCCTATTTTAGTAGATTTAATGTCACCTTGTGCCGTTTCAAAAATGGCACTAAAAGTATATTTGTTTAACCTCAACCCAAAAGTAAAACCATTAAAACCCGTTGTACCATCATACATATCAGCATCCTTAAAGTAAATCAAGTCACCAGCATAAAAACCGAAAGTAAAAGCTGCTCTATTAGACAGTTTAAAAACGTATTCTGAATAAAATTGATAAGTGAACATAGATTTTTGGTTTGCAACATATAAATCGTCATCATCAACTAAACTTAATTTAGTTAGTTTATCTTGATAAACTCCAGACTCATTAAGATAAGCCAACTCTAAACCTATAAATCGCCAATCTACTTTTGGACGTGTATATGTGTAATTTATTCCCGATTTTAAATTCACTGTAAAAAACGTACTCTTTTCTCCATTTTCAATAAGACCTTGATATCCTTCAGTAAATTCATAAGTACCAAAAGCAGTACCTAATCCATAATAAAAATTATAATGCCTTCCTGTTGTATTTCTATGAACATTCATTGCGGCAATTGTTTTTTTATCATTAAATGTTGCTGCTTCTTGCGGATGTTTTCCAAAACTCAAATCACCAGAAATGTAAGTCTCAGTTGTTTTCTTATCTATATAATGTTGTTTTTCAGTATATGATTTTAAAGAACCATAAGATCCTGTTGTATATACTCTTGTAGGGCCGCAAGAAACGAATATAACAATAGAAAAGAAAAGTATTAATCGTGATAGAGTTTTCATTGCCATGATTATTAAGTGGTTACACAACAAAATTACTTTGCATTAATTGATAATCATTTGCTTAAAATGATTAAAAAATAATTTATTTTTCTTAATTTTCACAAAATCTTCCAGATTCCTACTTGTAATTTTTAAAAAAATGCAAGAGCAATTTATTCAATTTTTAAAGGCTAAATCAAAAGACAACACCTCTTTTGTTGATGAAATAGCAAGTGTTTTAGATATAGGCTATGATGCAGCTTACAGAAGAATTAATTTAAAAACAAATCTATCATTAGATGAGAGTGTAAAACTCGCTAAACACTATAAAATTTCATTAAATAAGTTATTTGAAGTTGGGAGTCAAACCACCATACTTGCAGATTTATCGCCACCTATACACAATAAAGAAGGCTTAGAAATGTGGTTAAAACAATCTTTCAATAGTGTTTTTCCATTAACAAAACTTAAAAATGCTTCTATAATTTATTCGGCAAAAGATATCCCAATATTTCATACACTTAAAGATTCATTTTTATCTCGTTATAAAATCTATGTTTGGTTAAAGGATGTAGATCAGGAAATGACAAGAAACAAAATTACTTTTGATGATTTCATCAAAGACACCCCAGAATCATTACTTGAAAGCGCTTTTAACTTAGGTCAGGTTTACAAAGACATAAACATTACTGAAATCTGGAATAACACAACAATTAATGGAACTTTGCAACAAGTATTATATTATTTTGAATCTGGTTCTCTTTCTAAAAAACTTGCCTTATTAATATGCAATGATATTGAAGATTTAATCCGTCTTGTTGAAAAACAAGCCATTCAACAATCTTTAGTTGGTTCTAAAAATAAAGCCATTTATAATTTATACATCAATGATATACATACCATGAGTAATACTATTATGGTTAAAACCCCATATAAAAAAGTATTTTTCACACCTTTTACTGTAATTAGTTATTTTAAAATTGAACATCAACCTACTTGTGAACTCATGTTTGAGTTTTTTGAAAAGCAAATGAGTATATCTAAATTATTAGTTAATGCTGGTGAAAAAGACCGTTCACTATTTTTTAATAGAATGCACCAAAAAATTATTAGATTACGTGAACGGATTATAATAGACAATGATGCTTTTGATTTTGAATAAATAAAATTTAGTAAACGTTAAACCTTGTTAAAAATTTGCTTTTCACCTCATTTTCATTATATTATAAGTTATGATTCAAGAAGACAAAGCAAAATATTCAGGCATTTTAGAGGACTCTATTACTTATTTAGAAAACCATGGTTTTGAAAACATAAAAGCAGATATTGATGGTTATGAAACCCCTAAATCTTACGCCAAAGCAGGTAGTGACATATCCATTACACCAGATGTTGTCGCTATAAAAGATGGCAGAAAATATTATTTCGATATCAGTTTAAAATCTGAAAAGCCTAAACTATTAAAATCTAAATGGTTATTTCTTAACACACTTAGTAATTTAAAATCCTCACGTTTTAGATTAATAACAGCACATGGGCATTACAAATTCACACAAGATATGCTTGAAGCCATCAATTTAACCAATAAACAATTAATTAAAATTTAAAATTTTGCTGAAATTTCGTTTTCCGCATCATATATGAATTCCATATTCCTTTCGAATAACGTGACTTCTATATGATTTCTGTGTCTAAAAAGCAGAAAAACAGAAATGATTCGAAAATTTTTGTAACATTATTTGACATAAATACGTATAACCATTGAATGCACAATAATTCACATTATAAATTACAGGATAACATTAGATGAGACAACTTAAAATTACGAAGCAGGTTACCAATAGAGAAACCGCATCGTTAGATAAATATTTACAAGAAATTGGTAAAGTAGATTTAATTACTGCCGATGAAGAAGTAGAATTAGCTCAACGTATAAAAGCAGGAGATCAAATTGCTTTAGAAAAATTAACAAAAGCTAATTTACGTTTCGTTGTATCGGTTGCAAAACAATACCAGAATCAAGGACTTACATTACCAGATTTAATTAATGAAGGAAACTTAGGTTTAATTAAAGCAGCTCAACGCTTTGATGAAACTCGTGGTTTTAAATTTATATCGTATGCTGTTTGGTGGATTCGTCAATCGATTCTTCAAGCTTTAGCTGAACAATCTCGTATTGTTCGTTTACCTTTAAACAAAATTGGTTCTATTAACAAGATTAATAAAACATTTGCTTTTTTAGAGCAAAGTCATGAGCGTCCACCTTCTGCTGAAGAAATTGCAAAAGAATTGGACATGACCATTAATGACGTTAAGGAATCTATGAAAAATTCTGGTCGTCACGTAAGTATGGATGCGCCTTTAGTTGAGGGTGAAGATTCAAACTTATATGATGTACTTAATAGTGGTGAATCACCGAATCCAGATAGAGAGTTATTACATGAATCTTTACGTACTGAAATTGAACGTGCTTTAGAAACTTTAACGCCTCGTGAAGCAGATGTTATTCGGTTATACTTTGGTTTAGGAAACCAACACCCAATGACCTTAGAAGAAATTGGTGAAACATTCGATTTAACACGTGAGCGTGTAAGACAAATTAAAGAAAAAGCTATTAGAAGACTAAAACATACGTCTAGAAGTAAAATATTAAAAACATATTTAGGATAGTAATTTTTTACTAAGAATTACGACTAAATAACAATAACAAACAGTTACACATAACTGTTCGTTTTTTGATTGATGAAAGAACCCACGGCTGATTACCGTGGGTTCATTTTTTATCCTCACCCTAAATCCCTCTCCAAAGGAAAGGGACTTTCAAAAGACTTTTCTATATTTGCAAAAACATAAGAACAACTTTATAATGAATTCTAAACTAATAGCTCCCTCTTTACTAGCCGCCGATTTTGGAAACTTACAACGAGACATTGAAATGGTTAACAAAAGTGATGCTGATTGGTTTCATATAGATGTTATGGATGGTCACTTTGTTCCAAACATATCTTACGGAATGCCAGTAATTCAAGCCATAAAAAAATACGCAACCAAACCTTTGGATGTACATTTAATGATTGAAAAGCCAGAACGCTACATTGAAGAGTTTGCTAAAGTTGGAGCCGATATTATTACGGTTCATTACGAATCTACAGTTCATTTACATAGAACACTTACACAAATTGAAGATGCAGGTTGTAAAGCAGGCGTTGTACTAAACTTAACAACACCTATTTCTGTTTTAGAAGATATTTTACCTAAATGCTACATGGTTTTACTTATGTCTATAAACCCTGGTTTTGGTGGTCAAAAGTTTGAGGATATTACCTATAATAGAATCCAGAAACTACGAAAAATGGCAAATGAGCAAGGTTTAAATACGCGCATAGAAATTGATGGTGGTGTTACTAACAAAAATATTAAACAATTAGTTGATGCAGGAGCTGACGTTTTTGTAGCTGGTAGCCATGTATTTAAAAGCAATAATCAAACTGAAACTATTAAAGAATTAAAAGCACTTGCTAATTCTTAATACTACTGTTTTAAATAATACTGTAATAAATCTGTAGTCGTTACAATTCCTGTTAAAATACCATTATCTACAACTGGTAATGCATGGAATCCTCTATTTGCTAAAATTTGTGTGGCCTGAGTTATCGTTGTTTGACTATCAATGGTTTCCACATCTTTAGTCATTACTTGCTCAATAGTAAATGCATTATAAACCACAGCATTTACATTATAATCGTCTTGAGCTGCATCTGCCAAACTTATTTTCAACAAATCAGAATAGCTTAACATACCTATTACAACATCTCTACTTACAACAGGAATGTGCTTAATTCTATATTTATTAAAAAGCATTTCAGCTCTTTCTAAATTATCTGTTCTAGTAAGTGCTATAATATTTTTACTCATTATAGTAGACACTGGAATTTGCTTATTCATATTATATTAACTTATTAGGTTCAACACAAAACTAATTAACCACAAGCCATAAACATATGACAAATATCAGCTTAAAGCAGTTAACTAAATTCATTACATGAATTTGAAAAAATTTAAAATTGTAGTAATAAATATTTTATAAGATCGGTAGTCGTTACTATACCCACTAATTTATTTCTATCAACTACGGGTAAAGCATGAAATTCTTCTACAGCCAGTATTTTTGCGACATCTTTAATGGAGTTAGATCTAGATACCGTTATTATTTGTTTTTTCATTACTTGGTCTATTGTAAACATATTATAAACTAATACATCTGTAGAATCATCTGAATTATTAGTAACATCTCCAAAACTTAATCGCAATAAATCTGTATAACTTAGCATCCCAACAACAGCATCATCAGAAACAACAGGAATATGTCTAATATGATTATGCTTAAAAAGAAATTCAGCTTTTTCTAAATTATCATTTGTATTTAAAGTAATAACTGGCTCAGTCATTATCATTGAAACTGGTGCTTTCTTTATCATGACTTATACAATTTAGTTTTATTAACTCTAAAATTATAAAACTAAACCTCAAAAAAGTATGATAAAAGTCATATTGCATTTTAATATCCACCAAAACTAAAATTAAGCATTTGTTTAATTTTACTATAAATAAGAGGAAACTCAGATCTAAAATCTTGAGGTGTTTCTATGAAGTTTTCTATAACAACTGCTAAAAACTCAAATTGGTTGGTATAGGCATAACCTCTAAAATATTCAGATTTAGTTAATCTTTCTTTTAACCCATCCTTAGAATTTAATAGTATCGATAATTCTTTAAAAGAATCTTTAAAAATAATTGAGCTAACATCACGTTCTTTAATACTGTTTAAATGAATAGCATGCGTAAATTCATGAATTCCTAGGTTTAAATTATCATTATTAATTCTATAACCTTCTTGAAAATCTTTCCATGAGAGTACAAGTGCCTTAAGCTTCGGATTAAATTCTCCTTTATGATAGGCATCATTTGTTTGAGAATAAAAAGCCTCAGGATAGATTACAATTTTTGAAATAAGACCAATATAAAAATCTCTAAACCCAAAGGTTAGCATAACAGCAGTTGCCGATATTAAAACTTGTTGTTCTTCTGTAATTATAGCACCTTCTCTACTAATAAAATCTTTGTCTTGTATAAAAGATACAACCCGATGCTCAAAATATTTTTTTTCTTTGATGCTAAGTTTTTTATAAAATGAAAATTGGTGCTGTAAAACTCGTTTTTGTTTATCATTCAGCTTTCGTAAATAGAGATAAAAATGATTGTATAATGGTTTTTTATACTTTAAAACATAGCCCATTTCTATTAATCTAAAAGTATAGTATATAAGAATACATGCTAATACGACTAACAAAATACCTAGCAATATTTTGCTAGCATTAACAATTAAAATATATAACATAAAACTATAAACGCCTATTTAATTTCAAAAGTACAAGAACGTATAATATTATGGAATGCTTTATTACAAAATACTTATTTCTAAAATTAATTGTTTCATTTAATAGATGATTAATAAAATTCAAATATGGGCCTTCCAACCTTATCAAATTTCACTTCCATAACTCTCGCATGTCTGTTTGGGTCATACAATGGGTCTCCAACAATTTTTTCATAAGATCTAGCATGATAGACACTTAAAGGTGCTCCATCTTCAGCTACAGTAAAACTGTTATGTCCTGGACCATAAATTTTCTTATCATAATCCGTTTCAAGTACAGGGTGTCTTGATTTTTTCCATGAGTTTCTGTTTAATAAATCAGAATCCTCATCTGCTTCCATCATTCCCATGCAATAACATGCTCCTGTAGCACTTGCAGAAAATGTGATATAAATTTCACCATTATTCTTTATAACTGCTGGTCCTTCATTTACCCAGAAATCTACACGCTCCCAATCGTAATCTGGTGTAGTTAGCATAAACTGAGCTGTTTTAAGTTTTATTGGCGATTCCATTTCGGCTAAATACAAATTGGACGCAGCAAATTGTCCGCCAGTTTTTTCTGCCCAACAAAAATATCTTTTTCCTTTATTTTCGAATACTGTTCCGTCTAATGAAAAATCTATAAATGATTTTTGATCACCATCAGCGGCTTGCATTTGTCCTAATTCAACCCATTCGTCTTTTAGAGGGTTTTGACCAGTACATTCTATTACATAGGGTCTTAATTTCCAAATATCATCAACTTCACTCGCTGCAAAATAAACATACCACTTTCCATCTAAATAATGAATTTCTGGTGCCCAAATATGCTGACTCATTGGTCCCGTTTCGTGCTTGTACCAAACATTAAAAGTTTCAGCATCTTGTAATTCATTTATGCTTTTAGCTCTTCTAAGCTCTATGCAATCATAACTTGGTACTGATGCTGTAAAATAGTAATATCCATCGGTATGTTTATAGACAAACGGATCAGCACGTTGCTCAACTATTGGGTTGTTTGTTCTAGTTGTGTCCATATTTATATGTTAAGTTTCTTTTTAATTGTTTCGTAATAGTCATCAGTAATTTTGTAACGAAACATGAGTAATCCCATAATAACATGAAATACACCAGGAATAATGGTTAACATTAGTGCAATACCAACCAATGCTGTTTCACTTTGTACACCATCTGGAATGTATCCAAAAAAATCAAGCAAATAACCAACTGCTGCTCCTGCTATTCCCATTCCAAATTTTTGTGCAAAAGAAATCCCGCCAAAAGAGAGTCCTGAGACACGCTTCCCTGATTCTGCGTGACCATAATCTACTGCTTCTGCAATTGCCGACCAGAAAACTGGCGCATGCAAATCGACCACAAAGGATAGAATAAAATATAGTATGTAAGCTAATAACATATCGCCTGGTTTAATTACAAAAAACATGACTAAACTAATAACTCCAACAGCCAATTGTGTATATTTAAATAACTTAACTTTACAATAGCGTTGCGTAATAAAAGTTGAAACTGGCATTGCTAAAATTGCTGCTGCTACTCCTGTTCCCATAAAAGTAGATTGTACGCTTGCATCACCTCCAAGGAAATATTTAGCATAGAAAATTGCTACAGAACCACGAATTACATAACCAACAGTTCCTGTAAAGCATACACCAAATAACAAGGTCCATTGTCCATTTTTAATCAATAATTTAAATTGCTCTAACAAAGGTGTTTTATCTACAACATGTTCTACACGCTCTTTAGTTGTAAAAAAGCTAAATAAAAACAAAAGTGTCCCCATTAATGCCATTATTCCCATGGCTAATTGATAGCCTCTTGCTAAGTCATTCTTACCAAGTTTTTCTGCTAAAATTGGCACTACAATAGACACTAAAAAGGCTGCTACTTTTGCAAAAAACAATCTATAACCATTTGCCGATAAGCGTTCTTTAGGGTCACTTGTTAATACACCAATTAGAGATATATAAGGAATTGTAACCGAAGTAAACATAATGGTTACAAAAATATATGTAATGTAAGCATAAATTAATTTACCTGTATAATCGAAATCTGGCGTTGTAAATGTTAAGAATACCGAAATACCAAAAGGGACAGATAAATAGAGAAAATAAGGTCTATAACGCCCCCATTTTGTGGTAAACTTATCGGTTATCAATCCCATAAGCGGATCGGTTATGGCATCAATAAACCTTACTAAAAGAAACATTAATGCCATGTCTGTCGCTTTTAAACCATAGACATCTGTATAAAAAAAGGTAATGATAAGAAACATGGAAGAGATAACAACATTTACTGCTGCATCACCTGAACCATATCCAATTTTTTCTAGTATGCTTAACTTTTGATTGTTAGATTTCATATTTTATAAATTCCCAGTTCTGAGATTGGTGATTAGTTAGTTGTTATTGGTAGCCAAACCTTCATTTTACCTACACCTCTGTTTGACCAAGCGTAGTAAGGAATAGCTTTTAATTTATCATTGGTTAGTGTATTTACACCTTCTAAAATGGATTCCTTTTGAACTGTAAATTCATCTGAAGTTGATACTGTAATAGCATCAAATTTTGGGTTATCAATTTCTTCAACAGCATAAACCAATGGACCATATTCTAAAGCTAGTTTCTCTTTATCTTCTATAACCTTGTCATTAGCTTTAATTGTTCTTACTTCCATAGGGAAATTAAGTTCAATTTTATCATCAGCTTTCCATTTTCTTGTGACTTCAAAATAACCATCTTTTAAAGAAGCCTCTACTTTCCCATCATTAATAGTAAGTGTTGGTTGCACTTGTGAAGTATTCACATAAGCATATAAATCGCTTGGTAAAACTTCATTTCTGCTCCAACCAGGAACACGAAATTTTACCGTGATGTCTGAATTCGATTCAACCGTCATATTAACTTTTCCGTTCCATGGATAAGCAGTTTCTTGAGATACTTTTACTTTCTGTCCGTTTAAATCGATATCTGCGTGACTTGATGCATATAAATTAACGTACACCGTTTTATTTGCTTTTGAATATATTAAACCAGGAATTGAAGGCACAAAACGAATAACATTAGTTGGACAACATGAACAATCAAACCAAGATTGACGTGTACACGACCCACGATTGGATTTGTAAACACCATCAGATTCTAATGCATTTGGATAGAAAAAATTAGTGCCGTCCAAAGATAATCCAGAAATTAATCCGTTGTATAGTGTGCGTTCTATTACATCAAAATATTTAACATCACCCTTAAGATTATGCAATCTGTGATTCCAATATACATCGCCAATTGCTGCACATGTTTCGTTATATGCCGTTAAATTTGGTAGCTCATAATTTTCACCAAAAGCTTCTCCATCATGCTTAGCACCAATGCCTCCAGTAACATACATTTTTTTACTCACCATATTGTTCCACAATTTATCTACTGCAGAAGCGTATAAACTATCCTTTTTTATGGCTGCAATATCTGTCATTGCCGCATACATATAAACTGCTCTCACAGCGTGTCCAACAACTTCGTCTTGCTGAACTACTGAAATATGGTCTTGAGAATAAGGACCGAACAACTTGTGATTATGAGGATTTCCGCGATTATCTAAAAAGTATTTTGCTAAGTTTATGTAGTCTTCTTTTCCTGTAATTTGAAATAACTTAATTAAACCTGTTTCTATAATTTGATGACCTGGAACAGCAGAAATTTTATGTTCCCCATCACCAAATGTATTTACCATTAAATCGGCATTTTTTAAAGCAATGTCTAAAAAATTGCGTTTTCCTGTCGCTTTATAATGTACAGCAGCAGCTTCGTATAAATGCCCTGCGTTATACAATTCGTGACTCATAAATAAGGCTTCCCAACGTTTTCCTTCTTTAACCTCGACCCAAGTTGCAGGTGGTTTTGCAGGATTTATGGTTCGCCAAGTCGTTAAATAGCCATCAGGTTCTTGCCCTACTTTTATAATACTAACCAGCGAATCTAAAACGGTTTCTAATGCTGCATTTGGAGCACTAATTAATGAATTTGATGCCCCTTCAATTATTTTGTAAACATCGGTATCGTCAAAAGGCATAGCTCCTTTAACAGTGCCTTCCTTTTCTCCTCCTGCAATTAAGAAATTGTCTAAACGACCTTCTTCTTCACATTTTGCAATCGCATATTCAATAGTTTTTTCTTGAACCCTTTTTATTATTGGTAACCAGAAATCATCGGTTATTTTTACATGCTGAATATCTACTGGTTCAATCTGATACCCTGCTTTTGGTTCTTCTAATTCTGAAATATTGTTTTTATCTGATTTACAATTGAATAGTGCTAGAACAGTAATTACAGCTATAGTATATTTTGTTAATTTCATAATTAATCCATTGGTTCTACAATTGGCCAACCTTCAGCCCATTTAATTTCTTTGACAATTAATTTTGGTATTCCATTATCATTAGCGTCATAACCATGCATAAACGTATAATCTTTACCATCGAAAGTAAATACACTATTATGACCAACACCATACCAGTTTTTATTACCTTCAATCACTAAAGAACCGCCACCTTCATTCAAATATTTTCCATCTTTATCTACGTAAGGTCCAGTTACTAATTTTGAGCGACCTACAACCAATTTATAGGTGCTGTTTTCACCTCGACAACAATAATCCCAAGACAAAAATTGATAATAATAATCTCCTTTTTTAAAAATGAATGGGCCTTCTAAAGCAGCATTCCCAGGTTCTGAATCTTCTAAATCAGGATCCCTATCTCTTTTCGAAATGGCATGCCATTCTTCAGGGTTTGCAACTTCTTTTAAGTTGGATTTTAATTTTACCATTTTTAATCCACTCCAAAACGAACCAAATGCTAACCAAGGGGTTCCGTTTTCATCAAAAATTAAATTGGGATCAATCGCATTCCATAAATCTCTGTTCGGGACAGATTGAATTACTACACCTTGATCTTCCCATTTATAATTCTCGTCTTTAGGATTTAAAGTCTTATTGATTACTAATCCAATTGCAGATGTATTTTTGCCAAAAGCCGATACGGAATAATACAAATAGTAAGTTCCCTTATAAAAAGTAATATCTGGTGCCCAAATATGACCATTAAAACCTGGAGCTATTGTTTTAGCCCATTTTGGTTGTTCAGAAAAAACAGGATCAGCTCGCTTCCAAGTTTTTAAATCTTTTGATGTAAAACTTGTAATTCCTGGTCCTGTACAAAATAAATAATAGGTATCTCCTTGTTTTGCAACTACAGGATCATGTGTAATTGGTTTATCAGTTTGTGCGCAAGAAACCATTATTGTAAAAAAAAGTAATAATGATATATAATGTCTAACTATTTTCATGAAATTTATTTTTGAATTCCTTCTGATGTCATGACTACTCGTTTCATGGTGCCATCTTTGTTATAAAAAAGCCTATCAACACAAACCGAACGCCTAAAACTACCGCCATGTGTTGGAATATTTCCATTATGATAGATGAAATAATCTTTACCTTTAAACTCAATAATTGCCTGATGGTTTGTATTGCTGTTTCCTGCAACTTCATTTAAAATACCTTTAAATTCCCAAGGACCTGTAACAGATTTACTCATAGCATATGCTATTTTTTCTGGAAATTGATAAGCATATGATAAATAATACCAATCTCCTTTTTTATGAATCCATGGTGCTTCGGTGAAGTTTAGTAAATCTACTGTCATAATTGGACCATCGAGTTCAATCATATTATCTTTTAATTTGGCGTATTTGCAAACTGTATTTCCCCAAAATAAGTAAGCTTGACCATCATCATCAACCCAGACGGTGGGATCGATATCATCCCAGCTTATTTTTGTTTGGGTCGTCATATCATTTGTAATTAATGCTTTACCGATTGCATCTTTAAAAGGTCCTGTAGGACTATCGGAAACTGCTACCCCAATGGCTTTCCCATGAATACTTCCATGTTCTACGGTTACATACCAATAAAATTTCCCGTTACGTTCTATAACCTGAGATGCCCAAGCACTTCCTGAAGCCCAATTAAAATCGGTTGGTTTTAGAGGCACAGGGTGTGCTTCCCAATGCACCATATCTGAAGACGAGTATACCAACCACTCATGCATTCTATAAGCATTTACATCATTTGGTGCCTGATCATGACCCGCATATATGTATACCTTATCGTCGTGTACTATAGCAGCTGCATCTGCTGTATATTTATCAGTAATTATCGGGTTATTAAATTTTGCTACCGCTTTAATAGCTTCTGAAGTTTTAGTCGATTTACAAGACATAGCCAAGGCTAAAAGTCCTCCTAAACATAAATATTTGAGTCTCATTCTTAGTATAGTTTTTATTGGTAATGTTAATTATTTCAGTTAAATTTTCTTCCCCCAAACAGGCAGTCCTCCTGCTGTAAGTCCCGAATATGTAATAGTCACTTTTCTTGGAGAAACCTCCCAATCCCAAGCATCTTTCACTTTACATTTAACTCCGTTAACCGTTAATGTTTTGTTTGAGCTATCATAAGACCAAGACCCCGTTATTCCTCCAGTTATTTTTTTATCAGCAGTTAAATAAATAGTTTTGGAATTTTGAAGCGTCTTATATTGATACTGCATATCAATATGCTCCCATGTTCCATAAAAAGAAGCCTCTGTAATTTCCGTATCAGGCACACCTGCATATCGTTCGGGTGCTATAACAGGCCAACCGTCTTCTGTCCATTGAATTTCACGTACATGTCCCATCATAATAGCATTAGAGGCATTTATACCTGGAACATTTTCTGGTAATCTTGCTTGCGAAGCATAAAACCATGCTTTTGTATCTGTATTTTGAAATACAGCACAATGAGAAAAGCCTACCCAACCTGTATGGTTATTAAATTTATAAGGATGCGTAACCATTGGAAAACAATCTGAGCCTGCTGAGACATTTGCTCCGTTGATTCCTAAATATGGACCAGTAATATTTTTAGAACGAGCAACTCTTGTATTGTAGGCAACAGACAATTCATCATAAGCTAAAAATAAATAATAATAATCTGTATCTGGATTATAAATTATTTCTGGTCCTTCTGATGCTTGCCATCGGCTGTTACCACGTTTAGCAATAGTAACACCATAATCTTCTAAAGTTTCTAACTTATCTGGTTTACCTGTATCTGGATTTAGCTTTACCGCTGCAATACCAGAATGCCAAGACCCATAAATTAAATACTGTTCACCTTCAGGGGTTTCTATAAATGACGGATCAATAGCATTATATTTAAAATAACCGCTCCAATCATTTTCACTGGTTCTTGTATAGGTTTCAAGACCATCTGCTACCGAAGCAACCACCATGCCTTTATCTGTCCAATTATTTGTCGCTAAATCGTCTGTTTCCATTAACCCAGTAAACGCCTTTTCAGTCCAAGAGGTATTAGGATCTGTTCCTACAATAGGATTTATGACAACAATACTGTAGTACATTCTGTATTTATCGCCCACTTTTCTAACACAAGGTGCCCAGTAGCCATAGTTTAGGTTTTCTATTGGAGGCAAAACAGGATTCATTTTTGCTCTCATACTATTAAGGGTATCTTTTACCCATGCTGGAGCAGATGTCATGGTGCTACCTCTATATTCCCAGCTCACTAAATCTTTCGATCTTCTATGATGAAAATGCCCATATCCGTCATGTGCATTACCGTAAGAAGCATCAGTTTGATACATGTAATAATACTCACCGTCTTTTACAACGGTTGGATCATGAACATTGGCTAGATTCCATTGCGAACGAAAGCTCCATGAAGCTATTGAAGAATAATTATCAGAATAGGTTGGTCCGTTAAAAGTCTCTACTATTGGCGGTACATATCCGCAATCAACAGAGTTCTCAACACTACTGGTAGTATAGCCACCTTTTCCATCTGCATATTGAATGATTTGAGTGGTTCCTGAACAATCTTTATTTAATACAGTTCCAGCTTTTGGTTGTTCAATTTCATCATCTTTAGAACAACTCGAAACCATAATTGCTATTGCAAAAAATAGACCAACCCATTTTAATCTCAATATTTTATCTTTTTTCTTCATAGCTAACAATTTTTTATTTCCCTTCTAACATAATAACAGAAAAAGGAGGAATAGTTATAGTTAGAACACCTTTTTTAAGTTTAAAATCTTCAAACTTTTTAGGTGTAATTTTATTTGGATTATCAAAGGAATTATAATCTTGCAATTTTTTTGAACTAAGAATTGTTGCCGATGCATTTTTAATTCCTAAATCACTTATGTTTATTTCTATTTTATTTTCTTTTGTTGAATCTACATTTACCATAGAAATATGAACCAATCCATTACTATCTTTTGAAGCTGAAACTGATAATGCAGGAAGCGATTTTTCTTTAAATTGATATAAAGGAGATTCAAATGTTATTGGTATTAGTTTAGCATCTTGATGCACATTGTACATATGCATAATATGATATGTTGGTGTTAAAATCATTTTAGCTTTATCTGTAAGTATTACTGCTTGTAACACATTTACACATTGCGCTAAATTGGCCATACGAACTCTATCTGCATGATTATTAAAAATATTTAGAGTTGCTCCAGCTAAAACAGCATCTCTCATAGTATTTTGTTGATATAAAAACCCTGGATTGGTTCCTTCTTCTACTTCATACCAACCTCCCCATTCATCAACTACTAAATCAACTTTTCTCTTAGGATCGTATTTATCCATAATAGCAGCATGTTTTGTAACAAGCTCTTCCATTTTTAATGCTTCACTCATTGTAGCAAAATATTGATCTTCAGTAAAAGTAACTGCTGATCCTTTTTTATTCCAATTTATTACAGAATAATGATGCAAAGCAACACCCCCAAGCATTCTATTAGGAATGTTTTTCATTAAGGTCTCCGTCCAATTATAATCTTCACTGCTTGCTCCAGATGCAATACGCATTAATCCACCAGAATTAGTCCAATCAGAAATAAATGTTGCATACTTTCTATATTCATTAGCATAATATTCTGCTGTCATATTTCCTCCACAACCCCAGGCCTCATTTCCAATGCCCCAGTATTTAACTTTCCAAGGCTCTTTTCTACCGTTTTTTATACGTAAATCACTCATTGGACTCACTCCATCAAAATTGGTATATTGAACCCAGTCTGCTAATTCCTGAACTGTACCACTACCAACATTTCCAGATAAATATGGCTCTGTTTCCAATAATTCACACATATTTAAAAAGTCGTGTGTACCAAAACTATTATCTTCTGTAACGCCTCCCCACCATTGGTTTACAATTGTTGGTCTGTTTTCCTGAGGTCCAATTCCATCTTTCCAATGGTATGTATCTGCAAAACATCCACCTGGCCATCTTAAATTTGGAATCTTTAAAGCTTTTAAAGCTTCAACAATATCGTTACGAACACCATTTGTGTTCGCTATTTTAGAAGTGTCTCCAACAAAAAAACCATCATAAATACAGCGTCCTAAATGTTCAGCAAAATGCCCGTAAATATGTTTGCTAATAATTGGTGCATTTTCATCAACTGTAATTGATATTGAAGTATTGTTGTTTTGAGAATGAACACTTAGTGTTGATAATAATATTATTATAAGAAATCTCAAAATAGGTTTGTAGAATTTGAACATAATCATTTGTCTATTTAATTTATTAATTAGTGTGAATTTAATTAGAATAAGTGTTTAATACACACTTGCAAAATACTTAAAAAATTTTAATTAAAGTATTAATATCTTCAATATGTTTATTTGGTTTACTTTTTTTAATCAATTAAAGGTCATTTATTTTATTACAAGATATTTCTGCAACAGTTAAGTTATACTTCACCATACATCTGGAATTGAACAACCTTGAGCAACAGCATGTTGAACATAAGAGCTTGTAGAGTCAAAAACTAGTTTGTTGCATTGACTTGTTTGATTGTCTTGCCTTAGATATTTAAAAGAGGCTATTAATAAAATAATAAGCACTCTTAATATTTTCGTAGTCAATATTTCTTTATAGTTTCTGAATCTTGAATATATAGTTATTTTATACTTTTTAAGGTGTTTTAATAGATTATATAAATCATATGGCAAGCTTATTAGACCTGCCATATGAAAAAAACTAACTCAAATATTTAAAATTAAAAAATTAAACTAATACCCATCATTTTGATCATTAACTAATGGATTATTGTCCATTTCTGATTGAGGTATTGGAAAATATTCTCTTCCATTAGAGTACGTTTCAAATTCTGCATCTCTTGATTTTAACCAAGCTAGTTTTGCAGAATCTTGTAACCACCCCCATCTTCTAATATCATCAAAGCGGTGACCTTCAAGCGCAAACTCTAAAAATCTTTCATGAGCGATTTGATCTCTCATTTGTTCTTTTGTCATATTTGGTTTAGTTACCGCTAAATCTGGCAAATTAACACGATCTCTTACTTCTTGAATATAAGTATATGCTTCAGAAGTAGTTCCTGTCTCATTTAATGCTTCTGCGTACATTAACAGAACGTCTGCATAACGCATAATACGCTCGTTAATACCTGAACGCCAATCATACTCATTAACCTGACCTCCATCTGAATTTTGGTATTTTCTACAGAACAAATCATTTAAATCATTAGCGTTTGAAGCATAAAATGTTGCAAAATCTTGACCATAAAGCATCACGCCTCCTGGTTTATTATAGAACATGGTAGCATCTAACCTTGGATCAATTTCATCGTTAACGGTTTTCTCAATTAGAAAATCATTATATAAAGCAAATGTAGGCTGTACATCAGTAAATCCAAAATCACGTGGACCATAAGTAATGGCTCTTGCGGATGTTTGCCCCCATCCAGATGTTGGATTAGAACCAAAGCTTAAATCAACACCTCCAGCTTCTCTACTAAATTGAACTTCAAAAATAGATTCTGAATTATTTTCATTTTTATCTGTGAAATTATCTCTGTAATTAGAAACTAATGAATAATTTAAACCAATAACTTTTTTAAAAGCATCTCTTGCGTTAGGAAAATCTTTAGTAAATAAATAAGCTTTTCCTAAATAAGCTAAAGCAGCTCCTTTTGTTGCTCTACCTATTTGTCCGGCATCTAATCCTGAAACATTGCTATATGAAATTGGCAACAAATCAGTTGCAGCTTTCATATCTATAATTATTTGTTTCCAGCCTTCTTCTTCAGTTTTTTGTTCATGGATTAACGTAGAGTTATCTAGTGGAACAGGTACATTCTTAAAGAAATTAACTAAATGAAATAAATAAAGCCCTCTTAAAAAATGTGCTTGACCAAGGATTCTATTTTTAAGTCCTGCATCTTCAAATTCAACACCTTCAATATATTCAAAAACTTGATTCGCTCTATATATTCCCTGATAAAAGTCTCTATAAGCCCAACCATAAATCGCATCATCTGCTAAACTGGTGTTAAAACGACCAACATTAGCCATAGGAGGCCAGGGACTATTACTTCTTGTGGCATCATCTTTTAGATCTAGTAGTAAAGGCGTACTACGCATATATGTACCATCTATATGCATGCTTCCGTATATCGCATTTGTTCCTTTTAGAAAATCCGCATCAGTTTTCCAAAACGACGCTTCTGTATTTAAATTAGGATCGACTTGAACGAGTTCATCATCTGCTACACAACTAAATAAAGTAACTAGTAACAAAGAGAATATCCCTATATAATTATATTTTTTTATATTTTTCATGATAATTTTTTTAATATTAGAACTTTACATCAACGCCAAAAGAAAATGTTCTTGGATTTGGAAAAGATCCAAATTCAAAACCTCTTGAGAATAATCCATCATTAAGAAAATCCGGGTCATACCCTTTATATCCACTAAGAGTTAGCAAATTCTGACCAGATAAATAAACTCTTAATTTTTCTATAACTTTAACATTTCCCATAGGCACATTGTATCCTAATTGTAAACTTTGTAATTTAATATAATCGCCACTTTCAATAAATCTATCTGAACCTCTTGCATTCGCATTAGTTTCTATTTGATCTGGACGCGGCACATTCGTATTCGTATTTGTTGGAGTCCAGTAGTTTAACATATCTGTATGATGATTTAACAAACCACCTATCATTAATGCATTATATGTACCGTTATATATTTTATTTCCTGCATTTCCTTGCCAAAACATTGAGAAATCAAAATCTTTATAGCTTGCGCTAAAATTTAAACCATAACTTATTTTAGGTATTGTTGTGCCTTGAAATGTTCTGTCTTCATCTGTAATTAAACCATCTGTTGCATCTGGAATCCCATCTCCAATATCTGGAAATCCATCTCCATCGATATCAATACTTGGAGTATCCACTGTAAGCTGATCAACAAATCGAACATCACCAGGTTGCGCTCCTGATTGACTGGCATGTGCAGCAACCTCTTCAGGACTATTAAACAACCCATCGGTTTCGTAAGCATACAATTCACCAATAGACCGACCAACTTCCGTTCTAGAATTTACACCAGGAATGGGAATATCATTCTCTCCAATTTTTAATACTTCATTTTTCAAAGTCCCTAAGTTAGCTGAGATATTATATTTAAATTTATTATCACTGTTGTTGTAAGATAATGCGAATTCAAATCCGGTGTTTTGAATATCTGCGGCGTTTTTTACAACAGCAACAACCCAGTTATCAATAGTACCAGATGAAAGTGGAAGTGGTACATTTGCTAAAATGTCAGACGATGTTTTTCTGTAATATTCGGCCGAAAATTGTAGTTTATTATTAAACATTCCAATTTCTATAGCAGTATTAAATGTTTCGGTATCCTCCCATTTTAAACCTGGATCTTTTGCTGAAACAACTGTTGTTCCTGGAGCTAACTCATTTCCAAAAACATAATTAGCAAAAGGATTAACCGTAGCTGTATAAGCATAAGGCCCTACAGTATTATTACCTAAAGTACCATAACCAGCTCTAAGTTTTAAAGTGTTTAGCCAATCTGGTAAATTTATAAAATTCTCATTATGAACCTTCCATGCTCCAGAAAATGAAAAATAATCACCCGTATTATTTATCTCATCAAAAAGCGATGTTTTATCCTGTCTGTAGTTAGCCGTAATTAAGTATCTATCATCAAAACTATAATTAAGTCTGCTCAATAAAGATTTTCCTGTAATTGTACTTTCGGATTCTTCAGCTCTTGAATCGTAAGCGTAGGTTAATTGACTAATAGCATTATCATCAAAACCTACACCTCTGGAATAATGTCTATAGTTAGTTGTTTTTTCTTGTACAGAACCAGCTAAAACATCAAACTTATGTTTATTAATTTCTAAATTATAGGTTAATAGATTATCCATAATGGTTCTGGTTCTATTTCCGCTGGTTACATCTAGTGAAGCTTCTTCATTTGTAGTAATATAATACCAGCCTAAATCACTTGGTGGAACATATAATCTATCATGGAAATCTAGTACATCGGCACTTACTCTTAATTTATATTTTAAGCCTTTTAATATTTCTAACTCGCCCCAAATGTTTCCTATAAATCTATTTCTTTTATTAGTGTTTTCTAATAAATTGTTGTAACCAATTACATTTAATGTAATGGCTCTTTGTATGGCATTATCTGAACCTCCATAACCACCTAATCTATTTTCATCATATACTGGCATTGTAGGAATAGCTTGTAATAAATAAATAACAGATGATTCACCAGTATTATACTCATTAAAATTTCCTTTATTAGAATTTGTATACCCTAATTTAGAGCCGTAAGTAAATTTTCCCTTTTGACCCCCTAAATTTAAAGTTGTTGAATAACGCTCATAATCCTGAGGAACATCCATATAACTACTGTTTTTAAAATAATCAACATTTAAATTGTAGTTAAGAGTTTCTGCACCACCAGCGAATGATATAGAATGATTTTCTAAAGTTCCAGTTTTATAAGCGGCATCTTGCCAATCAGTATCAACATTAGATATAAACTCTGGACTATTAAGATCATTTCCGGGTAAGATAACCTGTCCTGAATTAACGTAAGCGGCATTAGTAATTTTTTGATAACCAACTCTATCAGTTACAGAAATAGTTTTCCCAACAGATTGAAAGCCAAATGAGCTTCTGTAATTTATAGAAACTTTACCTGCTTTTCCTTTTTTAGTAGTAATTATAATCACGCCGTTAGCTCCACGAACACCATAAATTGCAGAGGCAGAAGCATCTTTTAGAACTTGCATGGATTCAATATCACCTGTTGCAAAATCGTAAGGATCATCTACTATCATACCATCTACAACAAAAAGCGGATTATTGTTGGTAAATGATGAAATACCTCTAATTTTAATATTTACAAACCCTCCTGGTTCCCCAGATGATTGTACTGTAACCCCTGGCACTTGACCTTGAAGCATTTTTGCCACATCATTTGTAACTATTTTTTTAGCTTCATCAACATCTACAACACTAACCGAGCCAGTTAAGTCTGATTTTCGTTGCGTACCATATCCTACTACAACTACTTCATCTAGAGCTGATGCATTTTCTCGTAAAGTAATATTAATTGTTGTTTCTCCATTAAGTTCGATTTCTCGGGTTGTATACCCTATATAAGATACTACTAAAACTGAATTCTCATCAGTAACTTTTAAAGAATAATTACCATCAAAATCAGATTGAGTACCGTTAGAGGTTCCTTTTTCAAGAATATTTGCCCCAGGCAGAGGTATTCCAGAACTATCAACAATACTACCTGATATTAGAATTCCTTGTTGAATCTCTATTGTTTGAGTGGTATCTTGTTCTGAAATTACAATGGTATTGTTTTTAGACAACTCAAAATTCAAATTACTAGCCAAAAGACTTTGGTCTAATAATTTTTCAATTTTAATTTCTCCTTTAATCAATTGAATTTTCGGAGTATCCTTAAACAAATTTTTAGGATAAATAAAGCGGTAGTTAGTTTGTTCTTTAATAATTTTAAATACCGCATCAACGGTAACTAATTGATTTTGATCAATTATTACTTTTTCTTGAGAAAAAGTATCATCTGCTGATAAACTAAAAACGGTTGTACATAATAAGAAGATAAACGTTTTCATAATCATGGTTAGTAGCCGCTTTCTAAATAGAAAACGCGCATTGATTAGTTTAATTTTCATAAATTTGTTTTGTGTTAGTTAAACATTTAATTAATACTTAGTTAGAGGGGTGAAGTTAGATACCGGAAAATGTCAAAACTTCGCTCCCTTTTTTTATTCTAATACTATTTTAGTATCATCAATTTCATAATCTTTTATAATTCCGAAATTTTTAATATTAATTAGTATTTCTTCTATATTTTGATCCTTTCCTAAAACGCCAATAAACTCTTCGTTTTCAATAGCTGAATTTTTGAATACGATATCAACATCATACCAACGTGTTAAAACTTTCATGATTTCCTTAAGAGTTTTTTCTTCAAAGCTAAAAACGCCATCTTTCCATGAAATTTCGTTATACACTTCTACTGTTTTAACCGTTAAAGCATTGTTCAAAATGTTTATGTTTGATTGTTGATTTGGCAACAAGTCTTGCTTTTTATCTTCAAAACTAATAGCGACTTTACCTTCAACTAAAGTGGTGTAAATGTTAGTTTCATCACTATAAGCTTTAACATTAAACTCTGTACCTAAAACTTTTACTTCTTGTTTATTATTAATGACTTTGAAGTCGGCTCCATTATGTTCACTACTTGGAGATACATCAAAATACGCTTCTCCATAAACTAACTCCACTTCTCTAGTTTCACCTTCAACAAAACTTACAGGATATTTTAATTGAGATTCCGAGTTTAACCATATCTGCGTTCCATCTGCCAACATTATAAAAAACTGACCTCCTCTAGGAATAGTTAAATAGTTGTATACAATTTTTGATTTTTCTTCAGAATTAGTTTCACCATATACAATTTGCTCGCCATTACTATTCGCATTTTTTGTTTGAAATGATGTTCCTTTTTCTAAAGCTATTTGCGAACCATCATCTAAAGTAAGTATTGCTTTATCGGTTCCTATTTTAATTGTATTTACAATTACAGAGCTATCGTTATTAGAGTTATTTAATAAACCATCTTTAAAAAAATAAGTGGCAGTTATTATTCCTATAACACTAGCCACCGCAGCATAACGCCAAAACAATTTTCTAACTGGTGCATCAATTTTACTTTTAACAGTTTTCCAATCTGCTTTTTTATCAATTTGATTTGACTGCTCAAGGCGCTCTCTTATTATATTTTCATCAGTAAGATTCTTTATAATGTAATCTTTATTCTCTTCATTGAAGATTTCAGATTTATATAAATCTATAGGCTTATGATCTTTTAATAACGAAGCTGCTATTTGTTTAGACAGTGTTAAGATTTTACTTAAAATAGACATCTATATATGGTTATTTATCTAAAATATATACTTATTTAACCCTAAGACGACAAAAAGTTAGCATAGGGTTAAAAAAAAGTTAAAAAAATAATAAAAATATGTTGTCAAGTGTTTTTCAAACACTTAAAACAATATAAATACCTGAATGTAGATTCGATTTAATCGAAAAAGACTAAGGCAATTAAAACAAAGTAATCCTTTAAAAGTGGTTTTAGTCTTTTGTAGGCAATTTTTTTTTGTGCTTTAACAGTATTTATTGAGATATTTAATTCTTCGGCTATTTCGGAGTTTTTAAAATCTTTAATACTTAACCTAATTATTTTTGCACATTTATTTGGCAACGTATTTATTGCTTTCTCTATAATACTTGAGGCTTCTATAACAACAACTTCTCTTAAAAAATAAGATTCGTTTTCCAATTGCTCTATTTGATTGACTGAAAAATTATCTGTTGACTTATAATGCTTGCTTTTTAAATAATCTAAAGATTTATTTTTAACCGATGTGTAGAGATAAGATTTTATATTGTTTTCATTTTTAAAAACAATCTTGTCTTCCCATATTTTTATAAAAACATCTTGAACTAAATCTTTTGATATTTCCATATCATATATATATTTATTAGCAAATAAACACAATAAAGGATACAAAGAATCAAACAGTTTTTTGTATCCTTTTATTGTAAGTTGATGTGTTTCGCTATTAATATTCAAAGTTGTTGAATTTTATTCAAAAATTTGCTTTTATAATTTAACCTTTTTCAGTAAGATTCCCCCATGTAATAGGAAATAACTTTTAAATTTATTAGTTTAATTATAATTAACAAGCATTTTATATTTCACATAATTAACTCAAATTAACAACTTAAACAAAACATTAGCTATACTTAAATGTTTAATTTTTGATTTTTTATAAAAAATATTATTAACAATAAGAGGTTTTGAATATGTAAAGGAATATCGATTTTAATATTGGGATTGTTAAATAAACCTCTTTAGACTTCAAAATTATTGTGGCTTATTACGTTTATAAAGGTTTGACAGAATAAAATTTAAAAAGAAAGTGATGATTTCAAATTGGTTGTAAACAAAAAAAATGTTTACAAAATACTAAAAACAAGCACCTTACAAACTTCACTAACCTGACTTTGAACTTATAAAATTTTTAGGATAGTATCCAATAATTTCACTCCATTTTAGATAAGTACAATTGTAACTCTTAAGAAACCTTACTACTAAACCCTTAAAACATGTAAGCTCCTATCTCCTATTATTTTATCTAAAACATTCTTCACCTAATCCCAAAAAATGGGATTTTAAACGAAAATTAACAAATCCAACTGAAAAGAAAACCCCTCAGTTCCTTGGAAACTGAGGGGTAATGAAATAAATTGAATCTGTTTTAGTGACCGCGAAGGGATTCGAACCCCCAACCCTCAGAGCCGAAATCTGATATTCTATCCAGTTGAACTACGCAGCCATTTCATTCCCGTACAGACGGGAATCTTTTTATGTGTTTTTAAATTTTTAAGCTAACTTTTGCCTAACAATATTAGAAATGGTTTTTCCATCGGCTTGTCCTGCTAATTCCTGACTAACAATTCCCATAACTTTCCCCATATCTCTCATGCCTTCTGCTCCAACCTTTTCAATTGTTGCCACGACTACTTTTTCAATCTCTTCTTCACTTAAAGCTTCTGGCAAAAACTGACTTATAACATCTGCTTCTGCTAATTCTGGGGCTGCTAAATCTTCGCGCCCTTGCTCTAAATATATAGCGGCACTATCTTTACGTTGCTTAACTTGTTTTTGAAGTATTTTAAGTTCTTGATCCTCTGTCAATTCTTCTTTAGCTCCACTTTCTGTTTGTGCTAGTAAAATTGCTGACTTGACAGCACGTAAAGCTGTTAATGCTGTTTGGTTTTTAGATTTCATCGCTTCTTTAAGCGCCGACATTATATCTTGTTGTAAACTCATTACTTTATTCAATTTGAATGCAAATATAAAAAATAGATTTCTGCCTTCGCAGGAAAGACAAAATAATTAAAAATAAACCCGAAAAGCTGAGGTAAACTTTTCGGGTTTATAAATAATAAGTAAGTCTAGTAATATTTTTAATCTACATTATCATGTAAAAACGAATTATTGCTTCTTAATTTTATATCATCGTTATCATCAAGCCCAATGCTTGTTCTAGATAAATCTGTTTCTGATGAATGTTTAGCATCTTCTAGGTTTACTCCTTGTCTTTTATACGCTGGGACTTTCTCTATATCATCAATTTTTGCATTATTGAATTTATAATTAAAATCTTTCATCTTACGTCTGCGTTCTTCTGCTCGTTCTTTAAGTAAATCAGAAATTGGACTATTCATAGGGTCAACCTCCTCATTTACTGCATCATCAACGGCTTCTTTTTGAATGGTTTTCTTTTCAAAAACAATATCCTCCTCAACCTCTTCTAAAAGATCCTTAGCTGATGCTTGTTTTTTATTTAAAGACGATTCTACTTCCGCATAATCATCAAGAACATAACGCACATCACCTTCTTCATTAGTCTCATTAACTGTAATTAATTCAACATAATCATTTACTGGAATTTTTTTAACATCATCATCTGTTAACTTATATGATATTTTATCTTCTTCCTCATTAATTTCTTCTTTTTTAGAAGAAAGTGGTAAATCGAATGTTAAGGTAATTTGTTGTTCTTCTTCTATACAATCTGAAATAATTTCAACATCTTTTATATCTTCAACATCATCAGACATTCTAGTTACTGGCTTAATAATAAAATCTTCATCCTGTTTTACGCTAGCTGTAACTTCTTCATAAACCACATCTATATTTTTAATGATTTCTGATGTAGGAATTAAGTTTATATCTTTAAAAACCTCATTTGAAACTTTTTTAGGCTCTATTACTTTCTTAACTGGAATTTCTTCCTCAACTTCTAAATCTAAAGTATGTCTTACAACAGGTGGCTCTTCTTTCTTTTCTAATTCTATAACTGGAGCAATAATAACAGGTTCGCCCTTTTGAGCAACTAAATCATGGTCTTCACTTAATGAATGGATTACTTTTTTAGTTTCTGTATTAGAAATTTCATCTTGTTGTTCAATATTAAATCCTGTTGCAATAATGGTTACCGCTATCGATTCTTCTAAGGTTTCATCTTCACCAACACCCATAATAATATTAGCGCCATGACCTGCTTCACTTTGAATATGATCATTTATTTCACCAATTTCATCAATAGTAATTTCATGAGAACCAGAAACAATTAGCAGCAATACATTTTTAGCTCCGGTAATCTTATTATCATTTAATAATGGTGAATCTAAAGCTTTACGAATAGCATCTTGCGCACGATTTTGTCCTGATGCCAATGCAGACCCCATTATAGCAGTACCACTATTACTTAAAACCGTTTTAGCATCACGTAAATCAATATTTTGCGTGTAATGATGTGTAATAACTTCGGCTATACCACGAGCAGCAGTAGATAATACTTCGTCTGCTTTAGAGAATCCCGCTTTAAAGCCTAGATTTCCGTAAACCTCACGGAGTTTATTATTATTTATTACGATTAAAGAATCTACAACATTTCTTAATTTTTCAATCCCTTTCTGAGATTGCTCAATACGCATTTTTCCTTCGAACTGAAATGGCATTGTTACAATTCCAACCGTTAAAATATCTAAATCTTTAGCCATTTTAGCAATAATTGGCGCCGCACCTGTACCAGTACCGCCACCCATTCCTGCAGTAATGAAAACCATTTTAGTATTTGTATCTAACATTTGTGAAATGTCATCAAAACTCTCAACGGCAGATTGCTCTCCAATATCAGGATTTGCACCAGCTCCTAATCCTTCAGTCAAATTAAGACCTAATTGAATTTTGTTTGGAACGCCACTGTTTTGAAGTGCTTGTGCATCTGTATTACAAACGTAAAAATCAACGCCTTTAATGCCTTGTTGGAACATGTGGTTAATGGCATTACTACCACCACCTCCAACACCAATAACTTTAATAACATTTGATTGATTTTTGGGTAAATCAAATGCGATGCTTTCGAATTCTTTTTTGCTGCTCATAAATTCTGTTTTACTGGGGTTTTACTCTATATTTTTTTTATTCAATGGATCTCCTTTTTGTCACTTGGCAACTTCACTAAAAATTGTCCAATAGACATTTTTTATTATGCTCGTTTCTATTCTGCGTTATCTAAAAAATCTTTAACGCGCTCTGTTAACTTATCAAGGAATGAGCGTCTTTCCTTAATTGGTTTTTCTTTAATTTCATCTTGTACAGATACTTCATCTTCATTTTTAACTTGCTCTTCTTCCTGCTGTTCTATCTTTTTTCTTTCTTGCCGCTTTAAGCCATCTAAAACCAAACCTACTGCTGTTGCATATAATGGGCTTGTTACATCTTCATCACTATCTCCAGCTAAATGCTCGTTTGGATAACCAATTCTGGTATCCATTCCTGTTATATATTCTACTAATTGTTTTAAATGTTTTAATTGGCTACCACCACCTGTTAAAACAATTCCTGCTATTAGTTTTTTCTTTTGTTCTTCGTGTCCGTAGTTTTTAATTTCAACATAAACTTGTTCTACAATTTCTACAACACGTGCATGTATAATTTTCGAAAGGTTTTTAAGCGTAATTTCTTTAGGTTCTCTACCTCGTAAACCTGGTATTGAAACAATCTCATTATCCTTATTTTCTCCAGGCCATGCAGAACCAAATTTTATTTTAAGTAATTCGGCTTGCTTTTCAATAATAGAACAGCCTTCTTTTATATCTTCAGTAATCACATTTCCTCCAAAAGGAATTACAGCCGTATGCCGAATGATACCATCTCTAAAAATAGCTAAATCTGTGGTTCCGCCTCCTATATCAATTAATGCGACACCTGCTTCTTTTTCTTCCTGACTTAATACGGCATTTGCTGAGGCTAAAGGTTCTAGTGTTATGCCTTCAAGGTTTAAACCTGCACTTTGCACACAACGTCCAATATTTCTAATTGAAGACACTTGACCAACTACTACATGAAAATTAGCTTCTAAACGACCACCATACATTCCTATAGGTTCCTTTATTTCGGCTTGTCCATCAATTTTATATTCTTGTGGTAGTACATGAATAATTTCTTCTCCAGGAAGCATTACTAATTTATGTACTTGATTAATCAACCTATCTATATCGTCATCGTCTATAACAGTTTCAGAATTTGATCGCGTTATATAATCACTATGCTGTAAACTACGAATATGTTGTCCAGCAATACCAACGGTTACACCTTCTATTTGTGTTGCTGCTGCAGCTTCGGCTTCTTGTACTGCTTGTTGTATTGACTGAATAGTTTGTGTAATATTGTTTACTACACCACGATGCACGCCTAAACTTTTAGACTTACCAATGCCTATAATTTCGAGTTTGCCGTATTCATTTTTACGACCAATCATAGCCACAATCTTTGTGGTTCCTATGTCTAATCCTACTGCTATATTATGCTCCATGGTTTATGTTTTGGTACATATTACTTGGTTGTCAAATTGTAAATTGACTTTACTATAATTATTAAGCGCTTTCTCTTTTTGTTTTTTTTGATAAAACGCTTTTAAATTATTAATTTTCTTATCTAAAAGATTTACATCCCCTAACTGCACTAAAAATTTACATTGTCGTAATTTTAAAGAAATCTTATTATTAAAACTCTGATGAATCTCAATAACATTCATCTTTAAAAAGTCATCCCCATTAATTTTACTTGCAACTGTATAGACGTTTTTTAAATTATTTTTTTCAACATAACCAGTAACTAGTGGTACTCTAGCAGAATAATTGGTTGACAAAGGCATATAAAAACCTTCGTCATCAATATAATATGACGCATTTGTACTAACTCGTGCAATAGGTGTCTTTTGCTCTATTTTGGCTTTAAGCAAGCCATTAACAGCAACATACACTTCTGCAGTTTTTATCATTGGATTAGATTTGAGGGCATTTTCTAACTTATTCAAATCTAAAGCTTCTTTACGCACGTTTTTAACTGCCCCATAATTTTGTATTAACAATTTACTAACAGTTTCATTTGTTATAAAAAGGTTGTCTTCACCAATAAATTTGACATTAGGATCTGTTACTTTTCTATTCATATTTCTACCTGAAGCAAAAGCGAATAAAAAACTCACTAAGCCTAACAAAACAATCATCTTTATGTTACCCCAATTAACTCGCAATAGTAAATGCTTTTTTAATATATTTCACTTGTTCTCCTATATCACCAGCACCAATAGTTAGTATAATTTGAGCATCACTTTTACGAACCTGCTCTAACAAATGTTTTTTACTAACCAACTGCTTATTTTCATTATCAATTTTACCTAATAACCACGCTGATGTAACACCTTCAATAGGCAATTCTCTTGCAGGATAAATATCCAGCAATATCAATTCATCAAACTGAGATAAACTTTTAGCAAAATCGTCTATAAAATCTCGTGTTCTACTATATAAATGAGGCTGAAAAACAGCCAACACCTTTTTATTTGGATACATCTCCCGTACTGCCTGATGTACCGCATTAATTTCTTCGGGGTGATGTGCATAATCGTCTATAAAAACAAGATTATCTGTTTTTATATGATAAGTAAATCGTCGTTTCACACCTTTATAAGATGCTAAAGCCTTGACGAGCTGCTGGTGAGGACAACCATATTCTACAGCCATCGCCAAGGCTATTAAAGCATTCGACAAATTATGTCTACCAGGTAGGTTAAATTGTAAATTTTCTAATATCGTTTTTGGTGTTTTAACATCAAAAACATAAGTCCCATTTTCTATTTTTATATTTTGAACGGTATAATCTGAATCATCTTCTATACCATAAGTTATACCCTTTAATGGCAATCCGTTTTTAACAAACAGTTTTCCACTTGGCTTTATTCTTTCTGAAAAATCCTTAAAAGATTCATTTAAAGCATCTGCTTCACCATAAATATCTAGATGATCGGCATCCATAGAGGTAATGCACGCCATATTTGGCGATAATCTTAAAAAAGAACGATCAAACTCATCAGCTTCTACCACAGACACCTCTGTACCATTTAATATTAAATTAGAGTCATAGTTTTCACTAATTCCTCCTAAAAAAGCAGTTAACGGCACATTACATTCATACATTAAATGACCAAGAATACTAGTAGTCGTAGTTTTTCCATGCGTTCCTGCTACCGCTAAACAAAATGTATGCTCAGTAATCAACCCTAAAACCTCAGATCGCTTTAAAACTTGATAACCATTATCAAGAAAATAGTTTAATTCTACATGGTTTTTTGGAACCGCTGGCGTATAAACCACCAAAGTACTTTCAGTATTCAAGAAACCAGATTCAATATTTTCAATAGCATCTTCAAAATGAATATCAATACCTAAAGACACTAAACCTTCAGTAATCTCTGTTTGTGTTTTATCGTAGCCAGCAACCTGCTTTTTATTTGCATTAAAATATCGCGCTAAGGCACTCATGCCTATACCGCCAATACCAATAAAATACACACTATTTATATGTTCTAAACTCATTTATTATTTTTCAGAAGCTTCTCAACTTCATCTGCTATTTGTTTTGTAGCATTAACTAATGCTAACTTTTTTATATTATCACCCAACTCTTTTTGTTTTTCAGGTGAGGCTACTAATTGCGAAAATTTATTTTCAAAATCGGCATCTAAATCTTCTTCTTTAATTAACATGGCTGCATTAGTATTTACAATAGCCATGGCATTTTTAGTTTGATGATCTTCAGCAACATTAGGTGACGGTACAAAAACAACTGGCTTCCCTACAATACACAACTCTGAAACAGAACTTGCTCCAGCCCTAGATATAACAATATCTGCAGCAGCATAAGCAAAATCCATATTATTTAAAAACTCATAAACTTGTACGTTCTTTGTATTGTTGTAAATTTTATATTGCTGATAATATAATTTACCACACTGCCATATTATTTGGATGTTTTGCATATCTAAAAAATCCAATTCTTTTTCAATCAATTCGTTTATACGTCTTGCTCCTAAACTTCCACCTAAAACTAAAAGCGTATACTTTCCATGTTTTAAATTGAAAAAATCTTTAGCCTCAACGGTTTTCTCTTTTATATCTAACAAACCTTGACGTACAGGGTTTCCTGTTTTTATAATTTTATCCTTTGGAAAAAATCGTTCTAAACCATCATAAGCCACACATATTTTCTTAGCTTTTTTAGCCAATAATTTGTTTGTAATTCCTGGATATGAATTTTGCTCCTGAATCAAACTCGGAATCTTTTTAGAAGCAGCCACATACAACAATGGCCCACTTGCAAAACCACCTGTACCAATAGCAACATCTGGTTTAAACGAATTAACTATTTTTCGAGCGTTCCATAAGCTACTTATCAATTTAAAAGGAAACATTAAATTTTTAGCAGTTAGCTGGCGTTGAATTCCTGTAATCCACAACCCTTTTATTTCATACCCTGCTTGTGGCACTTTTTCCATTTCCATTCTATCCTTTGCTCCAACAAATAAAAATTGAGCATCAGGAAAACGAGATTTCAATTCATTCGCAATAGCAATCGCAGGATAAATATGTCCTCCTGTTCCACCTCCAGATAATATGATTTTATATTTTTGACTCATTATATCGCTTCAGATAAAATCTCTAACGGATTATCTTCATTTATTTCTTGTTCTTTAATCTCTTCTCTTTTTGCACTTACACTTAATATGATTCCTATTGCAAGACAGGTCATCCAAATAGAAGTACCACCACTACTAATTAGTGGTAATGTTTGCCCTGTTACAGGAAATAACTCTACCGCAACAGCCATATTTATTAATGCTTGAAACACTATAGGCAAACCCACACCCAACACTAATAGTTTACCAAAAATGGTATCAGATTTTTGTGAGACAATTACAATTCTAAACAACAACCACATGTACAAAATCATAATTGCTAAACCTCCTAACAAACCATATTCTTCAATAATAATTGCGAAAATGAAATCGGATGACGACTGCGGTAACGCATGTTTCTGAACGCTTTTTCCTGGACCAACACCCCATATTTGCCCTGATGCAATAGCCACTTTTGCCTTCTCTATTTGATAATCGGCTTGGGTATCTTCATTATTTGAAAAATTCTTAATTCTATTTTCCCAAGTCGTTACTTTAACATGTAACGGACCTGTTGTTAATTTAGCAACCATTACAAAAAAGACTAAAGCAACCAAACCTATTCCCAAAATCACACCCAAATACCGTATAGGGTAACCTCCAAGAAAAACCAATATCATCACCATTAAAAACATAATAGCAGCTGTTGAAAAATTAGAAGGCAAAATCAATCCAAGCACCATAAAAACAGGTAACCAAAGCGGCAAAATAGACGCTTTAAACGTAATGGTTTGATCTTTTATTTTAGACATATATCGCGCTACATAAACCATTAAAACAACAAATGCTAAAGTTGATGTTTGAAAAGACATCCCCACAATCGGAATTTTAATCCATCGGCTTGCACTCGCACCACCCATTACCGTTCCTTGTAACATTGTAATAACCAAAAGCACTAAAACTACAGGTATCATAACTAAAGACAAGCCTTTAAAATATCTATAAGGAATTTTATGAACCCCATACATAATAGCAAAACCTAAAAACAAATGCATAAAATGCTTCACAAATGCGATAAATGTATTGCCATCATATTTACTATATGCCAAATCACTTGCAGCACTATAAACAGGAAGAAAAGACAATATTGCCAACAAGGCTACAATTGCCCAAATTAACCGATCTCCTTTTATGTTTTTAAATATGTTTTCCATTGTCCTACGGACATTTAACTCTTTATTATTATTCTATTTTTTTTGATTCACTGAATCTTCGATTTCCAAAAGGAAAAATTTGCTCTTAGTTAATTATTATAGATCCTGCCTGATCAGGAATGGCAAAACACTACAAATTTCTTACTGCATTTTTAAATTGACGTCCTCTATCTTCATAATTTTCAAACAAATCAAAACTTGCACATGCAGGCGACAACAATACATTATCTCCACTTTCAGCAACTTTATAAGCAATTTTTACGGCCTCACTCATAAACTGAGTTTCAACAATAACATCAACCATAGCACCAAAAGTGTTCATCAACTTTTCATTATCAACGCCCAAGCAAATAATTGCTTTTACTTTTTCGTTTACAAACTGAAACAACTCCTGATAATCATTACCTTTATCTACACCTCCAACAATCCAAACAGTAGGCGCATCCATACTTTCTAAAGCATAATAGGTCGCATTCACATTGGTTGCCTTTGAATCATTTATATACTGAACTTTATTAATTTTAAGCACTTGCTCTAAACGATGCTCAACACCTTGAAAATTCTCTAAACTTTCTCTAATAGTTTGTTTTCTAATTTTTAACAAATGCGCCACAGTTGTAGCTGCCATTGCATTTTTAATATTGTGCTTACCTTCTAAAGTTAAGTTTCTTGTTGGCATAATTATCTGATTGTTGTTAATTGTTATTTTAATATTTTCTTGATCTAAATACGCACCATTCTCAATAGTTTTTTCTAATGAAAACGGCAATAATGTAGATTGAACTGGGTTATTTTTTAAATGATTTACGATTACATCATCATCAGCATCATAAATCAAATAATCATCTGATGTTTGATTCATAGCAATCCTAAATTTTGAAGCGATATAATTTTCAAACTTATAATCATATCGATCTAAATGATCGGGTGTAATGTTTGTAATAACAGCGATTTTAGGTTTAAAATCGACAATATCATCTAATTGAAAACTACTTATTTCTAGCACAAAATTTTCAAAATCTTCTTCTAAAACCTGTTTCGCAAAACTGTCTCCTATATTTCCCGCTAAACCCACTTTTAATTCTTGTTTTAGAATATGATGCGCTAGTGTAGCTGTAGTAGTTTTTCCATTACTTCCTGTAACCCCAACAATAATTGCATCTGTAAATTTTGCAGCAAACTCAATTTCTGAAACTACTTGTATTCCTTTCTCACGAATTTGTTTTACCAATGGCACTTTATCAGGAATACCAGGACTTTTCATTACAATGTCTGCATTCAGAATTTTTTCTTCTGTATGCTTTTCATCTTCCCATTCAATCTCATTATGTATAAGAACTTCTTTGTACTTCTCTTTTATTTTTCCCTTATCGGAAACAAAAACCTCATAGCCTTTTTCTTTTCCTAAAAGCGCTGCACCAACGCCACTTTCTCCACCTCCTAATACAATAAGCCTCCCAAATCCTCCAAAGGAGGGCTTCAAACTTTCTCCATTTTTTAATTCATTTTCCATATTCACAATCGTTTCTCTTCCCCTTGGGAAGAGATTAAGAGATGGGCTTTTATCTTATTTTCAATGTTACTATTGAAAGAATTGCTAGCAATATGCCAACAATCCAAAAACGTGTAACAATTTTACTTTCGTGATATCCTAATTTCTGATAATGGTGATGTAATGGCGACATTTTAAAAATACGTCGTCCCTCACCAAACTTTTTCTTGGTATACTTAAACCAACTTACCTGCATAACCACTGATAAATTTTCTGCTAAAAAAACACCACACAATACAGGAATTAACCACTCTTTCCTTACTGCAATAGCAATAACCGCTATAATACCACCAATAGTTAAACTACCTGTATCTCCCATAAACACTTGAGCTGGATAGGTATTATACCATAAAAAACCAATAAGCGCTCCCACAAAAGCAGCTATATATATTGTAATTTCTCCAATACTTGGAACATACATTATATTGAGGTAATCTGAAAAATCGGTACGTCCAGATACAAAAGCAAAAATCCCTAAAGTGAGTACAATTATAGCAGATGTACCCGCCGCAAGTCCATCAATACCATCCGTGAGATTCGCCCCATTTGATACTGCTGTAATGATAAAAATAGAAGCCAAAATAAAAACTACCCAAGCATACTTAGCCCATTCTGGATTAATCCAAGTAATCAAATCTGCATAATCAAATTCGTTATTCTTAACAAAAGGAATCGTTGTTTTAGTTGATTTAATTTCGTCTTGAAATAATTTTGAAGGTGAAATATTAGGGTTTTCAGCTAAAAGAATTTGTTGCTCATTAAGAGGTAACTTTTCTTTCATTGTAACGTCTGGATGAAAAAACAAGGTCGCTCCTACGATAATACCTAACCCCACTTGCCCTAAAACCTTAAAACGCCCTTTTAAGCCTTCTTTATCATTTTTAAACTTTTTTAAATAATCATCAACAAAACCTATAGTTCCCATCCAAAGGGTCGTAACTATAAGAAGAATGATGTATACATTTTCTAACCTAGCAAATAGCATTACAGGGATTAACGTTGCTAAAATAATTATGAGACCACCCATAGTTGGTGTCCCTGCTTTTTCTTTTTGCCCTTCTAAACCTAAATCTCTAATGGTTTCACCCATTTGTTTTTTCTGAAGAAAACGAATAATGCGTTTACCATAAATAGTAGATATAAGCAATGATAAAATCATAGCAAAAGCAGCTCTAAAGGTTATAAAACCAAAAAGTGATGCTCCTGGAAATTGAAATTGCTTTTCTAAATAATCAAATAGGTAATACAGCATTATTTATTATTTTATTATTACTTCTGTAATTGTTTTAAAAGTTCTTGTACTATTTTATAATCATCAAAATCAAATCGTTCACCATTAATTTCTTGATAGGTTTCATGACCTTTACCTGCTATCAAAATAATATCATTTGGTTGCGCCATTTGACATGCTGCTTTTATAGCTTGTTTTCTATCTACTATAGTTAGTGTTTTTTTGAAATTTTGAGGCTCTACCCCTTGTTCCATATCACTTAAAATAGCTTCTGGTTTTTCACTTCGCGGATTATCACTTGTAAAAATGACTTTAGAACTTAAAGCCGAAGCTATATGTGCCATTTTTGGTCGCTTTTTTTTATCTCTATCGCCACCGCAACCTACTACCGTTATAAGTTCTTCGTTTTTTGTTCGAATACTATTAATGGTTTCTAATACATTTTTAAGCGCATCAGGAGTATGTGCATAATCAACTATAGCTGTTATTTTTTCATTTGAAACGATGTACTGAAAACGCCCACTAACACTTTCTAAATCACTAATTAACCGAAGTACTTCTACCTTCTCAAGCCCTAACAATTCTGCAGCAGCATAAATTGCTAAGACATTATAAGCATTAAAATTACCTACCAATCGTGTCCAAACTTCGTTATCATTAACCTTTAACAATAAGCCTCCAAATTGATTTTCTAATATCTGTGCTTTATAATCGGCATAACTTTTTAAAGCATAAGTGTATTTTTTCGCTTTAGTATTTTGTAGCATGACCAAACCGTTTTTATCATCAACATTGACTAATGCAAATGCCTTTGAAGGCAAGGAATCAAAAAACAACTTCTTTACATCTCTATACTCGGCAAAGGTTTTATGATAATCTAAATGATCATGAGATAGATTGGTAAATATGCCACCTTCAAAATGCAAACCTTCCGTTCTATTTTGATGAATACCATGCGAACTTACTTCCATAAAACAAAACTCAACACCCTCATCATTCATTTCCTTTAAATACTTATTTATAGTTAATGAATCTGGTGTTGTATGTGTTGCTTTGTATGTTTTATTATCAACCATTATTTTAACGGTAGACAATAACCCCACTTTAAAACCTGCTTTTTTAAACAACTGAAACAACAAACTTGCAACTGTTGTTTTTCCGTTAGTTCCTGTTACTCCTACAAGCTTTAAATTTTCTGATGGCACGCCGTAAAAATTAGAAGCCATAATTGCTAGTGCTTTACTAGAATTATCTACTTCAACATAAGTAATACCATCCACTATTTTTTCTGGCATAACCTCACAAACAACTGCAATAGCACCATTTTTAATAGCCAAATTAATATACTTATGACCATCTACAATACTACCGCTAATAGCCACAAAAACATCGCCTTTTTTAACGCTTCTAGAATCAAAACATATAGCACCAACACCCAATCTAGTATTACCTACTACGGTGTTTAATGTTACTTTATATAATATGTCTTTTAACTCTTTCATGAAGCTTCTAAAACAACTGTTTGATTATTTTTTAATTTCTCACTTTTACTAACTGACTGCTCTTTTATAACACCATTCCCATTAAGTTTCACCTTAACTTTTACTTCCATATTTTCTAGAAGCGCTAAAGCATCCATTGCTGGCATCCCTACCACATTCGGCATAATTGTTTTATACGTTTTAGATGTTTCATAAAACTGACCGTAATCATTTTCAACCAACTCCATCTTAACATCAAGAGACTCAACTTCGTCAACCACAGGTGTATCGGTAAATATTTTTTGAGCAATTCTTTTAAACACAGGCCCTGTTACATCTGCACCATAATATCCTTTTTTCGTACTAGGCTTATGAATAACCACAATACATGAGTACTTCGGATTATCAGCTGGGAAATAGCCTGCAAAAGATGAGATGTATTTCTTATCTTTTTTCCACTCTTCAAAATTCGCATAGTCTGTTCTAGCTGTTCCAGTCTTACCTGCCATAGAAAACGTTTCCGAATACATACGTTTACCAGTTCCTCTAATTATTATATTCTTAAGTATATCTTGAATTTCAGATAAAGTCTTATCTGAACATATTTTATCAATTAACACTTCCTTATTAAACACCTTAATATTCTTATCAAAAGACTTAACCGCTTTTATAAATCGTGGCTTTATTAATTCACCATTATTAGCAATAGCATTATAAAACGCCAAAGTTTGTAATGGCGTAATTCTAAGATTATACCCATAAGCCATTGATGGTAATGCATTTTTACTCCAATTTGACGCTCCTGGCTCTGGAATATCTGGAATACCCTCACCCATTATTGGAATATCTAAAGAATCATTTAACTTCCAGCGTTTCAGATGGTTTATAAACTTTTTAGGTTGCTTTGAATAATTATCATCTATAATACTAGCCAAACCAATATTAGAAGACACCTCTAAAGCTCTAGCAGCAGAAATCTTACCATAACCTCCATGATGCGAGTCACTAATGGTTCGCCCATAAAATCTTTTAATCCCATTTTTAGTATCTATAACTGTAGACGTATCTATAACTTTATCCTCTAAAGCTGCCATCATCGCCATGACTTTAAACGTAGAACCAGGTTCATGCGACTCGTAAACTGCATAATTTCGTTTTTCGTAATAACTACCATCCTTCGTTATCGCCAAATTAGAAATAGCTTTTATCTCGCCCGTTTTCACATCCATAACCACCACACAACCATGTTCTGCCTCATAATACTCTAACTGACCAAGTAATGAATGATGCGCTATATCCTGAATATTAACATCAATCGTTGTATACACATCATAACCATCTTTTGGCTCTACTTGATTATAATCTGTTAATGGTTTCCATTTATTTTTTCCTATTTTTTGTTTTAATCGCTTACCATTAGTGCCTCTTAAATACTTTTCTCCAAAAGCACCATCAATACCTGCTCTTGTTACATTACCATCATCATCAAATCGTTCATAACCAATAGACCTCTGAGCAATCTCACCCATTGGAAACTCACGTTTCGTTTTCTGATTTACAATAAGCCCTCCTGGAATTGCCCCTAATTTTAAAAGCGGAAAATTCCTGAATCGCATATAATCTGTATAATTAATATCCTTTGCTAATAATAAATATTGATTTTTATTGATGCGTGCTTTTCTAATAGCCTTTTCATAATACCTAGAAGATTTACCTGAATAATTAGACAACGAATCACATAAAGGCCTTATAAATTCTTCAAACTTATTTGTAGGAGGTACAACTGCATCTATAGCAATATTATATTTAGGAATAGAAGTTGCTAATAAGCTACCATCATCTGCATACACATTACCTCTATTAGCAGGAATAGTTACATTTTTAACATCACGCTTTTCTACTAAATCTCTATACTTATCTCCTTGTAAAAACTGAATACTAAACAATTTAAACAAGACAGCAATCCCAAAGATGAACATACATCCTGCGATAAAATACAACCGGTTTAATATGCCTCTTTCGTTTACTGCCAAGGTTCTGCTTTATTTTTGAGATTTAACTTTTATTTTTTTTGCTGGAATTACCGAGGGAGACAATCCTTTAGCTTTCATTTTAGCGATAACAGACGACTCCATTTTGAGCCTCATCAGTTTAGAACGACCATCTACAAATGCCGATCGCATTTCTTTAACTTCATTTGTCAGTCTTACAATTTCATATACTTTTTTATCTGCACTATGCGAACTAGCAATCATAACAATAGCTAACCCAGAAAGAAACAGAATGAATCGCCAACTCTTAAAAGAATCATCACTTATTAAAAAAGTTCCTTTTAATATATTGTAGATATTTTTTTTCATTCCCATCTGTCGTTTTGCGACATCTTCCCAAAGGGAAGCGTTTTATCATTTTACAGTTTTTCTGCTATTCTCAGTTTTGCACTTCTAGCTCTACTATTTATTTTTATTTCTTCTTTACTCGGTACAATTAAACCATTCACCTTTTTAAGTGGCACTTCAAAATTTCCATACATATCACGCTCTGGCTCCCCTTCAAACATTCCGTTTCTTATAAAACGCTTTACTAATCTATCTTCAAGTGAATGATAAGAGATAAAACTCAAGCGACCTCCTTTAACCAAAATCTCAGGAACCTGCATTAAAAACTCTTTTAAAACTTCAATCTCCTGATTCACCTCAATTCTAATAGCCTGATATATTTGAGCCAACACCTTGTTCTCATGTCGTGGTGGCAAAAACTTTTTCAACACCGCCTTTAACTGCTCACTTGTAATTATAGGTTCTGTTTTTCTGTGTTCCACAATTAATTTTGCCATTGCTGGTGCCGCTCTTAATTCACCATATTGCAAAAACACATCTTTTAACTGCTCTTCTTCATACTCATTAACCACATGAAATGCAGACAATGCGCTCTTCTGATTCATTCTCATATCTAAATCTGCTTCAAAACGTGTAGAAAACCCACGCTCTGCAACATCAAATTGATGCGAAGACACTCCAAAATCTGCTAAAACACCATCAACTTGTTTTACACCATGAAATCTTAAGAACCGTTTTACATATCTAAAATTTTCATTTATTAATGTAAATCGAGAATCATCAATTGCATTTTCAAGAGCATCTAAATCTTGATCGAAAGCAAATAACCGTCCGTGCTCACCAAGCCTTCTTAATATTTCCCTACTATGTCCGCCACCACCAAAAGTAACATCCACATAAACACCATCTTCTTTGATATTTAAACCATCAACAGTCTCCGTTAACAATACAGGGTTATGATATTCCATAGTCATCATCATCTTGTCCCATTACTTCTTCAGCTAAATCTGCAAAATCTAAAGACGCATCGTCTATAGCTTGCTCATACAAATCTTTATCCCAGATTTCAATAATATTTATAGCAGAGGCAACTACTATATTTTTTGAAATATTAGCAAAAACTGTTAAGTCTTTAGGCACCAATAAACGCCCATTAACATCAACCTCAATCATTTTTGCCCCCGCATTAAAACGACGAATAAAATCGTTGTTTTTTTTATTAAACTTATTCAACTTATTCATCTTCTGCATCAACATTTGCCATTCATTCATAGGATATAACTCCAAGCATTTTTGAAACACCGAACGACGCAACACAAAACCGTCTTGCAATACAGAAGCCAACTGCTTTTTTATCGCAGCAGGCATCATTAGCCGGCCTTTGGCATCTACTTTACATTCATATGTTCCTGTTAATAAGCTCAAAGCGATTGAATAATGTTTTAATCTTTAAGATTCAAATATATTGAAAATTTTACCACATTTTACCACTTTACACCACTTTGTTAATAAATTTTCGATTAAATGTGTTCTATTATAGATTTCTTATCAAAAAATCACCACTACCACTCACATTCAACCTATTACAGAAAAAGATTAAAAAACAGATGTATTGTTAACATCTTGAATAAAAACTTTTATTTTTGCAGAACAATTTAAATCATTGAAATATGAATGATTTACCTATATTTGTTTTTAACGCAATGACTAATTAATGGCGCATCGTTTAAAAAAAGAAAAAGATTTCAGTTATATTGAAACAGGTGAAGGCACTCCAATTATTGTATTACATGGACTAATGGGTGGGTTGAGTAACTTTAATGGCGTTTCTGATTTTTTTAGCAAAAAAGGATATAAAGTTATAATACCCGAGCTTCCTATTTACACCATGTCTTTACTAAAAACCAACGTAAAAAGTTTCGCAAAATACCTCCATGACTTTATTCAATTTAAAGGTTTTGACGAAGTTATTTTACTAGGAAACTCACTTGGTGGACACATAGGTTTATATCATACAAAACAATATCCCGAAAAAGTAAAAGCTCTTATAATTACCGGAAGCTCTGGACTTTACGAAAGTGCTATGGGTGGTGGATACACCAAACGTAGTGACTATGAAGTTATAAAAAAGAAAGCTCAAGATGTTTTTTATAATCCGGAAATTGCTACAAAAGAAATTGTAGATGAAGTTTACGATACTGTAAATGACAGAAACAAGCTTATAAAAACTTTGGCTATAGCAAAAAGCGCTATACGACATAACATGTCTAAAGACTTACCAAATATGCACACACCAACCTGTATTATTTGGGGCAAAAACGACAATGTAACACCTCCTGAAGTTGCTATAGAGTTTAATGAACTTTTACCAAATTCTGATTTGTATTGGGTTGATAAATGTGGGCACGCTGCTATGATGGAACACCCAGATCAGTTTAACAAAATACTTGATACTTGGTTACAGGAACGCAACCTTTAAATAGAGTTCAATTAATAATATTCCCGATTTCTCGGAAATAACAGATGTATACACATGAAAATTAAGTCGGCTGAATTTGTTATGAGTAACTCTGATGTTACTAAATGCCCAAAAAGCATGTTACCAGAATATGCATTTATTGGCAGAAGTAACGTTGGCAAATCCTCATTAATAAATATGCTAACCAGCCGAAAAAGTTTAGCAAAAACATCGGGCAGACCAGGAAAAACGCAACTTATAAATCATTTTTTAATTAATAAGAACTGGCACTTAGTAGATTTACCTGGCTACGGCTACGCTCGTGTTTCTAAAAGCTCAAAAAAAGTATTTCAAAAATTCATCACCCAATATTTTGGTCTGCGTGAACAACTTGTAACCGCTTTTGTTTTAGTTGATATTAGACACACTCCACAGCCCATAGATTTAGAATTCATGCAATGGTTAGGCGAAAATGGCATACCGTTTTCTATTATTTTCACTAAAGCCGATAAACTGAGACCACAAGCTATAGACAACCATGTTGAAGCCTACAAAAACGTACTTCTAGAAACCTGGGAAGACATGCCAAATTACTTTATTACCTCATCATCTAATGATATTGGTAAAGACGACGTTTTAAACTACATTGATTCGTTGAATGACAATATGAATTTAAGTTAAGCTTTCTTATTTCTTCTTTACACCAATTACCTTTATCAGTAAAAAAAACTAAAACAGCTACACAAAATATTCTAAAAATTCTTTTAGAATTTCTTAATCCACCAACCTGACTTTGTCAGAAATTTTAGCTAACTTCGTTTCGCATTAATTATAATTAACCTGTACTGAGCAATGTCGAAGTATTAAAACGATTTCACATGAAGTCGTTAGGCTACATTAGAAAAAACAATGGAAAATAGAACTAAAATCAAAATAAAGGACGCTTTTGATTCAATTTTACGAGCTGATTATTTGTCAATCGACAGAATAAAAGATTTGAGTCAATTGAGCGGTTATTATGTTGACCCTTTTAATACGACATCAAGTATACTTCAAAAACAAGATAATTTCATATCAGGTAGACGAGGAACAGGTAAAACTACTGCTTTAATGAAAGGTTATTTTGAATGTCTAAAGACTCTACAAAAAGGGAAAAATTCAGAATATTTTTATAGCAATAAAATTCTTCCACTATATATTGACCTAAGCAATTGCAATGACCTTTTCGAGAAAAACAATCTTTCGCTTTTGGAAATTCACTTCGTTCTGTAAGCTCCCCCAAAAACCGAACTGTTTAAAAGTGTAAAATAATTATTAATTTTAAACAGTATTATGAGAAAAAGTAAATTTAGTCCGCAACAGATAGCAAAGATTTTAAAGGAGTTTGACACAGGCAAGAGTGTTGAACAGATTACGCGAGAACATGGCGTTAGTTCCTCTGCATTTTATAAATGGCGAGAACGATATGCTGGCATGAATGGCAAAGAGTTAAAACGGATCAAGGAGCTGGAAGACGAAAACCGTAAACTAAAACAGATGTATGCCACTTTAGCATTAGACCATCAAATGGCCAAAGAGATCATTGAAAAAAAGTTTTGAAGCCCTGCCTTAAACGCAGTATAAGTAAAGAACTTGCTCGTTACGGCATCAGTAGGGCGTGCCGTGTTTTGAATATGAGTAAAAGTGTTTATTATTACCAACCTTTAGCCAAAGATGATTCTGAGATTGAAAAAGCTTTACAAGAAAAGGCTGTCCAACGACCTGAAGAGGGGTTTTGGAAAGCTTATGGTCGTTTGCGTGAAGAAGGTGAATTGTGGAATCATAAACGTGTCTATCGTGTTTATAAAGCATTAGGTCTTCCTTTAAGGCGAAAAGTCAAGAAACGCTTACCAGCAAGAATACTCGAACCCTTAGAAATACCTGTAGAACAAAATCACACATGGAGCATGGATTTTGTAACCGACGTGTTGGAGAATAAAAGACGATTTAGAGCCTTTAATATCATTGATGATTATAATAGGGAGGCATTGCGCATAGAAATAGACTTTTCATTAACGAGCAACCGCATTGTATGGGTGCTCAATCATTTGATAAATCGAAAAGGCAAACCAAAAAAAATAAGAATGGATAATGGTCCTGAATTTATAGCTAAGATTACATATGGATGGAGTACCATGCATAATATTGAATTTAAGTACATACAACCAGGTAAGCCTACTCAAAATGCTTTTATAGAACGATTCAATGGATCTTATCGAAGAGGGGTTCTTAATAAATATATCTTTGAGAACATAGACCAAGTCAGAGAACAAACACAAATATGGATGAAAGATTATAATCATCACAGGCCACATGATAGCTTAGGAAAAATATCACCAATAAAATATGCAAAACTTAATTCCAACAAGGCTAATAATATTAAACTTAAAAAGGATAACTTTATAGAAGTTTTGGAAAATTAAACAGTTCTAAATAGGGGAAGCCTACAGTACGACAACTTATTGATTCTTTAAAAAGGCAAATTGAGGCAGTTTTAGATGAAAAATTCTTATTAGTATTTAAAAAAGAAAACCCTGCATTAGACGATTTAGATGCTATTGAAAAATTATTAATAGAAGGAGTAACAGTTTCTAAATCAAAGAATGTTTCTGCTACAGACACGAAAACTAATCAACAAAATGATAGTCTAGGATTTGAAGTCTCACCAGAAAAAATTGGTTTATCTGGTCAAATTTCAGACCAAAAAAGTATTGAAGAAACAAGAAGTTACAACCAAACAAAAGGATTAAATATTCAAGAATTTTTAAATAAAATCAAAGACATTATCAAAAAAGCCAAAATCGATTATGTTTATCTTTTTCTTGATGAATACTCTGATTTAAATAAAGATTCTCAAAACCACTTATCAGGATTAATAAAAAGTCTTCTTGGTTCTAAAACAAACTTATTTATAAAAATTGGAGTAATTACAGACAGATATGATTTTGGCAACAATATAATTGTTGGTAGAGATATTTTTCATATCCCTTTGGATTTAAATGAACATGTTGAAAGGCTAGGCGGCCTAAGTCCTGCACTTAATAAATTTGAAGAATTAATCAGCGAACTAGTAGAGAAAAGGTTTTCAGCATATAATGTTGGTCTAAAATTCGAAAATATTTTAAAGGCAAATAAAGATGAAATTATTGCAAGAATTGCTCGTGAATCTATTGGAGTTACACGAACTATTGGTTTAATCTTACAAAACGCATGGAAACAGGCTGAATTAGGAAATAACCAAATAGGACTTTCAGAAATAAATTACGGCATTAGAGCTGCGAGAAAAACATATTTCAAACAATATGAAGGAGCAGTAAGGAGAAAACTAATACCAGGTTTTTACAATGATATCTGGAGTGCACTAATTGGAAAAGCAATTAAAGAAAAAGAAAAGCATCCTGATAGGCCTGCTAGTCATTTATTAATAGACCCAAAAAGGAATCATTATTTGAATGTTTTCAAAGAGAATTTCCTTGTACATCTTTTAGAAGAAGGCAGGTCTTCTAAATATGGCGGGAACTATAACCTCTATTCAATTGATTACGATATCTGCTCAGATTTAAATATAAAATATGCTGAATCGAAAGACCAGTATACTGGAATTAGATTTATTTACGACGATATACTCTCTGATTTTGATGGATACTTTTCAAATGAACAGCTAAGAAGTTATAAATGTCCAACATGTGATAGGATATATCAGGAAGATGAAGTTTCAAAAGCTAAAGTAAAAAGATGCTTTGATGATGATGAGAAGTTAGAAGAGATTATTCATCAAGAATTTGAAATAACTGATGGTAATTTTGCCGAAGTTGAAGTGAAGATTTTGGGACTAATTGCCATGTTGAAAATTGAAGATAATATGTCTGCTGTTGAAATTGCAAATGCTGTAGGCTGTAATAGACAAAAAGTTTCAGGATGGTGTTCTAGGGTTTTAGCACCTAAAGGAGCTGTTTTAATAGAGGTTAAAAATGGGAGAAATTACTACTTTGGAGAATAAAAAACATTGCCTTAAACTGTATATACTTAATGGCTGGTTCTCACCTACTCACGAAAATCATCGGCGGATTTTCTATTCGGTTTTATTTGCTAAATTAGGCGCTTAAAACACGTCACTATTCATAGACAATACAGTTGTAAACTAACATCTACTAATTCTTCACATCCAAAGCATCTCGCAGCGCATTACCTATAAGCATAAAAGCCATAACTAAACTCATAATACAAAGTCCTGGTATAATAGCTAAATACGGTTTTCCTAAAATAATATAATTGTAATGATCTTTAATCATAGCACCCCAACTTGCCATAGGTGGCTGCGCACCAATACCTAAAAAACTAAGTCCGCTTTCAATTAAAATAGCTGCTGCAAAATTGGCTGCCGATATAACAATAACAGGCGCCATAATATTAGGTAATATGTGTTTTGTAATAATTCTAAAATCGTTAAAACCCAATGCTCTAGCCGCAGTAACATATTGCATTTCTTTGGTGCTAATTATTTGTCCGCGAACAACTCTAGCCACCTCAACCCACATAGTAAGTCCAACCGCAATAAACACTTGCCAAAACCCTTTACCTAAAGCCAACGTTATTGCAATAACCAATAACAAGGTTGGAATTGACCAAGTAACATTAATAATCCACATGATAACAGCATCTACTTTACCACCAAAATAGCCAGCGACACTTCCCATAAAAACACCTATAATTAAGGAAATAAACACAGCTACAAAGCCTATAAAAAAAGATATTCTAGCACCAACTAAAACGCGACTTAATAAATCGCGTCCGTATTTGTCTGTACCAAAAAGAAAGGTTTTTTCTTTTATATAATGCGCTATATTTTTATTGGGAAAGCTATTTAGCTTTACTGTTTTCTCAACCCCTTTTAAACCATCAGCAGCATATTCAGTATAAGTTAATGTGTTATTATTAATTGCATATTCTGAAATAGGAATTTCGGTATCTGTATTTTTTTTTCCAAAGAACAATTTATCAAAAGCACTTTGCTCAATTTCTAATTGTGATGGTAACGTAAGCATGGTAACTGTAAAACCGGGTCTTTGCGAATGAATAGCCAAATGCATCTGATTAGCGTATTGCGAATTATCTGGAGCAAACACATAAGCAAACACAGAAACCAACCCGACAAACACAATGAAATAGAAACTAAAAACGCCCCAGAAGTTTTTTTTAAACTTTTGGAGCGCTAATTGTTTTAGTGAGTTTGATTTATGACTCATCTACCAGCTTAATTTTTTACAGCAGACGCCATATTTTTAACAGGGAAAGAGGTTTTTAAATCTTCTAACACATTTAAAGCTTCTTCTACATATACATCTTGACTTAAATTCTTGTGCCAACGTTCGCGCTTTTCTTTTAAATCGGTAGTATCCGTTTCAAAAAGCGATTTTTCATAAGTAGTAGAATCAAACGTTAAATTCGTTTTATAATCTGATATGCCATCAAATTGTTTTGACTCTTCATCATTTTGTTCTAACTGCGCTTTATATGCATTATAGTTTAAAGAATAAAGCGTTTCATCTATTTTACTTTTTACCCATTTAGCATTTTCTTCAATAAGCTTTAATTGCCCATTGCTACTCATGCGTTCCTTACTTTTAGAAATAGTGGTACTATAATCGAAATAACTTTCCCAAGGCGTATAATCGGCTGCATCAATTTCATCCCAAGGTAATGGGTTGTCTTTATCTTTTTCACCTACATTAATAAAACTAAATCTACCAGGTACTTCAACATCACTCTTAACACCTTCTAACTGTACAGAACCACCATTGATTCTATAATATTTTTGAGTTGTTACTGCCAATGCCCCTAAGTCTCCACTTGTATTATTTCTTAGCATATTATTAAGGTTTACCACATTTTGAACGGTTCCTTTTCCATAAGTTTGTTTACTACCAATAATAACGGCTCTTTTATAATCTTGCATGGCTGCAGACATAATTTCTGAAGCAGAAGCTGATATCTCATTAACTAAAATAACTAATGGTCCATCCCAAGTAATCGATTTATCTCTATCTCTCAATACATCTTTTGCTTCACCAGTAGAACGTACTTGCACTATAGGTCCGTCTTCTATAAACAACCCAGCCATTTCAACAACTGCCGGTAAAGAACCACCACCATTATTACGTAAATCTAGCACCAAGCCTTCCATTCCATCAGCTTTTAATCGCTCTATTTCCTTTTTAACATCTTTAGCAGCATTAACATTTTTATAATCTTTAAAGTCTACATAAAATGCAGGTAAATTAATAACACCAAACTTTTTATTGCCTTTAGTAACTACCGATGCTTTTGCATAAGTTTCAACTAACTCAACAACATCTCTTGTAATGGTTACATCTTCAATAGAACCATCTACTCTCTTTATGGTTAAAGTTACCTTAGTACCTTTTGGTCCCTTGATATATTTGATAGCATCACTAATTCGCATTCCAACAAGATCTACTGGATATTCTTCATCTTCCTGTTTCGCCTTTAAAATAATATCTTCAACTTGAAGCTCATTACTTCTCCATGCTGGCCCACCAGATATTAGTTCTACAATTTTAATGTAGTCCATTCTTTTTTGAAGTCGAGCTCCAATACCTTCTAGCTTACCAGACATACGCTGATCGAAATCCTCCTTGTTTCTAGGTGCTAAATAGTACGTATGCGGATCGAATTCTTCAACAATAGTATTTACATATTCTGCAAAATAATCTTCACGCTCTTTATCATCTATGTAATCATTAAATAATATATTCAGTGATTTTAAAGTTGATTCTCGTGCTTCCTTTTCAATTTCTGCATCAGTTTTCATTACGTATGATGCCTCTTTTTCTTTAAGCTGCTTTTCTTCTGTATAGAGATCATCATAATTAGAAAGTGTCGAAAACTTAAGTAGTTTTCTCCAACGATCTTTCATTTCATTTTTGTTTTTTACATAACCTATTTTATCATAATCGGTTTCATAGGATTCCTCTACATTATAATCAAAAGGTTTAGATAATACTTCTTTATAAATTTCTTTAGCCTCTTCAATACGTTTAAGCAATCTTTCGTTAGTTACATTAAAAAATGTAATATCTGTAGCTTTTATTTGGTCGTCAATATTTAATTTGAATTTTTCAAAATCCTTAATATCCGATTCATAAAAATAACGTTTAACTGGATCTAAGACTTTCACATAATCATCAAATAACTCAGCTGAAAAATCATCATCAATAGCTACCGGATCAAAATGCCCTTGCTCTAAAACAAACGTAATAACTTGTATTAACAACTTATCTTTATCTGGATTGCTAAACGTTTTAGACGTGAAACTACACGATGCAAACGCTAACAACAATAAGAGTGATAATATTTTATAATTTCTCTTCATAATTCTTTTCATAAATTAATTTTTCATGGCCCACAAAATTAAAGCCCAACATTATTTGCACTAAAATAAAGAAAAAACCATGCCAATAAAGGCAATTGCTACTAATTTTTTGTTAAACTAAAGAAATAAGCAGTTTCCTAAGGAAATTACGTATTTTAGCGACACCTATTAAGATTACAAATGACAGAAAGACCCCTTATTTTAGTTACTAATGATGACGGTATAAATGCGCCAGGTATTAGGACACTTATAGATATCATGAAATCTATAGGAGACGTTATTGTGGTTGCGCCTAATAGTCCACAAAGCGGTATGGGACATGCTATTACTCTAGACTCCACCTTACATGCCGAAGAAATAAATATAAATAATAAAACATCGCAAAAAGAGTTTAGCTGCTCTGGCACTCCTGCCGATTGTGTTAAATTAGCCATTAGAGTATTATCCCCAAGAAAGCCAGATCTTTGTGTTTCAGGTATAAACCACGGCTCAAATTCATCAATAAATGTAATTTATTCTGGTACTATGAGTGCTGCTATTGAAGCTGGTATTGAAGGGATTCCAGCCATAGGTTTTTCATTACTTGATTACAAATGGAATGCGAATTTTGAAGCTTCAAAAGCATACGTAAAAACCATTACAGAAAACGTTTTAAAAGAAGGCTTACCTAGCGGTGTTGTTTTAAACGTGAATATTCCTAATGTCCCAGAAAACAATATAAAAGGAATCAAAATTTGCCGACAAGCAAAAGCGAATTGGGTTGAAGAGTTTGACAAACGCAAAACCCCACAAGGAAAAGATTATTATTGGCTTACCGGAAAATTTGTTAATTTAGATGGTGGCGAAGATACCGATGAATGGGCTTTAGAAAATGGTTATGTTTCAGTAGTTCCTGTTCAATTTGATTTAACAGCGCATTACTTCATTAAAAACTTAAATACCTGGGATTTAAAATAGTATCAAAAAAAATCAACATAAATGAAAAAAGAAATTTTTATAGGCATGTTTGTTGGACTTATAGCAAATGCTATGGGGCTTTTTATAGCAGCTAATTTATTAGGGCAAGGCGATGATTTTACAACTGTAATTAAAGCGGCGGCCAATGAAGGCTTTTTAGGCAAATTAATTAGCTTAGGTGCTGTTTTAAATTTAGTTGCCTTTTTTGTTTTTATAAGAAAAAAACAAGATTATAGAGCTCGTGGCGTATTATTAATAACCGTTTTTATAGCACTTTTTACATTTGTATTTAAACTTTTCTGATCAATATAAATAATAATAGTATTTCATGAAATATTACATTCTTGCTGGGGAAGCTTCAGGCGATTTACATGGATCAAACCTAATGAAAGCATTACTAAACGAAGATGTAAATGCCGATATTAGATTTTGGGGAGGCGACCTTATGCAAGCCACTGGAGGCACTTTAGTAAAACATTACAAAGAGCGCGCATTTATGGGATTTATTGAAGTTATTATGAACCTCAATAAAATTTTCAAACTCATTTCTTTTTGCAAAGAAGATATTAAAAAATTTAACCCTGATGTTGTAGTTTTTATAGACAACTCGGGTTTCAATTTACGTATAGCCAAATGGGCGAAACAAGAAAACTATAAAACCCATTATTATATTTCGCCACAGGTATGGGCATCTAGAGCCAGTAGAGTAAAAGCTATCAAGCATGATATTGATGCCATGTATGTCATTCTTCCCTTTGTTCAAGATTTTTACAAAACATACGATTATAAGGTTGAATTTGTTGGACATCCACTAATTGATGCCATATCTAACAGAAAGCAAGTTGATGAATTTGAATTTAGAAAAATACATAAACTAAGTAAAAAACCCATTATAGCCTTACTACCTGGAAGTAGAAAACAAGAAATAAAAAAAATGCTTTCGGTAATGCTAAGTTTGGTAAATGATTTTCCAGATTATCAATTTGTAATTGCTGGAGCTCCAAGTCAAGATTATAGTTTCTATCAAACTTTTATCAAATCGTCTCAAGTACATTTTATAGCAAATAAAACTTACGATTTACTAAGTGTTTCTAGTGCTGCTTTAGTAACCTCAGGCACAGCAACTTTAGAAACTGCTTTATTTAAAGTCCCTCAAGTAGTTTGCTATAAAGGAAGTGCTATTTCATATTATATTGCAAAGCAAATTATTACCCTTAAATTTATCTCGTTAGTAAATTTGGTTATGGATAAAGAAGTTGTTACCGAACTTATTCAAAATGATTTCAATAAAAAAAATCTTAAAAAAGAGCTTGAAAATATTTTAAATCCTGCAACACGTAAAAAACTTTTTACTGATTATTACGATTTAGAAAAAGCCTTAGGCGGAAAAGGTGCCAGCAAAAAAACGGCTCGTTTAATTTATAACGCCATTAAAGCATAAGTATTAAGATGAAGCAAATTATTTTAATATTAATTATAATAACATGCTTTAGTAGCTGCAAATCTTCAAAACAAGATAAAAGTAAAAGGACGACTTCTTCAAGAATAATTACAAAACAACTGGATGTTGTAAATACAAAAGATGAATTTAAAAATATTCATTCTGCTGAAACCAATATTTTAACACGACCTGAAAACATAATAAACTACGCTAAACAATTTGAAGGTGTACGTTACAAATGGGGTGGCACCACAAAATCTGGAATGGATTGTTCTGGATTAATCTTTGAATCTTTTAGAGCTTATGATATTTTATTACCCAGAATATCAAGAGACATGGCTAAACGTGGTAAAAAAATCCCATTAAAAGCCGTTAATACAGGGGATTTACTATTTTTTAAAACAGGAAATAGAAGGAATACGATTAACCATGTGGGATTAATTATTGCCATAAAAAACAATAATATTCAATTTATACATGCCACAACTAGCAATGGGGTTATAACTTCATGGTTAAATGAAGACTATTGGCTCAAAGCTTTTTTTGAAGCCCGCCACGTATTATAAGATATTTCTTATCTTACACAGGTATGAAACTGCTCAATTTCACCATTATTAAATTAACGTTCTGCCTCATCATTGGCATTTTAATCGGGTATTTATACAACCTCACTTTAAACACGATATTATACACTACTTTTACTTTTCTTGGTATCCTATTTATAGTCTTTTCAATAGCCAAAAATCAATTTATAAAAACTATTTGGTTTGGTGTTTTAGCATTTATTTTAATGATTTTTATTGGTATTTTAACAACTCATTTTCATAATCAAAAAAACGTTTCTAATCACTACACACATCAACTTTCAAAAGGAACTGACACTTCAAAAATCATTACATTTAGAATTAGAGAAGTTTTAAAACCAGGTCGTTATTACAACAAATATGTCATTAATATTTTAAATATAGATGACCATAAATTATCTGGGAAATTACTTTTAAACATCCAAAAAGACTCGACACAATTACCCCTAAAAGTTGATGCTATTTTTATTTGTAAATCGAATTTTAAAGATTTAATACACCCCTTAAACCCACATCAATTCGATTATAAAAACTACTTAGAGAAAAAATACATTTATCACCAGTTATTCCTTTCTAACGCTTCTCTTTTAAAAGTTAGTTCTCATACACATACTATATTTGGGATTGCTAATAACATAAGAGATTATATTAATACGAAACTAAAACTTTACCATTTTGAACCTAATGAGCTTGCTATAATTAACGCGCTTTTACTTGGACAACGACAAGATATTAACGAGGAAGTGTATAGCAGTTACACTAATGCAGGTGCCATACATATTCTGGCAGTTTCAGGCTTACATGTAGGTATCATTTTACTTATTCTTAGTTTTCTTTTTAAACCTATAGAAAATTTTAAACACGGAAAACTCATTAAAACTATTTTACTGGTTACTTTTTTATGGAGTTTTGCTTTAATAGCTGGATTATCGGCTTCGGTTACTCGTGCCGTTACCATGTTTAGCATTGTTGCTATTGCATTAAATCTAAAAAGACCAACCAACATTTATAACACTTTAGCAATATCAATGTTCATTATTTTGCTTTTTAAACCTATGTTTTTATTTGATGTTGGTTTCCAATTAAGCTATTTAGCAGTATTTGCTATTGTTGCAATAGATCCTTTACTATACAATTTGTGGAAACCTAAGAATAAAATAATTGATATCTATTGGTATACATTTACTATAACGGTTTCTGCACAGTTCGGAATCATCCCAGTGAGTTTATATTATTTTCATCAATTACCTAGTTTATTTTTTATATCAAACCTAGTTATTATTCCTGTTTTAGGTATTATTTTAGGTTTTGGAATCCTTGTTATTTTATTAGCCGTATTAAACGTATTACCTCAGTCTATAGCAAACCTTTACGGAAGTATTATTGGCTATATGAATGATTTTGTAGGTTGGATTTCTAAACAAGAATCATTTTTATTTAAAGATATTCCTTTTAGTTTATTGTATGTATTAGTATCATATGTATTAATAATTACGTCAATAAGACTCATTAAAAAATGGCGGTTTTATAATTTGAAATTGTTTTTAATTAGCATTGTTATTTTTCAATGTGCAATTATTTTTACCAACTATATCAAACCTAAAAATGAATTTATTGTATTTCATAAAAGCAGATATAGTTTATTAGGAAATGCCACAAAAAATAAAATAACTATCGCACAGGATTTTGATAGTTTAACACAACTCAAAAATAAAATCATTAAAGATTACACTATAGGAAACCATATAAAGACTATAAAAAAAGACAGTATTCAATCTGTTTATCTATTAAACAAAACAAAGCTTTTAGTTATTGATAGCTCAGGAACTTACAACGTAAAGTCATTTACTCCCGATTATGTTTTACTAAGGCAATCACCAAAGATAAACTTAAACAGACTCATTGATTCAATAGAACCAAAACAGATTATTGCCGATGGTAGTAATTACAAATCGTATATTGAAAACTGGGAATCAATTTGCAAAAAAAGAAAACTCCCTTTTCACCAAACTAGTAAAAAGGGAGCTTTTATAATTAGTTATTAAAACTTTCAACTCTTAAATTCAGACTTAAAGGCTTTGTAATACGTGCTAAATTCTTCTTGAGTCGTAATTTTTTTATGATCATCTTTATTAAACATTTTTAAATACAACTCCAATTGCGCAGGAGATTGATATCCTTTAATTGGCGCTATTAACTCCCCTTTTTCATCCAAAAACACTATGGTAGGATAAGCTTGAACTTGAAAATAACGAGATAATTCGTGTGCAGAATTACGTCTGTTCGCTAAAGCAGGATTGTAATTTGGATTTGAGAATTTTTTCCCTTTAAAATTAACCTCATCATTACCTTCAGCATTAAATTTCACTGCATAATAATGTTTATTAACATATGTAGCGACATCTTTATTGTGAAAGGTGTTTTTATCAAGCATTTTACAAGGTCCGCACCAACTGGTAAAAACATCCATCATAATTTTTTTAGGCTCATTTTTCTGAAGCTCAACAGCCTGTTCTAATGTTACCCAATTAATTTCTTGAGCCTTTGCGTATACAGTTGTTAGAATCGTTATCAGCGTTATATATATTGTCTTTTTCATAGATATGTTAGTTACAAAACATGTTCCGAACTTACAAAAAAAGCTTATAATTAAGAGTTTTTTGCATCTTTTTTAACATTTTTCAATTAAAGAACTCTGCGAGTTAGTTTACAAGAATCGGATTCAATATCATAAAAACACCAATACTCTATGAACTAAACAATGATTAGGTTCTAATTATTAACAATATTATTTGCAACTTCCAACCATTTTTTAGCACCACCACGAACATATCCAGTATCACCAAGTTTGCTTAAACTCTTTTTTCCTTCTACTGTTTTTTCTGGTTTAGCAAAATGTATTGACGGATATCCTCTTACCTGAAACATCTGTTGCATTTGACGATTCTGAATTTGAAGCTTTTTATCCAATGCTTTTCTTTTAGGAAAATCTAATTCCACTAATATCACATTGTCTTTTGCCCATTTTTCAAAATCGGCTGTTTTTAAAACTTCATTCTGCAATTTAATGCACCAACCACACCAATCTGATCCAGTAAAAAACAATAAAAGTGGTTTATTCTCCTTTGTAGCTATCTCATAGGCTTTATCCATATCTGTATGCCAGGTTAATTTTTTTTGAGCGAAACTATTTAACGCTATTGTAACGGTTAATAGTAATACTATAATTAGTCGTTTCATGTATCTATATTTTTTTGGGGTCATTTGTCTCATTCAAATAATCATCCCATTAGACATCAATATTTCGTTAGGGATGTTATATAGTTCAATTTTCTAAAAAGCTGTTCCTAACTTACAAAAAAAGCTCCTAATTAGGAGCTTTTTGAATGTTTTTTAACTTTTTTATCGATTAACGTACACCATGCATTAGTTTTTTAAGGATGGGATTTAATATCATAGAAATAACGCCTATACCCATAGGAACTAAAGTAAATATTAAGAAAAATGTACTTAACGAATATTGTTCAGTTACTTTATCAATCATGCCTCCCATAGAACCTGCTGCTTTATTACCTATTGCTATAGCTAAATACCAAATTCCAAACATAAAACCAATCATCCTTCCAGGAACCAACTTACTCAGATAAGATAATCCAACTGGAGAAATACATAGTTCTCCCATAGTATGAAACAAATAAGCCAAGATTAAAAATATCATACTTACAGAAGCCGTTTTAGCGCCTTGTGGAATTGCCATAGTTCCAAACACTAAAATACCAAAACCTAACCCTAAAAGAATAAGACCAATGCCATATTTCATAGCAACACTTGGATTATATTTACTTTCCCACCATTTTGAAAATAATGGTGCTAATGTTATTATAAAGAATGAATTTAAAATTCCAAACCATGAAGCACCAACCTCTGTTGTTTCTTTACTAAATTCATTATTAATTTTATAAAAAACTACAAACCATAAAAAAACAAATGTTGCTCCTAAAACTATATTAGAATAGGGAATTTTTGAATATGTTTTTTTGAATAACAAATACAAAACCCATGTTATAATAGCTAAAGGCACAATGGTAAGAATTGTGTCAATTACTTTAAATATTAACGCCGAATTCCCACTTAAAGCTCTTGCTGTATAATCTCTTGCAAAAAGCGTCATTGATCCAAGCGACTGTTCAAAAGCACCAAAGAAAAACACTGTAAATATTCCAAAAATAGAAACTGCAATTATCTTATCTCGTACTACAGGATTATACCTTGACATCCTAGAAATAATTAAAAATAAAAACAACACTAATGCTATTAAAACAGTGGCATTTGAGCCATCTAAACTACCTAGGCTAAATGGTAATAGATTAAGGTTTCCAATTTTTGACAAAGGATCATTAAACAAATACAAAAGACCACCTAATGCTGATAAAACAATTAATATTTTATCTAATGTTGTAAAAGGATTCAATTTATCTTTAACTGAAGCTGTATCATGTTCTTTTGGACTTTCTTCATTAATATTTTGAGGCAACTCAACCTCATACACTTTTGATGGTTTCTCTCCTATATGACCAAATAAATCTTTTGCTAACCAAAACTGAACCAAACCACCAAGCATAAAAATCCCTGCTAAGCCAAAACCATAACTCCATCCTATATTTTCGGCTAAGTATCCACAAAGCATCATTCCAAAAAACGCACCTGCATTAACTCCCATATAATAAATGGTATAAGCTCCATCTTTCTTAGACTCTTTCCCTTTATACATTTCAGAAATCATAGAAGTCATATTAGGTTTAAAAAAACCAGTACCAATAACCAACAAAGCCAAGCCTAAATATAAAGACCATGTGGTTTCAAAAACCATAGCAGCATGACCAAGCATCATAATAAAACAACCTATAATAACAGCCCATTTATAACCTGTAATCTTATCTGCTATGTATCCTCCTACTATTGGAGTTAAATATAACAATGAAGAATACGTCCCAATTAAAGCCAAAGCATTTTCTCTAGACCATTCCCAACCTGGATTATTACTTAAAAAAGGTGCTGTTAGAAATAGCACTAATAATATTTTCATTCCGTAAAATGAAAACCGTTCCCACATTTCAGTAAAAAATATAACAAATAAGCCTGCTGGGTGGCCAATTACTTTCTCTTTAAATAGATTCTCGACATCTGTATTCATAAAAATATTTTGGTTTATGTAAAAAATAAACCTCACAAGTTTAAAAACTCATGAGGTTGGTTATATATTTAATTATCTGCTAATTCGAAACCTTCTGCTTCATCTGAATGCATCTCACGTTCATTGTCTTCAGCCTTATGGGTTAAGCGCTTTAAAGGTTTCAAAATTAAAATAAACAATGCTCCAATAATCATAGTAAAAATTAAAATTCCTAAAAAAATAGTATATTCTCCATAATCTGTAGCAGATTCCCCTACTATACCTGCTACTTTATTTCCTAAACCTGTAGCTGCAAAATATACCCCCATCATTAAAGACGCATACTTAACTGGAGCTAGTTTGGTAATAAATGACAATGCTACTGGAGAAATACAAAGCTCTCCAATAGTATGAAAAAAATAGGCTAGTACCAACCATATCATACTAGATGTACCAGACTTTTCAAATTGTATTGCAGCAAATACCATAAATAAGAATCCAAACCCCATAATAATTATACCTAATGCCATTTTAAATAATGATGAGGCTTCACTTCCTTTCAACTTTCTTTTTGCCCAAATACTGGCTACTAGTGTCGCGAATAATATAATAAAACCAGCATTTAAACTTTGGTACATTACCGTAGGGATTTCAAACAATCCGAAAAAGTTTCTATTTGTTTTTGTATCTGTATATAAATTCATTAATCCTCCTGCCTGTTCAAAAGCTCCCCAAAAAATTATTACCATAATAAATGATAATAATAATACCATAAAACGATCTTTATAAACTTGAGTCTCTAATTCTTTATAAATCATCATTAGAAGTGCAGCAATAGCTGTTAAAAAGATAAAAAGCATACCATACCCCCAATCCATTTTATACCATCCAAAAATAGAAGCTACTAATAAAATAATAGCAATCAGAAGTTGTTTAGGAGAACTGAATAATTTAGAATACAGTTTTCCATAAGACACCTCATTTTCATTTCCTGTACTTGATACAAAATTCCCTACTTGCTCTAAGTATTTCTGACCTCCTATATAATTTATTAAACCTAAAACCATAACAATACCTGCAAGTCCAAAACCTGCATGCCATCCCCATTTAGCAACCACACCTCCTACAATCATAGTTGCTAGTAATGAACCTAAGTTAATACCTATATAGAAAATGCTAAAGCCTTTATCTCGTCTAATATCTCCTTCTTTATACAAACCACCAACCATTGTTGAAATATTTGGCTTTAATAATCCTACACCTAAAATAACCAATCCAAGCCCTGTATAAAATGCCCATATATCAGTCAACACTAAAACCCCATGACCTATACACAAAACAACAGCTCCTAATAAAACAGCTTTTTTTTGTCCTATTAATTTATCTGCAATCATACCTCCAGGGATAGACATAACATACACCAACATAGTATACCAACCATAAAGAGCCAAAGCTTCTTTACTTGTCCATCCTAAACCCGCTCCTCTAGCGTCATCTCCAAGAGTAGAAGTTGTCATATATAAAACTAATAACGCTCTCATCCCATAATACGAAAAACGTTCCCACATTTCAGTTAAAAATAAAATATACAACCCAATTGGTTGCCCAAATAATTCTCTTTGGTGTGGCTTTAATATTGTATCTGACATAAATTTATAGTTAGTTAATTTTAGTTTCTCATTTAATTTTACTCTCTTTTATCTCCAAGTTTTTCGTTAATGAAATTAGTCATTTTTTTATAAAGATGTAATCTGGTATTTCCTCCATAAATACCATGATTTTTATCGGGATATATAGCCCAATCAAATTGTTTATCTGCTTGAATTAAAGCTTCAGCTAAACGCATCGTGTTTTGTAAATGTACGTTATCATCAGCAGACCCGTGAATTAAAAGAAAATCGCCTTCTAATTTATCTACATGACTTATAGGTGAGTTATCATCATACCCACTAGGATTTTCTTGAGGAGTCCCTAAGAATCGTTCTGTATAAATAGAATCATAAAATCTCCAATTAGAAACAGGAGCCACTGCTATAGCCATCTTAAATATATCGTTCCCTTTAAATAAACAATTACTACTTGTAAAACCACCAAAGCTCCAACCCCAAATACCAATTCTGCTTGCATCTATAAATGGTTCTTCGCTTAATTTCTTTGCAACAGCTATTTGATCCTCAACTGCATATTTTCCTAATTGACCATAAATGCATTTTTGAAACTCGGCGCCTTTAAATGGTGTTCCACGACCATCTGCACATACAATAACACAACCTTTTGACGCTAAATAATAAAACCAATAATCATTTGCACTATTCCATTGATTTGCCACTTCTTGAGACCCAGGACCTGAATACTGATACATAAGTAATGGGTACTTTTTTGATGAGTTAAAATTTAATGGCTTAATCATCCACATGTTTAGGTCTTCTCCATTAACATGAATAGTACTAAATTCTTTTTTTGAAGTTTTATAATCTGAAAGTTTTTGAGATAATACCTCATTATCCTTAATTCTTTTAATAAGATCGCCAGACTTAGCAGAGTTCAACGTATATTCTGGAGGTGTAATTGCGCTTGAAAACATATTTATAAAATATGAAAAATCGGCACTAAATGATGCGGCATTAGTCCCTTCTCTTTTAGTCAATCTTATTTTACCTCGACCATTTAATTTTATTGAATATACATCACGATTTATCGAACCCATTTCGGTTGATTGATAAAAAACGCTATTCGTCTTTTCATCATAACCATAATAACTCGTAACCTCCCAATTTCCTTTGGTTATTTGATTTATGAGTTTTCCGTTTTTATCGTAATGATAAATATGGTTAAAACCATCCTTATCACTTGTCCAAATAAAACTATCGTCTTTTAAAAAGGTTAAATTATTAGTCACATTAACAAAAGCATCATCCTTTTCTTCTAATACCAAAGTAGACGTTTCTGTTTTGGCATTAACAAACCATAAATCCAATTCATTTTGGTGTCTATTTAAATATTGAGCACTAAGTAAATCAGGGTTTTTCGTCCATTTTATTCTAGGAATATAAAAATCATTATAAGCCTTATCTAATTTAACTTCTTTAGTATTTTCATTTTGCAAATTATATATATGTAAAGACACTTCAGAGTTAGCTTCTCCAGCTTTTGGGTATTTAAAAACTTGCTGCGTTTGGTATAGGTCTTCCCCATAAATATCCATAGAAAACTCTGGAACATTGGTTTCATCAAAACGAATAAACGCTATTTTATCACTATCTGTATTCCATTCAAAAGCACGAACAAAAGAATAGACTTCTTTATAAGTTAATTGACTTTCAGAAAATTCTTCTTCGTAAACCCAATCGGTAATACCATTAATTATTTCATTCTTTTTACCATCAAAGGTTATTTGAGTTGTTTTGCCAGAAATTAAATCTTTTATATATAAATTATTTGCTTTCGCAAAAGCGACCTTAGTGCCATCTGGCGAAAAGGTAGGTTCTTGAATTTTGTCTTCAGAAATAGATGTAATAGAATTATCCTTTATATTAAACACATAATAATTCCCAAGTTTAGAATACCTGTAAATTGATTCCTGATTAGTTGCTAAAATTACTTTACTTTCATCCTTACTAAACGTATAATCTGAAAAATATCTTAGCGCTTTTATATTTCTAGAATCTACTATGGTTTTAACCTTTTCAAGCGTTTTATAGCTGTAAATATCTATAGATGTAAAACCTGCTTTCCTATCAAAATTTAAAACGGAATATTGTTGTCCATTAGCCATGGAATGTAAAACTTCCATGCTTTCGGTTCTATAAGCTCCTGTCCAAATTTCTTCAAGGGATATTTCTTTAGGTTGTGCAGATAAAATTGTAACGAAAAAAGTACAAATATAAAAGTAGAATTTTAGGTATTTCATTAAAAATGATGTTTATTCCGTAAAACGATGACAAGTTTACTAAAATTCACGCAAAAAACCTTTTAAATTAACACTTAAATATCTTCGAGTTTTAAACAACGTTTTCTATTTTCATACTAAGAGTGGTATCTTTGCATTGTAAATTACCTTTTTATGAGTAAATCTATTGCTGGTTTTTCTAAATTATCAAAATCTGAAAAAATTGATTGGATCGTTGAAACTTATTTTTCTAATACTGATAATGCCAAACGTATTTTAAAACAATATTGGAATGATGACGAAATATTACAGCAACTACACGACGAGTTTATTGAAAACACGATTTCCAATTACTATTTACCGCTTGGTGTAGCTCCTAATTTTTTAATAAACGATAAATTATATACCATCCCCATGGCTATTGAAGAAAGCTCGGTAGTTGCAGCAGCTAGTAAAGCTGCTAAATTCTGGATGAATAGAGGTGGATTTAAAACACAAGTCATATCTACAACAAAAATTGGACAAGTACATTTTATGTATTATGGTCATGTTGAAACATTAAAAACCTTTTTTAATTACATAAAACCAAAACTAATAGAGCATGCAACACCCATTACCAAAAATATGGAAAAGCGTGGTGGTGGCATTATAGATATTGAATTACGAGACAAAACACAAGACATAAAAGGCTATTACCAACTACATGCATCTTTTGAAACATTGGATGCTATGGGTGCCAATTTTATTAATTCCTGTTTAGAGGAATTTGCAAAAACTTTTAAAAAAGAAGCTTTAGTATTTGATGCTTTTTCTGCTGAAGAAAAAAACATTCAAATAGTTATGAGTATTCTTTCTAATTATGTTCCAGACTGTTTAGTTCGTGCCGAAGTGAGTTGCAAGGTTGAGGATTTAAATGAAGACAAAACCATCTCTTCTGAAGAGTTTGCTAATAAATTTGTTCAAGCCGTAAACATTGCTGAAGTTGAACCTTATAGAGCGGTAACCCACAATAAAGGCATTATGAATGGTATTGATGCTGTTGTTTTAGCTACAGGTAATGACTTTAGAGCTGTAGAAGCTGGGGTTCATGCCTACGCCTCTAGAAACGGAAAATACAGTAGTTTATCGCACGCTAAAGTTGAAAATGGCATATTTACTTTTTGGATGGAAATACCCTTGGCATTAGGTACTGTTGGCGGACTTACAGGCTTACATCCGTTAGTAAAATTATCATTAGAATTATTGCACCACCCAAGCGCTAAAGAATTAATGCAAATTGTTGCTGTTGCTGGTTTAGCTCAAAATTTTGCTGCTTTACGCTCGCTTACGACCACAGGAATTCAAGAAGGGCATATGAAAATGCATTTGATGAATATTTTAAATCAGTTTGAAGCGACACCTATTGAAAAAGAAACGCTAACCGCGTATTTTAAAAAAAATACGGTATCTCATAGCGCTGTTGTTGACGCTATTAAAAATTTACGATTAAAGCATAACAATTAACGCATGCAAAAGTATTACAGCAACGGAAAACTTTTACTTACTGGAGAATATGTGGTTCTTGATGGTGCTTTATCGCTCGCTGTTCCTACAAAACAAGGGCAATCATTACATATCGAACACATTGATGAACCTAAAATTATTTGGAAAAGTTTAGATGAACTTGGTACTATTTGGTTTGAAGACACCTTTTTAATTGAGCAGATTACTTCCGGTTTTTCAAATCTTGATAATGATATATCTGAAAGAGTCATTCAAATTTTAAATGCTGCCAAAACACTAAATCCTGATTTTTTAAATACTAATACCGGATTTAAAATAACCACATCGCTAACATTTCCAAAAAACTGGGGACTAGGAACGTCTTCAACTTTAATAAATAATGTGGCACAATGGGCAAACGTAAATGCTTTTGAATTGCTTAATCTAACTTTTGGTGGTAGTGGTTATGATATTGCTTGCGCACAAAACAACGGCCCAATTACCTATCAATTACAAAAAGAAAGGATAGCAATAAAACAAGTTGATTTTAATCCCATATTTAAAGAACACTTATATTTTGTTTACTTAAATAAAAAACAAAATAGTCGCGACGGTATTGTCACTTACAACGCTAATAAATCCAATTTAGAATCTGTTATTTCTGAAATAAACGATATCACTACAAAGATTATTAGCTGCAAAACTATAGAGACTTTTGATTCTTTAATAAAGCAGCATGAAAGCTTCATTTCAAAAATTATAAAACAAGACACTGTAAAAGAGTTATTGTTTAAAGACTTTAATGGTTCAATAAAAAGTCTTGGTGCTTGGGGTGGCGATTTTGTTTTAGTTACGGCTAGAGAAAACCCTAAAAATTACTTTAAAAATAAAGGTTTCAATACAGTTGTTGATTATGATGATATGGTTTTTAAATTTTAAAAATATTTCACATCTAATCTAAAAAAAAGAGACTTTGATTAAAATATCGAAGTCTCTTTTTTTGCCTTAGGGATTGACGCGGCATCCTTTTGTTTTTCTTTAATTACCCCTGAACTTTTAAAATTTACGTTTACAATATTAATGGATCCCTGCCTACTCAGGAATGACAAAAAACAAAAGATATAGTGGAAAGCCTGACCTGTTCCTGAACTAAGTTCAGGATAAAAGGTAACACTCTAAAATATATTTTTAACTGTACAAGGCTTTATAAGTGGCACATGCTCTATAATCTGACGATTCTGGATCCATACCAAAAGACGCCCAAGCACTTGGCCGGAAAATTTTATCTTCAGACACATTATGCATATTCACAGGAATTCTTAACATAGAAGCTAGTGTAATTAAATCGGCTCCAATATGCCCGTAGGTGAACGCTCCGTGATTAGCCCCCCAATTTGCCATAACACTATAGACATCTTTAAAAGCGCCTTTACCCGTTAAATTTGGTACAAACCAAGTGGTTGGCCATGTAGGATTGGTCCGCTCGTTTATTGTATTATGTACATCTTCCGGAAGTTCTATGGTTTTTCCTTCGGCAATTTGCAACACAGGACCAATACCTTTGACTATATTAATTCGACACATAGTAACTGGCATACCGCCTTTTGTTTTAAAGGTAGATGAAAAACCTCCGCCTCTAAAATATTCTAACATTCCAGGTCCCCAAGTGGTGTTTTCTAAACATTTTTCCACTTCACTTTCAGTGATGTCCCACCAAGGTTTCATAGCTGGTTTACCATCAATGGATTGCTCCCCTGTACCATCCAAAGCAGAAGCTCCTGAGTTTATAAGATGAATAAATCCGTTTGATGCATCACCTGTTAAAGCGTGTCCTGTAACACGTTTTACAGCTTCCGGACTCCAATAGGTACGAACGTCGCTAAATATTTGTGCTGCTCCAGTTATTAAATGTCCAAATAACATGGAAATACCGTTTAAACTATCATTTTCGGTGGCGAACATAAAAGGTTGCCTGATGCCATTCCAATCGAAAGATGAAGTTAAAATAGCTTCCATAAAGTCACCATTAGGAAAATGATCGGTCCATTGACGTTGTCCTTGAAAACCTCCAGAAATAGCGTTTCTACCTAAAGCTTCTTCAGCATATCCTATATCTTTTAACTTAGGATTCCCTATCATTAAATCGCGACAAATTAATGCCATTTTTACAACAAACTCCCAGTCTTTATCTAATTCGGCTCTTGATTTCTGTCTGTCTTCTGGATTATAATCTTTACCTTCTTTACAGTTTTCTTTTGCCCAAGCTAATGCTTTTGTAAATTCTTCTTTATCATAGATTTCTTGTTCTATTCTTCTAATAAATTCAGACATATCGATATTTTCACAACGCATACCTAAATAGCTTTCAAAGAAATTAGGATCTAGAATCGAGCCCGCAATTCCCATAGAAACAGAGCCCATAGACAAATATGACTTTCCTTTCATGGTTGCAACTGCTAATCCTGCTTTTCCGAAAAGCAATAATTTTTCTTGAACATCTTCTGGAATACTGGTATCGTCACTATCTTGAACATCTCTTCCATAAATACCAAAAGCAGGAATTCCTTTTTGGTTATGTCCTGCTAAAGCTGCTGCTAAATAAACAGCACCTGGACGCTCCGTACCATTAAACCCCCAAATAGCTTTTGGATTTGACGCATCCATATCTATAGTTTCACTACCATAACACCAACATGGTGTTACCGTTAAACTTACACCAACACCATCTCTTGAAAATTTATCGGCAGAAGCAGCTGCTTCAGCAACTCCTCCAATACACGTATCTGAAATAACACATTCTACTTTGCTACCATCTGCGTGTCTTAAATTTTTAGACAAGAAATCGGCGGCAATTTTTGCCATATTCATCGTTGAGGTTTCAAGAGACTCTCTAACACCATCTAGTCTACCATCAATTACAGGTCTGATGCCTATTTTTGGTAGCTGTCCAATTAAACTTTTATAATTCATTTTTAATTTATTTTATTCAATCTTTAAAATTAAACAGACTGATTTTTAGGTTTCATTATTATAGACACTAAAAAGCCAACAAGGAAGATAGCTATTGTTCCGAACACAATAGTTAAATAGGTATGAAATGATGCACCAACCGAATCTTTACCAAAAATGGTTTCAGAAAATGTTAACCAAAGAATCACTAGTATCCCAGCAATCATTCCTGTAATTGCACCTTTAGTATTTTTTGTTTTTGAAAAAATTCCCAAAAGAAATAACCCTAACATACCACCACTAAAAATAGATGACAATTTCCACCAAGCATCTAATGCACTCTTAACGTTTATCATGGCAATAGCAATACCAATACCTAGAATACTAATAATTATTGAAGATATATAAAGTACTTGCATTCGCTTTTTGTCAGATGCATCTTTTGTGAAATACTTGTTATAATAATCGGTTAAAAATACAGTAGCAGAGCTATTAAAACTTGTTGAAATCGTACTCATTCCTGCAGCAAAAATAGATGCTATCATTAAACCTGTTACTCCTGACGGAAGGGCATTCACAATAAAATAAGGAAATACGCGATCGCCTTTACTGATATCTTGAAGTGCTAAAGGCAATGTTTCAGCAGAATTATAATATCCATAAAGCGCAGTTCCTATAAAGAGAAACAGCGCTGAAATTGGTAAATATATTAAACCACCAATTAAGGCTGATTTTTGAGCTTCTTTATCTGATTTTAAAACCATATAACGCTGTACATAATTTTGATCGATTCCGAAATTTTGAAGGTTAATAAAAACACCGTAAACTAAAACAACCCAAAATGTTGGCTTAGATAAATCTAAATTAAAACTACCTAAGCTAAACTTATCATGGTCTGCTGCAATAGTAAATATTTGAGAAGGACCTTCGGGCATGCTAAAAAGCATATAACCAATACACACTATGGCACCTACAATTAAAATAATGCCTTGAATAGCATCTGTCCAAAGTACCGCAGTAATACCTCCAAGCATAGAATAAACAGCTACAATTAACCCCGTAAACACAATAATAGTCGCAATATCCCAACCAGCTATAGCATTAAGTGTTAAGGCTAGTAAGTACAAAATAGTACCAATACGCATTAATTGGGTAAGCAAATAACAAATAGAAACATAAATTCTAGCCCAAGGACCAAAACGTTGTTCCATAAAAGTATATGCTGACGGACTGTTAATTTTTCGATATAAAGGGACAAAGTATTTAACTGCAATTAACGTCGCTATGGGAAGCGACAAACTAAAAACCAATGCACTCCAATTAGATTGAAAAGCATTTCCAGGTAGAGCTAAATAACTTATACTACTTACAAACGTAGCAAAAATAGACATCGTTACGACCCAACTAGGAATATCTTTATTACCTACAGTATATGATGAAGATGTTCTATTTTTTTTAAAGAATGACCCTCCAAAAAGCGCTATTCCTCCTATGTAAACAAAAAAGACTACAATATCGATGGTATTCATTAATGTTAATTTTATTAGTTAGTTGTGTAGGCAAGCTTTACATAAATATGAGTTTTAATAGTTTAAGCGTTTTAACTTGGTTAGAGTTAAATTGTAAATTGAATTACAACACTTTTGCTATCTCTATTTCAATGCGTTTAATATTTTTAACAACTTCTGTCATCTCCTTTTCTTCAAAAGTATTAAATGGTGGTGCTATATTAGCTTCAATAATTCCTAATGCAGCAAGAGCACCTTTCATTCCTTTAAGATAACTAGAACCATAAGACCCTAATGTATACACCTTAGTAGCAATCTCCATCACTAAATTTTGGAGTATGTTTATACGAGCAAAATCTTTAGCGATTGTTGCTTTATAAAGCTCTACATAAAGTTTTGGAAAAAGATTAGAACCTCCGTTCACACCTCCATTTCCTCCCATCAAAACGGTTTCTGATGTGATTTCTTCTGGACCAACCAATAGCGTAAAATCATCTTTAGATTTCAGCAAATAACAAAGTGATTGAAAATATACAGTATTAGCAGAACTATCTTTTAAGCCAATAATATTTTTATGTTCCGCTAAACGAACTACGGTTTCTCTATCTATATTAACTTTAGTATGTGAAGGCATATTATATAGGAAAAGCGGTAAAGGAAGTTGATCTGCAAGACTCCAATAATATTTAAACAACTCTTCCTGACCTAAACCGTAATAAAATGGAGGAGCCGTTACAACAGCCGATGCCCCAGCTTTATGAGCTATTGATGCTAAATTTAAACTTTCCTCTATTGAAGTATCTGAAATCCCAACAAAAACTGGAAGTCTCTTATTAACTATTTTACAACTCTCAACAATAAGTTGTTCACGTGTTTTATAACTTAAACTGGTGGCTTCACCAGTGGTTCCAAGAATAAATAAACCATGAACACCTCCTGTAATTATATGTTCTATTAACCTATTAACACCATTAACGTCCAAAGAGAGATTGTCGGACAACAAAGGAGTTACCATAGGTGATATAATACCATTTACCATTTGCTTTTATATTCTAAATTATATTTAAAATAACCTCATATTCTTATTCACAGTTTTGTTTAATAAAAATAACGGTTAACTATTATTTCAAATATATTATATAAAGCTTTAGTATTGTTATGAAATAGACCTTTGGTTTATTATTTAAAAATATTGGACAAAAAAAAGCCAAACTTAAAAGTTTGGCTTTTTTTTCATTGAAATTTTTACAATTTCAAAAAAGGTATCTATTACTGAATTTGTGTTTTTGCTCTATTATCTTCAATATCTGAAGCTTCTTTTAAAGCGTTGTACAATTTAGATGTTACTACATTTGTTTTTTGTTGCTCTACTCTATTAGCTGCAGCTTGATAATTATCTAACTCTACAGCTGGTGTAACTTTAGTTACTTGAATCAAATAAACACCATTATTACCATCAATTAAACTTGATGTTTCCCCTTCATTTAATCCGAAAGCAGCTCCAACAACTAAAGGTTCTCTTCCTGCTCCAGAAATAGTTGGGTTTTTCATATTAATTGCAGACGCAGATCTCACAGTTGTGTTTTCTGCTGCCGCTAAATCCTCTAAAGTTGTAGCTGAAACTCTATCTCTAATCATTTCTGCTTTCTTTTCTTTTCTTATGGCTGGCAACACGCTTGCCGTAGCATCTTCAACAGACATTAAGCCTTCTTTATGCTTAGCTACCAATTGTGCAATAACATAGCCATTAGGTACATTAAAACGTTTTACATCTCCAATTTTAGCATCTTCTTCGAAAGCCCAACGCACTATTGGTCTTTGACTACCAACACCTGGTATGTTTTCATCTAAAACTTTTATACCATTTACAGGTTTTACTGTAAATTTATTTTCTTTAGCAACTTCTTCAAAGTCATTATCAGCTACTTTAATTTCAAAATTTGAAGCATCTCTAAAAACTTTATCTACTGTAGTTTCTGATGGCTCAATTCTTCTAGCTATTGTTCCTACTTGTACTGCTTTAGTTTTGTTTTTTTGACCTTCAATTTCCATAATATGAAAACCGAAAACAGTTTTAACTACGCCTAAATCGCCTACTTCACCTTCAAATTCAAAATCGTTAAATTCAGGAACCATTGTATTATAAGCATGCCAATCGTAACGTCCTTCTTTTTCAACGCTTCCTTGATCTGAAGAAAATTCTTTTACAAAATCAGGAAACTTAGAACGATTAGATTTAAGAACTGTTAAAAGACTATCGGCAGTCGCTTTAGCTTGTGCTTCAGATTGAGTTACATCTGGTCCTGCACTTTGAGAACCAATAAATGGTAATAATATGTGTCTTACTTTTGCTGAATCTGGAATTTGTTTAACAGCAATAACTTTTGATATTTTGAAATACCCATTATCCTTATACGGTCCAAAAACTTCACCTACATTTAAATTATAAATACTATCGGCAAAAGCTGTTGGCAAACTTGATTTGAATACAAAGCGATTATCAAATTTAATATCTGAATTCGAATTAATAAACCCTTCGTTATCAGTTGTATTTAAAAAGCCTACAATATTTTCATTTGCTTTTGAAACTTGGTTGTATTCAACTTTGTCTTTTAACAATCCTTCTAACTGAGCTTTTATAGCATTTTCATCTTCAACACTTGGCGCCTCTTTAAACTCAACAAACTTAATATCTCTTGAAGCATCAACTTCGTATTTCTTTTTGTTTTTATTTATATAACTTTCAACATCAGATTTTGAAACTTTAACAAGACTATCTGCTATTGTAGAATATGCTACCTGTACAAACTTAATATCAACTTTATTCCCTTCTAGTTTATGTTCTAATTCACCTTCGGCTAATGTTCCTGTTAAACCTGCTTTAACCATGTTAAAGTAGTTTTGTTGTAAACCATTAGCTGCTATAGATTTTTCGTAATTAACCCATCCTTCAAAACCAACAGGTGATGTTTCTTTTAAATTAGCTATGTATTCATTTAATTTATTTTCATCAAATAAACCAGCTTCATTTAAAAATTGAGGATTTGTTGCTAAAGCCGTTTTTAACAAGTCTCGCATTTGATCTTTCTCTACAGTAATACCCAACTCTTCAAATTGAGTTTCCATAACTGCTTGTCTAACCTCTTGCTCCCAAACTCTATTCATAACTTGAGTACTAGTTGCACTAGGTCCTGCTTGTCTTTGTGCAGCTTCTACTTTTTGTAAAAAATCTTCACGTGTAATATCTTTACCATTTATAGTAGCAACTATATTTTGTGATTTTGCTGTAAGCGCATCACCGTTTTTAAATAAATCTGCTAATACAAAAGAAAATAACGCTAAGGCTATAACAATGATTAAAAATAGTGAACGTTGTCTTATTTTATTTAAAACTGCCATTGGTTTGTTGAATTTTATAAAACCCTTTTTTTGGATTTAACTTGTTAAATTGATTATCAATTAATTAAAATTGACGAAAATATCGTGCGCGAAAATACCATTTTCTATTTAATAATAAAAGCAGAAAGTTGCATTAATTATTTTAACCTGGATAGATTTAATCTTCTTCTAAAAGTTTTAGTTGTAGCATATCGATTTTTGTGTTTGACACTTCTAATATTTCAAATTGAAAATTATCGATTTTCACAATCTCATTCTGCTCTGGTATTTCTTCTGTATGATTAACCACTAAACCACCTAAAGTTTCATAATTCTCACTTTCTGGAAGATTTAACTTGTATGCTTCATTTAGATAATCAACTTCTAAACGTGCTGAAAATTTAAACGTAGATTCATCTATTCTCTCTTCAATTAAATCTATGGTATCATGCTCATCTTCAATTTCCCCAAATAATTCTTCAACAATATCTTCTACCGTCATAATACCAGATGTACCACCATATTCATCTAAAACAACCGCTATGCTTTTTCGCTTTTTTGTTAGCACATTAAGCACATCTTTAACAAGCACCGTTTCAGGAACAAACTCTACAGGCATAATCATAGACTTGATGTCCTTTGTTTTTTTAAACAACTCAAAAGAGTGTACGTACCCTAAAATATCATCAATAGTATCTTTATATATTAATATTTTGGTACGTCCTGTTTCTGTAAAAAGCGCATTTAAAGATTTTACAGAATCTGTAATTTCAACAGCGATAATTTCGGTACGAGGCACCATCACTTCGCGTGCTTTTACTTCTGAAAACTCTAACGCATTTTGAAAAATCTGTATTTCGGAATCAACGTCATCATGTTCTTCAACAGACTCCATTTGCTCACTTATATAATTAACTAACTCTAATTTTGTAAATGCGAGTTGAATTTGATCGCCTTCAGTTTTAAAAAAGGTTTTTAAAATAATGTCTGAAATCCAAATAACAAAATCTGAAACAAATGTAAATAACACATAAAAAACATATGCAGGAATAGCCAAAGCTTTTATTAATGAATTGGCATAAATTTGAAAAAAGACTTTAGGTAAAAACTCTGCTGTTATTAATATAACAATTGTAGATATAATAGTTTGTGTTAGCAAACTAAAATCTGTTAACATAGCATCTGTAAAAGTATAGGATGTTGGTAACAGTGATTGAAACCAATCTACCAATAAATCTCCCATAAAAAACCCATAAATTACAAGTGCTATATTGTTGCCAATAAGCATCGTTGTAATAAATTTAGAAGGTTTTGCTGTTAACTTAGCTAAAACTTTAGCTAGTATTCCTTCTTGTTTTTTTTCAATTTCAATATGAATTTTATTTGAAGATATATATGCAATCTCCATTCCTGAAAAAAAAGCCGAAAGAATTAAGGATACAATTATAATAAGTACATAAATACTCATTTATTTTGAATTGTCTTTGTTTTCATATTTTCTTCTAAATTTTTGTCTAAAGAAATACATAAACACAGCTAATGCTGCTAATCCAAAAGCGACATAAGCTCTATTGGTCCCATCACCCCATTTTGAGAAGCCATCATATATAAATAATGCGGCAAAAACTAAATATGCGTATTGAAAAATCTTAGAATATTTCATCTGTTTATTTCTATTTGTTTTTTAATTGTCAGCTCTAACATTCATATTATTATCTATCTGTATGATTAAATTATAGTAATGAATGTTTCACCTCTTTACATTTATAATTTTTTAAGATTGTGATATGGCTTTACGCTGAACAAAAAGAAGCAACCCTATCCTATATCTTAATTTGTACAAAGATAATTAAAAAAGGAAGAATGATTTTAATAAGTTAACTATTCGTCTATGGAAATAACACCTGTAACTTCCAACACTTCTGCATTTGTAAAATCTGTATTAGAATCAAAACCATTACCGTTAATTTCATCAGTATTCGTTTTGTAGGTAACAGGCTTATTAGTAAACACCCATGATTTATCTTGGTCAAAGAATAATTGTTCAGCTAATAAAGTACCATTAGTTTTAGTGATGATATTTACATTTCCTTGCAAATCAATGAGGTTTGTTTTATTATAGGTTATAGCATAATCAGAAATTATGGTGGTCTTATCATTATTTTTATCAAATAAATATAATGTAACACCCTCTGGAAACTCATAATAAGGAAAATCTCGATTTGAGAAATCCAACATTTTAGGACTCAAAAGATTTCTTGTAACTCGTCCTGAGTCTGTATACTTCATATTAATATTTTCAGCAATACTAGCAGGTTCATTTTCAGAAACGCCCATTTGTTGAACCTTTTTTAAACTGTTATTACATGAAAAAAACATAGTCACAGTAATTACTGTGACTATGTTTTTAATATTATATATTTGTTTTAAACTCATTCTTAATTAAGGTACTGTAACAGAAGAATTAATCCAACATCCTATTTTAATGGTTTGTCCAGAATTGGCAGCCGTAAAAATATCTGCTTTTGAAGGTGCTTTAGCCATATAATTAGCTACAGATTTTGCCGCTGCACTTTTTAAAGTAGGGTCTACACGTGCTGCTCTTCTAGCTTCGTCTGCCGCTAACCAATATACGGCTCTTTTATTAAAAGTTGTATCACCACAATCATTAGCACTTGAAGCATACATAGCTGCTATAGCCATGTGAGGTCTTCCGTTTGAAGGATTTAACTTAAGAGCATTTCTAAAGTATCCTTTAGCTTGACCATATCTACCTTTCTTTTTAAGAATCAGTCCAATTCTGTAAGCTAACTTAGATTTCTTAAAAGGATCAGTTTCTAAATCGAATGATTGATTAAAATAACTAATAGCCTCAGTTTCTTTATTATCTTTTAATAACAACCCTGCAACAAAGTACTTCGTATCTGCAGAAGGCGCTTCTTCATCATAAGCTTTTACTAATTTAATATATAACGGGTCATCAGTACATTCTTTATTAAACATTCTACTAACCGCACGTTTCAACCAAACAGCATCATGTATGTTTTCTTCAAAATCTCTTTGATACAAAGGAATTAAATTTTCACAATTTGCTCTAGGTCCTAATTTCCCATCAATACTACCAGATATTTGGTCGTAAGCTTTTAAATAACTTTCGTAAAACCTTTTATACTTACCTTCTTTACTTGTTAAAGCAGTTCCTGCTTCTTCTTTTTCAATAAGTTTATTAAGTTTTACTGAATAATTTTCAACTTCATCTTCAACTTTTTCAGCAATATCATCGTATTTATTAAATAAATCTGCCGCAGTTTTTTTACCAGCATCATATAAATCTACCATTAAAGAAAAATAAGTGTACAAACTTTTAGGGTTTGTAAATGTTGCTTTATCTAATTTATAAGCGGCATCAAAGCACTCATATAATTCTTCATTTGTTTTCCCTAAAACATCTTTATTATCATACATTAATTGACAAGCTTTAGCTGCATATTCTCCTTTTGGAGTTTTACTAGCAAAATGCTCGGCTCTTTGCTCCCAAAGTTTTAATAAATCTTCTATAAAAGCTTTTTTCTCGGCTCCTGTAGATTTATCAATTTTATCATTTAAAATTTTATCGCCATCAACATATATAGCATTATTAAACTTTGGACATTTATTTCTAACTGCCATCCATGGTTCGTAAGCAGCATCGTAATTTTTAGCCTTTACATACTCATGGAATATGGAAAGTTTAGTCATACACTCTTCATCTTGCTGCGCAAAACCTATGTTTATTCCTAAAAATAATAATATTAATAATGTAATTTTCGCCTTCATGATAATAATTTTAATCTGTTAGTCAAATTTTCTTTTTTGAAACCATCTATCGTTCAAAGATAAACTTAATTGAATATTTATAAAATTCTCTTGTATTAAATTACTGTTGGTTGTACCTCTTTTTCCAATCTCGAAACCTAAGTTTGCATTCGATATTCCGTTTCCTACTGGTAAACCTAGACCAAAAGATATGCCAAACTCATTTATTGACTCATTATTTATATTTAAACCTGTTTTTTCATAGCGCACACCTGCCCTATAAGTAGTTCGTTTTAAATAACTTGAAAATGAATTATATTGTGGAATATAAAACCCTCCTAAAGAAAAGGTTGTAGCGTCCTCATACTGTGTAGTAGTGCTACTGTATAAAACATTAGAAAAATTACTTGTTTTTTGAGATGTGTATTCTGCACCAGCAAACCATTTTCTTGGTTTCCCTATTCCTGCTCCTATTGAATACTTAGAAGGTAGTACTAAATCTGTTTCAAGTAAACCTAAAGATTCTAAATCAACATCAATACGACCAACTTCAAACTCTTGTCCTGGATTTGTAGTTGATGTCGTTACTGTAGAAAATGATCGTTCATTTTTTGACACTAATGTACTTTCAGGTGTAAATGTAAAAGCAGAAACAAACTCAAGCTTTTCTGTTAACATGGTTTTATAAGACAAGCCTAAATTAAAATTTAATCCACTTAAATCTGACCTGTTATTTTCACGAGATTGATATTGAGTAAGACTCCCATCATTATCATACAAAAACTCTATAGTGCTGTTTTGAATATTTCCAAAATTATAATGTGCATCTACTCCAATATTTAAACCTTCTATAATTTGATACCCTAAACCTAAAAAAGCTTTATTAACTCCCCCTTCTCCATTAAACCTATTTGAAATATCTCCAGAAGTATTTAGAGACTCTAATTTATAACCAACAGAAGTAAATGGCAATAATCCAAAACCAAAACCAAATTTCCCCATAGGAACAGATAAAGCTAAATAATCAAAGGTTGTTGATGATGCTTTGGCAGTTCCTGAGTTACTTTTTAAATCTAAACTAGAATATGTACTTCCTACTGTAAATTTAACAGGTCTGCTTTCTCCACTAAACGGATAGGCGTCAATATTCTTTCCTGCGTATGATGCTGGATTACGTAAATTCATATGAATACTATCCATATAAATACTTAAACCACCCATACTTCTGTTTTCTACAGTTCCTCTAAACTTAAGGCTTCCTATTCCATAAAATGAATAAGGTGAAGCTGTACCTTCTTGGGCATAACTTTGAATGGCGAAAACAGCAATAAAAACTATTACAAGTTTTTTTATCATGAATTAGAATTAAATTTTAAAATAAAGTTCAGTCCCTCTAAAAGAAAATTAGAGTTGGCAAATATGCTACTTTTTAATTGTTTAGACAAGAAATTAGCGTCTCCACCTGTTAAAATAACTGTTAAATCTGAATATTTTTGTTCATATTCTTTAATTACCCCATCAATTTCCTTTAAAACACCATTTACTACTCCAGAATGTATAGATTCTTCGGTAGAATTTCCTATAATGTTATTGGGAGTTTTAGTATCTAACAATGGTAAAGTTGCTGTTAAATTATTTAATCCTTTATAACGCATTCTTAATCCGGGAGATATTGCACCTCCCAAGTATTCATTTTTGGTATTAATAAAATCGTAAGTTATACAAGTACCTGCATCAATTACAAGCACATTATTTTTTGGATATTGATTAACAGATGCACAAACCAAAGCAATTCTATCTACACCCAAAGTATTAGGCGTTTTATAAAGATTTTTAAACGGTAATTTAGTTCTAGAATCTAAAACTAATAAATCAAAAAGTTGATTAATAACTTTAATATCGTCCTTTCTCAATCTTCCTACAGATGAAATAATCGCATTTGTAAGTTTATTATATTTGTTTTTAATAGAAATAATATACTCTAAAATCTTATCGATTTCTACAATCTCTTTAAATATCAACTTGTTCTTACTATAAACAGCTAGTTTAACAAAAGAATTCCCTACATCTATAATTAGATTCATAAATTTTAAAAGGTATAAATTTACAAAATGAAGAATAATAATTATTCACATTTAACTTATTATACTGATTTCAAAACATATAAATACTTTTAAAATAAAAAAACACAAATAAGATGCATTTTTTATAAATTTATCTTGTCGAATAACAAAAATCAATATATATTTGCAACCGCTTTGGCGAGGTACCTTAGCTCAGTTGGTAGAGCAAAGGACTGAAAATCCTTGTGTCCCTGGTTCGATTCCTGGAGGTACCACTTTAAAAACTCATAACAATCTATTAATTAGAAAGTTGTGAGTTTTTTGTTTTATATAAGTGCCAAATTTAGTAGCGATTTTAAAGATGCTTTACGGATTATTACAATATAATCATCGATAACTAAGAGAATATATGTCTTAAATTAGATACTTTATAGATAAAAACACCTGTTAAATAGGTCTTATAAGGCAAATCGACACTCTCTCTAAATAATTTATTCATTCCAATTAAAACATTAAAGATGTAAAAAATTGTGGTTTTTCTCTTTTAATAAATGTGAGTATCTTTTTAACAACTTATAATCAAAGAAAGCTTTAAAAGACCTGTTATTACTAAAAAGTTAGGTTAAAAAAGTGAAAAAATATTTAGAGTTCTTTATAAATTCAAAAAGGGGGTGGGTTAAAATATTTGGTTTTCCTTTTCAAAAATACACGCTATATAAAGGATAGGTATTAAGTTTAAAATCCTCTTTCTCCGCGAAAACCCATGTAATCATATGATTTACAAGTCTTTGTTTTTTTTGATTGACATTATCGTTAACAGTTCTGCTATTTTTATAAAAAATAATGACCTCATGATTAAATTCGCCTATTATTTAATCACAGTTTAAATCGGACTTCAGTTAATCTAAATATGTAATTTACTCTCTCAATCAAAGACTCATTCTACTTATTAGTTGATTTCATATTGAAAATCTTTGCTTACAATTATCTAAAAATGCGCTTTAATTCATTTTTCAACCAACTAACAAGATAGTAATTGCCAAAGTTCTTTTCACTCGACTTGACACTATTCTTGGGATTAGCTTGGACAATATTTTCCTTTTGTTGGGATTTATAATAGTTAAAAAATAACTCTGCCATTGCTCCGTTCAGTTCCTTATATTTTTTAAGCATACGGTTATCTTTTATCCGTTTGGTCTGTTCATTTTTGATTATGTGCAATATTTCATCCTTTGAACATTTTTTTGATATTTCATAATAACCTTTGTTCAAATCAAATTTTTTGCATAATTCCATGTTTGGACTGTAAAAATAAGAATCGATATATCTATTTAGGTCAAACATAAACTCATCATCTGATAAGGTATTAGATATCATTATGTTGGAAATATTATTGAAAAAATCATTATCATCATTGGGAAGAAGTGTTAGCATTCTAAACTCTTTTGCATTGTTTATGGCTTCAATAAGGTCGCTGTTAAATGATAGATTTGCTTTTGAATTGGTAGATCGCAACAACTCATTTTTGATTGTCAGTCCAGTTCTGTCACAGAAATCCTGAATAAGATTTTTTGTAGACTTTTTATCTGGAAGTAAACCACATCTAATTTTAACACCGTAAGAAGAAACAAGATTTTCTATTTCTCCGTAATATTGGTTCCAATTTATTATCAACACATTAGAAAGATTTCTAGCAGTATAAAAATCGTTCACAATCGAGGCTATTAAATGCCTTTCAACTCCTGTGAAATAATTTGGGTCTATACCAATATTTAATATAACATCATTGACCTCTTTAACCCTATCCGATAACCTGAACAGCCATTGTGAATAGGAAGAAACTAAATAACCAGATTGTTTTCTAGTATACCCAATAATTAATATTTCTGCAACTTTATTTGATGAAATACTACAAATGTTCCTGATTGAGTATTGGCAGTCAAAAAGATACTCATGGCTTAAAATAAGTGTTTTGTTTGGATTGATATTATCATTCAATAGTTTTGTATAATAACCAATTGATTCTTCTGTTGGATTGGGTCGATTGATTTTGGTTATTTCTTTTGGCTCTAAGATGATAAATTTTGTATCCTCAACACATGGGTTATTGTTGCTCATGAAAAAGCTCTGTATTGTTGAAGACCCACATTTACCTGGTCCAACGTGTAAAATCAATTTATTCATTTATTACAGCTTAATTTCATTTTGATTATTTATCTAAAGTAGTACAAATTGATAGGTTTATTAAATGCAAATAGAATTATTTAATTTAATTATTAAGCTGGTTTATTTTTAAACATTTATCACAATTTTGGTCTATTATTCCTTTTCTATTTTTTTTAACTTATTCTCATATTCTATATTCTAGTTTATACTAAATTATCATTAATGTTCTTATTTAAAACAGCATTTAAATAAGAAGGCAATTCATAACGTCAAAGCTTTTCACCTGTAGAGACATTAACCCAATCAGATGAAACTATATCATACTCCCATTCATTATAATTAGATAGCAATTTAGCTGGTATTTGTTTGATTTGTTTTTGTTTAGGCAAATTGAAACCAAAACGGTCAAAAATTCGTTTACTATTCATTGGCATGAGAATAGTATTTAATGTTATAACATATATTTGGGCTGTTTGAGTTTCTTTACTTCTCTTTTTTAAATCGGGTTCAGTAAAAATTTTACTTCCATATTTTATAATCTCAATTAAACCTGTTTCTAAATCCTTCACCTTTTGTAAATTTTGAGCAGTTTTTTTAGCAAACTTTGGTATCCATAACTTAAGCCATTCAGAAAGCAAAATTTCAGCAGTTTCTTTGTCTTTTGTTATTATATGGAATGTGAGTTATAAGTTTTCTTAATTGGGTTAAAATTACATTCTAATGAACGCACACCCATAAGTTTTTTTTACCTTTTCCTCTTTGATAGCGTTTTCTATGCTTTTATGTAATTCTTTGAAAACCAAATATAAATTTCTTAATATATCGTCGTAAATTATAACCATTGCACGATTTAACTGTTAAGGTTAAAAAATATGGCTCTTTCCATTGTTTCATAACCGGATAATATTTATTAATAATTTCGGCTTTTCTTACACTACAACACAACGTACAAAATCTATTTTTGCAATACTTAACATAAAGTCTGCCATCAGCAGTAAAAGATTTTGTTGGCAATAATATGTATTCCAATACGATTTCTCTAATTCAGGTTCTCCTTCTTCCTGTGCTATTTCAATGAGTTTTAACATCATTATTTGTGTAATGGTTTTTCGTTTAGCTCTGCCCTTCAAAGCCTCTACTTTGTTTAGGTCTGAGCCTTCTCCTTTGACAATAACATTGTTTTGTCCTGTTTTGTTTGTCCTACTATCAACTAATATATTAAAAATTTAGAGTTATTCCTTTTTAGACTAACCAGAATATTTGCTTAAACACAACAATTGGGATTGATCCCTATAAAGTATTTGGATACTTTGAGTTTAAGACAAAAAAAGAGTGTAACTAAAGAATAATTAGAGTATAGATCAAAAAAAAGTCCTCAACAAATAAATGTTGAGGACTTAAAAAAGGCAACGACCTACTCTCCCACAAATGCAGTACCATCGGCGCTAACGGGCTTAACTTCTCTGTTCGGAATGGTAAGAGGTGAGCCCCGTCGCTATAACCACCTTAAGTTATAGCTGCTCGCTATTGGATATTATCCTTTAGCATACAGCGTCCCGATTAAAATCGGAACAAATATCTTAACATATTGAAAATAAGAGACATGATTGTTATAATTGTATATTGAACTTATAAAAAAACAGGCGTACAATAAGCCTATGGGTTATTAGTACTACTCGGCTATGACATTACTGCCTTTACACCTATAGCCTATCAACGTGGTAATCTTCCACGACCCTTTAAAGAAATCTCATCTTGTGGTGGGTTTCGCGCTTATATGCTTTCAGCGCTTATCCCTTCCAAACGTAGCTACTCTGCAATGCTCCTGGCGGAACAACAGATACACCAGAGGTTTGTCCAACTCGGTCCTCTCGTACTAGAGTCAGATCCACTCAAATTTCTAACGCCCACTGTAGATAGAGACCGAACTGTCTCACGACGTTCTGAACCCAGCTCGCGTGCCACTTTAATGGGCGAACAGCCCAACCCTTGGGACCTTCTCCAGCCCCAGGATGTGACGAGCCGACATCGAGGTGCCAAACCCCCCCGTCGATATGAGCTCTTGGGGGAGATCAGCCTGTTATCCCCGGCGTACCTTTTATCCTTTGAGCGATGGCCCTTCCATGCGGAACCACCGGATCACTATGCTCTTGTTTCCAACCTGATCGACTTGTAGGTCTCTCAGTCAAGCTCCCTTATGCCATTGCACTCTACGCACGGTTACCAAGCGTGCTGAGGGAACCTTTAGAAGCCTCCGTTACTCTTTTGGAGGCGACCACCCCAGTCAAACTACCCACCAAGCACTGTCCCTTCTACGAAGGTTAGACTCTAGATAAGCAAAGGGTGGTATTTCAACAATGACTCCACAACGCCTAGCGACGCCACTTCAAAGTCTCCCACCTATCCTACACATTACTTATCCAAAACCAATACTAAGCTATAGTAAAGGTGCACGGGGTCTTTTCGTCCCACAGCGGGTAATCGGCATCTTCACCGATACTACAATTTCACCGAGCTCATGGCTGAGACAGTGTCCAGATCGTTGCACCATTCGTGCAGGTCGGAACTTACCCGACAAGGAATTTCGCTACCTTAGGACCGTTATAGTTACGGCCGCCGTTTACTGGGGCTTCATTTAAGATCTTCGCCGAAGCTAAACCCTCCACTTAACCTTCCAGCACCGGGCAGGTGTCAGGCCATATACATCATCTTTCAATTTAGCATAGCCCTGTGTTTTTGATAAACAGTCGCCTGGACCTTTTCACTGCGGCCACCCCGAAGGGTGGCGACTCTTCTCCCGAAGTTACGAGTCTATTTTGCCTAATTCCTTAGCCATGAATCTCTCGAGCACCTTAGAATTCTCATCCCAACTACCTGTGTCGGTTTAGGGTACGGGCTGCTTCACTTGCTTTTCTTGGAAGTCGATTTGCTAGATTATCACCTTGACCGAAGTCTCAGTGTACTATCGCGGTGTTACCACTCGCTTCAACGTACTATTCCGTCAGTACGCACTAACTTTTCGCCTCCGTCACTTTTAATGTGAGCAGGTACAGGAATATTAACCTGTTGTCCATCCACTACCCCTTTCGGGTTCGCGTTAGGTCCCGACTAACCCTCAGCTGATTAGCATAGCTGAGGAAACCTTAGTCTTTCGGTGTGCGGGTTTCTCGCCCGCATTATCGTTACTTATGCCTACATTTTCTTTTGTAGCTTCTCCAGCATGCCTCACAGCACACCTTCGACGACACTACAATGCTCCCCTACCGATATTTCTATCCCATAGCTTCGGTAATATGTTTATGCCCGATTATTATCCATGCCGAACCGCTCGACTAGTGAGCTGTTACGCACTCTTTAAATGAATGGCTGCTTCCAAGCCAACATCCTAGCTGTCTAAGCAGTTCAACCTCGTTAGTTCAACTTAACATATATTTTGGGACCTTAGCTGATGGTCTGGGTTCTTTCCCTCTCGGACATGGACCTTAGCACCCATGCCCTCACTGCTGATTAACATTTTATAGCATTCGGAGTTTGTCAGGAATTGGTAGGCGGTGAAGCCCCCGCATCCAATCAGTAGCTCTACCTCTATAAAACTATAAATCAACGCTGCACCTAAATGCATTTCGGGGAGTACGAGCTATTTCCGAGTTTGATTGGCCTTTCACCCCTACCCACAGGTCATCCGAAGACTTTTCAACGTCAACCGGTTCGGTCCTCCACTGTATGTTACTACAGCTTCAACCTGCCCATGGGTAGATCACACGGTTTCGCGTCTACCACTACTAACTAAAGCGCCCTATTCA